>JAXMHM010000062.1:0-33137 GCA_046346755.1 Opitutaceae bacterium | reverse complement strand
GGATTTCAGGTTCGTACAACTCGACTTTTCGGATGCGTCGAAACTGGGCGGACTTTGGGCCCAGCTTCGACCCGACTACGTGGTGCATTTGGGGGCTCAGGCTAACGTCCGCCACAGCGTCGATCACCCTGCGGCCTATGTCCAAAGTAACCTGATCGGCTTCTTTAACATCCTGGAAGCGGCGCGTGCGCATCCGCCAAAACACCTGGTTTATGCCTCATCGAGTAGTGTTTACGGTGGATTGCTGGCCACGCCATTTCGGGAGAGTGACGACACCAGCCGGCCCCTGTCGTTCTATGGAGCGACAAAGAAGAGCAACGAGGTGATGGCGCACAGCTATGCGCATCTTTACAACCTGCGGCTGACAGGGTTGCGTTTTTTCAATGTGTACGGTCCGTGGGGACGTCCAGATACGGCTCCCACCTTGTTTGCTCGGAGGATCTTTGCCGACGAACCGATTGATCTGTTTGCGGAAGGACAGAATCGGCGGGATTTCACGTACATCGACGATGTGGCGGACGGGTTGATGAAGGCCCTGTTGTACCCGCCTGCGACCTGGCCTGTTCCGCCCTACCGTATCTACAACCTCGGTCATCACCGTCCCGTCGAGGTGAGACTGTTTGTTGACATGCTGGCCTCGGTCATAGGCAAGAAGCCCAAGCTCAACCTCTTGCCCGCGCAGGCAGCCGACGTGCCGGAGACGAGCGCGAGTCTGGACGCGGTGGAGGCCGCCTACGGCTATCAGCCCAAGACGTCCCTGGAAGAGGGGCTACGGGCCTTTGTCGAGTGGTACCGGCGCTATTATCAACCGTGAATGCGATGGTCCCACTTCTGCCATGACTTGGGTGCAGGCAATGACGGCGGTTTTGGCTGCGCTCACGCTGGTGGGGGTGGCGGTGGGTCGATACCCGGCGCTCAAAATGAACCGGGCGACCATCGCCCTCGTGGGTGCGACGCTTCTGATTGCCCTTGGGGCACTCACGCTTGAGCAGGCCTACCGTGCGGTGGATTGGAATACCATCCTGCTGCTCTTTGGCATGATGGTTCTCAATGTGAATTTGCGCATGGCTGGTTTTTTCCAGGAGGTCACGGCGAAAGTCGTGGTGTGGGCGCGGACGCCCCGCCGGCTTCTGGCCCTGATCATTGGGGTGTCGGGCGTGTTTTCCGCGGTGTTTCTCAATGATACCATCGTGCTGGTGTTCACCCCGCTGGTGCTCGACCTCACGGCCTCCCTGAAGCGCAATCCCCTGCCCTACCTTGTGGGTTTGGTCACCGCGGCCAACATCGGTTCCGTGGCGACAATCACTGGCAACCCGCAGAACATGCTGGTGGGCCTGTCGTCGGGGATCGGTTTTGTGCAGTTCACCCTCGCGCTTGCCCCGATCGCGCTGTTCGGCCTGGTGATTGCCTGGGCGGTTCTGGTCGTGGTCTACCGGCGTGAGTTTCGTGCGGAGTATCTCGATCCCATTGCGGCCATGCCCATCGAGGGAGATGCTCGACTTTTGCGTAAATCGTTATTGGCAACGGTCTTGATGGTGGTGGTTCTGATTGCCGGCATGCCGGTGCCTCTGGCTGCGGCGCTGGCGGCGGCCCTGTTGCTGGTGACGCGACGCACCGAACCCGAGCGGGTGTTTCAGGAAATCGACTGGGGATTGCTGGTCTTCTTTTGCGGACTTTTTGTGGTGACCGGAGCGATCGAGGTTTCGGGGATCGGTGAAGCGCTTTTCTCCGCCCTTCGTCCCTACGCAAACGGAGGGGCGTTGCCCCTCACGGGTATTTCCCTGGTTTTGAGCAACTTGGTTTCAAATGTGCCGGCGGTGATGCTGTTTCGACCGGTGGTACCGACGTTGACGGATCCGCAGACGGCTTGGCTGACCCTGGCCATGGCGACGACGCTGGCGGGCAACCTCACTTTGTTGGGTTCGGTTGCAAATCTGATCGTGGCGGAGATTGCCCGCAAACGGGGGGTGCACCTGTCGTTTGTCGAGTACCTCAAGGCGGGAACCACCATTGCCGTGCTGACCCTGGCGGTCGGAGTAGTCTGGCTCAGTCGCTGAGCTCGGCGACCTAGTTAGGCGGAAGTTCCGGCAGGGGCACCGTCTCGGTGGCGGCGGGCGGTGTGGGCTGAGGAGGCGGTGGTGGCGGCGGGCTGAGGTAGACCACGGTCCTTGAGCCGAGGCGGGTCCAGACGCCTTCATCGGGCAAGCCGTCGACGACGTGAACATCCTGATCCACCAGGCTGCGCATTTTGGCGTCAAAAAGCATCAATCCCACGTCCTGCCGGGACTCGGCGGGCACGCGCACCGCAATCACGGCATCGATACCCTTGCTCGGATAGGGGCGCAGGACGCGTTCACCGTCGATCATTGCCTGGGCACGCTGGTCGGCGCTGGCCGGTTCGCGCCGCCGCACGGTCACGGGGCGTCCGACCCGGTCCGGTGGAACGTCCCACGGACGGAGCGGCCCGCGGATGCGGCGGCCAAAACCAACATTTATTTCCTCATACAAGCCGGGCGCCGCCCCGGGAGGCGGGGTGACAAAGGCGGGCTGGCCGGCGGCGGACGCCGGCGCGGAGGAGGGTGACGCCGGAGCCGCCCTGTCTGGCGCGCCCGTCAATGCATCCGCGGTATCTAAGGTTTGGATAAACTGGATTGCGCCGATGATGACGGCGAGCAGGGCCGCGCCCGCGCTGCCCCACAACCCGGTGAACCGGGGCGGGGTCGGCAGCGGGCCCGGACGTGGATCGATCGGGAGTTCGGACATCTCGCGCACGAGATCCTCGAGCCGTCGGATCAAGGCCGGCAGCTCGAGCGTGCCGGCGTCGGAAGGACGCATCCGTTCGGCCTCGGCGCGGCACCGCGCGGTGTGGTCGCCCCACGACCAGGGTCGGGCGTCCGGGTCGCAACGACGCACCATGCGCCTGATGTGCGCGTGGGCCAGGGTGCGGAGTGCGAACAGCCCGGCGAGCGCGATGCCCGCCGGGAGTGCGTCGTGGGTTCTTAAATACACGACGGCGGCGAGGGCCAGCCAGGCCGGGGTGACGATCCACCAGGGGAGGAACAACCACGGCGTTGCGGTCAGGACGCGGCGGAGGCCGAGCCAGAAGACGAAGGCGGCCAGCCGGCCGCCCTGCTGCGACAGCTCGCTGAAGCGCTCGAGGTTGCGCTCCTGGTGCGAAACGTAGAGGAACTGCGCGGCGCGTGCCCCCGTGTAGGCCAGCAGGAGCATTTTCCACCGTTCCGGCTTGGGGCTGGCGAAGTAGCCGCCCAGCACCGGCGTGCGGGTGGTGGCGAACTGGCTGTGCAGGGCGTGCAGGCGGGAATCGATCTCGCGCGGCGGCTGGACGGCGAGGCGGAAGAGTTCGGCGTGGGTCGCTGAGTCGGTCGGAAGTATCCATCCCTCTTGGATACCGTGCTCGATTGCCTCGCGGGCGCTCTGCGCCAGCAGGGTGAGCGAGCGGGCGGCCTCGGCGTCGAGCGTTTCCACCAGCTCGATATAGGGTTTCGCGGTGAGGGCGTGGAGCAGTGGAGTGAGTTCGACCGCATTGTCGCCGTTGAGCAGGGCCTGCAGGCCGATCCAGTCGAGGCGGCGCCCCCGCAGGCGCAACGCGGCCGGTGCGCCGGCATCGGCGCAGACGCACCAGGCTGCGGCGGCGAGGGCGGTCTGCCGGGCTCCGAGGGGAAGATCTTTCCAGGCGGGCAGGTCGGACTTGGCCAGCAGGGCTTCCAGCCGTTCGGCGAGGGAGGCTTGCGCGCTTTCTCCGCGGATAAACGCGAGCAAGGTGGTCTTGTCCTGTGGCGGCGAGAAGAGGTTGGCCTCGCCTTCTTCCCAATTGGCCTCCTGGGCGAAGTAGTCGGCTGCTTCCGCAATGCTGTACGCCTGGCCGCGCCAGGTGAACAGGTGGGCGTTTCGGGGCAGGTTGTACCGGTCGCGCACCTCGCGTCCCTGACACCAGCTCTCCAATTCGGTTTGTTTCCACCGTCCGTCTCGTGAGGCGGTGAGCAACCCGCGCAGCAGACGGTCCACCGCCGGGTCGAGGTTGTTCATCAGCTCGACCGCGCCGGCCCGCACTCCTGACGGTTCCTTTTCAAACAGCATCGCTTCGGCGCGGAGGCGCAACTCGGCGGTCACCCGGGCCACGTCGCGATTCAGGTGGTATCCGATGATGTGGCGCCCCAGCACGTACTCCTGGGTCACGCGACCCAACGACCACCAATCCCACGCAAACAGGCTGGGACCCGGTTGGTGCCGGTACAAGCCGGCGGCCTCCGGGGGAGCGTAGAGCGGATCGACGCCGATGGAGATCAGTTCGTCCTGCGCCACGGGGATCGCATCTTCGAGTCCCCCAAGGGTGAATTGGAGATCGGAAGTGGGGTCCTTTGGGCCTGGTGTGACGTAAATGAGTTCAGGCCGGACGTTAAGATGCGCGACGCCGCGCGAGTGGAGGCTGGAAAGTACGGGTGTAAGCTGCCGGATTAGCAGCTCCACGATTCCGCGGTTGGCGGGGTGTTCCACGAGCCACTCCCGCAGGGACTGAAGCGGGGGCGCGGACGTGACTTCGATTCGGTGACCATGCTCCTCGGCGGCATCGATCAAACGGAGATGATGGTTGGCGCGCAGGTCCTTGAGGAGTTCCCACGTTTGCCGACGGAGTTCGGTGCTTGTCCCGAGCTTCGTCACCGACACAAGAACTGGCTCCATGGAGCCGACGTCCACCGCGTTAAATCGCTCGGGTGAGCCTGGACCGAAGGTCTCCCCAATTTGAAAGGCGCGCCACCGTTGGCCCGTCTGAAAATAGGAGGGAGTCGAAGACGTACCAGCGGAGTCTGGTTCTGGCGCGGCTTTGGACGGATCGGGTGGCGGATCCGGTTCCGCCGGGAATTCGAGCGGATCGGTCATGGGAGGTGGTGGTGAGCGCCTAGTTTCGGCTGGAACGCAGCTGAATCAAGGGGGACCGGGACGGCACCCCTTCCCGCGTGGCTGGCGGGCCTTCAGGGTTTGGGTCTATTCCGATACTCTTCGGAGCCCCGCAAGGTGTCACGCACCCGTTGATCCGTCCATCCTTTCTTCAGGATGAGGTTCGTATAAGTTTCTAGTCCTGAAGGGTCTGGGTCACGTCCGAGAAGATCGCGATAGGCCTGGGTGACAATCTCCCGGGCGAGGCGGTCCTTGGCTTCGTCGCTGCGCTTGAGATCGGCGCGTAAGTCATTTTCCGACCACCCTTCTCTTAAGCGTGAGCGATACGTGGCGAGACCGGAGGCGTCGGGCTCGCGCCCGAGGACTTCCTTGAAGACTTTGCGTACCACTGCGTCGAAGTCCCTGGCCTTGAATTCCGGGCTGTCGCGGAGGGTGGTCCGAAGTCGCGCATCGGACCAGCCTTGGTCGAGGAGCCGACGCCGGTAGTTCTGGTAGCCGTCGAAGTCGGGCTCGCGGCCGAGGAGGTCAAGGTAGGCAGCGCGAATGGCACGGTCGGCTTCGCGCTGATTGCGAAACTCCGGAGGGCGGGCGTCCGGGGGCCCCTGCCCAAAGTCGAGCGACTCCACTTTGAGGGAGGAAATGCGATCGTCCCACGTCTCCAATTTGGCGGGCCCGTGCGGTTGCGTGGTGAGGTCGGATTGGTCCCTTCGCAGCTCGAGCCTTTCGCCTTTGAAGTGGGCGTCGCCGTAGATGACCAAACGCACCGGACCTTCGATCCGAATCGAAGATATGCTGTCATTCCAGCGTTTCCCGTTTGGCTGGCGGCGGTAGTGCAGATTGTCGATGACCTCCCCGGGCGTCAGCACCAGCGGTTCACCGCGAAAGGAAGGGTCCGGAAAGAGCAGCACCCGGCCGGGAGGCGGTTGCGCGCCGGCGGTCAAGGCGTGGGCGACGAGGACGGCCAATGCGAAGAGGCGTTGAAGCACCATGGGGTACGCGGGTTTATCCAAGTCTTGGTACGCAGGGAAGTTGCCACAAAATGGGGAAGGTTGCACGCACGGTATGACGTCGTGGCGCTGGGTTCTATTCTGAGACCGAGGGGTGGTGTGGCGACGAAGTTAAACTGGGGCGGCGACGACGGGGGTTAAATTTCCCGTGATGCCCAGTTGCATGATAGGGCCAAAGGGTGCAGAATGGGTCACCTTCGTTCACCTAAACTTCTCCTCCCCATGAACCTTCGAACCCTGTTTTTCGCCCTAGCCTCAATTGGATTCGTCACTGGTTTGGCCGCTCAGACTCCGGTGGCACCCAAACTCGAGTTTCCGATGGCGAGCCCGCCTACCACCTTGAAACAACGGATCGGCATCACGGACATCGAGGTCAATTATTCGAGGCCGAGCATGAAAGGCCGCCAGGTATTCGGTGGACTGGTTCCTTATGACCGGATCTGGCGCACGGGCGCGAACAATTCCACCAAACTAACGCTGAGCACGGCGATCAAGATCAACGGATCGGACGTCCCGGCGGGAAGCTACGAGCTGTTTACCATACCGGGCAAGGACGAGTGGACGGTCATCATCCACAAGAATATGTCTCAATGGGGTGATTATCAGTATAATGAGAAGAATGACGTTGTAAGATTGAAAGTGAAGCCAGTCGCGCTTCCCGCCGCGATGGAAACGTTTGCCATTGGATTTTCGGATCTGCGCGACTCATCGGCGACCTTTTATCTCGCTTGGGAAAAGGTGAGGGTGCCGATGAAGGTGGAAATCGATGTCGTTGGCATGCTCGTGCCGCAGATTGAGGCCGCGATGGCGGTGGAGGGTGGCAAGAAGCCGTATGTGGCGGCGGCAATGTTTTACTATGAATACAATTTAGACCTAAAGAAGGCGCTGGCGTGGATGGATGCAGGATTGGCTGAAGACCCGAAGGCGTTTTGGTTCATCTACCGAAAGGGACTCATTCTTAAGAAAATGGGAGACAAGACGGGGGCATTGGCAGCCGCCCGGCAGTCGCTTGAACTCGCTGCGCAAGCGCCGGGCGGCATCAAAGAAGAGTACACCCGGTTGAATCAGGCGCTGATTGACAGCCTCAAGTGAAAGACCTGTCAGGGACGGAGTGGTCGGTTGTGCCGGTCGTTCCTGAGTGGGGTGTATGAGTAGAGAAACCTGCTACCGGTGCTTTTGGCCGAAAGAACTTTGTTGGTGTCCATCGATCGAGCCGATGGACACCCAAACTCACTTTGTCTTCTTGATGCACCCCAAGGAGTTCAAGCAGGAGAAGGCGGGAACGGGGCGACTTACTCACTTGTCCCTGGCTCGCAGCGAACTGCACATGGGTATTGGATTTGATGAGCATGTGCGGGTGCAGGCATTGATTGACGATCCCGGAAATTATCCCGTTCTTCTGTACCCGGGAAAGGGAGCGCGCAACCTCTCGACCGGGGGGTTGTCGGGCGACGATTTGGAGGGCAGGCGATTGGTGATTTTCCTTCTGGATGGCACTTGGGCTTGTGCGCGGAAAATGCTTCGACTGAGCATGAGCTTGCAGCGTTTGCCGCGGATAATGTTCACGGCGGAGACGGCGGTGAGCCGTTATGTAATCAAGCAGCAGCCGCAAGAGGGTTGTCTTTCGACGCTGGAGGCGACCCACGAGGTGTTGATGGCCTTGGAGAAGTCGGGGTTGGATTGCTATCCGCGTCCCGACCAGCTTCTGGGGCTGTTTCAGCGAATGCAGGAGTTCCAAATCAAATGCGCCTCCGACCCTGCGCGTAACGGCTATCGCCGCACGGCCTACCGACTCCCCGCTGAGCGAACTCCGCCGCAGGGCAAGAGCGGAGAGCGGCGAACCCGGTACGTGCCAACAAAAGAAGGGACAGGTCAAATCTGAGAGGCCCAAACTGGGGACAGGTCAAATTTTAGGCGTTGATAAGGGACAGGTCAAAAAGGAGCGTCGGCGAGCAGAGCAAAGGCGGAAAGAGAGCGACGGAGTGACACAGACGCAAAAACGGGGTGAGTCGAATAGGGATGGGAGAGGAAATGCGAGGAGAGGGAACGCAAAAAAACCGCCAGGCCGTGAGCGAGGCGGTGGAGGAGAAGAGCAGAGAGGAAGCTCAGGCCTGAGGAAAGACGATGGCGGCTTTGCGCAGGCCGCGCAGGACGGCGAGATCGCCCCAATCGGTGAGCTGGGAAGGAAGGGGACGAACACGGGCCCGGCGCCGCAGACCGGTTTTGGCGCGGTACCAATCGAGTTGGGACTGAACAAAGGCATGGGAGCCGAGAACGGCGCCGTCGGAAAAGTAGCGAACGCGGCAAAGTAGGATCGCAGCGAGGGGCAGTTTGCCACCGGCTTGGATGACCG
Source organism: Opitutaceae bacterium (assembly GCA_046346755.1). Lineage (GTDB taxonomy): Bacteria > Verrucomicrobiota > Verrucomicrobiia > Opitutales > Opitutaceae > UBA6669. Next base: position 24,860 of record JAXMHM010000062.1, on the reverse strand, counting down.
AGGCAAACTGGGAGGGAGCAAGGCGGGCCTTGCCGGGTGATTCGAGTGAACCGGAAGAAAAGAGGAATTGACGATAGGACTCCCGGGCATGGACCCAGGAGTCGCCACCGATGACCTGGAGCAAACCGGATTGAGCCCGCGGGTGGCCGGCGAGCGCCTCGGAGTAAGCGCAGAATCGGTAGTCCTTGGGGTCGGAAGCGAGGCCGGCGCGGATACAATTAAGATCGATGTAAGCAGCGGCCAGGAGAAGGGAATGGCGGGAAGGTTCAACCAGGTCGGATTTGAAACGCTCGGCCCAGAGGGTGCCGAAACGGTCGTGAGATTTGTTAAACCAAATGGAGAAACGCTGCTTGAGCAGTTGGAGGAAAGGCGAAAGGTCGCCCATCAAAGCGAGCTGGCGCTGGCGCCAGGCGACAGCCAGGGGACCGTTGGAAGCCAGTTGGGATTCGATGACCTCCAAGCGAGCGGATTGAAAGCGGGAGGGATGAGGATAAAGAACCCGGTAACGACGCAGGAGTTCAGAATCGGAGATGGGCTGCCGGAGAGGGACCAAAACCAAAAGATGGAAGTGGTTGCTCAAAAGAGCATAGGAAAGGATGTGGACCCCACAGTAGTCGGAAACCTGCCAGAGCTGCTTGCGAAGCACCTCCTTGGCAGGGTCATCCAAAAGGAATTCACCATTAACCGTCCTGCTGATGACGTGGTAAGCGGCGACCGAATCAAGAGGGGAGAGCTTGAGGCGGGGGTGGCGCACAGGAAAAGAGTGATACGTTGCATATATATTGCAATTAAATTTCACCTGTCCCTTGCCCGCGCTCTATCTGGCCTGTCCCTCGTTGAGGCGGGATAATTGGGGGGTGAGACTTCTCTTTTTCCCGCTACGCGGAACTTGCTTCCATGCGGTGCACCGTTTCAGGTCGTGACTCCGCGGTAGCGCCCATCGGTTTTTGCCGAGCGTCCCACTGCGGGTCATTTTTTTCGCACCTCCCTCCCCTTTTCAACATGTCCAAGGCCGCTCCTACCACCACCAAAGCTTCCTCCGCTCCCGTCGCCGCCTCTGCCACGGGTGTCGTTGCTGTACCTGCAGAATCCCGCAAGAACGTCGAACTCGCTATCAGCTCGATCACCAAGCAGTTCGGTGAAGGATCGATTATGCGGCTGGGCGAGAATTCCAAGATGAAGGTCGAAACGCTTTCGACTGGTTCACTTGCGATCGATCTCGCCTTGGGGGTTGGCGGTCTGCCACGCGGCCGCATCATCGAAATCTACGGACCGGAGTCGTCCGGCAAGACGACCTTTTGTCTCAGTGTGATTGCCGAAGCGCAAAAGCGCGGTGGCCTGGCTGCCTTCATCGACGTTGAGCATGCGCTCGATCCAAAGTACGCCCGCGTCGTCGGCGTGAATCTGGATGACTTGCTGGTTTCGCAGCCTGATTCGGGCGAAGACGCGCTCAATATCACAGAGACACTCATTCGCTCCAATGCCATCGATGTCATCGTCATCGATTCGGTGGCTGCACTGATCTCCAAGCAGGAGCTCGATGGCCAGATGGGTGACGCCACGGTCGGATCACAGGCGCGGTTGATGTCGCAGGCCATGCGCCGACTGACGGCCGTGGTGAGCAAGACCAAGTGTATCTGCATATTCACCAATCAAATCCGTGAAAAGATTGGCGTGATGTTCGGCAATCCGGAAACCACTCCGGGTGGTCGTGCGCTGAAGTTCTTCTCGTCGATCCGCATCGACATCCGTCGCAAAGACCAGATCAAGACCCCCGACGGGAAGGTCATTGGCAACCGCACCAAGATCAAAGTGGTCAAGAACAAGGTCGCTCCTCCCTTTACGGAGTGTGAGTTCGACATCATGTATGATGAAGGCATTTCCAAGACCGGTTCGATCCTCGACCTTGGCTTGGAACACAAGATTCTGGAAAAGAAGGGTGCCTGGATCGCATACCAAGGTGAACTCGTTGGCCAGGGCCGCGATGCGGCTAAATTGACCTTCAAGGAAAAGCCGGAACTGGCTGAGAAGATCATGAAGGCGGTCATGGAGAAGGTCACGGTTACGGGCGGCACGGCAGTGACGGGCAGCGGCGACGCAGAATAGGCCGTTGGTTGGAGAAAGGGGGCTGAATCGGCAGCCCCCGACTGGGGTCCAGGCGGACCCTTTCGTCTCGCGTCACCTTCAGGTCAGGCGTAGCGGTTGCAGAACCCCATGCTGCGCTTATGAAACGGCTTTCCGCCCTTCTTGCGAACGGGTGCCGGGCAGGGCTCCTACTCCTTGGTGTTTCCAATGTTTCGGCCACGTTCACCGATGTGGCCACGCAGGCGGGTCTGAATGTGGTCGCTCCTCCCCCGGTCGAAGATCCATTTCCCGCCGGCATCGACCGCTACACCTCCGGCTACGCCTCGTGCGCGGTGGATATTGATCGCGACGGATGGACGGATTTGATCCTGGCCCAGAATCCGCGCCGGTGCCTGGTGTTCATCAACAACCGCAATGGCACATTTCGCGAAGAGGGGATCTCCCGCGGGTTTGAGACCGCGGTCGACATCGGAGGCATCGCGGCCGGCGACTTCTCCAACACCGGCCGCACCGATGTATTCATGGTGCCACGCAACGGCCCGAGCTATCTCCTGTTTGTCAACGACGGCACCGGCCACTTCACCGAGCAGGCCGTGACGCGGGGAGCCGACTCGACCGTCACCGGTGAAGTGCACCGCGGACAAAGTATCGGCTTGGTGGATTTCAACCGCGATGGATTTCTCGACCTTCATGTGACCGAATGGGGTGTTTCGTCGACCGCCGACGATGCAAAGTACTCCGTGCTCCTGCGCAATCGTGGTCAGGCGGCCCCCGGGTTCTTCGACAACGTGACGCAGAGCTCCGGTCTGCGGCAGCCGCACATCGGGTCGGTCATGCACGGCTACTCGTCGGCGTGGGCCGATTTTGATGGCGATGGCTACCCGGACCTGTCGCTCGTCAGCGACTTCGGCAAGAGCCAGCTCTGGTGGAACAATGGAAACGGGACGTTCACCGAAGGCCGGCAGGAGGCCCGCGTCGGAACCGATCAAAACGGCATGGGTGTGGCCGTGGCTGACTTTGACCGCGATGGGCGGCTCGACTTCATCGTCAGCTCCTTCGACTTTGGAACCGGAGAAACGGTGCGCACGCCTTTTGGCGCCAATCGTCTTTATCGCAACCTCGGTGGACGGAAGTTCGAGGACGTCGTCACTCAATACGGAGGTGCGGACGGCAGCTGGGCCTGGGGCACGGCCTTCCTCGATGCCAACAATGACAGCCGCGCGGATCTGATCATCACGAACGGCTATTTCTACGAGGGGCCGCCCAGCACGTCCCTGCGTCCGTTTCGGATCTCGAACGCCAAGACCGACCGCACCCGGTTCTACGTCGGAAATGAATTCGGATTCAACGAGGTGGGTGAAAGCTGGGGGGTGACGGACCACGGCTATGGGCGGAGCGTCACGGTCCTCGACTACGACAACGACGGAGATGAGGACGTGCTGATCTCGACGCTCTACGGCCCGTGGATCCTCTATCGCAACGACACCCCCGCGCCGGCGAACCGATGGCTGCGGCTCTCCTTTCGAGGCACATCGTCAAATCGGGATGGATACGGCACGGTGGTGCGCGCGACCGCGGCGGGTGTGACGCAGACCGCGCTCTATGCTCCGACCAACGCCTACCTGGGCCAGCGTGAGCCCTTCCTTCACTTCGGACTGGGCGCGGCCGCGGTGGTCGAGACGCTGGTGGTCGAGTGGCCCAATGGCGCGGTGCAGACCCTCTCCGCGGTGCCGGCCAACCAGGTGCTGAACCTGGTTGAGCCGACGATCACCACGAACGCCCCGCCCCTCCTGACGCTGCTTCCCGTGGGCGGGACCTACGAGAAGGACGTGGATGTGGTGCTCACCGCGGCGGCCACCGGCACCCCCCAGCCGATCTTCACCTGGTTCAAGGATGGTGTGGCGGTTCCGGGGGTGAACGGCCCCGTCCTCGCGCTCAAGCGCATCCACCCGTTTGATGGGGGCACCTATTCCGTGACGGCGTCCAATCCGCTTGGGACCGCGCCCGGCGGCGCGGCGCAGGTGCGGGTGACCGCGAATCTCTCCCGCCACTCCACGGCACGGTGGTGGAACGAGGCGCTGCTGGATGGTATCCGAAAAGATACTCCCAATCCACCGGTCCATGCGAGGAATCTCTACCACCTGTCCGCAGCGCTCTGGGATGCCTTCTGGGCCTATGAGCCGGAGACCCGGGCAGGCGCGGGTCCTGCCTACCGCAGGGAATCGCCGGCCGTGGCAGACCTAGGCGCCGGCCGCATCGAGGCGCAGAAGCAGGCGATGAGCCACGCCGCCTACCAAATCATCGCGGCGCGGTTTGCCCGCAGCCCGGGGGCGGCCCGGACCCTGGCGGGGATCCGCTGGCTGATGGAGCTTCACGGATTCAATCCGGATGACGTCGGCACGGTCGGAAACACTCCGGCGGCGGTGGGAAACCGGATCGGCCTGGCGGTGCTGGCGGCGACGTTCGGTGATGGTGCGAATGAGGCCAACGGATACGCAGACGCCACCTCGTATGTTTCAGTGAACGCGCCCCTGGTGGTGGGCCTTCCGGGCACGACCATGGTCGACCCGAATCGTTGGCAGCCGCTCTCACTGAGTTATTCCATCACCCAGAACGGAATCGTTCTGCCCTCCGGGCTGCAGCGGTTCGTGGGAGTGAATGCGCGTCTGACCGAGCCGTTTGCCTTGGTGCGATCGAGTCCTAACACCCTCTTTCTCGATCCCGGACCGCCGCCGCAGCTGGGGGGCGATCGGTCGAATGTCTTTGTCCAGGAGGTGGTGGAGGTGATTCGGTATTCTTCGTATCTCGATCCGGCCGACCCGGCTCGAGTCGACATTTCTCCGCGAACCAGCCTCAACCATCTCCTCGGTACAAATCAGAATCGGGGATATGAAATCAATCCGGTGACGGGTCTGGCCTACGCCGCGAATCTCGTCAGTCGAGCCGACTTTGGAAGGGTCCTGGCCGAATACTGGGCGGACGGCCCCAATTCAGAAACACCTCCAGGACATTGGAATGTGATATTCAATGAGGTCAGCGATGCGCCAGGCGCGTCATTCCGCCTTGGCGGGGTGGGTCCCGAGCTCAGTCGGCTGGAGTGGGACGTGCGCGGCTACTACGCCCTGAATGGTTCGCTGCATGATGCAGCGTGCGCCGCTTGGACGATCAAACGGCTGTATGACGGGGTTCGACCCATCTCAATGGTTCGCTACATGGGGGGCCTCGGCCAGGGAACGGATCCGGCGGGCCCGCGGTACCACCCCCAGGGGCTGCCGCTGATCCCCGATTTGATTGAAATGACGACGGCGGAGACGGTGGCTCCGGGTGGACGCCACGCCTCAATTCTGCAACGCCGTGATACCTCGGATGATCTTGTGGGCAAGGTGGTTGTGAGAGCTTGGTTGGGCAATCCGGCAGATCCGGTGAACCAAGTCGGCGGGGTGGGTTGGATGCTGGCGAGCCGATGGGTGCCGTATCAGATGAGCACCTTTGTCACGCCGGCTTTCCCGGGCTACGTGTCGGGTCACAGCACGTTCAGCCGCACCGCTGCGGAAGTATTGACGCTCCTGCGCGGCGATCCGTTCTACCCGGGTGGTTTGTCGTCCTACTCGTTCCGGAATGGGAAGTACCTGACGTTTGAGCGGGGTCCCGGCGAAGACCTCACCTTGCAGTGGGCGACGTTCTACGATGCGGCCGATCAGGCCGGTCTCTCCCGTCTTTACGGTGGCATCCACGTTTCCTCGGATGATCTGACCGGACGCCGTTTGGGTTCGAGGATTGGCTTGGAGGGCTTTCTGAAAGCTCAGGCCAAGCGGACCGAGGCTGCTGCCGATGCCAGGGGTGCATTGGTCAACCTCTCCACCCGGGGTGTTTCGGGGACCGGTGAAAAGGTTCTTATTGCGGGATTTGTGGTGGGTTCTGGTGTGTCGCAAGATGTTTTGGTGCGTTCGGTGGGACCAGCTTTGGCCAATTTTGGCCTTCTCGCGGATCGATGTGCGCCTGACCCCAGCTTGGTGGTCTTTCGTTCAGGAGCGACCAACCAGCCGGTGTTGACCAACGACCAATGGGGCGAAAGTCCGCGCGGCGAAGAAATCGCGGCCAAAGGGCGGGCTGTGGGTGCCTTTGCCTTGCCGACAGGCAGTCGGGATGCGGCCGAATTGCTGACCACCGAACAGGGAACCTACACGGTTACCGCCCCTTCTGGCGCCAGCGTCGGGACACTGGTTCAGCTGGTTGAAATTTATGGTCAACGACTTACCAATGTCTCGTCCCGGGGGTTTGTGGCGCGGGGCGACGGAGCGCTGATCGCGGGGTTCACCGTGGCGGGAACGGAGCCCGTCGCCATCCTGATTCGAGGGATCGGCCCTTCGCTGGCGCCGCTGGGGGTGACTGGCGTGTTGGCCGATCCTGTTGTTCGACTCCATCGTATGGGCGGGCCCGGGGGCGCGGAGTGGGTGGCGGAAAATGACGATTGGGCGACCGATGCGCGAGCTTCCCTCGTCGCCTCAGCGACCGGGATGGTCGGCGCTTTTCCAATCGCGGCGGGGACGACCGATTCGGCTTTGTTCGTGCAGCTCATGCCGGGCAGCTACACGGTCACGTTGTTTGGCAAGGCGGACACCGAAGGCGTTGGATTGGTGGAAGTGTATCATGTTCGGTAGATTGAGGAATTTCCGTTGACCGTCTGCGGCCCACGCCCCGGAGGGCCGAATGAGTGTGCGGCGTGCGGCTGGGGGGGGCAGGTTGGACGTGGCGGACCCTAGGGGGCACCTCTCCGATGGGAGCAAAACAATCCTGGGGACGGAGAGATTTTCGTGTGGAACCTGCTCTCCTCGAACGGGACGATGTACGCATGCCCGCAACGACTCCCCTACCCTGCACCGGCCTGAGTTCGTTCCGGAAGCGACTGCTCACGTTTGGAGTTGCGGCCGCGCTGGCTGCGGGATCGATCGTCTTTGCCGCGAAATCAGGTGACCGCGCACCCGAGCTGGTGTCGCGTACCGGAGGTGGTGGAGCACTTTGGTCGTCGGTTGCCGAACTCAAGGAAGCCGCCAAGGCGGGAAACCCAAAGGCGATGGCCGTATTGGGTGATTTACAGCTTGTTGGAGATCAGGTGGAAAAGAATGTGCAAGGTGCGCTCGATCTGCTGCGAGCGGCGGCGAAAAAGGGAGAGGCATCAGCGGTGTTTCGCTTGGCGAAACTGTATGATGAGGGAGGAGTACTTCCTCTGGATCGCCCGCGCGCCCTGGCCTACTTTCGAGCCGCGGCGGCGGGCGGTGTTCCTGAAGCATTTTACAACCTGGGCGCGACCTACTCGAGCGGGCGCGGTGTGAAACGAGACTATTCCGAGGGGTTGGCGTGGATGATCTTGGCCAGCCAGGCGGGATTGCAGACGGAGGGGGAAAAGCAGCTGCGGGCGCGAATCGAATCATTGCGGCGGCCTGACTGGATTCAGTCGGCACAGCGTCGGGCGCCGGAGCTCTCAAAGGAACTGGCTGGAAAGTCCGTGATCGAATGGCTGGCCATGGCGGATGCACCGGCGAGTTCCCTGGTGGCGCCCCCGCCGATTGTGTCACCGGTAGCTCCCCAGGTGGTCCCCCCGACCTCGCAGGTGGCTCCGCCTGCCCTTGCCCCAGCCTTGCCGGCGCCGGGATTGCCGCGACCCGATGGGATTCAGCTGCCGGAAGTCGTCACACCCAAACCGAATACGCCGTAGATCCGGATCGAATCGGACCGTGCTGACCCAAGCCGGCTCCGGGTGCATCGTCGGGGGGTGGAAACCAGCCGGCGCTTTGGACGTTGAGAGCCTGAGACAATCCCGGCTGACTGTGGGGCTTGTCACCGATGAATCCGCTGATTCCTGCGCCGCCGACGAAGGAGGCCCCGGCATCCACCGCTGCGCGTGTGTTTGCCGTGCGTGGACTGAGCAAGACCTATGGTGACGGTGAAGCGGCGGTCCACGCCCTGGCCGGAGTCGATCTCGACCTGTTTGCCGGCGAGTTGATTGTGCTGCTGGGCCCCTCGGGGAGCGGCAAGTCGACGCTGCTCAACTTGCTAGGGGGCTTGGATGTGCCCACCGGGGGCACTCTGCGATATTGCGACTGGGACCTTGGCGGGGCGGATGAGCAGGGATTGACGCTGTATCGGCGCGAGGCCGTCGGATTCGTCTTCCAGGCCTACAACCTCATCCCCAGCCTGACCGCCCGGGAGAATGTCGGGCTCATTGCCGAACTTTCCGCGGATCCGATGTCGCCCGAGGAGGCACTGCACCTGGTGGGGCTCGGGGCGCGACTCGACCATTTTCCGGCCCAGCTTTCCGGTGGCGAACAGCAGCGCGTGGCGATCGCGCGGGCGATCGCGAAGCGGCCCCGCGTGCTCTTGTGTGATGAGCCGACCGGCGCCTTGGATGTGCGCACCGGGGTGCTGGTGTTGGAGGCGATCGAGCGCATCAATCGCGAGCTGGGGACCCTCACTGCCATCATCACCCACAATGCCGTGATGGCTGGCATGGCAGACCGGGTGTTTTCGCTGTCCGACGGCCGCGTGGTCCACACCCAGGTGAACACGAAACGCGCACCCGCCAGCGGACTGGAGTGGTAGTAGCCAGTTCACTACTCAATGCCATGAGGCCTTCCCCGCCCCGCACCCCCGACCGTGTCGCTGCTTGACCGCAAACTCCTGCGCGACCTTCGGTCGCTGAAGTCACAGGCCCTCGCCGTCGCGCTGGTGATGGCCTGCGGCCTGGCCATGATGGTGATGACGCGAAGTCTGATCCTGTCGCTGGAGTCGGCGCGCAGCGCCTACTATGAGGTGTACCGATTTGCCGAGGTCTTTGCCCGGCTTAAGCGGGCGCCGCTGGAGGTGGCGCGCCGTGCGGCGGAGATTCCTGGTGTGGCAGCGGTCCAGCCTTCGATTGCGCGGATGGTGACGCTGGATGTGCCGTCACTGCCGGAGCCGGCGACCGCTCTGATCAATTCCGTCCCCGAGCGCGGTGAGGCGGTGCTCAACCGGCTGCACCTGAGGGCGGGCCGGCTGCTTGCCGCCGGATCCCGGGGTGAGATCCTGGTCAGCGAGGCATTTTCCGACGCTCATGGCCTGCGGCCGGGAGACCGGCTTTCCGCAATCCTCAACGGACGCAAGGTGTCGCTGCGGATTGCGGGAATCGTGCTTTCGCCCGAGTTTGTTTTTGAGGCGCCGCCTGGCGCGGCCCTGCCCGATAACCGCACCTTTGCGGTGCTCTGGATGAACTATGAAGAGCTGGCGCAGGCCTACAGCCTGGATGGTGCCTTCAACCAGCTCGCGCTTGCGCTGCAACCGGGCGCATCGGAGAGCGCGGTCATCGCGGCACTCGACCGGTTGCTTGTTCCGTACGGCGGACTCCGGGCGTATGGACGAGTCCACCACGCGTCGGATGTGCGGGTCAACGACGAGATCCGCGTGCTCCAGGGCCTGGCGGTCGGATTCCCGCTGGTGTTTCTGGCGGTCGGAGCGTTCATGACTCACGCGGTCATGAGCCGGCAGATCACGCTGCAGCGGGAGCAGATTGCCATGCTCAAGGCGTGCGGGTTCGGGTCGAGGGAGATTGGCAACCACTACCTCAAGTTTGCCCTGGTGATCGTTTGCGTGGGTGCGGTCCTGGGTGTGATCGGGGGAGTCATTCTTGGGCACCGCCTGGTGGGTCTCTATCATCGCTTCTTTCGATTCCCCGACCTTCACTTTCACCTCGCGACCGGCGTGCTGCTGGTGGCGGTCATTGCCAGTGCCCTGGCGGCGGTCGTGGGCGTGTGGGGTGCGGTGCGAAGGGCGATGCGCCTGGCCCCGGCGGAGGCGATGCGGCCGGAGCCGCCGGCCCGGTTCAGTGCGTCGCTGGTGGAGCGGGCCGGACTCGGCCACTTCTTCAGCGCCTCGATCCGCATGGCGTTTCGCAACCTCGAGCGAAAGCCCGTCCAGGCCGGACTGACGGCGGCGGCGCTGGCGCTGGCGACCGCCATCCTCATCATACCCAATGCGTTTCGCGATGGGATTTCCTATGTGTTGGATTTTCAATGGGATATTGTGCAGCGACAGACGGTGTCGATGAGCCTCGTGGAACCGGGTCCGGCCCGGGCTCTAGCGGATTTTCGACACCTGCCCGGCGTGGTGTCGGCAGAACCCTTTCGCGCGACGCCAGTCGAGTTGCGGGCGGGGCCCCGGTCGCGTCGTTTGGCCATCATCGGCCTCGCGCCCTCGGGGTTGTTGAACCGGGTGGTGGATGCCGACCTGCGGCAGATGGTGCTTCCGCCGCAGGGTTTGATCTTGTCGTCCAAACTGGGCCAGGTGCTGGGAGTGCGGGTGGGTGATTCGGTCTGGGTGCGATCGCTGGAGGGCAAGCGCGTCGAGCGCACGGTGCCGGTGGCGGGATTCTCAGAGGACTTCGCCGGAGTTTCCTCGTTCATGGACCTTGGGGCACTCAACCGCCTCCTGCTCGAGGGCGATGTGATCAGCGGCGCCTACCTGTCGGTGGATCGAGGCCGTTGGACGGAGTTCCTGACGGCGATCAAGGAAACGCCGCGTGCCGCGTCGGTGGTGGTGAAGGATGCGATGCGTGAGAGTTTCCGGAAGACGACGGCGGAGAGTATCGGGGTGCTGCAGACGATGTACCTGACGTTTGCGACTCTCGTGGCCTTTGGCATCGTCTACAATAGTGCGCGCATTTCCCTGTCGGAGCGGGCCCGCGAACTGGCGACGCTGCGGGTCCTCGGTTTCACGCGAGGCGAGGTGGGCGCGGTGCTGGTGGGCGAGCTGTCCGTGCTGGCCCTGGTGGCCGTGCCGGTCGGGCTCTGGCTTGGCGGCTGGCTGGCTGCCGGACTGTTGAAAACGATCAACACCGAGACCGTGCGTCTACCGCTGGTTCTGACGCTGGCCAACTACAGTTTTGCGGCGACGGTCATCACGGTGGCCACGGCGCTGTCCCTGCTGCTGGCCGCCCGACGTATCAAAGAACTGGATCTCGTGGGTGTGCTCAAGGTGCGCGACTGATGCGCACGGCGGTAGCGCCCTTCAATCCCTTCAATTCCATGAGCGAAACAACGAACACCGCCGCCACTTTTCCCGGCGCGCGGGCGGGCAAACGGAAGCGGCGCTGGCTACCGCTGGCGGGTGGCGCCCTGCTGGCGGCGCTGCTGGTGGCCGGACTGTGGCCGAGGCCGCAGCCGGTTGAAATTGCGACGGCGGCCCGTGGGGCGCTGCGCGTGACCGTGGAGGACGAGGGCATGACACGCGTGGTCAACCGCTATGTGGTGGCGGCGCCGGTGTCGGGCCAGTTGCGCCGGGTGGAATGGAAGGCGGGAGCGGCGGTCCAGGCGGGCAAGACCGTGCTGGCCGTGCTGGAGACGGGTGCACCGGACCTGCTGGATGCCAGCCGGCTGGCGCAGGCGGAGGCGCGGCTGGGCGGGGCGGTGGCGGCCATGGAGGCGGCTTCGGCGCAGGTGTCGCGGGCGCAGGCGTCGCACGCCCTCGCCAAGGTTGATCGCGAGCGCGTGCGCAGCCTGTGGGCGTCAAACACCGTGTCACGCCAGGAAGTGGATACAGCAGACATGCGAGAACAAGTGGCGGCGCAGGAAAAGCGGGCGGCGGAGTTCGGGCTCAAGGTGGCCGAGTACGAGCGTCAGCAGACGGAGGCGGTGTTGCAGCGCGGGCGGGCGGGCGGGCCGGTGCCGGCGGATCCGGGTGTGACCGTGCTCTCACCCGTTACCGGCCGTGTCTTGCGGGTCTTTCAGGAGAGCAGCCGCATGATGGCGGCGGGCAGCGCGTTGATGGAAGTGGGCGACCCGGCCGACCTCGAGGTGCGTGTGGAGGTGCTTTCCCGGGATGCGGTGGTGGTGAAAGCGGGGGCGCGTGTGCTGCTCGAGCAGTGGGGCGGTGCCGAGCCGCTGGAGGCCCGGGTCAGGTGGGTGGAGCCTTCTGGATACACGAAGATTTCTGCGCTTGGGGTGGAGGAGCAGCGGGTGAATGTGATATGTGACCTGGTCAGTCCGCCGGAGATGCGTCCGACGCTGGGGGATGCGTACCGGGTGGAGGCGCGGATTGTGGTGTGGGAGAATCCGGATGTGCTGCTGATTCCGGCCGGGGCCCTGTTTCAGCGCGAGGGCCGGATGCGGGCCTTTGTGGTTGAGTCGGGCGTGGCCCGGGAGCGCGGCCTGGTGGCGGGCCGGAGCAACGGGGTGATGACGGAGGTGCGCGAGGGCCTCAAAGAAGGGGACCGCGTGGTGGTTTATCCGGGGGACAAGGTGGTGGAGGGTCGGCGAGTGAAGGAACTTTCCATCACTCCCCGATAAGACCTGTTTCGGAAGTTGTTTTTGAACAACAGATAGTGGTTTGGGATCGAAGGCGGCTGCACCACACTCGGGTGCGGTCGAACGGCGCGCAATGCCGTTGCGAGCGCGGGTTGGATGGGGCTGGACCGTGATTCCGCCGTGGCGGGAGGGGGCGAGCCAGGTGAGAGGGAATGGGTTACTTTGTCTCGGCTCCCCCACCCTTTCGTGGTCGGTGCGCTGGGTTGTCGGTGTTTTGCCCTTTCCCGGCCGTGGGTTGAGCGATTGCCTGCGGTGATGGCGGTGATGAACCAGGATGGATCGACGATTGTGGCATTGGCCACACCGGCGGGAGTTTCGGCTGTAGCCTTGCTGCGAATCAGCGGACCGCTGTGCCGGGCTTGGGCGGCTGGCGGTTTGTTTGGTCGAGCCCTCGTGCCGCGGAGGGCGCATCACGTGGATTATCTGGCGCTCGATGGGCGCCTCCTGGACGATGTGGTGGCGGTGTCGTACCTTGGCCCCGCGAGTTATACCGGTGAGGATTGCTTGGAGTTGAGTTGCCACGGCAATCCCCTGATTGCGCAACGACTGGTGGAGGACCTTTGTGCCCGCGGCTGCCGGCTGGCGCAGCCTGGAGAATTTACGCAGCGGGCCTTTCTGGCGGGTCGACTGGATCTGAGTCAGGCGGAGGCGGTCATGGATGTGATTCAGGCTCGTAGCGATCGTTCGTTAGCGGTTGCTCAAAAACAACTTAAGGGTTCATTGGGTCGCCACCTGTTGCCCCTCCAGCGCGCCTTGCTCGACGCGGCGGCTCAGGTGGAGGCGTACATTGATTTCCCCGATGAAGACCTTCCTCCCGAAGATCAGGCCAAGGTGAAGGCGGACTTGGAAGCGGTTCTACGTGGAACACGTCAGCTGCTCGCGACCCGTCACTATGGTGAAATGCTGCGGGATGGGATTCGTACAGTGATCGTGGGGGCGCCCAATGCGGGGAAGAGCTCGCTCCTCAACCGCTTGGTGGGTTTCGAACGTGCCCTGGTGTCACCGGAGCCCGGGACGACGCGTGATTTTCTGGAGGCATGGATCCGGGTCGGTCCCCACGCCCTCCGGCTGATCGACACGGCTGGACTTAACCAGTTGCCTTTGAGTGAGTTAGAGACGCGGGGAATCGCGCTAACGCGCTCGCAACTGGCGGAGGCGGATTTGGTATTGTGGGTGGTGGATCTCAGCGATGACTCCCCTGCCCTGCCGATTCCGCCGCCGGAACTGGTGTCATTGCTTTCGCCCGACAAGGTTTTGGTGGTGGGAAATAAGTTGGATCGATTGGAGGGGGCCGTACCTGCCTCCTCCGCCTCGGAAGCAGCTGCGCAGCGGGCGATGGTTTATGCCCGGGCGGAGGAGAAACTGGGCAGGGCGTGGGAGCGGGTGTGGCCCCTACCCGAGGGTGAGCGTGGAGAGCCTCCCCTCTTGGTTTCGGCACAGACCGGCGCGGGTGTTGACGCCTTGGTGGAGCGTATTGTGAGTTGGGCGGATGCGTTTCAGTCGGATGTTGGCGAGGAAGTGATTGCGATTGGCCTTCGGCATGCGCAGGCCCTCGAGCGTGCGCAAGAGAGCCTGAGTCAGGCGCTCGCGCAGCTGGAGCCGGGTGGATTGAAGGCGACCGAGCTCTTGGCGAGCGATATCCGAGGCGCCTTGGAGGCTCTGGGTGAGATTCTTGGCAAATATGACCATGAGCGCATGTTGGATCGGCTGTTTGCGACGTTTTGTATTGGGAAATAGCCGCTGGCTCGGTGAAGGTGGCGCCGTCTTTTCCCATGAGTGAACGGTTCCAGGATGGTTATGATGTCATTGTTTGCGGCGCGGGCCATGCCGGCTGTGAGGCGGCTTTGGCGGCGGCGCGCATGGGGGCCTCTACCCTGCTCCTCACCGGCAATCTTGATACCATTGCCCAAATGAGCTGCAATCCGGCCATTGGCGGTCAGGCCAAAGGCCAGATTGTGCGGGAAATCGATGCTTTGGGTGGTGAGATGGCCATCAACACGGATTTCACCGGAATCCAGTTTCGGCTGTTGAACGAGTCCAAGGGACTGGCGGTGCAGTCGCCCCGGGCGCAGTGCGACAAGAAGGCCTATCAATTCCGTCTCAAGCACACCCTCGAGCTGCAAACGAATCTCCGGATTTTCCAGGCCACGGTGACGGGGTTGATTTTTGAGTCGGGCCGCGTCGTTGGTGTGCGTACGAATCTGGATTTGGAGTTTCGTGGTAAAACCGTGGTGGTGACGACGGGTACGTTCCTGCGCGGCCTCATGCATATTGGGCAGAACAAGAACGAAGGCGGCCGCCTGGGTGATTTCAGTGCCAAGACGCTTTCGGCGAGTTTTCTCGAGGCAGGTATCGAGCTTCGCCGCCTCAAAACCGGAACGCCCCCCCGATTGTCGGGCCGCAGCCTCGATTTCGGTCGAATGCAGGAGCAGAAAGGCGACGCACAACCGACGCTTTTTGCTTTTTACGATACCCGGGATCCGGAAGCGATGTTCCACGTGGAACAGTCGGGTGAAACGCGTCTGGGTTGGCAGCCGGGATCGAGCCAGGTGTCGTGCTGGATGACGTATACGACCGAAGAGACGGCGCGGCTGGTTCGTGATAATCTGCATCGATCGGCAATGTATTCGGGTGAAATCGAGGGAATCGGGCCGCGGTACTGTCCCAGCATAGAAGACAAGTTTGTGCGTTTTGCCGACAAGCCTCGCCATCTGCTTTTCTTGGAGCCGGAGGGGCGATCCACCAATGAGTATTATATCAACGGGCTTTCGACGTCGCTTCCGTTTGAGGTGCAGTTGGCCATGGTCCGGAGCATTCCGGGGCTTGAGCGCGCTGAGTTGCTGAGGCCGGCCTATGCGGTGGAGTATGATTTTGCGCCGCCGACGCAGCTGTTTCCATCGTTGGAATCAAAGAAGGTCGAGGGACTCTTCTTTGCGGGGCAAATCAACGGTACCTCGGGCTATGAGGAGGCAGGTTGTCAGGGCCTGGTGGCGGGAGTAAATGCCGTGAACAAGGTGAGGGGACTGGAGCCGCTGGTGATCGGGCGTCACGAGGGCTACATCGGGGTGCTGATCGACGATTTGGTGACAAAGGGCACGGACGAGCCGTACCGGATGTTCACAAGCCGGGCGGAGTATCGACTGCTCTTCAATCACGGGAGTGCGGAGTTTCGTCTGGCGCATCATGCCCGGCAGCACGGGTTGCTTTCGGAAACCCGGTTGCGGCGGATCGACTCCAAGCGGGCCGATCTGGATCGCTGGGTGGCTCGGTTTGAGACCGAGCGACCGGGCGGAGGGCAGGGGACTTGGGGTGATATGATTCGGAGGGAAGTGACGGGCGGCGGGTCTCCGGTGGCGTATCCCAGCGAATTCTCTGCGCTCCCCACGTCCGTGCGGGACGAAGTGATCTATCGGATCAGCTACGCCGGCTATTTGTCCCGGGAGGAACGGCAGATTGCCAAGCTCGCGCACATCGAAAAGGTGAAGATTCCTGCCGATCTGGACTACTCCACCGTGCGGGGATTGAGGCGCGAAAGTGCGCTCAAGCTCGCTAACATCCGACCCTATTCCCTGGGACAAGCGAGTCGGATCAGCGGGGTGAATCCGGCGGACATCAGTATCTTGATGGTGCTGATCGAATCGCGTCGCGGAAAGAGAGACGGGGCCTCGAGTGGTCTTTAAGCTGGTGGAGATAGGGCAGGGCGGAGCGGGCTTGTTCTGCGAACTCCAACCGTATCGCCGCAGCGGTGTCACGTTGCTGCCCGTTGACGCTCACGCTTGACCAGTGATAACCTTTTGCTTTGGAAAGATTTAGGTGAAACCGGTGGCGCGGAGGCAAAAGTAATGCCCGCGCCGGGGACGAGGGAGGGATGCAACGGCGGGGTTGCGCTGTAACATTTGTGAAACGGACCGGGTTTCGCCTCGGACGCTTTGGGCGATTGGGGTAGGGTTGGCTCCATGACGGAGCTCAAGCCCAAGAAGATTCTCATCGTGGACGATGAGTCAGATGTGACCGACCTCGTGGCCTATCACCTCAAGGCGAAGGGCTTTTTGGTGGAAGCGCTCAATGATCCCAACGGCAGCATTGGCGCGGCGCGGTCGTTTCTTCCCGATCTGGTGATTCTGGATGTGATGATGCCTGATCTCAATGGCATCCAGATTTGCCGCATGCTGCGGGCTGATCCCAAGCTCAAGCGTGTTCCGGTTATCTTCCTCACTGCCAAGGCCGAGGAAAACGACCGGATCCAGGGTCTGGAAACCGGGGCAGACGACTATATCCCTAAGCCATTCAGTATCAAGGAATTAGTCCTTCGCGTGCAGTCCATACTGCGCCGCCTGAGTGAGGGAAAGTCCGACGAACCCAAGCGCCTGGAAATTGGTGGCATCCTCCTCGATGTCGAACGGCATGAAGTGTTCATCGGAGGGCGGATCGTTGATCTCACGGCGACGGAGTTCAAGTTGCTCAAGTTGCTGATGGAGCGGCGGGGGAGGGTGCAGACTCGGGAGCATTTGCTGATCAATGTCTGGAACTACGAGACCGAGATTGAAACGCGCACGGTCGACACCCACGTGCGCCGTTTACGCGAGAAGCTCGGGTCGGAGGCTGACTGGATCGAGACGATCCGGGGCGTCGGCTATCGGATGGCGGAGCGCCGGGTGCAGGAGGCGTCGGCCTGAGGGTCTGGGCGGGTGCGTGCGGTGGCAGGCGTCTTCGATGCGGGGTGCCGGTCGGGCCGCAAGCGGCCACTTCCAGCCCCAATGATTGCTTTCGCGATCACGGAACTCACGCTTGAGCGATCCGATGTATCCATTCGTGACCGTCCTCTTGCTCCTGGTGCTGGGAGTCTTGAGCGTGAAACTCTGGAATCACCGTCAGGCGCTTCGGCGACTGCACCGGGCGATTTTCAGTCGCCAACCTTTATTACGTGAGGATCTGCCCGGAGCGTCCGGGCGGGAATGGGACGAATTGTGTGATCAAACCAATGAGTTGATCCACGAGGTCAACCGTCTGCACCAGCAGCGCACCGGTCAACTCGCGCAACTTGAAGCGACGCTCGGCAGCCTCCAGGAAGCGGTCCTGATTGTCGACTCGAGTAATTTTATCCTACTGGCCAATAAAGCTTTGCAGGAGATATTCCCGCGGGCACTCAATATTCTGGGTCAACGACTCGAGCTGGTGCTCCACAGCGTGGAGTTCCTCAACTACGTGGATGCGGTTCGGAAGAACCAGGCGTCGCCGCAGCACGAGATCGAGTTTGTCGAAGCCGACCGCACCACCTGGGTCGAACTGACCGGGGCCACCATACCGTCGCTCGACGCCGCACGCGGCTCTTGGGTGCTGTTTGTCCTTCACGACATCACCAAACAGAAAAAGCTCGAACTGGTGCGAAAAGAGTTTGTGGCCAACGTCTCACACGAACTGCGAACTCCGCTGAGCGTGATTAAAGGATATGTGGAAACGTTGGTGGATGGCCACCGGGAGATCCAGATCGACGACCGGGAGCGTTTTCTGAAGACCATTCAGCGGCACACCGATCGGTTGAACTCTCTGCTTGAGGATCTGCTGACGCTGTCGCGTCTCGAGTCGATCAATCCGGGGTTGAAACACGAAGCGGTGCTGCTGGTGGAATTGGTCAAGGGCATTGTCGACGACTACCGAAGCCGACCGGGAGCCGCCGAACACCGCCTGAACTTTGAAGCCGAACCCGCCATCGGATCGGTGCTCATCGATCCACTCAAAGTCACTCAAGTTCTTGGTAATCTGTTGGATAATGCGTTGAAATACACCCCCAAAGGATCGCACCTCGAGGTCCAGCTTTCTTTGCGCTCCTCCGATGTGGAAGTCTGTGTCCGCGATGATGGCCCCGGGATCCCGGCGGAGGATCTGCCGCACATTTTCGAACGCTTCTATCGGGTCGACAAAGGGCGCTCCCGGGAAAAGGGAGGGACCGGCCTGGGACTCTCCATCGTCAAACACATCGTCCAGCTGCATGGGGGACGGGTGTGGGTGGAAAGCGTGGTGGGCCGCGGCTCTGCGTTTTACTTTACGCTGCCGATTCGGAAATAGGGTGGGGAGGGAAGCCGGTGTATTTCCGGTGGGAGGTGAAGGGCGGTGGTCGATGCCGGATCGAACCTAGATCTCTCGGTTGGGGTGGAGCAATCCGTTCGTAAACCGCAGATGGACACGGATAAACGCGGACTCGAAGTCGCCGTTGGGCGGAGGTGGGGTCGCTGACCCCCGCGGAAATTGGTGTCGCGGGAAGAAACCGACCGCGGAGGCGGGACCGGTCGGTCCCGTTGCGGCTCGCCGAGGCCACCTCCACCAGAACCGCTGCGACGCGCATGCGCGGCCGCGGGATCCGTGGTTCAGTCACGGATTTTCGGTTGAAGGGCGACGGAGGGCTCCCGATGGTGTTCGGTTTTTCTGTCATGCCCGAGCGACCCTCCAACGATCATCAGGCCCTGCAGTCCACTCGTCGCGCCGAAGTTTTGGCCCGGCTGGAGGGAGTGATGGCGGGTCGGAAGCGCCTGACGCTGGAGGTGGGCAGCGGTCACGGCCATTTTCTCAATGCGTACGCCGTGGCGCACCCGGATCGTTTTTGCGTGGGAATTGACATCATGAGCGACCGGGTCCGGCGCGGTTTGCGAAAACGGGACCGGGCCGGGCTGGCCAACCTCACCTTTCTCCATGCCGAAGCGGGCGACCTGCTGGCGGTGCTGCCGGCCGAGGTGAAATTCGAGGCGGTGTTTGTGCTCTTTCCTGATCCCTGGCCGAAGCGCCGGCACTGGAAAAACCGGCTGATCCAGCCGGCGTTCCTTTCCACGCTGGCGCGCGCGTCCCTGGCCGGGGCGCCGCTGTATTTTCGTACAGACTACGAGCCCTATTTTGCGGAGGCGCGGGGAGTCGTCGCCTCCCACGCCGATTGGGAATTGCGCGATGACGTGCCGTGGCCCTTCGAGTACACGACCGTGTTTCAGGCGCGCGCGCCCGCCTACCATTCGCTGATTGCGATCCGTCGCTGAATGCCGAGGGGCGGCTCAGCCCCGTGGATTGACCCAGGAGGGGACGGCCAGCTCGGTCATGAGGCGGAGGCCGGGTGCGCCGCCGAGGAGACGTGGCACGATGTTGATCAGGGATGCCACCGTGGCGGAGTCTCCGGCCACCCCGCCTGCCAGCGTCAGGTGCAGGTTCGGATCGCCCTTGATGACCACCGTGTCGTGAGGATTCGGCGCATCGAGAAACATCTGCAGATCAAGGACAAGCTTGGCCTGTCCCTCCACGCGCCCAATCGCGTGCTGGTGCAAACCGCAGGTTTGACCGCGGGCGACGTTGAAGAACTGGGTGACGATGGGTGCCGGGGCGAGGACAGGCTCGCAGGTCTCTTCGATCGAATCCAGCGTCCACCCCATAGAATGCGCGAGCAGGGCCAGCGATTGCTGGAAACCGGCGTGCCCGGCCTTGCCGGCTTTGAACTTGGCCCGGAAATCGTCCGGGGCTTGGCCACTGCCGATCTTGGCCTGCAGCGGTTGGCGACGGGTGGAGGCGTTCACCACGCGTTCGACATAGATCGAGTCCACCCGACGGGTCACGCCCGTCAGACAGATGGGCAGAATATCCATGACAAACCCGGGGTTGACGCCCGTGCCGACCACCCGTGCACCGGCGCGACGGCAGAGCGCATCGTACTCGGCGGCGATCTCCGGGGTTTTGAGGCGAGGAAAAATCAACTCCTCGCAGGTCGAGGCGATGCTGATGCCCGACTCCAGTGCGTCGCGCACCTGGGCCAGCGACGCGGCGGCGCTCGAAGACGCGGTGTGCAGGATCACGTCTGGCTTTCCGGCTGCCTGGCAGAGATCCGCGATCGATCCATGAACGCGGGGTGTCGCGAGG
Source organism: Opitutaceae bacterium (assembly GCA_046346755.1). Classification (GTDB taxonomy): domain Bacteria; phylum Verrucomicrobiota; class Verrucomicrobiia; order Opitutales; family Opitutaceae; genus UBA6669. The sequence goes on along the minus strand of JAXMHM010000062.1, from coordinate 4,551 downwards.
CCGGCGGCTCCTGTCAATTCGCCGAGGCTTCGCCCGATCTTGGCCGGATCGATGTCGACGCCTCCGATGACCTCCAGCCACGACTGCGTCGCAGCCAGCTTGAGCGACTCGATACCGATTGGTCCCAGACCGAATTGGGCGACTTTGATTTTTTGCATAACGAAATTCGGCTTCCCTGATTGCACGTGTGATGCCAACCCGTCCAGTCCGCTCCCGCACCCTCTCAAAATACCTTCGCCCAGTGCGGCGCTTGATGAGTCGCACCCCGTATGAGGACAAACGGTCAACATGACTGTGGCCACTCCGGCCTGGCCGTTACCGGAGACGGGCCCCGAAGTGGCGCGTTTGCCTCGACGACAAGCGAGGGTGGACGGGATTTTAGATGTGTTGCAGTTTTGAAACCACTGTTGCCTTTATGACAACACTTTCTCCCAAAACTGGTCCAAACCGAAGTGGTTATTCACTCGAACGGCAAACAAGTGGAGCGTGGCATAACGAGTGCTTTTGCCTGGGAGCTTGGAATCCACTTTCCACAGTCGAGCGAGAGCGGGTGAGGCGGCCGGTGGCTGCGCCTTTCCGATGATGACGACGGCTGGCCGGACCCGTCGCGCCTGGAGCGGGCGTGGGCTCAAAGCACGAGGTGGATGCTCTGAACGATTGCCGTGGGTGGCGGGTTGATGTCTTACCCTATTTGCATGAGTCGTTCCCCTCTTCCCCTGTTCGGTGCCGTGTGCCTCGTGCTTTCCGCTGCGGCTGGAGTGCGGGCCCAGCCCTACGATGTGGTGATTCGGGGGGCCCGGCTGCTGGATGGTTCTGGAGCGCCCTGGAGGTATGCGGATGTTGCCGTAAAGGACGGTCGGGTGGCCCGGGTGGGACGGATCCCGCTGGACGGGCACGCCGGGCGGGAGATCGACGGGACAGGACTGTATCTGGCGCCTGGTTTCATTGATGTTCATTCCCACGCGGGTCCGGCGTTGGCGGGTCCTGCCTTGTCCGGAGCGGAGCCATTGCTGACGCAGGGGGTGACGACGGTGATGATCAACCCCGATGGTGGCGGGCCTGTCGACCTGGCGATGCAACGGCGACTGCTCGAACAGAGGCACCCGGCGGTGAATGTCGCGCAACTGATCGGGCACAACTCGGTGCGGACCGAGGTGCTGGGCATGGCGGATCGTGCACCCACCCCGGCTGAACTGGAAGAAATGAAGGCCCGGGTGCGGACGGCCATGTCCGGAGGAGCCTTTGGCCTGTCCGCTGGTCCGTTCTATACCCCTGGGAATTTCTCCAAGACCGACGAGCATGTCGCCCTGGCCGCCGTGGTCGCGGAGTTCGATGGCGTTTACACGAGTCACATCCGCGATGAAGGTGACTACTCGGTCGGCCTGCTCGCGGCGGTCGAGGAGGTCATCACGGTGTCTCGGTCCGCCCGCCTTCCGGGAATTGTGACGCACATCAAGGCCCTCGGTCCCAAGGTGTGGGGCTTGTCCGTTGAGGTCGTGCGACGCATTGACCAGGCGCGAGCAGAGGGAGTGGAGATTTTTGCCGATCAGTATCCGTACGAGGCTTCGTCCACCTCGTTGAGTGCGGCCCTGCTTCCGCCCTGGGCCATGGAGGGAGGTGCTGGGGCGATGCAAAAGCGATTGGCAAATCCGGAGACCCTTCCCCTCATTCGCACCGCAATGGTGGCCAACCTCGAGCGCCGGGCGGGTGCGCGGGCGATCCAGCTCCGCAATCACCGGGCGGACCCCGCGGTCGAAGGCAAGCGACTGGACGAGGTGGCGCGTGATCGGGGAATTGAGCCGGTGGATGCGGCCATCGCGATTCTGCGGGCGGGCGACGCTCAGATTGTGTCGTTCAACATGCAGGAGGCCGACATCCGTCGCTTCATGGTTCAGCCCTGGACCATGACCTGTTCGGATGGCGATTTGGTGGCGGTGGGCGATGGCGTGCCGCACCCCCGTTCGTATGGACCCTTCCCCCGAAAAATCCGACGTTATGTGGTGGAGACGCCCGTCCTCACGCTGGAGCGAGCCGTGCACTCCATGACCGGACTTCCGGCGGCGGTGATGCGGGTCGCCGACCGCGGAGTGATCCGGGAGGGGGCGTGGGCCGACCTGGTTGTCTTTGAGCTCGAGACGCTCGCCGACAAGGCGACCTATGAGCAGCCGCACCAGCTCTCGACGGGCGTCCGCCACGTGTTAGTCAACGGGATTGAGGCGCTGTCTGACGGCCGCGTCACCGGCCAGCGGGCCGGTCGCGTCCTCTCCCGTACCGGACCACCCTGAGGCGACTTCGAACCGCCTCGGTCGTTCAGAATTTCCACCCAACCCACAACCATCCACCACATGAACCTGAACCTACACCCAACCCCCTTCCGGCGAAGCGGCGCCCGGAGGGCCTGGATCGCACTGCTCGCCGCCGTCGTTCCCGCTGCTGCCCACGCCCAGGCGACCCCGCCGCCTCCTCCGGTGCAGCCTCCTGAAGAGGCGGTTACCCTCGAAGCCTTTACGGTCACAGGCTCCAACATCCGGCGCGTCGACGAGGAAAAGATCCTGCCGGTAACCGTGATCGAGTTCGATGACATTGCCGCGCGCGGCACGCCGACCCCGGCGGAACTCCTGGAGCTGCTGCCCAGTGGAGGAGTGATCAGTCTGGGAGAGTCGAATGTCCTCGGCGCCGATGCACGCGGCGACAACGTCGCCCTGAACCTGAGGGGTATCGGATCTGGAAACACACTCGTGCTGGTCAATGGGCGCCGCATGGCTCCCCATCCGATCAGTCAGGCCGAAGGCGGGGTTCCGTCGCTGGCCGTGAATATCAACCAGCTCCCCGGGGCAGCCATCAAGCGTGTGGAGGTGCTTCGTGACGGCGCCTCTGCGATTTACGGCGCCGACGCGGCCGCCGGTGTCGTCAACACCATCCTCCGCAGGGACTACGAAGGCTACGATCTTTCCGTCCGCGGCAGCCTGACGCAGCGCGGTGGAGCGGAGGACTGGCGGGTGACTCTTTCTGGCGGGCAGAGCTTTAACCAGGGCAAGACCAACATCGTGGCGATGGTCGACTTCTACCACCGAAACCTCCTGGCCACGGCCGACCGCAAGTTCTCCCGCGACGCGGATGTCCGGCGCGTTCGATCCCTGCCGGAGCCGTGGAGCACCACGGACACCGACTTTGACAACCGATCCACGTCGTCCAACTACGGAAACTTCATCCGGGGAAGTTTTGACGCGGGCGGAAATTTTGTCGGAGCCCGTCCCACGGGTAATCGCGGTATCACCACTTCCACGACGCCATCGACCACGCTGACGGCCTCCGCCGCCGGGGCGTTTTTCTTTGTCCCGCTGGCGGCGGGTGGCACCGGATTCCGGCAGACCACGCCATCCCGGGCCATTACCAGTGTTGAGCGGGACTACTACTACAATCTGAACATCGACCGCGTGATCCTTCCCGAGACGGACCGGTTCAACTTCATGACGGCGGTGAATCACGAGTTCCGCGACACCCTCTCGGCGTTTGGCGAGCTTTCCTACTATCACGCTGACTCCTTTCTCCACCGTGATCCGGCCGGAGTCGACGGGACCGACGACTACAACATCTATGTCTCGCGCAACAATCCGTGGAATCCATTCGGCACGCGGTTCTACCATCCGACGGGTGCTCCGAACTCCGATGGGTCCCTTCGCATTGTCGGCGATCCGGCGGATGTCTTGATTGCCGGCGGCACGGGGGTGCGCCCGCGCGAGTTCAAGGCAAAGGACGTCAGTGTAAACTCGCAGTCGATCCGTGGCGTCGTTGGGCTGCGTGGCAAGACCTTCGCCGATTTCGAGTGGGAATCGGCCCTCCTTTACTCCCGCGCCTGGACCCGGGACGAGGAGGCCAACAACATTCGTGATAGCCTCTTCCGCCAGTCGCTGCTTCGCAGCGATGCCACGGCCTTCAATCCGTTTGGCTATACGTTCAAGGTGGTGGGCACGTCCGTGCAAATCGACCAGCCCTACACCAATCCGGATTCGGTGGTGAATCCGCTCTACGACACCTTCATCCGTGAAGGGACGACCGAACTGGCCACGTGGGATGCGAAGATCAACGGCACCCTGTTCGATGTCTGGGGCGGGCGCGTGGCTTCCGCACTGGGACTCGAGTATCGATGGGAATCCTACAAGGACTGGCGTCCTGAGTTCCACGGCCTCAATCCGGCTGGATTCAGCTCCATCCCGAATGACAATGACTTCATCGGCCTGAGTCCGAATTTGAATCTCTATTCTGACCGCGACGTGATGTCCGCTTACAGCGAGATTCTCGTTCCCCTGGTGGGCAAACCTAACCGGCTGCCTCTGGTGCGGGCGTTCGAGCTCTCGGCGGCGGCGCGATATGAGAAATTCGCCAACTTCGGCGACACGGTCAAACCGAAGTACGGTGTAGCCTGGAGGTTGACCGACTGGCTCCTCGCTCGCGGTTCCTACAACGAGTCCTTCCGCGCCCCCAACCTGGTGCAGTCCAACACTTCGCCCCTGCAGCGTTCGGTCACCGGTGTGTCGGATCCGTACCGAT
>JAXMHM010000061.1:0-37669 GCA_046346755.1 Opitutaceae bacterium | reverse complement strand
CTTCGAGTTCGGAGGAGAGGATGAAGATGTCGGCGGCATCGTACCAATCCGCGATGTCCCAGCGGTGGCCGAGGAAACGCACGTGATCGCTCAGACCGAGGTCGGCCACCGCCTGGGTGAGTGCCGCCCGTTGATCGCCGTCACCGGCCCAGACGAAGCAGAGGTTCTGCAACGCACCTTTCTTCTTCAGGAGTTTCATCGCCTCTAGCTGGTAGGCGAAGCCCTTGATTTTCGTGAGGCGCGCCGCCGTGAAGCAGACGACGGTTTGGTCTGAAATGCGCTGTTCCGCCCGGAGCCGCTGACGGACCGCCGGGTCGGCCGGCTGGAAGAAGCGGGGCGGACGTCCATTGTGGATGACCATGCCCTGGTCCTTGGGCGTGCCGAAGTGCTGGCGGAGGAGTTGTAGATTGTCCTCGGAAACCGCCACCACTGCCCGCGCCGCCGCGTGCTGGCGTGAGAGGGCCGGCAGGTAGGCCGCGAAGTTCTTGGCAAGGTACTCGCCGACAAAGTGGACGACCGTGATGTACGGAATGCCGTGATCGAGCGCGGTCTGCCTAGCCGCAAGATTCGAAACGGGACAGCAGTCTGCGAATATCACCAGATCCGGGCGGTCGGCGCGGAAAAGAGACTCCGCGTGCGAGCGGTCCTCGAGCGTGCGGCCGAATTGTTTGCCGGTGTCGTAGTCGAGCCACTGATGGCGGACGCCGGCGGCTTCCTGCTCCTGGATGAGGGGATTGGCGCACCGTGATTGCACACTGGTGACACGATAGCCCTGCTTCGCGAGGGCGAGAAGAATGTTGTGATTCCACTGGGCGACGCCGCCAAACTCAGGATCGTCCGAGTAGAGGAGAATGTGCTTCGGCAGACCGACTGCGTCATTCGGAAGCCCAAGCCCTCCGGCGAACAATTCACCCGGGGGCGTTGCCAACAACACGCGGGGATCGTTGGGAGCAAGCTCACGCGCGCAGTCCAGCGCTTCACGAGCGAGGTCGGCCATGCCGGCTCCGGTGGCCAGTTCCACGAGCATGATCCAGGAGTCCGGACAGGTGGCGTCGAGGCGCAAACTTGCTTCGAGGGACTGGATCGCGGGTTGAATTTGTTTAGAAGCTCGAAAGGCCTTGGCCAGGTCGTACCAAAGTGTGGGATTGCCTTCGTCCTGCTGCACGGCGGACATCAGGTAGTCGGCTGCCCGTGCGGAACGATCCACCGCGAGCAGTTCGACGCCGCGAGCGTGACGGCCGATGGCATCGATCGGGCTGGGTTGATTGGCGAGGATGGGGGAGCGAAGGGCGCGGAACGCATCGGCACCCTGGTCGGCCAGCGCATCGTACGCCGTTTCCAACAGGTCGCCAAAGGTGTCGCTCGCCGCCAGCGTATCGAGGAAGAGCGGCGCGCGTTCCATGCGTGACGCGATGGTCTGGCGCATCTCGGTGCGCCAGGCGACGTCGGTGGCGAGACGCTGCGCGGTCTGGAGGTAGTCGGCTTCGGACGTCGTGATCAGAGGGTCGAGCCCGAGCTGACGCATGAGTGCCGCGCCCATGCGCGACCGGAAGGTGGCGCCTTCCCAGGTCAACGTCGGGATGCCGAGTTCGAGCGGGTCGACGAGCGAGTTCACGCCCCCGAAGGGAAAGGTGTCCAGGTAGATGTCGCCCACGCTGAGCAGGGCCTTGACATCGCTGCGTGATGGGAATCGCTCGGTCGATACCCGGAGGCGGCCGGCGTCGACTCCGTGTTGCGCGAGCACGCGGTCAAATCCGGCGCAGAATCGCTGAATCGGATACGAGGAGGACCAGTTTGGATTGAAGGGATGCACCAGCAGGTAGGAGCCGGGCACCTGGGCGAGCAGCCGGGCCCAGGCATGCTGCATTTCCGGGATGATCTTGAAGTAGTTGGCTGCAGTGACAAAGACGACCGCATCCTCCGGCAGACCGAGCGAGGCCCGGGTCCATTCCGTGGTGGGTGCCTCCTGATCAGCCTGGTAGTTGAAGGCGTGCGCGGGTCCGGGGAGAAGAGCGAGGCGCTCGGAGAAGTGATCGGCGGCATCGACGGTCTCGGTCAGCTGGCCGGAGACGTAGAGGTCGACGTGCGGAAGGCCGGAGGTGATACAGGAGGAGTTGTTGACGACCTGGAGCGGTGCACTGCGATAGAGGGCAAGCCGCGTCACCTCGTTGAAGACGGCGGTCACGTTCGTGCCGAAGACAATCACGTCGAGGCGTGCATCGCGCAGCGTGTTCAGCTGGGCGGCGGAGTCGGAAGGCAGCAGGTGAAACTCCTGCGCGCGCTGGCGGCAGTAGGCCTCCAGCGGCGTGTCCGTCAGCCGATGGGCGAAAAGCACCACCTCAAAGCGGTCCGCATCGAGTTGCTCGAACGTGGGAAGGGTCGTGTATGTCTCGGTTTGGGAACCAAAGTGGCGATTGACGAAACCCACGCGAAGACGCCGGCCGAAGCGCGGTTCTGCCACCGCCACGTAGGTGTCGCGGTGCGAACCGATCGCGCGGGCGAACAGCCGGCCGCGCAGTTCGGCGTGCGCGCGGAGGCTTCCTTGGGAGAAGTAGAGGGGAATGGCGTTGGCCGTGCGCAAGTAGGCATCCAGCGCGGAGCGGACCGTGCCCGAGCCGCTGTTGCGCTGCACCCAGGAGACCAGTTCCTCAAGGCGCTTCAGGGTGTGGGCGGCAAACTTTTCCGCCTGGCCCGGTTCGCAGAAACCCTGAGGGGCAGTGAACAACCAAGCGGTGACGTCGCCCCAAAGGTCGTCGGGCACCTGGGCGAGTAGGGGGGCGGCGGGCCACTGCCAAGCCGGAACCAACAGCATGGCGGCGAGCAGTCCCGAGCCTGCGGGGGCCGTGGAGGCGAGTTGGGTGGCGAGTGCGATGTCGTCAGGATGGGCGGCGGTGTCCTGGACCCCGGACTCGGTCACTTCGCGAATCAGGGCGCGCGCCGCGTCGCTAAGGTCACCCCGGGACCGCTTGCGGGGCAATTTGGCGATCTCATGGGCCGCCTCGCGCCGAATGATGCGAAATGCCTCGGCCGCCTCGGATTGGGCCGGTTCTGCCACCAGACGCTTGAGCGCGGAGCGCACGGCGTCGAAAATCGCTTGGGTCGCGGCGGAGGGAGTCAAAGGCGCCGGCGCAGCAGGGCGGGGCGACGAAGCAGGACGAACGTCTGTGGCGACAGAGGACATGGCACGGGATTAGCAATTCCCGCGCCGAGTGAATAGTTTGAGTTTTTAAGCGTTGAAAAACAACTGGTTATGATAAAATCGGTGGCCGTGTCCTGCCTTCGAGGTGGGGTGTCGGCTCTCAGTAGTGATCCCCGGCAAGATTTGCCGCGGGGCAGGATTGCTGGTTTCGCGGGGCGCCATGACCGGGTCGGGTGCCGGAGCGTGGGGGGCGTGCGTTGCGGCTCGGTTGCGATGAACGATGAAAACGTTGCTTAAGTTGTTGTCCCAAAATCGCTCAACCCACCGAAACTTCTGCCGATCTGCCTTGGGGTGAGTTTGTCGCTCGCGAAACGTACCCTGGACCGCGCTCAGGCTGGACTGCAATCCGGCACTGGCGCCTCGCTGCCTGAACTGGTGCGTTTGATCCACACCCTTTCGAAAAATGCGCTGGAAGTGTCGGTACCCGAATTGGTGGAGTCCATTGAGCGGGATTCGTCGATTCTCGCCAAAGTCATCAGTCTCGCGAACAAGCTGGGCTACAATCCCACCGCCACCCCGATTGCCTCGCTCGACCAGGCCATTCACTTGATCGGATTCGATCGCGTGCGCACCCTGGCGATGTCGCTGCTCCTGCTCGAGCAGTCCCAACGGCAGCAGAGCAGCGAGGAGCAGCGCGAAGTGGCCGCCCGCGCCCTGTGCGCCGGGCTGGTGGCGCAGCAGGCCGCCCTCGAGATGGGAACGCTGGACGCCGATCAGGCCTTCGTTTGCGCCTCGCTCCGCAATTTTGGCACCATTGTCATGGCGATGATCATGGTCGAGGACTACCGCAAGGTCCTGCGCTTTGCCGTGGGTCGCACCTTGGCCGAGGCGGAACGTCACATCTTCGGGATGACTTCGCTGGAGCTGGCCCGCTCATTGCTCAAAGGCACAAAAATGCCGGAGACGGTCATGGGGTGCCTGGTGCCGTTCGAACCAAGCGCCTGCTCACCGAGCCAGCAATCCCCTGCTACCCGGATGCTGGGATTGACGGAATTTGCTCAGCGCTTTTCCGAACTCTCCTTTGATGGCACGGTCAGCTCCGTCGAGTTCGAGGCACGCTCGATCCGACTGGTGGAGCAATTCAAGGCTTACGTCCCGGCTTCGGAAACGCTCATCGAGGATGCGCTGTCCTTTGCGGACGAGCGGCTGTCACAGTTCATCCGCGGTCTTCAGCGGGAGGGGGCGTCGACCGCGGTGGGCCAGCGCCTTCGGCAGCGTCTCGGGGGAGTTGATCCGGCGATGTCGGTCAATGCGCATGTGCGTCGCCCGGCCGAGCAACTTCCACCGGCCGTCGACATCGGTGTATCCGCCGCAGACTCCGGATCGGCCGACGGGTCAGTCGTGGATCCGACCGCAACCTGGACCGATGGCATCGAACGCCTCAGGGCCCACGCCACCGACCGTAAGCGGCCTTTGTCCGAGATTCTTGGTCTGGCGCTCGACATCGTCACGCAGGGCTTCGGGGCACAGGCCAGCGCCTTGTTCGCCGCCGAGCTTCCGGGCGAGCCCTACCGCGTGACGGATCAGCGCGGGGACCTGTTCCGCGCCCTTCGACCGGGTGCGATCAAGGGGAGCGACCGGACCGTGTTTGGTATCTGTCTGTCCCGGCGTGAAAACGTGCTGATCCACGATGCCAACGATGCCAAGATTCGCCCCTACCTGCCCGACTGGCTCCAGGGTCGCGGCGCACCCCCGTCGTTTGTCCTCCTGCCGCTTTTCCATGAACGAGCGGTACAGGGGCTAATCGTGTGCAGCTGGCGCGAGCGTCGCAAGATCATCATTACGCCCGAGCACGTTGCCCTGATTCGTACGCTGCTGGGTCTCGTCGCGCAGTCGTTTGATCAAAATCGCCAAGCGGCGGCGTAACGGCAGCAGATCTGCGGATTGCTCCGAAGGCCGCAGGGTCGTCTCGGGACGTCAGGTCACCAGGGCCAGCACCGCGTCACCAAAGCGGCGGGCTTGTCCGACGTGATCCATGAGCGGGCTGGCCCGCAGCTGATCGCGAAGGGTTGCGGCGAGCGTTTGACGCTCTCCGATCTGGTGGGCGAGCCGGACGGCGCGATCGACAAAGTCCTTGTCCTCCGACGCAATCCACTCCGGATGCCCGACCGCCTGCAACAGCGAGACGCCGACCCGGCTGGCGTGGCGGTTGCCCGCCAGCGTGATCGTGGGTCGGCCCATCCAAAGTGCTTCGCAGGTGGTGGTCGTCCCGTGGTAGGGAAAGGTGTCGAGGGCAATGTCGATGCGGTGATAGACCGAGAGGTGGGACTCGAGTCCGGAGGTGCGTCCGAGAAAGTCGATACGCCCCGCATCGATGCCGATTCCCGCGCACACGCCGCGTACGTAGGCCTGGAAGGCAGGGTCGGTCAGGCCGCTGCCCTTGAGCAGCAGTCTCGATCCTGGCACGGCGGCGAGCACGCGAGCCCATAGCGCGAGCGTGTGTCCGGAGAGTTTGGCTGCGTTGTTGAAGGAACCGAAGACGACCGTGTCGGGGCTTGTTCCGGGAGGAGCGGCGGGCGCGGGCGCCGACTCCGCCGGCAGGTAAGTCCAGGCGGTGGGGGCAAAGCGGATCAGGCGCTCGGTGTGAAGGGCGTCGGCGTCGCCGGGCGGATCGGCCCAGGCGTCCGTGAAGCGCACGTCCATCGTGCTCAATCCTGTCGTATTGGGATAACCGAGGTAACTGATTTGAAGCGGTGCGATCCGCCGCGCAAAGACCGGCAGTCGGTTGAAACCGGTGTGTCCGGCCAGATCGACCAACGCATCGGGTGCGTCCTCCCGCAGGCGCGCCTCGACGGTGGCATTGGGCAGGGACGCGAAGTTTCGCCAAAGAGAGGCTTGGGATTTCAGGCGTTCGCTGGTGGCATCGGTCACGACATGGTCGTGGTAGAGCACGACTTCAAACTGCGATCGATCGAGGTGCCTCAGCAGGGGTTCGAGGAAGTAGGCGACCGAGTGGGCGCGCAAGTCGGGGGAGTGAAAGGCGAGCCGGAGCCGCTTACCCTTTTCACGTGGACGCCCGGCCGGAGGCTGGATCCGGACGGAGGTGCTGGCGCCCCTCTCGGCGATGCGCCCAAAGATGCGATGTTCCTCGGCCAGTGCCTCGGGGGTGATGGAGTCCAGGTAGTTCAGGCAGAGCAGGCGTGCGCTGCGGGCCTCGTGATTGTCTGGCTCGGCCTCCAGCACCTGGGCGTACGCGGCCACCGCGAGGGTAATGCGATTGGCCTTCTGATGGGCCAAGCCACAACCCAGTCGCGCCTTGTGCAGCTTTGGATCCAGGGCGAGGGCCCGTTCGAGCGCCGGAAGCGCTTCCTCCAGCAAGTCGGTCTGGGCACAGGCGAGACCGAGGTTGCACCAGGCGGTGGCCAGTTTGGGATTGAGACGGACTGCGGTGCGAAAGTGAGGAAGGGCGGCGTCGAAACCGCGGGTGTCGGCCACCAGCGCCCCGAGGCGGTCGTGGGCTTCGGCTGACTCCGGCTGAAGCTTCACCACTTCGGTCCAGGCTTCAAGCGCCTCTGGCAACCGCGCCTGGGCGCGCAGGGCGAGACCGAGGGCGTGGAAGGCCTCGGCGGTGCGCTGTCGCGAGAGGGAGGTCTTCAAGGCCCGCTCGGCCTCGGCCGGGCGGCCGGCTCCAAGCAGGGCGAGGCCCAGACGCAGGGCGCAGGGCGCGGATTTGGGATCGAGTGCGAGGGCCTGAGCGAGGAGTCCGGCGGCCTCGGTGTGTTTTCCCTGTTGATACGCGACGGTGCCCGCCAGGTGCACGGCGTCGAAGTGACGGGGCGCTGCCTTGCGCACCTGATCGTAGAGGGCGGCTGCGCGGTCGAGACGGCCGGCGCGGTGGTGGGTAAGCGCCTCTTGCAGCGTGGCTTGGAGCTTGGCGGGAGTCATGCCGCCGCGGTCGCCGCGGTGGCGGCGGGTGCGGTCGGCGACTCTCGGAGAAGGCTCTCACTCCAGCAAGCCCGAAGCGCGGCGCCGAACAGGGCTGCCTGACCGGCGTGGTCAAACAAGGCGCTGGACTGCAGGGTGGCGCGCAGGGTCCCCGCTTCCTCGGCGAGGCGGGTGCGATCACTCGCGAGTTCACAGGCGATGCGAACGTAGTCGTCACCCGAGGCGGCCACCCAGTGGTCCTTGCCGACGGCGTGCAGCAGCGAGGCGCCCACGCGGCTTGCGTGGCGATCACCGGCCAGACTGATCACCGGGCGCTGCATCCACAGGGCTTCGCACGTGGTGGTGGTGCCGTGGTAGGGAAATGTGTCGAGGGCGATGTCCACTTCGCTGTAGAGTCGCAGGTGCGCCGCCGCCGTCGCGGCAGGAGGCAGCACCTCGATCCGCTTGGAATCCAGACCGCAGCGGTTCAACCGGGCGTGGAAGGCCAGGTCGGTGTGGGTGTAGCTCTTCAGCAGCAGACGCGAGTCCGGCACGGACTGCAGGATGCGACCCCAGAGGACGAGGGTGCGGTCGGAGACCTTGGCGAAGTTGTTGAAGGAGCCAAACGTGATCGGACCGCCCTGGGCACAGCGCAGGGGCACCGGATCAGGCGTGTCGACCGGGGGCTGGTAAGTCCAGGCGGTGGGGGCGAAGCGCACGAGTCGCTCCGTGTGGTAGGCATCGGACTCCCCGGGGGGATCGGCCACCACGTCAGTGAAGCGATAGTCCATCGTCCGCAGGCCCGTGGTATTCGGATATCCCAGGTAGGTGATCTGCACCGGTGCGAGGCGGCGGGCAAAGAGCGGCAGGCGTCCGAAACCGGTGTGTCCGGCGAGGTCAACCAACACATCGGGAGCGTCCGCGCGAAGGGCTGCCTCAACGGACTCCAGGGGCTGGCCGACCACGTTGCGCCAGAGGGAGGCCATGCCTTGCAGGCGCTGGCTGACGGCGTCGACCATGTAGTGGTCGTGGTAGAGGACGATCTCGAATTGGGTACGATCGAGGTGACGCAGCAACGGTTCCAGGAAGCAGGCGACCGCGTGAGAACGCAGATCGGGGGAGAAAAAGGCCACGCGCAGTTTCCGGTCGGCCCGCGAAACGGGCTTGGATGCTGCGAGTTGGCGCCCGCGAACTGCCGCCGGCATCGCTTCCACCAACTCTCCGTAGTGGGCGTGTTCGGCGAAAAGGGTTTCGCGGGGAAGCGCGTCGCGGTAGTTGAGCGCGAGCAGCCGGGAGCCGCGGGCTTCGTGGTGATCCGGGTGACGCGATAGCTGGTCCTCGTAGCCGGCGATGGCTTCGTCAATCCGATGCAATTGCTGGAGTGCCTGGGCGCGGCCGTAGCGGGCGCGCGAGTGTGAGGCATCCGCCGCGAGCGCGTGTTCGTGGCAGGCGAGGGCGGCGGCCCCCCGTCCCAACAGCGCGTTGGTCATGCCGAGATTGTACCAACCTTGTGCGTACCGGGGCTGCAGCTCGATGGCGCGTCGGTGGGCCGCGAGGGCGTCCTCAACCTTTCCGGCCGACTTCAACACCATGCCGAGGTTGTCCCAGGCTTCGTGGTAGGTGGGGAGCCGGGTCAGCAGTTTTCGCAGGTGCGCCTCGGCCGGCTCGGTCTGGCCGAGGGCGAGATAAGCCAGAGCCAGCCGCATTTCACAGACGGTGGCCTTGGGGTCGATGCGAAGCGCCTGATGGAGCAGTTTGACCGCCTCGGCGGGTTGTCCGAGTTGCAAGGCGACCGTGCCACCCAGATGAGCGGCGTCAAAGTGGCGCGGGTCGACCCGACGAAGGTGGGCATAGGCCTCTCCCGCCTCGGCCAGCCGGCCAGCGCGGTGGTGCGTAACGGCGAGTTGGAGGAGCCGTTGGTTCTTTTCAGAGGACATGAGGGATCGGGAGCGCTTTCGCCATCCATCGGCATGGTGCGTCGGGACTTGAGCGACATTTCCCCAAGCCGGTGGCGAAAAACCCCTAAACTTCACCCATCCCCCGCCGATTGCTCAACCAGAAGCCCAACGACCTACTTTGTCCGCTCAAGCGTCATCTGAAACATGCCTACCGTGCTCGCGCAGCCTCCCATGACCCCTCCGTCGACGCAGCCCTACAGCGATTCTGAGATCATGAAGCGCGTCGACGCTTGTCCGAAGCTGGCTTCGCTTCAGAGCATCAATCGTGCGCTCGCCGGGCTCGTCAATTCCGAGCAGAGTTTCAACTCCCAGATCGCCGAGATCATCCGCCGTGATCCCTCGTTGACGGCCCGTCTTTTGCGCATGGTGAACAGCGTTTACTTTGGCCTGACCGCCAAGGTGAACAACATTGAGGAAGCCGTGTTCTACCTTGGACTCCGGCAAATCCGTGAACTCTCGATGGCGACGCCGGTGATTGAGGAGATGGAAAAGATCTCCCGGTCCGGGCATCACTATCCCTGGCGCGACCTCTGGAAGCACTCGATCGGATCCGCCATCATGACGCGGGAGATCCTTGCCACCACGACGCTACTGATCGACGACGACACGGACTACATCATTGGCTTGCTGCACAATGTGGGAAAAGTGGTGATGGCCACCGCGTTCCCGGACGAGTTTGTCAAAATCGTTGAAGGCACCTATCCCTCTCCCCAGGACGTCTGCAATGCGGAACGCGCCCTGATTGGCTGGGACCATGCCCGCATCGGAGGCTATTACCTGCAGCGTCACCAACTTTCGGCCGAGATCACCGATGCCGTGCTCTACCACAACTCTCCCGAATCGGCTCCGGACCACGGCTTCTATGCCGCGGCGGTCCAGGTTGCCGATCAACTGGTCCGGTACGCCGGCATTCCGGGCGGTTTCGAAAAGGTTGAGCCCATCGCGGACGACGCCTGGCTGAAGCTGGCGGGTTGGAACATCCTTTACGGTGAAGGCGAAAAAGAAACGCGCATCGCCCGCGCCGCCCTTTCCAACAGCGTACAGCGCCTGCCCACGGTCTTGAACGGCTTGATTTGACGTTCAGCCTGGCGTGCGCCCGGTCGTGATGCGAACGCTCCAAACTTCCGTATCCGAAACTTCGATTGCCTCCTCCGGTTCCGCGTTGGTGGTGCTCGATTCGCGGCGCCGTGTCCGCCGGGTGAGTTCGGGCGCGGCCGCCCTGCTCGAATGCGGGGTCGAGGAACTGCTGGGAAAGGATTGGAACGAATGCGCCCAGGTGGCGGGGCTGGACGCCCACCTTCAGGAGGAAGTGCTGCAAGGGCGTCACCCGCGGGACACGCTCTATCTGATCACGATCAAGAACGTGACGCCGGCGCCGGATTTGCTCTCTGACAGCCGCTGGGTGGAGCCGTGGCAGCACAGTGTGGAGCTTGCCCTGTTCCGTGGCACCAACGGCCGCGTGCGCGCGGTGAACCAGGCATTTGCCCGCAAGTTCGGCGTTCCCGCCCGCAACTGGCCCGGGCAGGATCCGGCGGCGCTGATACACTCGGATGACCAGCGGGAGTGGAAACATGCCGTCACCCGGCTCTCCCATGCGCCCTATCGGGTCGCCCATGAAAACCGCTGGCTGACCGCCCAAGGCTGGCGCTGGCTGGCCTGGGAGGAGAACGCGTTGCGGGACGACGAAGGACAACTGATCGGTTTCCGCGCGATTGGCCGCGATGTGACAAAACGGCGGCTGGCTGAGGAGCACTACCACAAGCTCGCCAATGCCGTGGAGCAGTCGCCGCTGGCGGTAGTGATTGCGATGCCGGATGGTCGCGTGCAGTATGTAAATCCGCGCTTCACCCAGGTGACCGGCTATACCCTTGAGGAGATCTTTGAGAAGGAGGTTCCGGTGCTGCGTTCGGGCTTTACGAGCGATGCGGACTACGACCGTTTCTTTGAAACGGTCAGAGAAGGTCGGGACTGGCGGGGCGAACTTTGCACCCCGTGCAAGAACAACCGGCAGGTTTGGGAATTCGTCCAGGTTTCGCCGATCCGCAACCACGCCGACGAGATCACCCATCTCCTCTGTCTCCGCGAAGACATTACCGAACGCAAGAAGCTCGAGGAACAGCTCCGTCAGGCCCAGAAAATGGAGAGCATTGGCACGCTGGCGGGTGGGATTGCGCATGACTTCAACAACATGCTCGCGATCATCAGTGGGTTCACTGAAATCGCGATGGCCAGGACCAAGGAGGGCGACGACCAGCTTCGATTCCTCAAGGAGATCCACAACGCATCCCAGCGCGCCGTGGGATTGGTGCGGCAGATTCTCACCTTCAGCCGCAAGGCCGAGGTCAGCTACCGCCCCGTTGCGATCAACCGGTTGATCAGGGACCTGGGCAATCTGTTCTCCGAAACCTTCCCCCGGACGATCGGTTTCGAATACAATCTCGAAGAAGGGCTGCCCATGCTGGCAGCGGACCAGAACCAGCTCCAGCAGGTCATCATGAACCTTTGCGTCAATGCGCGCGATGCCATGGCGGACGGGGGCAAGATCACCCTGGAAACAGCCCGGGTCCGGGGTCGCAGTCTGGCGCGGTTGAATGCCGACGTGAAGCTGGACTACGTCTCCATTCGGATCAGTGACACCGGCTGCGGCATCCCGGAGTCGGTGCGCGCACGGATTTTTGAACCCTTTTTTACGACCAAGCAGGACTCGGGTGGCACGGGGCTGGGTTTGGCCGTGGTGTACGGCGTGGTCTCCAACCACCGTGGCTTCATCGAGGTGGAAAGCACTCCGGGGCTGGGCAGCTCCTTCATCGTGCATCTGCCTATAGAGACGGCAGATCCCCTGGCTCTGATCGACGAAGGGGGCGCGGCCACGGAGATTCCGGTCGGCACGGAAAGCGTGTTGGTAATCGAGGACGAAAGCAGCTTGCGCACCCTGTTGCGCGTTGTGTTGGAGATGCGGGGATACCGGGTGCGAACCGTGGCCGACGGCGGCGAGGCACTTGAGCTGCTCCTGGGCGACCCAGGCAAGATCGACGCCGTGCTGCTGGACCTCAATCTCCCGAAAATTTCGGGCGTGGAGGTTTACACCACCATTCGACGGATTTGCCCGGACGCGCGGGTTTTGATTCTCAGTGGCAATATCTCGCCAGAAGTGCGGGCAACCCTGGAAGCTCAAGGCCAGCGGCTCTTTGTTGCCAAACCTTATCGTTTGCACGAGCTCGGACGGCAGTTGCGTCGCGCCTTGGATGAGCCGAAGGCCCCCAGGGCTTCCAAACCGGGAGCTTGATTGTGTCCCCGCGCGCGCGAACCCTCGGGCACAGCGACGCGAAGCCGGCCTGTTTGGTTTCCGTATGGACAATCACTTAATTCCCTACGCGGTGCGTCGATGTAGCCGTCGTGATCCTATCCGCTGATCGTACGCATCCCACACCGAGCGGGGCAATTGTGCGCCGAACCGAGCGGAGCTTTATGTTTTCCAAAGACCAGGAGGGTGGTGCGTGAAAGCACTGGAACGTCTCCGCGATTCACTCGCGGCTGATACATCGTTGTCACCGGCGGGTGAGATTGTCTCTCCGACCGGAGAAGTCCTCACGGACGAACAGATTCTCGCCCCGGTGCATCGTCGCGGTGACCAGTGGATGCGGGTGTTTCTTTTTCTGCACCTCGTGCTGGCGGCCATGCTCGCGCCGGTCCACGACAGTTGGAAATCGACCCTGATTGTCGCTCCGCTCGCGTTTCTGCTGTACTGGATCACCGCGCTTCGCGCTCCCGGCACGTTCATTACGCGCGCCTGCGCGGGCATTGCGCTCCAGCTGTTTGTCGGCCTGCACATTTTCCAACTCGGCGGCATGGCCGAGATGCATTTCCTGTTTTTCACCAGCGTGACCATGATGGTGGTCTACGCGGACTGGCGTTGTCTCTGGCCAACCGCGGCCTTCATCGCCGTGCAGCACACCACGTTTGTCATTCTGCACAATCGGGGGATTTCACTCTCCTTCTTCGAGCAGCCCCAAGTGGGCGCCGGCAAGCTGGTCGCACACTTCCTGATCATGACCGCCCAGGTGGGCACGGTCGGGTTCTGGTCCTGGCTGATCCGCCGTCACATCGTATCCGAACGCCGCAACCGGCAGCGGCTGGTGGAGCAGCAGACGGAACTCACCGAGCAGCTCGCCCGTGCCCAGCACTCCGAACAGCTCCTGCAACAGAGTGGCCAGGTGCTGCTGGAGACCCAGGGCAAGATGGCCCGCGAGATCCGCGAGCGTCGCAAGACCGAAGAGACCTTGCTTCTCGCCAAGAGCGAACTGGAGGCCACCAACCGGCAACTGCAGGACTCCATCGCCCGCGCCAATGAGCTGGCCCTGTCGGCCGAGGTCGCGAACCAGGCCAAGAGCGCTTTCCTCGCGGTCATGAGTCACGAGATCCGCACGCCGCTCAATGGCGTCATCGGCATGACCGAGCTCATGCTCGACGGAGAGCTGACCGAGCAGCAACGCGACAGCCTCGAGACCATCCGGTCTTCCGGCACGGGACTGCTGGTCATTCTCAATGACGTGCTCGACTTCTCAAAGATCGAGTCGGGACGCCTGGACCTGGAAAAACTGCCCTTTGATCTGGAACGGTGTATCGAAGAAGTGGTGACCCTATTCTCGGGCAAGGCCACCGCCAAGGGACTCAATCTCTTTGTCCGCGTGGCGCCGGATGTGCCGAAACGGATCCGGGGCGACGTCAATCGCGTCCGCCAGATCATTTCCAACCTCCTGAGCAATGCGGTGAAGTTCACCGAACACGGCGAAGTCGCGATTGAGGTGACCCGCCAGCGTTTGGAGTTCGCCGATGAAGGTCTGGCGCGGCTTCAGTTTGCGGTGCGGGACACCGGGCCGGGTCTGCCGCCCGAGGCCCAGGGACTCCTGTTCCAGCCTTTCACGCAGGCCGACGCTTCGACCTCTCGCAAGTTTGGTGGCACCGGTCTCGGCCTCGCCATTTGCCGCCGCCTCGCCCAATTGATGGGTGGAGATGCCTGGCTGGAGAGCACGCTCGGTCGCGGATCGACCTTCTATTTCTCGATTGTCGCCGAAGTGGTCGATGTCCAGGCCCAGGCTCCGGTGGTGGCTCCGGTCGAACCGGTTCCCCAGCCCACGCCAATCGCCCCGATTGTCGCGAGCACGCTGCGCCTGCTGCTGGTCGAGGACAATGCGGTCAATCAGAAGGTGGCGCTCACCATGCTCAAACGCCTGGGACATGCCGCCGATGTGGCCAACCACGGCGGCGAGGGCCTGGCCGCGGTCCGGGAGCGCGACTACGATATCGTGCTGATGGACTGGCATATGCCGGAGATGAACGGACTTGAAGCGACGCTCGCGATTCGTCGCGAACTGCCGCCGGGGCGCCAGCCCTGGATCATTGGTTTGACGGCCAATGCCATGACCGGCGACCGCGAAAAGTGCATCCAGGCCGGCATGGACGACTACATCACGAAGCCTTTGCGCAAGGAAGAGCTCATTGCCGCCCTGGCCCGCGCCGGTTCGCATCGTGAGTCCACACCTCCGGTCCTGCCGGTGGGTGTGACGCCTGCTCCGTAAATTTTACCGAGTGACCGGGTTGCAGACCGTTGGCTGGTGGCCGACGGTCGATTTTGCCGTTTCCTTGAGGAAGGGTCTTGTCATAAATAACGAACCCTCTTCATGAACCGCGATTCCTCCGGCACCCAGCGTTCCCATTACAAGAAGACTTGGGAAAACCTCGCCCGGGGCTCGGAAGGGGCCGTGATTTATGTTTCCGGGTACGCAGACGATGAGAAGCTCCACGCGGTCACGGAGGACACCCTTTGGATTCTGCGCCAGACGGTAGGGATCCGGCCGGACGACATCTTTCTTGAAATCGGCTGCGGAGTAGGTCGCGTCGGCCGTGGACTCGCCCCTTTCGTCAAGGAGTGGATCGGTTGCGATGTGTCGAGCGAGATGATACGCCAGGCACGCCGGAAAACCTTGGGACTGACGAATGTGCAGTTCGTCGAGGTTTCAGGCTACGATCTCCAACCGGTACCTGACGCCTCCGTCGATGTCGTTTATACCACGGTCGTCTTCATGCATCTGGATGAGTGGGATCGCTATAACTACTGCCTTGAGGCCTTTCGCGTCCTCAAGCCCGGGGGGCGTTTCTATTGCGACAACGCCAACATCGCCTCGGACGAGGGTTGGGAGATGTTTGAGAGTGTGCGCACCCGGTTTCCGTCGGCGGAGCGGCCACCGCAGTCTTCGAAGTGTTCCAGCGTGCCTGAATTCGAGGCCTTCTTGCGGCGCGCCGGGTTTGTCGATCGCCATGTAGCGACCCGGCCGATGTGGGTGTACGGCTGGGGCGTGAAGCCGAGTTGAGCAGCGACCGCCGCGGTGCCGGGCCCGCCTGGGTGGGCGGCTTCTGGCATGCCGCCACGCCGACCTACGGCTTGGGGGCCACCGCCGGAGGCACGCCCACCGTCGTGCGCCGGGCTGCCTCCGTCGCCGCTTTGCGCTGAGCCTCCTCGTAGGCCTTGCGCTGTTGCATGCCGATCTCGAGCAGGTCGCTGACCAGCATCCGGGCTTCGCGTTCGGCCTCGGCGGGCGTCGAAGGAGGTGGTAGAGGCACGGTGGGAGCGACCGGCACGGTGGCCATGGTCACACCGGCAGTGCCGATGACGGAGGGCTGCTTGAGCGAAAGCCGGCGCTGTTCACCCCGGATCCGCACGGTGGCGGTGTCGCTCTTCCGATCGTAGTCCAAAATCTCGACGCCCTCCTCTGACTTGCCCAGCTGTATCCAGAAACTCTTCTTTGCCTGCGTGTCGGTCAGGTTGACCAGAATGGTTTTTCCGGTGATGATGACGCCGGTGAATTCATGCACTCCGGTTGGAGCGGCCGGCGCCGCCGGACCCTCGGAAGGAGGTGCAAGAAACGGAGAAGGCTGGATCACCGGCGGGGCCGATTTCAGCGTTCCACAGGCCACGCTCACCAGGACGAGGAGGGGGAGGGCGCGCATGGAAATCGGACTCCGACGGCAGACGGCGGTTCCCACTCAGCGTGGCAGCACCGGGGGCGGCTTGATCTGCCCGGCCTGGGCCTGTTTCAGGAGATTCTGGGCGTTGTCCGGCTGCTCGGCATCGAAGAAGCCGGTCAACTGGCGCAGGCGCGTCGGGTGACGCATCTTGCGCAGGGCCTTGGCTTCGATCTGGCGGATACGCTCGCGCGTGACCTTAAATTGCTTACCGACCTCCTCGAGCGTGCGGCTGTAGCCGTCGACCAGTCCGAACCGCAGCGACAGGACGCGGCGCTCGCGCTCGGTCAGGGAGTCCAGCACGTCGATGATCTTTTCGCGCAGGAGCGAAAAGGCCGTCATGTCGTACGGGTTCTCGGCGCTCTTGTCCTCGATGAAGTCACCAAAACTGGTGTCGTCACCGTCGCCCACCGGCGACTGCAGCGAAATCGGCTGCTGCGCCATCTTCATGATCTGCTGCACCCGCTCGACGGGCAGGTTCATTTCGTCGGCCACCTCGTCGGGGGTGGGCTCGTGGCCGTATTCCTGCAGCAACTGCTTCTGCACCTGCATCACCTTGTTCAGCGTCTCGATCATGTGGACCGGGATACGGATGGTGCGTGCCTGGTCGGCAATGGAGCGGGTGATGGCCTGACGGATCCACCAGGTGGCGTAGGTGGAGAACTTGTAGCCGCGGCGGTACTCGAACTTTTCCACCGCCTTCATCAGGCCCATGTTGCCCTCCTGGATCAGGTCGAGGAAGGACAGGCCGCGGTTGGTGTACTTTTTCGCGATCGAAATCACGAGCCGGAGATTGGCTTCGACCATCTCGGTCTTGGCCTGATGCGCTTCGCGCACGTGCACATTGGTCTTGGCGACCACGTCGATCAGCTCCTGCGGCGTGATGCGCTGCTCGGCCTCGATCAGCTTGAAGCGGGCCTGGACCGACTTGGTGTCGATGGCGGCGTCCTTCTTGGTCTTGGGGTGCCGGGCCCGGTCGAGCATCGACTGCAGCTCCTGAACTTCGGTCAGGAGCGGACGGATACTCTCCAGGTACTCCTCGTACACCTTGAGCTTGAAGAAGAACTTCGAAAAATTCGCGCGCAGGATGGACTCCCGCTTTTTGTGCTTCGCGAGGATCTTCTTGCGCTCGACGTCGTTGCGGGCGGCGAGAAACTCCTCCCAGGATTCGGCGACGGACTCCTCGTTCTTCTGGGTGACCTCGACCAGCTTCGGCAGCCCCTTGAAGTAGGCGTCGCGGCTCTCGATTTTCTTGTCGATGACAATCCGATCAAAGCGTTCTTCACGGTTCAGCAGCTTGGTGCCGAGGGTGACGATGTACTTCGAGATCGAGGCCGCCTCGAAGAGTGCCTCCTGGGCGCGCAGCTCCGCCGTTTCGATGCGCTTGGAGATTTCGACCTCTTGCTCGCGGGTGAGCAGCGGGACCTGGCCCATCTGCTTGAGGTACATCCGGACGGGGTCGTCGAGGATGTCATTCTGCGAGGTGCGCGTCTCTTCCTCTTCCGCCTCTTCCTGGCGCTGCTTGAACGACTCCACCTCTTCCGACTCGATGATCTCGATGTCGAGGTTCTGGAGAATCGAAAGGACGTTATCGATTTCGTCCTGGTTCTCGACGGAATCAGGGAGCGCCTCGTTGATATCGTCGAACGTGAGGTATCCCTGTTCCTTCGACTGACGGATCAGGTGGCGGATCTTCTCGTTGATGTTACCGACTCCGGGCACCTCCGGCAAACCCGGGACATCGCCAGCGACGGGCGACTTGGCGAGAACTTCTTCGACGGCTTCGGACTGATCGTCGACAACTGCGGACTTGGCTTTACTGCTGCGCGGCATGGAAATGGAAGTGCGAAAATAAAATCAGACAGCAACCGCAAGCACGATGGGCTGGCGGAGCTGTCGCTGAAGATCGGAGCGGGTTTTCAGAAGTGAAATTGCGTCGACACTACTGTCCGCATGGTGGGTGGCTAAATCAAGGTCGATTTTCCGAAGCTGTGGCTCGAGGGCACGGGCACGCAATCGGCGGATGCCCTCTTGCAAGGCCTTAACAGGATCATCCAAATCCGGCGTGTCAAACGAGAGGGACGCAACCAATGCCTTTTCTTCCGCAGTTTCAAGCAAGGGATCAAGATGGTCGCGCCCCGGCCAGTTGTCCTGCTCAAACTCGGCCAGGAAGCGATTGAGCACACTGCCGGCCGGATGCGAAAGGTCGATCCAGTCATGCGGAAACGCCTGGGCCACCGCTTTCCCAAACCGCTCCCAATGAAGGCAGAGCAAAAGTATGTCCTGCTCCGGGGCGATGCTGCGGATTCCGGCCTGAACGGTGGGTACCGGTGCAGGTACGGGCGCCGGCGCCGTCGCGGCACGCGCCGCATCCTGGTCCTTCTGGCGGCGCTCAAACGATTGAAAATCCTTCTGCAGGGCCGAGAGAGGGAGTCGCAACGCGGACGCCGCTTCGGCAAGAAATTGCGAACGAGCTACTTCTGATTCGGCTTGGATCACAATACGCTGAATTTCCCCGGCGACACGGGTTTTCTCCTCCGGGGTGGCCGATTCCGGGTCGGCCAGGAGCGACCGGCAGGCAAACGTCATGGCCGAGAGTGAACCGGCCTTGAGCGACGCGTAAGCCTCGAGTCCTTTATCGAGAAAAAGTACGTCGGGATCGATTTTCGTTTCGCCCAATCCTCCGAGAAACCGCACTTCCAGACCGGCCTTCAGTGCCATCGGAAGAAAACGAAGCGCGGCCTTTTGTCCCGCGCTGTCGCCGTCAAAAAAGCACTCCACCTTGGTCTGGTAGCGACGCAGGAGCACGAGCTGCGAATCCGTGATGGCGGTGCCCTGCGGAGCGATCGCGGTCTTCAGGCCTACGCTCCAGCAGCGCATGGCGTCGAGCTGACCTTCGACCAGGACGAAGGGTTGGTTTTCCTTGCCGGCCACCTCGCGTGCTCGGTCGAGGTTGAACAGGAGGTGCCCCTTGGTGAAGATGGGTGTTTCCGGCGAGTTGACGTACTTGGCCTCACGCGCCGGGTCGTCCGCGGGGGTGAGGGTCGTCTGCCGGGCCGTGAACGCCACGACGCGCGCCTGATGGTCCCGGATGGGGATCATCAGTCGACCGCGAAACCGGGGCCGCAGCGATCCCAGTGTCAGCGCCGCCTGCTCGCGCACAAAGAAGAGTCCCGACTGACGCAGCGCCTCCTCCGAAAACCGCCGCTTCATCAGAGCTGCAGCCAGGCCGGTGTCATCCGGGTCGACTGCACCGATGCGAAACTCGTCGGCCAGTTCAGGGCTAAAGCGCCGCGTCTCCGTCCAATACTTCCGCATGAAGTCACCGGTCGGTGCTTTCGACCGGAAAACCTGGACGAAGTGCTCCACGGCCTGCTCGTGCAGGTCGAACAGTTCCTGTCGCAGGGTCCGCTCCTCCTTGGTGGGTCCCGAGCCTTCCTCGTATTCGATCACGACCCCAAACCGTTTGCCGAGGGTCTCTATGGCTTCAGTGAAAGACAGTTGCTCGGTTTCACGCACGAATGCGATGGCGTCCCCCGCCTTGCCGCAACCGAAGCACTTGAAGAAGCCTTTGTCGGCATCCACGTTGAACGACGGCGTCTTCTCGGTGTGGAAGGGGCACAGGCCCTTGTAGCGTGCTCCGGCCTTGCGTAGGGTCACCACTCGGGAAATCACATCCACAATATTCACCCGAAGCTTCAAATCACGAACGCAAGTGGGCTTGATGGCAGGCATTTCGGGGAGACGGGCGGAGGACCGGTCGTCGTGGGAAAGATCCGGGGAGGCAGACGGGCGGAGAAAACGAGAGAATGGACTTTCGGCGCGGCGTTCCGTCTGTCAAGTGTACCTCCCTTTCGCCGCCAAAGATTGCGAAACATTGCTCAGCGGTGGGCGACACATTACCATGCTCCGTTCCTATTTCCGGTTGTTTTTTGCGTTCTCCCGAGTGGCCGGCGTCCTGGCCGCCTTGGGGCTGAGCATGGGGGTTCGCGCACAGAGCGCGGCGACCAACAAACCGGGTTCCGGGCTGCCGCCTCCGGCGCCGTTGCTTCCGGTTTGGGAAACTTCGCTCCAGAATTTCGACCAACCCATCTACGAGCGCGAGGTGGAGCGGCTGATCGTACAATTCGAGTCGTCGACCGGCCGTTCCTTGCGTCCAGGGGTGAAGAAAAAGGTCGGCCTCAAGATTTACGCCGATTCGGGCGCCGGACTGGCCACTCCCCACGCCCTGGTGCACGCGGTGATTGCCGCCTTGGAACGGCGCGGCTTTTCCAAGCCGGACATATTCCTGGTGGGATTGAATCAGCTCCGTCTGCGCATCACCGGTTTCCTGCCTTCGCTGGTCACTGGGGAAACCGCGTATCAGGGGCACCCGGTCTTCGTGCTCGAGTCCGGCCGGTTCTTTGACCCGGTCTGGTTTTATGACAGCCCGTTGCCGACCCGGTTTGATCCGATTCTGGCCGACAAGCAGATCGAAGGGGTGAATGGCGAATCCAGTGTTGAAGAGGATCGCAAGAGCTTCCTTGCCACGCCCTTGTTCCTGGAGGCCGATTTCTGGATCAATCTGCCGGTCTACACGGATCACCCCATCCTCGGCATCAACGGTGCCCTGGTCAACGCCACCCTCTGGAATGCTTCGAATACCGCCCGTTTCTTCCGGTCACCCGCCAATGCTCCGGCGGCCGTGGCGGAAATGAGCGCCATCCCCGAGTTGCGCGCCACCTGGGCGTTCACGATCGCTTCGCTCGAGCGATACCAGTTCATCGGCGGTCCCTATTTCAATTCGCTCTACACCGTTTCTGAGTCGCGGCTCTGGCTGAGCGCCGACCCGGTGGCCATGGACACGCTCGCTCTGCAAAAGATCAACCAATGGCGCAAACGCACGGGGTTTCAGCCGGTGGGTGAAGAGATCCGTACCCTCGAATTTGCCGAAACCCTCGCCGTCGGCACGTCCAGGTCGCTTTCGACCCGGTTGATCAAACTCGCGGAGTAGGGAAGTCCCCCATCCCGACCGGGGTAGGGATCGTGAAAAATCCCTTGCGCCGGGATACTGGGGGCGGACATTTTACAAACGCATGCTTCTCGCCGTTGCCAACACGTCCGCCGATTACCTGCCGGTTCTGGTCCAGGTGCTCCTCGCCGCCGCCCTCGCCGGAGGCATTGTGGGCATCAGCCATCTGCTCGGGCAGCGGGCGCGGAAAAACACCATCAAGGACTCCGCCTACGAATGTGGCGTCAAACCCGAGGGCATCACCCACACCCGCTTCTCCGTGAAGTTCTACATCACGGCGATGCTCTTCATCCTCTTCGACATCGAAGTCGTGTTTCTCATCCCGTGGACGTTTGTCTACCGCGAATTCCTCTCCCACCACATCGCGATCCTCGCGCCGATGGGGTTCTTCCTCTTTGTGCTCGTGCTGGGACTTTTCTACGAGGTGAAGAAGGGCGCGTTGGAATGGGAGAAGTGAGGCCGGGGGGGCCGATGAACTCCAGCTGCGGACGGAGTGGGCTCCGGTTCAGGCCGCACGTGCCGGGCTCCTGTATCCGTTTGTCCATGTCCCAACCCCGACTGCTCCCATGAGGCTCGACAAGATCATCTCAAGGAGCCGGCTCGTCGACCTGAAGAGCGGGGATTTGAAGGGCGCGCTGGAGGAACTGCTCGCGGTTTCGGTCGCCAAATTCCCGGACCTCAAATCCGACTCCCTGCTCCGGAGCCTGCTGCAGCGGGAGAGCACGATGACAACCTACCTCGGCATGGGGGTGTCGCTACCGCACGTGCGGGTCCGGATGCCGCGGCCCTACGTGCTCGCGGTCGGGCGCAGCCGCACCGGAATCCGCCACGACGGGGTGGTCGGTGACGATCGTATTCATTTTATTGTGATGCTAATCGCCGGTGAACGGGCCAGCAGCTACCTGCAGGTGCTGGCTTCGCTCGCGCGCCTGCTGAAGGAGCCCGAGTTCATCGACAGCCTGCTGCTGGCACCGGACCTCGACGTGCTGCACGAGCGTCTGCTGGCCGGGTTCGGCGGCATCGCCGCGCGTCCCATCCAGGCCCAGCAGAACCGAATCAACCGGCTGATGCTGCGCGAGGCCGAGCGGGTCACCAAGGGGGCGGGCTGCGGGGCCCTCATGGTGTTTGGGGACACCTTTGTCGGCGGCATCGAGGCCGGCACGCTTCAGTCCAAGTTCAAGACGATCCTGGTCACCCGCAACCTGATCGACGCCGGGGAGGATCGTCATGAGTTCGCCGAAACCATCCAGGTACGCTCCTTCTCCAAGCAGCGCATGGCCCAGCTGCGCAGCGCCGTGCTGGTGGCGCTGACCCGGGGTGTCATTTCCTTCAACGATCGCATCTGCTGCATCGGCGGAATCACGGGCAGCAATCAATTCGACACCCTCGTGGTGGTCGACGTGGAGCGGGAGTTTCAGACCCTGCTGACGGGTCACGCCGATTTGCTGCCCGACGACGTCAAGCCCGAGGTTCTGGAACGCGTCATCGCCGTTGCCACCGAACTGGCGGTGGAGGGACGCGAAGGCCGGCCGGTCGGCTGCCTCTTCGTCGTGGGTGACACCCCCAATGTCGAGAAATTGACCAAGCCCCTGGTACTCAATCCCTTCTACGGATATAAGGAAGAGGACCGCAATATCCTGAATCCCTTCATGGATGAGACCGTGAAGGAGTTTTCCTCGATTGATGGTGCCTTTGTGATCCGAGGCGATGGCGTGGTGATGTCCGCCGGCAGTCTGGTGCAAGCCACGGATGCGGAACATGCTCTGCCCAGTGGACTTGGGAGTCGGCATGCCGCCGCGGCCGCCATCAGTGTGGCCACGGGATGCATCTCCATCGTGGTGTCGTCGAGTACGGGGCAGGTGACCCTTTTCCGACGAGGAGTGATGCTGCCGTTGACGGAGCGCAAGATCACGGCCGGTTAGCCCGTCGTCGCGCCGCGGTTTTTGTGGTTGCGCGGGGACCCACGGCGGGTTTCCCTCTTCCTTTCCACCCATTTACAACCATGCAAGAAGTCGTCACCTTGGAATGCACAGAAGCCCGCAAAGAGGGTAAACCCGTTTCGCGTTACCTCACGAAGCGCAACAAGAAGACCGTGACCGAGCGCATCGAGAAGAAGAAGTACAATCCCTTCCTCAAGCGCCACACGGTACACAAGGAAATCAAGTAGGGACAGGCGCGAGCGCCGTGGTTTCACGGTTGCCCTCCACTGAGAACAGCCGGGCGTGTCCCGGCTTTTTTGTGCATGGATGCGAGCACCGGAGAGAGGTCTATTCAGCGGATAGCTCTTGGAACCTACTGAATTTTTGCTGGAGGGGTCCTGCCGCCGCGCAAGCGCATCCGTTGGAGGTGGGGTCGCCGACCCCGCGGGGATTTGGCGTCGCATGATGAAATCGGTCACCTGAGGCGGGACCGGTCGGTCCCGTCGCGGCCTTCCCGCGACTGCGGGACCACCTCCACCAGAACCGCTGCGGTTTCACACGTCCGGCCCGTAAGTTGGCGTGCATACGCGACTGCGGGCTCTCCCTCCAACCGAGGGGCAGCATTCTTTTCCTACCCCGGCCTACCGCGACGCGGGGGTCGAAGGAGTCTTGCCGGCTGAACCACCGGATGACAGCGCAGCGCCGGCGTTTTGCTGCGCCAGTTGAGCACGCCGGGCGGCCCGCCAACTTTCCCGGTGTTTGCGAATCCAATCCAGCAAGGCCCGCTCGAATCCGATGTCGTAGCCCAAGCGTTCCGATTCGAGCCACTTATGACGGAGGATTTCCTCCCGCTCGGCCAAAAACTCCTGGTAAAGGGAAGAGTGTTTAACGAAGTCGCGTGATCCGGAATGCTCCGAAGAGGGCGAAGAAGTGGACATGGCGACCGCGGCGAGCATCAGCGTGTTAAACGAGCACAACCCTCACGCCAACTCAGTGTCTCACCCGAACTAAGGCGCACATCAAAATTCACACGAACACGTCGGTTCACGAGCGTCATAGTTAGTCAGCGTTTTGAAATTTAGGATCCGGGTCTCACCTGTCAATGCCCACCCGATAACACCCGGGTATTGCCGTAGGATTACATTTCCACCCAAGCCATCGCGCGCCCGTCAGGCCCGGGCCGGCGTTTTCAGCAGCGTGATCGCGATGTCGCGAAAGACTTCGCTGGCAGGATCTTGAGGGGCTGATACCACCAGCGGCACCCCGCAGTCCCCACCGCTGCGGATCGACGGCACCAGCGGCACCTGCCCCAGCAGCGTGGTGCCAAGCGCGTCCGCCGTTTTCGCGCCGCCGCCCTCACCAAAGAGGGTATGACGTGCCCCGGAGGGGTCGACAAACCAACTCATGTTCTCGGCAACGCCCAAGAGGGGCACATTCACCTTTTGGAACATAAGCCCACCTTTGCGCGCCACCTGCGTCGCCGCTGGCTGGGGGGTGGTGACAATGACCGCCCCGTCCAGGGGAAGGGTCTGAACCAGAGACAGCTGGGCGTCGCCGGTGCCGGGCGGAAGATCGATGAGCAGCACATCGAGTTCGCCCCATTTGACGTTCTGCACGAACTGCTGGACCGTCTTCATGATCATCGGACCGCGCCACACCACCGGGGTGTTTTCATCAACAAGAAACCCCATGCTCATCACCTTGACGCCGTGTGCCTCGAGCGGGACGAGGAAATCGCCGTCAATTTCCGGACGCCCGTGGGCGCCGATCATGAGGGGAACGCTGGGACCGTAGATGTCACAGTCCATCAGGCCCACCCGTCCCGGCCGGCCCTGAGCCGTCAGTACCTGAGCCATGGCACAGGCGAGATTGACGGAAAACGTGCTTTTGCCGACGCCGCCCTTGCCTGAGGCAATCGCGATGGCCCGCCGGATGGCCTTGGGAGCCGCCGCGTTGCCGGCCAGATTGCCCTGAACCGCCGCGGCCGGGGCCTTCACGGGCTGCACCGCGACATCGATGATGATGTCCTTCACCCCGGGCAGCACCCGCAGGCACTTTTCCACTTCGCCTTTCAGGTGAAGCGGGATCTTGGGATCGTTGGTCGTGAGCGCGAGGCTCACCTTGATGGTGCCGTCAACCCAGGCGGCGGAACGGATCAGGCCGAACGACACGATGTCGCGACTGAATCCCGGGTACTTGACTTGCTTGAGATGGTCTTTGATCGCTTCGGGAGTCACGGTGAAAAGGTTTTCGGGAACGGAGAGGTTTTGACGTTGTTATGGAGGAGGCGCGTGTAAATAGAAATGCCGTCCTCGTTCACACTCCTACCAGATCCCTTTCCATGCAAAACACCCTGCGCTTTTTTGTCGCGTGCGCGGCATTGAGCATTCTTGTCCCGGTTGCACCGGCTCAACCCAAAGACATTGAAATCGTCATCAAGACTGACATCAAGACGACTCCCGTGAAGGTCTCGGGGTCGACCCCTGAGCTCGATCAACTGGCCAATCTCGCCTTCCGCGCCCACGGCCGGTACCGCCGCGTATCGAGTGGCGGCACCTATGACTTTCGATTCAACGCCGCGGGGGCGAATCAGGTGCAGGTGGTGATTTCCAAAGGCACCGCTCAGGTGGCCTCGAAGACCTTCGCGGGCACCAGCCTGCGCAATGCCCTGTTTCGGGCGGCCGATTTTGCGGTGGAGTCAACCAGCGACCTGAAGGGATTCTTTGCCAGCAAGCTCGCCTTCATTGTCGATCGCAGCGGCAAGATGGAGGTTCACACCGGCGACCTCTTTTTCGGCGAAGTGCGCCAGATCACCCGTGACAACTCGCAGGCGCTGAAGCCGCGGTTTTCTCCGGACGGCACCAAGCTGCTTTACACCAGTTATTTTCGTACCCATTCGCCCGACATCTACCTGATCGATCTCGCCAGCCTGCAACGGACGACCTTTGTCAGTTTCAAGGGCACCAACAGCAGCGCCCGGTTCAGCCCCAACGGTCAGCAGGTCGCCATGGTGCTCAGTGGCGAGGGGAATCCTGAGATCTACATCAGCAATGCCCAGGGGCGTCAGGTATCGCGGCGCACCCGGACCAGCGCGGTGGAAGCCTCGCCCTGCTTCTCCCCGGACGGATCCCAGCTCGTTTACACCTCGGATGCTGCCGGTGGTCCGCAACTCTACGTCATGCCGGCCGCAGGCGGAGCCGCCCGTCGGCTCTCGACCAATATCAGCGGCTATTGTGCCGAGCCGGACTGGAGTCGGGGCAATCCCAACCTGATCGCGTTCACCATGCGGATCGGCAAGGGCTACCAAATCGCGGTCCACGATCTCAGCGGGCGCACGCCGACACGACAGGTGTCGAAGGCTCCGTCCGATGCCTTGGATCCGGTCTGGCTCGCGGACGGACGCCACCTCGTCTACACGCAGCGCTCGCCCAATGCGCGCAGCCTCTACCTTTTGGATACGGAGACCGGACGGGCCACGTTGCTGACAGCGGAAGGCGTCCAGGTGTCAGAACCGACGGTCCACGCGCCCTGATATTCTCCATGCGGGACGGCGGTCGCGTCCGCGTCCTGCCATCACGAATGCACGACGCCCGCCTCCTCGTAGACACCGAGGCGGCGGAGCCGTTCGTATCGGGTGGAGAGCAGTTTCTCCTCGGATAGGCCACGCAGGTCGTTGAGGTGCTTCTGCAGCGTGTAGCTCAAGGTGGCGGCGGTTTGCAGGGGATTGTGGTGCGCCCCGCCGAAGGGCTCCGGAATCACTTCGTCGACGACCCCAAATCGCTCCAGGTGGGCCGCCGTCAGCTTCATCGCTTCCGCGGCCTTGGGGGCCGAGGCGGCATCCTTCCAGAGGATGGCGGCGCAGCCCTCGGGAGAGATCACCGAGTAGTAGCTGTTCTCAAAAATGAGCACGCGGTCGGTGACGCCGATCCCGAGGGCGCCGCCGGAGCCACCTTCGCCCACCACCACGGCGATGGTCGGTACGCGCAGCATGGCCATTTCCCGCAAGTTGACGGCGATGGCTTCCGACACGTGCCGCTCCTCCGAACTGAGGCCGGGATAAGCCCCGGGTGTGTCGATGAAGGAGAGTACGGGCAGTCCGAATTTCTCCGCCATCTTCATTAGTCGCAGGGCCTTTCGATAGCCCTCTGGCTGCGGCATGCCGAAATTGCGGGCTACTTTCTCCTTGGTGTCACGCCCTTTATGCTGGGCGACGATCATCACGGCCTCGCCCTTGAAAAACGCCGTGCCGCCGACCAGCGCCCGGTCATCGTTGAACTGCCGGTCCCCGTGCAGTTCCTGAAAGCCCTCACAAATTGCCTCCACGTAGTCCAACGCGTAGGGACGCTTGGGATGGCGGGCGATTTGCACCCGTTGCCACGCCGTCAGGCTAGAATAGATCTCCCGCTGGGTCGCCGCGATCTTCTTCTCGATCGCACTGATCTCCGTGCTGACGTCGAGGTTGTTCTCCAGCGACTGTTGGCGAAGTTGGTCCAGTTGCGCGCTGAGTTCCCGCAGGGGCTTTTCGAACTCCAACGTGTACGTGGGTTTGTCCATCCGGCCAAGCTAGCCAGCCTCCGCGAAGCCTGTCAACGGGGCGTCGGCCGGGTGGTGCGCAGTCGGGGGATGCCGACGGTGGAGCGGGGCGGGCAGAGCGGGGGCCAGGGTCTGCAGTTGTACTCGACTTGATCATGGTGTGGGCTTCCGGCAGCACCTGCCACCCCCTTGCTCCTTATGTCACGTTTGACCCTGTTGGTTGCGTTTCTGCTGCTCCCCCTGGTCTGTTCCGCCCGCATCCCTGTGGTCCTTGATACCGATCTCGGTACCGACATTGACGACACCTGGGCCCTTTTGCAGCTCCTGCGAAGTCCTGAACTGGAGTTGAAACTGGTGGTGACGGATACCGGGGACACCACCTACCGTGCCCGGCTTGCGGCCAAGTTTCTGCAGGCGGCGGGTCGCACCGACGTAGCCGTGGGGGTCGGGTTACCCGGGACGATGTCTCCCGAACACCGCACCCAGGAGCCGTGGCTTCGGAACTTTGATTTGGACAAATATCCCGGGAAGGTTCACCGCGATGGCGTCGGGGCGTTGATCGACGTGGTGATGAATTCGCCCGAACCGGTTACGGTGATAGCCATTGGCGGGGTGCCGGGCCTCGCCGCAGCTTTGAAACGCGAGCCAAGGATGGCGTCCCGTGCCCGCTTCGTGGGCATGCATGGGAGCTTCGATGTGGGTTATGGGGGCAGTCGGGAAATCGCCGCCGAAGCCAATGTCCTCAGTGATCCGGAGGCCCTGCGACACGTGCTCAGCGCGCCGTGGCGGGACACCTTGCTCACGCCCCTCGACACCTGCGGTCTGAGCCATGTGGGTGGCGAAGACTATCACCGCATCTGGTGCGCGACCGGGGATCCGGCGATCCGAGCCCTGATTGAGAACTACGTGATCTTCGCCCCGCGCGTGCCGTGGATGCACTGCGATTTTTTCACCACCCGTTCCACCACGCTGTTTGACAGCGTCGCGGTGTACCTGGCCTACGCCGAGGCGTGGGTTGAGACGGAGACCGTGCGTTTTCGCATCACGGATGACGGTTTCACCCGTCGGGATCCGTCCGGTCCCCTGAAGGCCCGGGTGGCATTGCGTTGGAAAAACCAGGCCGCCTACGAGGCCGACTTGGCCAAACGGATACTGCGGCCCTGAGTGCGCCCGTGCTGGCGGTGGTCCCGCAGGCGCGACTGTGGGAGCCAGCCCTACACCCAGGGACGTCTGGGTGAGCGCCAGTGGGTCGTCGGCACCGCCTCCCACTCCGTCCGTTACGGTTGCCGGAGCAACTCGAGGTAGAGTCGAGTGGCGAGGGCGAGTTCTCGGCGGTCCAACCATTCGTCCTTGGTATGGGCCTGACCAATGTCTCCCGGACCCAGCACCAGCACCTGGGCACCGACCGCGGCGTAGTGACTGGCGTCCGTGGCGTAGGGCGCACCAGTGGCTTCGGCGTCGAGGTTGAGGCGGCGCAGCACCGGTGTCATCCAGGCATGCAGGAGTGCGGAGTTTTCGGGCGGCAGGGGTGGGGCGAGGTACTCGCTGTCGTGCTCCACCTCCAGCCCTGCGAGCGCCGCGGCCCGTTCGGCCACGATGTCCTGGACGGTTTCGCCCGGCACGAGGCGACGATCACAGAGGATTTCGCAGGTGTCCGGCACGATGTTCACCGCCGTCCCGCCACGAATCACATTGATGCTCGCCGCTGCCCGACCGGTCAGCGGAAAAGTGCGGGTGGCCATCGGAATGAAACGAGTCTCGAGCGCGTCAATCACCTTGATCATGGCGCGGATGGCGGACCGGCCTTTTTCGGGAGCGGCGGAGTGGGCGGCGACGCCACGCGTGAGGGTGCGCCAGCGGAGCGCTCCGTTGTGGGCGACCACCGGTCGCAGCCGGGTGGGTTCACCCACGATGATGCCGCGCAGGCGGGGAAAACGATGCAGGTCGCGGACCGCAAAGGCCTGCGCGCCCGCCATGCCCGCTTCCTCGTCGATCACGAAGATCACCCCGGCATTGCGGGGCTGGGCCGACTTCGGGAGCTCGTGGTAGGTCTTGAGCGCCCAGAGCATGGCTGCGCCGGATCCTTTGGTGTCGCAGGTGCCCCTCCCGTAGAGCCGCGTCTCGGTCTGCGTCACCGTCAGCGGAGGAACAGTCATTCCGGCGATGCTGACGGTGTCGAGGTGACTCTCCAGCAACAGCCACTCGGCGTCAGGGACGAGGGGAGTGTGGACCAGAAGGTTGAACCGGCCGGTCTCATCGACCGGACAGCGCTCGGTTCTCAAGTCCCAATACGACGCCAGCGCCTCGAGATGGGCCGCCAGCCGAGCTTCACCGCCGGCCGGGCCTTCGAACTGGGGATTGACGGTCTCAAACGAGACCATCTGTGCCAGGAGCTCTTCGCAGGTCGTCGGTGGGAGCGGTCGACTCATGGCTCAACTCAGCCAGCGGTCGCGGTGCTCGGCAACAAAAGTGTCGTCGACCAAATCGGGGTAGGCGGCAATGACGCGCGACAACTCGTCCGCCTGTCCTGGGGAAAGCACCTCGGCCGGATTCAGGCAGTGCACTGACTCCACCAACCCTTGTCGGCGAAGGACTTCGAGGATGCCGGGAATGCAGCCATGAAACTGGTGGGCGGCGTCAAAGAGCACCGCATTCATGTCCGTCACGGCCACCGCGCGCCGGAGCCAATCCGCCGCCACTGAGCCCTGGGTGGCCGCCGTCTGCACCTCACGGAAGAGCCGGACCGCGGCCTCGGTCCAGACTCCCCAATGACCCAACAGCCCGCCGACAATGCGCCGGGTGACATTCCCGCGAGGGCCGGGAAAAGAATACGGGGTGAGCAAGTCGGCGATGATCGTGTCGTCATTGCCGGTGTAGAGGGCGACATCTTCGCGCCCGGAGGCGGCCAAGGCCCGGATCACGTCGTTGGTCTGGTAGCGGTTGAACGGGGCGATCTTGATCGCCACCACCTCGGGAATCTCCGCGAACTGGCGCCAGAACCGGTAGCTGTAGACACGCCCGCCGACGGCAGGCTGTAGGTAAAATCCGACCACAGGAATCACCTTCGCCACCGCGGCCACGTGCGCGATGACCTGGTCCTCGGTCTCGGTGCGCAGCGCCGCCATGCTCACGAGTCCGGCATGGTAGCCGAGGGAGCGCGCGAGATTTGCCTCTGTGAGCGCCTGGGGCGTGGGTCCACACACGCCGGCGATCATGGCAACCGGGCGTGCGGTGCGAGCCAGCTCCTCCCGGGTCGTGGCGGCGGCGAGCTCCAGCACCGGACGGTAGAGTCCGTGACGCGGATCGCGGATTTCAAACTGCGTGGAATGCACGCCGACCGCGAGCCCGCCGACCCCGGAGGCCAGGTAGTAGCGCGTCAGCGCGCGCTGGTGACGTTCGGAGAAGCGACGCTGGGCGTCGAGCGCGAGCGGATGGGCAGGAATGACATGCCCGGCCAGAAGGTGACGTCGTAGGTCCATGATCAAAACTGTCCGTTACGTGCCTCGAAGTGGGTCGGCTTGCCGAGGAACTTGCCGCCCTGCTGGACGTACGCCGCGATGACATCGATCATCTGATCGACGGAAACGCTGGGCTGGCCGAAGAGGCGGATGGATTCGGATGCATCGGCCAGCCAGGCCGTCGGGGCCTCATTGCCGACCACCTGGGCGTCGCGTCCCAACCGCCGTGCAAACTCGAGCGCGATGGCGCGGACGGACAATTTTTCCGGCCCCGTCACGTTGAGCGGTCGCGGCGGTGACGCGGTGTGGGCGAGGCACTGGATCGCTCGCGCGCAGGCGTCGCCCTGCCAGATGCAGTTGAACCAGCCCATGGTGGTATCCACCGGTTCACCTCGCTGCACCTTGAGCGCGATGTCCACGAGCACCCCGTAGCGCACCTCGACCGCGTAGTTGAGCCGGAACAGAAGCTGGGGAGTGCCGTGACGGTGGGAAAAGTGACTGAACACGCGTTCGCGTCCGACGCAGGTACTGGCGTATTCACCAAGGAAAGCCAAGGTGTCACCTTCGCGGGCGCCGGGTCCGTCGACCGGCATGAAGGGATAGACGCAGCCGGTGGAGAAGACGACGGTGCGCGAGGATCGGAAGTGATCCGCCACATAGGCCGGCACGCAGGTGTTCTGGATCCAGGTGGCCTCAGGAGCGGATGAGGTGCCAAATTTCTGGCCGGCCAGGTAGAGCACGTTGGGAACCTGCGGCAGCGTTGCCACCTGGGTCGGGTCGGCGAGATCGCAGGAAATTGTTCGGACGCCGCAGCTCTCCAGTTCGGCCCGGGCATCCGCCCGACTGAAGCGGGAAACGCCGGTCACCACCGAATCCGTCCTTCCCGCCGCATCCAAGGCGCGCCGCAGCATGACCGCAGTGGTCGTGCCCATTTTTCCACCCACGCCCAAGACGAGGAAATCCCCCGTCAACGCTCGCACCGTCTCAATCGCGCCGGGTGTCGGTTTCGACAACCATTGTTCGATTTCGTGATCGGTCTGGGGTACTTTTGTCATGAAATTTCAGCACAGGAGTGAATCAATTCAGCGGATGCTTGTCACGTATTGTCCCGTGAGTTAGGTCAATAAAGCCAACTGTAAAGTAGGTGAAATTTCATGTCCATCTTCGATGTCCATACGCACCCGATCTTTGCGGCGGAAGGGTGCACCCGGGAGACGGTTGATTCTTTCTTTGCGCATGCGCGCGCACAGGGAATCACCCACCTCGTGGCTTTGGGTGACGTCCTCGCTTATGGACGATTGCCCACGGCTGAACAAATCCGCCGGATCAACGACGACACCGCGTGGCTTGTCGCTTCCCATCCCCGGCAGGTGACGGGATTCTGTTACCTCAATCCGGTGCTGGGCGAGCGCGAGGTCAGGTCGGAAGTGGAGCGGTGCGCGGCGTTGGGACTGCGTGGCATAAAACTGGAGATCGCCAACAATGCGCGCGATGCCTGCATGCGTCCGGTGATGGAGGCCGCGGAACAACAGGGGTGGGTGGTGCTCCAACACGCCTGGAGCATGACCAAGATTCGTCAACGGCGTTACCACACCGACCCGGAGGATGCGGTGTGGCTGGCCTCCCGTTTTCCCAACGTTCGGGTCATCATGGCCCATTTAACCGGCTGTGGCGTGCGGGGCGTGCTGGCGGCCCAGGCGTGTGACAACCTTTGGGTGGACACGTCTGGCGCGGCGCCGGAAGCGGGAATCGTGGCCTATGCGGTGGAAAAACTCGGTGCGCGCCGCGTTCTTTATGGATCCGACGCGCCCATCCGCGAGTTTGCGGTGGCTCTGGCCCGCATCACCGATGTCGGACTCAGTGCCGACGAACAGCGGCTCATTCTCGGCGACAACGCCCGTCAACTGCTGCGACGACCATGAGCTCGTACTTCGACGCCACTGCCTGGATCGGATCCTGGCCCTTTGCCTTTCTCGATGCCCATACGCCCCGCTCGCTGGTGGCCCACCTTGGCGCGCGGGGCATTCAGCGCGCGCTGGTGTCCCCGCTGGAGGCGGTCTTTGCCCCCGAACCCGGGCCCGCGAACCGTGCGCTGCTGCGGACCACACGGGCCTTTGACACGCTCACTCCCGTACCCGTCATCAACCCGACCCTGGGGAACTGGCGCGAGGAGCTGGCTCTCTGCGCCCGGGATCCGCGGGTGCGGGTGGTGCGGGTCCTGCCGAGTTACCATCGGGTGGCGTTGACCGGTGTC
Organism: Opitutaceae bacterium; assembly: GCA_046346755.1. Classification (GTDB taxonomy): domain Bacteria; phylum Verrucomicrobiota; class Verrucomicrobiia; order Opitutales; family Opitutaceae; genus UBA6669. The sequence goes on along the minus strand of JAXMHM010000061.1, from coordinate 4,450 downwards.
GCCGGTCGGTCTCTGGTCTCCGAGCTGTCACGCCTGCGACTGAAGCTCGTCGTGCAGGTGCGTCTGATCGATGAGCGGCATGAGTATCACGGATTGAACCTCAAACCGGTTGCCACCCGGGTGCTGGCCCAGTTTCTCGAGGCGCATCGCGACACGCCCGTGCTGCTGAGCGGTTTGCTGCGCAGTGAGATCCTGAAACTCGCGCCGGATCACCCGAATCTGCTGGCCGACCTTTCGTTTGCCGAATGGCACGACACCCTGCGTGACCTGCTGACCCAGGCGCGGATTGAGCAATTGGCGTTCGCCTCGCACACGCCGTTTCTCGTCACTGCCGCGGCCACCGCCAAGGTGCAGGCGGCCCGGCTGACGGCCGCGCAGCGGCGGGGCGTGGCCGGGCGTCATCTCGACCAGTTTCTTCAGCCATGAGCACCTCGCATTCCCCGATCGTGGATGAACCCCTGCCGCGCCCGCGGCGCTGGGGCGAAGCGGAACTGGCGCGTCTGACCGAGATGGTCGGGCAGGACTCGCTCTTCTACTGGAAGGGCCCGCAATGCACCGCGCTTCTCGCCGCCTTTCGGGAGCAGACTCCGCTTGTCCACGCCTTTCCCTGCTCCTCCGGCACGGCGGCGCTGCACATTGCGATTGCGGCCCTGCGCCTGGAGCCGGGGGACGAAGTCATTGTCCCTCCGATCACCGACATGGGGTCGGTCATCGGCATCCTCTACCAGCAGGCCGTGCCGGTGTTCGCCGACGTCCACCCTCGCACCTACAATCTCGACGCGGCGGCGGTGGCCCGGGCGGTGACGCCCCGGACTCGCGCCATCATGGCGGTGCACCTGACCGGCAATCCCTGCGACCTGGCCGCGTTGCGCTCGGTGGCACAGGCGCACGGGCTGGCGCTCATCGAGGATTGCGCCCAGGCCTGGGGCGCCCGCTACCGGGGCGAGCCGGTCGGCCTGCGGGGCGACCTGGCCGCGTATTCATTCAACGACTTCAAGCATGTCAGCTGCGGCGACGGCGGCGTGGTGGCCACGTCGTCCGAGCGTTACGGCGCCGGGCTGTCGAAATGGGGTGACAAGTGTTATGATCGGGTGACCGGTGGGCGGGATCCGATCGATCTCGCACCCAACTACCGCATGAGCGAGCCCCAAGCCGCGGTGGCCGCGGCGCAGCTCGGCAAGCTTCCCCGGATCGCCGAAACGCGTCACCGCCTGGGCGTGCGCCTGACCCGGCACCTGGCGGGTACGCCGGGTCTCTTGACGCCCGAGTTTGATGCGGCCGACTACCCGACATTCTGGTTCTACTTTCTGCGCCTGGTGCCGGAGCGGCTCGGTGTCACCCGGGACGCCGTCGTCGCCGCCTTGCGGGCCGAGGGCGTCATGGCCAACGCCGGGTATATCCCGCAGCCGGTCTACCGCTATTCGGTCTTCCAGACGCACAATTTCTTCGGCGGGCGCTGGCCCGTCCGTGACTTTGGTCTGACCACGATGGACTATCGCGACGTGCGTTGTCCCGTCGCGGAGGCCATCCTCCAGGACGGTGTCACCCTCCCGATCAACGAGGCGATGAGCGAGCGCTACATCGACAAAGTGGGTCAGGCGATCGATACGGTCCTGCGTCGATTTGTCGGTTGAGCCGGAAGCATTCGGACGAGAGACCACGAATGGACACGAATGGACACGAATCCAGTGGGAGATAGGAGAAGTCGAAACCCTGGATCTAACTCATCCAAGAGCGATCCGATCCCTCGCAACTTTCGGTATCGGTTTTCATTCGTGTAGATTCGTGTCAATTCGTGGTTCAACTGAATGCTCTTGGCTCAGGCGTTCCGGACAAATTGTTCCCTTGCCCTCTACCCGCCGCGTTCGTGGTGGACGGCTTCGACGGAGGCTGCGATGTAGTCGGCGTCCTCGGGCGTGGTGCGCCAGCCGAGCGGCAGTGCGACGAATCGCTGGGTGAGGTTTTCGGTCACCGGAAAATCCTCGGCCCGATAGCCGGGTGCGGGCCAGGACGGACAATCGCGAAACGGATTGAGGGCGGGATGGGCCGTCAGGCCGGACTTGACATAGTCGCGATGGTACTGCGGATACGTGCCGGTGCGCTGGATGCACGCGACGTTTCGCTCCGTCAGCTGTTCGCGGTAGTGCGCGGCGGTGGCAAGGTCCTGGACATAGAAATACACTTCGAAGCCGAAGTCCCCCTCCGGATCGGCCATCGGCCGGAGGGTAACCCGGGGCAGGGCGGCAATCCGGGGTGCGATGCGTGCCTTCAGCTGACGGCAGTGATCCCGGATGCGGTCGAGTTTGCGCAACTGGGCCAGCGCCACGGCGGCGGTGAGTTCCGACATCCGCGCCTGACCACCAGCGAACGCGGTCTCGCGCGGTGGCATGAGTTGGGTGTGGAAGGGACGGTACAGCCCCAGGTCATGCATCCGCACCGCGCGTTCATAGATGCGCAAGTCGCGGGTGACGACGAGACCGCCTTCGCCCGCGGTCATGGGTTTGTTGTGTTGAAAACTGAAAATGGCGGCATCGCTCCAGGTCCCGAGCCGTCGGCCCCGGAACGTGGCTCCCGGTGCTTCGGCGCAGTCCTCGATGACAAACAGCCCGCGGCGGTGCGCCTCGAATTCGATCCGGTCCATCTGGGCCGGCGCTCCTTGAAAGTGCACGACCAGCACCGCCCGGGTGCGCGGCGTGTGACGCCGGCCGATCTCGGCCGGGTCAAGGCAGAGCGAGGCATCCACCTCCGCAAGCACGGGGCGGGCGCCGGTGCGGACAATCGCGGTAAAGCAGGAAATCCAACTCCAGGCCGGCACAATCACCTCATCGCCCGGCCCGATGCCCGCCGCGGCCAGCGTCACCTCCAAGGCCGCGGTGCCGCTGCTGACCGCCAGGGCATAGTCCACCCCAAACAAAGCCCGGGCCTCCGTTTCCAGCTGAGCGCACATCGGGGGCGGGCGCTCAGGGTTGTTGCCGTAGTAGCGAAAGAGTTCCTGACGCTTGAGCACGTCGAGAACCAGGGCTTCCTCCTCGGGGCCAATGGCGGCGGCGCCGAGACCGGGGGCGGGACGGGGACGTAAGGTGGACACGGGAAAGACGATGAATCAGGAGCCAGACGCGCGCGGGGGCAGCGCTGCGATGAAGGGGTGCAGGCCAAAGATGAAGCCCCATTCGAGCGAGACGCGCCAGAGCGCCTGCTGTTTCTCGCGCTCTTCACGCGCGGTTTCACGGTTCTCCACCGCGGTGACCGCATCCTCGATCGCAGAACAGATCAATCCGTGACGCCCCATGTCGACCATGCCGCCGGGTGACATGAGCAGGCACCAGTTGATGGCAAAGCCGACGTAAACCAGGTGGTTGATGCCATCGGCCCGACAGAGCGCCGCAAGCTGGGCTCCGTTCTCGGCGATGCCTTCGTCCCCCATCGGGCGGGCCTCGGGGGCAAAATCCAATCGCTGAAATCCCGCCCGAATATCGGCCTGGTTGTGCAATCCCGGAAACACGTGCTGCTCGCGAATCGACCGCAGCTCGCGATAGGTGGCGTCTGGCGTCACCTGGACGGGCGGCGTCTCATCGACCGCCAGCCGCCGCGCGCGCTGATAACCCGGATACGATGAGAAGTAGTCCCGGCCGCCACCCACCACATGGTAGAGCCGCAACTGAGATCCGCGCACGGCTTGAAGCAAAGGCGGGAACACCGTCTTCAGCAGGCTGTAGGCCCTCGGATAGTACTCCACGGTGCGCCGCCAGCCCGGGTACTCGTGGGGCTCGCCGCATTCCCAGGCATGCATCACCACCACGGCCGTGTGTTCGGGTGCCAGCGTCACCTCGCGGGTGGTCCATCCCCCGTAGCTCTCCGCCGGCACTTCGCGGGTCACGTCGGCATCAAATTGTCGGTAAAGTCGCGCGGGAAGTCGCATGGGAACATCAGCAGGTGACAAGGCAATCAGGCTAGACCCCGACTGTTCAGCCCTCCGTTGCTGGTTTCATTCGTGTAGATTCGTGTCAATTCGTGGTTCAATGGCCTGCTTCCGGTAAAGGTGGGTCGGTCAAGGCTTGGGCAGGTCGGTCGCAGTGGAGGCGGTGCGTCCACTGCTGGCCAAACGCCTTAGGCCCAGTCCGATGAGGAGCAGCAGTCCTCCCGCCACCAGATTGTGTCGGGCCGGCGCGAGCACGCTGCCCGGGAGGAGGGTGCAGAGCATGAGCACGACGCCGAGTACGAGCGAAAGCGTTCCAATGACTCCGTACACGCCGAGCCCGCTGGCAGCGGCGGCAGGGGCATCCGGCACCGGGGTGCGCAGGTCGTGGTCCAGCCGGTGCAGTTCCGCGTGCTTCGGGTCATCGGCGCGGTACCAGCGCGCCGACAGGGCAAAGACCAGGGTGGCCATGAAGGCCTCGCTGAGCACGTTGCGCGCGAGGGGGGTTTCCTTCCAGACGCCCAGCATCATCAG
>JAXMHM010000060.1:0-39663 GCA_046346755.1 Opitutaceae bacterium | reverse complement strand
GTGGTCATGGTGTAAATGGCGGCGACTAAAGCCCGGCCTTCCGGCCGCCCGGCAGAGTCACCCGAGGCGCCTGGTCGCCGTCGATCAGCCGCAGGTTCGCCAGGGGATTCTCCTCCAGGCGCAGAAACTTGAATCCCAGCAGGCGCTGCTTGCCCGCCTTGTCTTTCGCCGCAAGGTCCACCGTCGAGCGGCTGATGAATTCGGAGAGAGGCTCCTCCCGCACCGCCGGCTCGGCGGAATGGATCATGTGCAGCGTGCCATCCGGACCGTGGGCCACCAGTCCGACGTGACCAATCCAGGCGTTGCCGCCAAAGGTGTCATTGACCGGCGCTCCCGGTTTGACCACGCCCCGCACAACATTGACGAAGTCGCCGTCCTTCAGGTGTCCCGCCGCGCGCGCCACCTCCGTGTAGGGAAGGTACAGATCGTGGTGATGCACCACCGGTACATCGACCTTCAGCTTGTACCGCTGGAGCAGGAACCGGGAACGGTCGATCTTCTCCTCAAAACGCACCGCCTTGTCGCCGGCGATCTCGGCGGTGATGTCCCTCACCAGCCAGCGATTCGACGGGTTCCAGTCCGACTCGGTGTAGTGGTTGCGCGTCACCACCCCGATCTCCCCGTTGATGTAGCGGATACGCTGCAGCAGCCGCATGAACCCGGTCCAGTCCGAGCTCAACGCCATGGCATAAACATGTTCGCTGAACACCAGGCAGTCGCTCTTGGTCAGGCAGTAGAGCGGCTGCGGATCGTAGGTCTCGAACGGCATCTCCCCCAGCAGGTACAGGTCGTACGGCTGGCCGATGTTCTTGCGCGCCAGATGCAGGATCCGCCGCCGCAGGTCCGGCTCGGTCTGCTGCAGGTGCGCGAGGTAGAGTCCCACCTCGGACTCGGTGAACTGGTACAGCGGCTTGGCGCGCAGCGCCACCAGAGGATCAACCACCGCGGGAGCGGGAGCAGCCGCCTGGAGAGACGCACCCCCGACGGCGGAGGCGAGCAGGAGGAGAAGAATGCGGAGAGTCACAGGGCGACAGGTGAAAGAAAAAGGGGCGATCCCGCGGGACCGCCCCCGATTGAGACTGCAAGACTTCGACTAGAACTGGCCGGTGACGCCCAGCTTGATCGACGTCGGCGCCACGAGCCGCTGGCTCGTGCGATTGTCGTACTGGAAGAACTGTTCGGGACCCGCCTCTGAGAGGTTGTCGAAGTTCAGGAACACCGTGGCCTCGGGACGCACGCGATAGGTGAAGCCCACATTGTAGCGGGTGAGATCCCGCTGCCAGCGGGTGGCTCCAGCCGTGGTGCTGTAGACCACCAGGTATTCACCCTTGAACGTCATGTCCGCAGAGAATCCGAATTTCTTGTAGACATAGTTGACGCGAGCATTGAAGAGCCGGGGCACAAAACCTGCGACCTGATTGGTGGTGAGCACCGTGGTGCCGGCGAACCGGCCCTTGGTCCGCTGGTAGGTGTAGTTACCGGAAACCGTCAGGCCTTTGAAGGCACCGGGCAGGAAGGAGAGGCGCTGGCTGTAGTCGAACTCCAGTCCCTCAGCTTCGGCATCACCCAGATTCGTTGGCTGGAAGATGGTGTATCCCGAATAGAGTCCGTCATACCCGTTGTCCTGTCCCGACGGAACCGTGAATCCGGAGTTGGAGCTGGAGCCAATGTAGTCGGTGATCTTCTTCTGGAAGGCGCCGACGGTCAGCTTGCCCGTGCTCTTAAAGTAGTACTCCAGCTTGATATCGATGTTCTTTGCTTCCTGCGGCTTGATGGCTGGATTGCCGACGGTGACGGTCTGGTTGGCGTCGCTGACGGTGGCGCCCGGCACCAGTTGCTGCAGCGTGGCCCGGCCATAGCTGGTGGACCAGCTGGCTCGCGCCTTCCAGTTGTCGGTGATGTCGTAGGCGAAGTGGATGCTCGGGAACATCTTGTTGTAGTCACCGCTGGTCGACTGCTTCTGGAAATCCATCGCCGCACGCTTGTAATGGTCCGGCTCGGCTGCGATCGTCGTCGTGCGGGCGCGGAAGTAGTTAAAGGTGTCGGTTGTGACCCACTCGCCGCGCACCCCACCCAGGAAGTTTAGACGATTGAGAACCTTGCCCTGGAATTGGATATACGCGGAGTCGACGCCTTCTTCCATGATGCGGCGGCCGATGCCGTAGGGGGAAGTCGCGTTGAAGTTCACGTCCTCATACCAGAGAGCAGTATTGCTCAACGTGCCGGAGATTGCGGACGGCTTGTAGGCCGGCAGGCGCGCTCCTCCGTGTTGAAGTTCAAACTCACTGATCGGCATCAAATCCGCATTGATGGTGCTGCCCACCACCCCGTACCAGCGCCGGGTGTCGTTCGGCGCCGTGTTCACGCGACGGTTAACGGTGTCGGCCCCGGCCTTCATCGCCAGCGGAATCGCCGTGGCAAACGTATAGGAGGCGTTGACGTTGGCGGTCACCTCGTTGGTCCGGGTATAGTTGTCACGTTTGACGAACGAGACCGAAGTCTGCGGGACCGGAACAGTCGTGGTGTTCGCGGCGGTCAGCACGATTGGCGAGTAACTACTTGCTGCATACACACTCGGGCCGGCGGTCTGGGTGAAGACCTGCCCGTCCAGATTTGAGTTGTTGAGAATAAAGCCAATCGGAGCGTTGACCCGGGCGAGGTACTCGCCCGCCTGGCGGTTGAGGCCCGCGCCGGACCACCAGGTCGTGTTGCTCCAGCGATAGGCATGGTCGACCTTCAAGCGGCCCCAGTCGTGTTCAAACGCGAGCGTTCCGGTCGGATTCTTGCTCGCAAAGGAAAATCCCCAGGTGTTGATGTCGAACCGGACGCCAGCCACTGGACGGACTTCGGTGCGATTCGCGGTGTAGTCGGGCAAGATTGCGCCGTTCGGCGTCGTGGTCGCATTGTAGATGGTGCGGGGCGCAAACGGATTGACGCGTGTCCGGTCGTAGAATGGTTCGTCTCCAGCATTGTAGAGGAAACGAAGCGAAACCGTGGTCGAGTCGGAGAGGCGATAGTCGGCGCGGGCCATGAACGCCGTGATCTTGCGATGATTCAGGCCGCTCCGCTTGTCGTAGTCGTGGAAGTAGGCAATCGGATCGTTGGTGTTCTGGTACTGCAGAAAATCGTAGTCGATTTGATTTACGACCTCCTGGTAGGAGGCATTGAGCACGATGCCGAGGTTTCGCCGGCCGCCGAACACGTCATACACACCCGTGTAGCCTACGCTCATGTCAGGGTGCAGGGGATGGTCAGCGAGCTGCTGGTTGCGGTCCGAATACGAGGGGAAGTAGCGGAGGTTAAAATTGTAGTTGTAGCGACGGCTCTCCCGCATCGCGAGCGGCGAACGGGTCTTGAGGTTCAGCTGACCACCGAGGGAGTCGGCACGCTTGTCCGGGGTCTGACCTGCGATGACCTCAATCTGTTCGTAGTTGGAGGCGGAGAACGAATGCAGGGTGGCGGTACGACCGATGCCGCTGACGCCCGTGGTCGACATCCCGTCGACGTTGAGCCGGGTGTAGCTGTCCGGCTGACCACGGATACTGACATTGATCATGAGGTCGTCCTCATCCGTGGTGTAGGTGATGCCAGGCAGACGGGAGGCGAGCTCACCGATGTTCTGGGTGGGAAGCACCCCCCACTCATCCAGCGCCACCACGGTCTTCACGTTCATCGCATTGCGTTGCTCGGTGATCGAGAGCGCCTGACCTTCCTTCATCGATTCGACCGTGAAGGCCTCCATCTGCACGATGTCGGCGCTGGCCAGCTCGAACGAGACTTCCACGTTCTTACCGCTCTCGGCAACAATCCGCTGGGAGGTCTCGGTGAAGCCGGTGTACGACACCACCACGTCGAGCGCGCCGGCCGGGAGGTCGCGGAGCGAGAAGTTGCCCGAACTGTCGGTCAGGACCGAGCGGTTGAGCGACGGTACCATGACCACCGCGCCCTGGAGCGCATTCTTCGACGATTTGCTGGTGACAGCACCTGAAATGCGCGCCGTGCCGGTTTCCTGCGCAAAAAGTGCGGGAACAAACAGGGTCGCTATCAGGACAAATACGAGGCTCGTTGCATGAGGCAACAGCCGGAAAAGAAACGAACGGGGATAACGAACGTCTGGATAGCTCATCGTTGGATGGTTCTCTGCACGCGACACGTCATGCGACGGGCGCGATCGGCTTGGTTTGGTGACCGGTGAGCCTAATCCGGCCGGCTCCATCTCCAAGGCTTTTCTCGCCGCGCGCCCACCGCCGGGCGCCCGCGCCGAGGGAAAGCCGGGAGCTCGCTGGCATTTTTGTCAAAAAGTTCATCATTTTTGATAATGTCGCCGGAGCCCTTCGTGACTTGAGCAGGGAAAGGCCGCCGCACGGTATCCCGATCCAACCCGCGGGCACGATCAGCGTTGCACCTTGCGCGCCCTCGCAACCGTCTTGCCGCCACTGTGACGGTAGCCGAGCGGCGACACCCCGTAGGCGGCCCGGAAAGCGCGGCTGAAGGCGTGGATCGACGAAAAGCCGCACTGCTCCGCGATTTCGGAAACCCGCTGGGGACCGAGTCGGAGCATCCCGCAGGCCTGCTCCAGGCGGAGCCGCCGCAGGTGTCGCCCAATGCTGACTCCGCACGAGGCGCGGAACCGGGCCCGGAGATGGCTGGGACTGATGCCCAGCGACTTCGCGATGTCCTTGATTCCCGGCATGTCACCCGTGCGTTGCGCGAGCTGGTTCACGCGCATGAGCAGTCCCGGCGCCGGCATCTTCGCCGTGGGCGCCGCATGGGGCGCCGCCCGCAGGCGCCGGAGCCGCGCGAGCAGAAGCGCCAGCAGCAAGATGGGGAGATCCGCCGCCCGCTCCTCCTCATAGGCAGCCACCAGCTCCGCCGCGAGCGAACGCAGCGTCGGCGTCAGGGAGAAGGGTCGGTAACGGAGTCCCGCCAGCGCCTCCGCATCGGCCAGCTCAAAGGTGACAAACAACCAGGACAGCGTCGACCGCGCGGGCTCAATGTAGTGATGAAACTGAAAGGGAAACACGAGCAGCCCTTCCCCCTCATGCAGGCGAATCGAACGGTCGTCGACACACACCGTCACCGTCGTCCGCAGTGCGAAGATCAGCACAAACCGGTGATGCAGCGCCCGGCCGCGCCGGGGCTTGTTCAGTTCGTCCGCCTCGCGGCGCTGGAAACAGACGAGGTTGTCCGGCAACACCAGCGGCGAAGCCGGACGTCCCAGCAGCTGGTGCATGGGCTGCGGCAGGCGTGCCACCAGTTCCTTCAGGTCGCTCGGGGCCGGTTTTGGCATTTTCGTCAAATCATGCGCCATTTCTGCCGGGGATCCACCCCAATCCGGCCCGCGGGCGCGTCAACTTAGGGGGCCGTAGATTTACCGTGTTGATTGGAAGTGGGCTAGAATGGAGGGCGTCGCTCCGTCGACGCCGGTTGCGCGTGGCGGTCCCTTCCCGGTTCAAGGTGTGTCAACGCGTCGAGGACTAACACGCCGGCGCGGTAGTTCGTGGACCGTCCCCCGGCGCCGACGGAGCGACGCCCTCCACCGGAACAGAACCGTGGCTTCCACCGCTGCACGGTTTTCCTCACCGGCCGATCCCCTTCGGTTGACGCGTATGCGCGACTGCAGGACGGCGGAACCGACCGGTCCCGCCTCCGTTCGCGATCCAGAGGGCGGGCCCAAGCGGATGGGTATTTACTCCATGGTGACGCAGGGCACCGCAGCCACTACAGTTTGATGAACCACCGGCGCCGCCACATCAGCAGGGCGACTGCGAACGTGAAACCCACAAACACGACCGCGAAAAGGAGCGACGCCAGGCGCGGTTCGCCGATGGGCGCAAAGGCGCCGTCATAGACAAAGCCCTTCAGGGTGATTTTCTTCCCATCCAGGTTGGTCCACTGCACCAGGGACATCCCTTTCGCGAGGAGGCCGGCGAGCACAAACATGGCGATCGCATTGCGTCCATAAATGATGAACGGCTTCGCCCAACGCTTCCACTCCCCTGCCTCAATCAAACCGTAAAACAGCGCATAGAAGAGCGCGGACCAGCCGGCCATGAATATGGCAAAGGTGGGCGTCCAGAGGTTCTTGTTGATCGGCATCCACCGCACCAGCACCGCACCGACAAACAGGGCCACCACCCCCGCCGCCATGAGGTAGAACGCCTTGCTCCAGTCACCCATCGGCTCGCGCAAGAGCCGTCCCGCCAGGCAGCCCATCAGGGTCGTCGCGATCGCCGGGATCGTCGAGAGGATGCCCTCCGGATCAAAGCCCGGCGCCGGCGCGCCCGTCCAGGTGTGTCCCGCCAGCAAAGTCGAGTCGATCCAGCCCGGCACATTGCCGACCGGGTCGAGCACGCCCGCGCCGTACCCTGGCACGGGGATCCAGCACAGCAGGATCCAGTAGGTCAGCAGAAGTCCCACCACCCACTTCACCTGATCACGCCAATCGGACCGCACCACAATCGCGCTGGCCACCAGGTAGCAGATCGCAATGCGCTGCAGCACCCCCGGAATCCGCAACGTGTGGAGGGAAAACGTGTGCGTCGACACCAGGCCAAAGGGAAAGGCCGTGAGCAGTAACCCGAGTGCAAAGAGTAGAAACGACCGGATCCAGACGTGCTTGATCAGCATGCGTCGATTCGCGCCCTCCTCGAGCCGGCGGGAAAACGACAGGGTCATCGAAACCCCGACAATCCAAAGGAAACAGGGAAACACGAGGTCGGTGAACGTCCATCCATGCCAGGGGGCATGCAGCAACGGCGGATAAACGTGACCCCATGAGCCGGGATTGTTCACCAGCAACATGCCCGCCACGGTGGCACCTCGAAAGGCGTCTAGGGAGACCAAGCGCGAAGAGTCACTCATGGTGGGGACTCCACTCTTCATGCCGCCTTTCGCGTTGCAACGCCAGAGGGGAGGCTCACTTCGCCCAATTTACGTAGTTGATTTGCAGTTCTGGGCATTGAATCAGCGTAGGGGACGGGCTGCGACTGGCTTCGTCTCCCCAACCCGGCATTCCGCCAGCATCACCGCCACCTCATCCAACTCTCCTCCACCCGTGCGCGGGTGCACCGCACGGTAACGGTTGAGGAGGAAGCTGAACGCCAGCGGTTCACCCGCCGCGGTCGTGACGTACCCGGAAAGGGACTGCGCCCAACGCAGGGTGCCCGTCTTGGCCCGCACATTTCCTTCGGCGGGGGTCCCTTTCATGCGTTTGCGCAGCGTTCCGTCGATCCCGGCAATGGGCAAGGAAGCACGAAACGCTTCGGCCTCGCGATGCCTGGCCATGAACTGCAGGAGACTCATCACCGCCGCGGCCGAGGTGAGGTTGTTGCGCGAAAGACCGGACCCCTCTTCAAAGCGCACGTCGCCCGGGCGGAGGTCCTTCTCCTTGAGAAAGGCTTCCAATTCTTCCACCGCGAGTTCCTCCGAGGTGCGCCAGGCCGGGGTGTCGGGACGCCGGCGTTGCTCTCCCAGATACGCAAACAGGAGATCCGTGCGCAGATTTTGCGAAACCTTCATGATCACCGTCACCAGGTCCCGCACAGGAGCCGAGGCAACGGTGCCCAGCAGCACCGGCGCCCGGGCCACCGCCGACGGCTCCGGCCAGCGCAGGCTTCGCGCCCGCCCCTCCACGCGAATCCCCGCTCTTCGCAAGGCTTCAACCAGGCTCGCCGCGTACCACTGAGCCGGGCGCGGCACGGTCGCTTCCGTGAGTTCCTCCTTCGCGCCCAGCGGCATCTCGCCCCAGACATCGACCTGCGTTTCACCGGGCAAGCGGTGCACCACCAGGTTGGCCTTGCCTCCGGCGGGGGTGGTTCGGGTGTGATTGACAAAGCGCAGGCCGCTCTGGGGCTGCAGGACTTCGAGTCCGGCCGCTTCACCCACGGACTTGCCCGGGGTGACCCGGAGATCGACGTAGTTCTCTTCCAACGTCACCGCCGACACCTCCGCGCCGTAGTAGTCATTGAGATCGTCCGCCGTCCAGCCCGCGCCGTGCGGAGGCATGCGGAACCAGGTCGCGTCAGCCACCACATCTCCCAACACCCGTCGCACGCCGGCCGCCCTGAGCACTGCGACCACCGGCTCGAAGGCCTGCCAGAAATCCTGCTGATTGCGTCGGGGATTCCATCCGGGGTCACCGCGACCGTCGACCACGAGGTCGCCCTGCAACTCACCCGCCGCGTCCACGGCCACCGTTCCCAGCACCCGGGTTTCCAGCCGCGCCTCCGACCCCAGCCGGTCGAGCGCCAGGGCGCAGGTGTAGAGTTTGGAGTTCGAGGCCGGACTCATCAACCGGCCCGCCTCGCGCTCAAACCACACTTCACCCGTGCGCAACGACACCACCTTGGCGCTCCAAAGCGCCCCCTCGAAACGGGGGTCGTTCAGCCGGGCCTCGAGCCGGGCGCGCAGGGCCTCAACCGTGGTCGGCGGCTCCACCGTCGCTTGGGCGGTCTGGGCGGGGAGGCGCCCCGCCCACGCCAGCAGCAGGGCGAACGCGACCAAGCGAAAGCGTGACATAACAAGCGCGGGAAAGTCCATGGCAGGCGGGGCACCGTGTCCGCTCCCCCGCACCAAGGCAATCGCGGAACCGAACGTCAGCTCCGTCCCCACAGCAGCCGCGCCAGCACCAGCCCGCCCAGGGACAGTCCGAGGCGGATCACCACTCCGGTCCAAAGCAGCCGCCCATCATGCAGCACGTATTCATCTCTCCATACGCCACCCGCGGCCGGGATGGTTCGGTGCAGGACCTCGACCCGCTCATCCTTGCGAAAGTCCCGGAACGGTGAAGACAGGTCGAACGTCGTCGCGCCTCCGCCTTCGGTGAGAAAAGCCACCGTCACCCGCACGCCGGAGCCCTCGCCCTTGGCATGCGGTTCCACGCTCGCCACCGAAGCGGGAATCGAGGTTCGGCCTCGCTTGATGTAGCCCGCCTGCAGCGCCGCCACCCCGGCCAGCCCGAGCAGGACCGCCGATGCCACACCCACCCCGGTCGCGATCGCCCGTCGAACCCGGTTTCGTTTGGCTGGAAAATCACCGTTGTTCATCCCTGACAAGTGGTTGACAGAGAAATCCGCCGGTGTCCATCCCTGTCGCGCTCCCGCACGGATCCCGCGAAGCGTCACCTCGCTACCCGGTCCCCCATGACTCCCCCTTTCGTGTGATGGCCGCTCCGATACGCTGGGCGTCCCGGACGCTTGCGAGCGCGAGGGCCGCGGGAGGCCGCCGGCTTGAATCCCAGAGACCCCCGGCAAGGCCCTCCTCGAAGTCAAGGCGGTTTCCCTCCGCATCCGGGCAGCCGGGGGTGCGAACAGGCCGGCCGCGATTCTTCGCTTCAGCGAAATCATGCGTGTCCGATTGATGCACCGTTTCCGTAAACCGTTACGGTCCACTTTCTCGGGCAGGACTCAGGGCCTGTCAGGCAAAGGCACAGGGGCGTCGCCCTCCCAATCCATGGGGGCGACGCACCTGTGCCTTTCTGCTTTCCATCCGGACGAGGAAGGGGACTACAGATACTCCACAAATCACTGATTGTCATGAAATTCCAACTGAACCTCGGGCTCAGGTCCCGCCTGCTGGTGTCGATCGGCACCACGGTCTTCGCCGGTCTCGCGGTGCTCACCACCGTCGTCACGCTGCAGGTCACGCGTCGCGTGCGCGCCGACAGCACGGAAGTAAGCCAGCAGCAAACACATCTGACTGCCTCCGAAATCGGGCAGCGCCTGAACGCCTCGATGAACGTCGCCCGGTCGCTGGCCGAGACTCTTGAGGGGCTGCAGGCCGGCAGCCAGCCCCTGAACCGCGAGGCCGCCGATTCGTTGCTCCAAGCCACGCTTAAGAAAAATTCTGATCTGATCGGTGTCTGGACGTTGTGGGAGCCGGATGCCTTCGACCAGAAGGACGCGAGCTTTGCCAACAAACCAGGACATGACGCGACGGGTCGTTACCTCCCCTACTGGAATCGCGGCAGCGGCCAGATCGCGGTCGAACCGCTGGTCAACTACACCAAACCGGGCGACGGCGACTACTACCTGCTCGTCAAGGAATCCAACCGCGAAACCGTGCTCGAACCCTACACCTACAAGGTGGCGGGCACCGACGTGCTCATGACCAGCCTGGTCGTCCCCATCCACAACGCCGACGGCAAGTTCGTCGGCGCCGCCGGCGTCGATCTGCCCCTGAGCACGCTCTCGGCCCGCCTCGCCGAGACCAAAGTAGGGAATACTGGATACGCCGCACTCGTCTCCCACGGCGGGCTCTACGTCGGTCATCCCAACAAGGAACGCCTCGGCAAGCCCATGCTCGCGAGCGATGCCTGGTTCGAGCCCTTTCTGGCCACAGTGAAGAAAGGCGAGGCGTTCGTGACCCAGACATTTTCAAAGACACTCAATGACATGACTTTTCGCATGGCTTCCCCGGTGAAGATCGGCAAATCAGCGACCCCGTGGTCGGTCATCACCACCAGCCGCGAAAGCGAAGTGCTGGCCCCGGCCGTGGAGATGCGCAATCTGGTCATCCTGATCGGCGCCAGCGCCCTTGTCGCCGTTCTGGCGGTGGTGTTCTGGCTCGCCCGCGGACTAGCCCGCCCGATCCAGGGCATCGTCGAAGTGCTCGGGCTGGGCGCAAAAGAAGTGGCCGCCGCCTCGGGACAGGTCTCCGCCTCCAGCCAGTCGCTCGCGGAGGGCTCAAGCGAGCAGGCCGCGTCGCTCGAGGAAACAAGCGCCTCGCTTGAGGAAATCACCTCCATGACCAAACGAAACGCCGAGAACGCCGAGTCCGCCAAGTCCATCTCGGAACAGACGCGCAAGGCCGCCGACGCAGGCGTCGCCGAGATGAACGCCATGACACTGTCGATGGACGCCATCAAGGCCTCCTCGGACAACATCGCGAAGATCATCAAGACGATCGACGAAATCGCGTTTCAGACCAACATCCTCGCCCTGAACGCCGCGGTCGAAGCGGCGCGCGCCGGTGAAGCCGGCATGGGGTTCGCCGTGGTCGCCGACGAAGTGCGCAACCTGGCCCAGCGCAGTGCGACGGCCGCCCGCGAAACCGCGGACAAGATCGAGGACTCGATTCGCAAGAGCCAGGAAGGCGTCGCCATCAGCGGCAAGGTCTCGGTCAGCCTCCAGGAGATCCTGACCAAGGCCCGCCAGGTCGATGACCTCGTGGCCGAGATCGCCGGTTCGTCCAAGGAGCAGAGCCAGGGCATCGAGCAGATTTCCACCGCCATCTCCCAGATGGACCAGGTGACCCAGACCACCGCCGCCAGCGCCGAGGAAGGCGCCGCCGCGGCAGAAGAACTGAGCTCGCAGGCAGTCTCGCTCGAAGGGGCCATCCAGCAGCTGCGGACACTGGTGGACGGCAGCCGTGGGACGCCCTCCGAGCCCAAACGCGTCGAGGCCACCTCCGACGCCTGGACCGCACCGGCTCCCACCCGCAAAAAGGCGCTGGCCCCGGCCGCCCTCAAACTCAAGCGTATCGTCCAGCCCGCGACGTCCTGAACCGCGACCGCACTCGGACGCGACGCGACTCCTTCGCGCCCTCCACGCCTCCCTCAGATCCCAATCCCCATCTCCGTTGGAGGGCGCTCCCGCAGTCGCGCAAGCGCGTTAACTTAAGCTCGATCCAAGGTCGGTGTTGGTTGGAGGTGGGGTCGCCGACCCCGCGGAGATCGGCGTCGCGTGAAGAAATCGGATAACGGAGGCGGTACCGACCGGTCTCGTCGCGGCTCAGGAGGCCGGCACCGGCGGCAGGGTCGCCTGCAACGATTGGAGGCGCTGGCGGTGGGAGGATTCGGTCAGGACCTTGAGACCATGCGCAATCAGTGAACGCGCCGAGTCCAGTTCCCCTGACTTCACCTTCAGCTCCGCCAGCCCGCAGATCAGTGCGGCGTCGCCTGGAAACGCCCTCACCCCGTCGTCCAGCCACTTTAGAGCCGCGGCATCCGGCGACTCACTGCTCATCAACCAGGATTGGGTCATGACCTCGTACACCTCGGGCAAGGTCGGCGGCAGTTCGGCGGCCCGGCGAAGCAGGGCCTGAGCCGGGGCAATTTCCACCGCGGTGAACCGGCGCCCGGCCGCATGCGTCTGGAGGGCGGCGAGTTGCAGCCGGGCCAGCTCCAGGTAGGCACGGGGCTGGTCCGTCGCACGAATCGTCGCCGTCACCAGGAACGCGCGAGCCCGCTCCCGCTCATTCCGCGCGAGTTCGGCCAGGCCCAGCTCGGCAAGCAGGGCGGTGTCGCGCGCTCCGCGACGATAGGGCGCAATCAGCGCCTCCCGCGCGTCCGCGATTCGGCCGGCCAGACGCAGGACCTGGCCCTTGATCCGGCCAACATCCGCATCACTTGCCTCGCGCACCTCGAACGGGCCCGGAGGTGGAAGCTTCTCCTTACCGTCGGCCCGCAGACCGGCCACCTTGTAGCGCGACCATTCCGTGTAGGTTCTCAACTCCTGCGCCATCTGCTTGTAGGTCTTCTTGAAATACTGTCGGAACAGGGCCTCGGTCACCGGTTCCCGCGACGACCGCACCAGAAACTGGAGGAAGGGCTTCTGGTTCTTGCCAAACGCGCCATAGAGCCCCCAGTGCACAAAGGCATAACACTGCAGGGCCCACCGACCGTTCCTCTCGCCTCCCGGAGTGAGCACGCCGGCCTCCGGGGAAAAAATCTCCTGCATCGGCAGCAACCCCTTTTCCTTCAGCGCAAGGTTGAAGGTCGGCTCGCGTTTGTCGGCACCCTCGAAGCTGTTCTCCTGGTCCAGTTTTCCCACCGTGATGCTGGTATCGGTGATTCGGATATCCGCCAGCAGCTGGCAGAGTCCCTCCTCAAACCACGCCGGCGCCGGCGGATCAACCTGCGAAAGCACGAGGTGGATGTACTCGCGGTAGAGGGCGCGATAGGGATCGCTTTGGATTCCCCCGATGTCGCTGCCGGACGACAGGGACGGACCCTCCAATCCGGGACTGAGCATGTCAGAGGCGGATACCGTGTCCGGCAGCCGCCCGGAAAAGTCGACGACGATGGCCGCGTGCTCCCGCAGCTGATAGCCGGCGCTGTACCCCAGGCTGCCACGCGACACCGCCTCCTTGGGCAGGAGGTGCGTGTAGGACTGCGCATTGTCACAAAGCACCAGCAGGGCGGGCGGCTGGCGCCGAAGGTGTCCCACCGGCCACACCAGCGTGATCGCGTAGTGGAAACGCTGGAACTCCTCGACCCAGTGCTTCGTCTGTTCCGGAGAACCATCCGACAGCACCTCGAATCCGTCGATCCGGGTATAGCGCCAGGACTCCGGCGGCAGCGGATCCACCGTCCCCTGCACCGTGTACACCGGCAACTCAACCGGCTCCCGGTTGACCGTGGACGTCTGCGCCCACGCGCAACTCCCCGCCCCGAGCAACGCGATGACAAGACGGAGCTTCATGCGTGCCCCAGTCTGGCCCCGCCCGCCCTGAGCTCAAGCCGCAAGCGACCTGCTGGAATGGAACCACGAATCCCGTGGCTGTGCATGCGCGGCCACTTAAGGACCGGGCGTGGGAAATCACAGCGATTCCGTTGTAGGCGGCCTCGCTGAGGCCGCGACGGGACCGACCGGTCCCGCCTCCGTTGTAGGATTTCTTTACGCGACGCCAATCCCCGCGGGGTCGGCGCCCCCACCTCCAACGGACGCCGCCCTTGGATACCGCTAAGGCGGTGACGCTTGCTCCCCGCGCCCATCCGCCCTCAGCGGGATTTCGCCTGCAGGATTGTCAGTGACCGGAATTCTCCCATCCTGCCGCGTTCTTCCAACCCACATCATGGAGCGACTGCTTCAGACGTTTCGCGACTACCCGGCCGCCGCTGGCGTGTTTATTTTTGTCACCATCACCGGTGGCCTGGCCCTGCTCTTCTCCTGGTTGATGCTCCGCTCCGGGATGTCGCTGCGCCCCCTGGTTTTCTTCTTTGGATTCCTTGCGCTCGTTGCTTTGCCCCAGGGGGTTGTACATCTCCTGGACGCACTCGCTTACGCCCGGACCAAGGAACCGCTCCGCGCGGCGTCGGCCGTCGAGGCCCCGGTGACCGCACCGTCCACCCACGCACCGGTGGCCTGGGATCTCATTTTCGGAGCCGACGCCGACCCGAGCCTCATCACCGACGCCAAGCGCGGCCTGGGTGCGATCCTCGGTGAAGCCGAGGAAGCGAAACTGTCATTCCGGGCCAGCGGTGAATCCGCCCTGGCCGCCCGGTTTCCGGATGAGGCGGCAGCAGCGCGGGCACTCGCCGCCTACCGTGCGTTCTTCCAACTCACCGGGGTGTCCGGCGACGACAGCGACGGTTGGACGGGCCGGCGCTACAATGGCGGGGGCGAATGGACACACGTCGTGGCGGCGGGGCGGGAGCTCTACGCCTGGTCCGGGGCATCCCGACCCAGTGTGGAGGGCCCACGGTCGAGGGCACTCGGTGCCCCCCGCAGCGGACCGGCGCACGTGCCGCTCGACGACCCATCCCGCCGCCAGGTCTCCAACCGCATTCGCGACAACAAACCCCTGCTCGCGGCGTTCGTTGGCATCAACCTGATCGTTGCCGTCGTCTGGTTCTTCAAGGGCGCGGCCTGGGCGGGGCGTGAATCACCTGAGTCCCACCTGACCCCGGTGCCCCTCTCCACACTCCGAAGTCGGCTGCTTGCACTGAACCAGCGCGATCGCCCGCTGCTGGTCACCTCCGGACGCGACCAAGCCACGCTTGAAGTCACCTGGAATCTGGGGGAGCGCCGCTGGGTCGATGCCCTGCAGGCCAACGCGACCAAGCGTATCCACAAACTTACGCTCCGCATCGATCCCGACAGCCACACGGTCCGCATGCGGGAGTACCTGAGCCGCTGGGACGCCAAGGCCGGCGCCGGGGGATTGCGTCTCGAATGGAAGGCGGGACTGGGACTCACCTTTTTCTCCCGCGACTACGAACGCGTCGGCGGCGTGCAGCTTGACCCCGCCGGCCGTCCCACCGGCGACCTGAGCCACACCGTGAGCTTCGACCTGCAGGCCATGAAATCACCGGTCGTTCAAGCCGTGCTGGCGTCCGGCTGGACCTGGCAGCCGCTGATGGTGGACGCGCCTCCGGCCCTGCGCTGGCTGACGGAGTAGGAGGGCGCACCATGGGCTGTACGATCGACCATCTGAGCGTGGACCACTCGTTGACCGTGCTGCAGGACTTCCGCGATGCTCGTGGGACAAAGCACCACGCAGGGGAGCAGGGCATGCTGAGGATCATGGAGCTCGACTGGCCGCGGCAGGAGTTCTTCCTCGAGTGGGAACGCCAGGGAGTCCGCGAGCGCATGGTCTTTTCCCTCGCCGCCAAGGAAGGGCCTCGCAGCGGTGCGATGCGCGAGTATTTCGCGATGGGTGAAGCCGAGCGCGTCGTCCGCCGACCGAAACCGCCGCCTCCGCCGCCCGCGGTCGCCCCGAAGCTGGTCACTGAGTCCGGTGGATACGACGCGGGACTCCAACGCGTCTGGGCCCTGGCCGCGCGCCGTCGCTTCGACGAAGCCGAGGAGCAGGTGCGCGCCCTGGTCAAGGAAGGCGGCCCGTTTGGTGAACGGATCGAGCGAGCCGCCACCGACCTCGGGGGCCTCGCCGAGGCTTACATGGGTGAGGAGGATCGCACCGTCTACACCTGGCTCCGCGAGCGGTCCATCAGCCTATGGTATTCCTGGGGGTCCCAAGCGACCTCCGGCGGCGAGGGCACCGTCCGCGCCCGGGAGATCCGGGCCGCCGAACGCCGTTTCGCCGAGTTGGAGGCTCGAATCGCCGCGGCGAATGCAGAACCTCCCCCTCACAGCCCAACCCCCGAACACGACGGACCCGGTTACGACGGGTGAGCGATCCCTCACACCACATAACCGGAACCATGCATTTGAACCACGAATTGACACGAATCTACACGAATGAAAACAGGGACCAAGAGTTGCGAAGGATTGGTTCACTCTTTGGTGAGGTAAACTCAGGTGCTCGAGTCTTCGTATCTCACTCCCGATTCGTCCCGCGTCCGCGGGATTCGTGTCAATTCGTGGTTTCTCGTCTGAACGGTTGCGGCCAAGGTATTACAGGAAACGGCGCGCATGCCCGGCCGACTCCTTCCAGATCGAACGTTGCGTCATCGCGTCTTCGCGCTTCTCCGATCAACCCGTCACCGCGAGCTGATGCCTCACATTCACCACGATGGCGAAACCGCTGGTGACGAGGGTCGGCCAGCGGAAACGGGCGAGCATCGCGCCCACCTGTCCGTCGAGTCCCTGGTGATCCTCGGCGGAGCTGCCGAGGGCGATGATCCAGGCGGCGAAGAGCGGTTCCCGCACCGTGTTGTCCTCCCAGCGAAGTCGGGGATTCTGCTTCTCCCACAAGGGAAGCTGGCTGCGGCCGAGGATGATCGCCTCGTCACAATTCACCTGGGGTTTCCAGGTGGGGTTCAGGGCCCGCCAGTCGCCATCGAAGGCCTGAGTCGGCTCCGCCGCGTGCTCGTGGACGGGCGCGAGGTGCGGCCGGGCGGCGCGGGCGTTGAGCGAGAGTCCCCGGGCATATTCGCGTCGCCAGCCGGGGTCGGTCTCCAATTCCCACAAGCCACGGAGCGCGGCCTGCGCGAGGCTGGATGTCCAGAGCGACCGGGAGACACTCGCGGTCTCCTTGGTCGGGATCACCTCCGCCGTGGAGTTCACAAACTCCATGCCGGCCGAACACCATTCGATCCGGGTGCGTTGCTCCGGCCCGATGCGCTCCTCCGCCAAACGACGGTAGTTGTCCAGCCAGACGGTCCGCCCGGTCAATTCGTGCAGGGCGCGATTGAGAAACAACAGGCGGGTCGTGTCCTTGTGTTTCGCCCGAATGAAGTTTCCGCGGTAGCCAAATTCCAAAGGCTCGCACGGCACCTGCCACGTGTGCTTTTCCAGGGCGCGTACGCACCCTTCCAGCAAGGCCGCGATCTCGCGGCGCTCGCTGGGCTCAGGGAGCTCGCTGCGCGCATAGCGCCAGAGTCCGTAGACCCACGGCATGACCTGATCCTCGGAACTGGCGGGATAAAACCCACGACCATCCGACGCAAAGCCGCGCGCGACAAACCCCGGGGTGCGTCCAGCCCGGCCCAGCGCCACGAGTCCCCGTGCAATCTGCCTTGCCTGCGACGCCGTCTCCCGTGTGCGCCGGGCCTGCCACCGGAGGCAGAGACCGTCGAGCAGAAGTCCGCCGGTCAGCGGGCCGTCGGAAATGGGGGTGCACCAACTCATGCCGTTCGGTCGCGCGGCCGCGCAGTCCTCCGGTGTGGGCAGGACGACCTGACCATCGAGCGCGGAGTACGCAAGCACCGTACCGTGGTCGGGTGTCACCCAGCGACGCCAGAGCTCGGCCAGCGCGGCCTCGCTCGCCGCGTCCATCTCCGATCCCATCGGAGCGCTCCGACCTCGGACAGGCAGCAGGAGAGCCGCCGCCGCACAGCCGGCCTGGGACAAAAATCTCCGTCTTGGATACAGGGTTCGGCTCATGGTTCGTCAGGCGGACACTCGGGCGGCGTGGTCAGAACCGGGTTTCGATCTTCAGGTACGCGGTCCGTGGATCGGCCAGCGTCCACTGCCCGTCGTAAAACTCGCGATCGAGGACGTTCTTCACGTTCAATCCGATCGTGACCGGACGCCCGAGCAGTTTGCCTTCATAGCCGACCCCTGCGTCGACATTGACGTACCCGGGCTGACGAATGGAGAAGAGCGCATTGACGATCGGGATGATCTCGCCGCTGGCACGGACGCCACCGGTGAAAAACAGCCCCTGAAGTCGCCCGGAAGGGACGGTGTAGCGGGTCCACAAGGCGCTGCTATAGGGAGGGGCATTGCGCAACCGCGCCCCGACAATGAAGGGCTGGGTGATATCCTGTGTCACATTGGCCTCCCAGAGCCGGGTATAGTTGAAGATGAACTGGAGGTTCGGCCTGGGGTTGTAGTACAGCTCGAACTCGGCGCCGTGGGCCGCCTGAGTCCCGCCGGGAATGAAGAGAGGCACCTTCCCCGTGAGGGTTTCGCGAGTGAAGTCGCGCCGAACTTCGCCTTTTCTTGTCAGGTCGAAGTAGGAAACCGTTCCGGAAAGCCGCCCGTCCAGCAGCTGCGACTTGAATCCAAACTCGTACCCTTTGCCTTCGACGTTGGTGGCGATTTTCCCCTCTGCATCAACATTGAACTGAGGCTCGAAGCTCCGGCTGTAGTTGCCGAAGAACGCCCACCCCTTGACCGGCTCGAGCAGGAGACCGACCTGCGGAGTTGTTTCCGTCTGGGCCAGCGTGACGGCTCCGGCAAGCCCCGTGTTGTTCTCGACTTTGGTGCGCCGCACACCCGCCAGAAGCTTGGCTTTGTCCTCCCAGAGCGAAATTTGATCAATCGCGTACAAGGCAGTTTCGTCGCCCGACGCATACACCACCGCGGGTTTGACGAGGCCGTTGGGATATCCGTCGCGGATGATGCGACGGTCACCTTGCGTCAGGTGATTCCAGGTGTAGGCCCGGCCGGCAGCGGCGAAGCTTCCGCTCCGGGGAAAATAGAGCCGGCCTCCCAGGAGGAGCTGGTGGCGGGTGCCGAGCAGGGAGAACGACGCCACCACCTCGGCTTCCAGCGTGTTGCCGCGCGTCTTCGTTCCCCGGTAGTTCGGCGCCGCGAGGGGAAACGTGCCGTTGAAGGTCGGGTATCCGATGTGTTCGAGAATCTCGAATTCATTGTCGCCATAGGCGTGCGCCAGCCGGGCGGACAATCCATCGCCGAACGTGCCCAGCAATTCGGTCTGAACAAAGGTGTTCCAGTCCTCCTGGAAGGCATCCGGACCGTTGTTGTTGCCGCGTACGCCACTGGAAAAGACCGTGGTCGGATCGTAGAGGTCGTTGTAGTAGTCGGTCACCACCGGGGTATTGGGGGCGACGAACTGCGCTCCCCACTGAATCAAACCCAGCGTGCTGGTGGGGTTGGCCCGCGTGTAGGCAATGTAGGCGGGATTGGTCCGCGGAGAGACTGACAGCTTGTTCTCTTTCCCGTGATCGATACTCGCCGTCACATTGAGCGAAATCGTCGAGGTGAAGTCCCACTTCAACGCCGCATAGCCGCTCTCGGAGCGACGATAGGTGTAGTCATATGAACCCGACCGCTGGTCGAGCCAGTTGCCGGCCAACCGCAGGGAGACATGGTCCCCGAGCTTGAGGTTTTGATCGAGAAACAGGTTCACGAAGTCATAGCTGCCGTAGGTCGCATGCGCGATGGTCTCGGTGGACGACTTCGGCTTCAAGGTGATGACGTTGAGCACTCCGTTGGGTGCGACCCGGCCGAAAAAGACCGCGTTGGGACCTTTCACAATCTCCACCCGCTCGATGAAATAAGGAACAGGATTGCGCACACTCGCGCTCAGGCGGTTGACCAGAAGCTGGGTCGCAAAACCCCGCATCGCGCTCCCTCCGGTGCCGCTGCTGCCGGGATCGCGGCGGTCACCGGTCACACTGGTTGAATACAGCAGTGCCTCGCGAAGCGATCCGGCGCCAAGGTCACGGATCAGGTCCGAGGTCACCACGGATATGCTGATGGGTGTCCGGTAAATCTCGGAGCCGATGCCGGTCGCGGTGATGGAGTTGGTCGCCCGGTAACCGTACTCCTTTTCGGATACCACGGTGAAGGGAGAAAGCTGGACCGTGTCGTCCCTGGCCGCGTTCGCGCCGGGGGACGAATTGGTTTGGGCCGACAAGGCGGTGCCGCTGAAGGCGGCGAGCGCCGCAGCGAGCCGTGACATGAGGGAGGGAGTCATGGGGGAGTGAGGGGAGGAAGAGGATTCCGAACGGGAGGAGGTGGGGAGCGAACCGCGTTCGGACGGCCGGGAGGAAGGGGCACGCTTGACGATCAACGCACCGGTCCGACGGTCCTCGGCGACCGTGAGGTCGGTGTTGGACAGCAGCCGCTCCAAGGCATCACGGGGTCGAAAGTTCCCACGAATGCCCTGTGTGCGGACGCCGCGGACTTGCTCGACGACGTAGACCAGTGCGCTGCCGGATTGCCGCGAAAAGGATGCGAGGGACTCGCTGGCATCCGCCGCAGGTATCTCAAAGGAGCGCGATCCTTTCACCTCACCCTGAGCGTCGGCGGCGGCAGGAGGAGCGGCGTCCGACTGCGCCAGCGCGCGGGGCAAACTCGCCATTAGGAATGAAACCAGGCAGGACGAGAGGATCGGGAAGGGCAGGCGCATGGCGGCGGTAGAAACGGCAGTGGATGCCGTTGGAACCGACGATAGTGGGACCGGGAGGGCTCGGGCAACCGGTCGATCGGTGGGGTTGGGGACTGGTAACACAGGTTGCTTTCTGAACGTCGCCGAAGGAGCCCGATTCCGTTACGAAGCCGGCAAACTATTTTTTCACCCTGCCTCCACGCCACGCTTGCCAACCCGGTCCAGGCCGACCTTCCATGCAGGCCGGTTACCCCGACCGGACATGCCGCCCCACGATTCCGAGACCACTGCGTGGTTTGCCAAAGAGGTGCAGCCGCACGAAGGCGTGCTGCGAAGTTACCTCATGGGAATCGCGCGTCCGAGCGACATCGACGATTTGGTGCAAGAGAGCTACACGCGGCTCTTGCGCATGCGCGAGGCGGGCCGACTTCGTTCACCGCGCGGTTTGTTGTTCACGATGGCGCGCAATGCGGCGCACGATCTTTTCCGCCGTCGCGGCACGGCCGCCATCTCGCCCGTGACCGAGAATGAATACTTGGGAGTCATGGACGACACGCCCGGATCCGCGGAGGTCGTCAGTCGCGGGCAGGAGATCGAACTGTTGGCGGATGCAATCGAGGCGCTGCCCGCGCGCTGCCGGGCAGTGTTCATCCTGCGGCAGTTTGAGAACCTCTCCCAGCGCGAGATCGCCCAGCGTCTGGGCATCTCCGAGCACACCGTGGAATCGCAGCTGACCAAGGCACTGCGGCGCTGCGAAGACTACTTTGCCGCCCACGGTGCCTTGCCGGACCGAAAGTGACTCCATGACGCCGTCGACGCCCAATCCTGGAAAGAGCGGGGACTCCGTGATTCGCGATCTCGCGGCCCAATGGGTGGTGCGACAAGATCGGACCCTCTCGGCCGCCGAACGCGCAGAGCTGGAATCGTGGCTCGCCGCCGACCCGCGTCACGCCAGGGCATTCGCCCAATCTTCGGCCGCCTGGCGGACGTTTCGCGGACTCGGTCAGGTGGTGGGTCGTGCTCATGCACCCGAGCCCGTCCCTCTTCACCGGCCCTCTCGACCCATTCTGGGTGTGCTTGCGGCGGCCGCGGCGATCATCCTGGTCGGCGTGGTCGGGCTCCGCAGCGTGGATCGCGAAACCACTTCCACTGCCAACTCCGCCCTCACTTCAAGCCGGTCAGCGCCCACGAGGCGGGCGCTCGCGGATGGCAGCCTGGCGTGGTTGAAAGGCGACGCCGAGATTCTCGAGGCGTTCACGGCAGGCGAGCGGCGGATCCGGCTGTTGCGCGGAGAGGCCTTTTTCACGGTCACCAAGGACCCTGCGCGCCCCTTTTTGGTTGAAGCCGGAAAAGTGACGGTGCGCGCCATCGGCACGGCTTTCGCCGTCCGCGTGGAGTCCGAATCGATTGACGTCCTCGTCACCGAAGGAACCGTGCAGGTGACGCCACCCTCCGAGACCCAGGCGTCAATCGCAGCGCCTCCCGCAGAGGACGCTTCGGCACGGGTGGAGGCGGGACACCGGGCGAGGGTTGCCTCCTCTGCCCTCCCCCGCCACGAGCGGCTGTCAGTTCGCCCGGTCTCCGCGGCCGAGATCGCGCGCAGTCTGGCCTGGTACGAACCCATGCTCGAACTGGCGGGAGCCACCCTGAAGGAACTGGTGGCAGCGTTCGCGCGGGAATCGGGCCGGAGGATCGAAATCGCGGATCCCGCGCTGGGCGAGGTGCGGATCGGCGGGCGCTTTCCCACGCAGGACGTGGACGGATTTGTACGCGTGCTGGAGGAAATCTACGACGTCAAATCGGAGCGCCGGCCCGACGGCACCCTCGTCCTGAGGGCGGGTCGCAGCGGCGAGCCCGGCAGCACGCGTTGATCCGCCCACGACCTCGTGGGAGGCGCACCCAGCCGGCAGGACGGTTCACCGTCGCTCAACCCACCCCGGACCAGGCGGGCCTTGAACCGAATGGACACGAATTCGGAGACAGTCTTGCTCGGGGCCCGCAACAGCGCGGTTTCGGCTTACCCGGCTCTGGATTCGTGTTCGTTCGTGTCCCTTCGTGGTGAATCTTCCGAACCGTCCCAGCTCAGCTCACAAAGCTGTAGTCGTACGGCTTGCGCATTTCGCGCGAGAGGTAGCGATTGGCCTCGCGGGCGTGCTCGCCGGTGAACTTCTCCGCCTTAGGGTCCCAGGTGAGTGAC
The DNA here is from genome assembly GCA_046346755.1 of Opitutaceae bacterium. Lineage (GTDB taxonomy): Bacteria > Verrucomicrobiota > Verrucomicrobiia > Opitutales > Opitutaceae > UBA6669. The sequence continues at coordinate 17,258 of JAXMHM010000060.1, read as the reverse complement.
TTCCGGGTGCGCAACGAAATCGCGCCGAGGTGACACATGTTGGCGGAGAGGTGTCCGGTTTCGACATCGCAAATCGGCGCCTTGCGCGAGCGCACACAATCAAAGAAGTTCAACATGTGGTCGTTGCTCAAATACAGCCGCGTCGCATCGGCAGGCAGCGGCGTGCGGAGCAGCTCCGGATCGCTCGCCTTGAGTTCGCTGCGGTTCACCCACAGCCAGCCTGTGCTGCCCTCAAACCGGATGCCATTGCGCTGGGCGTTGGGATCCTGCGTGCGGCCGAAGATGTCGTCACCGTGGGTCGACATGATCGTGAGCTTCGTCCCGTCCGCATAGGTGTAGCGGACCTCGTAGTCGCTGATCGCATCGTATCCACCCGCTATCGGCTCCGCCAGCCGGGTCGATTCGACCTTGACCGGTGCGCGCTGGCCGATGGCCCAGTAGGCGATGTCGTTGTGGTGCGCACCCCAGTCGGTCATCGTGCCGCCAGAGTAGTCGTACCAGTAGCGAAACTTGGTGTGGGCCCGCTCCGGCACGTAGTCCACCTTCGGCGCCTGACCCAGCCAATAGTCCCAGTTCAGCGCGGCCGGCACCGGGGCAGTGGCAAACGGCCCCTCGCGCAGTCCCGCCGGCAGCCACACCTTCACCTCGTTCAGTTTGCCCAGGCGACCGTTGCGCACGAGCTCACAGGCCATTCGAAACCGCTGCGAGCTCCGCTGCTGCGTACCCGTTTGCAGAATCGTCCCGCGTTGGGTGAGCTCCTTCACCAGCCGGCGCCCCTCGTCGATCGTGAGCGTCAGAGGCTTTTCTGAATACACATCCTTGCCGGCGCGACTCGCCCCGAGATTGACGAGAGTATGCCAGTGGTCCGGGGTGCCGTTGATGATGACGTGAATGTCCTTTCGTTCCAGAAGCTTGCGCACGTCACTGTAAATCTGGGGCACACGGCCGTCCACCGTGAGCTTCGCCGCCGCGGCCGCCGCATGGTCCGAGTCCACATCGCAGACGGCGAGGACGTTGCCGTGATTCGCGGAGTTTTGTCCATCCACCGTGCCCATGCCGCCACAACCCACCAACGCAATGCCAGGCTTGTCGTTGGCGGACAGGGGCTTCTTTGTTTCCTCGGCAGCACTCAGCTGACGCTCGACAAACCAAAGGGGAAGGCCGGTCGCGGCCGCCAGGGTCGCGCAGCGCTTGACGAACGAACGACGGGAGATCTCGACGAGGTTGGGACGGGGTTTCACAGCCCTAGTCTCCGCTTTTCCAAGGCACGGGTCGAAATTATTCTGTGCCATCGCGCTGCCCCCAGAACTCGACGCAACTCGCGCACGCTATGGATTTAAGTCTCTTAATTAAAACAGGTAACGCTCGTTTCCACCATCGAATCGCCGAATTCACCGTCTCTGGCCGAGGAACCTCGATATCAAGGGCTTGAATCAGCCGCAAGCGAGGCGCACCATCGGCAGGGCAGAGGTAATTCAGTTCCTATTCTGTTACGGAAGAAGAAGTTGCCTATCTGATCACCGCCCAAACGTTCGCCGCGATCGCAGCGGGTGATTCCTGCATCAGCTGCCGTGCGCCCGGCTTACAGGCCCTGTAACCCTGTCTAATAGGTATTACTTCAATTTTGGGTGCCCTTGACGGAACATGGTTCGTGGTGTTCTGTCTCCTCATCAGAACACTTACTTCCGCTTAGCGGAAGTTTTGGGGTAACTAAGAAAGCAAAGGCTGGCCGTGTAGGGGTACACGGCCAGCCACTTTTTTGTCCGGACACGACGCCCTCGCGGCACAATGACTGGCCATCCCCGCGATCCAAAAAAGAGGCGGAGCCCCCACAGGAGACTCCGCCCACACTCAAAAAGACCTGGGATTCAGACTGTTATCGCTTGTTCGCGTAACGCCGTTTGACGGTCTCCGAGGCCATGGAGCCGGTGACCATGAATTTGTCCAGCTTCGTGACTTCCACCTGCGGCGACTCCAGCGAGCCCGTCACCATAAACTTGTCGAGCTTGGTCACTTCCACCTGTGGCGACTCCAAGGAGCCTGTCACCATGAACTTGTCCAATTTGGTGGCTTCCACCTGAGGCGACTCGAGCGATCCCGTGACCATGAATTTGTCGAGTTTGGTCACTTCCACTTGGGGCGACTCCAACGAGCCCGTCACCATGAACTTATCGAGTTTGGTGGCTTCGACTTGAGCAGTCTCCAACGAGCCGGTGACCATGAACTTGTCCAGCTTCTGGGTTTCCTGGGTGGCGAGGGACTGAGTGGCGCGGACTTCTTCCGCCGACAACGCGGTGGATCCAAGGACCAACGCGGCAAGCAACATGACTTTGGTTTTCATAGGTTGATAAATTGAAGGCTCAGGCAGCCCGCCTGCTCCGCGCCGCGAGGGCCCGAAGTACGGCGGAGGCAGGGATTAGTGAAAGGTGATATATTGGATACCGCGCCGGTTGGCGTAATGATCGACGGGTTCAAGCTTCTGGGCGTTTTGCGGTTCGATCACGTACCAGCCCCGGTCGGTCAGGACGAGGCCGACCATGTGGCGCTCGCGGGTGATGCCTACGCCCGAGAAGGCCCGGGATTGAAACACCACCACCTGCGCGGCGGCGGGTGAAGCCACCCGTCCAACCACCCCCGAAAGGCCGATGGTCTGGCGCAAAAATAACCCAAAATCATCACAATCTGAACCTTCCGTCTTTCCATCAGCGACGGTCTTCAGGACCTCCACCGCCTCCTGGTAGTAGGGAATGAAGGTGTCGACCAGCCACTCGTACTTGATCACCGAGTACCGTTTGTCGAGCAGCGGCCCGAGAAAGGCGTCCTTGGGCAGCAGTTTCTGCGCTGACGTCAACAGCTCCTGGGCGGACACGGTGCCCGAGCGTTTGAGCCCGGGCGGAAACGCCATTTGGGTCTTCGAGGCCTTTTCCTTTCCCCACCCCAGCGTCGTCGCGATCAAAACCGCGCTGAGCCCAAAGAGGTGAAGAACACGACGAACCATGACATAGGCACGTTGAAATTCATTCGTGCGCTGTCAACTGGCCTGCGACGAACAACGGCCAAACCCGCATCTCACGCGTCCAAGCCCCGCTTCGGCGCGTCCAGCCTGCCATGGCATGGTCGTCTCTCCAGCCGAAAACCCGGCGGCGATCCGACCCTCCTATTGACGCCGCAATCGTGCGCCTTCGCACCAGAGGGTCTCGGGTCGGCCGGCTTCGTCCGTATCCCCCACCGCCGCCACGGTCAGGGTCTGGACTTCGCCCCCCGCCAGGACGAGCCGCAGGGTGTACTCTTCAAAGGCATACGTGCCGGTGGAGACCACCGCGGCTCCGGCGGCGGCGGAATTCTCGCGCGAAAAGTGTCCATCGGCCCGGAAGGTCCACTGTCCGTCGCGGGGATCGGCCAACCGGGCGTACACGGCGTCGAACCGCGTGCCGGCCTTGACGGGACGCGCCGGCACGGCCTTCAACCCGCCCAGCATCAAATCCTGCGTCTCCTTGCGCTCGATGGTCAGCCGCGGCGCCGACGGGCTGCTGCCGATCGGCCCGATTACATGCTCCGCGGGTGCGTGGGCAAAAGCGACATCCGCCAGCACCGTGCCCCCGACCATCGCCAACTTGAGCCTGTCTTTCTCAATCCAATACACACCCTCGTTGCTCCGCGCACCGCTGGCTTCCGACAGCGCCTGGAGGCTGAAGCCTCCGTGGGGGGAGCGACTGAAGCGCCCCTCCTTGGTGAAAAACCAGAGCTCTCCGTCTTTTTCAGCCGGAGTCGTGAGCGAGGGCGCGGCATCGCACAAGTACACGCCCTGCAGCCCGGTGGTACGGCCCGCAGGCTGATTTGCGAAACGCACCACTCGTTCAATCGCCTGCAATGGCGCGGTCGCACCCAGCACACCCGCCAGCACCACCACCGGTACACCCAGTCTCAACGGTTCCATGACACGCAGGCTACTGCGCTTTGCTGATTCAACAAGTCCGCAATGGTCATAAGTCGCACGGGTTGCGTCTCCGATTCTCGCATCGGAGATTCCCCCCTCACCGAGGCTGCTGCCTGCGTGCAGGATAGGCCGGGCGTGACAGGTCAACCCCCCACGACAACAATCGGAGCACCCACCGGGGTTCCCGTCATCTGCAGCGCGATCTCACTTCCCAACCGGTCGGGAATCACCCCAGTGACGAGCGATCTTCTCGCGGAGAAACCGTGCGCTCTCGACCAGCTGGTCCATGCCCTCGACGCCATCCTCGATGCTGATCCAGCTGTCGAATCCCACGGAGCGGAGCTCCGAGAAGATCGCATCGTAGTTGTTCAGGCCGCGACCGATGGTTCCGTGGCGGAGCCGCCGGGCATAACCCTCGACTCCTCCTTCCTCGCGCCGCAAATCCTCCAGGGTGCCCTCGATCAGGGTGCGGTCACTCGCGTGCATGGTCACCACCCGGTGCTTGACCCGGCGCAGCAGTTCCAGCGGGTCGTCACCCGCGAGGAACGCATTGCTCGGGTCGTAGTTCACGCCAAAGCGGGGATGATGGAGCCGGTCCACGAGTTCGCAGAACACATCCATTTTCTGGGCAAACTCCGGGTAGCTCCAGAAGTCATCCTTGTAGTGATTCTCCAGAATGAGCGTCACCCCGCAGGCCTCCGCCTCCGGCAGGCAGGCCTCGATGCAGCCGACCACGCGGTCAATGCCTTCCGCGCGCCCGAGCTCGGGACGACGCTGTCCGGAAAGCACACGGCAGTACGTCGCGCCCAGCTCCGCCGCCATGCGTATCCACCCCTTTTCGCGCTCGATCTCCTTCCGTCTCGCCTCCGGGTCGGGCAGGCTGAAGTCCGGCGAGCAGCAGAGCATGGGGATCGTCATGCCGGCCGACTCGACGCTGCGCCGGAGGTCAGGCCAGCGTCGCGGGTCGGCCAGCTCGCGAAACCCGCTGTAGAACTCCAGTCCGTCGAGACGAAGGGGTGCGGCCAGATCGACCCAGGCTTGCAGGGTCATGCCCACGGGGGCGCACAGGTCGCGGATGAAGGCTTTGGGGAAGGCGGCGAGGCGGGGCATGGCGTCAGGATTTGACCGGGTTGCGTCCGATAATTGGATACTGTTCAAGTTCAAGCACGGATCCGCTGATGGGACGGGACTCGTCGCCGAGCCAGTAGACCGCCGCCGTCGCCACCTCCTCGGGCCGGATCAGCCGGCCCGAGGGCGCATACGCGGTCGGCACGTGCTCATGCCAGTCGGTCGCCTGTCCCAGCTCGATCTGGTGATGGTACTCCCGTTCGGTCAGCACCCAGCCGACATTGAGGTGGTTGAAACGCACCCCCTCCGGTCCGGCGGCGTTGGCCAGGTTGCGCGATAGCGTCATCAGCGCACCCTTGGAGAGGCTGTAGTCGAGCAGGGTCGGTTCTCCGTTGTAGGCGTTGACCGAACCGATGTTGAGCACCGAGCCGCGGTGTTGCTTGAGCTGGGGCCAGGCCGCCTGGATGAGCAGGAGGGGCGCGCGCACATTGACCGCCATCATTTCGTCGAAGCACGTCGCACTCGTCGTCTCCAGGGTGCTGCGGGCCACCCTCGCGGCATTGTTGACGATGCCGTCGATCCGGCCGAACGCCGCCAGCGCGGCGTCGACAATGCGTCGGGGACTGGCTGCGTCCAGCAGGTCCGCCAGCACCAGCACCGTGCGATCTCCCTGAGCCTTCACGACCGCCTCGCCCTGGGCTCGATCGATGCCATGCACGACCACCCGGGCGCCCTCGGCCACGCACCGCTCGACAATGGCACGGCCAATGCCGGACGTGCCACCGGTCACCACAATCACTTTGTTTTCAAGTCTCATAAATCGGAAAGTTGACCCGCTCCGCCCGCCTCAGCAAAGCCGCGGGTCCGCATCCCGCCGGCCCAGCCTGTCGTCGAGAGTCATCCGGTCCAAGGCAACCAGGTCCGACTCCACACGGGGTCGAGGGAACTCGGGTGGAATCAATCGCCCGGGGTGAGCACCGCCTTGACGATCTCTCCGTTGTGCATGCGTTCAAACGCCTCGTGCCAGCCCGCAAGCGGCCAGGTGCCGCCAATGATGGGACGCACGTCGAGTTGGCCGGAAGACATCAGGGCGAGGACCCGTTCCCAGATCGGCCAGTTGTGACTGAAGCTGCCCTGGAGCGTGACTGCTTTCGCCACGAGGGGATCGAGTGAAAACCCGAGGGGTTGCGGACCCCAGCCCACTTTGCTGATCCAACCGGCCGGGCGCACGAGGTCGAGGGCCGCCTTCAGCGCCGCGGAAACCCCGGCGGCGTCGATCACGCCATCCGCACCAAGGCCGTCGCGGGCACGCGCCCACTCGGTGGCATCCCCAACGATCACATCGCAGCCGTAACTCTTGCCCACCTCGAGGCGCACCCGGTCGCGCTCCAATCCGACCAGTGCCACCTGGGCACCGGCCATCCGCGCCATGGCCGCGCAGAGGATGCCAATGGGACCCGGCCCCAGCACCACAATGCGATCACCCGGCATGATCCGCGCCTGCTGAATGACGGCATTGTACGCCACGCAGCATGGCTCGGTCAAAGCGGCGTGAAGCATCGGCAACCCCTCAGGCACACGATGCAGGCATCGCGCCGGCACCCGCACATACCGGGTCATCGCACCGTCGACACCATAGCCAAATCCCTTGCGCGTGGGATCGAGATTGTAGAGTCCACGGCGCGCAAGCGGGCTGTTGGGATTGATCACCGCCGCGGTTTCGCTCACCACGCGGTCTCCCTCTTTCCAGGCCGTCACGGCGGAGCCGATCGCATCGATCCGGCCGCCAAACTCATGGCCGAGCACGACGGGGTAGTTCACCGTCCAACTGTGCGAACCGGTCCACTGATGCAGGTCGCTGCCGCAGACTCCGACCGCCTCGACGGCGAGGATCACGTCCTCGGGCCCGGGCTCCGGCCGGGTGAGTTCGCGCAGCGCAACGCTGTGCGGAACGGATGAAAAATTGATGACAGCGGGGCTTAGGCTCATGAGCGGTTTTCTCCTGACACGGGAACGTCACCATACCCGTGCACACGGTTGCAGATCAGACGGAGGATGTCCTCGAGGTTGCCACCTGCCGTCCGGAAAGAGTCCGCGTCCACCGCGAGGGGCGCCCCAATCACCACCAGCGGGGCACCATACTCAGGTGTGCGCACGGCCTGTTCGACGGTGAGCCCACCCACAGCCTGAACGGGCACCCGCACCGCGGCCACGACGTCACGCAACTGGTCGAGCGGGCTCGGCATGCGCCGACCGCTGGCAGCTATGCCCCGGCGTTCGTCGTAACCGATGTGATGAATGATCATGTCGCAGCCCAGGTCCTCCAGACGCCGGGCGCCCGCGACCATGTCCTCGCAGCCCAGATTGTCGCCCATCACCTGCACCCCATAGTCGCGTCCGGCCTTGACCACGCACTTGACCGTCTCTTCGTGCGCCCGCGCCATCACCACCACATGGGTCGCGCCCGCCTTGGCCATCATCTCGGCCTCGAGGTAGCCGCCATCCATGGTCTTGAGATCCGCCACGATCGGCACGCCCGGAAACTCGCGGCGGAGAGCGCGTACGCCGTGCAGGCCTTCCGCGAGGATCAACGGGGTGCCGGCCTCCAGCCAGTCGACCCCCGCGCGACGCGCCAGGGCGGCCGTTGCGAGGGCTTCGGTGAGGTCCGTGAGATCGAGGGATATCTGCACGAGGGGGTACACGGGCCGAGGAAGTAAGGCGGTCACCCCCGGCGAGGCGAGCCGTAAAATTCGGCCCGCCCGGCCGGCTTTCCACGGGTCCCATTCCCACCCCATGCTCTGCTTTTTGGATACCATTTTCACCGAACTCCCTCCGGCCCGGCACCCAGGGAAAACGGCCGCCGCAGCGCCAGCCCTGGTCACGCCGCGGCCCGCCCCGGCGCGAAGGACCAGCTTGCCTCGGATCGAATCCGCGTTGACACTGCGTCAATGTCCACGCCGATCCGCGCCCGCCGTGACGAAGAAAAGGAGAAGCGCCGCAAGTCGATCCTCGACGCCGCGGAAAAGGTCATCGCGCGCCGTGGTCTGGAGAAGGCGCACTTCGGCGAGATCGCCCAGCGCACCCGATTGAGCCGGTCGCTGGTCTACGTCTACTTTCCCACGAAGGACGACTTGTTTCACGCCGTCTGCGAACGCGGCCTGAACAACCTGCAGGCGCGCTTCGAAGCCGCCGCCGGCACGCACGCCAAGGGGATCGACCAGGTGATGGCCATGGGCCGCGCCTACTTCGCGTTTTCCCGGGAGGAACCGCTCTACTTCGAAATGATGACGGAGCTGCAGGCGCGCGAGGATGCGAACCAGCCGGCCAGTCCCGCCGAGGAGTCGGCCGAGCGACACGGACAGAAGTGCCTCGTGCTCGTGGCCGAGGCGCTCGCGCGCGGACTGCAGGACAAATCGGTCCATCCGGGCATCGGCGACCCCGGAGCCACCGCCCTGAGCATCTGGGCCTTCACCCACGGGCTCATCCAGATCTCCTCGAAGAAAGCCGTGATGCTGGAGTCGAAATTCAAGCTCACCCAGCAGGACATGATCGAGCATGGTTTCGCCCTGCTCCATGGCTCCCTCGCCAGTGGCAAAGCCACCGCTGGCTCGGTCCGCGCCACCCCGTAACCAATCCCTGCAGTCTCTGCTCCGGCCAGTGAGGCCAAGCGACGATTGCTGTGGAATCACGTAGGGTCGTAAAAAGCCAATTATGCTTTAACTTATTGTTATGGAACCGATTCAGTTATGAATTTTCGCAATTATTGACACAGTGTCAACGTTTGCCATGCTGACAGCAAATGAAGGCGTCCTTTTCGCTGATTCTCCTGGCCGGCGGGTTCACCGCTGCGGCTTGGGCCGGAGTGGAGTCGGACTCCAACCGAGGCGGAGCCGTGGCCATGCCCTGGGGGCTGGCACCTTCGGCGGCGCGCTCCTATGTCGACGAGGCCATGGTGGGGAATCTCGCCCTGCAGGCGCGCACGCTCGACGTCGAAGCCGCGCGGGAGCGATTGGCCGCGGCGAGGGCGGCCCTGCAGCCCCGGGTTGATTTGATCGCCCGCTACACTCGCGCGGACGGAGGCCGCACCATCGATTTTCCCGCCGGCGATCTGCTCAACGGGGTCTACGCCACGCTCAACGACTACCTTCGCTCGACGGGTCGCCCCGGCAGCTTCCCCCAGCTCAGCAACAGCTCGATCCCGCTGCTGCGTAACCAGGAACAGGAGACCAAACTGCGCCTGACCCAGCCGCTCTACCGTCCTGAAATCACTCGCGGTGTCCGCGCCCGGCGCGCCGCCACCGCCGGTGAAGTGGCGTCACTGGAGGCTTTCCGCCGCGAGCTGCGGCTCACGGTGTTGAGCAGCTACTACGCCTGGCTGCAGGCCGACGCCGCGGTGGGCATCCTCGACTCCGCAGTCAGTGTCACCACGGAAGCCCTGCGCGTCACCCGCGCCCTCCAGGAAAATGGGCAGGCCACTGAAGACCGCGTTTTGCGCGCCGAATCCGACGACCTCGCCGTCCGCCAGCAGCAGGCCGAGGCCGTGCGCGACCGCAACTCCGCCCAGGCCTTCTTCAATTTCCTGCTCAACCGGCCGCTCGACGCCTCCATCGTCCGTACCTCCGAGGCAGAACTCCGGCTCGTGGCCCGACCGCTGCTCGACGCTCCCGCGCCCACCGCGCTCACGCCCGGAGCGCGGGAGGAGTTGCGCGCACTCGATGCCGCCGTCGAAGCCGCTCTCGCCGCCGAGTCCGCGGCGTCCGCCCGCTCGGGTCCGAGTCTCGACCTCGCGGTCGAAGGCGGCATCCAGGGCGAAACCTATCACACCCGGTCGGGATCAGGATTCGTTCAAGGTTCGCTCGTGGCGCAGCTCGCGGTCTGGGATGGACACGAACGTCGCAGCCAGACTCAGCAGGCACGCCTGGCCCGTCGTCAGCTCGAGTTGCGGCGGGACGAAACACGGCTGCAGCTCGCCCTGCAGGTGCGGCAGGCCTCCGACGACGTCGTCGCCGCGGTCATCGGACTGCAGGCCGCCGAGCGCCGCCGGCTCGCCGCCACCCGCGCCTTCGAACTCGTTTCCCAGCGCGAGCGCGAAGGGCTCGTCAACCAGCTCACCTTCCTCGACGCCCGCTCCGAACTGACCCGGGCGGAGCTCAATCGCGTCATCACCGGTCAGCGTCTCTTCACCGCCGCCGCCGCCCTCGACCGCGCCGCCGCCCTCTCTCCCCTGCCATGACCTCGTCCGTCTCACCGGTCCCGCCACGGGCCGCCGCGCGTCGTATCCATCTTCTCCTCGCCCTTGTCCCGTGGTTCGCCGCCGTCACTGGCTGCACCCGCACGGAGAACACGGCGGGTGCGACCTTGGCGCCGTCCGCACCCGCGGTGGTGGTGCGCCTGGCACCGGTCACGCGATCCGACACCGCCGTCCCGGTGCAGGTCAGCGGCGTCCTCGCCCGGAGGGATGAAGCTGCGTTGTCATTCAAGGTCGATGGGGTGGTGGACGACGTGCTCGTCCGCGCCGGAGACCGCGTGAAATCCGGTCAGGTGCTCGCGCGCCTGCGCCTCGACGAAATCGAAGCCCGGGTCGCCGCCGCCCAAGCCGGTCTTGACAAGGCCCGTCGGGACGAAGAACGGGTGGAGCGACTCCAGGCCAAGGCCGTGTCCACGCTCGAGAACCTGCAGGATGCGCGCACGGCCGTGGAGCTTTCCGCCGCCCAGGTCCGCATCGCGGAATTCAACCGTCGCTTTGCCGTGATCACCGCCCCCTCCGACGGACACATCCTGCGCCGGAGTGTCGAGCCGGATGAATACGTCGCTCCGGGGCGTCCGGTGCTGGGCTTCGCCAGCGACGGGGCCGGCTGGCTGGCCCGGGTGGGACTGGCCGCGCGCGACGTGGAGCGCCTGCGTCTCGGTGACCGTGCCGAGGTCGGCAACACGTCGGGCCGAATCTCGCAGATCTCCGAAGCCGCCGATCCGGTCACCCGCACGGTGGAAGTCGAGATTGCCCTCGATGCGCCACCCGCCGGGGCGCGCTCCGGTTCCGTCGCCCCGGTCATCCTGCACCCGGCGCCCGTTCCCAGTCGTCCAGTGGTGCCTGCCTCGTGTCTGGTGGAGGCCACCGGAGCAAACGCCCACCTTTACTTTGTCGACGCCGGCTCCACCACCGCGCGACGCCTCGCCGTCGAGGTCGAGGCCCTGGTCGGAACGCAGGCCTACCTGCGCACGCCGCTGCCGGAGGGCGCCCGCCTCGTCGTGCAGGGCGGCGAGTACCTCCGCGACGGCTCCGCCATCCAGGAAAAACCCTGACTCCCTCTTCCTCCCGAAATCCCCGCCACCGCCGAGTGTCATCCGACCGATGACACTGGGTTTCGGGGCAAACGGGCCAGCTTCACCCAGTCCGGGACCCTCCACCGATGAAAATCACCGACCACGCGGTCAAACACGCGCCGTTCACGCTGGTTGTCTTCTTCTGTCTCGCCGCGCTCGGCGTCAGTGCATTCCTGGCCATCCCGCGGCTCGAGGACCCGGCGCTCAAGATCCCGTCGTTTTCCGTGGTCGCCATCTACCCGGGAGCCAATGCCACGGACATCGAGCAGCTGGTGGCGCGTCCGCTTGAGGACGCGTTCAAGGAGCTGGACGAAATCGATAAGATCCGGACCACAGTGAAGGACGGCTTCGCCTTCATCGGGGTGGACTTCGTTTACGGCACCGATCCGGACAAGAAATACGACGACGTCCTGCGCCAGGTGAACGTCGAGCGCGGACGGCTGCCGTCGGGTGTGACGAGCATCGACGTACGGAAAATCCAAACGATCAATGTCTCGATGATGCAGGTGGCGCTGGTGTCACCCGACGCCAGCTACGGACGGCTCCAGGATCTCGCCGAGTCGCTGCGCAAGCGCTTTGAATCGGTTCCAGGTGTGCGGCAGGCGCGCAAGCACGCCTACCCGGAGAAGCAGGTGCGCATCGCGATCGACATCGACAAGGTGGCTCAGCTGAAGCTCCCGCTCGACCGGATCATCGGCGCGGTGCAGGGCAACAATGCCACCATTCCCGGCGGCGCGATCGAGCTGGAGGGACGGCGGTTCAATCTCAAGACGAGCGGGAGCTACGCCAGCATTGACGAAGTGCGGATGACGCCGGTGGCCGGCAACGGCGCGGCGGTGGTTTACCTGAAGGACGTGGCGCAGGTCGACTGGACCACGGCGGACCGGGAGGAATTTGGACGCTTCAACGGCGAGCGCGCGGTCTTTGTCACCGCCCGCCCGCAGCCGCAGCAGAACCTCTTCGCGCTCAGCCAGGGGCTGCGGAAGCAGATCGCCGCCTTTGAAACCAGCCTGCCGGGCGACGTTCGTCTTGAGATCGGCTGGGACCAGTCCGGCAACGTCAATGAACGCCTTGGCCGTCTCCAGACCGATTTTCTCATCGCGTTCGCACTCGTCCTGCTGACGGTGCTGCCGCTCGGTTTCCGCGCCTCGCTGCTCGTGCTGGTCTCGATCCCGCTTTCGCTGGCCATGGGGCTGACCGTGTTGTACTATACCGGATACAGCTTGAACCAGTTGAGCATCGTCGGCTTTGTGGTCGCGCTGGGACTGCTCGTCGACGACTCGATCGTGGTGGTGGAGAACATCGCGCGCTTCCGGCGGATGGGACATCCTCCGCTCCAGGCCGCGGTCAAGGCGACGGAGCAGATCACCGTGGCCGTGGTCGGAACCACCGCCACGCTGCTCTTCGCCTTCCTGCCGCTGATCATGCTGCCGGGCGGCCCCGGCGAGTTCATCCGATCGCTGCCGCTTGCGGTCGTCTACACGGTGCTGGCCTCGATGATTGTCGCGCTCACGCTCATTCCGCTTCTCGCCAGCATCGTGCTACGCGGTGACGAAGCCCCCGACGGCAACCTGCTCCTGCGCCTGCTGCACCGAGGCATCGAGCGCAGCTACCGTCCCATCCTGCACTGGTGCATGCAGCACCGGGCCCTGACGCTGGCCGCCTCCGCCGTGCTTGTTGCCGGCAGCTTCGCCCTGGTGCCGGGAATCGGGTTCTCACTCTTTCCCAAGGCGGGAGTGCCGCAGTTCCTCGTGAAGATCGAGGCCGAGGAGGGTGCGAGCATCGCCGCGACCGACGCCCTGGCCCGGCAAGTCGAGGCGATTCTGGCCGGTACGCCCGAGGTCGGCACGGTGTTCACCACCGTCGGCAACAACAATCCACAGATCTACTACAACGAGGTGCCCCAGGCCCCGAAGGCCAACGTCGCGGAGCTGTTCGCCGCCCTGCGCACCTACGACCCGAAAACCAGTCCGGCGGTGTTCGAGCGGCTGCGCACCGCGGTGGCGGGCATTCCCGGCGCGCACATCGTGGTCAAGGAGCTGGAGAACGGACCTCCGATCGAGGCGCCCATCGCCGTCCGCCTTTTCTCAGACAACCTCGACACCCTGGCCTCGCTCTCCACCCAGGTCGAGACGCTGCTCAATGGCATCGAAGGCACCCAGTCGGTCAACAACCCGGTCCGCGTCCGACGCACCGACCTGCGCGTGGTGATCGACAAGCCCACCGCCGCGCTGCTTGGCGTGAGCGAGGCGGAGATCGACCGGGCCGTGCGGCTGGCCTTCGCCGGGATCGATGTGAGCCGCTTTCGCGAGGAGGACGGCGATGAGTACCCGATCCAGATCGCCTTGCCCCGCGGGGAGCGCGCCACCTTGGAAAACTGGGAACGCATTCAGGTGCAAAGCGCCGCCACCGGCGTCTACCTGCCGCTGTCCCAGGTCGCGAAGCTGACGTTCGAGGGCGCCCCCCCGGTCATCCAGCGCTTCAATCGCGAACGGTCGGTCACCGTAACCGCGTTTGTCCGCGACGGTTTCAATGTCGACCGCCTGACCCGTGCCACCGAGGCCGGACTCCGGCAGATGGCCTGGCCGGCCGGCGCCCGCTGGTCGTTTGGTGGTGAAGTGGAGAGCCGGCAGGAAAGTTTCGGCAATCTCGGAGGCGCCATTCTCATCGCCGCCTTTGGCATTCTCGCCATCCTCGTGCTCGAGTTCCGGAGTTTCCGCGGCACGTTCATCGTCGCCTCGGTCATCCCGCTGGGCTTCATTGGCGGAATCCTCGGACTCTGGCTCACGGGTTACTCGCTGTCCTTTATGGCGGCCATCGGTTTCGTCGCGCTGATCGGCATTGAGATCAAGAACTCCATCCTGCTCGTCGATTTTACCAATCAGCTGCGGGCTCAGGGGGTGGAGCTGAAGGAGGCGATCGAGAAAGCGGGCGAGATCCGTTTTCTCCCGGTCGTGCTCACCACCCTGACAGCTCTGGGCGCCCTCTTCCCGCTGGCCATTCAGGGCTCCGGACTCTACTCCCCGCTCGCCATCGTCATCATGGGCGGACTGCTCAGTTCGCTGCTGCTGTCACGGCTCGTCACCCCGGTGCTCTATTCGCTGATCCCACCGCCACGTCCGACGGAGGAGTGAACGCGGCGGGCAACCGAAATCACGCCGACTCCGGTCTCCCTTGGTGCTGCGACGCCAATCCCCGCGCGGTCAGCGACCCCGTCTACAGAAGAAGCAGGTCCCGTTGATGGAGGTGGCCTCGACGAGGCCGCGACGGGACCAACCGGTCCCGCCCTCAACGGAGTCAGAACCTGCGGACTATCAGAGTAAATTTCTGCTATATAATAGCTTATGCACTAACTAGCATTACCCCGCGACAATCTGTTCATCCGGGCGGTTTCTTCCTTTTACTGCTGCCTCGAGGTATCGCAGGATCTGCTGACCTGTGCCCTTCGCTGTGTCCGGTCGATTTCCTTTTTTTCGGTCCATCGTCCCGACCCGGGCCGGGCCCGCCAGCCTTTGAGCACCCTTGCGTCCGCCTCCTTGGTTGAGTCGTCCCCTCTGCCGGACCCGGCGCTGCAAAGGCTGCGCTGGCACTACCTGTCGGTCTACGGAGTGTTCGGCTGCGTTTCTCCGTACCTCTCGGTCTATCTGGGTGACGTCAAGGGTCTGTCACCCTCGCAAATCGGGCTCATCTTTGCGCTCGGGCAGGCCGGCGTGCTGGTCCTGCCGGCGCTCATGACTCTGCTCGCGGACCGGTACCGGATTGTCTCCCCCCTCATGGTGGCCCTGTTCGGGGTCAACCTCACCGCCATGGCGGGACTTTCGGTCGCGACCGGATTCGCCGCCTGCCTGGTCGCGGTCGTGCTCAACCAGTTCGCCAACCAGCCGCAGCTGGCGCTGAGCGATGGTCTCTTCTTTTCCTTGCAGGCCCAGCCCGGACGCAAGCGGGTGCCGTTTTCCAAGGTCCGGGTGTTCGGCACGATCGGGTTCATCGTCCCCAGCGTGATCCTCTTCTTCGTGTATTCATGGGGTGGACTCACTTTGGTGCCCTACGCGGCGATGGTGATGGCGGTGATCGGGCTGCTGAACGCGCGGCGGCTGCCCCGACGTCTGCCGGACTCGGGACCCAAGGCGACGCGGCTGCCGACGGCCGAGGCGGCGCGGATGCTGCGCCAGCCCCGGCTCGCGCTGTTCTGCCTCGGGCTGGGCTGCATTTTCGCCGCCAACGCTGCGTACTATGCGTTCTATCCGGTGTACCTGACGCGTCAGGTGGGCATCGAGTCCCGGTGGATCGGATTGGTCGCCAACGTGGGCGTCGCGATTGAAATCCTCTACATGCTCGGCTTTGAACGCCTGCGGGCGCGGTTTGGACTCGCCGGTCTGACCCTGGCCGGCATCTCGGCCGTGCTGTTGCGGAACGCGCTGCTCGCCTTCGTGCCCGTGGCATCCGCCGCGATCGGCCTGCAGTCGTTTCATGGTCTCGCCATCGTCGGGGTGCACATCGCGCCCTTGATGATCCTGAACGATCTGGTCACGAGCGAGACCTACCGCAATTCCGTGCAGGGACTCTATGCCATGCTGGTTGTCGGCGTCTTCGGCATCATCGGAAACCTTGCGGCCGGACAGCTGGCCGAACTCGGCCTGCCGCTGCTCTATCGTTCGGCTCTCGCCGCCGCCGCCGTCGGCTTTGTGCTGGTCGTGATCTCGCTGCGTTGGAAGGGCGCCGCATCAGGGCCGCTGGAGGGGTCCGGTAAGCTCTGAGTCACCGAGCTTCTCTCCGCGCGCCGCGCCCCTCCCGCCATGTCCTCTTCGCCGCACACCCCACCCGTCGCGCCGCTCTGGCTGGCCGTCTTCAGCCTCGGCGTGGGGGCGGCTGCCTATCTTCCCACCCTCGGGGGCGGATTTCTGACCGACGACTTTGTCTATGTGTCGCGTTTCTTCACCTATGCGTGGAGCGACTGGCCGCGGCTGTTCACGCGCGAATGGTCGGAAGGGGTGTGGGGATTTCCCCTGATCGAGCTGCGACCCTTCAGCGCGCTGGCCTTCATGATCGATGCCCGGCTCTGGGGCGGGGAGGCGGCGGGCTACCGCGTCACCAATCTTTTGTTACACCTGGGTGTCGTCTGGCTGGTGCTCCGTCTCACCTGGCGGTACAGCGGGGGACACACCCTGGGTACGCTCGCCGCCGCCCTGGTATTCGCGCTGCATCCGGCACACACCGAGCCCGTGGTGTGGATCACGGGCCGGGTCGACCTGCTGGCAACCTTCGCGGCGCTGGCGTTCTGGTCCCTGGCCGAAGCCTGGAGCGCGTCCGGGCGGGGATGGAGGCTCGGGCTGGCCCTGGGCGCGCTTTTCGTGGGGGTCTTCTCAAAAGAGCTCTGCCTGTTCGCGCCGCCCCTGCTGCTGTTGCGCTGGCTCCTGGTCGAGGCTCGCGTGGACCGGGCGGTCTGGGTGCGCCGGGGACTGATCCTGCTGGGTGTCGTCCTGATCGCACTCCTTTACACGCTGGCACGTCGCGCTGCGTTCGGCGACGGCGCGGCCGTGCCGGCATCGTCGTGGCACCAGGACGACGCCTGGCGGCGACAGGTGAGCTACGCCGCGTGGCTGGCCCCGGTGCTGCCGTTCCTTCAGCAGTTTGAAATCAAGACGCCGGTGTCTCCCGCCACCCTGCGCGCCCTCGGGGTGGCGCTGGTCGCGCTCACCACCATCGGTCTCGGGGTCGCCGCCTGGCGCAATCACCGCCGCTGGGGCAATCTGATCTTTTTCACCGGCTTTTGGTGGATCGCGACGGTGGGGGGACTCCTGCTGGTGGGCTATTTCTCCGCCCGGCATCTCTACTTTCCTACCACGGGGCTGGCCATCGGTTTTGGCCTGGCCATCGCCTGGCTCGGACCAGTGTTCGGACGCGGCGTCGCGGTGGTGGTGCTGATTTG
>JAXMHM010000006.1:0-225903 GCA_046346755.1 Opitutaceae bacterium | reverse complement strand
TCGTGATGAAGTTGACGTAACCGCCCGATTCGGACGAACCGGCGATCGATGCGGACGGACCTTTGATGATCTCGATCCGATCCAGGTTGATCAGATCGCTTTCGAAACCGGGAACCAGGAAGCCGTTCCGATAGCGATTGGAGGCGATGAAGCCACGGATGACACTGCCGTTCTGAACATTCTGCCGCTGCGTCACGCCGGGCGTGTAGCGGACCGCCTGTTCGTAAGACGTGGCGCTGATGTCGAGGAGGAGCTGTTCGTTGATGACACTGATTGACTGAGGCACATTTTCCGACGGCGTGTTCAGACGGGTGGCGGAGGCGAGATTGGAAGATCCGTAGGCGCGCGACGGATTTTCCTGCACGGTAAAGACGTCGAGCGTGATCGCCGACTCTTCAGCGGGGCGCGCCGCAGTCGGTGCGGGGACTTGCTGAGCCTGGGCCAGCGAAGCAAGGCAAAGGACGACGGCGGGAAGGCCGTGACGAGAACGTAGGGTGGGGGCAGGGTTCATAACAAGGGTGGAGGGGCGGGGCTCGCGATCCGCTTGGGTGGGCGGAGCGTGGGTTTCTGGGCAGCCGAGTGCAGAAGGGGGTTAAGAATTGTTAACAATACCGTCAAGCTGCATTGTTAACAAAAGCCAAGATTTTCGGTTTTGAAATTCGCTGGACCTTGGACGATCGAGCCGAGGGAGGCGGACGGCTGAAGCGGCGGACTGTTGAACGGCGGACGGCTGTAACTACCCGGTGGTGACGCGGCCGCGGTGGAGTCACGCCGGAGGACGCGGCGCCTTGCGGGCGGCGAAAAAGGCCTCGAGGCGCGCCGGGGCGTCGCCGTCGGTCAGGCACCGCCGGGATGCGTCGGCTTCAATCTGGGCGTTCTCCTCCAGGGTGGTGGTGGCGCAGGTGGCGAGGATGGCTTTCATTTCTCGCACGGCGGCCCGGCTGTTCGCGCCCACGGCAGCGACGAGTCCGGCAAGGTGTGACTCCAGCTCCGTGGAGGTGCCGCACCAGTCCACCAGCCCGAGGGTGGCGGCTTCGCCGGCCTCGACCATGCGGCCGGTGAAACAGAGTTCTTTGGCCCGAGACAGGCCGACACGCCGCGCGAGCCGGTAGCAGCCGCCCCAGCCGGTGACGAGCCCCAGTTTGGCTTCGGATTGGCCGAAGCGGGCGGTCGACGATGCAAGAATGAGGTCGCAGGCCATGGCGAGTTCGAGCCCGCCGCCCATGGCATATCCCTCGACCACTGCGATGACGGGAACCGGAAGGGACTCGATGCGGTTCATCACCCGGTGGCCGCGCTTGACCCAGGGGGTGATGGTGTCGGCGTTGATCGTCTCCATCACCTTCAAGTTCGCGCCCGCGCAGAAAAATTTCGGCGAGGCGCTGCGCAGCACGACTGCGACGAGGGAGCCCGAGCGCGACTCCACTTCGGCGCAGGCGTCGTCGAGCCGGTCCAGAAGGGCGTGGTCCAGCGTGGGCGGCTTGCCCTCGGGTGGGCGAAGTGTGAATACGGCGACAGCCTCGGAAAACGTCAGGGTGAGCGCGGTGTGCATCGGGAGGCCTTGGGGTGGGGTGGCCAGGGCGCTAAAGCGAGTGGGGAAGCGCGGTCTGTCAAACGTATTGTTGACAATAAACAATCGAACTCTGCTTTATTGGCCTCAATGAATTCCCCCCATTCAGCACTCACGGGTATTCGTGTGCTCGACTTTACGCACGTGTACCAGGGCCCGGTTGGCACCCAGATTTTAGCGGATTATGGCGCGGACGTGATCAAGATCGAGCGCCCTGGGTCAGGCGACTGGAGCCGACGGTGGGGTCCCTTTGTCCATGGCGTGAGCCTCCCGTTTGCCGGTCTCAATCGGAACAAGCGCAGCGTGGCGATCGACGTGAAGAGCCCGCTGGGCCGGCGCGCGGTGTATGACCTCGTGCAGAAGGCGGATGTGATCGTGCACAATTTCCGTGCGGGCGTGATGGAGAAGCTGGGATTTGGCTATGAGGAGCTCGCGAAGATCAACCGACGGCTAGTCTATGCCTGGTCGGGAGGCTGGGGCGACCAGGGTCCGTCGGCCGACCGGGCCCGGGGAGGTCATGATCTGATGGCTCGGGCCGAGGCGGGCTGGTTTGTGCAGCCGGATCCCTCGAAGCCGCCGATTCCGGCGGGCATCTCCGCCGACTACGCGGCCGGCCTGATGTTGATGCAGGGAATATTGATGGCCCTGCTGGCCCGGGCGCGGACCGGTGAAGGGCAGCGTGTCACCACCGACCTGCTCAGTGTCGCCTTCCATGCCCATTCGTGGGAGGGACCGGCGGAGATGAATGCGGCCCGGATCACGGAGGTGTCGGGTGTGATTGCCAATGAGAGCATCATCGACAAGTCGTTCGCCACGCGGGATGGATACATTGAGATTTCCCCGGTGTTCAGCGACAATTCGCTGAAGGACATCTCCCTGGCCCTGGGGCTGGACGACCTTTCGCAGCGCCCGCGGTACTGCACGCACGCCCTGCAGGCGGAGAATCGCTCCGAGCTCAATGCCCTGCTTGCAGCGCGATTCCGCGACAAGACAACCTCGGAATGGCTGGTTGAACTTGAGGCCAAGGGCGTGCTGTGCGCGCGGATCAACACGATCGTCGAGGCGGCGGAGGACCCGCAGCTGAAGGCGAATGCGATGGTGGTCGAGATGGAGCATGCGACGGCGGGATCCTTCCGGCTCCTTGGCACTCCGGTGCGATTGCACGGCACGCCGCCCTGTCCCCGCATTTTCGCCGCTGAACTCGGCGAGCACACCCGGGAGGTGCTGCTCGAGCTGGGCTACACCGCGGACATGGTAACGGACCTGGAGAAGCGCGGCGTGGTGCACACGGCACCCGCTGCGGCGGCCGGCGCGGCGAGCTGAATCCGGACGGGTCGAGAACGACGGCCAAAGCGGCGGGATCCGTCGCGGGCTCAGCGGCCACACCTCCTTCGGGAGGCTCAGACAATGTGCAGTTTGAGGGCCTCGAGGGCCTCCCATTCGCGGCCGCCGTGCATGGCACGGACTATGCCAGCGTGTTCGTGGTAGCTTTCCATCAAGTCGCGGTGGCGCGAATACCGCAGGAACATGCGCAGCATGATCGGCAGCCAGAGATCCACGAGGCTGCCGTGATCCGCGGTCTCCACGAGGAGTCGGTGAAAGGCCATGTCGAGCTCCACGACCTGCCCCAGATCACTGCCGCCGCAGGCGTCCTTGTAATGGGAGAGATTGTCGTCAAGTCGCTTGAGCAGCGCCGGATCCCGCGTTTCGAACCACGCCGTCACTGCCGACGCTTCGATCTCGCGCCTCAGGTGCACGATGACATTGCGTTTGAAGCCCGAGGGTTCATTTGCCACGCGCACCCCGACATTGGGTTTGGCGATGAGGAGGCCTTCTTTTGTGAGATGAAGCAGCGCATCGCGGATCGGACCACGGCTGATGCCAAACTCAACCGCCAGCGATTGCTCGCGCAGGGGTGTTCCGGGCAGAAGCTGCCCGGAGAGAATCCGGCGGCGCAGGTGGGACGCGACCTGTTCCTGAAGATTGGCGGCTAACTTCATGGGTGGGAGGGCATGCGGGGAACGCAGGGTTGGCAACTCAGATTCGGAGTCAAACATTGTTGACAAATGACAACTCGGTCGAAGCATCCCGCAACCCACCGTCGAACTCGCCGGGCAACTGCCCGGACGTCTCCGCTGTGTTCCCCCCGGCGTTTGAATTCCCCCCCAGGATTTGTATGGCCCCCACCCCGTTTCTGTCCCGTCGCGACTTTCTTGAAACCACCGCCCTGTGCGCGGCGGGTCTGCTTGGCGGATCCGTGCCGCTGCAGGCGGCGGCACGACGGCCCTTTGCACTTCGCTATGTGGTGGGTTCAAGTCTCTACGGGGGACTGTCCCTGACCGAAATACTTCCTGAAGTGACCAAGACCGGGGCGGCGGCGATCGACCTCTGGCCGCGGCGCCACGGAACGCAGCGGGAGGAGGCGGATGAGTGGGGGCGCGAGCGTCTGACCGAGGCGCTGCGTCGTCACGGCGTGAGCCTGGCACTGACCACGCGATTTGACCTGGGCCCGTTCGGTCTTGGCGACGAAATGAAGTATGTCGCTTCGATGGGTGGTCGGCTGATTGTCACCGGAGGCAAAGGCGAGGCCGGTCTGACGGGACCCGCGCTGAAGGACGAGGTGCGGCGGTTCGTCGAAGCCATGCGCCCGACACTGGCGGTCGCAGCAGAAACGGGTGTCCAGATCGCGATTGAGAATCACAGCAACAACCTGATCAACACGCCGGACTCGCTCCGCTGGATGCTGGAGTTTTCCAAAGGGCTTCCCCTTGGGGTCGCACTGGCGCCCTATCACCTGCCGCAGGATCCGGCCCTGCTCGCCGGACTGATTCGCGAGTTCGGAGACCGGCTGCTTTTGTTCTATGCTTGGGAGTATGGAAAGGGCTGTATGAAGCCGATGCCCCTCGAGGAGGAGTTGATGCAGATGCCGGGCCGCGGAGTCCTGGATTACGCCCCGCTGCTTCGCGCGTTGCGGGACATCCGGTTTGCCGGTTGGACCGAGATCTTCATGCATCCGACTCCCCGCGGACGTCCCATCCTGGAAACGGCTCCCCTTGTCACCGAGGAGATCAACCGTGCCCGGCGTCACCTCGAGTCGATCCTGACCGGATTGCCGACCTGAGCTGCACATGCCTTCACTTACCCTTCGCGTTGCGGTGCGGGCTTCGGTCTGGCTCGGGTGTGCACTGGCTTTGGGGAGCGCGACCGCGGAAGCCGCGCCCGTGGTGCCGGCCTTCGAACGGTTTCACCGGGCCCCGGCGGATGACACCGCGGAGGCGGAGGGCGGTCTGGTTCTCCTCAGCGAGCTGAATTGCGTGGCTTGCCACCGACTTCCGGGTTCGGGGGCGCAGGCACCTCGTCCCCGGTTGGCGCTGGCCCAGGTGGGCGACCGCCTCGGCGTGGATTCGTTGACGGCCTTCGTTTCGCATCCCGCTTCGGTCAAGCCGGGCAGTCTCATGCCCAGACTGTCGCTGGCCGACGGGCAGGCTCGGGCCCTGGCGGCCTATCTCGCCTCGCTCACTTCCACTCCAGCGCCGGCTACCTCCGTGACCGGGGCGGTGGAGTCTGGAAAACACTTGTATCACACGCTCGGATGCGTGGCCTGCCACGCACCGGACGAGTCCGCCCGTCCCGAGGCGGCCGCGGGTGTCGCCGTGCCGGCGCCGTCCGGCCCTTCGGTGCCGCTGGAACTCGCCCGACACTATGAGCGCTCAGCCCTGGCCCGGTTCCTGGCCGATCCCCTGGAGGTTCGTCCGGCGGGGCGCATGCCTTCCAGTCACCTCAGTCCGCAGGAAGCGGCGGATCTCGCGGCCTATCTTCAGCGCGGAGGTCGGCCGACCGTGAAAAGCGCCACCGGCGCCGCCTCAACCCCGGCGCTGATCGCAGAGGGCCGGCGCCTCTTCTCCTCCCTCGGCTGCGTGGCCTGCCATACGAGCGAAGCGCCCTTCGAACCCTCGTCGGCCACGCCCGCGCCCGGGCTGACCACGGCGTCGCTGGATCGCGGCTGCCTATCGTCCGCCCCGTCGGGGCGGGCGCCGGATTTTGGACTGGACGACGCACAGCGTCGCGCCCTGCGTCGCGCGATTGACCGGATGCAGGCGGATCCAGCTTTTCTCCAGCCCGAGCCCAAGCGTGACGTGGCGAGGTTCATGGCGAAGATGAACTGTTATGCCTGCCACGCGCGTGACGGGCGAGGCGGGGTGGAGCCGGCGCGGGCGGTCTTTTTTGAAGTCACCGACTCGGGAGCCCATTCTCTGGGTGACATGGGAAATCTGCCGCCGGCTCTCGATCACCCGGGCAGGAAACTCACCCGCGCCTGGTGGCAAAAGCTGCTGTGGGAGGGCGGCGGCGAAGTGCGACCCTACCAGGCGGCGCGCATGCCCGCGTTTGGCCGGGCCGTGAGCGAGCCTGTGCTGGATGCCTGGGAGAAGGCGGATCAGCGGGCGGAGCCCGTCGCAATCGACATCAGCGGCCGCCAGTTGCATCAACGCGCCCACTACGGCCGGGCTTTGATGGGAACCCAGGATGGCGGACTGGGCTGCATCACCTGCCATGGTCTGCGCGATCGAAAGTCGCTCGGCATGCCCGTGCTGCCGCTGCACCACACGGCCGACCGCCTGCAACCCACGTATTTCAAGGAGCTCTTGCTCAATCCGCAGGCGGTTCAGCCGGGCACCCTGATGCCTCCGATGTTCATGGGCCGGCCCAAGGCGGACGCCGAAATCGAGCAGCTCTGGACTTATCTGAAGGAAATCGACCAGCAACTGCTGCCCGAGGGCCTGTTGCGGACCGGCGAGTACGAGCTGAAGCCGGAAACGAAATCGCGGCCGATTGTTTTCCGCACCTTTCTGGACGGGGCCGGTCTGCAGGCCGTGGCGGTGGGCAGCCCGTCGGGCCGGCACGCGGCCTTTGACGCGGCGGAGGTGCGCTGGGCGCTGACCTGGCGCGGACGCTTCCTGGACGCCCTGACGACCTGGGAGGAGCGCGCCATGACTCCGGCCAAGCCGCTCGGCGACGCCGTGACCGGGCTCCCGGCCTGGATGCCCCTGACCCGCAGCCCGGACACGGCCGAATCCGGCGCTGAAGCGGTTGGGGCGGCGGCAGGGTATCGCTACCGTGGATTCAGTCTCGGGGCGGACGGGGTGCCGACCTTCCACTACGAAGTCGGCTCGTTGCGGATCGAGGACACCCTGCGTCCCGACGAGCGCTCGGGCGGATACCGGCGCGTGCTTGTGATCCGGGGTGGGACCCCGGGATGGTATTTCCGGGGAGCCTCCCCGCAGGCGTTGCCGCGACCGGTGACGTTCAATGCGGCGGGCGAAGCAACCCTTGAGGAGACGTTGCCATGAGGTTCACCTTCCCCGCGTGGTTTGCCCCGCACTCCTGCCAATCCCTGTCCGACCGGCAGATTGGCCCCCGGATCCTGTCGCTCGTCGCGGCCCTCCTGCCCTGGGTCCCGCTGCAGGCGGCCGTTGGAGCGCCGTCGTCCGAGCGTCCTCCGGCCTACGAGCGCGTGCCCTATTCGCTTCCGACCGAGAGCAAGTTTGAAGTGAGCGGAATTGCAGTACTGCCCGATGGCCGGGCCGCGCTCACGCTGCGCAAGGGCGAGGTCTGGATCCTGGAGAATCCGCTCGAGGATCCCGCAACGGCGCGTTACCGCATGTTTGCGAGCGGGCTTCACGAGCCCTTGGGACTTACCTGGCACGAAGGCGCCTTGTACACCACCCAGCGGAGCGAAGTGACCCGGATGGAGGATCGCGATGGCGATGGCGTGGCCGACACTTATGAGACCGCGGCGAAAGGCTGGGGCTTGTCCGGCAACTATCATGAGTATGCGTACGGTCCCATTTTTGATCGCGCGGGAAACCTCTGGGTCACGCTCAATGTCACGATCGGCAATCCGGCGAAACTCGCCGGCCATCGCGGAGGAGCCCCCCTTTGGCGCGGCTGGGCGATGCGGCAGGCACCGGGCGGAGACCTCCTTCCAGTGGCGGCGGGATTTCGATCTCCGTTTGGTTTGGGGCTGAATGCCGAAGGTGATGTGTTTGCGACTGACCAGCAGGGCAACTGGTGGGGAACCTGTCCGCTGATCCACGTCCGGCCCGGACGCTTCTATGGCCACGCGGACTCCATTCCGGATACCCGCCGGCCCGAGTCCCCGGTCAAGGACCCGGGAACGCTGCCAACCGGAGTCACCGTGGTGGAGGCGGCGGCGCGCATCCCGGGCTTCGCGCTTCCTGCGGTGTGGTTCCCCTATGTGAAAATGGGGCAGAGCACGACCGGGATCGTCTGCAACCAGACGGGGGGAGGATTCGGTCCCTTTGAGCGACAGCTTTTCATTGGTGACTTCACGCTGGCGCAGGTGAATCGCGTTTTTCTGGAGAAGGTGGACGGTGAATACCAAGGCGCTTGTTTTCCTTTCATGGACCAACTGCAATCGGCGGTGCTGCAGATGGCTTTCCTGAAAGACGGGTCGATGATCGTGGGTGAATCGAATCGCGGTTGGAATTCGCTGGGTTCGCGTTCCTTCGGATTGGAGAGGATCCGCTGGACGGGACGCATGCCCTTCGAGTTGCAGACGATGGAGGCGCGGAGTGACGGATTTCGTCTCACGTTCACCGAGCCGCTGGCGTCACCGGAGTCGCTCACCCCAACGCAGTTCACCCTGACCAGCTACACGTACCTTTACCATGTGACCTATGGCAGTCCGGAGACGGCGACCCAGCCCGTGGGCGTCGAGAAGATTCAGGTGAGCGCCGACGGCCGCACGGTGAATCTGACCTGTTCGGGACTGCGCGCGGGCTTTGTGCATCAACTCGTGCTCGGGCCGCTCCAATCAGCGTCGGGTCAGGCGCTCCGGTACAATCGCGCCTACTACACGTTGAATCGGATTCCGGCCGCGCCGTGACCGGTCCGGCCCGGCTGCCCGGGCTTTCCGACCGGTCTAGAGCCCGGGCAGGGGTTCGGGGTCCCCGTTTTCCGGGGACTCGTCCGCCGGATGCCCCCGACGGTACGTAGCCAGGTAGCGTGCCTCGCCCACAGCCGCGCCGAAGGTGGTCGGCAGAGTTCCGTCGAGGCCGTAGCAGATGCGCAGCCGGTCGCCCACGTGCTGAAACAGGCAGGGAATGGACCGACCGGCATTCGGACCTTCTTCACCTTGCAGCAGCAGGGTCGAAGCTGACCCCGTGGATGTGATAATGAACCGACCCTGGTCGGCCAAGTTGCCACCGAAGAGCACGGTGTAGCGGCCCTGGGAGAGAAGCACACGAGTGCGTTGCACCACCAGTTCAGGGGCGGATTGACCGTCCATTTCGGCGCGGATCATGGCCCAGTGGCCGTCGAGAGGAGTCTCCATGGTCGATATGCAGGAACCGTCCTGATCCTAATCTCCGAAGTTAAAAGGAATCGATCCGCTCGTAAACCACGGATCGACACAGATAAACGCGGATCCGGAGCAAGAACGGGCTTTCAGCCGCCAGGTGATTGGCAGATTTAGCATGACTCGTGTGTATCCGGGGATCCGTCCCGCGGCCGGTGGATCCGTGGTTCCATCGCGTTTGTTGGGTTGATGTGAGCCCTTACCGTGCGAAGCCCGGACTCAATGGCAAGGATTCGGGTGCTGTTCGGAAGATCCGTTTTTTTGCACGGCCTGTCGAAAGTGTCCCGTTTCGTTCGACCTTTGGATGAACCGGCGACTGGAAACGGTGTTGGTTCCCGTTCGAATCCTCCTTCTTCCCACCATGCTCACCAAGATCCTCATTGCTGTCGCCGTTGTCCTCGTTGTCTTCCTGATTGCCGTCGCCTTTCAACCGAACCACTTCCGGGTTGAGCGTTCCATTGTGGTGGCAGCACCGGCGGCCGTCCCGTTCGGACACGTCAATGACCTGCAGAAGTGGAATGCCATCAATCCCTGGGCCAAGCTCGATCCGGCGATGAAGTCCACGTACGGAGGCCCTCCTTCGGGCGTGGGAGCCAGCCATACTTGGGCCGGCAATGGAGAGGTCGGCGAGGGGATGATGACGATCATTGACAGCCGACCCAGCGACCTGATCCGCATGCGGCTCGATTTCAAGAAGCCGTTCGCCTCCACCGCCACCGCGGAGTACACCTTTCGCAGCCAGGGGGCGGGCACGGAGGTGCGCTGGAGTTTGTCGGGTGCAAAGAATTTCATCAGCAAGGCGTTCGGACTCGTGATGAACGTGGACAAGATGGTCGGCGACCAGTTTGAAAAAGGCCTGGCCGATCTAAAGGCGATCTCGGAGGCCGGCGCGGGCAAATGACGTGAAGCCGCGAAACCGAATGGGACCACGGATGGAAACGGATACAGTCCGTGGATACGGCGAAGGGCATCTTTCGGCCCGTGGAGTAGCTGCGTGTGACTCATTCCGTCCCGCGATGGTGGGATCGACGGGCGAGTGTGATTTGGGAACTCAAAGATCCGTTCCAACGGAGATACTTCGAATGAACGCATTGACACCTGACAGCCTTTCACATCCCGGCGAGGCATCCGACTTGAACGCCCGTTTCCCGCCCGCAGCCGCGCGCCCCGGTCCGGTACTGTCGGTCGAGGTCGGCTACGAGAGTGGCGTCAAGGCGAAGCTGGAGCGCCTGCGCACCGACCTCATCGATCTGGCGTTTGTCCTCGAAACGCGGGGACGGATGGAGGCGGCGGATGTGGCCCTGGCCACTTCCGCGCGCGTCGGTGAGCTCTGCGACGAATTGGACGGCGAGCCGCGAGGGCGAGGACCGGCTGCCCGCTCCGGAAACGCGACGGGGTTCAGGGACCTTCCTTGATGCGGAGACGGCGGTATTCGATTTGGCCGTGATCGCTCTCCAGCCCGATCGGACCGTCGGCGGGCACAGCGAAGGCGTCGACCAGCACTTCGCCATTGCACGTCGCCCGGGCGAGGCCGCCGCGGACCGTGATTACCAGTTCATTCCAGTCGAGGGGACGGTACTGCTGCAGATCGAGGTAGGGTCCCGCGATGGGGTAGTCGCGGCATTGCAATTGCGGACCCCGCACGTAGACGCCGCTGTCGGCGTTCGGGCTGGCCCGAAATTCGAGCCGCAGCTCGAAGTCGCGCGGGAACGTCCGAACCGTCTGAAGCTTCACGTAGGCGCGCAACAGCCGGGACACGGTGACAACGAGACGGCCGTTGCGGGCGACAAAGCGACCGTCCCCGGTTTCCATGCGTCCCTCCAGCGCGCGCCCGTCCGGGTCGACCCACCCCGTGAGGTCGCGGCCGTTGAAGAGGCTGACGTATCCCGGTTCCGGAGTGAAGTCATCCGGCCAGGCTGGCACCAGTTGAAGGGTTTCCAGGACGGGCCGGAGTGCGCGCGCCCACTTCAGGTAGCCCCGCGGATTGGGGTGCAGCAGGTCGGGAAACTCCTCCACCTTGGCGTCACCCGTGCTGTTGGCAAAAAGGGCCCAGGTGTCGAGGAAGGTCACCTGCGGGCGGTCCTTGAGCCCGGCGAACAGAAGCTGGTTCAGGCGGGTGATTTTGTCGGCGGGCCGCTTCTTGGTTGCTGAGCTGGGAAAGACCGCGCACAGCACGACCGGCAGCGAGGGATTGTGAGCGCGGAGAGCGTCGAGGATGAGCGTGACATTGGCGCTGGCGATCTCCGGTTCCGCCATCTCCTCGAGATCGTTGGTGCCGATGAGCAGCACCACGGCGCGGGGCGAAAGACTCAGCACGTCCTGGTGCAGCCGGATCAACACTCCTCGTGTGGTGTCACCGCTGATACCGCGGTTGGCCACCTTGAGTCCCGGAAACGACCCGCCGAGCCCGGACCAGCCCTGCGTGATGGAGTCGCCCAGAAACACCACGGCGCCTTTGTCCTGGGCACCGCGGGTGGACCACCCCGTGCGACGCTCCAGCCAGAGTTTCTGGAACCACTCCATACGCCGGATCGGTCCGGTGCCGGGCAGCCCCTCGTCGGTATCGGGAATGGCCAGTGAAGCCGGTGGGGTGACCGGGGCGGTTTGAGCAGGCAAGGACGAGCGGATGAAACTGCACAACGCGAGCAGGGCGAGGAGCCGAAGAGGAGGGTACATGCGACGAAGAGGGTTGGGGAGGAGGCGTCGGGCGGCATCCTGCACGGCAAACTGCGGTGGGTGCAAGTCGACGCACCCGATGGCTGACTCACGGCAATCGTGGCGGCCGTGTCGATCCCGGAGCCGGGTTGGCCGTGTCGGGGTATCAGATTCTCATTACGTTGTGTTTTAAAGGTTTGTTACCGAAGGGATGAGGAAGGGCGAGATCTCGAAATTGACAATGCTCCACGTGGCACGTTTTGTCGGGCCGTGAACCGGTTTCGACGTATTTCTGCGTTTTTGCTGCTCGCCGTGTGGCTGGCGGCGACGCAGCACTGCGTCCTCGAAGCAGCCGGCGTATGGGGCGCTGAGGGTGATGAGCCGGCTTCGGCCTGTTGCCCGGATTCGTCCTCCCATTGCGAACATGACGCCTGTGAAGTGGTGGAGGGTGGATCGATTGTTTCCGCAAGCTCGTCCGTCAAGGTTCCGTCACCTGAGTGGCAAGTCTGCTGGTTTATTGCTGAGCTAGACCGGATCGCCCTGCGGGTGTCGACCGTGTCGGATTACGACGAGGTTGAAGAGCGAGGACGATCGTTGGACTGGGTGCCGATCTGGCACCTTGAGCGGCGGGCGGCGTTACCGCCGGGCGCGCCTTCGTTGAGCGTGGCCTGAGTCGTCCCTGCGCGGACGAATCGGGTGAATCTGAACTGACGCCGGCGCGTTGTGCCGGGCGTGATTCCGGGCCGATGTGCGCCCGTTCGGACCGCTGCGGTCCAGCATCCCCACTCTCCATGATTCCACGTTTGGTTTTTCCACTTTTCCTCGTCTTGTCCGGTTTCTCCGTGCCCGTCCAATCGGCGCCGGAGTTGTCGCCCAGTCCCCTGACCCTCGCTGCCGCGTTGCAGCGTGCGGCCGAGCAGCATCCCCGGCTGGCGGAGCGACGTTCGGATGAGCGTGCGATGGAGGCGCGACGCGACCAGGCAGGCCTTCGACCGAACGCCACGGTCGACGTCGCGCTGGAGAATGTCATGGGCACCGGTGCGCTCCAAGGGGTGCGCAGCCTGGAGACCACGGTGCAGGCCCAGCAGACGCTCGAGCGAGGAGGCAAAAGGGAAAAACGAGTGGCCGTCGCCAGCCGAGAGCACGAGACGGCGGTGTGGGAGACCGCGGCCAGCCGCGCCGAGGTTCTGGCGGCGACTGCGGCTGCGTACGTGGCGGTGGTTGCGGCTCAGCAGAGGCTCCTCCTGGCGGCGGAGCCGGTGGCGCTGGCGCGGGAGACCCTCGAAACTGTCACCGCGCGGGTTCAGGCTGGAGCCGGATCCCTCTCCGAGGCGGCCCGGGCGCGAGCGGCGATGGCTTCGGCGCAGGCGGAACTAGCGCGGTGCCGGGCGCAGTTGCAGGTGGCGCGTGCCGCCCTGGCCAACCAGTGGGGCGGCTCACCGGATGAGGTGGGCTCTCTGCCTGGCCGTGTACGGATGCCCGAAGCGCTGCCCGAGCGGCAGCTGTTGCTGACGGCGATCGACCGCCATGCGCGCCTGGAACTTCAGCGCTCGATCATTGCCGGCCGGCGGGCTTCGCTTGAACTCGAACAGGCGCAGGCGGTGCCCGATCTCACGGTCGGGGGTGGGATTCGTTTTTTGCGCGAGGGCAGCGATGCCGCTTTCGTCGCCGGCGTGTCCATGCCGCTGATGCGACGCAACCAGAACCAAGGAATGATTCGGGCCGCCCGGGAGACCGTGACGGGGGCGGAGTGGGCCCTCCGTGCTGCGGAAACGACGTTGCGGGCGGAGTTCTCCGCCGCCTGGCAGGAGCTTCAGGCGGCGGCGGATGCCTCCCGGCTGCTACGCCGTGACGCCCTGCCTGCGACCGACGAAGCGTTGACGATTGTCCGTCGCGCCTATCAGGACGGACAACTGCCCCTCATCGATGTGCTCGATGCCCAGCGCGAGCAGGTCCTGCTCCGTCGTGAACTGCTTGAGCTCGAGTCGGAATTTGCCCTGGCCCTGGCCCGGATTGACGGCCTCACCTCCTCCACTTTCCCCCTGACGACCGCCTTGCTGATTTCCGAATGAACCTGCTGAACCGACTTTTCTGGTCCTGTGTGCTGCTGTCGGCGCTGTCGCTGCATGCGGATGAAACTCCCAGCCGTGCCTCGACCACAGTGGTGCTCGATGCCACTGGCGTGCAGAATTTGCGTATCCAAGCCGCCGTGGCCGAGCCGGGCGATTTTGAAGAGACGGTCTTCGCGTTGGGACGCGTAGAAGTGAAACCGGGCAGCCAGTCCGCCGTGACGAGTCGCATCTCCGGTCGCGTGGTGTCCCTCTCCGTGCTCCCGGGCGACCGGGTGGAAACCAACGCCGAGGTGCTCAGGGTCGAGAGTCGGCAGGTCGGTTCGCCCGCGACCGTGATTGCGCTGATGGCTCCCTCCACCGGAATTGTGACCCAGCTGGCGGTGCGACTGGGTGATCCGGTCGAGCCGGATCGCGCGCTCCTCGAACTGACCGATCTGCGCGAGGTCATCGCGGTGGCTCGCGTGCCTGAGCATGCCGTCGGCCGCCTCAAGCCGGGGGTGAAGGCACACATCACCCTGGCGGCGTGGCCCGACCGCACCTGGGAAGGCACACTCGTGCGCCTCGCGACGGCGGCCGATGCGATCAGCGGCACACTCGATGCTGCCTTTCTTCTGGCCAATCCGGACGGACTGATCCGCCCCGGTCTCAGGGCGGAGTTTTCCATCGTGGTGGACAGGCGCGCGGATGTGGTGACCATTCCCCGCAGCGCATTGCAGGGCGATCCCGCCGGCCGTTATGTCTATGTGAAGGACTTTGACGTGCCCAATGCGTTTGTGAAGACCCCCGTCGTGGTGGGGAAGAGCAATGATCGTAGGGTTGAAATCGTGAGCGGACTCCTCCCAGCGGATGAAGTGGTCACACAGGGCGCCTATTCGCTCGCGTTTGTGGGAGGAGGGGGGATTTCGCTCAAGGAGGCGCTGGATGCCGCCCACGGACACGAACATGCGGCGGACGGCTCCGAATTGAAAAAGGGCGGCAAGGCGGCGGCGACGGAAGCACCTTCCGTTGCCGGTGGTACAGCCGCACATGACCACGACCATGACCACGAGGCTGAGGAGCAGGATCCGAGCCTCGTGTGGAAGGGAATCAGCGCCGTGCTTCTCGTGCTCGTGTTTGTCGTAGGATTTTGGCGACGGACTCCGGTGCGACCCGCTGGGCGCGGCCCCGTGCCCTCGGCTCCTGACGCCCAGTGATTCCCGACCATGTTGAATAAACTGATTCAGTGGTCTCTGGCGAACCGGGTGATCGTCCTTGGGCTCTCTGTGCTGGTCCTGGCTCTCGGATTGCGGACAGGCCGGCAACTGCCGGTCGAGGTCCTCCCCGACCTGACGAAACCCACCGTCATTGTCCTGACTGAGGCTCCGGGTCTTGCTCCCGAAGAGGTGGAGACTCGGGTCACCCAGCCGCTGGAAAGTGCGTTGATGGGTGTGGCCGGACTGACCCGCCTGCGGTCGAATTCAGATGTTGCGCTCTCCCTCGTGTACGCCGAATTCGGCTGGGAGACTGATATCTACCACGCGCGCATGCTCGTGCAGGAACGCCTGCAGGCGGCAAGGGAGCAGCTCCCCGCCGGGGTCCAGCCGATCATGACACCGGTGGCGTCGCTTATGGGAGAGATCCTGCTCGTCGGAGTCCGGTCAACTCTCAAGGAGGGGGAGCCCGGATACCTGCCCCCCGCTGACGTGCGATCCCTCGCCGATGGAACAATCAAGAGACGACTCCAAAGCATCCCTGGCATCGCTGAGATCCTGAACATGGGCGGGGGTGTGAAGCAAATTGAGGTGAGGCCGGATCCATACCGGCTGCAGGCCCATCAGGTGAGTTACGAGGAATTGGAAAACGCCGTGGCCAAGGCGGCCAGTACGACGACGGGCGGATTTCTGACCCGTGGCCCCCGCGAGATCATGGTGCGAAATCTCGCGATGACGACCGACCTGGCGGAGCTTGCGCGCACCGTCATCAAGCTGGTGGGAGATCGACCCGTCACCCTGGGTGATGTGGCGGAGGTGGTTTGGGGGATTGAGCCGATGCGGGGCGATGCAACGGTCAGTCTCTCCCCAGAAAAGACGCCCACCTACGGCGTCATCATGTCCATCACCAAGGCACCGGGTTTTGACACCCGCGCCCTGAGCGGAAGGATCGAGGGGGCGCTGGCGGAGTTGCAGACGAGTTATCCCCGGGGGGTCGAGACAACACTGCTCTTTCAGCAGAAGGATTTCATCGATCATGCGATCGGAAACCTGACCGAAGCCATCCGGGATGGAGCGATCATGGTGACCGCGGTGCTCTTTCTTTTCCTTCTCAACGTTCGGACCACCTTCATCACCCTGATGGCGATGCCGATGAGCTTCGCGATCACGCTGCTGACTTTCAGCCGCCTGGGAATTTCGGTGAACTCAATGACCTTGGGCGGACTCGCGGTTGCCATCGGCATGGTGGTGGATGACGCCATTGTGGACGTCGAAAACGTCTTTCGACGACTCCGGGAGAACGCAGCCGCGGCTCACCCGAGACCCCGACTTCAGGTGATTGGACGTGCGTCAGGTGAGGTGAGAAACTCCATTCTTTATGCGACGCTGCTGATCATTCTGGTGTTCCTGCCGCTCCTTGGACTGAGCGGGGTCGAGGGAAAGCTCTTTGCGCCCATCGCGATGGCGACGATCATCAGCATGGTCGCGTCCTTCCTGGTGTCGCTCACGTTGATCCCAGTGCTGTGTTCGCTCCTGTTGGTGCCCAAGGTCGGCGTAGCACACGGTGACGGACGGCTGGTGACATTGCTGAAACGCCTGCTGCGCGCTACCGTGCTGCGGGTTGGGCTTCGCTTTCCGCTGCCGGTGCTGGGAGTCGTTCTGGCCAGCATGGGTGCGGCATTCCTGCTGTATCCACACATGGGTAAGGATTTTCTGCCCGCATTCCGGGAAGAGACGGCCCTCATTGCCATCACCTCGGCCCCGGGGACCTCGTTGCCGGAAATGAACCTGATAGCGGACGCCGTGGAGGCGCAGATCCTGTCGGTGCCTGAGGTTCGCAAAGTGGGCCGACGACTCGGGCGCGCCGAGCGGGGTGACCACGTCGTTCCGGTGTCCACGGCTGAGTTCGACGTGGATTTCCGCGAACTCGTGGGTCACGAGGGCAAGACGGGACGCAGTCGCCAGGCGATTCTTGAGGACCTCCAGGCACGCCTGAAGAAAGTCCCGGGCGTCTTTGCCGCCGTGGGCGGCCCGCTGGCCGATCGCATTGGTCACATGTTGAGTGGCGTGGCGGCCCCCGTGGCCATCAAAGTGTTCGGACCGGATCTCGACACCCTGCGACGCATCGGCACCGAAGTGCAGGCAGTGGCGAAGAAGATCCCCGGGTTTGCGGATGCAAAACTCGACCAACAGTCTTCCATCCCGCAGCTGCGGATTGAAGTGAACCGCGATCGGGCGATGGCGTATGGGATCACCCCGGGTGATCTCAACGAACAACTCAGCGCACTGCTTGGAGGCAAGGCGGTGGCGGAACTTCGCGACGGGTTGCGGGGAGTCAACCTGGTGATCCGCCTGCCGCAGGCGTGGCGCGACTCGCCGGAGCGGATCGAGCAATTGCCGGTGGAGACCGCCACCGGCCAGCGCATTCCCCTTGCCCTGGTGGCGGACGTGCGGGAGGCGAAGGGACCCAATGTCATCTTTCGCGAGAACAGCCAGCGGCGGTTCACCATCGCGATCAAGCCCACGGTGCGTGATGTCGGCACCCAGGTGGCGCGCCTGCAGGATGAGGTGCGCCGGCAGGTGAGTTTGCCGCCGGGCTACTTCGTCACTTACGAGGGAGAATTCCAGGCGCAGCGGGACGCCACTCGTCGTATTGTACTCTTGAGCACGGTGGTCTTCGCGGTCGTGGTGTTCCTGCTTTACGGGTACTTTCAGAGTCTGGCCCTCGCCCTGCAGGTGATGCTGAGCATACCCCTTTCCCTCGTCGGCGGATTGGTCTTCACCTGGCTGACGGTGGACAACATCAGCATT
Source organism: Opitutaceae bacterium (assembly GCA_046346755.1). Lineage (GTDB taxonomy): Bacteria > Verrucomicrobiota > Verrucomicrobiia > Opitutales > Opitutaceae > UBA6669. Next base: position 208,227 of record JAXMHM010000006.1, on the reverse strand, counting down.
GCCACCCTCGTCGGTTTCATCGCGGTCGGGGGCGTGGCGGCGCGCAATGGCATCATGATGTTGTCGCACTATCTTCACCTCATGAAGCATGAGGGCGAAGGGTTCACGCGGGAGATGGTCGAGCGCGGGACGCTGGAGCGTATGGTGCCCGTGCTCATGACTGCGCTTGCCGCGGGCATTGCGTTGATTCCGCTCGTGCTCGCGGGCGATCAGCCCGGCAAGGAGATCCTGCACCCGGTCGCGGTGGTGATTGTCGGGGGACTCGTGTCGTCGACTTTGCTCGAATTCCTCGTCCGTCCGCTGGTCTTTTTCACCTTTGGTCGCCGCGCGGCCGAGCAAGCGATCGCACGAGACGCGGCGGCGAGTCAATGAACCGTGCTCCCCTCGAAACCCCCTTCCGACTTTGTTGGTGAACCCTCAACTCAATCCATCATGAAAATGAACTTCCTCGCCCTTCCACTCCTCGCCGCGCTGGCCCTGACAGTGCCGGTGTCCGCCGCTGAAAAGACGAAAGACCATGATCACGATCATGGTCACTCCCATGCCAAGAAAGAAGTGGGTCCGAACGGCGGTCGCCTGCTCACGGCGATCGAGCCGCATGCGGAATTTTTCGTCACAGCCGACCGCAAGGTCCAGATCACTTTTCTCGACGCCTCGGACCGGCCGGTTGCGCCGACCACCCAGGTGGTGACGGTGACGACGGGCCAGCGGTCGGCTCCGACCAAGATGGCCTTTGCCAAGTCGGGTGGAGTTCTGCTTTCCGACATCGCGCTGCCAGCGGGCAACGAGCTGCCCACCGTGGTGCAGATCCGAGTGGCGCCGGGCGGAAAACTCGTGACCGAGAAGTTCAATCTGAACCTGGCTCTGTGCGCCGAGTGCAAGCACCCCGAGTACGCCTGCACCTGCGCGGACCATTGAGCCGATCTTCCGCAGTTGAAGCGAATCGATCCGTTCATGGACCACGGATCCCGCGGCCGCGGGATCCTGGTTCAATCGCGTCTTTTGGGTTAAGGAAAGCCGACAGCACGGACGCACGAGGAGCAACTCCCCGCCAGCGTCCTTGGGTGCGGTCGTGTTTCGGGGACGATCTTATCCCGGCGACCGTCAGGACCGGGAGTGGTGCCACCCCGGACGGCTGCGACAGAGGGCCTCCAGAAAGTAGTAGTCGGCGTAGTTGAGAGGGACGTCGATTTCACTGTGCTTCGGGAGATTGCCGGTGGCGTGCAGGAGAATGAAACCACCGTTGGTACCGGGCGCGGCGAGATAGGCTGGCGACGCGAGGCTGCGAAGCTGTTGTCCGGCAAACTCGGCGTAGGTCACGCCTTCCGCGCCATCGACCCACGACGCGAGCTCGAAGAGCGCGGAGCAGATGACGGCGGCGGCGGAGGAGTCGCGGGGTGCGTTGGGTATGCGGGGGTCGTCGAAATCCCAGTAAGGCACCTTGTCCGCAGGAAGGCGGGGGTGGTTCATGACGAACGCAGCGACCTTTCTGGCTTGTTGCAGGTAGCGTTCCTCCCGGGTCTCTCGGTACAGCATCGTGTATCCGTAAAGCGCCCAGCCTTGTCCCCGGGCCCAGGCCGAGTCATCGGCATTTCCCTGGTGGGTGATGCGGCGTAGCACGCGCCCGCTGGCTGGATCGTAGTCGACCACGTGAAAGGAGCTTCCATCCGCTCGGAAGTGATTGCGCAGGGCTGTGTCGGCGTGCGCGAGGGCAATCACCCGGGCTTGAGGGGATCCCCCGTGGGCCGCAGCCCAGAGCAACAGCTCGAGGTTCATCAGGTTGTCGATGATGACGGGAAAGCGGAACGTGGCCGGATCACGATCCCAGGACTTGATGCTGCCCACCACTGCGGAAAAGCGGGTGCTCAGGGCCTCCGCGCCATTGAGCAGCACTGCGCGATAGGCCGGATTGCCGGTCAGGCGCAGCCCGTTGCCGTAGCTGCTCGAGAGGATGAAGCCCACATCGTGGGTCCGCGTGTTGTGTTGCTCCGAGGCGAGGAGCGCAGTGGAGCGTTCGGCGGCGGTGCGCCAGCGGGCGTCCCCGGTGGCTTCGAAGAGATACCAGAGGGATCCGGGGAAGAATCCGACAGTCCAGTCCTTCTCAAGGACGGTGACGAGTTTCCCGTGTTCAAAAGTCCGCGGCATTTTGCCCGCGACCGGCTGGTGGGTGAGCATCCAGTCGTATTGGACCACCGCTCTGGCCACGGCGCGTTGGAACACCTCGGGCAGCGTTTCGGTTGAAGATGCGGCTGCGACTGGCGCAGCTGCGGCCGGGCCGGACTTGGCGGGCGCCGGATCGGCGGCGCGGGCGACTGCGGCGGAGAGCAGGAGGAGGATGAAGCGGATCATGGATGGACGCAGACGGACAGGTGGTTTCGGCGGCGGTCGGACCCGAGGACGGGGGGCACGGAGCAAGCAGGGACAGACCCAGTCTGTAGTGGAAAATTAATCACGGAGTGATCCGTGTTCCAGGTGGACGGATGCAGCGGCCTGGGTTACGTGGCGGGTGGACGGGCTCCGCGCCAGCCCTTCTCCCACTGGGCCTTTAGCGTTTGGACCAGGCCGGCGTTGGCGGGATCCCCGGCGATGTTGGTGTTTTCCATCGGGTCGTTCTGGTGATCATAGAGCTCAATCGCGTCGATCTTGGCCGCGTCCGCGCGGTCGACCCAGACGGTGAAGCGGTAGCGGTCCGTCCGCATGGAATAGCCCATGAGCCCGTGGGGCGACTTCGTCTGGGCCTTGGAGCGGGGATACTGGCTGAAGGCCGCGCCTTTCCAGGGCCGGTCGGGCTGTTCGAGCAGCGGTTTCATGCTGACTCCCTCGAGGTGACCCGGCAGCGGCAAACCGGCGAGTTCCGTCAAGGTGGGGTAGATGTCGACGAACTCGACCAAGGCGTTGGACTTGACCCCCGCTGTTTTCATGCCTGGAACGGAAATCAACAGCGGAGCGTTGGTGTCGTTTTCGGAGGTGCTGTGTTTGCACCAAGCGTCGTGCTCGCCCAGCTTCCAGCCGTGGTCGCCCCACAGCACGATGATGGTGTTTTCGCGCAGACCCAGACGGTCGAGCTCATCGAGGACCTTGCCCAGTTGAGCGTCCATGTAACTGATCGCGGCGTAGTAGCCATGTTTCAACTGCCGGGCGAGGGCATCGGGAACCGACCCGACCGGGATGCCGTGGTAGTTGCGCAACTCTCCGCCTGGGAGGATGGCGTAGTCGGGTGCGCCTTTCGGCCTGTATTTGTTCGGGGCGAGTTCGATTTTGGCCGGATCGTACAGATCCCAGTACTTCTTCGGCGCAACGAACGGCAGGTGGGGTTTGATGAAGCCGACCGCGAGAAAGAAGGGCTCCTTTTTCCGGCTCAAGTCCCGCAGGGTGGCGACGGCAAGGTCGGCCACTTTTCCGTCCTGAAAGGTAGAGTCGGCGACATCGGCCGCCTCAAAGGCGGGGCCACGCGAATTGAGTCCGGTCGAAGGAGGACCATCCGCGGACGCGGCCTCCGCCGGGGCCTTTTTCCTGGCCTTGCCCTTTGATTTGGCCGAGGCCTGGTCATCCGGCTCCGTCTCAAACTGACGCTGGTCCAGTTTTTGATTTTGCTCCAAGGCGTATTTGACGGCCTTGGGTGTGCCCCAGGGAACGCTCCAGGTGGGTGCGTCGTCGAACGAGCCGTGGTAGATCTTGCCCATGCCTTGGACGAAATAGCCGTTGTTCTTGAAGTGTTGACCGAGGGTGACGACGTTGGGCAAGGCGGTGCGGAAATGGGTGACCAGATCCCACACCTGCGTGGTGTCCGGCCGGGTCCCGGTCATCAGGCTGGAACGGGTCGGCGAGCACACCGCCTGCTGGCAGTAGGCCCGGCTGAACGTTACGCCTGCCTTGGCGATGCGATCGATGTTCGGGCTTTTGATGTACGAGGCGCCGTAAGCGCCGAGTTCGGGACGCAGGTCATCGACTGCGATGAAGAGCACATTGGGGCGCCTCGGCGGTGCTTCGGCGGCGTGGGAGACCACGCTGACGAGCAGCACGAGGGGCAGGAGAAGGCGGAGGTGGTCCATGCTGAGGAGGAAGGAGCGGTGTGGAGGCGGACGGGGCGGTGCGCGGGTGGCCTGGTCCGTCGGTCACGGTTTGGCTTTAGCGCCGGTTTTGCGCTTTTCAGCCCGGTTCGAGTGACGGCCGGTGCCATCGCCTTCATCGAGCGTGCCTCCGGCAGGATTCAAATCGGTGAGTGTGGCTTGCAGGCGCTGGCGTGCAGCGAGGGCGTCGGGATCGTTGGAACCGACGGCGACAAGCTTCTCCGAAAACGGTGCGTCACTCATGTCGTAGAGTTCACCGGCTTGATTCAGTTTCCAACCTGCTTCCCGAACATACCAATTCCGTGCAAGCTGGTTGAACACCCAGGAGCGGGGCTGACCTTTTTCGCCGTGCCATTGGGGAGCGAGACTGTGGCCATCAATGACGGTCTTGTCGGGAAGCCTGGCTCCTGCAAGTTCGGCAAAGGTGGGGAAGAAATCCGTTGAATCGACCAGGTCTGCGCAGACCGAACCGGCCGCGATGGTCCCGGGCCAGCTGACGATCATGGGTACAAGTCCGCCGCCCTCCAGCATCGAGCCTTTGGCTCCGGCCAGCCGTCGTCCGCCGATGGTAGCCCGGTCGGCCCGGCCGTTGGTCGTGCCGTTGTCACCCAGAAAAACGATCACGGTCTTTTCGCGCAGTTTCAGCCGGTCCAACTCGGCCAGCAAGCGTCCGACCAGTTTGTCGAGGTACCTCACATTGTCGCTGTAGAGATCCTTGCTGTCTGGTGTGCTGTCAGGTGTGGGCAGGATCTCGGTGTGCACGTGGGAGAGGCTGTAGTAGAGGTAGAAGGGATGCTCGCGGTGCCGGGTGATGAACTCCACCGCAGTCCGGTGCATCACATCGGGAAGGTACTCCTGATCGTGGAGCGGAACCTTTTTGCCGTCCACCTCGTAGGTTCTGGCCTTGGCCTGGGTGTTCCAGTAGGCGCCGCTGCCCTGAAACTTGAGGAAGTGGTCGAAGCCGAATTCGGCCGGTCCGAGCGGCAACTGGCCCCACTTGCCAATAGCGGCGCTCACGTAGCCCGTCTGACTCAGGACTTTGGGCATCATGATTTCTGCCCCCGGAGTGAACCGCCCGGTCGCATCCTGATTGGTGGCACCCGTGCGGAATGGGTAGCGACCGGTCAGGATCTGGGCGCGTGACGGGCCGCACAGTGACACGGTGTAGGCGTGGGTGTACCGCATGCCTTCCCGGGCCAGTCGATCGATGTTCGGCGTCTTGTAGTTGTCCGCACCGTAGCAACTCACTTCCCCCACGCCAAAGTCGTCTGCGAGGATGAAGATGAAGTTGGGTCGCTTTGCCGAAGGACTGGCAGTCTGGCAGGAGACGGTGACCGCCGTGAAAACGGCTAGGACTAGGAGGCAGACGGGGAATTTCATCAGGGGCGTCGCGGACGGGGACCGAGTGGTGAGGGCGAGGCGAGCGAAAGCGAGGCAGATCGGGGAGCCTGATCATGGTTTTCCCATTTTCGGCGGAAGTTGTGAAGCGCCACTTAACCGCCTAAGGGTCAGGTTATTGAATGTAATTTGAAAAGGAATTGAAAAAGCTTGAAGCCGGGCCTAAAGTTAGGCTTACCTAACTATTTAATACGTATTTAATATGAGCAACCCCTCTGCATACCGTTGTTTTCTTGTCATGGTGGCAGGGCTTGGGGCGCTCATGCCGAGGGCGGGTGCTGAGGGTGCGGCGGGATCCTCGAAGGCGGAGTATTCGCTGTTCCGTCCGACACCGGAGCACCTCCTGCGGGAACTGTCGACGGATCGGCCTGACCAAACCGAAAGCCCCTATACGGTGGATGCCGGCCGATTTCAGCTTGAAGTCGACGCGGTGAGCTTTGTGTTCGATCGCGACACCACGGGTGGAGGTGATGTTCGAACGACGGACGCTGCCGTGGCGGCCGTGAATTTCAAACTGGGGCTGACGCACCGGATCGATCTGCAAATCATGGCTGACCCCTATGTGCGATCCCGCACCGAGGACCGGCATACGCGGTCGGTGGAGACCGTTTCGGGTTTTGGCGAAGTGACGACGCGTCTGAAGTTCAACCTGTGGGGCAATGACGGGGGCAGCACGGCCTTCGCGATCATGCCGTTCGTCAAATGGCCGCTGTCCGCGTCCGAAGTGCGCAACGGTGAAACCGAGGGTGGGGTGATTTTCATCCTCGGTTACGAACTACCCGCGGGCTGGGGATCGGCGGTGATGACCGAAGTCGATTTCCTCAGCGATGGACAAGGGGGCAGGTCCACGGAGTTCATCAACTCCATCACCTTCGCGCACGCGCTCACGTCCAAGCTTGGCGGCTACCTTGAGCTCTTCACCGTGACGGGCGATGCACCCGGATTCAAGTGGCGAGGGCAGATCGACGTGGGGCTCACCTACGCGTGGACCGATGACCTTCAACTCGACTGCGGCTGCAATTTTGGGTTCACCCGTTCCGCGCCCGATTTCCAGCCTTTCATCGGGTTTTCCCGGCGCTTTTAGCCGGCTTCCGGGCGGCGAAACGCCCGGATTCGACCTCGATCGCGCTGCCGATGCGGATTCCTCTGCGCTTAGGGGCTGATTTTCCCACGAATCTCCGTATGACGGGGTGAAACGATGAAGATCTACTTCATGGGAATTTGTGGAACGGCCATGGGTAATGCGGCGCTGCTCGCGCGTGCGGCGGGGCATGAGGTGGTGGGCTCCGACACCGGAGTCTATCCGCCGATGAGCACCGTGTTGCGCGAAGCGGGGATTGCGGTGCATGAGGGGTATGATCCCGGGCGGCTGGAGCGGCTCGCTCCCGATCTCGTGGTGATTGGCAATGCCATGTCACGCGGAAACGTGGAGGTGGAGTGGCTGCTCGACACCCGGGCGTTGCGGTTCACCTCCCTTCCGGCCCTGCTGCATGAGCTCATCCTGCGCCTCCGGCGCAATGTGGTGGTGGCTGGCACCCACGGGAAGACCACCACCACGGCGATGACCGCCTTTCTCCTCCGCGAGAACGGGCGCGATCCCGGTTATCTCATCGGCGGCGTGCCGCAGGATCCACCGACCGGTCATCACCTCGGATCGCCGCAGGATCCCTTTGTCATTGAAGGCGACGAGTACGACAGCGCGTTCTTCGACAAGCGCAGCAAGTTCATCCACTATGCGCCGACGGTGGCGGTGCTGAACAACCTTGAGTTCGATCACGCCGATATCTTCCGAGATGTTCCGGACATTCAGCGCACCTTCCTTCACCTCACGCGCATCGTTCCCCGGACCGGCTGGGTCGTGGTCAATGGGGACGACAGCAACCTCGCGGCGCTCGGGGGATTGACCTGGACCCGGGTCATGCGGGTCGGCCTTGGCGACGGCTGTGACGTACGGATCGTGGATTTTTCGGAGGCGAACGACGGCATTCGGTTTCGCCTGCTCTGGCGCGGGCAGCTCTGGATAGAGCTGAAGCTGGCGCTGCCGGGACAGTTCAATGCCCGCAATGCGGCGATGGCCGCGACGGCGGCGGCGCTCGTGCAGGGCGCGACGCGTTCCGCCTTGCCTGAACCCAGCCTGCTCGATCCCGCGCCGCTGGCCCGGTTTCGCGGGGTCAAGCGCCGGCAGGAAGTGCTGGTCGAACGGAGTGGGCTCACGGTGATCGAGGACTTCGGACACCATCCCACCGCGCTGGCGGAAACCCTGATCTCATTTCGCAACCGCTACCCGGGCGCCCACCTGACGGCGGTATTCGAACCGCGGAGCAACACCGCGCGCACCAATGTACTCCAGACCGCCTTCATGGAGGCGCTGGCGCGGGCGGACGCCGTATTTCTGGGGGCGGTCAATCGTGCGGACAAACTCAAGCCGGAGGAACGCTTTGACACGGCGGCGGTGCTGGCTCACCTCGCCCGCCAAGGTGTGACAGGCTGTGCCGCGCCGACCAATCTGGAGCTTCTGGACCATCTCCTCGCAGCCGCCGCGGCCGCGCCCGGGGGACGTCACCGCGTCGTGGTGTTTTTCTCCAACGGAAGTTTTGACGGCATCATCGAGCGCTTTGCCGCCCAGGCCCGCTGATCTCGCCGGGCAGGGGGGGCGCTGACTTGGCGCGGTCGGCGCCCGAAGGTACGGCGTGATCAAGCATGGCCTCCAGCCGGGCGCGCATGGCTTTCACGCGCTCGGGTTGGGTGGCGGCGAGGTCGTGTTGCTCGGCAATATCGTTCGCCAGATTGTAGAGCTCGACCCGCTTTTCGCCTGCGCGCGACTTCGCTTCGCCCTTGGCGTCCTCGGCGTCCCGATCCGACGGATTGACGAGGAGTTTCCAGTCACCCAAGCGAATCGCCGCTGACTCGGTTCCGCGGGTACCGCAGAGCAGAAGGGCGTCGTGGGGCGAGTTTGCGCCCTGGGTCAAGACGGGCCAGAGATCGCGACCGTCAGGCGGGAGTGTTTGGGTGGTGGACGCACCCGCGAGCCTCAGCAGGGTGGGATACCAGTCGACGATGTGCAACGGTTGATCCACCTTCGCGCCGGACGGGATCTGGCCCGGCCAGGTGGCGAAGGCGGCGAGCCGAACGCCGCCCTCATAAATCGTGCCCTTGCCCGCGCGCAATGGGGCGTTCGAGGTGACGCGGTTCGGGGACACGCCGCCGTTGTCACTGGAGACGATGATCAGGGTGTTCTTGTCCAGCCCCTTCGCCTCCAAGGTGGCGGTGATCTGGCCCACGGCTTCATCCACCGCCGCCAGCATCCCGGCCAAAGTGCGCCGGGCTGGAGGCAGGGATTGATACGGCTGTAGGTACGTATCGGGTACCTGGTAAGGAGCGTGAACGCCGTTGAACGCGACGTAGAGAAACAGCGGCTTGTCGGCCGGCTGTGCCTGAATGAGGCGGCAGGCCTCCTGGGCGACGAGGTGCGTCGAGTAACCCTCCTCCTGAAGGGGCTGGTCGTTTCGATACCAGTCCGGTTTGCGATCCCGCTCATGCGTGAAGTAGTCGATCGCTCCGAAAAAGTGCCCGTATTGATGATCGAAGCCCCGTTGCGTGGGCTGATAGGCCTTTTCGAATTCACCCAGATGCCACTTGCCACAGATCGCCGTGGTGTAACCCACGTCGCGCAGGGCTTGCGGCAGGAGGCGCTCATTCAGAGGCAGTCCCCACGGTGCACCGGGCCTGACAATCGTGTAGACGCCCGTGTGGGTTGGATAGCGGCCGGTCAGCAGTGCGGACCGCGTGGGAGAACAAACGGGTTGTCCGTAGAGCGAAGTCAGCACGGTGCCCGCCCGGGCCAGCCGGTCGAGATGCGGGGTGCGGATCTCCTTGCCACCATTGAACCCGCAATCCGCGTAGCCCATGTCATCGATGAGAAAATAGAGGATGTTGGGGCGTGAGGCCTCGCACGTACTGGCAAGAACCCAGAGGGCGACCAAGGTGGAGAGGAGTTTCATCTTAAGTTCAGCAGGTTGACCACAGAGAACGCAGCGAGCACAGAGTGAAGTCCCGCAAAATTTAGACCACGATGCCTCACCTGCGACAACGGTTTCGGGCGGTGTTAATCGGGAATGGGATCGCTCCGGCGTACGGTCTGGCCCTCCCAGATCGCCTCGTCGGTGTCGCGATCATAGGTCAGGACCCGCTGGGCACTGCCAGGAGCAGGAGCCGCGTCGACCTTGGGTAGCCACTTCTTATGGTCGGCAATCACGCCGGCAGAGTCGGGCCGATCAGCGAGGTTGGTCCATTCCTCGGGATCGCGGATGAGGTCGTACAGTTCCTCGGAGCCGTCGGCGTAGCGAATATAGCGCCAGCGCTGACTGCGAATGCCGTGGTTGCCCTGATTGTGGCTGGTGATGGCGGGTCGCACGCGGGGTGTGGATGCGACCTGTAGTTGTGGTACGAGACTCAGACCCTCGAGATCGGCACGGGGTGAGATCCCGGCAAGTTCGATGAGCGTGGGGTAGAGGTCCAGCAACTCGGCCGGCTGGACACACCGTTGACCTGGAGTCACGCCGGGTCCCGCAAAAACCAGGGGGACCCGCGTGCCGGCGTCCCAGAGCGTGTTCTTCCCGGTGATGCCTTTCTCGCCCAGGTGCCAGCCGTGGTCGCCCCAGATGACGACGATGGTGTTGTCGGCGATGCCGGCTTCCTCCAGCGCGGCGAGCACCCGGCCAATTTGGGCGTCGATGAAACTGGTGCAGGCGAGGTAGCTGCGGACCAGATTGCGCCACTGGTTGTTCTCTTTGACCCATTTCAGACGGGGTTCAGGCAATTTCCAGTGGAGGTACCAGGAGAAGCGCGGTGTGTCCTCGCGATCCCCCTCCAGCGTTTTTGGCAGCACGCTGTCGTCGTCCGGGTAGAGGTCGAACCACTTCTGCGTGGCGTAGAGGGGGACGTGCGGCAGGAAGAACCCGGCACTGATAAAAAACGGACGGTCTTTCGGTGCGTTCCTGATCTGATCGACCGCCCAACTGGCGACCTGGTAGTCACCCTTGCCCGTGTCGTCGTTGTCGAGCGGCCAGACCCCCCAGTCCATCAGAGGATGATCACCTGTCGGCATCGCTGGAATGAGTTTCTTGGGTGGGGTGGTGCCGACCCCACCAAAAGGCCCCGTGACCGCGAATTCCCGGGCGAGCAGGGCCCGGTTCTTGGCGAGACCGGCGGTGCTCGGGTGAAAAATTTTGCCCGTGGCGGCGGTCAGGTAATTGTGCTGGGCGAAGTGTTCGGGCAGGGTGACGCGGTCCTTCAGCGACGGCACCGTGCGGAACCAGGGAGCGAGTCCATAAATCCCCGTGGTGGTGGGACGCAGTCCGAGCAGCAGACTGGTGCGGGAGGGATTGCACAGCGGCGCGTTGCAGTGGGCGTTGAGAAACGTCGTTCCCCGGGCCGCGAGTCGGTCGAGGTGCGGCGTCTGCGCCAGCGGGTGTCCCCCGAGGTGACCGATCCAGTCGTTTTGGTCGTCGATCGCGATGAAAAGAATGTTGGGCTTCGCCGCGAAGCTGACGTGAGCGAGCAGAAGGGAAACGACAACAACCGGAAACCAGAACCACGCACTTCGGCATGGCAGACGGAGACCGAGTCCGGACGGGTGGGGCGAGGCCGTTCCGGGAGCGATGCGAAGGAGGTGGGCAGCCCGATCTGGAACAGAGCGCCGAGAGTGGACCGGCGATGGTGCTGACCGAGCCTGGAGCAACCCGATCACGTTAGACGGTGACCGAGGATTGGTATCGGCCCTGCGATCGACGCACGCGTACGGAAGCGTCGAACAGGGCGCTCAGCACCCTGGAGTTTACGACCGAGGCGAGCGGGCCCGAGGCATGGACCCGACCCTGCCGCAATCCGAGGGCGTGGGTGAACGCCGGGGTGATTTCCTCCACATGGTGGGTCACCAGGATAAGGGCGGGCGAACGCTGCTGCCGGGCGAGCAGATCGACAAAGGCGAGAAATTCCGCCCGGGCGACGGGATCGAGGCCGGCGCACGGCTCATCGAGGATCAACAATCGCGGCCGGGCCATCAGGGCGCGGGCGATGAGCACTCGTTGACGCTCACCTTGCGATAGGTAGGCCCAGGGGCGGTCGACGAGGGATTCGCCACCCACCTGGACGAGCAAACGTCGGGCGGCGACGGCATCCTGGCGCGTGGTCGGCGCCCAAAGGTCGAGCTGGGCGTAGCGACCGGAGATCACCGTCTCCAACGCAGGTTCCGCGGCAGGGATCGAGGCATGCAGGGCGCTGGTGACAATGCCGATGAGCGGCCGAAGTTCCCGCCAGTCCGCCCGCCCATAGTCGCGCCCCAGCAGGGACAATGTGCCGGCCGACGGGGAGAGGTAGCCGAGCAGCGTCTTGAGCAGCGACGTTTTCCCGCAGCCGTTGGCACCCAGCACAATCCAGTGCTGACGGGGAAGGACCGTCCAGGACACTTGGTCGAGGATGGTAACGTTGCCCCGCTTGACGGTGAGGCCGGCGAGGGAGAGCACGGGGGTGGGAGTGGGCATACCCGGGTGATTGATGAAGGGCGTCTTGGTACTGGTCAACGACGGGCGCGGGTGTTTTCCTCGACACAATGGCGATGCGCTCCTTTCTCCTGGCCCTGTGCACCCTGTTTGTGGCAACCGGTACGGTTCAGGCGCGCCCTTTCACCGTCCTGGTTTACAACGTCGAGAACCTGTTCGATGCCGACGGCATCTCGGTGTACGACGACTACAAGCCCAATATCTACACCCCGTTCCACATGCGGACGAAGGTGGCGACCATCGCGCAGGTGGTGTCGAAACTGGATGGAGGCAAGGGGCCTGACCTCATGCTCTTTCAGGAGATCGAAATTGACCGTTCCCCCAACGACGAGCCTTCGGCCGAAGCGCGCCTCGTGGCCGCTCTGAAGATGCGGGGCATCACTGGCTACACGGTGATTACCGGAGATGATTCCGTCAGTACCCCTCATGAAGATGGACATCCGCGTGCCATCCACTGTGTCGTGTTCACCCGGTTTCCCGTGAAGGCGGTGCGCAACCACCCGACCGAGTCGGCGCGCAACATCCTCGAGGTGGAACTCCAGGTGGACGGTGCGACGCTCTACGTGTTCAACAATCACTGGAAATCCGGGGCCAGCGACCCCGCGATGGAGAAGATCCGTGTCGCCAACGCACGGACCCTTCGCAACCGGATCGACCAGATTCTGAAGGCGGATCCCCACGCGGATATCATTATTGGAGGTGACTTCAACTCGCAGTACAATCAGAGCCGGCGATTTGGAGGGACCATGCTGCAGACCGGGATCAACGATGTGCTGCGCTCGCAGGGCAATGAGCTGGCGGTGCGGGGCCTGGATCGCGACCTCTACAACCTCTGGTTTGAGCTCCCGAATGAGCAGCGCGGCAGTGACATTTATCGAGGTGAATGGGGTACGCTCATGCAGATCATTATTTCGCGCGGCCTCTACGACTATCGTGGCGTCCAGTATGTGGACAACTCGCTGGCGATCCTGAAAGTGCCTGGACTCAACGCCACCGAGGAGGGCACGCCTTTGCGCTGGAGCAACGCCGGTCCGGCCGGCAGCGGTGCCTCGGATCATTTTCCGATCTATGCCCGCTTCGTCACGGTGAGCGACAATCAGACGACGCGGTGGCTATCCCTCCAGAATCCATCGCGCAATGACGAATCCCCGACCCAGGCGGTCAAGGCACCCGAGCGCCGGTACGATCTGACCAAGGCCATCAACCTGACTCAGTTTTCCGACGCCGCGGAGGTCCGCAACGCCGGCAACATGGGCAAGCTCTATGCCGTGCAGGGGAAAGTCATGCCCGGATCCCGCATCGCCATCACCGCGCTCAACGATGTCTGGGAAGTGTGGATACCGGACGCCGCCCTGCGCAGCCGCGTCAAGAGCCAGTGGCGCGAAGGGATGACCGTGTCCTTCCACGGACTGCTCGGGCAGCACTCGGGCAAGTGGCAGTTTGAGGTCGAACGCGAGGACTGGGTCAAACCGTGAGTGCACGCGCCGCGAAGGCTCCGTGGGTGGTGTACACCTACTCGTCCTGCGACACCTGCCGGAAAGCCACCCGGTGGTTGCGCGAGCATGGCCAGGCCTTTGAGGAGCGTCCGATTCGCGACACTCCGCCGACCCCGGTGGAGCTGGCCCGTGCCCTCAAGTCGGTGGAAGGTGATCGCGGGCGACTGTTCAATCGGTCCGGGCGTGACTACCGCGACCAGGGACTGGCGGAGCTCCTGCCGGGGTGGAGTGACGCCGAGGTGATCAAGCGGCTGGCCGCGAATGGGAACCTGGTGAAACGGCCGCTCCTGCTCGGCGATCGCGTGGTGTTGATTGGCTTCGATGAACAGGCCTGGGCAGCGGCATTGGGTTGAAGCGTCCGTCAACCGGGGTGTTGTCCCCAGCCCGGTTTTCCTTTGATCCCGCCGCGTTCCGGCGGAAACTGTCGTCATGCAGCGGATTCGGCTGGTCACGTTTAACATCGCCCATGGTCGCGGTCTGATGCCGATCCAGGGAATGACCTCGGCTCGAAAGATCCGGATGAATCTGCGGAAGATCGCTCAACTGCTGACTCGACTGGACCCCGACGTCGTTGCGCTGCAGGAGATTGACGAATGCTCGCGCTGGGCCGGAAACTTTGACCACCTCGACTACCTGCGGTCGTTTGTGAACCTGCCGTACGCGGTGTTTGGCATCAACAACCGTCGCGAGGGGCTGCTTAACCTCGCCTACGGAAATGCGTTTCTCTCCAAGCATCCGATCGCCGTGTCGGAGACGATCGTGTTCGGGCAGCGCCAGGTGGGTGAAAAGGGCTTTCTTTACGCCGAATTCGATGTGCGTGGTCAACGGGTGCCCGTCGTCAATCTGCACCTGCACTACGCGTCACGGCACCATCGCTTTCGCCAGCTTGACCGCTTGTTGGCCTACCTCAAGGAGCAGTCCCGGGACCGGGGCGTGGGAGCGACGACCTCACCAATCATCTGTGGCGATTTCAACAACCCGGGCACCCACCGGGCGGACGCGACTTCCTCCCTGTTGAGTCACCTGTTCGATTTCGATGACTACGTGTTGCACCCACAAAGTGGACGCACGTTTCCGTCGCCGTTTCCGAGCCGCCTGCTCGATTTTGTCTTCCTGCCGCCCGGGTGTGGCAACGTGCAGAGTGAGGTCGTCAAATCGCTTCTTTCCGACCACCGGCCGGTAGTGGTTGAGTTCACTCTGGAAGCCAACCCCATGCGGGCGCTGGACCAGACGGAGCTCTCGGTGGCGGAGAATTCCAGGAACGGCGGGGCGAGACTCCGGTGACCCCTGGAATCCGGTAGGAGAAAACGGGCAAAAGTGTGGGCCTTCCGGAGTGTCCCGGGTGTACCGACTGGCGGGTGACTTTTTGGTGTGGTTTTGGCCAAGAATCGCGCCACATTGGAGTTGCACCCTCATGGATCGTATTGCCACCGCCTTTGCCCGAGCTCGAAAAGAGAACCGCGCCGCCCTTGTGGCGTATCTGTGCGCGGGAGACCCGGAGTTTGAGACCTCGTTGGCGGCGTGCCGCAGTCTCCTGCAACACGGGGTTGACGTGCTGGAGCTGGGAGTGCCGTTCTCTGATCCCTTGGCCGACGGCCTGACCAATCAGCTGGCGGCCCAACGGGCCCTGGCGAGCGGGATGACCGCGTCCCGGGTTTTCGATCTCGTGCGGAGGTTGCGCTCGGAGTTTCCGACGGTGCCGATCGTGTTCTACACGTACTACAACCTGGTGTTTTCCAATGGCAGCGAGGCGTACGTGAAGGCTGCGAAAGAGGCGGGCGTGGATGGCCTGTTGACGCTGGACCTGCCTCCCGAGGAGGCCTCGGAGCTGTCGACGCTGGCGAGCGCGGCTGGTTTGCAGACGGTGTTCATTGTGGCCCCGACTACGCCGGACGCCCGCATTCCGGTCATCACGGCGGCGGCCACGGGTTTCATCTATTATGTGTCTCGCGAGGGGGTGACCGGCGTGCGCGACTCGGTTGCGACGAATGTCCCCGATGCCGTGGCCCGCATCAAAGCCCGGACCTCGCTGCCCGTGGTGGTGGGATTCGGCATTTCCAAGCGCGAACATGTGCAGCTGGTCGCGGCGCACGCCGACGGGGTGGTGGTCGGATCGGCACTGGTGAACTGCATCCGCGACAACCTCGGTGACCGGCAGGCGACTGTAGACCGTCTCGGTGTGGTGGTGGCGGACCTCGCAGCGGGACTCAAGCGTGCCTGAAGCCGAATCCGTGGACATGCAGCCCACGCAGACACAGGGTTCCGTCGGGGTTTTGGACAACCGGACCATTCTCCTCATTGACGATGATCGTCTGCAGTATCGCATCACTCAGGCGCTGATGCGCGGTTTTCGTCCCGCGTATGAACTGGAGTGGGCGTCCAGCTACGAAGAGGGCGTCGAGCTTCTGCTGAAACGTTCCTACGGGGCTTGCCTGCTCGACTTCCAGCTGGGCAAGCGCGATGGGTTGGAGTTGATCCGGGAAGTGACCGAAAAGGGCTGCCACACCCCCATCATTTTCCTCACCTCCGAGTCGTCCGAAACGGTCGATATCCAAGCGATGGAGGCCGGAGCCCTCGACTACCTCATCAAGGGGGAAATCACATCAAGCATGCTGGAACGCGCGCTTCGGTATGCGCTCAGGCTGGGTGTCACCCTGGAGCGCCTGCGCCTGCTGGCGACGCACGACGAATTGTCCGGCCTTATGAACCGACGCGCCTTTGATTCCTGGTTGTCGGAGGAACTGGAGCGTTGCGGACGTTTTTCCCACGTGCTGGGGCTCGTGCTCGTGGACCTTGACCATTTCAAGTCGATCAATGACCGGTTCGGTCATCCGGCGGGTGATGCGGTCATCCGTGAAACCGGACGGCGTCTCCGGGCGACGATACGGAATGTCGACCGCGCGGCCCGGTATGGCGGTGAGGAAATGGCGGTGGTGGTGACCGAAGGCGATGGCCCGGGCACAACGTTGCTGGCCCGACGCCTGGTGGAGGTCATGGCGGCCGAACCGGTGCGTCTGCCCGATGGAAGCGAGATCCCGGTCACCATAAGCGCCGGAGCCGCGTGGTATCCCCAGGATGCCCGGGATCCGGCCGGGCTTGTGGCGGCGGCTGACCTTGCGCTCTATTCTGCCAAACGTTCCGGTCGCAATCGCGCTGTGAACCATGGTGACCTTCCGCGGTCGCCCGCGTGACGTCGGTGACGGTTGCGGTGCGAGACGGATTCCGGGAGGCGATCTTGCGGGTCGATCAGCCCGCCTGCACCGCGGTATCCAGTTCGGACGTTTCGACGGATTCGGCCTCGAAGGGATAGTCGAGACAGAACGTGCTGAAGTCGATCAGCTCAAAGCGACCGTCCGCATGCTCGACCACAGCGGTGAGTGACTCGACCCAGTCTCCCGAATTCAAGTAATGGATATCACCGAGCCGCTTGTCGGCGGCGGTGTGGATGTGCCCGCACATGACTCCCATGCAGCCCCGGCTGCGGGCGAGTTCGGCGATGTGATCCTCGAACTTGGAGACGTGACTGACCGCTGACTTGACCCGTGCCTTCACCGCCTTGCTCAAGGAATAGTACTCCAGCCCGCGCCATGCCCGCCAGGCGTTGAAAAGTCGATTGAGCCGCATCAATGCGCGATAACCCCAGTCACCCACATAGGCCAGGAAGACGAAGTTCTTGGTGATCGTGTCGAAGACATCACCATGCAGCACCAAGTAGTTGCCCTGTGGAGTCACGTGGACGTAGTCTTCCACGATCTGAAGGTTCTCGAAGGTGATGGGCAGGAACTTGGCGAGGACATCGTCGTGGTTGCCCCGCAGGTAGATCACCTCGGTGTTCTTCTTTTCCATCTTTCGCAGGATGAGCCGGATGAAGCGGGTGTGCGACTTCGGCCAGTGACCGGTGCGCTTCAGTCGCCATCCGTCGATGATGTCACCGTTCAGGATCAGCTTCTCACAGCGCGTGTGCTTGAGGAAGTGATTCACCTGGTCGATCTTGCAGTCGAAGGTGCCCAAGTGCACATCCGAAAGGATGATCGTCTTCACTTTCAACGGCTTCTTTTCCATTGCCCGCTGTCTCTAGCAAAATCGATGGGTGGCGACGAGGGGATTGCGGATTGTCACCCGAACGTTACGCGGCCCGGGCGGCCGGCACCAGCACGCGGAGGCTGCGAGGGACCACGCGAACGTCCAGGACGGCCTCCGTGTGGTGGATTTCCCCGTCGGTGTGCACAAGTCCGGGTCCGGACCGCTCGATGACAAAGCGGTCGCCCCGGAGGCGGCGGACCCGTTTGCTTCCGCCAATGCGCCCGGCGAACAGTCGGACTGCAAGCGGCAGGGCGCTGACCAGGCCGACCTGCTGGATCACGGTCAAGTCCAGCTGTCCATCGTCAATGGCGGCGCCGGGCGCAATGTAACAATCATTCCCGTACTGATCTGAGTTGGCCACCGCGACCAGAAAGGCGTCGGTGTGCAGCACCTCCGACGTCCCTTGGCGGATGGTGCACTGCTGGGGACGGTAGGTGAAAAAGAGTCGGCAGGCGGTGACAACGTAGGAGGCCAGACCGCGCCGCGACAGCTGGTTGAACTTCGCACTGATGTCGGCGTCGAAACCCAGCCCCATGGCATTGAAGAACGGTAGACCGTTGACGGTTCCGGTATCGATCAGGCGGGGCCGGCCATCGAGCAGGGTGCGAAAGGCGCCGCGGCCCGGATTGGGAATCCCCAGGTGACGACCGAGTCCGTTTCCCGAGCCACAGGGGATGAGACCAAGCGTGGCCGGTGTCCCGACCAGGCCGGCGGCGACCTCATTGAGCGTGCCATCGCCACCAATCGCCACCACCAGCGTGCAACCGTCGTTCACTGCGGCGCGGGCGAGTTCGGTGGCATGGCGGGGGCGTTCGGTCAGCACGACCGAGGCATCCCAGGCTTGCTCGCGGACGAAGGTTCGGGCCCGGTCGAGCAGGAAGGGGTTCTTGGCATTGTGCCCCGACCGAGGGTTGAAGATGAAGCGGGCTTTCACCGAGTCCCAGTCAAAGCAGGATTCGGAGCAAGGAGCGAGCGGAGATCCTCGACGAACCGTTCGACCACGGTGTCCCAGGAAATCGTCTCCGCCGTCTGGCGAGCCGCCCGCCCCATGCGGCGGAGCGACTCGGCGTCGCCGGCGGTTTTGAGTGCTGCGGCGAGCCACGCCTCCCGGTTGCCCAAGGGAACCGTTATCCCATTGATCCCCGAGTCGATGTACCGTGCCGGCGCGGCGTACCGGTATGCGACCACCGTGAGTCCCGAGGCCATGGCTTCGGTGACGACGTTGCCGAAGGTTTCGGTTTCACTCGCATAGAGAAAGAGATCGGCGGACGCGTAGTGACGGGCGAGTGCGTCGCGATCGATAAACCCCGTGAAGTGTGCCCACGGAGCCATGCGTTGCAGACGGGAGCGGAGCGGACCGTCGCTGACCATGACGCAGCGGGTCCGAGGTTGGCGCGCACGCAGGGCCTGCCAACCCTCGATGACCAGCGGATAGTTTTTTTCGGCGGCCAGGCGACTGACGTGAATGACCACACAATCGGACGGACCTGCGCCCCAGAGCCGGCGCAAGCCTTCGTCCCGGAGACGCGGCGAGAAAACCCGCGAGTTGACGCCCCGGGCCAGCAGGCGGACGCCGGTGAAGCCGTCGCGGACCAGTTGCTCATTCAGTTCGGCCGTGGGGGAGAGGGTCAGGGCGGCGCGGTTGTGGAACCAGCGCAGGTAGCCCAGGACAGGCCGCGCCGTCCAGGCGGCACCGTAGTGCTGGCTGTACTGGTGAAAATTGGTGTGGAAACTACTGCTGACCGGAATGCCGAGCGCGCGAGCGGTTCTCAGCGCCGACCAACCCAACGGGCCCTCCGTGGCAATGTGGACGACGTCAGGTCGGTTCGCGGTCCAGATTTTTCGCAGTCGAAAGGGGGCGGGAAAACCCAGGCGGACCTGCGGGTAGCCCGGCGCGGAGAAGCCGCGGAAAAGGTGTTCCTGCCACGCAGAGGTCGGAGGTGCGGCCGCTTCGGCGCCCTGGCGAGGACGGCAGACGGAAACCGCATGTCCCCGTTCGCATAATCCCTCGACGAGATTGCGCAGGGTCATGGCGACCCCGTTGATTTCAGGAGGAAAGGTTTCGGTGACGAGGCAGAGGTTCAAGGATCGAATCCTTCAGGGCATGCAACGTTTGTGTCGCAAACACAAAGCGCGGGGAGGTCGTTGAAATCACCGACCCGTAACATTTGCCTTGGTCGGTGCCCGTGGCGTGATTGGTTGGCTGCGTATGGCGGGTGTTGTGCACATTCTCACCGGACCCACGGCCGTTGGAAAGACGGCTTGGGCGCTGCGCTGGGCCCAGGAACGAGGGGCGGAGATCGTTTCGTGCGACTCCCTCCTTTTTTACCGGGGCATGGACATTGGCACGGCGAAACCGACGGTGGCAGAACGCGCCCTCGTCCCCCATCATCTGATCGATGTGTGCCCAGTGCAGGAGCGGGTGAGTGTGGTTGATTACGTTGCGTGGGCCCGGGAGGCCGTGACGGCGATTGCGTCGCGCGGTCGCGCCGTGCTGGTGGTCGGTGGCAGCGGGTTCTACCTCAAGTGTTTCTTTGGTCCGGTCCGCGATGAAGTGAACGTACCGGTTTCGTTGCGCGACGAGGTGGATCGGCGCCTCCGGAACGAGGGGCTGGAAGGATTGGTGCGGGAACTGCGCCGCTTGAATCCGGCGGGTTTGGGAGCCCTGGATGTCGCCAATTCAAGACGCGTGGTGCGTGCGTTGGAACGCTGCCTTGCCTCCGGTCGCACCCTGGCGGAGCTGGCGGATGATTTCGCGAAAACCCCCGGACCCTTTGCCGCATGGCAGACCCGGGTCACCTGCCTCACCTGCGATCCCGAGGTTTTGCAGCGCCGCCTTGAACTTCGTGTTCACGCGATGCTGGCGGACGGTTTGGTCGAGGAGGTGGCGCGCCTGCGTGATCAGGGGCTGGAGAGCAATCCCAGTGCGGCGGGAGCGATAGGCTACCGGGAGACCCTGGCGGTGCTCCGAGGCGAGGCTGAACGCGCCGGTCTGGCAGAGGCGATCATTCGCTCGACCCGCGCACTGGTGAAAAAACAGCGCACGTGGTTTCGCACCCAACTGCCGCCGCACCGGGCGATCCGGACCGAGGAGGCCTCGGTGGCGGCGCTTTTCGAGGCCTGAGCTGAAAGGCTGCGAGCGATCCCGGTCAGGGGTTTGCGTCCAACGTGATCTTGTAGCGGGGAAGCGAACTGCCTTCGAGACGCTGCAGTTCGGAGAGTGCGGTCCGAAGATTTACCTGGGCCTGGAGCTGGCTGACCCGGGCGTTTTCCAGATCGTCCTGGGCTTCGAGCACGCGGCGACTGGTGGAGAGACCGGCATTGAAGCGGGCGCGTTCGAGTTCGTACTGCCGCTGGCTCAATTCCGTGGCGAGGGCGGAGATATTGAAACTCTCACGGTTGGTCTCGACCGCCCGGACCGCGGCGCGGACGTCGACCACCAAATCCTGATCGAGCTGCTGCAAGCGGGTCTGTTCGCGCGTGACGCTCGTCACGGCCTGCCGATAGCGGGCCTTTTCCTCGCGCAGACCCCACGGCATGCGCAGGGCAAAGTCGACCTGCCATGAATAGCCGTCGCCGCTCCAGGTTTCGCGGGCGGCGTCACCCAGCTTGGATTCGCGACTGTTCAGTCCCATCGCGGCACCAACGTCGAGAGTGGGGAGCTTGTTGCGCTTCGCATTTTGCGCATCGATTTCCAACTGCCGGATCGAGGCGGCGGCTGAAGCCAGGGCCGGTTGGTTGTCCCGGGCCAGCTTGTAGGAGACATCGAAGGACACGGCGCCGACGGGAGCGTCGGAGAGCGTGACGTCACCCAGCGTCTGATTGAATTCGAACTGCCCGATGAGCTGGAGCAGGGCATCCTCGCGGTCGCTGACCGCCTGATCGGCGAGCAGCACATTCCGGCGGGCATTGGCCACGCCGACCTCGGCTTGCAGCACGTCCAAGTCAGTGGCGACACCGGTTTGCCGGCGGGTGCGGTTTTCATCGAGCAACTGCTGAGCGAGCTGCAGACTCAGGTTGCGGACCGTGCGCTGTTCGCGGGCATAGGCCAGATTGTAGTAGGCCCCTTCCACGGCGCGGACCACCCCGAGCACGCTGCCTTTGAGATCGTAGTTCGCGCGGTCCACACCCAACTCAGCGCGACGGATGGCTGACTTGTTGAACTCGCTGCCTGCACCGCGCAGCAAGGGCTGACGGACCGAAAGACTGAAATCGCCATTGTAGGCAGGGTTGAGGAAAATATTGCGCGAATTGCTCTCGCTTCGATCCAAGGAGGTGCTGGCGCTGACCGTGCCCCCCGTGGTGATCTTCTGTGAAACTCCGGCGCGCAAGTCCTGGCCCTTTTGACGCAAGCCGGCGGAGGTGACTCCATCAGTCGAGCTGACCGCGGAGGGCTGTTGGGAGGTGCCGGTGCTGCCTGTGACTTCCAAGGCAGGATCGAAATCTGATTGGGCGATCACGACATTGTCCTTGGCCTGCGAGGTGGTCAGCCGCTGGATTTGCAGGTCAAAATTGCGGTCCAAGGCGCGTGCCACACACTCCTCCAGCGTAAGGGGGACGCCGGTTTTGACCGGCGCTGCCGCTGCCGCCGCCGTTGCGACCGGAGACGAAGCCGCCGGTACACTGGTCTGGGCCGGAACGGAGGCGGCGAAGGAGGCAAAGAGCAGTGCGGCGTAGGCAGTACGGAAGCGATTCATGCGGCGAGTCAGGCGAGGATACAGATGAAACACGGACACGGACGAGAAAGTTTCGAATAAACGGACAAGAGAGGTGATGGGGGTGGAACCCCAAGGTTACACGCCGCTCTTGAGACGGAGACGGAAACCGATGGCGGTAAGTTTCACCGCGGGCGATTCTTTTTCCGGCCCTGATTCGGGCAGAACGGGCAAGCCGCCGCAAAAAAGGCCGTGCAGGGAACGCACGGCCTTGATGATGAGACGGTTAGATTGGGTTCAGCGGGTCGCAGGCGCCGACTTGGCCAGTTCCTTTTCGACCAGATCGCTGAGGTAGTCACCGGCATTGCGCGAGGCGATCAACCGGGCCAGCTGCCCGCGGGTCTCGACAAACCGGGGATTCGATTCGTCGGTGACCGGAGCCTTCTTGTCGACCACATGCACCACGATGCCCTGGGGGCCCGAGAGGATCATATCGGACACGCCGCCCTTTTCGAGCGATTCGAGGGTCCCGGAGACTGCTCCGTCCAGGTCGGCCGGCGGTTCACGGCGGGTGAACGCGGGAATGGCCTTGGTGGTGAAGGTAAGCGACGTGGTGGCGCCGGCGGATTCGACGGCCTTCTCAAAGCTGTCACCCGCTTTGAGACGCGATTCGATCAGGGCGCGGGCTGTCTTGCCGACATCGACAAAGCGCTTCCGCTTTTCGTTTTCGATGTAGTCGTTCTTTACGGCCGCCTTGACCTCGACGAACTGAGGCTGGTGGGTGGGGATTAGGTTCTCCCAGAGCAGGATAACGCTGCCGGAGGCGGTGGACAATGCATCGGAGAAGTACCGATTTTCATTCAACTTGAACGCTTCGGCAGCCACTTCCTCCGAGGCTCCCAATTCAGCGGCGGCCGCGTTGCGCGTGAAGGGGGGCACGCTCTTGGCGGTCAACTTGTGGCCGGTGAGGTAGGCGTCGACGCCGCTCCGCGGGATCTTGCTTTCGTAAAGGGCGAGCGAGAGGTCGCTGGCTGCTTTGGCCGCCAGAGCCCGGGCGCGCTCCAGGGTCAGAGAAGCCTCCACCTGGGGGCGAACGATGGCGTAGTCGGCATCCGAACCGGTCGTGGCGGGCAGCTGAATCGCAGGTTTGCCGTCGGCCGACGGCGTGGCGGGCTTGGGAAAGCGGGCCGGGTTGGCGTCATAGTAGGCGCGGACGGCGGACTCGTCGAGCTTCACCTGGCTGACATAGTTGAGAGCGGAAAACTCAATGACGCGCACCTGGACTTGGGGCTGAACTTCATAGCGGAACGCGTTTTCCTCGAAAAACTTCGTGAGGGCGGCATCCGAGGCGTCAATCGTCGGGGAAAACTTGGCGTAGTCGGCTGTGGCGACGGCCAGGGTCCAGGAGGTCTCGGCCCGGGCCAGCTGCTGCTTCACATCGTTGGCCATGACATATCCCGGTCCGGCCAGCAGCTTCTGCAGGCGGTCGTAACGGAAATCGTCAGCCAGGACGCGGGCCACATCGGCTTCGCTCAGGGAGGTATCGATTTTGAGGCTGTCACGAAACTGGGCGTACCGGGTGGCGTCGAATTTGCCATCCTGGCCCGTGAACGCACGCAGGGTTTTCACAAACTCCGTCAGTTCAGGGCCGGTGGGGCCGGGAACGCGGAGCTCATTGGCGAGGTGCAGGGCGGCGAAACGCTGCAGGCCGTAATTCTGCATCTGGCTCTCGTCGAGCGCCATGTAGCCCGCCTGGAGGTTGATGCTGATCGAGGCATCGCGAAACACCCGCGCCTGGTCCTCCTTGCTTCCTAGATTGACTCCAAAGAAGGGCCGATTGAGGGCCTTGTTCCCGGCGTTGCCGAGACCGGGCGACGCTCCGATGGTAAAGACAAACGAGACGATCACGAGCACCAGCAGCACGAGGAAAATGGTGCGGAAGTGCTGCTGGAAGGTTTTCTGGATCCAAGAGATCATGGAGTAAAACGGAGGACGCTACTTTGGGCCGGTTGGGTGTCAATCGCGGTCCGCACCGTTGCCGAAGGCGGCCGGCCTGCGTCCCGGGGGCGTGCCGATGCTCAGCCAGCCAGAGGGTGGCGTCTAGGGAACGGCGGCGTCAGGAAGACGAGGTGTTGGTTGCGACGAAGGGTGATTGAACGGGTGTTCGGTAAAAAGCTGATCGAGCGGGCGGGCAAAGAGTTCGTCCTGAAGCGCGCTTTCGATCCGTTGATCGTAGGCCTGCAGGATGGGATCGAGGTGGGTCAATGACACGGCCGCGGACGGGTCACCCAGATCATCGTCCCTCCGTTTGAACTCGCGGAGATTGATGCGGTTGAGCGGTCGCGCCGGCTGGAACCGGAAGTCCGTCATGGTTTCACCTTCCTGGGATGGAATCGGGGTGACCAGCTGCATCTTGATCAATCGATTGATGCACTCATTGAGGATTTGGGTCGGGACCTTGAGTGACTCGCTCAACTGGGAGGCAGTGCTGGCGGGCAGGCAGGCGTCGAAGCGACGACCGATCGTGAGAAGCACGATGAGGGTCAACCGTTCGCGCAGCGATTCCGAGAGGCTGTTCCAGGCGGCCTGGCTGTTGCGGAAATGCACGTTCTGAACCGCGTAGCTGACGGTGCCGCCGAGCAGCACGAAGAACCAGAAGAAGTAGAGCCCGAACATCAGGATCAGGCCGACGCCGAGCGATCCGTAGAGACTGCGCATCATCAGGACGCGCTTGAAGTAGAGGAAGGCGAGGAAGTTGTTCAGCAGGATGAGCAGGGCGACGACGATGGCCCCGATCAGGGCGGCGCGCCACTGCACCCGCGTATTGGGAATCGCCCGGTAGAACACGGTCAACATACCCGCCAGCAGCAGCGCCGAACCCACCGGCAGCAGCAGTTTCAGCAGGTTGAGCACCGATGCGCCGTAGGGGATCTTTTCGGCGAAGGCGTTGAGCAGGGCGCCGGCGGAAAGGCCGGTGGCGGCGGCGAAGAACAGCACCGCGCCCAGGGTCAGGATCGTCCAGTAAAACACCAGGCGCATCAACCACGAACGACCGCGGCGCACGCCCCAGATTTCGTTGAACGCCGTTTCGATCGACGTGAAGAGCTGAAGCACGATGAGGATCAGCGTCAGCGAACCGAATACACCGACTGCACTGCTGCGCGAACTGGAGATGATGTCATTGATGATCTGCACCACCTCCGGATTGATTTTCGCGGTCGGAGCGGCGGTGCCGCCGTTCTTGTGCGCCGCGTCCACTGCCGCCAGACGCTCGTATTCGGCGAGCTGAGGGGCGACGTAGCTGATGACCCGGTTGACCGTCTTGGCGGCAAGGTCTGGATCGGAGCTGTCGAGCGCGAAGCCGGCGATGAGAACGGCGATCGAAATCAGGGGCCCCAGCCCGAGCAGGGAACTGAAGCTCAGGGCGGCGGCGCGGCTGGCGGCCTTGGTTTCAAGCAGGCCCGAGATCGTGATGGAGACCACCCGCACCACCGCGTAGTACCGGCCGCGGGTGGATACGTCCTTGAGGTACTGCGGCTGCCAGATCTTGACCTGAAAAAAGTAGAGGAGCGTGCCCCACCGTGACGCCAAGGACTGCATGGGAACGGTCCGCTAGGCCAGCATGTAGTAGGCGAAGCCGGCCGCGCCGGAGAATCCCACCGCCACCGCGACCGCGAGGGGAAGGTAGGAGATGAAAATCGTGCAGAAGTACATGCCGACCGACGCCATGCCGAGGGCGATGATCGGCACAGTCTCACCCTGGGACCAGAAGACGAAGCCAAGGAAGCCCAGCCCGAGGATCGACCGGAATCGAACCAGCGGATACACGCTGACCATCTGGAGCACCAGCAGCAAGGCGAGGACCAGGTCGATGGCTGCGAGCAGGGCAAACGGATGGGTGAAGAGCTTCGGGAAGTTCTTCTCGATCAGGAAATCGATCGCCGGCGGCGCCAGAATGAGGGATGCGCAGCTTGAGAGGAGCAGGAGGATCACCGCCCACATGCCGATGCGCGCTGCACGCAACTGCATGACGATCGGGTCGGCTTTGTCGCTCGTATCGCTCGTCTTGCCTTCCGCGGCCGCGAGCATGTCATCGACCGTGATCGGATTACTCGCCTTGTCGGCCGCACCCGGGTGTTTGGCCACCTCGCGGGCCTTGACCTTCAGGCGCTTCTTGTCGGGGAACAGGGACGCTTTGACCTCGGGATTCGACTCGATGGTGGCCCATTGCTCCGTGGTGGCCTCGTAGTAAAGTGTCTCCGGAGTGACCTGCCCAGCCTCCGCCAGGGTGATGAGCTGCTCCAGCGTGAACGGTCCGCGGGCGTCGGTTTCGGTTGCGGCGCGGATGTAAAACTCCTGCGTGGCCATGGTTCCAGCAGAACCTGCCGAAGCGGAACGAGAGCGGCAAGGTTGTTTTGGCGGGGTTGATTCCTCTGGGGCCGATTACATCCGTTGCAGGGTGCGCAGACCCAGCAGCGAAAGCCCCGATTCCAGGACCAGCAGCGTGCGCGAGCACAGCAGCAGGCGGCGGGCGCGGATGGCGGGATCCTCCACCAACACCTTGTCAGCGTTGTAGAAGGCGCTGTAGGCCCCGGCGAGTTCGTAGAGGTACGTGCAAAGGAAGTGCGGCCGCAGTTGTTGCGTCGTCAATTCGAGGGTGCTGGCAAAGCCCACCAGTTTTCTGGCCAGCGCCAGTTCGGTTTCGGTCTCGGGCGCAGTGGCCCCTTGCCCCTGGCCAGCGGTGGCGACATCGATCCCGTGCTTGCGGAAGATCGAGTGAATGCGGGCCATGGCATAAAGCAGGTACGGAGCGGTGTTGCCCTCGAGGGAGAGAATCTTGTCCCAAGCGAAGACGTAGTCGCTGCTGCGGTTCTGCGAAAGGTCCGCGTAACGCACGGCGCCGATGCCCACTGCGGCAGCGATGTCGCGACGCTCGGCTTCCGGCAGTTCGGGGGACTTTTCGTTGACCAGAGCGAGCGCCCTTTCCTCCGCCTCCGCGAGCAGGGCCTTCAGGCGGATGGGGTCGCCGGACCGGGTCTTGATTGCCTTGCCATCTTCGCCGAGGATGGAGCCAAACGAGACATGCTCAAAGCGCGGCAAGCGACGCTGGGTCCGGGCAAACCACTTCTGCGTGGTGAGCCAGAGTTGTTCGAAATGGTCGGACTGCCGAGCGTCGGTCAGGATGACGATCGCGTCGGCTTGAAAGTGCTCGGTGCGGTAAAGCATCGTGGCCAAGTCCGTGGAGGCGTAGTTCGCGGCACCGTCGGATTTGCGGATGATGAAGGGCTGGGTCTTGAAGCGGGGGTGTTCCGGATGAAAGACCACCAGGGCGCCCTCGGATTCTTCGGCGAGGCCCAGCCGGCTCAGCTCCTCATAGACCACACCCAGGCGGTCGTTGTAGAAACTCTCTCCCAGCTGATGGTCGAAGTGGATGTCGAGTTTTTCGTAGATCTCGGTGAAAGCGCTGGCGCTGACTGCATTGATGCGTTTCCACAAATCGAGGTTCTCGGTGTCGCCGGCCTGCAGCTTCACCAGTTCCGCGCGCACGGCATCGAGGACGGCAGGATCGTTCTTGGTGGCGGCGTCCGCGGCCTTGTACACGCGCTCCAGCTCCTCCAGGGGGTCTGACTGCAGCGCAGCGTCATTGCGCAGGTGTTTGTAGCCCCAGATCAGCTTTCCAAATTGGGTGCCCCAGTCTCCGATGTGATTATCGCGAATCACCGTGGCTCCGCAAAACGCCAGCATGCGGCAAATGGCTTCGCCAATCACCATACCGCGAACATGCCCTACGTGCAGTTGTTTTGCTGTATTGGGTGAGCTGAAATCAACCACGTAGCGCTGACCGTGATGCAGGGTGGACGCGCCGCTGCGGAGCGCGTCGACCGTGCCGTAGCGGGCCAACCACTCGAGCAGGACCTCCGGTTTGAGGCGAAAATTGATAAACCCCGGACCAGCAATTGATATATCGCACCGCATCTTCACGTCGGCGGGCAGCGCAGCGACCAGGGATTCCGCCACCGCGCGTGGGTTGAGTTTGCGTGCCTTGGCATAGCCGAGCACGCCATTGGCCTGAAAGTCTCCATGCCGCGGATCGGCCGTACGGATCTCGGGGGAGAATCCGGCCGCATCGAGGCCCGCCTGAGCGGCCGCTGCGGTCACGGCTTGAGTCAGGTCCGTGGCGATCTGGAAGGAGACATGCATGCAGCCACCACACGCTGACGCAACGGGTGCGGCAAGCGCGATTTCGATGGGGCCAAGCTCCGCGAAACGGGACAAAGTGACCCAGTCCGGGGCCACTTCAGGCTCGACAAAACAGCCTTGGTGAGTTTGCTCGTAAACTTTTCCGGCTCACGGGCCGTGACGAGTTATTCACACTGTACAATGACGAAACGCAACATTCCTCCTCGGAGGTTTATCAAGCCTACCTTTGAGTTTCTCATAGAAAAGAAGCGAGATGGCGGCGAATTCAATAAAGACGAAATCAGATACATCGTCGATAGCACTTTGGATGGGGAGATGCCCAAGCACCAGCTGGCTGCGCTGGCCATGGCCATCTACTTTCAAGGCATGTCGGCCCAGGAGACGGCCGATCTGACGGAGGAGATGATGCTTTCGGGCGAGGTGATCGACCTGTCGGGGATCGCCAAACCGAAGATCGACAAGTTTGCGACCGGAGGAATTGGCGACAAGACGGCTTTGGTCCTCGTGCCTCTGGCCATGGCGGCGGGCGTCGTGGTACCGATGATGTGCAGTGTCGAGCACGACTACGTGATCAACACGCTCGACAAGCTGGCCTCGATCCCGGGATTCAAGGGCAATCTCACGAACGAGCAGTTTGTCAGTCAGTTGGCCCGGATCAATGGGGCCATCATTGCGCAATCCAAGGAACTGGCTCCGGCGGATGCGAAACTGTACGATTTGCGCAAGGAAACGGGAACGATCCCGAGCCTTCCGCTGATCACGGGTTCGGTGCTGTCCAAGAAGCTGGCCGAAGGGTCGGAAGGGCTGGTCATCGATGTGAAGTGGGGCAATGGCTCCTTCATCAAGGATTTGGAGCAGGCGAAACAACTGGCCCGTTCCATGACACGGGTGGGACGCTCGATGAAGCGGCGCTGTGTGGCGCTGGTCACGGACATGAACCAACCGCTGGGTGACACCGTGGGCACGGCGCTGGAAGTCAAGGAAGCCATTCAGCTGCTCAAGGGCGGCGGTCCCGAAGACATCAAGGAGCTCGTGCTAAAACTCGGCATGGAGATCGTTCGTCTGGCTGGCGTGGCGGGTTCGACCCTCTCCGCGAAACAGACGGTGGAACGCCATCTGACCGACGGTTCCGCGCTGGAGAAGCTCAAGGAACTCGTCAAGGCCCAGGGCGGTGACACCAGCTACATCGATCACCCGGAGAAATTCCCGCAGGCCAAGCATATTCGCAAGCTGCCGGCTCCGAAGCGTGGATACGTCCATACCATCAATGCGGCGATGATCGCCCATGGAGTGCACCTTCTCGGCGCGGGCCACACGCACGAAGGTGACAAGATCGACTATTCCGTCGGTGTGTCGGAAATCCGCAAAGTCGGCACCCAGGTCAAACAGGGCGAGCCGCTGATGATGATCCACTACAACGACGAGTCGAAGCTCGAGCAGGCCCTGAACTACTTCAAGGACGCCTACCGGCTTGCGCCGAAGCGCCCGACGCCGCCACCTCTGGTGGTGGAGCGCGTGGCCTGACCGGCGGAGCGACCCTGGCTCCGACCGGCGCCCACACTTCCGAGGCCGGCCCATACGGGCCGGCCTTTTTTTGCGTCCGCTTCACCGCTACTTTGCACCGGGGCACAAAAAAACCCGCGGCGTTTGCCGCGGGTGAGTGTGTGACCGAGGAACGGTTCAGGCGCGTCCGAGGTAGGTACCGTCGATGGTGCTGACCCGGATCCGCTCGCCTTCCTTGATGAAGAGGGGGACCTGGACGACGAGACCGGTTTCGAGCGTGGCGGGCTTTTGCACGTTGCTCGCCGTATCGCCCTTCACGCCGTCGGCGCTCTCGGTGATCTTGAGTTCCACGGTGGAAGGCAGGTCAACCGACAGGGCCTTTTCATCGACAAAGAGCACGTCCACCTTGCCACCCGGCGTCAGGTAGTTCTTCACGTCGCCCAAGGTCTCGGCGCTGAGTTCGATTTGGTCGAACGTCTCCGGATCGATGAAGGCAAACGTGCCGCGATCCGCATAGCTGAACTCCAATGTCCGGCGATCCGTCGGAAGCACTTCAATCGCCTCGGTGGAAGCGAAGCGCTGGTCCAATGCCTTGCCGTAACGCAAATTGCGCATCTTGATCTGCACGAACGCCCGCAGGTTTCCGGGGGTGCGGTGCTGGGTTTCCATGACGAGGTGAGGCTCGCCATTGAATTTGATGACTTGGCCTTTGCGGATGTCGTTGGCTGCGGGCATGGTCGGTGTGAGACGAATTCGAGAGCGGTAAAGGTGAGGGGAATAATCAGCTGGGGTGGCGCGTGTCAAGAATTCGACCTCGGCCTCCGATTCCAGTCCGTTTCTTCCGGGCCGCTGTGCCTGTTCGGCGAGTAGGGTTGGAAGCGCCACCCCACACCTGCAGTCTGCACCGATGTTGAGGACGCGGGTAACGAAGGGAGGGGCGCCAACTGGCCTTGCGATCCGGGCAATGGACTGACCTGGCGCCGCGGTGTCATGAGAATGTCCCGACGCGAGAAACGGGCGACGCCGGGTTTCATTCGGTTTGCGACGACCGGGGCCGGTTTGTCCTGTTGGAAACAGGTCCGCGCTTGCGCTCACAGCTTCGACTCTGAGACGCTCAACCCTACTCCATGATGAAACAACGCACGCTTGCGCGCGCCGTCTCGATCAAAGGCACGGGCCTCCATACGGGCAATCCGGTCCACATGACCTTTCACCCCGCGCCGGCCGGCCATGGGCTGGTTTTTCGGCGGACGGATCTGCACGGGCACCCTGAAGTTCGCCCGAGGATCGAGTTGGTGGGGGATCTGGTCCGCAACACCACGGTGCAGGACGGTCATGCCAAGGTTCATCTGGTCGAACACGTGCTCAGTGCCTTGCACGGCTGCGGCATCGACAATGTTCTGATCGAAATGGATTCGTCGGAACCGCCGATCATGGATGGATCCGCCCGTCCGTTTGTGAACATGATTCTCGAGGGCGAGCCGGTCGAACAGGACAAGGAACGCGTCTACTTTGAGTTGGATGCTCCGGTTTCTGTGATGAAGGGCAACCGGTCCATCATCGCTTTGCCCTACGATGGGCTGAAAATCACCTGCACCTCGACGGACGACCGAGGCTATCACACGCAGCACCTTTCGATCACCGTCGATCCCGAGACTTACATCAGCCAGCTGGCGTCGGCGCGCACCTTCACGATCTATGAGGACATCGAGGAGCTGTTGAAACTCGGCAAGATTCGCGGTGGCAGCCTGGACGCCGCCATCGTCATCAAGGGCGGCAATATCCTCTCGAAGGAGCCGCTGCGCTTTAAGGACGAATTCGTCCGTCACAAGATTCTCGATATCATCGGCGACATCGTGCTGCTCGGAGTGCCGCTCAAAGCACACATTGTCGCAACCTGTCCGGGGCATCAGCTGAATGCAGAGATCACCCGGGTTCTCTTTGACCGCCGGCAGGAGGCCCAGAAGTCTCCAACCAAGAAGAAGTCGCCCGAGGTAAAGACCATGGTGCTGGCCCATGAGACATCCCTCGACATCCGGCGCATCCTGGAAACCCTGCCGCATCGCTATCCGTTCGTCATGATCGACCGGATCACGGAGTTCAAAGGCGAGGATGAACTCACGGCGATCAAGAACGTCAGCATCAACGAACCCTATTTTCAGGGACATTTCCCGGGCAATCCGGTGATGCCCGGGGTGCTGCAGCTGGAGTGCATGGCCCAGGCCGCCGGTATTCTAATGTTGCGGCGGGGTTCGGTTGAGGGAAAGACCTCGCTCTTCATGAGCGCAGACAAAGTGAAGTTTCGGAAACCGGTGCGCCCCGGGGATCGACTGGTCGTGTCGGCGAAACTGACCAAGACGCGCGGCACCAAGCTCGCCTCCGCCGAAGTCACCTGCACGGTGGACGGTGCCGTGGTGTCCTCGGCCGAGCTCATGTTCGCCATTGTGGACGAAGCGGAAGTAACCTGATCCCCATGGCGACGCGCATCCACCCCAGTGCGATCGTTGAGCCCTCCGCCCACGTGGGCGTGGATGTTGAAATTGGGCCCTTTGTCTATGTCGGGCCCGAGGTCACGCTCGGCGACCGTACGCGGCTTCACCACCACTGCGCCGTCGAGGGCTGGACGGTGCTCGGACCCGATTGCGAGGTGTATCCCCACGCCAACCTGGGAGCCAAGACACAGGACCTGAAATACAAGGGGGGGCGCCCCGGGGTTCGAATTGGGGCCCGCAATGTGTTTCGCGAGTGTGTCACCGTCCATGCCGCCACCTCGGATGGTGACGTGACCGTGATCGGCGACGACAACACGCTGCTGGCGTATTGTCACGTCGCTCACGATTGCGTGCTGGGGAATCACATCGTGATGAGCAATTCGATCATGCTCGCCGGACATGTGACGGTGGAAGACCACGTCACCATCGGCGGGGGAGCGGGGGTCCACCAGTTTTGCCGCATTGGCGCTTATGCCATGGTCAGCGCCTTTGCGAAGGTGGTGCAGGACGTCGCCCCCTACTTCATCGCCGACGGCCAGCCCGCCGTGATTCGTTCCCTGAACAAGGTGGGGCTCGAGCGAAAGGGCTTCACGCCGGAACAGATGGATCGCGTGAAGCAGGTGTACCGGATCATGTTTCGGGACGGACTGAACCGCAGCCAGGCGATGGAAAAGCTGGCGCAGCACCCAGCGGCGGGTTCGGCGGAGTTCCAGCGCGTGACGACGTTTGCGGCCCAGAGCGAGCGTGGACTCGCTCCGGGGAACGTCGTCTGACCCTGGTCAGGACGTCACGTCGCCTTCTTTTTGTACACGGTCGCGGGGTCGAACAGCCGTTCGGCCGTGTACTCGAGCGCAAACCCGGTCCCGGCGGCGGCGGCGGGCAGGTCGGCCAGCCGGCGGTAGAAACAGCTCTTGTAACCATTGTGGCAGGACGCGTTGGCTGAGCCGGTTTGCTCCACCTTGAGCAACAGGACGTCCTGGTCGCAGTCGGTGCGCAGCTCGCGCACGGACTGGATATTGCCCGACTCTTCGCCCTTGATCCAGAGCTTGCCGCGCGAGCGACTCCAATAAGTCGCCTTGCCGGTGCGAAGCGTGTGGGCGAGGGATTCGGCGTTCATGAACGCAAACATGAGGACGTCGCCGGTGGAGACGTCCTGCGTGATGCAGGGGATCAGGCCGTCGGGCCCGAACTTGGGCTGGAGCGTGGTGCCGAGTTCAATTTCGGCGGTGGTGGTGCGGGAAGGAAAATTCATGGGAAGGAGCGTGACGAGGGAAGGAAACCGGAACCGAGGCAGGGACGGGCGCGGACACCCGTCCTAACGATGTCGGTTCGCCAGATCCCGCAGGTAGTCGTAACTGTACAGCCCGGTCCGGTGACCGTCGCTGAAATCAAAGCGGATCGCGTAGTTGCCGACCCGTTCCCAACCGACGACTGTGACGCCGCCGAAGTTCCGGGGACCGTTGCCTCCGTAGCGCTGACCAAAGATGTCGCGTTCGCCCTGGGTTTCAGCGCTGGGAGAGGCTCCGCGCAGCACTTCGCCGGTGAAAAAGCTCTCAGCACCGTCATCCCAGCGGATGGCGACCTCGTTCCCTATCACCTGGATGTCGATTGGCGTGTGCATCGGACAGCCCTTTAGAGAAACAAGGGCGGTCCCCGGTGCCGAGAAAATTCATTGAATCAGGAGACGCCTGGGTGTCCCGGTGCGGGGAAGGCGCACGTAAGAGGTTGCCTTCGTGTCGCTCCGCGCGTGCGCTGCCAGGGCGAATCAGGCCGCATGCACAACCGTTTCTACTCTGAATTTGACACCGTCACGTGGGGCGTGGATCGCCGACCCGACTACCGGACCCTGTTTCAGATCGACCGCGATCGCATTATTCACGCCCAGGGCTTCCGCAAGCTTCAGTCCAAGACCCAGGTGTTCCTCTCCGGCGAGTATGATTTCTACCGGACGCGCCTGACTCACTCCATGGAAGTGGCGCAAATCGGCCGCTCCATCTGCAATTACCTACGCACCCGAGGGGATCCTCTGGCGGACGATTTCTACATTGATGGGGACCTCGTCGAGGCCGTCTGCCTGGCGCACGATCTGGGCCATCCTCCCTTTGGCCATTCCGGTGAACGGACACTCCAGGAGCTGATGATCCCCTGGGGAGGATTCGAGGGGAATGCCCAGACGCTGCATCTCCTCACCGAGACCCTCTACCATGATGAATCGGGCGTGCGCGGCATGCAACCGACCCGCGCGCTCATGGATGGTGTGCTCAAATACAAAAAGCTCTTCCGTGAATTCGAGACACCCCCGCGCAATCACTTTCTCTACGATCCGCAGGAACGCTACCGATCGTATGTTTTTGGCGGCGCCGCCATTCCGCCCGCCCTGCATGACGGCGAACGTTTGAACGGATTCAAGAGCGTGGAGTGCCAGATCATGGATTGGGCCGATGACGCGGCGTACTCCCTGAACGACATTGTCGACGGCGTGCGGGCGGGTTTCCTCACCATCGAGCGCATTGAACACTGGGCCGCCGGGGTGGGAATCGATGGGGAGCGGCAAGGCTGGCTGGACGCCTTGATCGCGGGCATTCGTGCGGACCGGCTGGAGTCGGTCTTTGCGCAGAAAATCGGCCATTTCATCACTTCGTGCCGCCTGCGCACCCGCGAGACCTTCATGGAAAAGCGGACCCACCGCTACCAGCTGGAGCTGGTGGTGGCGCCCGGAGCGGAGCGTGAGGCGGCCTTTTACAAGCAACTCGCCAATGACATCATCTTTGAAAGCCCGCAGTTGCAGCAGATGGAACACAAGGCGCGAAAGGTCCTCTTCGATCTCTGGGATTCAGCCTGGCGCAACTACGTCGATCGTGGCGCACGGGTGATCCACATCCTGCCACCGCGGGTGGGGCGCTTGATTGAAGCGGCGCCGACCAAGGCGGACAAGGCCCGCCAGATTTGTGACTGGCTGGCCGGACTGACCGACGGAATGATCGTGCGCACCTACCAACGGCTGTTTGACCCTGAATTCGGGAGTATTCGGGACCTGAGCTGAACCGAAGGAAGGGGATGGAACCGCGGATGGACACCGATGGACGCGGCTACAGTTCCTGTCAGCGCGTCTCGACTTTGCCCGGCCGACACAGATCTGGACCGTGGTCGTAGTCGCGCCGCGAACCTTCATACCTGACATCAGGCAGTAGGAGGAGGGGCCGGTGCGGGAGCCAGGTGTCCGTCACGCACGGACTGTGCAATCATGGCTGCGGCGTAGTCCCAAAGTGCCACCGAGCCTTCGGCGATGTGACGATTGCGGGCTACCACGCGATCGTGGGTGACTCCGTGGCGCTTCCAGGCTGCTCCTTGGGTCCGAACATTGAGCAACATGGGTTGGAAGCGATCCACCGCGGTGGCAAACCGTGCCTCGGGTGTGGTCTTGGCTTCGAACTCGTCCCACAAGCCCCGGAATTCGGCGGCTTGGTCGGACGGCAACAGTCCGAAAATACGATCGGCCGCCCGGGCTTCCCGTTCGTGCTGGTCCGCCATCCGGGCGGTGTCGTACGCAAAGGTGTCACCGGCATCGATCTCAACCAAGTCATGCAAAATCAACATCTTGAGTACGCGCAGGATGTTGAGGTTCTGGACATTGGCGTGTTCGGCGAGGACGATCACCAACAGGCAAAGATGCCAGGAGTGCTCGGCATCGTTCTCTGGTCGGCCGCTGTGGATGAGCACGGTTTGGCGAAGGATGTCCTTCAGCTTGTCGACCTCGACGATGAACTGGATTTGCTGGGCGAGACGGTCAGCGGACATGGTGGAGCGATGACGAGAAGAGGAGATGCTGGCGAGCCCGGCGTAGCAGAAGCTGGGATTTTAAAACAATTTAATGGCATAAGAGGCTGTGGGTCGAGCTGTACGGTTGGGGATACCCCGGCTCTGGTTGAACGTTTTCCTTGCTAGCGGACGGTTCGAAACGTTTCGTTTGGCGGCTTTTGCCCGCATGAAAATCCTCGTCGCCGACAAGATATCACCCAAGGGAGTCGCCTACCTGCGCCAGCAGCCGGGCTTCGAAGTGGTGGAGGCGTACGGTTCCTCTCCCGAGAAGGTCAAGGAGCTGGTCAAGGATGTGCACGCGATCGCGGTGCGATCGGAAACCAAGATCTCGGCTGAAGTGATTGCGGCGGCACCGTTGCTCAAGGTGGTCGGTCGCGCGGGTGTGGGTGTGGACAATGTCGACGTGGATGCCGCGACGGAGCGGGGCGTCATCGTCATGAACACCCCGTCCGGCAATACCATCGCGACGGCGGAACTGACCTTTACCCACCTGCTTTGTGGCGCACGTCCGGTGCCGCAGGCGGCGGCTTCGATGAAGGCGGGCCAGTGGGACCGAAAGAATTTCAACGGCATCGAGCTGTTCAAGAAGACGCTGGGAATCGTCGGGCTCGGTCGCATTGGTGGCGAAGTGGCCAAGCGCGCCCAGGCGTTTGGCATGCGGGTGCTGGCGTATGATCCCTACCTGGCGCCCAGTCGCGCCAAGGCGATTCAGGTGGAATCCGTTTCGATGGACGAGTTGCTGGCACAGGCCGACTACATCACGGTGCACATGCCTCTCACCGAAGATACCCACTACATGATTGACGAGGCGGCCTTTGAGAAGGCGAAGAAAGGGCTTCGCATTTTCAATTGCGCGCGCGGTGGCATCATCAAGGAGAGCGCCTTGATTGCGGCGTTGAAGTCCGGCAAGGTGGCGGCTGCAGGGCTGGATGTGTTCGAGGAGGAACCGCTGGCCAAGGACAGCGAACTCCGCACGCTTCCCAATGTGGTGCTCACCCCGCATCTCGGTGCGTCGACGGCCGAGGCGCAGGAGACGGTGGGCATTGAGATCGCGGAACAGATCACCGACGTGCTCCGGGGCGGCGTCATCCGCAATGCGGTGAACATGCCTTCGATCGACGCGGCGGCGGTGAAAGTGCTGGGTCCGTACCTCGATCTCGGAACCAAACTTGGCACCTTGGTGCAGCAGATCGCTCCCGCCCAGGTGGCGTCCCTGCGAATCACCTACTGGGGCAAGATGGGCGACCTCGACACCAACTCGATCACGCGTGCGATCCAGCGCGGTTACCTGCGGCGCATCAGTGGTGACAACGTCAATTTTGTGAATGCCCCGGTGGTGCTTGAACGCCTTGGCGTGAAGTGCGAGGTCGTCAAGTCGTCGGAGCATGGCGACTACACGGAGCTCCTCGAGGTCGAGGCGGTCACGGCCGAGGGTTCCTCGCGTTGTGCGACTGGCACCCTGTTCACGAAGGCCTCGAAACCGCGCATTGTCTCGCTGAACCATCGCGAGGTGGAGGTCGAGGCCGCGGGCAAACTGCTCATCATCGAGAATAAGGACCAGCCCGGCATGATCGGTTACGTGGGCACGCTGCTCGGTCAGGATGGAGTCAATATCGCGAACATGTCGCTGAGCCGTCAGGCTCCGGGACAAACCGCCCTGATTGTCATCAACCTCGATAGCGAGCCGAGCGACGCCGTGCGTCGGGAGCTGAAGGGCAATCCCAACATCGCCCTGGCCAAGTACGTCGAGCTCTAAATGCGTCCTTTCGTCCAGTCTGCACCACATTCGGGCGGCACGGCGCGAGTCGCGCCGCGCCGCGCACCCTGAGACCGCGCATTCCCGTACCATGCTGCCCCCCGTGCTCCTCTCCGGATTGGTCGGATACGTGCTGGGGTCCCTCCCGTTTGGCTACTGGGTGGCGCGCCGGCACGGCATCAACATCTTCGAACACGGCAGTCGGAATCCGGGGGCGACCAATGTCCGTCGGGTCCTTGGCAAGGGACCGGGAAATCTGGTGTTCGCCCTGGATGCACTGAAAGGTGCGATGGCCACGGGCGCTCCCCTGGCGGCGGCTCGATTGGGGTGGGGGGATGGCGCGGAATCGGCGGCGCTGGCTTGGTCCATGGCCGGTTTGATCGGGGCATTGCTGGGGCACAGTTTTTCCTGCTTCACCGGTTTCAAGGGAGGAAAGGGAGTGGCGACGACCGTCGGTGGCTTTGCGGTGTTGCTCCCGGCGGCCCTTGTAGTGTCCGCGGTGATTTGGGCGATTGTGTTCTACTCCACGCGTTATGTCTCCCTGGCCTCCATGCTGGCGGCCGTGTCGCTTCCGGGCGGCGCCTACTTGTTTCGGGCTCCGCTCCCCTTGATCGGTATCTCCGCTGCGGTGGCGGTCTTTGTCATTGTTATGCACCGAACAAATCTCGTGCGGTTGTTGAACGGCACGGAAAACAAATTTGTGAAGAAGAAGGCGGATCCCAGCGCCGGCTGACCGGCCGATCGATCGCCTTCGCGAAACGAATACCTCTCCCATGTCATCCCGCACCATTCGCATCGGACTCTGTGGCCTCGGCACTGTCGGCCAGGGCGTCTGGAAACACCTCTCGGCCAATCGTTCCGCCCTGGAGGCGAGGCTGGGCGTGCGCATCGACCTCGCGAAGGCCGCAGTGCGCGACCCGCGCAAGGTGCGGGCGGTGACGGTCCCGGCGGGAAAACTGGTGGCGGACCCTCTGTCGATTGCGACGGACCCGACGATCGACATTGTTTGCGAACTGATGGGCGGAACGGGCTTGGCGAAGGATGTCACCCTTGCCGCGCTGCACGCCGGCAAGATCGTTGTCTCCGCCAACAAGGCCCTCCTCTGCGAGCACGGCGCCGCGCTGTTTGCCGCGGCCCGAAAAGGAGGCGGACGCTTCTTTTTCGAGGCGTCGGTCGCCGGCGGGATCCCGATCATCAAGGCCTTGCGTGAGGGGCTGGTGGCAAACCGGTTCAAGCTCATCTACGGCATCCTGAATGGCACCTGTAACTACATCCTGACCCGGATGGCGTCCGAGGGCGCGGGCTATCCCCAGATCCTCGCCGATGCCAAGCGCCTCGGCTATGCGGAGGCGGACGAGTCGCTCGACGTCGAGGGTTGGGACACGGCGCACAAGGCGTCGATTCTCGCGTATCTCGCCCACGGTGTGTGGGTGAAGACGCCGCACATGATCGTGGATGGCATCACCCAGATCACCCAGGCGGATCTGAAGTATGCCGCGACCCTTGGCTACGGCATCAAACTCCTCGCCGTCATCACCCGCGACTTCGAGCGCAACGAACTCTTTGTCCGGGTCCACCCCACACTGGTGCCCAAGGACCGGGTGCTGGCGAACGTGAACGGTGTGTTCAATGGCATCGCGGTCATGGGCGATGTGGTCGGAACCACCACCTACATCGGCCGGGGTGCGGGCCAGGATGCGACGGCGAGCGCGGTGATCAGCGACATCGCCGACGCCATCGTGCTCCTGACGACCGGACGGGACATCACTCCCGTGGCGACGACCGCGGGTGTCGCCGAGCTGCTCTCCGTCCCGGTCCAGCCGCTGCGCCTCTCTCCGCTGGAGCGTATCCGCTCTCGCTACTACGTCCGCACGACGGTGAAGGACCGCCCCGGGGTCCTGGCCCAGATCGCCACCGTCATGGCGCGCAATGGCGTGAGCATCGAAAGCGTCATCCAGACCACCGCGGAGCGTCCCGAGGCGGCCTCGCTCATCCTCACGACCCACGAGAGCGACGAGAAGGCGATGCGGGCCACGCTGAACGCGCTGGGCCGGCTGAAGAGCGTGGTCGAAAAACCCCTGTTGTTGCGCATCGGCGACTTCTCCGAGTAGTCCCGCCTCCCTTCCTTTCCTTCGTCTTCACGTTTTACTCCATCCAATCCCATGGCACGCATTGTCCAGAAGTATGGCGGCACCTCCGTTGGTGACGTCGAACGCATCAAGAAGGTTGCCGAACGCATCAAGGCGTCGCGGGACGAGGGCAACGAACTGGTTGTCGTCGTGTCCGCCCGCGCCGGCGTGACCAATGAGCTGATCGCCCGCGCCAAAGCCCTCTGCGCCGAACCGTCGGATCGCGAACTCGACCAGTTGCTCGCGATCGGCGAGCAGGAGACGATCGCCCTCACGGCCATGGCCCTGCATGGAGTGGGCGTCGACGCGGTCAGCTACACGGGCGCGCAGGCGGGCATCTTCACCGATGCGGTGCACACCAAGGCCAAGATCAAGACGATCAATGCCCAGCCCCTCGAGAAGGACCTCAAGGCCGGGCGCGTGGTCATTGTCGCAGGTTTTCAGGGCATCAACGATGACGGCCAGATCACCACGCTGGGGCGGGGTGGTTCCGATCTCACCGCCATCGCGCTGGCGGCCGCGGTCAAGGCGGACAAGTGCGAGATCTACACCGACGTCGACGGTGTCTACACGGCCGATCCACGCGTCGTGAAGAATGCCAGGAAGCTGAACGAAATCTCCTATGATGAGATGCTCGAACTCGCCTCCAGCGGCAGCAAGGTCATGCAGTCGCGCAGCGTCGAGTTCGCCAAAAAGTACGGCGTCGTCTTTGAAGTTCGCTCCTCATTTAACCACAACCCAGGAACTACCGTGAAAGAAGAAGTCGAATATATGGAAAAGGTCGTCGTCCGAGGCGTCGCCGTGGACAAGGACCAGGCCAAGGTCATTGTCAGCAACATCCTGGACAAGCCTGGTTCCGCCGCGAAGGTCTTCCGTGCTCTGGCCGATGCCAATGTCGTCGTCGACATGATCGTACAGAACGTGGGCCGCCACGGCATTGCCAACCTGACCTTCACGGTGCCGCAGACGGATACCGGCAAGGCGCAGAAGGCCCTCGTGCCGGTTCTCGACGAAGTGGGGGGAGGCCAGGTGGCCATTCACGAGCACATCGCCAAGCTCTCGGTGGTCGGTGTGGGCATGAAGACACACAGCGGTGTCGCCGCCTCGCTCTTCCAGGCGCTGGCCAATGCCAACATCAACATCGAACTAATCAGCACCTCGGAGATCAAGATCTCGGTGGTGATTGACCAGGATCGGGCGGAAGAAGCGGCCCGCGTGGCTCACGCCGCCTTCAGCCTCGACCAAGCCTGAGTCGCCAATCGGTGCGGCGGACGAGTCATCGTCCCCACACCGGTGCCTCGGATCGGGTCGCCGACCTTTATCATGCGTTTCATCTCCACGCGCGGGCTGAGTCCCTCCCTGGGATTCAGCGACGCGGTCGCCACGGGCCTGGCGCCCGACGGGGGACTGTACCTTCCGGAGTCACTGCCGCACTTCTCGACCGCCGAGCTGTCGCGACTCGCGTCGCTCGGCTACGCCGAGCTCTGCTTCGAGTTCCTGCGCCGTTTTGCCACGGACGTGCCGGAGGCGGCGCTGCGCGAGATGATCCAACGGAGCTACGCGACGTTCTCCCATCCGGACATCGCCCCCCTGGTGCGCCTGCAGGACGGTCTGTACGTACTGGAGCTGTTTCACGG
Source organism: Opitutaceae bacterium (assembly GCA_046346755.1). Lineage (GTDB taxonomy): Bacteria > Verrucomicrobiota > Verrucomicrobiia > Opitutales > Opitutaceae > UBA6669. The sequence goes on along the minus strand of JAXMHM010000006.1, from coordinate 166,428 downwards.
ACCCACGCTCGCGTTCAAGGACTTCGCCCTTCAGCTGCTTGGCAATCTTTATGAGCACCAGTGCCGCCAGCGCGGCGAGCGGATCAACGTCCTGGGAGCGACGTCGGGTGACACCGGTTCCGCGGCGATTCACGGCCTGCTGGGCAAACCGGGCACCGCGATTTTTATTCTGTATCCGGAAGGCAGGACCTCGCCGCTGCAGGAGCGGCAGATGGCCTGCACCGGCGCGTCCAATGTCCATGCCCTCGCCATCGAAGGCACCTTCGATGACGCACAAGCCATCGTCAAGGAGCTGTTCGGCGACCAGGCCTTTCGGATCGGCCACCGCTTGTCGGCGGTGAACTCGATCAACCTCGCGCGGGTGCTCGCCCAGTGCGTCTACTACCTTTACGCGTGGCTCCGCCTGCCGGAGCGGGTCGCCCGGGAGGCGGAGTTTGTGGTTCCCACCGGCAATTTCGGAAATGTCCTGGCCGGGTGGATGCTGCAGCGCATGGGGGTCCCGCTTCGCGGCTTCCGGGTGGCCACCAATCAGAACGACATCCTGTACCGTTTGTTCACGACGGGCGAGTACCGCGTCGGGGCCGTCGCGCCCAGCCTGGCTCCATCCATGGACATTCAGATCGCCTCGAACTTTGAGCGCTTTCTTTACTACAGCGTGCGCCAGGACGGAGCCCGGGTGCGTGAGATCATGCAGACGTTTCGAAGCACGGGACGCTATGTGTTTGATTCGTTCGATCGCGCCACCTTCACCGCGTCGCGGTGCACCGATGACGAGATTGCGCACCTGATCGGGCACGCCCATCGCACCTGGGGTTATGTGGCCGATCCCCACACGGCCTGCGGATTCAAGGACCTGGCGCCCGATCGTCCGAGTGTGGTCCTGGCGACGGCGAGTCCGGCCAAATTTCCCGAAACGCTGAAGCAGGTACTCGGCTTCGAACCCACCGATCCCAGTTTGGAGCTGCTCAAGCTCCGCCCCCTGTCGAAGCATCTTCTGCCGGCGCGGACCGAGGCCGTGCGGGCGTTTGTCGAGGCCCACGCCGTTTAGGGCAGGGTGCCGCGGGCGATCATCCAGCATGCCACCGCTCCAACGGTGGCGGTGAGCACGAGTACGCCTCCGACGTGAAGGCGAAGGCGCGGAGAACCAAGACTGATGGCCAGTCCGGCTTTCATCATGGAGTTGGCGACCGCGCCCAGCACGATGGCCTGCGCGGCGAGACCCAAGTCGATCTGACCTTCGCTGCTGCTGTTGGCCATCGAGAGTGAGATGGCATCCATGTCGGTCAGGCCCGAGACAAAACTCAGGGGCAGCATGCCGGCGCTCCATTCCAACGTCGTGGCAATTTTCACCAGGTACGCGACCGCCGCGTAGAGCAGCGCGAATTTGACGGCCGTGGTGAGGCTGAGAGGATTGCCGATCACGGGTACCGCCACAGGTTCGGGACGGCGTCGACGTCCCAGCCACCACCACAGTCCGTAGCCGATCGCCGGCACGGCCATGAGGCCAAGGGCAGGAGCCAACCGCTGGGCCAGCGCGGGTGAGATCACCGCGACTGCGATTCCGACGCGCGGGAGCATCACGGTGCAGGCGACGACCACAGCAAACGCATAGTGCACGGACATGTCCGGCTCTTCGCGGCTGCGCCGGCTGAAGGCCAGGGTGCTGGCCGTGCTGGACGCAAGTCCCCCCAGTACGCTGGTCAAAAGGATCCCCGCTCCGGCGCCGAGCAGGCGGATGGCGATGTAGCCCGTAAAGCCCAGGCCGGAGATCAGGATCACCATCAACCACGTCGAATAGGGATTGAAGCCATTGTAGGGACCAAAGGTTCGGTCCGGAACCAGGGGAAGGATCACGCCGGTGATGGCAACGAACTGAAGGGTGCCACGAATGTCCTGGGGGGTGAACCGCCGGGTCCAGTCATGCAGGGGCTGTTTCACGCCCACGATCACCATGGTGGCGGCAGCCATCAGCACGGCAGCCTGACGTTGTTCCCAGGCGAGCAGGGAGCCCACCATCAGCGTGACCAGGAATGAGGCAAACCGGGTGTTGCCCGCGGGTTGCCCGTTGGGTCGAAAGAAGACCTGGTGGGTGCCGAGGACCGCGATGACAATCGGCAACGCCAGGGGAGTGTATTCGCGGCTGGCGTAGGCAGACACGCATCCCAACAGCGCCCACAGGGTATAGGTGCGAACGCCGCCAAAGTCATCCGTGCCCGTAGGGCCGTTGGTTTGTTCGCTCCACTGCCGGATCAGGCCAATCAAGGCCCCCAGACAACCACTGATGACCAGCATACCGAGGAGAGGGGGCATGGGGAAGGAGGCTTGCCCGAGGGGCTGCGCTGGGCAAGCCCGGGGAGATTCCCATTGCCGCAGGAGGGTTCCGGGTCCAAGCTAATGGATTCACCATGAGCGATCTTCCGGTTGATATTTCCCACGACCAGCATGCCGTGCGACTGGCCAAGCTGGCCGATCTACGCGCGGCCGGCGCGGATCCATTTCGCGCCTCCTTTGCGACCACCCATTTTTCGGGAGACGCGCGCCGCGCCTACGTCGACGGCCAGGAAAACACCGTCAAAGTCAGTGTGGCCGGTCGCCTGGTGGTGATTCGCGACATGGGAAAAAGCCAGTTCGTCAAGATCTTCGACCAGCAGGGTGGCGAACCGGCGGGTCCGCTGCAGCTCTATGTCAAGAAGGACGTGATCGGCGATGACGCCTACGCGGCGTTCAAGAAGCTGGACCTCGGTGACATTCTCGGGGCGGAAGGAACGTTGTTCAAGACGAAGACCGGCGAGGTCACTGTGAGGGTTGAGCGTTATGTGCTTCTCGCCAAGTCACTGCGTCCCCTTCCGGAAAAGTGGCATGGACTCAGCGATCCCGAACAGGTCTATCGCCAGCGCTACCTCGACCTGATCGTAAACGCGGAATCGCGCACCCGACTGTTGCTGCGGTCCCGGGTGGTTTCGCACGTGCGCCGTTTCCTGGAGTCCAGACAGTTTATTGAGGTGGAAACACCGGTGCTGCAATCGGTGGCGGGCGGGGCGGCCGCGCGGCCTTTCACCACCCATCACAATGCCCTCGGCATGGATTTCGTTCTCCGCATTTCGCTGGAACTTTATCTCAAGCGTCTGCTCGTGGGAGGCATTGACCGGGTGTTTGAGATCGGACGCAACTTCCGCAATGAAGGCATTTCGCGACGGCACAATCCCGAGTTCACCATGCTCGAGGTCTATCAGGCTTACAGCGACTTTCGGGGCATGATGGCCTTGGTGCGAGACCTCCTGCAGTCGTTGTGCCGGGAGATACTGGGGACCACGCGGATCCGTCACGCGGCGAGTGGGCAGGACATCGAATTCGACGGTGAGTGGCGTGAAGTGCCCTACAAGCAACTCATCCGGGAGGCGACCGGGGATGCCGAGTGGTTCAACCGCAGCAAGGCGGAGAAGATCGCGGCGACCGACGCGATGGGGCTGAAAGTGGATCCCAAGTGGGAGGAGTTCGAAATCACCAACGAGATTTTCTCCAAGCGCATTGAGCCCACACTCATCCAGCCGACCTTCGTCACCCACCTGCCGAAGGAGCTCTGTCCGTTGGCCAAACTCAACCAGGCTGACTCCTCGGTGCTCGATGTGTTTGAGCTGACGATCGGAGGCATGGAAATTGCCCCGGCCTACAGCGAACAAAACGATCCGATTGAACAGCGACGCATGTTCGAGGCGCAGGCCGGAGAGGAGCAGCAGAATGTCGACCAGGATTTCCTCTTTGCCCTCGAGCACGGCATGCCGCCCGCCGGCGGCATGGGCATTGGCATTGACCGCCTCTGCATCCTGCTCACCGGAGCGGAGAGCATCCGGGATGTGATCCTGTTTCCCCAGCTGCGTTCAACCGACAAGAGCTGAGCCGCTGCAGCGTCCGGAACCCGGGGCCATGTCCAACCTCGCCAACGCTCCTGTCATCCGCGGAGTTCAGATCCCCATCGCGATGGGGAACCGGGGCTGACCCATTATCATGCCCTGGTACCTCTACCTTGCGCTGAAGCAGTTGTTTCCCTCGGGGCGGCGCTTTCCTTTTTTCACGGCCATCTCAGTCCTCGGAGTAGCCCTGGGTGTAGGCTTGCTGGTCGTGGTCACGAGTGTGATGGGTGGATTCGGATACGAGATCCGGCGAATGATCGTCGAGACCGAAGGTGAGGTTCAGATCAAATCGCGTGGCCTGATTCCTGATGCCGACAAGCTGGTGGCGGCGGTGGAAAAGGTGCCCGGGGTGGAAGCGGCGACGCCTTATGCGTCGGGCGTGGTCATGATTGTCCACCAAGGGCGGCCAGCCTATCCGGCAATGCGGGGACTGGACCTCGCCACCGTGGGACGGGTGGTCAATCTGGGACATTACATTCGGTTGGGCTCCCTCGACGAACTGGACGACGATTCGGTGGTGCTCAGCTCCGAGCTGGCGCAGACGCTGGGCGTCACGGTCGGAGACCGGATCGAAATCTACTCTCCGCTCATGATCGAGCGACTTCGGAGCGATGAGCTTTTTCTGCCGCGGGAGGTCCGCGTCGTGGGCATTCTGGAAATTGGACACCAGCAATTGGACAGCAGCATGCTGTACTGCACGCTGCGCCTGGCCCAGGACCTCTACGGTCTTGGCCCAATGGTGCATGGGATCAATGTCAGGGCGAAGACCGGGGTGGGGGAAGATGACCTGGCGGCGCGGGTGAATGCGTCTGCGCTTCCCCGCGGAGTGCAGGCGTTTTCGTGGATGGACAGCTTTGAGGAGTTCCTTTGGGTGCTCAATCTGGAGAAAGGGATGATCTTTTTCCTGCTCCTATTCATCGTCATTGTGGCGGCGTTTTCCGTGATGAGTTCCCTGCTCATCTCGGTGGTTCGCAAGACCCGGGAGATCGGTCTTTTGGGCGCACTGGGGGCGCGCGCCCGCGGCGTGGCTGCCTGTTTTTGCGCCCAAGGCATCCTGATTGGCTTTTTTGGCACGGGGGCGGGCCTGATCCTCGGGTGGGTGATGTTGGCGGTGCGCAACGATGTGGTGCTGACGATCGCGCGATTGACGCAGCGCGAAGAGGCCCTGCGCCGATTCTACCAGTTCAGCAACCTGCCGGCGCACACGGCGCCGGGTGACATCGTGCTGATTGTCGGACTCACGCTGGTGATTTCACTCCTTGCCGGCCTGATTCCCGCCTGGCGGGCGGCGCGGCTCAAACCGGTGGAGGCCTTTCGCAATGAGTGACGCCTCCCCCGTGCTTCAGGCTACGGGCCTGCACAAGAGCTATCGCAGCGGCGACCGTCGCATCGAGGTCCTCTCCGGCGTGGACCTTGCCATCGCACCCGGGGAGAGCGTGGCGATCCGGGGTGAGTCAGGGGCGGGAAAGTCGACGCTTCTGAACCTGCTGGCCGGACTGGACGCGGCGGATGCCGGCGAACTCCACTGGGACGGGCGCCGCGTCACTCCCGCGACGGCGACGGGACTGCGAAATGCCTACCTCGGTATGGTGTTCCAGTCCTTCTATCTCATTCCGGAGCTCACGGCGCGGGACAATGTGCTCATGCCGCGCCGCATTGCGGGACGGATCGATGCCGCCGCCCGCAGTCGGGCCGAGTCGCTGCTCGACCGGGTCGGGCTGGCGGAACGGTCGCACCACCTGCCGATGCAACTCTCAGGAGGTGAACGGCAGCGTGTGGCGCTGGCGCGGGCGCTGATGAACCAGCCGCCCTTGCTGCTGGCGGACGAACCGACGGGAAACCTGGATGAACGCACGGGCGACTCCGTCATCGAACTGCTGCTGAGCCTCTGTCTGGATACGCGCACCGCGCTGATCCTGGTGACTCACAACCCTTCGCACGCCACCAAGACCCAGCGCGTGCTCACCCTCCGTTCCGGAAAACTCCATCATGGCTAACTCCACGATACGATGCGGCGTCGCCGGTGTGGGCTCGCTCGGCCAGCACCATGTCCGGGTCTATCAGTCGTTGCCCGGCGTCGAACTCGCGGGCTTCTTCGAGGCGAATGATGCGCGGGCGGCGGAAATCGCGGCCCGCTTTGGCTGCCGCCGCTTTGCGACGCTCGACGAGTTGGCGGAAGCCTGCGATGCCGTTTCGGTGGTCGTACCGACAGACCGGCACGCCGAGGTGGCTCTGCCTTTGCTGGCGCGGGGATGTCACCTCTTGATCGAAAAACCGATCACCGCCACCCTGCAGGAAGCGGAGCAGGTCCTCGCAGCGGCGCGGGCGTCCGGGTCGCTGGTGCAAGTTGGGCACATCGAGCATTTCAACCCGGTGATGAGCTTCCTGGAGAAGGAAGTGAACCAGCCTCGCTTCATCACGGCCGAGCGTCTGGCGCCTTTCACCCCGCGTGGCACCGAGGTCGGTGTGGTGCTCGACCTGATGATCCACGACATCGGCATCGTCCTGGAGCTGGTCAAGTCGCCAATCGAACGCATCGACAGCGTCGGGATCTGTGTGCTCTCGAAGTCGGAGGACATCGCCAATGCGCGTATCCAATTTGTCAATGGTTGCGTCGCCAACCTCAGCGCCAGCCGGATGAGTCTCAAGAAAGTGCGGGAGATCCGGGTGTTTCAGTCCGATGCCTACCTCTCGTTCGATTTCATGAACCAGTCCGGCCATCTCGTGAAGCGATCGGGCATGCTGGAATATGCGGCGAAGATCATGTCCGGCCAGGTACAGGCCGGGGACCTCAGTGCCGTGCCCCTGGTTCCAGTGCCGCTTCTGAAGGGCGAGCCGCTGGCGTTCGAACTTGCCCATTTTGTCGACAGCGTGGCCAAGGCGAAAGAGCCGAAGGTGGGCGGGACCCTGGCCAAGACGGCGTTGGAGACGGCCATCACCATTGCCGACCAGATTCGCTCGGCCAATCGACGTTAACGGACGGCGCTTTCCGCGGTTGACGACCCTTCGTTCCCAACTTCACGACGTAGGGCTGCCCCCCAAGCCGGCACGGCGGGCGGAGTTGCCGGTCGTTCTCGCCGCCCCGCGGGGCGGCAAAGTGGACGTGCTGATGATTGCAGGTGAGCACTCCGGCGATGAACACGGTGCGCGCCTGCTGCAGGACCTGCGTTCGCGGGCGCCCGGGCTGTCGATCTCTGCGCTCGGAGGACCGGAGATGGCGCAGGCTGGGGCCGACCTGCTCTTCGATCTCACGGCCTCGTCTGTGGTGGGGCTGGTGGAGGTATTGAAAAATTACTCATTCTTCCGCTCGTTGTTTGATGCGACCCGCGCCTGGATCGCGACCTACCAGCCCAAGGCGGTCGTGTTCATCGACTACCCGGGTTTCAACCTGCGGCTGGCGCGAGCGCTGCGCGAGTCCGGGGTGAGCGTCAAAGGGGGAGGGCGGGTGAAGACGCTGTTCTACATCTCGCCGCAGATCTGGGCATGGAAGGCGTCGCGTCGTTTCTCCATGGCCGAGGATCTCGACGCCCTGGCGACCCTGTTTCCTTTTGAGGTCGCCTGCTATCGGGACACCACGCTGCCCGTGGAGTTTGTCGGGCATCCCTTTCTCGCGGAGGATCACGTCTCTCCGGTGCGATTTGATCCCGACGCGCCGATCCTCCTCCTTCCCGGCAGCCGGAAGCAAGCCGTGGGACGGATTTTTCCGGTCCTCCTGGCGGGTTATCAGGCCTTGGGAGAATCCAGAGAGGCGCGGGTGCTTTATCCCAGCCCGGTGATCGAATCGGTCCTGCTGGCAGCGCGACCCCCGCCTTCGGTGCACTTGCTGCCCACGGGTTCGGAGGTGACGGCATCGGCCGTGTTGACGTCGAGCGGCACCATGTCCCTGGTCTGCGCGCTGGCCGGGGTGCCGGGCGCGATTGCCTATCGGGCGAATCCATTGACCTACGTCATGGGTAAGTGGCTGCTGAAGGTGCCCTACCTCGGGATTGCGAACCTCCTGTTGCAGGCACCCATGTATCCGGAGTATATCCAGGGTGCTGCGACGGCGGAGGCGCTGGCGTCCGAGCTCCGCAGCTGCCTGCACGATCCGGCCCGACTTGCCCGGACGCAGGCGCAGGCCACCGAACTCAAGGCCTGTCTCCGCCAGCCCTTTGGTCAGGGTCCGGCCGCCTGGCTCCTGCGTCAGCTGGCCGCCCCTTCCTCCGCTAGCTGAAGACGCACATGGGCGCGGCCGTTCCGGTTAGCCCGTGGGCTGATGCAGACTGGACACGCCGTTCGAGGCAGCCAGGGGAGACGACCCGACCTGGGAGGCGATTTGCTGCCAGATGCTGTGGGCGCGTTCGTCGACGATTTGCTTTGCCTTGTTGACCTCGGCCGCCCGGGCCACGCGCGCCTTTTCGGCAATCTTGGCGAGGTCATCCAGGTTGTAGACGAACGCGTTCTCCAAGCCAGCGACGGCAGGCTCGACATCGCGAGGCAGCGCGAGGTCGATGAAGAAGAGGGGCTGCGATGGCCGGCGGCGGAGCGCAGTTTCAGCGGCGGACTGAGTCACGACCGCATGGGGTGCGGCCGTAGAGCAGACGACGACATCAAATTCGTGCAGACGCTGGGCCATTTGTTCGAATGGCAGGGCGACGGCGCCGAACTCGGTTGCCAGTTCCATGGCGCGCGTGAGCGTGCGGCTGGCCACCGTCAATGAGCCGGCCCCGCGGCTTTGAAACGCCTTGGCCGTTTTTTCTCCGATGTCACCCGCACCGAGCAGCAGCACACGGGTGGTGCGGAGGTTGCCAAAGATGCTGAGGGCGAGTTCCACTGCGACGTTCGCGACGCTGACCTGTCCCGCGTTGACTGCCGTGTTGGTGCGCACGTGCTTCGCTCCCTGGAATGCCTTTTGGAAGACCCGATTGAGCACGGGCCCGACCGACTGCCGTTTCTGGGCGGCCTCGTAGGCGTCCTTCACCTGGCCGAAGATCTCGTTCTCACCCAGCATCTGGGACTCGAGGCCGCACGCGACTGACAGGAGATGGATGATGGCATCCTTGCCGCCCGCGAGTTTGCGGATCTCGGCAAAGTCTGCTTCCGGCATGCCCGATAACCGGCAGAATTCGGCCTGGAGGCGCTCGATGGCATGGCTCGAGCCGGCAACGCCGTAAAACTCGACCCGGTTGCAGGTGTTCAACACCGCGAGTTCCTTCATTCCCTCAATCTGGGTGGCCAGGTGTTGAAACGTGGCGAGTTTTTCGGCGGTGAGCGCCAGCTTCTCGCGCAGTTCGAGCGGCGTGGTGTGGTGGTTGGCTCCCACCACAAAAAGCGACGGCAAAGGGGTCGGGGAACTCACGGGGACGGATGGAGCGCGTGGCTGGCCGGCAACGCCGCCTTGTGCGAGGAAATGGTCGACAGGGAAAGGAGTGCTGCTCCGAACAGCGCCACACAGACCCAGGCGAGCCGCTTGGCGAGCAGGATACCGCGTTGGCGCAAACCAAGGGCCACGGCGTAAGCGACCCAGATGCCGGCGGTGACGACGATCTTGGTCAACGGGACGGTTTCGACATCCCGGAGCCACCAGACCGATCCCACCCCGAGCGAAGCCGCGAGCAGGACCACGCCCGCCACGAGGAGCCGAAAACTGATGTGATCGAGATCGACAATGGGCGGCAGGAAGGCGAACGCTCCGTCCAACTTCTTGTTTTTCAGCGAAAAATGGCGGAGCAGGAAGAGTATCGACGTAAGGGCGAGCAGCGCGAACACCCCGTAACTGAACAGCGCGAGCGCCGCATGGAACTCGATCCACGCGTTGCCACCAAAGATGCTGACGCGGTGAGTCGCGTCCCACGCCGGCATGCTGAGCGACACGAGCGCGAGGGCCGCCGACAGCATGGAGGTGAAGTAACCCAGAAGGCTCAGCCGAAACGTCGCTCCGATCACCAGGTAGAGCGTCGTGGCGGACCAGCCGGTGAACTGGAAGATTTCAAATTGGTTGCCAATCGGGCAACCTTTGACCTCCAACCCGCGCAGATAGAGCCCTGTGGTTTGCAGAATATAGCCGGCGACCACGATCAAGTACATCAGTCCCCGCGAGTGCTTCCGTTCGCGCAGGACAGCCACCGTGCCAAGTACGAGCCCGGCGAAGTAGCACGCGCCGGCGCACCAGAGCCAAAAGCGGTCGTTTGAGAGGGACATTCGAGAAGAAAGCACACTGCCCAGGCGCGCGCCGGGTGCAAGGCTTTGCCTTGCGGGCGATCATGGCCGCCTAGCCCCGGGCTGCTGAAACGCCGGCAATTTGCTCAAGGGCGAAATCCAAGTCTGCCGTACTGTGGGCTGCGCTGACCTGGGTTCGGATGCGTGCCTGCCCCTCTGGGACGACCGGATAGAAGAACCCGACCGCGTAGACGCCTCGCTCCAAGAGGCCGGCGGCCGTGGACTGAGCCCGGCGGGCATCGCCCAGCATGATGGGAGTGATGGGGTGGGTGCCCGGCTTTACGGAGAGGCCGAGCCGGGCGAGCCCGGCTCGCCAGTGGCGGGTGTTTTCTGCCAGGCGATCCCGCAATTCGGACGATTCTTCAAGAATATCCAAAGCAGCCAGGGCACCGGCGACGACCGATGGCGCGACCGAATTTGAGAAGAGGTAGGGACGCGACCGCTGGCGGAGCAGGGCCACCACCTCCTGACGTCCACTGATGTAGCCTCCACTGGCGCCTCCCAGCGCCTTGCCCAGCGTGCCGGTGAGTAGATCGATCTTCCCGAGCAAGGCGTGGTAGTCGTGGGTGCCGCGTCCGCCGGGGCCGAGAAATCCCGTCGCGTGGCAGTCGTCCACCATCGTCAGCGCATCATACCGGCCCGCGAGGAGAGCGATCTCCGGGAGGTTCGCGATGGTCCCGTCCATCGAGAATACTCCGTCCGTGGCGATCAGGATGAAGCGAGCGCCCCCGGAACGGGCTGCCTGGAGTTGGGCTTCCAGGTCGCTCATGTCGTTGTGGCGGTAGCGGAATCGCCGTGCTTTGCAGAGGCGGATGCCGTCGATGATGGAGGCGTGGTTGAGCTCGTCGCTCACCACGGCATCTTCCGCCGTCAGCAGGGTCTCAAAGAGCCCCCCGTTGGCGTCAAAGGCACTGGGGTAGAGGATCGTCGCCTCGGTCCCAAGGAACTGGCTCAATCGGGATTCCAAGGCCGCATGCAGACTCTGGGTCCCGCAGATGAAGCGGACCGAGGCGAGTCCGTAGCCCCAGCGGTCGAGCGCCGACCGAGCGGCGGCCACCACCCGCGGATGGTTGGCCAAGCCAAGGTAGTTGTTGGCGCAGAGATTCAGCACGGACCGGCCGTCGCGCAAAGTGAGGTGGGCGCCCTGGGCCGAGTCGATGACATGTTCCAGCTTGGTGAGCCCGGCGCGTTCAATCCCGGCCAGGGTTTCACGGACGTGTTCGAGGTAGCGCGACATGTAGAAGAAAACAGATCTTTAGCCGGGGATCAAGGACACGGGCTTCAACCGGGCTAGTCCCAGGCGAGCACGATCTTTCCACTGCGGCCGCTGCGCATGAGCTCGAAGGCCTCGGCGAAGTCGGTGTAGTGGAACCGGTGAGTGATGACGGGCGAGATATCGAGACCGCTCTGGATCAGGGCGGTCATCTTGTACCAGGTCTCGTACATCTCCCGCCCGTAGATTCCGCGGAGTGTGAGCATATTGAATACCACCTTGGTCCAGTCGATGGCGGCCGATTCCGGCATGATGCCGAGCAGGGCGATGCGCCCGCCGTGACTCATGTTGTCGATCATGGACCGGAGGGCGTGCGGACTGCCTGACATTTCCAGGCCGATGTCGAAACCCTCCTTCATGCCCAGCTCCCGCTGCACATCGGCCAGGTTCTCGCGGGAAACGTCCACCACCCGGGTGGCCCCCATGCGCGCGGCCAGTTCGAGCCGGTTCGGATTGATGTCGGTGATGACCACCTTGCGTGCGCCCGACTTTCGCGCAATGGCCACGGCCATGCATCCAATCGGGCCGGCCCCGGTGATGAGCACGTCTTCACCCACGAGATCCCACTGGAGGGCGGTGTGGGTGGCATTGCCGAGCGGATCGAAGCAGGAGAGCACATCGAGTGGTATCGCCGGATCGACATGGACGGCATTGGACGCGGGGATGCAGAGGTACTCGGCAAAAGCGCCGTCGCGATTCACTCCGACGCCCCGGGTGGCTTTGCAGAGGTGACGCCGCCCCGCGAGGCAGTTGCGGCACTGCCCGCAGACGATATGACCCTCGCCGTCCACCAGGTCTCCCGGTGCGAAGCCCTGGACGTTGCTTCCGACCTCGACAATTTCGCCGACGAACTCGTGTCCGATGACCAGGGGAGGACGCAGGGTCTTCTCCGCCCAGGCGTCCCAGTTGTAGATGTGGATGTCGGTGCCGCAGATTGAGGTCCGTTTGACCTTGATCAGGACGTCGTTGATGCCCGGAACCGGGCGAGGCACGTCGACGAGATCGAGGCCGGGACCCGGCCGAAGTTTGGCAATGGCGCGCATAGGAGGGAGAGCGGACGGGCGGCGGGGAGTGCAGTCGAATCGCGGTGGAAGCACAACAGGGAACCCTCGGGTCAGTCGACCTCGTTCCGTTGGGCCCAAACCCGGCGGGCCTGCTGACCGGCGTTGATTTTTTTCCAGACGGCGCGCTCCTTTCGTGCGGCCACGGCGTCGTTTTTGCGAGTAGCGTAAGCTTCTTCGCGGGCGAGTTTCAAATAGCTGGTCCAGCGCTCACCGTCCAGACGACCTTCTTCGAGTGCCTGTTGGATGGCGCAGCCGGGTTCATTGCGATGGCTGCAGTCGGAAAAGCGGCAGGCATGGGCCAGCTCGAGGATGTCCTGAAAGGTCTCCTCCACGTCGGCGCCCTGCTCGTGAAACTGCAGCTCCCGCATGCCCGGGGTGTCCATGACGAGCACCCCCGTCTCGGAGAGCAGGAGTTCGCGTCGCGTGGTGGTGTGTCGTCCGCGGCTGTCGCTGGTCCGGGCTTCCCCGGTGGACTGGCGGGCCTCGCCCAGGATCGCATTGATCAAGGTGGATTTCCCCACCCCGGAAGAACCGAGGAAGGCGAGAGTCTGGCCCATGTGCAGAAAGGGAGCGAAGAGTTCACGGCAGTGCTGATCGAGGGCGCTGACCACCAGCACCGGCACGGCGAGTGCGATGGCTTCCACTTCGCGGCGGGCCCGGTCCGGGGCCGGATGCAGGTCGCATTTGTTTAGGACGATCACGGGCTGGGCTCCGCTTTCCCAGGCAACGGCGAGAAAGCGCTCGATTCGGCGCACGTTGTAGTTGGCGTCGAGAGCGGTCACGAGAAAGACGACATCGACATTGGCGGCGACAATCTGCTCGTCGGGTCGCGGACCCGCCGCACGACGCGAGAATTTGGTGCGTCGCGGGAGGACGGCATGGATGTCCGCGGATGGCTCGCCCGGCCGCAGCCGGGCCGCCACCCAGTCCCCCACGGCGGGCAAGTCCGCTCGCACCTGCGCGTCATGGAGTAATTTTCCGGTGAGCGTGGCGTGGATCAAGCCGGCCGCGGAGTAGAGTTCAAAGGCGTGCTTGTGTTCGCACGCCACACGAGCGGGCACGAGACCCGCGAGAGAATGGGGAGAGAAGGCGGCTGAGAACGACTCGTTCCAGCCCAAGGCAGAAAGATTCATGGAGACGCACACTGTCGATTGGAAGGGGCCGATTGACCGGCTCGAAACCCAACACGCGCGAGGTCACCGGGTGCATGACCCGGACGCGCGGACGCAAAAAAGGCCGCCTCGCAGGCGGCCTGATTCCGAAACGATGACGCGCTCGAAAGAAGCGCGACTCAGGCGACCCGCACGGCAGGCAACGAGGGCATGGAAACAAGGGTGTTCATGGTTGTGCCTGGGTTAAGGTTGGGATGAAGCAGCTTTCAGCTGCACGGTCAGGAGCAAATCCAGTCTGGGGATTGCGGCAATTCTTTTTTGGGCACTCAACAGGGGCCGAGTGACCCCTGTGGCGATGATACGGTTGTCCCGGTGATTCCGCCCCGTTGTTCCGCGATCGTCAGAGCAGCAAGTGCGGGGTGATCGGGAGCGGTGCAAAGCGAGCCCACGACCGTGAGCGAGACTCAAAGCGTTCCGGCCGCTCGAAAGCTGTAAAATCCCGCACCCAGCGGGTCGGTTTCCCGGCGTCCCATGATGATATGGTCGATCAGATTAATATCCACCGCCACCGCTGCCTCGCGAAGACTCCGGGTGATCCGGACATCCTGGGCGCTCGGACACGGGTCACCGCTGGGGTGATTGTGGGCGCAGATCACCCCTGAGGCCGACTCCCGGATGGCTTCGCGAAACACCTCGCGGGGATGTACGAGCGTGCTCGACGCCGTGCCCGAAGAGACCTCGACCCGCTTGAGCAGGCGTCCTTTGCGGTTGAGACATAGGACCCAGAACTTCTCCACGTCGAGGCCGGCCGTGAGCGGAGCCAGGTACGAGGCCACGCCTTCAGCGTGGTCGAGCACCGGCTCTTGGGAGACGGGCTGGGTCAGCACCCGGCGGGCAACCTCCATGACCGCGACCAATTGGATGGCTTTGACCTCTCCGATGCCACGCAGCGACCGAAACTGCGATGTTCGCCATCCCACCAATCCAGCGAGCGAGCCGGCTTCGGCGACCAGACGAGTGGCCAGCGTCATCACGTCCTGGCCACGCGTCCCATTGCGCAACAGTAAAGCGAGAAGTTCTGCGTCGCTCAGGGCGGAGGCACCCTGACTGAGCAGCCGTTCTTGCGGGCGGTCATGCGGGGCGGTTTCCCGCAGGCGATTACCGGGGGAGGTGGCTGATTCGGAGGTCATTAATACAACAAATTGCAATAAACGACCTCTCGGTGGCTTGTAAATGTCAAAATCCCTGGTCTTCTCTCGGATATGAGTTCGCTACGCGTGGTCGTCTGGGGCGAGAACGTGCATGAGCACAAGAATCCGAAGGTTGGCGCCATTTATCCCAAGGGGATGCATGCCGCGATCGCCGAGGGCATTCGCGAGCGAATTCCGGGGGCAATTGTTGCGACCGCCACGCTGCAGGAGCCGGAGCACGGCCTGTCCGAGGAGCGCCTGGCGAAGACCGACGTCCTGACCTGGTGGGGTCACCTGGCCCACGACCAGGTTTCGGACGCGGTCGCAGACCGCGTCCAGCGCCGCGTGCTGGAAGGCATGGGGCTCATTGTCCTACACTCCGCCCACTATTCGAAGGTGTTCCGACGTCTGATGGGGACCACCTGTTCGCTGATCTGGCGGGAGGCGGACGACAAGGAACGGCTTTGGGTCTGCAATCCGGGCCATCCGATCGCATCCGGTCTGGGTCCCCAGTTTGAGTTGCCGGCGGAGGAAATGTATGGCGAGCCCTTCCTGGTGCCGCCCCCCGAGGAGCAGGTTTTCATCTCCTGGTTTGAGGGCGGCGAGGTGTTCCGAAGCGGCTGCACCTGGCGGCGCGGCAACGGCAGAATTTTCTATTTCCGTCCCGGGCACGAGACGTATCCGACTTATCACAACGTGACAGTGCGCCAGGTGATCGCCAATGCGGTGCGCTGGGCCGCCCCTCAGGGACACTGGCCCGAGGTGGGGAAGTCGCCCAACGCGCGCGCCCACCCGGAGCCGATCCGGCCGAAGCCGTAGGCTCCCGCGGTTCCGCCAGAGCCGGGCTGCGCCTTATTCCTCGGGCAGGGGCTGGTCCTTGGTCTCAGGCAGGAGGGGAAGCACGAGGATGCCGAGCAGCAGCACCAGGCTGACCCAGATGCCGGCGGTGCGAAATCCCTCGATGTTGCCTCCGAGGCTTCGCGTGATCTGCCCGATGGTGAACGGCGCAGTCGCGGCGACAACCCGACCAAAATTGTAGCAGAAGCTCGTGCCGGTGCTGCGGAGGCTGGTGGGAAAGAGCTCGGGCAGATAGATGGCGTAGACGGCGAACACCGAAAGCTGGCCGAAGCCCATCAAGGGGATCATCCAGAAGATCTGGCTGAATTCCCGGAGTCCTTTGAATACGAGCACCGTGGAGGCAAAAGACAGGAACAGGGCGATGGCGAAGGCGATCTTCCGACCCTTGGTCTGGGCGACGTGGGCCATCACCGTCATACCGGCAAAGGCACCGACGTTCTGCAGCAGGAGGGCCATCGAGCTCCAGAAGGCCTTTTCGCTCGCGAGCTGATCGGCGCTGAGTCCCTTGGCGGCAAGGTGGGTTTCAACGATGGTGCGAACGATCTTGGGATGGAAGTTTCCGATACCCCAGAGCCCGATGATACCGGCGCTGCACAGCAGGAGTCCCGCCCAGGCGTGTTTGCGCCAGCGTGGGTGCGTCAGCAAGGCGCTGTACGACCCGAACTTGACCCCGGTCTTGAGCCCCGCTGCCTTGGCGTCCACCCACCGCTTGGGCTCCTTGAGCCGACCAAGGATGAAGACGCAAAGGAATGCGGGCGCGGCACCGACCAGGAACATGGCCTGCCAGCTTTGCAGTCCCCAAGGCAAGAGATGACGCGCCGCCAGCAGTCCGATGGCCATTCCCAGCAGTCCGGCGGTGATGTTGCCAATGGTGGAGAGCGACTGAAGGAGCCCGAGAGCGGGAGCACGCGCCTTGTCGGGTACGCTGTCGGCCACGAGGGCCACGGCCAGGCCGAAGACGCCGCCGACGCCCGTTCCCGTGAGGAATCGGTAAACACAGAAGTCAAAGAAGCCGGTTGAGAGGGCGCTGAGACCGGTGCACACCGAGTAGAGGAGCACGGATACGGTCAGGACCCGGGCGCGTCCGAAACGGTCACCCAGAGCGCCGAAGAGCAGTCCCCCGGCCGCCCACCCGAGCAGGAATACGGAGGTGGTGTAGGGACCAAATTCAGTGGCCTTCGCCTTGTCGGCGAGGAGCTGTTCCATCGCCGCGTCGCGGGCGAGATTGAAGAGCTGCTGATCGAGACAATCGAACAGCCAGGCGAGTGAGGCGACCGTGAATACGAACCAGTGTTCGCGTGTAAGGGTGCGCCACCAGGGTTGGACGGGAGTTGACATTCGAGTTGGGGAGAGGGAACGAGTCAGGGCGAAGAGAAAACGAGGGAAGGGGGAGGTTGCCCGGAGTGGCTGGCGGGATCAGGCAGTTGCACCCAGATGGACCGGTCGTGCGGTGCGGGCTGATTCGTAAAGGGCCAGGATCAAAGCCACCGCCTTTCGAGCTGCAGGACCATCCACTTCGAGCGGAGCGCCAGACCGGAGGGAGTCGACCAGATTCTGCATCTGGCGTTGATGGCCAAGGTGAGAAATACTTCCGGGTGCACTGGCGCCGGAGCGTAACGACGCATCGGCCTGTGCGGGCTGGACAGCTTCGTCACCGGGTCGACTCTCGCGAAAATCCCAACGCGCGATCCGATCGTCCTCCAGGACCGCGGAGCCGTTCGCACCGCAGATTTCAAGCCGGCGGGCCCATCCCGGCGAGGCGGCCGTGGTGGCTTCGATGGTTCCCAGGGCTCCATCGGGGAATCGCAGGGCCGCGGTGGCCGTATCCTCGACCTCAATCGACGTATGGACGCGGCGCGTACTCCAACAGAAGACATCCGAGGGCATACCCACGAACCATTGCAGCAGATCGACGGCGTGGATGGCCTGGTTGATCAGGGCGCCGCCCCCGTCGAGTGCCTGGGTGCCGTGCCAGCTCTGGTTGTAGTAGGCGGCGGACCGGTGCCACTTGACATAGGCGCCTGCGAGCACAATCCGGCCAAACCGGCCGTCGACCAAGGCCGCCTTCATCCGGCGTGCACCCTCACCATAGCGGGCCTGGAAGATGGGCAGCACCTTGACACCGGCGCGCTGGCTGGCTTCCAGCAACGTATCGATGCGGGCCAGGGTGATCTCAATCGGCTTCTCTATGACAATGTGTTTACCCGCCCGGACCGCCGCCAGCGCCGGCTCAAGATGCGCACCGCTGGGTGTGGCGATACAAACGATGTCGAGCCCGGGCCTCGCCAGCAGGGCATCGAGGTCCGTTGTGGCAAAAGCGCCCCCGTGTCGTTGGGCAAACGCGGAGGTCTTGTCCGCGTTTCGCCCGCAGACGCCGACGAGCTGGCATCCCGGGAGTCCGGCGATGGCCTGGGCGTGGAAATCAGCGATCAAGCCGACTCCAACGATGCCAAAACCAAGGGAGCGCGGGTGGGAGGGTTCCATGAGAACAGACGGGGCTGGAGGGTGGGAGGAGGTGGAAGGGATCTCTACGGCGATTCGGGGTTGGCCGGACCGTGAAAAGGGATGGCGACAGACTGGGATGATTCTTCCGGGCTCAGTCTGGACAGAGGCGTCGAGGTGCGCAGACTGTGGACATGCCTTCTCTCTACGAACGCCTTCGCGCCGACATCGTGACTGCCATGAAAGCGCGCGATTCGAAAACGGCCTTGATTCTCCGGACTCTGGACGCTGCGGTGCAACGCGCGTCCATGGATTTGGGAAAGCCGATCGATGACGGATTGGTCACCACGACCCTGAGAAAATCCGTCAAGAATCTCGCCGACGCCCGCGCGGAATTTGAAAAAGGGGGTCGCATGGACCTGGTCGAAAACAACTCGGCCGAAATCACCGTGCTCGAGAGGTACCTTCCCAAGGGCTTGGAGCCGGCGCAGGTGGAGGCCTTGGTTGCGGAAGCCATTCGCACAACCGGTGCGACCACGAAGAAGGAGATGGGCAAGGTCATCGCTGCGTTGAAGCAACATCCCGACGCCGGCAGTCTCGACTTCGGCTCGGTCAGCAAAGTCGTCCAATCCCGTCTGGCCTAGGCTGGGATACCCGCCCCGAGGCGGGACGAGCAGGCAGCTCGGTTGAGGGGAGGGTGATGCCATCGGGCGCGGCGTCACATCCCCAAGGCGACTCGGAGTGAGGCGATCCGCTGCTGGTACACCGCTTCGGACTCAAGCTTGCGGGTGGCCGGCATCATTTCAAAGGGTGCACCCCACTGGGCGCCGTCGCGGTATTTTGGGACGACGTGCATGTGCAGGTGGGGCAGCTTGTCCGAGTAGGCTCCGTAGTTGACCTTGTCGGGTGCGAAGACGGCCTTGATGGCGCGAGCCACCTTCGAGACATCCTGCATGAAGAGGGAAAGGTCGCGATCCGACACCTCGAACAATTCGTTGACGTGGTGTTGGTACGCGACCACGCAGCGGCCGGGATGGGTCTGTTCCTTGAACAGGTAGACGGTTGAAACCGCCAGGGGTCCCACCTCGATCATGAGATCGTGGAGGCGTTGATCTTTGCGGCAATACTGGCAATCCGGAAGGTCACTCATGGGTGTACGGGGACAGACGGGTCACGAGTCGTGGTCGGCGCTCGCGGTGACGTCAAAGGGAGCGTTGTTCAGCGTTAACGAGGGCGAATCATCAGACGGCACGCGAGGCTTTCCTTGGAGCGCCGGTGTGCTTAGAAGGATGGCGCTCTCGACCTGACCTGCGAAGCCGCTCGACCATGATTTCCCGACTCTCCTTCTCGCCCCTTTTTGTGACACTGCGCCGGGGCGTGGGTTTGCTGCTGATCTGGAGTGCCGGCTGTCAGGGGCCGCCTCGGAGGGAGGGACCGCCCTCCGCAGTGGCGGCCACCCTCGTCATCGAGAATCTGACCGACTATGTCTGGACGGTGAAACTTGCGGCTCAGACAGGATTGCATTCTGAGGTGACGGTGCCGCGGCGCGGACGCGTTTCCGTCACCCTCAATCCCGGGACCTATCACATTGAGCAACGTGCGGACGCCGAGCCGACCGTGGGTGAACCCTTGCGTCGGGAACTCCAAGCAACCTTTGACGCCGGGCTGACCTACGAATGGCCGTTGCGGACGCTCCTCTCTGAGTCGGGAGGCAAACTGCCGTGAGTTCACGACCTGATGTGCGGCGCCTGACGGTCGAATTGCCACTGATCAAGGGCCGGGGTGAGTCCGTGTGGGTGGAGGGCAAACCGCTGGTTCGGTGGTGGCCGCTCCTGCATGCGTGGGGGCGGAGTGTGCTGTTGCCGCCTCAGGGTGCGGCGTCGGATAACAAGGTCACCTGGAGTTGGACGGAGCCATCCTCCGCCACGGCTCCGGATGGCTCCGCTTTGGCCGGGGTGCGAAAGCGGCTGCGGGAAGCGGCCGTCGCCGCCCGGGACAGCGGGGAGGAAGCCGGGATCCCTTCTGGCGTGGTGGATGCCTTTTGCCGGATGGTGGAGGCATTGGCGGCACGCAGTGACTCGGACCTCGCCCGGTTTGTTGGATCGACCTCGCACGGTCTCATGGTGCACAGCTGGGGTTCACAAAAAGCTGGTACGCCGCAGACCGCAGCCGCCGAGGATTTTGACGTGGCTGGCTCGGTGGTTGTCATGGGACGTGCCGATGCCGGGCATCACGTGGTGTTGGAGGACACACGAGGACACCCTCTGGGAAAGGTCCGTTCCGATGCGACCGGACGGTTTCGTTTCACGGGAATCCAGCCGGGCAAGTACCGCGTGCGGGGTCTGTCTGAGCGGGTCGATTTTCCGGTGACGGGACTGTTGGTGGAGATTGTCGCCGGATCGATCGAGAACCTTGAGTTGAAGAGTAGTGCATCGGTTGCGGCACGTTCGAGCCCATCCCTGAACGACCCGGTGGTGGCTCCCGCGACGAACATGGAGGAGAGGACCGCGGCCTCGGCGCCACGCCCTTCACCCCTGCAATCAAGGTCGGTGAATGGAATACGGTGGATGACCGCAGGGCTGGGGCTGGTGACGGCCGTGGTACTCCTCGTGTGGTGGTTGCGCCGCGAAGTGCCCACAACGCGAGGAGAGGCGTTGGGGCGTTTGGGTGGCACAGCACCCCGGGAAGAGGGACGGGCTTCGCCTGCTGGAAGCGAAAACGAGTCGACCGGGTCCGATTCGGAGTCTCGTCGCCATCCCTCCGACCAACCCTTGGACCGCGGCAGCGTTGCTCGAACCTCCTCGGCCGCACCGACCGCAACGAAAGCAAGAACGGTGTCGGGAACCGAGGCCGCAGCAGCAGCGGAGACCGCTGCCAAGGCCCAGGAGGTACCCTCGGGGCCCCGCGTGGAGGAAGAAACTCCATCAGGCGCGTCATTTCAGTCGAAGCAGGCGCTCCCCCCCGCCGCCCAGAGCAGCCTACCCGTTGTGCCAGGCGGAGGCAGTGAATCCTCAGGCCCTCCAGTTGGAGCGGGAGGAGTGGTCTCACCGGCGGGAACCCCGACCCCGGGGTCCACTGCCCTAGGATCGACCGGGGATTCTCAGCGAGTTACAGACGCGGGGAAGCCGGGGGCGCCTCCATCGGCCCAGGTTCGCCCGGTAGGGCCTTCTCCGACCCCTGCCGCCCCGCTCTCCTCGGGGGCCCCGCCTACTGTGTCGACCGCTCCGACCGCGACGCGCAGCGCTGCGGCGCGAGATTCTTCCCCCGAATCCCTGCCTCCCGCTTCGAGCGCACAACCGGCGGTCGCGAAGCCGTCCGGAGTCGATGACTCGCAGGAAGACACATCCACGCGGACAGGATCGAGTTCGCCCCCTCCCGCGGCCACCGGAGAAGCCGGCTCCGGAGAAACTCGAGGCGACGAGTCGGCGCAGGTGAATGGCTCCAAGGCTCGTGCGGCGCCTTCGGTCCGCCCCACCGTAAATGCCGGTTCGGACTCGCTGGAGGCAGGCCAGGGGGTGGATCTCCCGAGGTCTGCAACCGGGGGTACACCCGAAAATTCCGGACAGAATGCTGACCTGTCCCTCCCTGTGCCGCTCGACCATGGGCGCCGCATTCGGCTGGGATCGGTGCAATGGGTCCGGGTCCGGGACCAGATCGTTGCGACGGTGCCCATGCCCGTTGATCCGAGCGCTCCGCGAAACCAAGGCCTGTCGACGGTCCAACTTGAAGGGCTCGGACAGCCTCCGCCCTGGATGGCGGCCATCGCGTCGTGGAGTGGAGTGGCGGTGGAATCGCCGCGTTCCGGTGCGTGGGTCATAGAGTCGGTCCCGGATGGCGCCATCGCGCGTCTGGGAATCAACGTGGTGGCCTGGCGGGGCGACACTCCGCGGGCAGGAACCTTGAGTTGGCAGACTGACCGGGGCGTCGAAGTGCGCGTGCGGCTGGATTCCAAGGGTGAGCTGGAGATTGCCTGGGCTGAAGGCGTCAAGGTGTCGTTGTGGATGGGGGCCCCGAAATCCAACGAGGCTCGGTTGCGGAAACAGGGGAGTGATGGCGGGCAGGGGCCGTCCCTGGCGCAAGACGCCCTGCGCTGGATGCGACTGGACCGAATGCGGATGCCGCCTACGAGGTGGGTGGGAGATGGGGCTGCGGACACCTCCTGGTTGGCCGTGGTCCTCAGCGTGACCGAACTCGCGGAGCGCGGTGAGCGCGTGGCCCTCGTCGACGATCGCACCGGATGGGCCCGCGTTACTCCGGTGGGTGTGGCGCGGTGACGGAGCCGGTGGACGAAAAAGCAGAATGCGAACCGGGTGAGGAAATCGCGCATGGACCGCGATCCAGCTTGAGCAGCGACGCAAAGTGCTCGCTTGGCTCGCGATATTTGTCATTCGAGGTTTCTCCTTCGTAGAGCTTTCGACGCGCCATGGCTGATCTCGCTTTTGAATCCCTTCAATCCGCACTGACCGCGCAGCCTCTCTTCGAGGCAAAGACCTGGCAGCTCTCACCTCTGGCGTGGCCGCTGACCCGCGACCAAGTCGGCGAACTGGAGGCGATTGGAGCGGCGTGTTATGAATTCCATCAGGCGTTGGAAGCGCTGTACCTGCGATCCGCCTCAGGAAAGAACCTGTTGAGAAACAAGCCACTGACCGCGCCATGGGTGGCGGATTACTTGGATCGCGGCAAACCCGAGCACCTGATTGCGCATGCCCGAGACGCCAAGAACCGGACGGTGTTTCCCACGGTCTTGCGACCTGATCTGCTCTTGACTGATGAGGGATTCGTCATGACGGAACTCGATTCCGTGCCGGGCGGGATCGGGTTGACGGCGTTTCTGAATCGATTGTACACGTCGCCGCAGGCCAGTGCAGAACCCACGGAGGTGCTCGGTGGCGGGGATGCGATGATCAAGTCCTTCTATGCGTCGCTGGCCGCCTTGCGGGCGGATCTACGGAACCCGCTCATTGCCTTGGTGGTTTCAGACGAGGCTGGGACCTATCGGCCGGAAATGGAGTGGCTGGCCTCCCAACTCCAGCTGTTGGGAAAGCGGGTGTTTTGTTTGTCACCGGACGATGTATTCCCGCTGGGTGCCACGCTTTGTTTCGATGTGGAGGGGAATCCGGAGAAGATCGACGTCATCTATCGATTCTTTGAGTTGTTCGACTTGGAGAACATCCGGACCTCGCGGTTCTTTTTCGAGGCTTGGGCCGCCGGTGAAGTTGCGATTGCGCCGCCGATGCGTCCGTTTCAGGAGGAGAAACTGGCCTTTGGGCTTTTCCACCACCACCTGCTGACCGACTACTGGTCAGAAGCATTGAGCGGCCGGACCCTCAAACTGCTGCGAGGACTCATTCCCGCGACTTGGATTCTCGATCCCACCCCGTTGCCTCCGGGCGCAGTTCTTGACGGACCGAAAGTGGCAGGACGGGCTCTATCAGAGTGGAAACAGCTGGCGGCTGCTTCGCAGAAAGAGCGCGACCTCATTATCAAGATTTCAGGCTATCATGAGACCGCGTGGGGGGCACGGAGTGTGGTCTTGGGCAGCGACTGTTCGCGAGAAGAGTGGCAGGCGGGCGTCGATATCGCGTTGGCGGACGCGCCCCATAACCTGCACGTCCTTCAAGAGTACCGCAAACCACGTCGAGTTCAGCATCCACTTTATGCTCAGGAGAGTCCACATTCGGTTCGCGATGCGTTTGGCCGGCTTCGGTTGTGTCCGTACTACTTCGTCATCGATTCGAAGCCTCGACTGAGTGGGGCGCTGGCAACCTTTTGTCCACCCGACAAGAAGATCATCCACGGCATGCAGGATGCCGCCTTGCTCCCCTGTCGGGTGGTGTAAGCCCATTGAAGCGGGAACTCGGAACGCCGTTCCTTGGAAGGGACGGCGGAAATTAGGTTTGCCCGCACTGTGCTGGGCAGGCTTAGCTCCCACTTCACTACGTACATGAAGCGCACCCACCATTGTGCCCAGCTTACCTCAGCCGAACTCGGAGCAACCGTCTCGTTGCTTGGCTGGGTGGATTCCGTCCGCGACCACGGCGGCATTCTTTTTATCGATTTGCGTGATCGCAAAGGGATCACCCAGGTGAAGTTTGACCCGCATGTGAATGCGGAGTTGGGGAAGCAAGCGGCCCACCTGAAGCCGGAGTCAGTGATTGGCGTTACCGGACGAGTCGTGCCGCGTCCACAGGGGACGGTCAATCCTTCGCTGCCCACGGGGGAGGTCGAAGTCGATGCGACCGAGCTCACCATTCACAATGTTTCGGACACCCCGCCCTTTCCGCTCGATGATGCGGGCGGTGACAAGGTCAACGAGGACTTGCGCCTGACCTACCGCTACTTGGACCTGCGCAGGCCCAAGATGCGCAAGAACCTTCAGGTCCGTCACCGCGCCACGAAGTCGATTCGCGACTACTTTGACAGCCGGGAATTCATCGAGGTGGAGACTCCGGCCCTCTTCAAGAGTACCCCGGAAGGTGCGCGTGAGTACCTGGTGCCGTCGCGTATCCATCCGGGGCAGTTCTACGCGCTGTCCCAATCACCCCAGCAGTTCAAGCAGATCCTCATGGTGGCCGGGGTGGAGCGGTATTTTCAAATTGCGCGGTGTTTCCGTGACGAGGATTTGCGGGCCGATCGGCAGATGGAATTTACCCAGGTCGACGTAGAGGCGTCGTTCATAACGCGCGAGGACGTCCACGACCTGTTTGAGGGTATGCTGAAGAAAGTCTGGAAGGACGTGCTGAACGTGGACCTTCCGACACCGTTTCCACGCATGCCCTTCGTCGACGCCATGAACCGGTATGGTGTGGACAAGCCCGACGTTCGCTTTGCGATGGAGTTGGTCGACTTCACGGAGCTCTTCCGGCAGTCGGCGTTCAAGGTGTTCCAGGCGACCGTGGCCAGCGGCGGCGTGATCAAGGCGCTAAATGCGAAGGGGCTTTCCGATCTGACCCAGGGGGAGATCAAGAACCTCGAAGATGTTGCCAGGTCCCTCGGGGCAAAGGGTCTGGCTTTCATCAAGGTCGAGAACGGCGAATGGAAGTCGCCAATCGTCAAGTTCTTCACTGAAGCGGAAAAGGCTGCCCTCACGACCCAACTTGGGATCGCCGAAGGTGACATGGTCTTCTTTGCCGCGGCACCGTGGGAGAAGGCCTGCGCAATCCTCGGACGCATCCGTTTGGATGCCGCCGCTCTGCTCCAGAAGCGTGGGAAACTCACCATCCGACCCGATGACTGGAAGTTCCTCTGGGTCGTCGACTTTCCGTTGATGTCGTTCGACGAGGAGCAGAATCGCTACCTGGCGACGCACCATCCCTTCACGGCGCCTGTCCAGGAGGATGTCGGACTGTTGGATTCCGACCCCAAGTCGGTTCGCGGACAGCACTATGATGTCGTGCTCAACGGTATGGAGCTCGGAGGCGGATCGATCCGTATCCATCAGCCCGCTCTCCAGAAGAAGGTGTTTGAGGATGTCCTGAAAATCCCGGCCGACGTGGTGGAAAGCCGGTTCGGCTACATGCTCAAGGCATTCACCTATGGCGCCCCGCCCCACGGCGGCATTGCCTTCGGGCTCGACCGCATGGTGGCGCTGCTGTGCGGCACCACCAGTATCCGGGATGTCATTGCATTTCCCAAGACCCAGAAGGGCCAGGACCTGATGGCGCAGAGCCCCACCCCGGTGACAGCCAAACAATTGAAGGAGCTGCACATTCAGACCGTGATGCCGGAGTAGCCGGAAACTCGCCCGACTCGGTGGGCGGTTGCCCATGAAAAACGCGGCGCCTCTTTCCAAGGGGCGCCGTCTGTTTTTAGGATGATCGTAAGCTGTTGGCCAGTTGACGATTAGGTGATTGGCATAAGCGAGCCGAATTCCGTTTTGCCGGATCGTGCCGCTGGTCCGGGTGTGGCATGCACCATGCTCACGGGATGATCTGCAACCTCACCCGAGGTCCCCTCCAGCAAACGCAGACGCATCCTTATCACTATGAAGTACCCGTCCAAGCCCCTCCTGGGGCTTTTCTCGGCCGGCGGTCTGGTGGCCTTCTTGGCCGTCACATCGTCCGTCTTTGCGCAACAACCGTCGGCAGCCGCTGCTCCGGCGATCGACCCCGCAGCCCTCAGCAGTCTTCGCGTCGGTGTCGACACGGTCTGGGTGCTGATCGCCGGCATGCTGGTATTTTTCATGAATGCCGGCTTCGCCTTGGTCGAATCCGGACTTTGCCGCGCGAAAAACTGCGTGAACATTCTGGCGAAGAATTTCATCGTTTTCGCGATCGCGTCGATCTCGTTCTACGTGATCGGTTGGGGACTGATGTTTGGTGATGGCAATCCCTGGGTGGGCACGAGCGGATTGTGGTTTGTGGGCGGCGCTGACAATTCGCCGGCCTTGGGCGAGGCCTACGCCGCGATGAACCCCTTTTCCACGACGAAGTACGAGGGTGTCTACAGTGCGATCAACTGGACTCCGGTCCCGCTCTGGGCGAAGTTCTTCTTCCAACTCGTCTTCGCCGGTACGGCCGCGACGATCGTATCGGGTGCCGTGGCGGAGCGCATCAAATTCAATTCCTTCATTTTCTTCAGTTTTGTCCTGGTGGCCCTCATCTACCCGGTTTCTGGCCATTGGATCTGGGGCGGCGGAATTCTGGGAGCCACCCCGGGTGAATCGGGGCTCGCCGCCTTTTTTGGCAATTTCCGCGACTTCGCAGGTTCCACGGTGGTGCACTCCGTGGGTGGCTGGGCTGCGCTGGCCGGTGTCATCGTGCTGAAACCCCGCCTTGGGAAGTACCGCGATGGACGTATCCACCCCATTCCCGGTCACAGTATGACCTCTTCCGCGCTGGGGGTGTTGATTCTGTGGTTGGGTTGGTTCGGGTTCAATCCAGGTTCGACCATGGCGGCCATGGACGGTGCAGCCATCGCGCATATTCTCGTCAATACGAACATTGCCGCCGCCACCGGTTCACTGGGAGCCTTGGTAACCGCTTGGGTGCTGCTCAAGAAACCCGATCTTTCCATGGTGCTGAACGGATGTCTGGCCGGATTGGTGGCCATTACCGCTCCCTGCGCATTTGTGACCATCCCCTCGGGTGCGATCATCGGCTTGATCGGTGGAGTTCTGGTGGTGCTCGCAGTCATCTTCTTTGACAAGGTGAAGCTTGATGACCCGGTGGGAGCGCTGGCGGTGCACCTCTGCAACGGCGTGTTTGGCACGCTGGCTTTGGGGCTCTTCTACAACACCGACATCGCCAAGAGCGTTGCGGCGCTTGATACTGGCCTTTCGGCCGCGGCCCAGACCATTCAGCA
The DNA here is from genome assembly GCA_046346755.1 of Opitutaceae bacterium. Taxonomy (GTDB): domain Bacteria; phylum Verrucomicrobiota; class Verrucomicrobiia; order Opitutales; family Opitutaceae; genus UBA6669. The sequence continues at coordinate 139,077 of JAXMHM010000006.1, read as the reverse complement.
GCTGAAGGGCATTATTCTGGTCGGTGCGTTTGTGTTTCCTGCATCCCTGATCCTTTGGTACATCCTGAAGGCAGTCGTGGGAATCCGGGTGAGTGCGGAAGAGGAAACGGAAGGGCTCGATATCGGCGAGCACGGCAACGATGCCTATCCCGATTTCACGCCAGCCCACAAGTCCTGAACTACCTACCTGCCGGGGGTTGCGCGAGTTGACTTGCGCTCCCTTGACGGGAAAACTACACCTCTCCGCATCCCTCAATCACACCCATTCGCATGAAACTCATCATTGCCATTATCAAGCCGTTCAAGTTGGAGGAAGTGAAGGAAGCTCTCTCCGAGATCGGCATCGAGGGTATGACCGTGACTGAAGTCAAAGGCTTCGGTCGCCAAAAGGGTCACACCGAAATTTACCGCGGCAGCGAGTACACGGTTGATTTTCTCCCGAAAGTTAAACTCGAGATCGTCGTCACCGACGAAATCGTGGGCAAGACGGTCGACACGATCGTCAAGGCCGCGAAGACGGGCAAGATCGGCGACGGCAAGGTCTTTGTCGTCACGCTCGACGATGCCGTTCGTATCCGTACTGACGAACGGGGCGATGCTGCCATTTAGGCCTGTTGTCCCTTGGATTACTTGAAAGGCCGGCATCCTTGGATGCCGGCCTTTTGTTTGGACAGACGGATCGTTCCAGTCAGTGGCGGCGCACCCAGTGTTTCAGCGCTCGTTGGTAGGCCGTTATCCCCACGTCGTCAGAGGTTTCCGAAAGTGTCGTGACCAGGATTTTCATTGCTTCGCCGTAGTTGGCCTGTGCGTGCAGGGTGAGTGCGAGGAAGACATCAAATTCACGATTTTCCGGAAACTGCGCCTGGCCGCTACGCAACACCTCGGATGATCGATCGAGCACACCGAGCTCGCGAAGCGTCGAGCCCAGGCCCAGCAGTGCGCCGCTGAGTTCGTTGGGCGGGAGGCCGAGAGCAATCGCCTTCTCATAGTGCGGCAGTGCCTCGGCAGCGCGGTCGAGGATGTCATAGGTCCACGCCAGCTGATGGTGGATCTCCGCAATGTTGGGATGGCGTTGCGCGAGATCGAGCAGACGATCCTGGATGGAGCCGAGCTGCCCTCCGTGGCGGGCTGCCACGAGGGCGGCTAGTTCGGATCTCCAAGGCATGGCAAACGTCGTGCGGCGTGCCGCGATTGGCTATCAGGCTTTGGACGGCAGTGCGCGGGTGCAGATTTCACCCACAATACGTTCCGTGAAGGCAGCGTAGGGCATCGCACCCTCGTCGCCCTTGGCTCGCGAACGAACGCTGGCGGACTTTACCTCTGCCTCCTTTGCTCCGAGCACGAGGGTGTACGGAATCTTCTCCAATTCGGCCCGGCGGATCTTCGCTCCCATTTTGTCGCTGTGCTCGTCCAGCGTGGCGCGCACGCCTGCCACCCGGAGATGGGCGAGGACTTCGCGTCCATAGTCGATCACCTTGTCGCTAATCGGCACGAGACGCACTTGCTCCGGCGCGAGCCACACCGGGAAGTCCCCGGCAAAGTGCTCAATCAGCACCCCGCAGAAGCGCTCCATAGAGCCGAAGGGCGCTCGGTGAATCATGACCGGTCGATGCGACTGGTTGTCGGCACCGGCGTAAGTCAGGTCGAAGCGGACGGGTAGATTGTAGTCCACCTGGACGGTGCCGAGCTGCCATTCGCGGCCGATCACGTCCTTGACCACAAAATCAATTTTCGGTCCGTAAAAGGCCGCCTCACCGGGTTCCTCGGTAAAGGGTACACCCAGGGTCTTCGCTGCTTCCCGGCAGGCCGCCTCCGCCTTGTCCCAATTCTCCGCCGTACCGGTATACTTGTTGGAATCGGGATCCCGGAGACCCACGCGAACGCGATAGTCGCTCATGCCCAGCGTGGTGAGTACAACCTTCACCAGCGAAAGACAGCCGAGCACCTCGCCCGCCACCTGGGCTTCAGTGCAGAAAAGGTGAGCATCGTCCTGGGTGAATCCGCGCACGCGGGTCATGCCGTTCAGTTCTCCGCTTTGTTCCCAGCGGTACACGGTGCCGAACTCGGCCAAGCGAACGGGAAGGTCGCGGTAGCTGTGAGGCTGTGACGCGAAGATTTTGATGTGATGCGGACAGTTCATCGGCTTCAACATGAAGCCATCGAGCAATTTTTCGGCGTCGAGCACGCGGTCGGCGGGAATCACCTCCCGGCCGGCACGTGAATTGACATTGTCCCGCAGTTTCGAGGAGACCGCGTCCAGTCGCGCCACCATTTCGGCGCAGGAACAGCCCTCGCGGACAATGCGGGCGAGGGTTTCGTTTTCCACCACCGGAGTGAACTGGGACTCCTTGTAGTAGGGAAAATGTCCTGAAGTCTTGTAGAGCTCCAGTTTGCCAATGTGCGGGGTGAACACCTGAGAGTAACCCTGCTTGCGCAGCTCCTCGCCAATGAAGGACTGAAGTTCCTGTCGGATGATTGAACCATTGGGTGTCCAGAGGATCAGGCCCTGCCCAACGTCCTCGTCGATGACGAAGAGTTTCAGATCCTTGCCGAGCTTGCGGTGGTCGCGGGCCTTGGCCTGTTCCATGCGCTCGAGGTACTGGGCGAGCTCCTCCTTGGTGGGAAAGGCGGTACCGTAGATGCGCTGGAGCTGCTTGTTTTTCTCGTCACCGCGGTGATAGGCACCAGCGATCGAGAGCAACTTGAAGGCCTTGAGCTTGGACGAATAGCGAACGTGGGTTCCGGCACAGAGATCCATGAACTCCCCGTTCTGATAAAACGAAATCTTCTCGCCCTCGGGAATGTCGGCGAGGCGTCCCAGTTTGTAGCGCTCCTGTCCCCGGCTGCGAATGATCTCGACGGCCTCTTCCCGTGAGACTTCCTTGCGGAGGAAGGGTTGGTTCTCGTCCGCCACCTTCTTCATCTCCGCCTCGATTTTGATGAGATCGTCGGCGGTCAACTTGTGCTCCAGGTCCACATCGTAGTAGAAGCCCGAATCCGTGGGCGGACCGATGTCGAGTTTGGCGTCGGGAAAGATCCGCAGGAGGGCCGTGGCGAGGATGTGCGAGGCCGAGTGACGTAGTTCCTCAAGGGGAGACATGGACATAAAAAGAGAACGTTGAACGGAAGGTAAGGGCGAAGGGAGGAGAGGGGTTGAGGCAACGTGCCTCAGCGTTTCACGGGTTCGAGGGTGTAGCCGTCCTTGCGATCGAGCATGGTCCAGCCTGCCGTGAGCAAGGCACCCCGCAGTGAGTCTGCGGCCTTGAAGTCTTTCGCTTGTTTCGCGGCCCAACGTTGGTTGGCGAGTTGGGTGACTTCGGCGGGAATGTCGAGTGGAGTAGCCTTGGGCAGCTCGAGCACGAAGCCAAAGAGCCACAGGATGCGGTCAAAGCCGGCTTGGTCGAGACCGGCACGCCCGCGATTCACGAGCGTGAACAGCGCTCCCAGGGCAGCCGGAGTATTGAGGTCGTCGTCGAGTGCTTCCTGCACTGAGGCGAAGGCGTGTGGGTCGCCTCCGTTCGCAGGGAGTGTGTCGCGGAATGTGCGCAGCGTTGTGAGCGCCTTCTCGGCAGCGGGCAACGAATCCAGCGTGAAATTCAGCTGTTTGCGTGGGTGACCCGCCAGCAAGGCGTAGCGCACGGCCATGGGCCTGAATCCCTTGGCGGCCAGGTCATCCAGGGTGTAGAGGTTGCCGAGGCTCTTGCTCATCTTCTTTCCGTCCACCAGGAGGTGCTCGGAGTGATACCAGTGGTGGGCGAACAGCCGGTTGTTGCAGCACTGGCTTTGCGCGATCTCGTTTTCGTGATGCGGAAAGAGCAGGTCGACGCCGCCGGTGTGCAGATCAATCGTCTCGCCCAGGTGCTTTTTGCTCATCGCACTGCACTCGATGTGCCAGCCGGGTCGCCCTTGGCCCCAGGGACTGGGCCAGAAAACGTCTCCATCGTCGGGCTTGTGCGCTTTCCAAAGGGCGAAATCGCTCCCGTCTTCCTTTTCGTCAGCGTCGGCCGCAGCGGTCTTCAGTGCGGTTCCCACCTTGAGTTCACGCTCTTTGACGCGGGAGAGGGAGCCGTAGTCAGGAAACGAAGAGACCTTAAAATAGACGGATCCGTCTTCTGTGCGATAGGCGTGACCCCGCTTCTCCAGAGCGGCGATCATGTCGATTTGTTCGGGAATATGTCCCGTTGCGGTTGGCTCAACATGCGGACGCAGGCAATTCAGGGCGTCGCAATCCGCATGAAATTTCCGTGTCCATTCTTGGGTCACGGCCGCCAAGGGGCGGCCTTCTTCCCGCGAACGACGGATCGTTTTGTCGTCCACGTCCGTGAGATTCCGCACGTGCTTCACCTTTTCGACGCCAAATTGCCGTTCGGCGAGACGCCGGATGAGGTCGTTGACCACAAATGTACGAAAATTGCCGATATGGGCTGGAGCGTAAACTGTTGGGCCGCAGTTATAAAACCGAAGAACCCCGTCCCCTTGGGAGGGGCGAAGTTCACGAATCTCCCGCTTGAGCGAGTCGAAAAGACGTAAGGCCATGAAATGGAAAGGAAAGGGGACGCTAACAAACAATCCGCCGAAGCGGAACCGGTTTTTGCTTTTCGGGAACGCGCGGGGCTCTGCGGCCGGCGTTACCGGCGGTTGCACAATCAGCAACCGCAGCCGAGCGTTCGCGTCTCAAGGCGAATCGCGGTGGGGAAGCAAAAACGTGTGGCGACCCGTGGCATTGCGTGCTTGGGTGCAGGAACGCGAATATGTGTGCCGACTTCAAGCTTGATTTGATCCACCGTCCGCGCCGGCTCCGCCGGACTGCGGCCCTCCGGGCCATGACGGAGGAGACGATTCTCTCTCCGTCGGACTTCATTGCTCCGCTCTTTGTCGTGGAGGGCGATGACGCACCTGAGCCGATCAGCTCCATGCCTGGGGTATTTCGGCTTGGGATCAAGGATTTGGTCGAAGAATGCCGGTCCTTGTTTGCTTTGGGTGTGCCCGCCGTTGCGCTCTTTCCAAAACTCGCAGATGGCCTGAAGGACGATCGAGGGACCCGCGCCCTGGATCCGGACGGACTGGTCCTGCGTGCGGTCAAGGCGGTCAAGGAGGCGGTGCCGCAGATCGTGGTTATGACTGACATCGCCCTCGATCCCTATACCACCCACGGCCACGACGGCGTGCTGACCGCGGGGCGTGACGATGTGGCCAACGATGAGACGGTGGGGATTTTGACCCAAATGGCGGTTCTTCATGGTCGAGCGGGAGTCGATTTTGTTGCGCCGTCGGACATGATGGACGGGCGCGTGGGTGCGTTGCGTCGAGCACTCGATGCTCAGGATCTTACGCGTACCGCGATCATGGCCTATTCGGTCAAGTTTGCCTCAGCCTACTATGGTCCCTTCCGGGACGCGGTGGGCAGTGCGAAAGCGGCGGGAACCCATTCGTTGGACAAACGCACCTATCAGATCAACCCCGCGAATCGTCGTGAGGCCATGATCGAAGCCGCGCTCGATGAGGCGGAGGGGGCGGACGTCCTCATGGTGAAACCGGCGGGGGCCTACCTCGATATCATCCGCGACCTTCGGGAAGCGACGCGACGTCCCTTGGCGGCTTACCAGGTTTCGGGTGAATATGCCCAGCTCCACGCCGCCGCTGAGCGCGGTTGGTTGGATTTGGTCAAGACGCGCCGCGAGTCGTTGCTTGCCATCAAACGGGCGGGCGCCGACATGATTCTGACCTATTTTGCGAAAGAGATGGCGGCTGAGCTTTCGCTGTAGCGGTTCCCGTTTCCCAACTTTTGGTGGTGGGAAATCGATCCGACTCCGAGTGACCGGGGTGGGGATGCGCTGGCGTTCGCTCGGGTATCCAGACGAAACCCCACAAAAAAAGGGCCGCCCTGAGTAAGGTGGCCCTTGTGGTGAGGACGGAGGTGGATGCGCTATCGCTTCTTTTTGGCGCGCGCCCCCTTGGCGGGTTTCTCGTCTTCGTCGTCGGAGTCATCGTCGTCCTCCTCGTCCTCGTCATCGTCCTCCTCGTCGTCGTCGTCGTCGGAGTCCTCATCGTCCTTGGCGCCTTCGGCAGTCTTCTCGCCTTCTTCGCCTTCCTTTTCCTCATCCTCATCCCATTTCAATGACGCGTCGCCCTCGAGGACTTTTTCATCCTCTTCGTCAATTTCTGGAAGATCTTCGTCGTCCCCCTCCTCGACGCTCGCTTTTTCTTCACCCTCTTCCTCGGTGTCCCAGCCGGCAGGTGCGAAATCCAGGATCGCGCACAGTTCTTCGAACGAGTGGATGGCCTTGCCTTCCATAAATTCGGCGTTCTGGTCCTCGCGAATTTCGTCTTCGACCTCGTCGACCGTCAGCTTTTGTTCGAAATCGAACAGGTCATTGAGCATCTTGACGCGACACCGGGTCAGGTGGTCGAGAAGGTCTGCGTAGGGTCCGTTCTCCTCATCGACAATATCCGGCAGGGCGAAGAGCTTTTCATCCGACTCGAAGACGGATTCCTTCACTCGCTTCAATTTGACCTTCCCGCTCCCCAGATCCTTTTCGATCCGGAACGGGATGAAGGCTGCCTCCATGACGTCCTGGTCGAATCCGTAGTCACGCAGGGGCTCCACCAGTTCGATGAGGTGAGCCACCTGTCGGGGGTCTATGATGCTAAGGCCGTCCACGTCCCACCGGACGGGATCGCTGACCTCGTCGACCCACCAATTGTGGTCTTCACCGAGACGAACATTGCACCAATCGAGAATGCCGGAGGATTTGGCCATAGAAAGCTGGGTACGATCGCTAAAATTTTTCCGCAGCAAAAGCGGTGGGTTCGTCGCGAGTCAAACCGGGAAAGTTTTTTTTATCGGGTTCGCCGGGTGGCGGGCACTTGTCTTCAAGTGATTCCGCCTTCAGGCTTCGGGTGGATATGGATGTTTTCTATGAGCGGATGCTGCGGCCCCATTTGTTCAAGCTTGAATCCGAGAAAGCCCACGAGGTGGGCCTGAGGGCAATGGAGTGGATGGGCGCCTTTGCGCCGGCGCGATGGGTACTGGAGAAAATCAATGGTCTAGATGGCGGGCGCTACGCAGCCGTCTCTTTATTTGGCTTGAAGTTCCCGAACCGGGTGGGTTTGGCGGCTGGCTTTGATAAAAATGGTACGGCGTGGCCCGCTGCAGCCGCCTTGGGCTTTGGGCACGTGGAAATCGGCACGGTCACGGCACTGGCGCAACCCGGAAATCCGCGTCCCCGCATGTTTCGTTATCCCAGTGAGTTGGCTGTGATCAACCGCATGGGGTTCAACAACGCTGGCGCCGCCCAAATGGCGAAGGTTCTCGCCCGACTTCCTGGTGTGGGGCAGCGTAAGATTCCACTCGGCATCAATTTAGGTAAATCGAAGATCACTCCGCTGGAAAAGGCGACGGAGGACTACCTTGCGAGCTTCCGCCTTCTCGCAACGTATGCGGACTACCTTGTCCTGAATGTATCGAGTCCGAACACGCCCGATTTGCGCAAGCTGCAAGACGAAGAGCGGCTTCGCGAGCTTCTCGGCGCCATTCAGGGCGAACGCATGAAAAGTCCGGGTGGGGAGGCGAACGCGAGCCGGCGTGTTCCGGTGCTGCTCAAGATTGCCCCCGATCTTTCGTGGGCGCAGATTGATGCGGTTCTTTCGGCCGTGGATGAGTTTGGCCTCGATGGGATCATTGCCACCAACACCACGTTGGCGCGTCCCGGCTTCTTTGCCGGGATCAACGAAGCGGGTGGATTGAGCGGGGCTCCCTTGCGAAGGCGATCCACCGAGATCGTGCGGTACCTGGCGCTGAGGACCCAAGGCCGGTTGCCCCTGATTGCCGCGGGCGGAATAACCGACTTGGAAAGTGCTGGAGAAAAGATGGATGCGGGAGCTTCACTCGTGCAGATTTACACCGGAATGATCTACCGCGGCCCGTGGTTTGCCGCTGCTTTGGCCCGGGCCCTGTGCGAGCGCGACCAGATTTGATCCCACCTGCGGGGATCGGTCAAATGACCCAGTCGCCAGCTTCCTCCACCAACGATTCACGGGCTTTGCGGGGGCGGATAATGGAAGCCTGATCACCTTGATAGTAGGCGATGCTGTTGGGCGGCATGGACTGCATGAGCCAGACGTTTGAACCGACAATGGAATTCCGGCCGATCACAGTTTCGCCGCCCAGGATGGTGGCTCCGGGGTAGACGATCACGTGGTCCTCCAGTTTGGGGTGGCGCTTGACGCCCTTGATCGGCAGGCCCTGTTCATCGGTGACGAATGATTTTGCACCAAGCGTAACTCCTTGGTATATCTTGACATGGCTCCCGATTCGGGCCGTTTCGCCGATGACAACCCCGGTGCAGTGGTCGATAAAGAAATGGGTTCCGATTTCGGCGCCGGGGTGAATGTCGGCACCGGTACGCTCATGGGCGTATTCGGTGATCATGCGCGGAAGCAGGGCGACGTTCTGCCGGTACAGCAGATTCGCAATGCGTTGCAGCGAAATGACGAGCACACAGGGGTAGGAGAGGATGATCTCCTCGACGCTGCGGGCGGCGGGATCGCCATCGTAGGCAGCGGCGACGTCAGTCTTGACGATCTGCCGAAGGGACGGGAGAGCCCCAAGGAGGTCCATCGCCAGCACCTCAGCTTGGGATCCGGGGGTGGGGTGTTTTGAGAAACGAAGGCTCTTTTCCAGCTCTGCGACCAAGTGGAGATGGATGTCCTCAATCCGGCGCGACGTCACCCCCGAGATGGATTGCTTGGTCAGTGGCTTCTGCTCGAAAAACCCGGGAAAAAGTAGATGCATGAACTCGGAACAGAGCCGGTTGACCGACTCTTCCGAAGGCAGGTTGGTACCATCGAAGTGATTGATGCCACCGTCGTTCTGATAGGAAGCCAGGAGGGCGCGGGTGATGTCTTCGAGAGTCATGCGCAGGAACCTAATCAATCTCGCGAGTGCGCCGGAGACGTCAAAGCGGATTTCCGGGCCCTTGAAAATGGGGCTTTACAGGCGAGGCTTGATTTATCTTAGTGCGCCTTCCTTCAAGTCAGCGATGCTCAGGTGGTGGAATTGGTAGACACACACGTTTGAGGGGCGTGTGCCGTAAGGCGTAAGGGTTCGAGTCCCTTCCTGAGCACCATTGACCCCGGGTCACCTGGGGATAGGCGTCGAGGGAACCTGATGCGATTGCCTGCGTTCGCTTCGCCTGCCGCCTGTTCACAATTGATTGCGGAACCTGGGGCGCCCAGCCTCCCCTCATGCCCCCCAAGACGCTCCCCACCGTCGACGAATTTCTCGCCGCCCTTCTGGCTGATCGACGCGATACGATGACGACCGTGCACCAGGCCATCCGCAAGGTGGCCCCGAAGCTTGCGCCGGCCATGATGTCCGGCATGGGATCGTCACCGATCATCGGATACGGAAAGTACCACTATAAATCGGCCAGCGGTCGCGAAGGCGATTGGTTCCTGATCGGACTCGCCGCCGGAAAAAGCGCCTACAGCCTCCACATCTGTGCTGGCGACAAGGACGGCTACCTGGCTGAACGGAACGCCGCGAAGCTCGGGAAGGTGAAGACCGGTCGGAGCTGCATTAACTTCAAAAAACTGGAGGACCTGAAGCTCGATGTGGCGATGGGACTCGTGAAACAGGCCGCGAAATCCGGGGGCATCAACGCGGTGGTATGACGGATGACGGAATGCCCCGCTGCGGTCCGTAGTCCGCGGCCCCGCGCTCCGGCGTCGGCATGAGCTGGAACTCCGGTCAGGACGACCGCGGTAACTCGAATGCCTCCGGATCCGGAGATTGGGTCGCAGCCCGGCGGAGCGGTGTTGCCACCCCTTCCGTCGTTGCGCCAATGATCGTTGCGCCATGCCGGCGAATCCAAATCCCTCGCTCAAAGCAGTCGCCCGGATTGCCAAGGCATCCATTTCGACGGCGTCGCGGGCGCTGCATGGACACTCCCGCCTCCTGCCGGCGACCATTCAGGCGGTCCGGGCTGCGGCACGGCGAGTGGGTTACCAGACCAATCCTTTCATCTCGGGAACGATGCGGCGGGTGCGCAATCGGGGACAGCTCGGCCATCTCGGTGCCATCGCCTATCTGACTTTTCATGATACTTCGCAGGGGTGGCGGCGGAACTCCACCTATCTGCGCTTCCACGAGGGGGCGTCCCGTCGCGCACAGGATCTCGGATTCCAGCTCGATACCATCTGGGCCCGTGAGCCGCGGATGCACGCTAAGCGGCTGACCTCGATCCTCGTTGCGCGGGGCATCGTGGGCGTGGTGGTGGGGCCCCGTCCCGCGCAACCGCGGCCCGACTTGCTCGACTGGGAGCGATTCTCAACCGCCTGCGTGGGGGTGCCCTTGCCGGAGGTGAAGCTGCACCAGGCCGGCAGCCATCACTCGCGTCTGCTGGCGCGTGCGCTCACGGTTCTGGAGGAACGTCGTTACCGTCGGGTGGGACTGGTGCTGCTCGAGTCGCAGGTTTCAAAGACCGAGCCCGGATGGGTGGCGACCTGGTGCCACCGGCAGGAACAAACGGAGGCCCGCCTTCGCGTACCGCTGCTCGTGCTGCCCGCCCTGGACTCGGATCGGATCGCGCGCTGGCTGCGCCGGTTTCGACCTGATGCGGTCATCGGGCTCCACGATGAACTTGCTGACATTGTCCGAGAGTGCGGGCACCGCGTGCCGGAAGAGGTCGGCTTTGCTCACTTGTCCCGGGCCGATCGGCCGGACGCCCCGGCCGGGATGGATCAGCGGCCGCGCGTGATCGGTGCGGCGGCCGTGGACCTTGTCACCAACCAGATTTTCTCGGGCGAACGTGGCGTGGCCAGGATGCCGCATGCACTTCTGATCGAGGGCGAATGGATCGACGGGTGGAGCGTGCGTCCCGCGTGAGTCGTGGGGTGGTGGCGCGTTGAACCGGCCGGCGTGCAAACGTTGCACGTCGGTCCAGTGGCTCGTGACACGAAAACCGTGAGCGTGGGACGCATTCCCCACCTCATGAATACCTCCGGCTGGTTTCGCCTCGTCCCGGCAGCTCCGCACCCCCAGGGCGTGTCCGCCGCGCGCTCAGTCACCTCGTTGCCCGCCGTCCAACGTTTGGACGGTGGCGCATTCGTTGCCCGCGTGGCGCTGGGTCTTGCGTCGTTGTCGGCCCCGATGCTCATCGCACAAACCCGTACCGCGTCGGCATCGGACGGTGCTGCCGACAAGATTGTCACCCTTGAGGAGTTCAATGTCAGCGCCGCGAACGACGGCAGCTACATGCCCTCGGAATCCACCACCGGCTCGCGGGTGAACGCGAAAGTCAAGGACCTGCCCTACGCGGTGAGTACGCTGACTTCGGAGTTCCTGCGTGACTTCTCGATCTTTGAGGCCACGGAGGAGCTGTCCTACATGAGTTCGGTGAGCGGTGTCGATGACGGCGGCAATCTCAACCTCCGCGGCTTCAATGGCGGCACCAACAATCTCCGCAACGGGCTTGCCTCCAACGGGCTCATTGACAGCGCCAGCCTGGATCGCATCGAGGTGATCAAGGGACCGGCCGCGGCCATCTACGGGCAGACTTCGCCCAGTGGTGCGATGGTGGTGACGACGAAGCGGCCGACCGCCGTGCCGCGCTACGGTCTCAGCTTCTCGGGCGGGAGTTATGACCTTACCCAGGTCATGGCCAGCGCCTCCGGCCCACTCCGCGTGGGCAAGGGAGCCCCCAGGCTCTTCTACCGGTTCGATGGTCAATATTATCACCGGCACTATGAGGTGCCCGGGCTCTCGTCGATGACCCGATCGGCCACGCTGGCGCTGGCCTATCGCCACAGCCAAAACACCCATGTCACACTCGATGTCGGATACCTGCTCCGGTTGAACAACGCTGCGGGTGGCCTCCCTTTCAACTACGACTTCGCGAATCGGCGCTATACCGGCGGGTATGCGTTCAACGTCGTCAAGAAGACCATTCTGAACCCGGTCGACCAGAAGCCCCGCTGGAATGCCGTGGGATCCCTGGCGATTGAGCATCGTTTCAATGCGGTCCTTTCGGGCAAGTTCGCCGCCAGCATCAACCACCGGCCACTCGTGAACTACCAGTCGTTCGGCGGCAGCCAATACGATCCGGTGCTCAATCGGATTGTCGATGGTCGCACCAGCATCTCGTATGCGAAGGACGATTTCAACTACCGCAATTCCGCGATTGATCTGACTGCCGCCAATTATTCGTTTGCCGGAGCGCGCCAGCGCACACTCCTGACGATTGACTACTCGTTCCAGAATCGGATCGGTTACAGCACGACGTCCACCTCAGCGTTCAACGCCGCGAATCCCGGTCTTTCGCAGGCGCAGAAGCAGGTCGATACCGCCTTCAACCTGATTCCCTATCAACCGGTGAGTGTGACCGTAAAAGGGGGGCCGAACTTCAATCCGCTGACCTATGTGCGGGACAATTCAATACTCGCCGTCGGGGTGTTCGCCCGTCAGGAGGCCACCTTCCGCGAACGCACGATCCTCGTGGCCGGCTACCGGAGCGATCATATCCGCGCCGACCTGCGCGAGCCCGGCAATCGGGTACAACGGAAACTCGACGACCGCAATGACTCCCTTCTGCTGGGACTGACTTATCGGGTCACTCCGGGGATCTCCTGGTACGTGAGTCGCAATGAGTCCTTCTCACCGATGTCCATCACCACATCGGCCAACCCTACGGCAGCGACTCCGCAAACGACGACCGGTATTGGCTACGAAACCGGAATCAAGGGCGAACTGTTCGACGGCCGACTTGGGTTCACCGCCAACGTATATGACACCCGGCGGGAGAATGAGCAGGTCACCGAAATCGATCCGTCCACCGGGGTGACCTTCACCAGCTACATTGGAAACACCGATACCCAGGGCGCCGAGCTTGATTTGAACTACCGGCTGACGCAGACGTTCCAGGCACTGGCGAGTTACGCGTTCACCGACGCCCGTGCGGTCAATCAGGGGCGTGATACCGATGCGGAGGGCCGGCCGACCAAGGGGCGCCCGGAACATGCCTTCAGCGCGGCGTTGCGCTACCAGGCCACCCGCGGACTGAGTCTCACGCTCGGAGTTCGCTACACGGGGGAATCGCCCGCGTTCAATCCCACCGAAGGCGCAACGTTTGCGGCAAACGGCCTCTACCTGCGGCACAACGGCGCCCGTGATGTGATGGTGCCGTCATCGATCATCTGGACGGCCGGTGCGAGCTACCGCTGGAAAACGGAACGGTATTTCCGCGGCAGTCACACCTTCACCCTCACGGGCAAGAACCTCACGGACCGCCTGTATGTCGTGCCTGGCAACAACCGCTCCGTCGGAGATCGCCTCGGAGTCTACGCCACCTACGCCGTTGCTCGCTGAGATCGTGACCAGGGTGCGAATTTCTGAAATCCCTGCCGAGTGTAGGCGGGAATCGATCGATGCGAAAAATTGAGTCTCTGGTCGTGTGTCTCGGACGACAGGATCATGCCGAGTTTCTGCCTGAACCGGTTCTCGACCAATGCCGTGCCCTGGCTGCCTGTTCCTACATCCGCGAGATTGAAACCAGCGACGCGGCGTCGTTCGCCCGGGAGTTGAACGTGCTCGATCCGGAAGTGCTCATCGCTGGCTGGAGTACACCTGCGCTGCCGCTCCGGCTCCCCCCGCGGTTGCGTTACCTGTGCTTCCTCACCGGCTCCATCCGGAGGATCGTCCGGCGAGAGCACCTGGAACACGGCCTGATTGTGAGCAACTGGGGTCGCTCAATCAGCCGTACCGTTGCCGAGTGTGCCCTGATGCTCATGCTCGCGGCGCTGCGGCGGGTGGGCTACTGGGTGCCGGCGATGCATCGAGACCGGGCCTGGAAGAACCGGCAGACCGAGACCGCATCGCTGTTCGGACGCCGGATCGGTCTGCATGGTTTTGGCAACGTGGCGCGCGAACTTATCCGCCTGCTCGAACCCTTCGACGCCACGATCCGGGTGTGGGCCCCGGAGTCGGATCCCGAGGTGTATGAAGCGAACGGGGTCACACGGGCGCTGTCACTTTCGAGCTTGTTCGAGGAGAGTGACGTTGTTGTCGAATTGGCACCTCTCCTGCCCGAGACGAAGGGAATCGTGACTGAGGGTCTGCTGCGTCGCATTCGACCCGGCGGAGTGTTTGTGAACGTTGCTCGGGGGCAGTTGGTGGACGAAGGTGCGCTTACGCGCGTGGCGCAGGAAGGGAGGATCCAGTTTGCATTGGACGTGTTTGCCACTGAACCCCTCCCTGCGGATTCGCCCCTGCGTGGCCTTCCGAATGTCATACTCCTGCCCCACATTGCGGGTCCCACGACTGACCGGCGGCGCGATGCAGGGGAGTTTGCGCTGCGCAATCTGCGTGCGTACGCCGCCGGCGAGCCGCTGGAGGCGGTGATCCACCCCACCAATTTTGACCTTGTGGCCTGACGGTTGCGCGCGCTGTGTCTAGCACTGGCGCAAGGGGAGTCTGGAGTCTTCGGGCCGTGTGAAACCGTGAAATTCTGAACCCTGTGGAGGTAACTACGCTGGAGGGGAAAAAATCTCCAGCTAGGTGCCTGGAGTCAGTGGGCGGGCGCCGGCTTTGGGTCGGGTTGACGGGCGGGTGGAGGGAGGCCTTGGCGGGGGGGCCCAGCCCTGGGCGACGGTGGAGAGAGCAGCGGCTTCCTGCGGTTGGCCTGCCCGGGTGTACAGATCGGCGACCTCGAGCAACATGCGTTGGTCTTTGGGATACAGCCGGGCTACCCGGGCGAGACGGGCAAGTTCTTCGCCCGGAGGCGCCTCCTCGGACCAGGTCCATTGGTGGGCGAGGAGACGGTGCGACAGCCACATTTCCGGCCACTGTCGAAGGGCCTCGTGGAGGAGCTCGCGCACGGGTAAGAGCTGCTCGCGACTCAGATGTCCCGTCGCGCCCTTTAAGGCAAGGATCGCCTCGCCCAGGCGGAGGCGGGCCAGCTCCGCATAGGCGTCCGGTCGGACCACTTGGGCCGCGGTCGCTTGCTCCAACCAAGACCTCGCTTCCGCCGGGTTGCCGAGGGCAAGTTCGATCAGCCCGCGGGTTGCCATGGTTTGCGGGTCCTTGCCCCCTTCCTGGCGCAGCAGGGTTTGGGATTGCGCGAGAATTGCCTGGTGCGTGGGAGACAGGTCCCGCCGATCACCCCACAATCCCTTCATCACGTCCCGAGTGTCGGGCCCGGTCAGTCGACGGCTTGGAGTATCATGGATGAGGTAGGGGGAGGTTCCTCCCTGCCAGCGGCGGATTGCGTCGTCCGGTCCCTGAGCGTACCTCCAGAGCTGAATTTCGGCGAGGATCCGGACAGTGTCGTTTCGCGCGGCTGGACCGACGACGGCAGGTTCTCGTTTTCTCCGTCTCAGGTTGTCCGAGACGAGAAAGTCGAGTCCGCGCCGGGGAATTCGGATCGACGTGGTGCTCCCCGTCTTGATTTCCTGTCGCGCGAAAGCCTCGAACCGCGCCTGGGCCTCAGCGTAGCCGTAACCAAAGCAACGGCGGACCAGGGCGTCATCGACGGATCGTTCGCTGGCGGCTGCGACGAATCGATGAAACGCAGCGCGGTGCGCACCGTCGCCTCCGCGTAGCCCCCAATGCAGGAAGAGCACGCACTGGTCCTCGAAGGACGCCCGCTCCGGGGGGTTAGTCTGCAACTGCTTGACGGCGAGGTTGGGTCGCGTTGTGGAGAAGAACCGCTCCAAGGGCCACGGTCGCCATTCCTTTTTTTCTTCACTCGGATAGTGCTCCTGGCGTCGGTTCTCCTCCTGAAGGACATTCAACGTGGAGGAACAGTGGACTTCTGGGCGCGAGGCATAGGGATCGAGGGTGATCCAGGACCTTTCCAAACCGGTCCGGTACCAGTCAGGCAGTTCCGGGTGCAGTGCGAGGAGACGTCTCCAGTAGCCGTCATACACCTTCTCGGCCCATTGTTCTTCCGTGGAGGTCACGTAGTCGGTGTCCTCCTCGGACGGCAGTCCATGCCGCCCAAAGTCGACGGTCCGCCTGCGGGGCGGGACCGTTGGACAGACATCGAACTGGGTGTCACCGAACGGGTGTAGTCGCATCCCTTCGCCGGGAAGCCGGAGCGGGTCGCCTTGAGGGTCGACCCGTTTGTCGAGGGTCGGACTGCGGAGCACCACGGTGAACGCCGGGTGCGCTCCGGGTCGTGGGATTTCGGGCACGAGCTCAAAGAAGAACATCTGAAAGTCCTGGAACACTTCGATGAATCGCGTTGTTTCCCGCTGGCTGGCGAGTGCGAGGATTGTCACACCCGGAAGCTCGGCCAGGAGCCAGGGCTGGTCGCCGAGGGTCTCCAGGGCGGGGAACGGGCGCGCCAGAGGTGTTTCGCGTCCCCCGTTGGGAAAAGCCCCCGCCTCAGCTTCGAGCCCCACCGCACTCGTTCCCATCGAGACAGCGGCACACGCGATTGCCAGACACGCCTGGCGTTGAAGCCAGGCGAAAGTTCCCGAGCCCATGAGCTGAGGCTGGTGCAGGCGAAGGGAGAAAGCAAACGGCGTTTGCTCACTTGGGACGGGGCGCTGTTGGGGTGCGAGGGTGCGAGGCGACGGAAAGGGCGGTCGCTCAGCCCCGAGAAGGCCGCAACCCCGGTCGACACCCGTATTCGGCCCGTGTGATCGGGGTGCGCCGGAGAGGACTCAGTACTAGTGCAGACGATTTGCCTGGGAGCTAGTCGCCCGTGGTCGAATGAACCGCACGGGTGAACTCGGACGGCGCCGTTGTGTGACGAGCGGTCCCGGGGGAGGAGAACGCGTCGGGTGGGGAGTGGTTTCGACGGGGGATGACGGTGAGGGGACCGTATGCAGCTTTGGCTTAACTGGGTAAGAGGGAGGCCTTTCTGGTCACTCGCCGAGCGCCGAAGCGTCGACCGTGACCGGGTGGCGCTGCGGGATTCGATTGATTCCATTGCGAGGGGTAGCGCCTTAGTAGAGACAACGACCCGGGTGGATATTCGGGTTTATAGTCGACGGATTGGATTCATTTCGAAATTCCGCGCTTGCCTCCACCGGGATGGTACGGGCCGAATAGACTTTCTTGTATCGCTGCATAGGTGGTGATGCAGGCGACCGTTCTGGTGGGCTATTCATCCCCTGGGATTGCCTCCCGATGTTCTTCGTTTTCTTGGACTTTACTCCCTATGTCTAATCAACCCGAAACCTCCGTCTCCAACGGCCGCGATGCGACTACGGCCTTTCTCTTCCTCCGCCTGTTCCTTGGGCTGAGGGCGCTTTTGGCGGGAGTCGAGAAGTTCGAATCCGGCGGCAACTACTCCTTCGAAATCTACTACCGGAACATGGCGCGCATGGCGAATGGCATCACCTCTGCCTCGTTCATGCCGTTGTGGGCGACCAAGACGTTTGCGTTCCTGCTCGGCTACTTGTTGGTTGCCCTGGGCGCCGCGGTGCTGCTGGGGGTGAAGACCCGATTGGCGCTGACGGGACTCGGTTTGCTTTGGGTTTCGCTGTCGTTTGGTTTGATGGCCGTGCAGGAAAACGAAGGGGTGGCTTGGCTGGGGGTGTATGTTGGATTGAATGCCGCAGCGCTGCTCCTGGTTCGGCACAATCGCTTCTCCCTGTGGTCGGATCGCTCCTGAACCCTGAACCTTTGCGCGTATGAGCGATTCCACGACTCCCTCTCACCCCACCACCCGGCGGGACTTTCTGTCCGCGGGCGCCAAACTGGGTGCCGCGGTAATGGCTTCACCCTACCTGGTCCGTGCAGCCGCACCCGCCGGCACCGGTGGCACCCAGTCTCTCAACATCGGCCTGATCGGCTGCGGGGAACAGGGGCGTGTGCTCCTGAACGCCGCATTGAAGATTCCGGATATCCGTTTCAAGGCGGTGTGCGACATCTGGGACTACAACCGCAGCTATGGTGAGAAGCTGTTGAAAAAGTATGGTCACGACGTAAAACCGTTCGAGGACTACCGGGAGATGCTCAGCGCGGCAGAACTCGATGCCGTCATCGTCGCGACCCCGGACTGGCTGCATGCGGAGCACACCGTGGCCGCACTCAAGGCGGGCAAACACGTGTATTGCGAGAAGCTGATGTCCAACACCGTCGAGGGAGCTCGTTCCATGGTGAAGGCGTCCCGTGAAGCCGGCAAGCTGCTGCAAATTGGACACCAACGCCGAAGCAATCCCCGTTACATTCATGTCCGGGACCGCTTGCTCCGCGAAAAGAAGCTCCTCGGGCGAATCACCAATCTCAACGGGCAATGGAACCGTGCCGTCAGCGCCGACTTGGGCTGGCCCGAGCGGTTCACCATTCCTGAGAGCAAGCTCAACGCCTTCGGGTATGCAAACATGCATGAATTCCGCAATTGGCGCTGGTTTAAGAAGTATGCGGGGGGCCCTATTTCCGACTTGGGTGCGCACCAGATTGATATTTTCAACTGGATGCTGGGTGTAAATCCGAGCTCGGTGATGGCGGGCGGCGGCGCGGATTATTACAAGAACCACGAATGGTATGACAATGTCATGGCCATCTATGAGTTTCCCACGTCCGAAGGCATGGTTCGAGGCTTCTATGAAGTCCTGACTACCACCAGTGCCGGTGGTGGTTATCATGAGTACTTCATGGGTACCGAAGCGGCCTTGAAGATGTCCGAGAATCCCAAATACACCAAGCTTTACCGCGAGGCGCAGGCGCCCGCCTGGGAGCCATACGTAGAACAAGGGCTTATCAAGAAACCGGGTGCTGGGGAAGAGGGCGCCGCTCCAGCGTCGAAGCCATGGGAAAAGGAGGAGAAGCCCAAGTTCACCGTGGCGGCTCCGCGTACGTCGGTCGTCGACGTGCGGGAAACGGCTGCCCTTTCGGCGTGGGACATTCCGGTCACCTTGGACAAGGCGATCCACCAGCCGCACCTGGAGAATTTCTTTTCCGGGATCCGGCACAACACCCCGCTTTCCTGTCCCGGCGAACAGGGGTTCGCCTCGGCCGTGACGGTTCTGAAGGTGAACGAAGCCGTGGCGGCGCGCCGCGTCCTGACGTTTGCGCCGGGCGACTTTGTCGCTTAACCTTGAACCATTCCTTCAGATCCGAACCGTTTCATTTTTGCGACGGCACCTGACTCGATCGGTTTCCCTCCCATTCACTCCTTATGAATACACGATCCCTCTTCCTCGTGATCACAGCCTGCGCTTGCGCCTGGCCGCTATCGGCCCAGGACAAGGTGCCTTTGAATCTCGAGTTGCCCAAGCCACTGTTCGTCGGCACCCCCAGGCCGATCCAGTTGCCCAATCTTGAAAAGCCCCGGAGCGGCCCTCGTCCTGTGCTGATGGTTCCTGCGGGCACCGTGCTGCTTTCAAAGGGCAAGACGGTCACTGCGTCTGACGGTTTTCCGGTTATCGGAGAGCTCGCCTACGTCACGGATGGCGAGAAGACCGGTGCCGACGGCACCTTTGTCGAGTTCGGACCGGGTGTGCAATGGGTCCAGATCGACCTGGGTGCTCCTGCCACGATATCGGCCATTGTGGTTTGGCATTTCCATGCCCAGGCTCGGGTCTACCACGATGTCGTGGTGATGGTTTCGGACGACCCTGAGTTCAAGAAGGGAGTAAAGACTCTCTTCAACAACGACTCTGATAATTCATCGGGTGCGGGCGCGGGCAAGGACCCCGCGTACATCGAGACCAACGAGGGACGCCTGATTGATGCACAAGGTGCGAAGGGGCGTTATGTTCGGCTCCTTTCTGCCGGAAACACCACGGACGAGCTCAATCATTACGTTGAGGTCGAAGTCTTCGGAAAGCCCTGAGTGTCGTCTGTGAGGGACTAGCTTTCCTCTTCATTGTTCTATCGTGGGCCGAGGCGATTGCCATCGGCCCATTTTTTTTGCCTAAGCGGGGAGGCAGAGGTTGACGGTTTGCGCTGCGGAACAATGGAATGAGCAAAAATGCTCCTTGATGCGCGAGGGTTGGCTCACCAACTTACCGAGGTTCGCGTTTCTCCCACACCCCAAAATTCGGTCCCGGCGCCCCGCTGCGTCATTTCTTGTTTGCCTGCATGCCACCTGCTTTCGCGAGGTCTGGGCTCGATCTTGGGCACATCCACGTCTGTGAACAGAACGATTGATACATAGTAATGAGCTCCAACTACGATAGCACCGGGGCCGTCGCCCCCAATGCCAAGCGCCTCCTCTCGGCGGGTTTCATGGCCATCCTAGCTGCCGGCGTAGGCTTCGCGCTGCGCGGTGGCATCTTTGACAACTGGGGTAGAGAATTTGGTTTCACCGCCTCCCAGCTCGGTGCCATCGGAGGCGCCGGTTTCTCCGGATTTTGCTTTGGCATCATCTTCGGTGGTGTGATCTGTGACAAAATTGGATACGGAAAGCTCGTCATTCTGGCCTTCGCCTTGCACGTGCTGTCCGCTGTGGTTACGTTTACGGCCGCGGGTGCGAGTGCCTACAACAGTCTTTACTGGGGTATGTTTATCTTTGCCTACGCGAACGGTACGCTGGAGGCAGTGGCGAATCCACTGGTTGCGACGCTCTTCCCCTCAAATCGCACGCATTACCTCAATATCTTGCACGCCAGCTGGCCAGCCGGCCTGGTCTTGGGCGGCATCTGTGGCTGGGTCCTGGACGATCGCATGCAACTGCCATGGAAGTGGCAGCTTTCACTCTACTTGATTCCGACGCTGGCGTATGGATTCATGTTCCTGGGTCAGCACATGCCGAAGTCGGAAGCCTCCGAGAAGGGGCTCAAACTGGGAGAGATGCTGAAGGACGTTGGCATGGGTGGGGCGGCCGTCATTGCGCTCTTCATCTGGCTTTTCTCGAAAGATGCGCTTGGACCCATGCTTGGTGGTTTGACGGGAGCGGCGTTTTTCACCGGCCCGAGCTGGGGTTGGGTCGCAATTGCGCTGGGCATCGGCACCTTCGTTACGTTCAGCGGATTGAGCGGCTGGGCCCTTGGTTCGGGACTTCTGTTCATCTTGTTTGTGACCCATACGCTGCTCGGTGCGGTGGAGCTGGGAACTGACGGATGGATTCAGAACATCACGGGCAACATTCTCAGCTCGGAGCAGGGTAAGATTTTGTTTGTGTTTACCTCCATGACGATGTTCGCGCTCCGTTTTTGCGCAGATTTCATCGAAAAGAAAATTGGACTTTCCCCAATCGGGATCCTTCTCGTTTGCGCGATTCTTGCCTGCCTGGGTCTCAATCTGACCGCGGGAATCACCTCCTTCGCGGGTGCCTTGCTCGCGCTCTCGATCTATGGCATTGGCAAGACCTTCTTCTGGCCGACGATGCTTGCAGTGGCGTCCGATCGCTTTCCGCGGACGGGCGCGGTGGCCATTTCCATCATGGGTGGCCTGGGCATGATGTCGGCGGGATTGGTTGGGTCCCCTGGACTTGGTTACGCCAAGGATCGGTTTGCCGGCGAGGAATTGCAGAAGTCCAATCCTGCCCTCTACGCGGAGTACAAGGCCGAGACCCCCAGCAAGTTCCTTATCTTCGCTGAGACCCACGGACTGGACGGAAAGAAGCTGGGTGATGCCAAAGCTTCCATCGCAGCCAACAAGGCGACCGACAAAGAACTCGCCGTGCATGCGGCCGACATGAAGGGCGACCGTCGCACCTTGGTGGCGGATTCCTTCATCCCTGCGATCATGGGAGTGATCTACCTGGGACTTCTCCTCTACTTCAAGAGCCAGGGAGGCTACAAGGCGGTCCATATCTCGAAAGATGCTTCAACGGCCTGAGCGCCGGGACACCTGAGTCGGAATGACGAATGAGTCAGGCCGCACCGCGGGGTGCGGCCTTTTTGTTGTTAGGAATTGCCCTTGCGCGCCGGGGGAAACGTCGGGTTAGCTGCCTTCCATGATCATCGACTCGCGCTACGAAAAGTTAGCGGCTGGATTGACCGGATTTTCGACCTCCCTCGCTAAAGGAGAACGCGTCCTGATAGACGCTTTTGATGTCCCCGATGCCATGGTGGTGGCCTTGATCCGGGCGGTGCGGGAACGGGGAGCCCATCCGTATGTTCAATTGCACCGCGCCCGCGTTACCCGGGAGTTGATGATGTACGCGAACGAGGCTCAGTATCGACCCCACGCCGAAGTGGAGCTGAAGCGTATGGAGGCGATGGATGCGTATATCGCGCTGAGAGGCTCCGAGAATATCTTCGAGTCATCGGACGTTCCTCCTGCAAATGTCCAACTCGTGGCCCGAGTTATGAAACCGGTGCTCGATCATCGCGTGAATGATACGAAGTGGGTGGTGCTGCGATGGCCGACCTCGGCCATGGCGCAGCAGGCGGGAATGAGCACGGAGGCATTCGAGGACTTTTATTTCCGCGTCTGTACGCTGGACTATTCTCGCATGGCGCCAGGCATGAAGGCGCTCAAGACGCTGATGGACAAAACCGATCGCGTTCGTCTGGTGGGTCCCGGCACTGACCTGCACTTTTCGATCAAGGGCATTGGCTCCCGGGAATGCGGTGGTCTGCGAAACATCCCGGATGGCGAGGTGTTTTCGTGTCCGGTTCGCGATTCGGTTGAAGGCGTCATCCAGTACAACGCTCCGACGGTTTATCTTGGCACGTCATTCGACAATATCCGACTGGAGTTCAAACAAGGCCGCATCGTGTCAGCCACTGCCTCAAACACGAAACGACTGAACGAGATTCTCGATAGTGATGATGGAGCCCGCTACATCGGGGAGTTCGCCATTGGATTCAACCCGCACATTCTCCAACCCATGCGGGATATTCTCTTCGACGAGAAGATCGCCGGGTCATTTCATTTCACGCCAGGACAGGCCTATGAGGACGTCGGCAATGGCAATCGGTCACAAGTCCATTGGGATATGGTTTGCATCCAGCGCCCCGAATATGGCGGCGGCGAGATTTGGTTTGATGGGAAGCTCATCCGCAAAGACGGGCAGTTTGTGCCCAAGTCTCTCCATAAACTGAATCCGGACTACTTGTTGAAGGACTGATTCTGGGGGTTGGCCTTTCCCGTCGCGTTGCAGAGTCCGCGAACCACAGCTATGAACCAAGCCGCCACTTTCAGTCCCGCTTCCGTGCGTTCGTTCATTCGAGCCCTGCCGAAGACGGAAACGCACCTTCATATCGAGGGCGCCATGCCCTACGAGTTGTTGCACGCTTGGAGACCTTCGGTTTACCCAGCGGTCGCTGGTTTCCATCATCACGACTACCGGTTTGAGAGCTTTCCGGCGTTTGACAGCATCCTGCTAGGACATGCGCTCCCGTGGTTCACCACGGCGGAGCGATATTATGAGTCCGCCCGGCTCATGTTCGCCAAGCAGGTGGTGGAAAACGTGCGTTATGTCGAAACCAGTTTTCATCTGCCCGTCACCCAGTTCATCCGTGTGCCGGGTCCGGAAATCATCGCGGCGATTCGCTCTGCCGTTCCACCGGGACTAGAGGTGCGAATCTTTGCCGGGATGCTTCGTACCGATTATCGGGGGGAATTGAAGTCGGTGATCGACGATCTGGAAAACTGGGAGGACCTCGCGGGTGTGGACCTTCACGGATTTGAACAAGTGCCCACGGAGCCTTGGACGGCGGACGTGTGGTCGCGTATTCGCCAGGCGGGAAAGATCACGAAGTGTCATGCTGGCGAGTTCGACGGGGCACACCGCGTGCGCGAAGCGATCGAGTTATTGGGCGTTTCCCGGATCCAGCACGGGGTGCGGGCCGTCGAGGATCCTGCGGTGGTATCCTTGGCGCGCGATCGGGGGGTGACTTTTGATGTCTGCCCCATCAGCAACCTTCGCCTCAAGGTCGTGCCCACGCTGGCGCTCCATCCATTGCGCACGCTCAAGGAAGCGGGTGTGCGATGCACGATCAGCACCGACGACCCGCTGGTGTTTGGCAATACGTTGGGTGACGAATACTGCGCCCTCGCGGACGAGGGTGGGTTCTCCAGGGCCGATTTGGTCGATTTTGTGCGCAATGGGTGGGAGGTGGCGGACCTTGATGCAGTGGCTAAACGCGACTGGGTGGCCGAGGTGGATCGGATTGCCCGGGAGTCCCGAGTCATCGTGACGGGCTAGGGTCAGGGACGACAGATTAAGAGTGCCTTCCCTGGATGGAATGTCCTCCCGTGGGAACATCATCCCGCTGTGTGCGGGACAAGGAGGTGCGACTGAAAGTGTGTTCCTCGATTCGAGCCTGTATTGGGAAGATTGGACAATCCGTTCGCGCTCTGCTTGCTCGCTGCATGGCGTCCCGTCCCCAAGACCGCTCCGCTGATTCCAAGCCAAGGCTCCTGCTGTTCAGAGGCATGCCTCGTTTGGTTCTCTGGATTCTGCTACTGGGCCTTTTGGGTCTCGTTGGCCTGACGGGAATGAGGGCCGTGGCGGTGTGGCTAATTGCACAACAGGGAAGTACGGCGGCGGACTGGCGGGAGGTGTTTTTCCTCGGAGTTCGCTTCGATGCACGGGTGGTGGCCGGAATTCTGTTTCCTCTGCTGTTGGCAGGAGCTATCAGCGCGGCAAATCCTTTTGGCCGACCGTCCGCTCGCCGCTTCTGGTTGTCCTACCTCACCTTGGCGGGAGTGGTGCTGACCTTGGTTTACGCCTGCGATTTTTTGCACCTCCGTTACCTCAACCAACGGTTGAACGCGAGCGTTCTGGGGTTTCTCGCTGACGCGGGGATCTCTGCGAAAATGGTCTGGCAGAGCTACCCGGTGATGCGGGCGGGTTTGGGCCTGATGCTGAGTGGCCTGATCCTGGCTTGGGCCATTCGACGAAGTCATGCCGCAGCGGCGAAACACAAGAGTGAGACAACGCGCGTGGCATCCGTGTTCTGGGGACTGATTCTCGGCGGGTTGCTGGTGTTCGCCTTGTTCGGTCGCTTGGGTCAGTATCCGCTCAGGTGGAGTGATGCCTTCGCACTCCGAAACGACCTTCAGGCCAACCTGGCACTCAATCCTGTCCAGTCGTTTCTCAGCTCACTCAGTTTTCGTTCGTCGCGGTATGATCAAGAGAAGCTGGCGCTACATCGGGAGCGCGTGGCCCAGTACTTGGGGGTGGGTGAAAAAGTGGAAGGCTCCCCGTTTTTTTCCCGCCGACTCTCAGGGAGGGGGACGGGTGCCTCTCCGCGACCCAGAAATGTGGTCCTGATCATCTGTGAGTCGTTCAGCGTCTACAAGAGCAGCGTGGGAGGAAATCCGCTCGATACGACGCCGTTCTTTGCGGATCTTTGCCGTCAGGGAGTGTTGTTTGACAATTGCTTCACGCCGCACTTCGGAACGGCGCGGGGCGTGTGGGCCGTGCTGACGGGCATCCCGGATGTTGAGCTGGTCAAGACCGCAACGCGCAATCCCGCGCTCGTGGATCAGCACACGCTCCTGAACGAATTGGAGGAACACTCCAAGCTGTATTTCCTAGGAGGGAGTTCGAGCTGGGCGAATGTTCGAGGTCTGCTCACGAACAATATTCGAGGCCTGCAGCTGTTTGAAGAAGGCAGTTTTCGGTCCCCCCGTGCGGATGTCTGGGGCATCAGCGACAAGAACCTGTTTCTGGAGGCGAACGAAATTTTGCGGAAGCAGACGCGCCCGTTTTTTGCGGTGATCCAGACCGCCAACAACCATCGTCCCTACACGATTCCCGCGGAGGACCGGCCTTTCATTGGATCCCGGCACGTCGCGGAAGACGAGCTGCGGAAGAATGGATTTGAGTCCAACGAAGAGCTCGATGCGTTCCGCTACACGGATTTTGCCTTCAAGACATTCTTCGAGGCTGCGCGCAAGTCGGCCTATTATGACGACACCCTTTTTGTCATGATTGGCGATCACGGTATCGGAGGGGATGCAGGCCCCCGATTTCCAGCCTCGTGGACATCGAAAAGCCTGACGTCGTTTCATGTGCCCCTCCTATTCTTCGCTCCGCGCTTTCTGGCGCCGCGGCGCGTGCATTCTGTCTCCTCCATGGTGGATGTGTTGCCGACTGTGGTCGGAACCCTCGGAGTAGAGGCGCGCTACGCCGGATTGGGACGCGATTTGTTTCTCCAGGAGGCGGTGGATGGCGGTCGTAGCAACGTCGCCTTCATCATCGATCACAATAACAAGTCGATTGGAGTGGTCCGAGGATCCCACTACACCCACCGGCGTTTGAATGGGACGGCCTTTGAAGTGGACTGGGCGGATACGGCCGTTCCCGTGCAACCCGAAGGTCGAGAGGCAAAGGCGACCGAGGATGCGGTTTGGGCCGAGGCGTTTTTTGAGGTCTCACGGTATCTGCTGCATTCGAACAAAAAATCCGGAGTGCCATTCCGTTAGTAGAAGAGCCGCCGGTCGAGACTGCGATACTGGATGGCCTCTAGGAGGTGGTTCTCCTCGATGCAGTCTCGATTGCCGAGATCCGCAAGGGTCAGTGCCACCTTGAGGATGCGATCGTAGGCGCGGGCGGAAAGGTGGAGTTGCTCCATCGCAGATTGGAGGAGGTCGCCAAGGCGTGTCGGGAGCTGACAGTGCGTACGAATCTGCGCGTGCGACATGCGCGCATTCGCCGACGTGCTGCTGCCCTGAAACCGGCGCCGCTGTCGGGAGCGCGCCGCCTCCGTGCGTTTGCGAATCAACTCGGACGACTCGCCTGTTGCCTCGGACCGGAGTTCGCTCATGGAGAGGGCGGGGGCCTCCACGTGAAGATCGATGCGATCGAGCAGCGGACCGCTGATACGTGCCCGGTAGCGTTGGATTTGCGTCGGTGTGCAGCGGCAATTGTGTTTGGGGTCTCCGAGGTAACCGCAAGGGCAGGGGTTCATGGCGGCGACCAGCATGAAAGCACAGGGAACCGTGATCTTGCCGGCGCTTCTCGAGATGGTCACCTGACCGTCTTCCAAAGGCTGGCGCAGCACTTCGAGGGCGGAGCGTTTGAACTCGGGGAGTTCGTCCAGAAAGAGAACGCCGTGGTGCGCCAGAGAGATCTCTCCGGGACCGGGAATGGAACCGCCGCCAAGGAGTGCGACGTCCGAGACGGTATGATGCGGTGTCCGCACGGGACGGTGGCCAAAGCCGACCCCGGGGCCGCTGAGCGTGACTCCTGCAGCGGAGTGAATGTTGAGGATCTCCAGTGACTCATCCCGGGTGGGGGCGGGCATGATGGTGGGAATCCGTTTTGCAATCATCGACTTTCCGGAGCCCGGCGGACCGAGCAGCAGAATGTTGTGTCCTCCTGCCACGGCGACTTCGACGGCCCGCCGAACTGTTTGCTGACCCTTGATCTCAGAAAAGTCACCCGTGACGGGAGAGGCGTCTCGACCTGCTTCATTCGACAAGAGTCGAGGCTGGATCATCTCAAGCGGATATTCGCCGACCAGAAATCGAAATGCGATATCGAGAGATGCGATGGCATAGACTTCGATTCCCTCGACCAGAGCCGCTTCGTTGGCAGACCCCTGCGGAAGCAACAGACGTTTTTTCCCCAGGCTCCTTGCCAGTCGTCCCATGGCAAGACCACCCCGGATCGGCCGGGTGGCACCCGAAAGGCTTAGTTCGCCGGCGACGAGGCATTCGCCGAGGGTTTCCGCTTTAAGTTGCTGTGTGGCCACGAGAATTCCCAGTGCGATCGGCAGGTCGTACATGGGGCCCTCTTTTCGAAGGTGCCCAGGCGCCAGATTAATCGTGGTTCGAGACCACGGCATTTTGAAACCAGAGTTGGTCACGGCCGACGACACCCGGTCCCTTGATTCCTTTACTCCTGCGTCGGGGAGACCCACCATGACCAAATCAGGGGCGCCGGCTTCGCCGGTGTTGACTTCCACATGAACGAGTTCGGCATCGATCCCTTGCAGCGACGCGGAGGTGAGGATGGCGAGCATGGAAGGTGGGGTCTGCTTGATGGAGAAATTCGGACGCGGAATTACATTGCATTTAATATGCGATAATGATCTTGATCGGGCATTGGCTTTAGACGCAAGAAATTTTCAATGATAATTGGACTCACTGGAGGCATGGGGTGTGGCAAATCGACCACTGCCCGGCTCTTTTCCGCTCTGGGTTATGAACGCCTGGATTCGGATGAACTTATTCGTGGACAAGTGCTGACCAATCCACGGGTGGTCACGGTGCTGAGCCGGCGCTACGGCGAGTCCGTGTTGACCCCCCGCGGGGAGGTTGATCGGGCTCGCCTAGCCGGAATCATCTTCGCGAATAGCGATGAACTGCTTTGGGTTGAGGGTGTGCTCCATCCCGAGTTGTTTGCGATCTGGAGATCCACCTTTGGCGAGCGTCCAGGTCAGTCTTGGGTCGTGGAGGTGCCCTTGCTGTTTGAGAAGCAGCTGGAGAATTGGTTTGATTTCACCCTATGCGTGACCAGTACTCCGGAGCAGCAGTTCGCCCGGCTGGAAAAGCGCGGAATTACCCGAGCGCAGGCCGAGTCACGTATTTCCAAGCAGTTGCCCTTGGCCCGCAAAACCGAACTTGCCGATTATGTGATCGGTAACGACGGGGCACTATGGTTCCTCAAGGACCAGGTGATCCTTCTCGCTCAAAAGCTGAAGTTGCAGTCCAGGGAAGAAGCTCACGCGGAAAAGCGGGTTCTGCCCCAGAAAACTTAACGAGTAGCAAAGTAGTGCCCATCATGGAGAAATCGTCCAAAAGCAGCAGCGCCGACAGCGCCAAGACCAAACGGAAGACAGTGCGGCCGCGTGCGAAAGCAACCGCTCCCAAATCGCGCTCCAAGGCGGCTAAAGTGTCGCAAGGTACGGACGAATTGCCGTTTTCTGCAGCACCCGCTCCCGTAGTTGAGAGCGTGTCCCCAGTTCGCGAGGCATCGTTACCCCCTCCTGTTTCCGAGAAACCTCGTCCAGCTCCGCTTCCGGAGCCGAATGAGCCAGAGGCACCCCGGGCAGTTTTTGTGCCCACTCCCAAACGCGTCGCGGAGCCCGCGCCTGCACCCACGCCTCCCGCTGACGTGTCTCCTCCAGTGCCGGTGCCCGCACCCCAGGCCGCTGAAACGCGCGAACCACCGGTTCGAACCCCCGCTCGGGAGGAAAGTTCTCCCGCACTGCATCAAGCGACGGCTGAGGAGGCGGGTGCCAGACCCGCTGAAGGAACAGCCGATGATGCTCGTCGTGATTCGCCCCCGGCAGGTGGATCTCAGGACCAAGGCGGACGTCCGCAGGGAGGATTTCCGAATCGGGAATTCCGCGGGCGTGACTACTGGAAGCAGCTGAAGAAGGACAAGAGGAATAAACACGGAAAGCCGTGGCAGGCTGGCGGAAACGAAGGAGGACACGGAGGCGGCCGAGGTCCTCAGCATCCTCCCCAACCTCCACCTCCGACCTTCGCTCCCAAACTGGGTGATCTCCCTGATCCGGCTAGATTTGCCGATCTGCCCGCGCTTGATGCACTTGCGGCCTCGCTGGATCAAGGGTCGGGAGAAGTCATCTGGCTTGATGAACTTTACGCCCTGAACTTGGCCGACCTTACGGCTTTTGCCCGTCGTATGGGGTGTGCCCTTGAAGGGCAGATCCCTCGGCGGCAGATCGTGAGTGAAATATTCAACGCCGCGGTGAACCAACGTCGTCCCCTCCGTGATCGCGGTTACTTGGACGTGACCGATCGGGGCCACGGATTTGTAGTGCATGAGCATGTCAACTATCGGCTGTATCCGGAGGATGCCTATGTTCCGGAATCGCTGATCAAGCGTTTTGGTCTAAAGCGTGGTCACCAACTGGAGGTTGTTGTCCAAGCGCCCGTGGGCGACGACAGATGCCCTGCAGTCCTGCGCGTCGACCGCGTCATGCAAGGATCACCCGAAGCCGCAAATGCCGTCACTCCATTCGAGGAGCTGGTGCCCTATTATCCCCTGCAGCGCATTTTGCTCGAAGCGCCTGACGTCCAAAAGGACATCTCGATGCGGACGGTCGACCTTCTCACCCCGATTGGTTTCGGGCAGCGAGGATTGATTGTAGCACCTCCCCGGACTGGCAAAACCGTCCTGTTGCAGAATATCGCCAATTCGATTTCGGCCAACTTTCCGGATGTTAAGTTGATTTTGCTTTTGATTGATGAGCGTCCCGAGGAAGTGACTGATTTTCGGCGACATACCAAAGGCGAGGTGGTGTCGTCCACGTTTGACGAGACGCCTGAAAGCCATGTGCACTGTGCTGAAATGGTGGGAGAAAAGGCGCGTCGGTTAGTGGAACGCGGTCAGCACGTCGTGATCCTGCTGGACTCAATCACGCGTCTGGCTCGCGCCTACAACGCCCTAGCTTCTAATTCTGGAAAGATCATGTCAGGCGGTATGGAAGCGACCGCGTTGCAGCGCCCCAAGCGATTTTTTGGAGCGGCCCGTAACATTGAGGGAGGCGGCAGCCTGACGATTCTCGCCAGCGCGCTCATCGATACCGGAAGCCGGATGGACGAGGTGATCTTTGAAGAGTTCAAAGGAACCGGCAATATGGAACTCCACTTGGATCGTGGTCTCTCCGATAAACGCATCTTCCCGGCGATCAATATGTTGAGGTCTGGTACACGCAAGGAGGAGCTCATTTATCATCCGGATGAGCTGCAGCGCATTTACGGGCTTCGCCGGACGATGCAGGGTATTGGTCCGATCGAGTCGATGGAGATGCTGATCCAGCGGCTGAAGAAGACCAAATCCAATGCCGAGTTCCTCATGAGTTTGGCGCGGTAACTCCGTCCATGACTTAGCTGGCGTCGCTGAGCCCATGACCTCCGCTGACCTCTTCTTGATCAGGGTGGCAACGGAACATGGGTTGCTCCGAGGGGCGGGTAGAGAACAGGCCGAGCGAATGGTTGCGGAGGCGGCACCCCTTGCCGGTGATCCGGACGCTCGTACCTGGTTGCTTCAGGAGGCAGGAGTTGAGGAGAGTGAGTTGGCCCGGGTGGTGGCTCGGCACTTCGGGCTTCCGCTCGAGCTTGAGCCGCTGAAGGGGAGGATCGATGGTTCGCTCCGTCCTTTGCTTCCCGCGCATCTCGCCCGGACACACCGCATTTTGCCTTTGGAGAAGCGACGCGAAGGTTTGGTGGTGGCAATCGACAATCCTGTCGACGATCGGCGCCTCACGCTGGTGGGAGAGGCGATCGGAACCTGTTTGATCCCAGTGGTTTCGAGTGGATGCGCGATCGATCTCGCCTTGGAGCATGTTTATGCGACGGGCCGCTCGGACGACAGCGGCGAGACGACGTCTGCGGTGCAAACAAGTCCGGGAGGGCTCAAATCGTCGCATTTGTCACGTGGGGAGGCGATGGAAAGTCATTCCGAAAGGGTGGAGTTTTCCGGTAAGCAGGTGACTCCCACCCAGCTGGTGGACCTCGTCATTGCTGAGGCCGTTCGCCGCGGTGCCTCAGACATTCACATTGAGCCCATGGCTCATCATGTTCGCATTCGTTACCGGATCGACGGCGAACTGCGGGATGCCGGAGCATTTGTCCTGAGGGCGCACGCTGCCGTCGTCTCGAGGATCAAAATCCTCTCGGCGCTCTCCATTTCTGAGCGGCGCCGGCCGCAAGACGGCCGAATGAGGCATGAAGAGGGTGGGGTCGTTCGCGACCTTCGGGTGGCATCGTTGCCGACGATTTGGGGCGAGAGTGTGGTCATGCGGATCCTCGATCCGTCGAGTTTGCTGATGGCGTTTCCGGAACTTGGGCTATCGTCCCAGCTTCAGCAGCTGTGGGAAGAGGTCACGGCGGGAGAAGATGGCATGATTCTGGTGACGGGGCCGACCGGTTCTGGCAAGACGACCACCTTGTACAGTTCGCTGCAGCGACTCAACCAACCGGGTCGGAAGATCATTACGGTTGAGGACCCAGTTGAATTCGAGGTATTTGGAATCAATCAGGTCGGAGTGCGACCTGAGGTTGGCGTGTCATTTTCGCGGGCATTGCGATCCATGCTGCGGCAGTCGCCGGATATCATTATGGTGGGTGAGGTGCGTGATCAGGAGACTGCGGAAACGGCCACCAACGCCGCCCTCACGGGACACTTGGTGTTTTCGACGCTCCACACCAATGATGCGATTGGCGCGGTTTCGCGCCTGATGGACTTAGGGGTGAAGCCGTATTTGGTCGCCTCTTCTTTGCGGGCTGTCTTGGCGCAACGATTGGTACGGCGCGTCTGCCGGGTCTGTCGCTCGAAGGCGCGTCCCCCTGGAGAGCAGGCGGCAGGATCCCAAGGGCTGAATCCACGCAACGAGGGAAGGATGGATAGGATAAACGGAACCTGTTCATCCTGTGGGGGATCGGGCTACCATGGACGGGTGGGACTCTTTGAACTCCTGGTTCCCGATTCTACCCTGCGCGAGGCCATAGGAGCGGGAGTTCGAAGCACGGCCTTACATGAACTCGCGCGGGAGCGAGGGTTTAAGACGCTACGTGAAGATGGGTTGCAGAAAGTGGCAATCGGCGAAACAACGTTGGAGGAAGTGCTGGGTGCGACGATAAACGACAGCAACTAGAGTATCCCATGAGCTACGAAATGAACGATCTCCTCGAACTGGTCGTGGATCAGAATGCCTCTGACCTCCATTGCCAGGTTGGACAACCGCCCACCCTTCGTATCAGTGGCTCGATGGTTCCGATTGAAGGGCCGAATCTCGCTCCGCTCGACACGGAGAAACTGGTGCTCTCCATCGCCCCGGACAACCACATTCAGAACCTCAAACTCAATGGTGGTTCAGATTTTGGCTTTGCTTACCTCGACAAGGCACGGTTTCGCGTCTCCATCCTGAAATCCAAGGGCAACTTCGGCTTGGTGCTGCGGCAGATTCCAAACCGCATGTTTGGGCTGCGTGAGATCGGGCTGCCAGATCGCGTCAAGGAGCTCCTCTATCGTCCGCGCGGCCTGATTTTGGTCACCGGACCCACTGGCTCTGGCAAGTCAACGACGCTCGCGTCGATGGTAAACTACATCAACGAAAACCGGGATGGACACATCATCACGATCGAGGACCCGATCGAGTACTACCATGCCCACAAGCAGTGCATCGTGACGCAGCGGGAGATTGGTGTCGATGTGCCCTCATTTTCCGAGGCCATTCGACGGGCGCTGCGCCAGGATCCGGACATCATTCTCGTGGG
The DNA here is from genome assembly GCA_046346755.1 of Opitutaceae bacterium. Lineage (GTDB taxonomy): Bacteria > Verrucomicrobiota > Verrucomicrobiia > Opitutales > Opitutaceae > UBA6669. The sequence goes on along the minus strand of JAXMHM010000006.1, from coordinate 106,028 downwards.
TGAAATGCGAGACCTGGAGACCATTGAAGCGGCCATCAGCGCCGCCGAAACGGGACACTTGGTTTTTGGCACCCTTCATACCAACTCGGCTGCAAAGACCATCGACCGCATCGTCGACGCGTTTCCGGCCAACATGAAGGAGATGATTCGCACCCAACTTGCCTCCTCCATTGTCGCGGTGATTTCCCAGGTGCTGTGCAAGAAGACGGGTGGAGGTCGGATCGCGGGATACGAGATCATGATCAACACGACGTCGATCGCGTCGTTGATCCGCGAGAACAAGACGTTCCGGATCACCTCTGACATCCAAACCGGCGCCAACTTGGGGATGATCACGATGGACACCCACTTGATGAGTCTGGTTAACCGGGAGATGGTCTCGCCGGATGAAGCGCTTGAGAAGGCTCAGGACCCGCTCGTCATGCGTGAGAAACTGCTTCAGCTCGGATTCCAGCTGAGGACACTTTAATCCTGTTGGGGGATGCGAAGGGAGAACCGGGAGCCATGTCGTTGGAATATCCCGCTCCCGCGGCAGGAATGACGAATGTGGCATCAGCCGGAGCAGGCCCTGGCACATCCGTTGCCTGGGTCGACCACCTGATTCAAGCCGCCATGTCCCGGCGAGCTTCGGATGTGCACATCGAACCTTTTCGCGACCAACTCCGCGTCCGCATGCGGGTTGATGGCACGCTCGAGGAGGTTACACCCCCACCGAATGAGCTGGGACCGGAGATTGCCTCACGCATCAAGGTGCTGGCAAAGCTTGATATTGCGGAGCGGAGAATTCCGCAGGACGGCCACCTCATTTGGACTGACTCGCAACGATCCCTTGATCTGCGTGTTTCGACGCTGCCTACTTCTTTTGGTGAATCAGTGGTGTTGAGACTGCTCGACCGAACCCAGGTTCGGCGCAGTCTTGAGGACTTGGGAATGACCGGTAGCACGGTTGAGCGGCTCAAGCAGTCCCTCGCCAAACCCCATGGCCTGATCGTCGTGGCCGGACCGACTGGCTCCGGAAAGACCACCACGCTCTACAGCGCGCTGGCCTCAATCGATTCCTCCATCCGCAAGGTCCTCACGGTTGAGGATCCCGTTGAGTTCAAGACCGACGGACTGATTCAGGTGGCGGTTGACGAAGGAGTGGGCTTGACCTTTTCGCATACAGTCAGGGCGTTCCTTCGGCAGGATCCCGACGTGATCATGGTTGGAGAAATCCGTGACAGCGACACGGCGCGTGTGGCCGTTCAGGCGGCACTGACCGGACACCTCGTTCTCACCTCCCTCCATGCCGGCTCAGGCGCGGGCGCGATCACCCGACTCCTTGATCTGGGCATTGAGCCCTTTCTTCTGAGCAACTCCCTCGAATTGGTGGTGGCGCAACGGCTCGAGAGGCGCGAATGTCCGGATTGCGGTCCAGGCCTCGCTCTTCCCAGACTCGAGGCATCAATCAGGCCAGCCGATCGTGTTCCTTCCCGGTCAGTGCCCGCCTGCCTGTCGTGTCGGGGATCCGGCTATTCCGGACGAACGCCGCACTTTGACCTGCTTGAGATTGATGAACCGATGCGAGCCCTGATTCTCCAGCGTCCCTCGACGACCGTACTTGAAAGTAGACTACGCTATCCCAGTTACGCCTGATGGCTGCCATTGAACCACCGGACGATCGAGGGCCTCGTTAGGGAAGTTCACCCATGCGCAGGCAGGACACCTCGCGGTTTTCGTAGGGTTTGAGCATCGGCACCTCCGACCGGCACGCTGCTACGGCATAGGGGCAGCGCGGATGGAAGGTACAGCCGGAGGGCGGGTTGATCGGCGAGGGCGGGTCACCGGGCAGCACGATCCTTTGGCGGCTACGTTCCACGTCGGGATTGGGAGTGGGTATGGCACTGACGAGCGCGCGCGTGTAGGGATGCTGAGGTCGGTCAATCACATCGGACGCCGTTCCCAGTTCGACGATTTTTCCCAGGTACATGACGGCCACGCGGTCCGAGATGTGTTTCACCACCGACAGATCGTGCGCGATGAAGATCAGAGAAAGGCCCATGTCTTTCACCAGTTGGGCCAGAAGGTTTAAAATCTGCGCTTGAATCGAAACGTCCAGAGCGGACACCGGCTCGTCCGCGACAATGACTTTGGGATTCAGGGCCAGGGCGCGGGCGATGGCGATCCGCTGGCGTTGTCCCCCTGAGAACTCGTGGGGGTACTTTTGCATGAACCGCGATGCCAGTCCGACGCGCTCCATGAGTTCTGCCACGATCTTGGTCACGTCCTTGGGTTCGCAGACTCCATGGGTTAGCAAGGGTTCCGCCAGGGTGGCAAATACGCTCATGCGAGGATTGAGCGATGCATAGGGGTCCTGAAACACCATCTGGAGATCGCGACGCTTTGCAATGAGCTCGCGAGCCGTGCAATCGCTCAGGGACGTGCCGGCGAGCAGGACCTTTCCGGCGGTGGTGGGGAGCAATTGCAGGATTGTCCTGGCCAGCGTTGATTTGCCGCAGCCCGACTCGCCCACCAACCCCAGCACCTCGCCACGTTCAACGCGAAGCGACACGCCGTCCACGGCTTTGACCGTGCCGGCGTGCCGCCTGAACAGGAATCCCTGGTGAACTGCAAAATGCGTCTTTACGTCAACAAGTTCGAGAATCGGATCAGCCATGGTGTGGGTAGCCTGCCGGTATCTAGATTTCTCCTGCCTGAACACGACTGCATGACTGTTCGTGTCCGTTTCCGCAGGGCGCAAGTTCGATCGGCTTTTCGCGACACGCCTGAATTGCGCTCAAGCAACGGGGGGCAAATGGGCAACCCGGCAGCGGTTTGGAGAGGTCCGGTGGCATACCAGGTATGGTAAAGAGCTGGGTGCCCTTCTGCTGAAGCGAGGGAATGGACTGCTGGAGCGCCTTGGTGTACGGGTGTCTCGGCTCGTAGAAGAGCGACCGCGTGGAGGCGGTTTCAATGATCCGGCCGCCATACATGACCTGGACTCGATCGCAGAGTCCGGATACCACACCAAGGTCATGGGTGATAAAGATCACTGCCATGTTGAACTCCTTTTGCAGACGCTTGATGAGTTCGAGGATCTGTGCCTGGACGGTCACATCGAGTGCGGTGGTTGGCTCGTCGGCGATCAGCAGTTCGGGCTGGGTGATCAGGGCCATCGCGATCATGACGCGCTGCCGCATGCCGCCGGAAAATTCATGCGGGTAGTAGTGGATACGTTTGGCCGCATCGTTGATCCCCACCGCATCCAGCATGCTCAGCGCCTGATCCAAGGCCGCCCGCCGGCTGATCGAGCCGTGAATGAGGAGCGGTTCGATCAGTTGCTCGGAGATCCGCATATAGGGATTCAGCGAGGTCATCGGATCCTGAAAGATCATGGCGATTCGCTTGCCGCGGAGGCTCCGGGATTCGCGCGGGGTGCAATGCAGCAGATCAACTCCGTCAAAGTGCGCGGTTCCGCTTTCGATGCGGCCCGGGGGTTGTGGTACCAGGCCCATGATCGAGTAACAAGTGACCGACTTCCCCGATCCTGATTCCCCCACAATGCCCAGCGTTTCGCCGCGCTCGAGTGAGAAGCTCACCCCGTCCACAGCGCGATAGATTCCATTGCGGGTGTGAAAGTAGGTTCGTAGATCTTTGACGGACAGCAGAGGCACGTGGAAAAACGGGAATTGAGTGTGAACGTGGGAGCCGCGATTCCGACGGCAATGCTAATCGGGAGGAGCCAAGCGTTCGAGCTCGAGACGCAATGCCTCAAGCACCGCTGAAGCAGGGAGTTCATCCAATGAGCCACCTCCCGTCGGCGGGCAGTGGGGAGGCTGCAGCACCACCACTCGAGCATCAAACACGGGAGCGGTGCGCAGGGGATTGGTTGGGCCAAAGAGCGCGATCACAGGTACGCCAAGAGCGTTGGCGAGGTGCATGCCGCCCGTATCGTTTGAAACCAGAAGGTCGCAGTCTGCCAGTTGTTCGACGAATTGGGGAAGGTCCGTCTTGCCGGCGAGGTTTTCTATCGCCGGGTGGGCCAGTCCCTTGGCCACCTCGTCGGCGAGCGCTCTGTCAGTGGCGGTACCGAGCAGGACCAAGGTCAGCTCGGGGACAGCCGCGGCAAACTCCCGCCATCGAGGTACCGGCCAACGCTTAGAGGGGGTGTTTTCGGAGCCAACGATCAATCCAATTTTCCGTCTGCCCCGATTTTTTGGGTGCGGGACCTCCAGCGGTCTCCGATCGGTAGCGCCGACCAAGCCAAAGTGCTCCATGAAGAGCTGCCATTCTGAAAATTGATGGGACTCCTTTTCGTTCCACATCTCGGGACGTCGATAGCTGTCCGTCAGCAGCGGACGACGGTGGCCTGGCCGAACGATTCCGAAACGCTGGCGACATCCCGTCAGCCAAGCTTCCAGATCGCCTCGGGCTGAGTTTGTAAATAGCAAATAGACATCTGGATACATAGATCTCAGTTTCAGGAACGGCCGCCAGTACGTAAGTCCACGAGGCGGAAGCGGCACATAGCCTTCGAAAGGAAACCCAATTTTCTCCAGGAGTTTCCGAAACGGAGCTTTGCCAACCAAGGTGATGGCGGCGTCGGGTCGCGAATGACGCAATTGCCGCAAGAGTGGAAGCACCATGACGACATCGCCGAGCCAGTTGGGGAGTCGGACGACGATGCGCGTGTTTCGGGGGAGGGCTCCCCAGTTGCGCTGCACACGTTCGACCGAAAGAATATCGCGCTTGGCCTGAAGCCGAAATCGGAGGCTGGGGATGTCCTGATTGCGCCAACGGTCGTGCGACCATAGCCAGGATGAACATAACTCGTGGTCTGCACGAAGATGCGTCTCTTGCCATTGGTTCAAGGCAACCGTCACACCCGCCGCCGTACCTTGGCGCGCAAGGGTATCGATGCGTAGCTCCACGCGCCAGAACGCGATGCGCACGGGGTAGATAATTCGCACTTCCGCTGAAAATTTCTCAGCCAGGATGCCTGGCAATTCGGTGGAAGCGCAGACGCGACCGAAGAGGGTACTCAGCGCCCCTTGCAGTCCCGCGTTCTGATCGAAGAGCAGTCCAATGCATCCATTGCCTCGTAGGATCTTCAAGGCTTGGGCGAATCCTTCTTTCCGTGAGAGAAGTCGCATCCCGAATCGTTCTCGCGTTTGGCGTACAAACGCATCTGCGCGCGGATCATCGAGTGGACGATAAATGACCCCAAAGTCGCCGATCGGAGTCGTGCTGAGCAGTCCCATCCAGGTTTGGCATTCCCAGTAGGCGAGGTGAATCGAGGCCAGCACCGTCGGAAATGGCTGGTTAATGCGTGCACGCAGCATTTCCTCCATGCCCGGACCGGGGCGGGCGATTTGGCGCAGTCGCGACTCTGAAAGAAATGGGGATGCGAGCGAGAGCAGCCCCGTTTCGACGAGCCGAATCATGCTGGTCTTGGCTGTGCGAACCCGCCAGGTCGGTTCCTGTTCGGGAAACGCGTGCGCCAAGTTTGAAAGCGCAATGCGCTTTCGGCGACGTGATATCACGTAAAGAGCACTGCCCAGGAACGAGGCCAGCCCGCGAAGGAAGAACTCCGGCGTTCGCGCCAGAGTAAAACCAACAATCTTGAGAATCAGCGTGAGCACGCGACAGGAACAGTACGGTTAGCGTTTGCGTTCATTTCAGAAAGTCCATGAAACGATGGCTCTTTGCGGGCAAAGCCGAGAATTTTCGCCGGCTTGCAGCGCGTACCCATGATTCAGTTGCTCATCATCAAACCTTCCTCGCTTGGAGATATCGTTCACGGCTTGCAGGTGGCCACTTCGCTCAAGGAGCAAGTGCCTGACTTGCGTATCTCTTGGATTGTCAGGGACATTTTTGCTCCGTTGGTCAGGGCGTGCGAGGCGGTGGATCAAGTTTTTGTGTTCAAGCGACTGGCCGGCACCAAAGGGTTTTTTGAGCTGATGCGCGAAGTCCGGGCCACCCGCTTCGATTGGGTGTTCGATTTTCAGGGACTCTTGCGGACTGGTTTGATGTCGTGGCGGACCTTGGCAAATCGCAAAGTAGGGAGGAGTGATGCGCGGGAGGGATCCCATTTTTTCTACGATCAGCAGGTGCCACTTCCCCTGGGAGAACGCCATGCGCATGCGGTGGAGATATTGCTTCAATTTGCTCCGGTTCTCGGTGCCAAGCCCGAGCTGCGCGGAGGCATTCGTTTCCGGGAAGTAGATCGGCTGAATCTCAGCTTTGTCGACGGTCCCAGCGGTTCGGCTCCGATCGTCATTTTTCCCGATTCCCGGCGGGAAGAAAAGCGTTGGGGCGGGTTCAAGCAACTGACCGAGCTTCTGATTAGAGAAGAACGATCACGGCGGGTGGTTTGGGCGGGTAACAATTATATACCTGATAAAGAAGCATTTGCAAAAGAACAGTTCGTAAATCTCACTGGCAATACGAGTCTGCTGTCCCTTCCGGCCCTCGTCTCCCGCGCCGGCTGGGTGATCTCCAACGATAGCGGCCCCATGCATTTGGCAGCGGCCATGGGGGTGCGGACTTTGGGAATCTTTGGCCCAACTGATCCCCGCTTGTTTGGTCCCTATCCGCTCACTTCTCCAACGAATCACGTGATCCAGGCGCCGGTTGGCGCTCTGTCCCTGTTGTCCGCGAAAGAGGTGTTTGCGAGGTTCCAGCGATTGGATGGGCCGATTCGAGGCCAAGGTGTGTCGGCCAAATAATTCTCCGCGAGAATCGGCCGAACGACAGAAAAAGGTGTTCAATGGGCCGCATTCGTGGTTTCGCCTAGGTGTTATGTTAGACCCGAAACTCCTCCGCGATTCGCCCGAAGTCGTTCGCGCGGCGATCCTCAAGAAACACCTGGATGTCGATCTCGACGCCGTTTTGAGCCTGGATGCAACGTGGCGAGGACAGCTCCATGACGTGGAAACCCTCCGGGCGCGTCAGAAAGCGGCCAACAGCGAAATGGCATCGCTCAAGAAAGGATCACCCGAATTTCTGACCAAGGTGGCCGAAATGAAAGCGGTTTCGGCGCAGGTGAAAGAGCGTGAGACCCAGTTGGGAACGACGGAAACAGCTTGGCGACAGGCGATGCTAAGTCTTCCCAATCTGCCTCATTCGTCAGTTCCAGAAGGAACAACACCAGAACATAATGTAGTGTTTTCGACGTGGGGTTCGATCGATTCCCTCTCAACGCATGCGCGTGCGCATTGGGAAATCGCCGGCTTCGACCACTTGTTCGATTTTGCCCGGGGAGCGAAGGTGACCGGGGCGGGCTTTCCGTTCTATGTAGCTGATGGAGCGCGACTGGTTCGCGCCTTGCTCCATTTCTTCCTGGATGAAGCCGGAAAGGCGGGCTACCTCGAAGTCGCTCCGCCGATTTTCGTAAACGCGGCCAGCGCCACCGCGACTGGACAATTGCCCGACAAAGAAGGGCAGATGTATGAGACGTCTGGAGATCATCTCTATGCGGTCCCGACCGCAGAAGTACCGTTGACCAACTTTTTTCGGGACGAGATTGTCGCCGAAGAGTCCCTTCCGATTCTTCGTTGTGCTTATACCCCCTGCTTTCGACGGGAAGCGGGCAGCTATGGAAAAGATGTCAGGGGGCTCAACCGCCTGCATCAATTTGACAAAGTCGAGCTGCTGAAGTGGGTGCATCCTTCGGCGAGCTATGACGAGCTCGATCGGCTTCGTTCCGACGCAGAGAACCTGTTGAGGAAGTTGGAACTGCCTTATCGGGTATTGCTGATGTGCGGAGGAGACCTCGGATTTGCCCAATCGAAGAAATACGACTTGGAGGTTTGGGCCGCAGGGCAGAAGCGCTGGCTGGAAGTGTCCAGCTGTTCGAATTTTGAAGGGTTTCAAGCGCGGAGGGCGCAAATTCGTTTTCGAGTCAAGGAAACCGGCAAGCCGGAGCTCGTACACACCCTCAATGGGTCAGGTTTGGCAGTGCCCCGCGTACTTGCTGCGATCCTGGAGAATAATTTGCAGGCGGATGGTACAGTGAAAATCCCGTCGGCGCTCGTACCGTACTTCGGGCGAGACGTACTTCGATTTTCGATTTAGCTGAGGTTGATCTGCATATGCCCCGAGGCGGCACGGGACCCCGAAGCCGATGGCAAAGTCTGGCCTGCCGGCTGGCGGAAAGCTTGCCTCTTGCATCGCTACATCCGGCGGTTGTTCGGGCTGCGAGAACGACTTCCAAAAGGAACTCATCGGGTTGGGCCGTTGCTCTGTCGGGCGGATCTGACTCGGTGGCGCTTTTGCTCCTGATTTGGGTTCATTGGCCGGAGCAGCGTAATCGATTGACAGTGATGCACTTCAATCATAGACTGCGTGGAAAAGATTCAGACGATGATAGCAAGTTTTGCCGTTCGGTTTGTCGGTCGCTCACGGTCCGGTTTCGAACGGAACGGTGGAAACAGAAAGATGAGCACCGCATCACGGAAGCGAATCTGCGAGCTGCGAGGCTCGATTTTTTTCGAAGGGTGATGGCGAAGGAAAACTGTTCTGTCCTTTGGCTCGGACATCAGCAGGACGATATTGCGGAGACCATGCTGATGCGGCTGGCTCGGGGTAGTGGTTTGGGTGGTCTGATTGCTCCACGGCCCGTGCATAGGTTCCAAGGCAACCGGTGGCACCTGCGTCCCTTGCTGACCCAGAGAAAGCAGGTTATTGCAGGAATTTTGCGCGATTTGGGCATTCCCTGGCGCGAAGACCGTTCCAATGCCGGAGACGATTATCTACGAAATCGAATGCGGCATCGAGTGCTCAAGGCGTGGCAGAGAGCAGAGCCCTTGCGCGATGTGGTGGCGTGCGTTGCAGATGCGCGAGAGAAGTTGGAGGAGGATGCCACAGCCTTGGACGAGTTGACCGACGCTTTGAGAGCCCTGCGATCTGGCCGGCTTGACCTCCGCAAAATCAAGGGCGCGCCTAAGGCGCTTGTTCGAAGAGTCTTGCACCGTTGGCGACTAGCCCTGGGAGATCGCTGCGGACAATTGTCGCGTCAGGCGTTTGATACTCTCCTCATCGCGGTGATGGTGGGAAAGCCCACACGCTTCAGTTTGGGAAACGCAGGGTTTGCTGTCATTCGCGGCTTTGTCCTCAGGTTCGAGGCGGCAGTGCCGAAGGTTTCGCGGTGATTCCTCGGGAATGGGTGCATCTCTGACCCCGGGGCCCATTCCGTCGAAACAAGGCCGGGCCAATTGACTTGTCGCCCGGGAACCTCCACCTTTCCCCCACAGTCCCAAACGGCAAATGTCAGAAAACGAAAACAAATCCAAGCGTCGCCCCCTCAAGAATCTCCCTCCGGAACGTTTCCAACCCAAAATGTTGCTCATTTGGTTGGCGATTGTCGGCGCTGTTCTGGCCTTGTTTTTGCTAAATCCGAACAAGGTGAAGTCGCCCGCGGTCCTCAACCTCCAGCGGGTGGTCGAGCTTTCGGAATCTGGCCAAGTGCGTGAGGGCGTCATCCGGCCAGACGGCGCAGGAGGGCGTGATTGGGTCATTATTTCGGGCGAGTTGAGTGAACCGATCCTGACCACCGATGCGGGCAAGACTGCGAGTTTTCGCGCCTCTGGCCGGTTGACCGACACCAATCTGGAGAAGCTGCAAAAGTCGCAGAAGTTCGTCGAGCAACCCGCCACGACCCTGCTGACTCAAATAGCGTCACAGATCATTCCGTTCTTGGTGATCATTGGGCTGCTCTATTTTCTCTTTGTGCGCCAATTGCGCAATGCGGGCCGCGGTGCTTTGAATTTTGGCAAGAGCAGGGCGAAGCTCCTGACCCGGGATCGCGACAAGATCACATTCGCTGAAGTGGCTGGCTGCGATGAGGCGAAAGAGGAAGTGGCTGAAGTCGTCGAGTTTCTCAAGGATCCCAAGAAGTTCACCAAGATGGGAGGCAAGATACCGAAGGGTATTCTCATGGTTGGGCCCCCCGGAACCGGCAAGACGCTGCTCGCGAAGGCAGTCGCGGGTGAGGCTGATGTTCCCTTTTTTAGCATCTCCGGCTCCGATTTCGTGGAGATGTTTGTCGGCGTGGGGGCGAGTCGGGTTCGCGACATGTTTGAGCAGGGCCGCAAGAACGCCCCTTGCTTGATCTTTATTGACGAAATCGATGCGGTCGGTCGCCAGCGCGGCGCTGGCCTGGGAGGCGGTAATGACGAACGCGAGCAAACGCTCAATTCGATGCTGGTGGAGATGGACGGATTCGACACCACCGAAGGCGTGATCATTATTGCTGCGACCAATCGTCCGGACGTACTTGATCAGGCGCTGCTTCGTCCCGGTCGCTTTGATCGACAAATCTATGTGGACTTGCCCGATTTGGTGGGGAGAGAGCAGATTCTGCGTGTCCATGCACGACGGATTACTCTTTCAGAGGATGTGGATCTGTCCGTGATCGCCCGCGGCACGCCCGGCCTTTCAGGCGCGGAGCTCGCAAATTTGCTAAACGAATCGGCCCTGCTGGCGGCTCGTCGAAACAAGAAGAAGGTTGAGATGCAGGACGTCGATGACGCCCGCAACAAAGTCCTCTTTGGACGCGAGCGTCGACGGGTGATGGATGATGAGGACAAGAAGATTGTCGCTTATCACGAGGCCGGCCATGCTCTGGTCAGTGTGGTGATTGGTGATGCGACACTTCCTGTGCACAAGGTTACGATCATACCGCGCGGGAGGTCCTTGGGGAGCACCATGTACATTCCGACCAAGGACACCTACAACTATGCGAAGCGGAAGCTCCTGAACAATCTGGCGACGTTATTCGGCGGCCGCATTGCCGAGGAAGTCGCGTTGAGCGATATCACAAGCGGGGCTTCCGGCGATATAGAACAGGCGACCAAACTGGCCCGCCATATGGTCTGCAACTGGGGGATGAGTCCGCTTGGAACCATCGCGTATAGTGATAACCAGGATACGGTTTTTCTGGGTCGAGAAATCACTCGTTCGCACACGATTTCTGAAGAAACATCGCGGCTGATCGACGCCGAGGTAAAGAAGCTGGTGGATCAGTCCTACGAGCGTGCGAAGACGATCATTCTTGAGCATCGTTCTGCCTTGGACAAAATTGCAGACGCGCTCTTACAACATGAAACCCTTGAAGGCGTTCATGTGAAGGAAATCGTCGAATTTGGCGAGATCAGGTCTCCCGTGGTCCGGGAGATCATTTCTGGTTTTGCTAAACCGGATGATCGGGGTGGCAAGAAGACGACGGAGAAGGTCGTCCCTGAATCACTTGGAGGACCCGCGCCGGCTCCAAATCCGGCTTGAGCGACTCTACCGAGAGAGGAGCCGCTCGCGTGTGCGAGCGGTCCCGTGATGGGCGCCCGAAGTACCGTCGCGAACTGTGTCTGCTTCGTCGCTCGTAAGCTTTTCAAGCATGGCGGGATAGGGGATGAGTTTCCTTGTCCTCAGGCGATGGATTGTCACCGTTAAGGGTCTGAAGCTATGAAAATCTGCTGCATTGGCGCCGGTTATGTGGGTGGTCCGACGATGGCGATGATCGCGCTGAAGGCGCCTGACATCCAGGTGACGGTTGTGGACATGAATGTGTCCCGTATTGCGGCATGGAATTCTTCAGTCCTTCCGATTTACGAACCGGGTCTCGACGAAGTGGTTCGCCAGTGTCGCGGTCGAAATCTTTTCTTTTCCACCGAAGTGCGGGAGACAATTCGCGACGCTGATTTGATATTTGTCGCGGTGAACACTCCAACCAAGACATACGGGGTGGGAGCGGGTCGGGCGGCTGATCTTCGTTATATTGAGTCGGTCGCCCGGACAATTGCAGAGGTGGCAGAATCGCCCAAGATCATCGTCGAGAAATCGACCATACCGGTTAAGACCGCGGAAACGATCAAGGACATCCTGTCGGCGAACGGAACCGTGAATGGACTGGAGCATCAGGTGCTTTCGAATCCCGAGTTCCTAGCCGAAGGGACCGCAGTGGCGGATCTGATTTCACCCGACCGCGTGTTGATCGGAGGGGAGCGTACGCCCGGAGGGGAAGTTGCGATCAAGACGCTGGTTGACGTGTACGCCCGCTGGGTTCCTCGCGATCGTATCATTACCACCAATCTCTGGTCGTCGGAATTATCCAAACTGGTGGCCAATGCGTTTCTCGCCCAGCGCATATCGTCGATCAATTCGATCTCGGCTCTCTGCGAGGCGACGGGTGCGGATGTCGACGAAGTGGCCAATGCCATCGGCAAAGATTCGCGTATTGGACCGAAGTTCCTCAAGGCAAGTGTGGGTTTCGGCGGCTCGTGCTTTCAGAAAGACATTCTCAATCTCGTCTATCTGTGCGAACACTTCGGGTTGCCCGACGTTGCCGCCTATTGGGAGCACGTGGTCCGCATGAATGACTGGCAGAAGAAACGCTTCGCCTCGAAAATCGTTCGGACACTTTTTAACTCGGTGGCGGATAAAAAAATCGTTGTTCTGGGATTTGCCTTCAAGAAGGACACGAATGACACGCGTGAATCGGCAGCCATTGCGATTGTGAAGGACCTACTGGCCGAGCAGGCGCGTGTGGTCGTCTACGATCCCAAAGTCACTGCCGATGACATTCAGCGCGATGTGCTGGGTCCCGGGGGGGCGAATCCGCGGCTGACCGTGGCAACCTCCGCCTATCATGCGGCGGAGGGTGCACACGCGCTCGCGGTGGTCACCGAGTGGGACGAGTTCAAGACACTGGATTTCGCCCGCATTTTCGAGACGATGCCCAAGCCGGCGTTTGTTTTTGACGGCCGCAATATTCTCCCGGTTGAGCGACTGAAGGAAATCGGATTTCGTGTCTACTCGATCGGTCGATAAACCGTCGGCGATTCAAAGGAACCCCAGCCCGGGATATCTTTTTCCCAGCAAACGCGCTGAGTCGCCTCGGAGCCATCGGTCAATCAGCGTAGCGTAGATTTCGCGAAAATCTATTCCAGAGACTGGATCGGAGTTCATTCCGTCGTCCATCCGCGGTGGGCGGCCTAAGATGGGGCACTTGATTGCGGTGCTGAGGACAAATACCGGGGCTACAGTGCCATGGTCGGTACCCCGATTCATATTTTCGCGAGCCCGGCGGCCGAATTCTGAGAAAACCAGGGTTGCGACCTGTTGCTCGAGTTGCATTTCAGCCAGGTGCGCTTGGAAAGCGGCAAGCCCATCGCTCAGGATCGAAAGCAGTTCAGCATGGCGCCCTGCTTGGTTGGAGTGTGTGTCAAATCCACCGAGCGAGACGAAGTAGAACGGGGCGATTTGCCCGGTGGCAATCTGCCCGGCGACTTGCTGCAGGGATTGAGCGAAGGGGGTGTACGGATACTTTTGCCGGGGGTGGCAACGATTGAGGAGCCGACTTGCATCGGCGCCCGGCACCGCGGTATCCATCTTCGATTGTTGGAGAAAGGCAGAAGCTGAACCGGCGCCAGGGGTCGTTGCTACCGCCGGCTCGCTCGCGCGACAGTCGGGCCCGTCAGCAGCATAGATTGGCTTGGACGCGCAGGCGGATCTATCGACCCCGGGCAATTTTGTCCCTGGTGAGCGATTCGCGAGTACGGACCTCCGAAGAACGGAGTTTCGAAAACCTTCGTCCAGGTGCGGATTTCTCGTGATGACCGGGAGCGAGCGTACAGTTTGATCGTCACCTGTTTCCCAGATTCTTCCGGAGTACAGGTGATTTCGACTCGGATTGGGATAACCGACGCCTTGTATAACGCAGAGTTTTCCCGCCTCCATCAGCTGCGACAGCGCGCTCGCGCTGGGATGGAAGCTGACGCTGTGGGAATGGCGGATCACTCTTTGGCGCGGGACGGCAAGGGTGGGCCGAAATCGGTAGTAGGCATCATCTTCAATCGGTACGATGGTATTGAAGCCATCATTTCCTCCCGCCAGGTGAACAAGCACGAGTGCGCGTGCTTTGGCGGCGACTGAGACCGCACCCGACCTCAGGGTTTGGCTAAGGAACTCCGGCACCCAGTGATTGAAGGCGAGCAATCCAGATGATTGTCCCCCTAATTTCACAAACTCGCGCCGAGTGAGCGGATGTCCTGCGTCGACGCGGATCATGGCCATTTAGCTGATGCCGGAGAGGCGCTTCCTGGTTGCCAGTCAGGGCATGAGTTGAGGTGGCTGGCGGTGAAAACGGATTTCGGAGCAAACATGTGCAATGTGTGGGGCAGCCTGATGGCAGACATCGTGTTGCGGTTTGCTCTACTGCTCAAGCGCGGTGCGATAGACGCGGGAAACGCGCTTTGAGACCGAGGTGAGTATTTCCCAGGGGATCGTTTCTGCCCAGCGGCTGAAGTCTGTGATGCTTATGGAGGCCTCGAGTTGGCGTCCAATGAGGACGACTTCGTCGCTACAGGCGACCTGTGGAACGTCGGTGACATCGACAATGGTCTGGTCCATCGTGACCCGGCCAAGGATGGGACATGCGGTACCACGGATCAACACGTGCCCGCGATTGCTCAGCATCCTCGGTACGCCGTCGGCGTAGCCTGCACAGAGTACGGCGACTTGAGTGTCGCGGGCCAGCCTGTGCGTCCTTCCGTAGCTGACCGTTGCACCGTGAGGCAGGCGCTTGATCAGTCCAACTCTCGTTTTTAGGCTGAAAACGGGTTCCGTCCGCACGGCGGCGAGAAGCGAACCCAGTTTGGAAAGCACGCCGAACTGGAGCAGCCCAATGCGGACCGCGTTGAAAGGACCAGAGCGTTCAAAGGTCTCGATACCGGAGCTGTTGTCCGCGTGGATGAACTCGGGGAGGGTCGCCAGGACATTGCTGGCAGCGAGGGCCGCGACAAATCTTCGGCGCTGTTCGCCAGTAAATTCTGGATCGTCATCAGGAGCGGCGAAATGAGTGCAGATACCAGTGAGGCGCAGGTGGGCGCTATGCTTGATTTTGGCAAAGAGCGGAGCGGATTCGGTGTGCCAAACTCCCAATCTTCCCATCCCGGTATCGATCTTGAGGTGGACCTCCAGTTTGCGGTGGAGGCTCTCTCCCACTTTATTGAGTCTATCCACTTCGGCTGCGCTCGAGACCGTCACGGCAACGTTGAGTTCTCCTGCGGCTCTGCATTCGTCTGGGAGCAAGGGGCTGAGGATCAGGATCGGCCAGCCGTTTCCCAATTCCCTTAACGATGCCGCTTCGGCGAGGTTTGCGACCGCAAACAGGTCTGCACCTGCATGCATAAGCCGGGCCGCGATCGGATGCAGTCCATGGCCGTAGGCATCGGCCTTTACGACGGCAACATAACGAACCCGTGCCGGCAGCGACGCTCGGATCAACCGTAGGTTGCGTTCCAGTACGGCCAAATCGATTTCGGCCCAACAGCGTAGAGGAGGTGACGCCGGTGCTAACCTCACTGCGGAGCCCGATGGATGGCGGGCGACCATCGGACGTAGTCGGTTGGCTCAACCTGAAAAGCGTCCGGCTCGGCTTGAGCATGCAAAAGTGGAGCGTGGACGACCCTGGGTATGAGTTCCGACAGCAGGTAGGGAATCATCACCAATCCCGGCGGGAGCGTGGCCCATGACCTGAATGTCGACGGCATGCGCAATCGGCTCGGAAGCTCGGTGATTCTCACCCGACGCAGGGGCGACGGTTTTCCGGTCGCATCCGTCCTTACGAGGTGCCAGTAGTCTCTTCGTGCATCGGCGATATATCCGGTGTCGGGTTCGCCATGGCACCAAGCCAAGAGGTCCAAGCTTCGATAGGCGAACACAGGCTTGGCCTGAAATGCGCACCAGGTGCGAATCAGAGCCGAGACAGTCCTTATTCCTAGTATTGAACCGGGGCCTTCGCAGAATGCGAAGGCGTCAACTGCCCGGGCCTGAAGGCCAAGGGCGTTGAAGCAGTCGAACAACGCTTCTCCCGCCTCTTGCGACCGTTGGGTGAACTGCCATCCAGCACGTTCAGGAGCGAACAGGCCAACCTGCGTCGCGGTTGAAGACGCATCTATCACCACGAGACGCGGGTGAAGCTCCAGTATGTGATGAAACGACTCCATGCGTGTCTTCCAGTCAGAGTCAGGAGTTGGGGCTGTCGCAAGCATTCGCACTCCGGCATTGACCGGGTTCGAACCAAGCCGCAAGTTTCACGATTCATCAAGTCAACCACCCATACGTTCAAACTTCCGTGAACATCGCCGTCCAAGATCAGACCGTTACTCGCAAGAGTCTTGTTGTTACGCTCGACCAGAGCGAAGTTGCTGCAGAACACGCAGCGACCGTTGCCGAATTTTCTCGGATGGCACGGATTCCCGGGTTTCGCCCCGGCAAGGCGCCCGCTGACATGATTGCCAAGCGCTTTGGCAAGGACATCGCCGACGAGTTCAAGCAAAAGGTGATAGCCAAGGCTTACCGCGCCGGTTTGGAGCAGTCCAAGCTGGACGTGGTCCAGTTGGTGGATGCCACTCCTGGCGGAATCGCTCACGATCAGCCGGCGGAGGTGCGATTCACCTTGGATGTGCGCCCTGACTTTGTGCTTCCTGACTATACGGGAATTCCCACCGAAGTCGCACCCGTGGAATCAACTGAGGGGGAAGTCGATCAGGTCATTGAGCAAATGCGGCTTGAACGCGCCGACTTTAAGGTCGCAGAGCGCCCCAGTCAGAAGGGTGACTACTTGAAGCTTTCCTACGAAGGTCGGGTCGATTCGCAACCCGTTCTGGAGTTGGTGCCCGACAAGCAGATTTACGGCAAAGTACCGCAGACTTGGGAAGAAGTGGACGGGGCACAGGAGGGGGTCATTCCCGGCTTGGGCAAACAGCTCGCGGGCCTTTCAACGGGCGATAAGCGGGACGTTGAGATCGAATTTCCGGCCGATTTTGCGGCGGTACCTGCATTGGCGGGAAAGAAAGTCATCTATTCGGTTGAAGTACTGGAGATCAGGGAACGTGTCCTTCCCGCGATGGATGAAGACTTTCTCAAGTCGCATCAGGCGGACAGCGTCGAGGCATTGCGCAACAATGTCCGCAATAACCTGAAGATGCAGAAAGAGTACCAGAATAAGTCCGCGCAGCGTCGCCAGGTGGTGGATGCTTTGCTGGCCAAGGTCGATTTTGAAGTCCCGGCCTCGCTGGTCGATGGGGAAACTCAAAATGTGCTCCGTCAGTTTATCGAAGAGCAAATGCGGCGCGGTGTCCCTCAAGAGCAGTTTGAGAAGGACAAGAAGGAGCTTTTTGAGGGGGCGAAGAAATCAGCGACCTCCCGGGTGAAGAGCCAGTTGGTTTTGGCCAAAGTAGCTGAAAAAGAAGGACTTCAGGTAACGGAGGGTGACATCAATGCCTTCATTTACCGCGAATCCATGCGCGCGGGGACCTCGGCCGACAAGCTGGTGAAGCAGTTGACTAAGGATCGTGATCAGCTGCGCGCGGTCCAGCAGAACATCATTTTTGACAAGGCGGTTGAATTCCTGGTTTCCAAGGCTACGGTGACAACCAAAGCCTGAAGACCCTCGAATTCAAATTGTGAGCTCCTACTACATCCCGTACGTCATTGAAAATACCGGCCGCGGAGAGCGGTCGATGGACATCTATAGCCGTCTGCTGAAAGACCGCATCATCTTCATCGGAACTCCGATTGATGATGGTGTGGCTAACAGTGTGATTGCGCAGCTTCTGTTCCTCCAGATGGAGGATTCGAAGAAGGATATCCATCTTTACGTCAATTCTCCGGGCGGAATCGTTACGGGAGGCATGGCGATTTACGACACCATGAATTTCCTTCAGTGCGATATTGTCACGTATTGCATAGGAATGGCTGCAAGCATGAGCACCGTTTTGCTGGCTGCAGGAACAAAGGGAAAGCGCTTCGCCCTCCCCAACAGCCGAGTGATGATCCACCAGCCCAGCGGTGGAGCGGGAGGTCAAACTTCGGATATCGCAATTGCCGCCCGAGAGATCCTGCGCTGGAAGAAGACGCTGAATCTTACTTTGGCGCGCCATACGGGCAAGACGGCGGAACAAATCGAGAAGGACTCTGATCGGGACTATTACATGACCGCGGAAGAGGCAAAGACCTATGGTCTAGTCGATCATGTCGTTGCATCGACGCGGGATGCGGAGAAGCTGGCTGTCGCTGGTGCGACAGCTGCTTGATTTCGAACTGCGAACTGGAAGTGCCTGAGGTGTAGGTGCCCTAATTGTAGGGATTTAGTTTCGACTGAATTGAGCTGATTCCTCCCATTCTGGCCGAATCAATCATTCGGTGATTGTGTCGATGTAGGCGGGAGCAATTCTCACCTCGACACACCTTGGGCACCTTCGCCACGCTTGCTACACCATGGCTAAATCATCCCGCATGACGCTTTGTTCCTTCTGCGGAAAATCGCAGGCGGAAGTGAAGAAAATCATTGCTGGACCTGGTGTGTACATTTGCGACTCCTGTGTAAATGTTTGTAAGACGATCATTGATCGCGAAATAAAGCAGCCGCCAGCGGAGGCCAAGCCAGCGTTTCGATTGGTGAAACCATCGGACATCAAGCGGACCTTGGATGACTACGTGATCGGTCAGGATCATGCGAAAAAGGTACTCTCGGTTGCGGTGTATAATCACTACAAGCGGCTGATGTTTGATTCGGGCCTGACTGGCAAGGATGCCACGGCGTTGTCGCCTGAATTTGACGGAGTTGATGTCGAGAAGAGCAATATCCTGCTGGTGGGGCCGACCGGATCGGGCAAGACCCTCCTGGCTCGCTCGTTGGCGAAGATCCTGGATGTGCCGTTTGCCATTTCGGATGCAACCACCCTGACCGAAGCCGGATATGTGGGGGAGGACGTCGAAAACGTGGTGCTGCGCCTGCTTCAAGCTGCGAACTACGACGTCAAACGCGCTGAGTGCGGGATCATCTACATCGACGAAATCGACAAGATTGGACGCAAAACGGAGAATGTTTCGATTACTCGAGACGTTTCCGGTGAAGGCGTGCAGCAGGCTCTTTTGAAGATACTTGAGGGCACGGTGTGCAATGTGCCGCCCCAGGGGGGGCGAAAGCATCCGAATCAGGAATACGTGCAGGTCAACACACAGAATATTCTCTTTGTCTGCGGCGGCGCGTTTGTAGGCCTCGACGGGATTGTGCAGCGTCGTAGCGGTCAGCGCAGCCTCGGATTTAGTTCGATTGCGAAGCAGCAGGAGTCAGAACTTCGGCCAGAGGATCTGATGAAGGACCTCGCTCCCGAGGATCTTATTCGCTTTGGCATGATCCCGGAGTTTATCGGGCGCCTGCCGATTGTTTCGGTTCTGGATCAGCTCACCGAGGAGGATCTGGTGCGAATACTCCTCAAGACAAAGAACGCCATCATTAAGCAGTATTCGAAGCTGTTCGCGATGGATGGTGTCCGGCTGCGATTTACGCACGATGCCATCAAATCGATCGCGAGAAAAGCGATTCAGTTGAAGACCGGTGCACGCGCGTTGCGGTCGATCATGGAGAATCTCATGCTGGAAGTGATGTTTGAATTGCCCCAGCGCGACGATGTCACCGAGGTGTCAATCGATGCGGCAGTCGTGGCGGGCAAGCGCCGTCCGACGCTGCGGCGCACCGGCAAGGTCGAGCCCAAGCAGGACGCCGCTTAAGGGCGAATTTGCGGTGATCCTCACTGAGGATCACACAGCGTCGATGGCCTCCGGATTCCGTGCGATGGAAACCCGGTATTGATTGTCCCGGGTTTAGACGTCAGGGCAAAATCCGTAAAGGAGGTCATCACGTCCTTTGCCTGGCCACTGAATCTGATTCACCCTGAGTCGTCTCATGATGGGGAAAATCAGACGATTCAAAGCGGCCTCAAATCCAAAGATGGAATAGAGAGGCACCGAATCCACCCGGATCACATAGGCTCCGAGTCCGACATCCCGCAGCATGCGTACACTCCGATCCACCATTTCACCTTCCATCGCATTACCGCCCTGGAGGATGATCACCGGTTTGGGGTGCGCATTCATTTGCTGGAACGGACCGTGCGCAAACTGGAGAAAATCCGAAATGGGTGGGCAAGGCCAGTAGAGGCCTTCCATGAACTTGCAGGCAAGATTCTGTGCAAAGTCGGAAATGGGGGCCGCAGTCACCAAATTGAATCCCTGCGAAAAAGCGCTGGGAAGTCTCAACATGTCGTCCAGGAGCTGGTCGGGCGGGGCGCACGCCAGCAGCGGCAAAAGGGTACGCTCCGTGGGCGTGTCGACGCGGCTGTGGTCGAGCTGTGACACAAATTGGAGCGCTGCAAGGTAGCCGGCCATGGGCCCGACAAACCTGATCAGGGTTGTGTACTCTTCGGCGAGCGGAAACTCGATGAGTTCGCCCCCCTCCGCCATGAGTCGCTCCAGAAGGGCGGCCCGGTCCAGTTTTCCCGCCTGACGCGCCGCGGCTGGAGTGCTGGCAGTGAAGAGTATAGTATGGGAAAAATCCCTACGTCGCTGAATTGCAATCTGTGCGTTGGGCGAGACACCCTGAGAGAAAACCACCAGGGTTTTCTCCCGGAATGCGTTTGGTTCGGCAGTGGTGAAACCCGAAAGTGGCACGTAAGCGGCCGATCGGTCTGTGAACAGATTGAGCAGCATGGCCAGGTACCTGGCGTGCGCCTCGGAGCTTCCTGTTCCCGTAATCACGAACCGTCGCGAATCCCTCGTTGCGGCGTTCAGTGGAGTCGAGTGACGCCCGATCATTCCCGTCAGAATCGACGGAATGCGTCCAAGCCGCTCGGCCAGGAGTTCGTGTCCCAGGGGATCGATCATGGGGACCGGTTAGGACTGGTCGTCGAGGAAAATCCATTTCTCGACGTCGATGCGGTGCGCGTTGAGCGCTTCCGCATATTCGGGCTTCTTAACCAGACTGGCCGGAGAATTCATGATCATTTGGATCTTCTCGTTGGGGATGTGATGGCGCAACAGCCTGAGGGCCGCATCGTAGTCGCGACTATCATATCCCACCCCAAGTTTTCGATAAGCTTCGTCGCTTGAGAACGCCTGATTGGTCTCGGTGAGCATGAGATCTGTGGCATGTGCACCAAAGCCGGCGCCCCGCCCGTCATTGTAGATCAGCTGAATGGCCCCCACGCCGTAGGTCACGATGTGTTTCACCGAAGCCTTGAACTTGTCACGATTGTCCACGGCACGGAGAGGGAACCGATTGAAGAGGGACTCCGAATGCAGCCGCACCACTGGAATGTCATAGATCTTGGCCTGACCATGGGTCAGCACGACGAACTCCTGGCTCGTCACAATATCGTAGTAGACGTGAACGCGAAACCAGTAGGGAGTGGTGAGGAGATCAACGATGGGATCACTCGGTGTCTCGCGACAGAAGGCGGTGAGGTTGTCGGTGTCGATTTTGACGAAGAAGCGGTTTTCTCGAATCAGTTGGTACCCGAGCACGAGGGGACGCGACCCTGACATGTAGCGATCTATCGCCTTCTTGCGGAAAAGGTCCTTGAACTGGGTTTCGGTGAGCAGCACGTCGCTATCGACCGGTTTCATCGGCAAAAAGTAGCTGGCCGAGTAGATGAAACGTCGCGCATTGGTGATCGCGTACGGCTTGAAAGGCACAACCGGTTCCGGGGGAAGCGCCCGCTTCACCGTGGTCTCGCCAGGACGTCGCAGGATATGCCCCCCTGCCGCCTTTGAAGTGAGATAAGCGAGATTGAAGGGAGACGGTTCAAACTCCAGTGCCTCCGTTCCTTCAACCACCAAACCCTGCGACTTGAGCGCGTCCACCTTGTCGGGATTGTTGGTGAGAACGATCCAGGAGGCGGTGATGCCAAGCAGATGGCAAATCTGCGAAATGTTGTCGTAGTTGCGGTGGTCCTTTTTGAGACCCATGGATGCATACGCGGCAAAGGTGGACAGCTGATCCAGTGATGCCTGGACCAGCATGCGATCGCGCGCTTTGCCGACGTATCCGACGCCCCGTCCTTCCTGCATCAGGTAGAAGAGGATTCCGTTTCCCTTTTCAGAGATGACCTTGAATGCGCCTTCCAACTGCTGCACGCAGTCGCAGTCGCAGCCGCGAAGGGTCTCGCTGGTGACGCAGGACGAATGAAGACGCGTGTAGAGGGTCTTTGCGCCCACGACATCCCCATGAGCGAGGGCAATGATATAGTGCTTGTCGATGATGTCCTGAAAGACATAGGCGCGGAATGGCCCAAACCGGGTATCCAAGGAGCAGGTCGCGATGAACAGCGTCTGGCCGTAGAGCGGCCGGTCTTCGAGGGAGGCGGGCCTGAAGACGGAGCCAGCTGCGTGTTGGATCTGCTCGATCAAGGCCTCAAACGAGGGAGACTCTGAGGGCTCAGGGTGAGCTGCGAATGGAGGAAAGGAGTGGGTGCTGGAAGACATGAGAACGGATCCGGCTATCCGCGGAAGGGGAAGATATGGAAGAACTCAAAAAAGAAAACTCCGGCGATCCCATATCCCAGAGGACTCAAACTGCGGGCCCGCCCTGTGGCCAGGGCCAAAATGGCGAAGGCTATGAGCCCCAGACCAATACCTTCGGCGATGCTGAAGGTGAGTGGAATGGCGAGAACCGTGAGCGCGACCGGGGCTGCAACGGTAAACTCATCCATTTTTATCTCAGTGATGGACTGCAGCATGAACACCCCGACAATCACCAGCGCAGGCGCGGTTGCAGCAGCAGGAACTGCGAGGATCAACGGAGTAAAAAAGAGCGCCAGGAGCATGAGGATTGCCGTGGCCACCGTCGTCAGTCCGGTTCGTCCACCCGCTTCCACTCCAGAAGCACTTTCGATATAACTGACCACGGTCGAGGTACCAAAGAGCGAGCTCAAGATCGCGGCCGTGGAATCGGCAACCAATGCCCTGCCGGCATTGGGAAGATTGCCGTCCTTGTCGAGGAACCCCGCACGCTTGCAGACTCCGATCAGCGTGCCGATGTTGTCGAACATATCGACGAGCAGTAGGGTGAGAATGAGAGGCAGCGCCTTCATGAAGGCAGGGACGCTGGCGAGAAACGCAAAATCCAGTTTTAGGAACACGGGTGCGGGTGACACCGGACTCGAAAAGAACTGGCTGGGAAGCTGCGTGATGGTCCCCCCTTTGCCGTTCGAGACGAAGAGACCCACCAGCGTGATGAGTTGCTATGCCAATCACAATCGCGCCAGGAATTCGTCGGGCGACGAGGATGGCAGTCAAACCAATGCCCGCGAGGCAGAGGGCGGCCGAACCCGACGCGAGGTTTCCATGAGTGACCAAGGTGGCCGGGCTGGAGACCACCACTCCGCCGTTCTTTAGTCCGATGAACGCAATAAAAAGGCCGATTCCGCAGGTGATGGCCAGTTTGAGGATACGGGATGGCCGCCACGATCTTCTGGCGTACTCCGGTCACCGACAATGCCAGGAAGACGATCCCATTGATGAACACCATCCCGAGGGCCTGCTGCCAGGGAACTCCGGACCCCAGGCAGATGGTATAGGTGAAAAACGCATTGATTCCCATGCCTGGGGCCAAGGCGATGGGGTAGTTGGTGAGGAGCGCCATGATCACAGTACTGACGGCGGCAGTCAGTGCGGTGACGGTTACCAGCGCTCCTCGATCCATTCCGGCATCGGCAAGAATGGCTGGATTGACGGCCAGAATGTAGGCCATGGCCGCAAAGGTCGTCATTCCAGCCTGGAGCTCTCTCCCGACATTGGTTCCGTGAGCCTCGAGTTTGAATAGGCGGTTGAGCATGATGTCGAAAAGCACTGAGGGTGCCAAACTTGGAGACATTCTTTTGAGAAAACCGGGTCGTTGTTTACCCGATGTCTGTCCGACTCTTTTGGCACCGCCGTTCCTCGCACTGTCGATCAAGGGGCTGTGCCCGACGAGGGCAACCCGAAGCGTGCAAGGGCATACCTGAGCTGCAGGGGCACTCGTCCCGCAATCCGCTCCACCGACCGCTGCCGGCGGTCAGGAGACCAAGGTCACTCGTTGCTGGTGCACTTTAGCCTCAGCGCAGGCATGACGGAAAGCTGCAAGGTCGGAACAGGCCGCGTTGCTCACGAGGCGGTACGGGAAAGTAAATTCCAATCGCGATTCGGCAAAAGGCCACGGGGATAAATGCCAAACGTTGTCGCCCATGGGTGCGACTTTGAAGGCATGCCTGACTCCGTGACGATCCGGATGGCGATGCCGAAGCTCACGCTCCGATTCGTAGCCCGAACAGGCGATGAGGGAGAGATTATCACAGCACTGCAGGAATTCGAATCCCCGCTGCAAGTGATCCGCGGAGGCCCCGATTAGCTTGGCTGTCTCGCGCTGCCACGATCGCTGGGCTTCGACAAACGCGTCATAGCTTGGACGGTGCTCAGGTCGGATGGTTGCCACGTCTGCCTGTTCGGTCAACAGGTTCACGGTGTGCATGGACACGAGAATGCCTGCGTAGGCATTGTGCTTGGCGACAGCAGCTGTGGCCTCACCTCGGACGCGTAGATAATTCGGAAGGTCGATCTCTTCGAATGCCGAATAGGCCCCAACGAGCGAGCGCGTGAACGCCTCGGGTTTGTTGTCTTTGGTCAGGCTGGGAAGTGCGTCCCGAGCAATCCATCCATCATCGTGATGGGCCACGGCAAACTGGATGTCGGCAAACGGCTCTGGCTTTGGAAACGTGCCGTTTCCCCAGGCGGAGGCGAAATCTCCAGCCAGGACCGCGTGGTCGCGGTGGTGAACAAGCATCCAACCTGTTTCGGTGGCGGCGCGGATCATGACCTACTTGGACAGCAGGAGTTGGGCCGCACCGAAAACTAGCACCGATCCAGCGCCCATCCCAGAACGGGACTGGTAGCGCTGTTCACCACGATTTGGAGACCACTGGTCAAACCGGACGGCAAGGTCACCGGCACCGACAAGACTGGCAAGCCCCCGAGACTCGCGGGCGTCGTGAGTGCGAGAAGGCGGTTACGGTTCTCAAGCGTGAAATCAGACTTTTTCAATGCCGGAAAAGGAGTGCAGGGCAGCACGAGGAAGTCATAGGTGAGAAAATACTTGGTCCACAGCAGATGAATCGCGGCCAGGGTGACCCGAGCCTTGCCCTCGGCATCGGAGTCCCACGTTCTCCCTCGATCAATCCGTTGCCAGACTGCCGGTGAGTAGCTGTCTCGATGGGTATCAAGCCATGTGGAGTGTTGTTTCCATGCCTCCATGCTCTGCAGCACCGAATAGGCTTCTGTGGTACCTCGAAACGCATGCACGAGTTCGGCCTCTGCGACGGAGTCTGCGGGTGGCGCAAAAGTCGCGCTGGCGCGATCCAGGGCAGCTTTGACGGTAGGGTCGGCTTCCTGCCATCGGTCAAAGCCAAGGTAGATTCCACGTGGGGCGCGCACTGAGGTCTGGATTCCCACCAATGCCGCGAGCATTCGTTTCATATCCCGGGCGTTACCAGTGAACCAACCTGCGGTATCGAAGCTTGGCGCCAATGCAAACGCGTCTGAAATCCAAGCGTGATGCGGGGTAAGTCGGAGCCCGAACACGCCGCAATAGGCCGCCGGAACGCGAATCGACCCACCGGTGTCGGTGCCGATCGCCAAGGGAACGATTCCCGCTGCGACCGCCGCCACCGAACCACTGCTGGAGCCGCCGCTCGTACGGGCGGGATCACCGGGATGCTGCACATCCCCCCAGTGCGGATTTTCCCCGGTCAATCCGTAGGCAAACTCGTGCAAATGCGTAGTTCCGGCCAGCACCGCTCCCGCCTCCTCCAAGGCCGCTACCAATGCACTGTCACGGGTGGGCGTGGGGCGCACACTCGGGAGAAACCGCCCGCCGGCCTGCATCGGGACTCCTCGAACGGGGAACAGGTCCTTTGCGAGGAACGGGACCCCGGCAAGAGGACCTCCGGAAATGCTCTGACGAGCAAAGTTCGCACCCAGGGAGGGCAGGGGAACCTGCCATGACATGATCGCTCGGCGCTGGTCGGCGGAGAGCGAGGCGATGCTGTCCCATACCGTTTGGGCCGCGAGTGCGGGATCTCGGCGTCCGAGTTCTGTCCAGTCGGCGAACGTCATGGAAAGCAGTGGTTACAGAAGCCGACGCAGTGCGCAATCGGCTTTGTTTACGAAACGCTTTGCGTTGTCCCACGTGTTTCGTTGACCCTTCCAGCGCATGAGCATTGACGAAAAACTCAAGGAACTTGGTGTGACGCTCCCAAATCCCCCGGCGGCCGGCGGCAATTACGTGCCGACCGTGCGAACGGGCAATCTTCTCTACTGTGCCGGAACGATTTCGTCCTTCAATGGCGAGATGACACACGTGGGGCAGGTCGGCCGTGAACAGACAATTCAGACCGGATATGATTCTGCCCGTGTTTGTGCCTTGGCCACGCTGACCAATATCAAATCGGCACTGGGCTCCCTCGACCGAGTCGCGCGGGTTGTTTTTGTTTCCGGCTACGTCAACGCAATCAGCGGATTTCCTGACAGTCCTGCCGTGATCAATGGTGCGAGCGATTTGCTGGTCGCCCTTTTTGGAGACGCGGGCCGGCACGCTCGCGCCGCCGTCGCGGTAGCAGGACTTCCGAAAAACTCTACAACGGAGATTCAGGTGGTGGTGGAAGTGAAACCATGACCTGAGGTCAGTTCTAAACCCTCTACCCCTCCCAGCCCATGTATCGCTCTCTCTTGCTCCTTTGCCTCAGCTGCTCGCTGTTTACGCCCGGTCGCGGTGCGGAATCGCTCCAAATTGCCGTCATTCCCAAAGGCACCACCCACGTGTTTTGGAAGAGCGTGGAGGCCGGCGCGCGCAAGGCGGGCGAAGAACTTGGAGTGTCCCTCACCTGGAAAGGT
Organism: Opitutaceae bacterium; assembly: GCA_046346755.1. Taxonomy (GTDB): domain Bacteria; phylum Verrucomicrobiota; class Verrucomicrobiia; order Opitutales; family Opitutaceae; genus UBA6669. The sequence continues at coordinate 79,283 of JAXMHM010000006.1, read as the reverse complement.
CCGCTGAAAGAGGACGATCGCGCTCAGCAGGTCGGGCTCGTCCAGCAGTTCGTTTCCTCGAAAGTCTCCGGTATTGTGTTGGCTCCCTTGGATGCTTCGGCACTGGTGGGTCCGGTCAAAAGCGCGGCGCAGGCTGGTATTCCAGTTGTGATCATTGACTCCGCACTCAAAGGCGAGCCGGGGCGTGATTACTTGAGCTTGGTTGCGACTGACAATCGACGGGGTGGCGAAATGGGCGGCGAAGAGTTGGCCCGACGGATTGGCGGCAAGGGCAAGGTCGTACTTCTTCGTTACGCCGAAGGGTCTGCTAGCACCCAGGAGCGCGAGGAGGGGTTCCTGGCGGCGATTGCCCGACATCCGCAGATTGTTGTGACCGTAAGCAACCGCTATGGTGGTGCCACCGTGAGTCTGGCCCAGGATGCCGCCATGAACCTCATCGATCGTGTGCGGGAGGCAGACGGCATCTTCTGTCCCAATGAGTCCACGACACAGGGTATGCTCCTGGCTCTGCGGCAGACGGGCTTGGCCGGAAAGAAGGCGTTTGTTGGCTTCGATACGTCTCCGTTTCTCGTGCAGGCCTTGCGCAAAGGGGAAATTCACGGGCTGGTGGCACAGAATCCGTTCCAGATGGGGTACTGGGGCGTGAAGATGGTGGTGGCGAAACTCCGGGGACAGGCGGTGGAGGCACGAAAGGACACCGGTTGTGCACTCGTCACGGCCGAGTCGATCTCTCGTCCGGAAATCGAAGCACTGCTGGGTGGCAAATGACGTCGCCGAGTCCTTCGGTGGTCGTTCTTAGTTGTGCCCTGGACTATTCCTTGGGCGCAGGGACGAACTGAGCGGACTCCTCGACGCTGCTTCAACCGCGATGAACGACGTACCTCAAGCCGCCCACCCCCGACAAGAGGATCTGCGGCGGCTGCTCGTTCACCTTGGGCCCGTGCTCGGGTTGATCACCGTTTATGCCCTCTTCGCGTTGCTGCGATTCGATCGGTTTGTGACGTGGAGCAACGCCTCCATCATGCTGCAGCAGACCGCGGTGATTGGGACCGGTGCCATCGGCATGACCCTCATCGTCATTTCAGGCGGCGTGGACCTTTCCTTCGGTTCGATCATTGCCTTCAGTGCCGTGGTGCTGGCCTTGGCATTACAGGCAGGACTCGATCCCGCACTGGCCGCGGCGGCTGCCATTGGGTCCGGCGCAGGGGCCGGACTTGTATCCGGACTCCTCATCACTCGATTGAGCCTCATGCCCTTTATTGTCACCCTTGGCATGATGGGCGTGCTTCGAGGGGCCGCGAAAGGCCTCGCCAACGAGCAGCCCATCTATCCAGACGGAACCTGGCTGAACGGGCTCATGCAATTGGGAGAGCACTCGCTTCCTGGTGGAGTGTGGGTCATGCTCGTGATGGCCGGAGTGATCGGCGGAGTGTTGCGCTACACCCGATTTGGCCGCCACTGCTTTGCGATCGGATCAAGTGAATCCACCGCGCGGCTGTGTGGAGTGAGAGTGGAACGCACCAAGATCATGATCTATGGGTTGGGCGCAGCCTTTGCCGGCCTCGCCGGGGTGCTTCAATTTGCCTACCTGACGGGCGGAGATCCCACCACCGCTGTCGGCCTTGAACTCAACATCATTGCCTCGGTTGTCATTGGCGGTGCGAGTCTCGCCGGTGGCCGAGGTTCGGTGACCGGCACGCTCGTGGGAGCCTTGATCATGACGGTGGTGAACAACGGCTGCACCAAGCTCGAAATGGCGAACTGGGTCCAGGAGATCGTCACGGGTGGCATCATTGTGGCCGCCGTGACGCTGGACCAACTCCGTCGTGGGCGTTCGTCCTGACCCGGCGTCAGAGTGCCTTCATCAACACCCGGGGATTCCGACCGCTTTCCTCGTAGAGCTTGAGTCGGGCTTCGGGTAGTATCGACTTGTCCGTTTCATCAAAGCCGGCGACCCCAGTGAAGAAGCCGAAGCTCTGTGTAGACAGGGCGACAATGGAGGTGGCTCCTCGTTCTTTCGCACGCATGCAGGCATACTCCACCATTTTTTTCCCGATGCCCCGGTTGTGGTAAAACGGCAGAACGTACAGTGATCCCAATTCTGCCATCTGTGGATGGGTGGGGTAAAAATAGAGTGTGACGCAGGCGATGAGATTTTCGTCGATCTCGAAAACGAAAAACTGGTCGATGTTCTTTTCGATTGCCTGTTGCGAACGATGAAGGAGCTCTTCCCGTTTCACGCCTCCTCGAATGAGGGAGTAGAGCGCGCGCACGTCCCGACGCGTGGCCCGGCGGATTTGCTGGTAGTCGTTTCCGTAGACCAGCGAGCCGACTCCTTCTGACGAAAAGATCTCATTTAACAGGCTGTCAAAGACGCGTCCGTCGACCAGATGAACGCGCGGGGTGCCCGTTTCGATCGCTTTCACCGCGTGCATGGCTTTGCTGCGAACCGATTCTCCAATTCTCTCGGGACGGGTCCGTAGAATTTCCCGGAGTGCCTCGATCGAAATTTCGCGTCGGATTTCCGAATCGATTTCCAGCCCTGCGGCCGGTGTCAGGTAAATGATCTTGGTCGCGCGCAGGGCCTCCGCCAGCTCTGCGGCGAGGGAGTCCGAATTGATGCGAAGCGATTTTCCATCGGGGCCGAATCCGATCGGTTGGATGATTGGCACAATGCCCTCGTCCAGAATATGGGTGATAAAGTCGCGGTCCACTCGTTCGACTTTGCCAGTAAACTGCTGATCAACTCCCTTAATGATCCCGGTTGGCAGCGCACGCACGGCGTTGGTCAGGGCTGCCTTGAGTGAATTCTGCGTCAGCCCTTCCAGTAATAAGTGCGATACGCGGGCGGAGGCACGAATGGCCAGGTCAAGTGTTGCTGCGTCGGTGAGTCCGGTCCCGTCGTTGTTTGTGATGGGGATGGAACGCAGGACTGAAAGCTCGAGAAGCTGCTGACCAATCCCATGAACGAGCACCACCTTGATACCGAGCGAGCGGAGTACGGCAATGTCCACCAGGAGGTTGCCAAAGTTGTCATCGGCGACGATGGAGCCATCCAGCGCGATGACGAAAATCTGTCCCTGAAAACGCGGCACATACTTCAAAATCCCCCGCAGGTCGGTCGGCTTGATGGTGGCGACCGTGGCAGCCGGAGCGCTGGTGGCCGGATTTGGGGTAGCGGGCGTTGGGGCCGAAGGGCCAGGTCCGTTGCTCATCGAAGGAGGGTGGGGGAGTATCGTCATTCCGGCGAGCGCCCGTCAATAGGTTGATTCCATTGGTCCCCGCCAAAACTGTAACCGGCAGTTCAGTCCATCGCTGAGTCGAGGATCGAAAAATAATGTGGATTACTGCTTTCGAAGTCTGCGACCATGCCTTGAGCCATGAATCCTGTACTCAAGCTGTTAACTGAAGGCAGTAACCTATCCACGGCGCAAATGGCGCAAGTGCTCGGCCTGCCCGCTGCCGAGGTCGACGCGCACCTGGAGCAATTGAAGAAAGACCGGGTTTTTCTCGGCTGGCGCCCGGTGCTCGACCTGTCGGGAGAAGGAGAGGCGGCCACAGCGGTACGGGCGGTGATCGAGGTGAAGATCACTCCGGAACGCGGGGGTGGCTTCAATCGCCTCGCCGAGCGGATCAGCCGATTTGATGAGGTAGAGTCCGCTTATTTGATGTCGGGTGGCTACGATCTCTTGGTGTTTGTCCGTGGCAGTTCGCTTCAGAAGGTTGCCGGGTTCGTTTCCGAGAAGCTGTCGACGATCGAGGGCGTCCTTTCGACTTCCACCCACTTTATGCTCCGATGCTACAAAGAGCAGGGGTTCCTGCTTGAGCGTGCGGAAGCGCCAAGCTCACGTCTGACGGTTGCGCCCTGAGTCTTGTTTTCAACTACACTCTTATGAGCGACGACTCTCGACGGTGGGTTGCGGGACATATTGCCACGCTGCCCAGAAGTGGAATTCGGGACTTTTTCGAACTGGTGGCCAAGATGAAAGGCCAGGACGTCATTTCCTTGGGCGTGGGTGAGCCTGATTTTGTCACGCCGTGGCATGTTCGTGAAGCTGCGATCTTTGCCCTGGAACGAGGCAAGACTTACTACACCTCCAACCTGGGTCTCCTCGAATTGCGCAAGGCAATTTCAACCTATGTCACCGAGCACTTCTCGGTGGACTACCGCCCCGAGGATCAGGTGATCGTCACGGTCGGCGTGTCCGAAGCTCTCGATTTGGCGTTCCGTGCGTTCTGCAATCCGGGCGACAAGGTGATGTTTCACCAGCCGTGCTACGTCTCCTACCACCCTAGTATCACGCTGGTTCACGGCGAGGGCATAGCGGTTCCCACCTTTGCCAAGGACAATTTTGCCCTGACGGCAGAGGCACTCCGAGCGGCGTGGCAACCGGGGGCAAAAATTCTGATGCTCAACCTACCGTGCAATCCGACGGGCGGGACCTGCAGCCGAGAACAACTGGAAAAGATCGCAGAGTTCTGTCGAGAGAAAGATCTGCTGGTGCTGAGCGATGAAATCTACTCAGAGCTCACCTTTGAAGGCACTCACGTGAGTATCGCCAGCCTTCCTGGGATGGCCGAACGAACCATTTTCCTGCATGGTTTCTCCAAGGCATTTGCAATGACGGGGTGGCGGATTGGATATGCCTGCGGACCGGCCCCTTTGATCGATGCCATGATGAAAGTGCACCAATACGCCATGATGTGCGCCTCGATTATTGCTCAAGAAGGTGCGTTGGAGGCCTTGACGCGGGGTTGGGAAGGGGTGCTGAAGATGCGCGAGCAATACCACCGGCGCCGAGACCTTATTGTACGTAGGTTCAATGAGTTAGGCCTCACGTGTCACCTTCCTCGAGGTTCATTCTATGCGTTTCCAGATGTTCGGTCGACCGGATTGACCGAAAAGGAATTCGCCGTGGGCCTGCTGGAAAAGGAAAAGGTGGCAGTCGTGCCAGGCGTGGCTTTCGGGGAAAACGGTAAGGGCCATGTACGCGCTTGTTTTGCAACCAGTTACGAGCAAATTGGCGTCGCTTGTGACCGGATGGACCGTTTCATTGCTTCGCGCCGAAGCTGATTGTACTGAAACGGGTTTGGGCTGATGGTGGGTCATTCGGCCTGTCGACGAACGCCCTTTCGCGCGTGAGTAAGGCCCATGCTCGAAGCTCACGCCCAGTCCATCGATTTCCATGTCCCGCACCGTTGCCATCGTCGGTCGTCCCAATGTCGGCAAGAGCCGCCTGTTCAATCGGCTTGCCCGCAAGCGCATCTCCATTGTGCATGATCAGCCGGGGGTGACCCGCGATGTGATCACCGCACAGATCTCGGATGGATCTTTTACGTTGCTCGATACCGGCGGACTGGGACTCAAAGGAGGAGAGTCTTCGAAGCAGCTTATCGCAGCCTCCGAGCAGCAGGTGGATTTCGCCATCGATGCCGCCGATGTGATTCTCTTTGTGCTCGATGGGATCGAAGGCGTGACCCCCTTGGACGAAGCCGTGGCGACCCGATTGCGGCGCACGCGCAAAAACGTCATCCTGGTGGTCAACAAGGCGGATTTTGACGAGGAGAAGATTGAGACGGGACAGGCGCACCGGCTTGGCTTGGGCGAGCCGATCTATGTATCAGCCGAACACGGCCGAGGTGAAAGTGACCTTCGGGCTGAAGTGTTGAAGCGACTTGGTCCCGTTCCGGACGAAGCCGGTGGCGAAAAGACCGCGGCGGATCCGCTTTGCGTTTGTTTCATTGGGCGACCCAACGTCGGCAAGTCATCGTTGAGCAACCGGCTTCTGGAAAGCGACCGGCTGATCGTCAGTCCGATACCAGGAACCACCCGCGATGCCGTGGAGATTCCGTTTGAATTCAAGGGAAGGGACGGAAAGCGCCATCCGTTCCGTTTGATTGATACCGCGGGAATTCGCGCCCAGACCAAGCTTGCGTCACCGGTCGAATATTTTTCGCGACTGAGATCGCTGGATGCGATCAAGAACACGGATGTGGTTTTCCTCGTGCTCGACGCTCTTGAAGGCGTGACACAACAGGACAAGGCGATCGCGGGTGAGGCGGTGAAAGAGCACAAGCCGATTGTGGTGGTGGTGAACAAGTGGGATCTGGTGCATCAGGCGTTCAAGGATCCGTTGGGAATTCAGGGGTATGACAGTGAACGCGAGTATCGGCAGAAGTATGAACAAGCACTCTTTGACCGGCTCTTTTTTACGCCCGGATCGCCGCTCATTTTTGTATCCGCCATGAGCGGTTATGAGGTGGATCGTATGTTGAATGCCGCGGTGCGCCTGCATCGGGAACTGGACCGCAAGCTTCCGACGGCGAAGCTCAATGAAGTCTTGGGCTATCTGGCGGAGCGTAATCCACCTCCTGCGATCGGTGGACGGAGATTCCGCGTTTATTATGCCACCCAAACCGGAAATCGCCCGTTTCGGATCAAGCTTTTCTGCAATCGCGAGGAAAAGCTGACGGAAAGCTACCGTCGCTACCTCGAGGCGGGAATTGTGAAGGAGTTCGAGCTCGCCGGATGCCCCGTGCTCTTTGATTTGGTTGGCAAGGAACGTGAGCCAAGGACGAGTGGCCGCGGAGCGGGGGGACCGCCCATGCTGGAGCGGGAAGCAAAGTCTGCTCGCCGAGCACCAAGAAACCGGCAGAAGCTTCTCGAGGATTTGCCGCAAAATGAGACCATTGAAGACTGATTCTGAGTGCGGCGATAGCCGATCGCTTGCTTCCACCCTCCGTGTCCGGCCGGCTGGCAGCTGACTCGTACACCGGCTCCACGAGTACTTGCGTGAGCGTCCTAACTGGAACTGCGAAGCCGCTTCGAGTGGCGTTTTTGGGGTCCGACGCGATTGCGATCCCAATGTTGGACGAACTCACTCAGAACTTGGCGGGTCAAGTGGAGCTGGTGGGAGTATTCACACAACCGGATCGCCCCGCGGGGAGAGGCCAACGCGCGACCCCCAATGCGATCAAGACTTGGGCGCTCGCTCGATCGCTACCGGTGCTGCAACCGGAAAAACTGGATGAGCATTCCAATGCGGCCCTTGCGGCATGGGCTCCGGATGTGTCGCTGGTCATGGCCTACGGGCACCTGCTTCGTGATGCCTTCATAGCCATTCCCAGATTGGAGACGCTCAATCTCCACACCTCCCTCTTGCCACGTTTCCGTGGCGCCTCACCCATTCAGACTGCCGTGGCCTGTGGGGAGCGGGAAACCGGCGTCACTCTGATGAGGATTGTTCGCGCATTGGATGCCGGACCCATCGCTGATGTGGAAAAGGTGCCGATTCGAGAAGATGACACGGCATTGGACATCGAGGAGCGCCTGGCTGCCGCCTGTGTTCCCTTGGTCCGGCGAGGTATGGTCCGATTGATCAAGGAAGGCCTGTCGTTTGTGGAGCAGGACGCTCGCTTCGCCACCTACTGCCGACGGCTCTCGAAGGAGGATGGCGCACTGGATTTCAACCAGCCCTCGGAACAAGTCGCTGCCCGAATCAATGGACTGTTTCCTTGGCCGGCGTGCAGTGTCGACCTTTCCGGTGTGTCGGTGAAGCTGGGACAGGCTGTGGCGCGGAATCGATTGCCGGCCGTGGAATCGGAGCACGAGCCCCGGGATGCCGAGGTGATTCGCAGGCCTGGGGAGGTTGTCATGCTCGGGGATCGGGGGCTTTGGGTGACTTGCAATCCGGGATTTGTTTGCCTGAAGCGGCTGCAACGTCCCGGTGGGCGAATGCTGCCGACCGACGAGTTTTTGCGTGGGTTTCGAGTGTCCGAAAGGTGGTTGATTCCATCGCGACCTGTGGCACCGCTGGTTTCTCCCTCTCCGTTTCCTCCGCGAATTCCGAACACCTGAGTGAGGTTTGGTCCCGGCTTGTCTGCAAGGTCTGCGGAAGAGGCTGTGCTGCAAAGCTCCGCTTGTTTTCTCTCCGTCAATTGCCCAGTGTCATGTCCATGCGTCTCTTCCTTCTCCTGCTCGTCGGCGGTTGGGCAAGCGCGTGGGGACAGTCCAACGTCGAATTTGCCAATCTTCGCGAAGATGTGAGGATCGCGGCCCAGCGGCTGGGGGAGTTGTCTCTGCGCGTAGAACAACTCGAACGGGAAAATGCCCAGCTCAAAGCCCAGGCGGATTCTGCGTCGAAGAGTTTTGCGACCATCGCTCAGGTGAATGAGGCAATCGCTGAGCTGAACCGAGTGCTGAAGTCGACGCTTGCCTCTTCCCGTGCAGAGACGCTCGACGTCGTGGCCAAACAAATTGAAAGGCTGGCGCAACAAACCGACGTGGCTTTGCAGGCCGTGGTCAAGAACCAGAACCAGCGCCAGCCTGCTTCGTTCACGGAGGACTTTCCCAAAGAGGGAATGAGCTACACGGTGCAAAAAGGTGAGACGCTGGCCACCATTGCCAAGAAGACCGGAGCAAAGATTCAGGACATCATCAACGCCAACAAACTGGTCGATCCCTCCAAGATCCACGTTGGGCAGGTGCTTTTCATTCCCGGAGGAAAATAATCCATCATGGCTGCTCCCAAATCCCGACTCGGCCGCGGACTCGGTGGCCTCATAGCGGCTGCTGCGCCCAAGACAACGGAATCGAAGCCTGCTGCATCCCCGACCGGCGATGCCCGCGCACCGGCGGTTCCGCCCGCTCCGGGCTTCTTGGAGATCAGTGTCACGGCGATTGAGCCGAGTCCCTATCAGGCACGTCGTGAGTTGTCGCCTGAGCACCTGCAGGAACTGGCCGAGAGCATTCGCAGCGAGGGACTGCTTCAACCGATTGTGGTTCGCAAGCATGGCGAAAAGTACCAACTCGTGGCGGGAGAACGTCGCTGGCGGGCCTTTCAACTGCTCAAGATCAAGAGCATTCCCGCCCGCCTGGTTGAGGCGAGCAACGCCTCTTCTGCCGCACTTGGCCTCATTGAGAACCTACAGCGCGAAGGACTCAATCCGATCGAAGAAGCGTATGGATTTGCCAGCCTCATCAGAGATTTCGATCTCACCCAAGAGGCCGCCGCCGAGCGGGTGGGCAAGGGGCGGGCCTCGGTGGCAAACGCGCTTCGCCTGCTGATGCTGGATGGTGAGTTGCAGGGCTATCTTGCGAAAGGGCTTTTGTCGGTGGGTCATGCCAAAGTGCTGCTGGGCCTCGAAGATGCACCCCAGCGGGCCGTCCTGGCCCGGCGCGTCATTGAAGAAGGGCTGAGTGTGCGCGCGACGGAGAGGGTGGTGGCATCGCGCAAGGCAGGAGGGGCAGTTGCGTCGCATCCAGGGAATCGGGTGGTGCCTGCGGTGGAGTCTGCCGCTATCAGCAGCATTGAAAAAAAACTGGTCAGCCACCTAGGGGCGCGGGTTGCGTTGAAACATTCGCCGAAGAAGGGTAAGATCGTCATCAGCTACGCCGGCAACGATGACCTGCATCGGATTTTGGAGAAGTTGGGAATTGAAGCCTAAGTGCCCGGAGGGCCGAAGTTCGTCCGGAATTGACATCATATTGCTGTCGGGGGAATTCCGTTATCCCCACTCAATCACTGGGTTTTAATTCCTATTTTTTTATGGGAATTGACTTGGCGCAATCGCTCATCCCGTTTGATTGGAGGCAATGTGGTGGCGAAAGGCGCGGGAAGCCATTTTTCCCAAACGAGCAGAACAGGCCGCGGAACGTGTCTTTCACGACGCGGTTGGCGGACTGACTGACGTCGCCGACTACCTTCGCTACGATCCGGTGCCCGCGTTCTGGCGCGAGTTACGCCATTACAGCTGGGCCAAGCTCCGCGCGGATGCCTGTGCCGCCGTCATGATCGCAATTGTGACCATACCCCAGGCGATCGGCTTTGCCTTGGTGGTGGGATTGCCAGTCCAGGCGGTCCTGGCCACGGCCATTGTGGGAGCTGCGGTGTGCTCGTTTTTTAGCACGTCTCACCATCTTGTATTTGGACCCACCAACACCATTTCGATCATTCTCGCCGGCGCCCTGTTGACCGTGAGTGACGTGCCGTTGACGTCCCTTCAGAAGGTGCTCGTGGTGGGTTTCATGATGGGAACGATCCAGTTGGCTTCTGGGTTCTTTAAGCTCGGGAATCTCACCCACTTCATCTCCCGCACCGTCATCGTTGCCTATGGAACTGCCGTTGGAATCCTTATTGGGGTCGGACAGATAGGTAACCTGTTGGGGCTGGGTCGCGCCGCCGATGTCAGTTTGCCCGGGACTGTACGCCATGTTCTTTCGAGTGTGGTGCGGTTCGATTTGAATCCCATGACTGCCGGCGTCGGTATCGCGAGTCTGCTGCTGATGATCTTGATCCGGCGATTGAAACCGGGCTGGCCGGAAGGGATCCTCGTCCTCGGGCTCTTTGGGATTATGTCCGTTTCGTATAATTTGGCGGCTTCGCACGTCCCCATGGTGAAAGATGCGGGTGAAGTGGCCGGGCAAATGCCGCTTTTCGTGGGGTTTCCAACCAATGAAGCCGGACTCGAACTGGTGCCGCAGCTGGCCAGTGTCGCCTTGGCCGCGGCAATCTTGGGAATGCTCGAGACGATTTCGATATCGAAGTCCATGGCCGCGCGCTCCGGTCAGAAGATTAACGCGAACCAAGAGTTGGTTGCAATGGGTGCAGGCAATATTGCTGCCACGGCGTTTGGTGCGATGCCCGGTTCCTCGTCGTTTGTCCGCAGCGCGGTGAGCTATGAGGCGGGCGGGAAGACGCAAGCGGCGTCCATCATCTCGAGTGTGATCGTCTTGGCGATCGTGAGCTTCAGCGCCACCTCCCTTAACTATATCCCGATCGCCGCGATCGCGGCCTACCTCATACTCGTTGCCTTACGCCTCATCAATTTGGAGCAAATTCGAATCACTCGTCGATCCACCCGATCGGATGCGGTAGTCTTTTGGGTCACACTCGCGGCGGCTCTCTTTCTCCAGCTCGACACCGCGGTTTATGTCGGGATTGGTGTGTCGCTCGCATTATTCTTGCGCAAGGCCAGCGCCCCATCGCTGGTCGAATACGGATTCAATGAGATCGGCCAGTTGGCCGAGCTTGAAAACAAGCGTCAGCGTAGAAACTCAGCGATTTCGATCGTGCACGTGGAAGGGGAGTTGTTCTTCGGTGCGGCGGATCTCTTTCAAGAGCAGGTGCGCTACCTGGCTGACGATGATCAAATCAAGGTCGTGATCCTTCGGATGAAGAATGCGAGGCATCTTGATGCCACCTCGGTTCTCTCGCTATTGCAGTTGCATGACTATCTTGAGCGATCAAAGCGCCACCTCCTGATCAGTGGAATCAACGAAGAGGTCGAGCGGGTGCTGGAGCGCTCCGGTGCTTTGCAGCGAATCGGGAAGGACAACGTGTTTCCCGCCGAATCCAATCTCACCATGAGCACCAAACGCGCCCTTCTTCGGGCTTCGTACCTGCTCCAGCAGTCGCCAAGGGGTGGGGGAGAGAAATCGGAGGTTCGAATCTTCTACGATCGAAAACGGGAGAAGGTGGAAGGGGCGGCACCGAGCCTGCGGTCAGACGATGTCCGGCCGAGTGATTACTCGATCTAAGTCAGCCTCTTCCGAAGCGTCGCTCCCCTGCGTTGCAGCGAGGCATTGACAAGGGTGGGCGGGGGTTGTTTTTCTCATCCTTTACACATGAGCATCCTCATCGGAATTCTCACTTTCGTTCTTATCCTGATTTCGCTGTTCATGGTTTTGGTCGTGCTAGCCCAAAAAGCAAAGGATGGCGGCGTCGGTGCGGCCATGGGGGGTGGAGCGGCTGAGGCTGCGTTCGGCGCCGAAACCGGTAACGTGCTTTCCAAAGCGACCATCAATGCTTCGATTGCTTTTTTTGTCCTGAGCTTCGTGCTCTATTTGGGACACATTTATCAGCGTAAGCACGCCGCCGCCAGCGGCGGTGCACTGCCTGCGATTTCGGCACCGGCCGTGGCGCCCGTAACCGCGCCCGAGGCCGTGGTCGTGCCGGCGACCGCTCCGACGGCACCTGAACAACCCAAGTCGAATCCTTAATCGGGTTCTTACGTCCATGGCGTCCTTTGGGACGATTCGATTCTGGCAGGCGGTCTGCACCGCCTGCCTTTTTTCTGCCCTCCTGACCGGACTGTTTTGGCCTTTGTCGTGTGAAGCCCAGCAGAAGCGATATCGACCTCCGCCGGACTATGTACAGCTTTCACGTCCTGACCAGGAGGTGGGACGGCGCGCATTGGCCGAGTTTCGCAGTGTTGGACTGCGTGATTCATTTTACTTGGAGTTTGTTCTGAGAGTCCTTCCCCGCCGCGGGGCCGAACGGCGGATCGAGGGCCGATTGTGGGAGGCTCACGAGGGGGCGGATTCCTTTCGCCGACTCGAGCTCAACCCAACTTCAGCCAACCAGGCGGCAACGAGTCGGCTTCTGCTCCAAGGCGGAAACGCTCCGCAGGTGTGGCTTTGGAGACCGGAGGGCGACGGAGGGGTGAAGACCTTGGGAGGAAAGGCGATCTTCGATCGGCTGGACGGCACCGATTTGACGCCCTTTGACCTGCAGATGCCCTTTCTAGAGTGGAAGGACGTTGAGTTTGAAGGGGTACGAAAAATCCGCGGGCGACCCTCTCACTCCTTTCTCTTCTATCCACCGTCGGACTATGCTGCGTGGCAGCCTTCCCTCAGCGGTGTCCGGGTCTATCTTGACACCCAATACAATGCGTTGGTTCAGGTCGAACAACTGGGCGAACAAGGCCGTATTGAAAAATCTATGTCGGTGCTCGATCTCAAGAAGGTGGGTGAACGCTGGATCGTGAAGACGATTGATGTCCGGGATGAGATCACCCGCAACAAGACGCGTTTCAGCGTGACGGCGGCGGCGCTGGGTCAGTCGTTTTCCGGCATGTTATTCTCTCCCGCTGAACTTGGAAATCAGCTTCAGGCTCCGGTGCTCGGATTGACCAGGATTGAACCATGACTGCACCCACCGCGACCGGCGTGCGTGCCGTGGTCTTTGACCTCGATGGGACATTGGTCGACAGCATGCCGCTGGTCTTGCGCGCCTATGCGCATGCCCTCGCTCCCTTCCTGCCTCCGATGCGCGATCATGAGCTTTTCCTGCTCCTCGGTGCACCGCCGGAGCGGACTTTCTCGTCTCTCCTCGCCGACGAGTCTCAGGTCGCGACCGCAATGCGTCGGTTGATTGCGTTCTCCACAGAAAACTGGCGGCTCATTCAGCCGTTTTCAGGAATGACCGAACTCCTTGCTGATTTAAGATCGCACTCCCTTCGCTTGGCAGTTTGGACCGGGAGGGATCGCAAATCGGCGGAGTGGATCTTTCGCGAGCAGACCCTGCTTTCGTGGATCGAGACCGTGGTCTGCGGGGATGATTTTCCGACGCACAAACCCGATCCTTCCGGACTGAGCGAAATACTGAATCGCTTCGGGACCGGGACGGATGAGGTGATCTTTGTTGGTGATGCGGACGTTGACGTCCTGGCTGGAGCGGCATTGGGCGTCCGAACGATCCTCATACGTCACGGACGACCCATCCAAGAGACCGTGTCTTCCAGGGCGTGGAGAGTGGTGGAATCACCCCAGGAAGCCTATGCGGTCGTTCGCGCCGCATTGCGATCCGTCGTGTGACCGGCTGCGGCCTTCCTCCGCTGCGGGGAGGGCGCGGTCACCGGATCAACAGCTCCGTTTCGGCATCAAAGAGGTGTGCCTTGTCGACATTAACGGTAACCTTGATCCGCTGGTCGACGTAGAACCGGTCGGTGGGGCGGACCCGGGCGATGAAGGACGTTGCTCCTGTATCCAGGTAGAGGAGCGTTTCCGCTCCCATGGGCTCCGAGACCTCCACCTTGACCTCGAACGTGCTCGCCGGATTCGGCTGGCTGACTGCAAGCGAGTCCTGCACGTCCTCAGGCCGGATGCCGAACACGACGGCCTTTCCGACGTGGGAGGCGGCTCGCTTTGACAGAGACTCGGTCAATTCGATCATCACGGGCGTTCCCTTCGAGTTGGTCTCGACGAAGCGAAGTCCCGATGCCCCAGACTGAATCGTGCCCCGAAAGAAGTTCATGGGGGGGCTGCCGATGAACCCCGCAACAAAGAGATTCCCGGGGTTGTTGTAGAGCTCAAGCGGCGGCGCGACCTGCTGGATGTGGCCATCCTTCATGACACAAATTCGGTCCCCCATGGTCATGGCCTCGACCTGGTCGTGGGTGACGTAGATCATGGTGGCGCCGAGACGGGCGTGTAGTTTGGAGATGTCGGTTCGCGTGGAGACCCGCATCTTTGCATCCAAGTTCGACAGGGGCTCGTCGAAGAGGAACACCCTCGGTTTTCTCACAATGGCCCGCCCCACCGCCACACGTTGCCTTTGTCCACCGGACAGGGCCTTGGGCTTTCTATCCAGATACTTTTCAAGGCCCAGGATCGCGGCAGCCTCCCTCACCCGGCTGTCGATATCGGCTTTGGGGAACTTACGCAGCTTCAGGCCAAAAGCCATGTTGTCATAGACTGACATGTGAGGGTAGAGTGCGTAGTTCTGAAAGACCATCGCGATGTCCCGGTCCTTGGGCAGCACATGATTCACGACCTTTCCGCCGATGGAGATGGTCCCCTCTGAAATTTCTTCCAGCCCCGCAATCATCCGAAGGGTGGTGGATTTGCCGCAACCGGAGGGACCGACCAGAACCATGAACTCGCGGTCGCGAATTTCCAGGTTGATGCCATGGACTACTTTTAGTCCGGGCCCTCCTTTTTCCGGGTAGATTTTGACCAGATTCTCGATTACAACGTCAGCCATAGAGGTGGGGTGATTCTCCCAAGCTTGGCGGTGCAGATACAACTTGTCACCGATATTTCGAGGCAATCCCATATCCTCGGAAAGATTTGCGTTGCGAGAAAGCCACTACGCACTCTAGGTGTTCAAAAACCATATTTTATCGCACTTTAGCCATGGCAAAAAAGAAAACTCCCGTCGCAAATCCCGTCACGTTCGAGCTTCCGCTCACGCTTATCGACAAGATTGAATCTTGCCGTGCCAAGCGTGGCCTTAAATCCGTAAGCGAGGTCATTCGAGTTGCTCTCGAGCAATTCGATTATGGTGCCTTTCAAGTGGATCGTCCGGAACACCGTCAGATCTCGGTGCGCCTTCCGGATACACTGAAGAAGAATCTCCAGCGCCAGGCGCGCATCAAGCGCACCAGCGCGGGCGAGCTCCTGCGGGCCGCAATTGACAGCCTTCCGGGTGCTCCCGCCAAGGCACCGGCAAAGAAGAAGCGCTGAACACCAGCTCTGTGACTTGGTCTAATACCAAGTCGACCTCCCGCCAGGCCGCGCAATTTTAAGCGCGGCCTTGCTTTTGGCGGGGGGCAATCTTTACGCTTTTGTTGTTTTGTCCATGAGCAGCCTACCCGCGCCACTCTCCACTTGGGCCCTCAACGTTTCGCCTTCGCCGACCTTGGCGGTCGACGCGAAGGCGAAGGCCTTGCAGGCCGCTGGTGAAGACGTCTGTGGTTTCGCCGCCGGCGAACCCGACTTCGACACCCCCCAGCACATCAAGGATGCCTGTGCCGCAGCCCTGATGTCGGGAAAAACGAAATACGCACCGACGCCGGGCATCGAGCCCCTGCGCGCAGCGATTGCGTCGCGCTATCTGGCTGAATATGGTCTGAAAGTTGCGCCATCCCAGGTGATCGTTTCGCCGGGAGGCAAGTTCTCCTGCTATCTTGGGGTACTGGCGACGTGTTCGCCCGGGGACGAAGTGATTGTTCCGGCTCCGTTTTGGGTCAGCTATCCTGAGATGGTGAAGCTGGCGGGAGCAGTTCCGAAGCTCGTTCTCGCGGACGACAGGACGGGCTTCAAGCTCACTCCGGCCCAGTTGGAATCAGCGATCACCCCGCGGACAAAACTTCTCATCCTCAATTCACCTTCAAATCCGACCGGGGCCGTATATTCGCGGGATGAATTGGTCGCCTTGGTGCAAGTGGCTGTCCGTCACAATCTTTACATCCTGTCAGATGAGATGTACGAGCACCTTGTTTACGACGGCGCACGGCCAACCTGCATCGCTACCTTGAGCAAGGAGGCGGAAGCCCGGACCATAGTGGTGGCGGGATTCTCCAAGACGTATGCCATGACGGGTTGGCGCATTGGCACGACGGTTGCACCGGCCCCTCTCGCCAAGGTCATCTCCGAGCTGCAAAGCCAGATGTCATCCAATGTAACGACCTTCGCCCAGTATGGCGCCCTCGCTGCCTTGCAGGAAAAGGAAAAGACAGCGGCCGCGCTGTCGGTGATGCTCTCTGCGTTCGATCGCCGTCGTAAGTACCTCCACGGTGCCCTCAATGCGATTCCGGGCGTCTCGTGTCTCCTGGCGCAGGGGGCGTTTTATCTGTTTCCCAACATTTCAAGCTTCGGGCTACCCGATCAGGAGTTCTGCGCACGCTTGCTCGAACGGGAGAAGGTCGCTGCGGTGCCGGGAAGTGCCTTTGGGGCCGAGGGGTATCTCCGGTTGAGCTATGCCACGAGTGATGCCATCATCGAGAAGGGCGTCACCCGTCTCGCCAGCTTCTGCAAGAGCCTCTAGTCCGGCCGCTTTGAGTCTGCACCCCTGCGGGAACCGAGGACGGATGCGAAGTCTTCAAATTCCCAAACGAGCAGGGGAGGTCTGCGTGCTATTCAGCCAAGGCACGGCTTCGGGCGTGGAAGGGGCGCGGTGCGCTTGAGGTTTTGGGTGAGCGGTGTTTAGCCCCTAGGTTTGTCGTTTCCATGTCGCGACCCCAACCCTCCCCAACGTCCTTGCGAGTTTGGCTCCTGGCGACGCGTCCAAAGACACTGCCGGCCGCGCTCGCCCCGGTCTGCGTGGGCACAGCGTTTGCCTGGCGGGATCATGCGCTGGTTTGGGTGGCCGCGCTCACGTGCCTGGCGTTCGCCCTTCTGATCCAGATTGGCACCAATTTCGCCAACGATTACTTTGATTTTGTGAAGGGGGCCGACACGAAAGATCGGGTCGGTCCGACCCGAGCCGTTGCGGCGGGGCTGATCTCACCGGTCACCATGAAGTGGGCCACCGGCGCCGTGTTTCTCTTCGCCTTTCTGATTGGGCTTACCTTGCTGCGGTACGGTGGATGGCCGTTGTTACTGGTCGGCATCACCAGCGTGCTCTGTGGATACGCCTACACCGGGGGACCGTTCCCTCTGGGATACAACGGATTGGGCGACCTGTTTGTCTTTGTTTTCTTCGGTCTGGTGGCCGTCACGACCACTTATTTTGTCCAGACGGGCCACGTGGTGCTCGATGTCTGGATTGCCGCGGTCGCGGTGGGTGGACTTGCGGCAAACATCCTCGTTGCAAACAACTACCGTGATGTCGAAACGGACGCTCTCGCGGGCAAGCGGACCACGGTAGTGAGATTCGGACGGGGATTTGCCAGATTTCAGTTCGCTCTGGCCCATGCCACCGCGTTCGTGGTTCCACTGCTGTTGTGGTGGCGGGGAAACGGGCTTGGGATCCTTCTGCCACTACTGCTGATACCTTGGGCGGCAAGGCAGTATTCTTCCTTGCGGCAATCTCAGACGCCCCAGGAGCTGATTCAGCTTCTGGGAGTCACCGGACGCTACTTGGCGGCCTATGCAGGTATGCTTAGCCTAGGCGCAGTCCTGTCCCGGACTTAACAACCGAGAGACGCGGAGGTCCCACGAGATCCTGCGGTCACGGTCGCCGAGATCGTTACAGTTTAGCCAGCAGCTTGTCCTTCAACGCGGTCTTTTGCATCATTCCAACAAAGGTCTCTGCCACTTTTCCGCCTTTGAATAAGAGCATGGTGGGAATCGCGCGCACGTTGTACTCCGCTGCGAGCTGATCATTGTCGTCCACGTTCACTTTCGCGATCGTCAGCTTGCCCTTCAGTTCGACCGCAAGCTCCTCAAGAGCCGGCGCAATCGCCTTGCAGGGGCCGCACCAAGGGGCCCAGAAATCAACGAGGACAGGTGTGGAAGACGCGATGGCGGTCTTGAAGTTGGCGGTGGTGAGTTCCGTGGTGTTCGCAGACATGGGAGGAATGTTGGAGGGTTTGCTGGCGGAAAACAGTCAGCGTGGGGTGGATTTGTCCAGAATCTCGGCAAGTTCTTGTGGTTCCACAGATTCTAGCCGGCGGTCGCGTCGCTTGAGTTCTTCGAACGTCTTGATGGCTGTTTCGGTCATCCGCTCGTGGGTTTCCGCAGAACCGCCTACGAGCGTAAACTGCTCGCCGGACGTGATCCGTTTATGTCCGTCCTGATTGTCGAATCCGATGCCCAGCAGCTCAGCCTTGGCTTCTGGCTTTTTGCTTTTTGGATTCGTTTTGGAGGGTTTCTTGCTCACGAGGCTAACGTGCTTTCTTCGTGGGTGGTTTCAAGCGACTTTTCCACTTGCAGGCTCACCGGCTCCTCGGTCTCCACCGCGCTGCACACGATGTCGGTAAATGCATCCTCTTGCCTGATTCGAAGTTTACGCAATCGGGTGAGCTCGAGAACCGCGAGAAAAGTCGCGACCAGCACCCTGAGCGTGACTTTCTCCGGGAAGAGGTCGGAGAAGATGAATGACTTCTGGGTCTGTACCCGGAGCAGCAAACTCTCCATCTGATCGGCGACGGTCACTTGCTCGTCACGAATCTCCCCAACCACGAGTTTTTCGGCAAGACGCCGGAGCACGATGTTAAAGGCGTTCCAAAGCTCGATCCGATCGACGGCTTTGAGCGGGCGCTCATGTTCGGCGGCGATTGCCTCGATCACCTGGCGGGGGAGCTTGTCCTGTTCAAACTGGGCCAGCGAAGCGAGCCCACCTGCTGCCTCCTTGAACTTCTTGTACTGTAAGAGTTGGTGGACGAGCTCCCATCTCGGATCCATGGCATCGCTATCATCGTCAGGACCCACTGCGGCGTGCCCCTTGGGGAGCAACATCCGGCTCTTGATCTCCATCAGGGTGGCGGCCATGACGAAAAACTCGCCCGCAATTTCCAGATCGAAGTGCTGCATCGAGCGTAGCACGTCGATGTACTGCCGGGTCACGGATTCGATGGGGATATCGTAAATATCCAGCTCGTTCTTTCGAATGAGAAAGAGAAGCAAGTCGAGCGGACCCTCAAAGGCGGGCAGCTTGATGCGATAATCGGCGTCGGGAACCACAGTTGGGACGATGCTTGGGTCGCGCTCAGCCGCGGCAATGAAAAAGCGCGACTCGGTCACTGGGGACACCGGTTAGCCTGGGTTGTGGCGCAGCACTGCGACGTAGAAGCCATCGGAGTCGAACGTCGAGGGAAGTAGGGTATGTCCCCAGGTTTCGTTCCCCACGCTCTCCGCATCCGATTCCTGCCATCGACTGAAGTTGGAATGCTGCTCAATGAAGCGCTCAATCACCTGCTCATTTTCGCTGCGTGCCAGCGAACAGGTTGCGTAGACTAGCCGTCCACCCGTGCGAACCTGTTGTGAGGCCCGGGCCAGGATCTCGAGCTGGAGTCGGCTCATTTCTACCAACGTGCTTTGGGATGTCGACCACTTGAGGTGCGGCGCGCGGCGCCATGTTCCGCTGCCACTGCAGGGTGCATCGACCAGAACACCATCGTAGGTCCCGCTGAGTTTCGTCACGACTCGTACCGTCCTGAGTCGGGCACGGTCCACACGGTGACGCAGTTCAGTGAGTGCTGTAGCGCGAACATCGTAGGCATCGACCTGACCGGTGGAGCCAACCAGGCGAGCGAGTTGAAGGGTTTTGCCTCCCGCACCCGCGCAGGCGTCCAACCACCGTTCGCCCGGCTGTGGGCGACCCTGTGCGAGGACCCACTGTGATCCGATATCCTGCACTTCAAACCGACCCTCCTGAAAAGAGGGTGTCGATTCCACGTCGGCTTCGGTTTCCAACCGCCAGGCGTCTGCCTGCAACCGGGAAGGCGTCCACGTCCAGCCCCGGGAGGAAAAGTCGCGGGCCACGGCCTGGACGTCCTCGGTCTGCAGGCGTATCCAAAGGGGCGCTCGGATCGCGAGAATGTCGTAGTTGGGCGGTGCAAACGCCGCAGGACATTCCGTTTCAAACCAACCGGGCAACAGGGAGCGCGCTGCTTGCGACACGCCGCGTGCTTGCGCGATTGCGGATTTTTCCGCGAGCGTCTGGGGGAGCTGAGGCCACTCGTCCACAAATGCAGCCTTGAGCGGCTGGGTGGCGGCGGTCGAGGTGCACAGCCAGATCAGTAGTTTGAGTTCCAAATCACCGATGGGTGACTCGCGGTTGTTGATCCATGGGTAGTAGCGGAGTCCGGTATAGAATAGTTCCCGGTAAAGGCGGCGGTCGCGCGAGCCAAACCCACGGTTGTTTCGCAACAACGACTCAAATCGGAACGGCAAGGCGCGATCAGTTGAAACATGCGGTGCCATCCGCTGCCAAAGATGCTGAAAGGTCGCCGCTTGGCGCTGCGCGATGATCGGGGATCCAGCGGCCATGCAAAGATTCAGAAGCGCACCGCTTCGACTTCCACCACGAATCCAAACGAACCCTCCCGGCGCCGCCCCTCGTAGAAGTTGAAGCCGTAGCTCAAGACCCAGAGGTTATCCAGCGTGTGATGAACTCCGTAGGTTTGTTGGACAAACCTGGCTTGCCGGGAGTCGTAGTGAAGTCGTGCAAAGAGCTCGTAGACCTCGTTCAGTCGGTAGTCCCCTTCCGCCACGTACTCTTCAATATTCCTCTCCAAGTAGTGGGTTCCGAGCCGGAGTTTCCACCAGTCGCTGTTGGTCACCGTCAGACCAGTGTTCAGTTCCCGCAGTTTGCCGTCGTAGGTCGAAAAGCGTTGATACAGGTCAAATCGGAGCCATGCGGCGGGTGTCAGGTTCAGCTCAGTGTGCAGGTCGGAGAGGGTGCGAGCGGAACCCACGCGGTCCAGTCTCGCATCCAGTGCGAGGTTGAAGTGAATCAAATCGCGCGAACCGTAATGCGCATCCCGGGTTTGGAGCGTATTGTCGATTTGGAACCTCAGCGTGTTTTGCTCATCGAGTTCATCCACATTGCGCTGATCTCCCAGTCCCAGAGGTTGGAGGTAGGTTGAAAACGCTCGACGATCGATCTGTGGTATCTGACGGCGGCCCTTCTCAGCGCTGGGAATATAGCGGTAACTGAGCCGAGGTGTGATCAAATGGCGGAGACCGTCGATTTTCCAGGTTGGATTCTTGTAGTCGAACGTGGCACTGGCCCGCATTTCGGCATCAACTCCAAGTTCCCCCAATGTTCGGGTATAGGTGCCGTCGCCAAGGGTGCCCGACGTATTGGCGTAGTGAGTGACCTGGGCTCCTCCGACGGGCGTCAGGGTCAGCCACTCTTTCACCGGCCAAGGCCGCGACAGGGAATAGTGGGCATTGAAACGGTCGCTTCTTAGAGTAGGGCCTGTGGTCACCGCGTCTTCCCGGAGCCGCACCAGTGACACTGCACCCCGCTGAAAAATCCCGAGTTCGCCTGTGCCGATTGAACGCGGAAGGAGTAAGAACTGAATCTCCGGCAGGCGCTCTTGAACCTGAAAGTAGCGATTCAGATTCAGGCGGGTCATCCCGTTCAGCACGAAGGACGGAGCGACATACTCGGCCTGAACAAACGTATCGGTCTGCTGCACGGGGTAAAATTCCTTGGGGCGAAAATCGCGCATGACTTCGGAGTCACTCCAGTAGTCCAGGTCAGCCACCAGACTGAGCGAGGGGGAAACGCGCTGGCGGTGTTCCCAATGAAAAAAAGCGCGGTCTTCGGCGATCGACTTGCCAAGCACGTCACGTTGTTTGTCGCCGCTGTCGTGAATGAAACCACTTCGAAAGGTTCCTGAGATAGACCGGTCTTCGCCCTGCCGGGCGTAGCGACCTGAGGGTCCGGCCATGATACCGCGGCTGGTGAAGTAGCCGATATCGCCTCCCAATTCGACTCCAGGTGCGATGGGAAGTTGAGTGCCCACCTCAACAAAGGCGCCGAGGGACTTTCGATACCCTGCTCCGAGGGTCAGATAGCGTAAGAAGACCTCGTCGACCGGAATCGGAAATCCGGGGAGAGGCAGCAGATTGACGGAACCCAGTCCGAGCCGCCCGTCCACCATCTCCATGCTCCGATCGGCACGCAGCACGAGGGACTTCGCGCGGGCGACCGGAGTCCATGGACCCAATTCTCTCACATGTGCAGTGGCGTCTTCCAAAGTCCATGCATCGCCGGCACCCCGGACACGGGTGCCGCTGACGTAGATGGGATCCAAGCCGGCCCTGAGGTTCTTTACGTCGAATGACTTGTCGTCGAAGCGATAGATCACTTCATCGGCGAGAAGTCGGCGATCGAGTTGCTGAAGAATGACGTTTCCGCGGGCCGAGGCGGTCCTCGTCTTGTCGTTGTAGCGAATTTCATTCGCATGCAGGGAAGTGCCATCCTGGACCAGTGAGGCGTTTCCCTTCAGGACAGCTTCTCCCGTGGCGAGGTCGAAGCTGGTGGTATCGGAAACCAGGGCAGGCAGACGACGGGCAGGCTGAGCCGCCAAGGTAGCCAATGCGGTGAACCCAATTGCGAAGTATGACCAGAAACGCACGGTCGCAGGCAACCGAGGTCAGGCGACGCAGGCAAGACGCTTGAAGGGGTTTGCTTTGGCTCTGCTTTCGGTCGCCTTCGTGGTGCAATTGCAGCGAGGTTGGCGCAGTTTTCGCTCAGTCGCGTTCACATTTCTTCCCACATCGACGAATTTCGTCCCTGCTTTTTCTCGCTTCAAATGGCCCAATCCTCTCCAGCAGAGCATCCTGTAGTCAAAGACACCTCCACCCTTCGTGCTGAGATTCGTGCCCTGGGTGCAGCCTTGGGACGCGTCATTGGTCAATTGGAGGGGCAGGAAACCTATGAACGAGTCGAGGGGCTCCGCGTGTTGGCAAAACGCGCTCGTTCCGGCGATCCCAGTGGATCGTCCGAGCTCTTGCAGGCGGTTGCACAAGTAAATCCAAGTCAGGCCTTTAATCTGGCAATGGCGTTTACCTTGTACTTCGAACTCATCAATCTGGCGGAAGAAAACTTCCGAATTGGCCTTTTGCGGCAGCGTCGATTGGCCCGGGGACGAGGTAAGGATGGAGTTCCCGCCCAACGCGAGTCGATCGAGGAGGCCCTTGAAATTCTGAAGGCACAGGAGGTCAGCCCATCGACTCTGCAGGGATTGGTTGACCAAATGGCGATCGAGTTGGTGTTCACCGCTCATCCGACGGAATCCAAGCGCCGGACCCTGCTGACGAAGTTACAGCGCCTCGGCGCGCTGCTGCAGAAAGGGCCCGCCGCCCAATCCACCGGATCGGGTGCGGAGGAGGAGCGTGAGATGATTGAGCGAGAAATTGCGTCCCTTTGGCTAACGGATCGAAGTCGGGTGGCCCGCCCGGACGTTACGGACGAAGCAAGGACCGGGCTTTGGTACCATGATTCGACTCTTTTTGACGTGGTGCCCCGGTTGCAGCGGGAGTTCGAACGGTGCCTTGCGTTGCACTACCCCACGGTTCGGTGCCCGCAGCAGTGGTTGCGATTCGGTTCCTGGATTGGTGGCGATCGTGACGGAAATCCCAATGTCACGGGTCGCGTCACGGGCGAAGTGCTGGCGCTGCACCGGCGGCTGGCGATCGAGAAGGTCCGGGTCTCCGCCCGGGAGCTGGGCCGGACATTGACCGTGAGTGATCGACGCGATGCGATCTCGCCCGGGGTGGTGCGGCTCTTTCGTGAGGACCGGCATCTCTCGGGACACATCGAACAACTGAGGCACCGCTACCCCCATGAACCCTATCGGCTGTTGCTGGCAGGATTGAGGGAACGACTGACGAGGGCGGTGGCGGAAGTGCGTGAAGGCACCGACATCCTGGGGAGCGACGCCGAGGAAACTCCGCTGAGTTTGACCACCGAGTCGGTGCGTCACGTGTACAAGACCATCGAGGCGAGCCTTCTGGCCGGGAAAGCGAAAGCGATGGCGGGTGGCGAGCTCAAGGATGCGATCCAGCGGCTGAATGTGTTCGGGCTTCACACTGCCCACCTCGATCTGAGACAGCATTCAGGCCTGCACGAAATCGCGGTGGCGGAGATTCTGCAGCGACCCGATTACGCACGCTGTAGCGAGGAGGAAAAGCAGGCGCTGCTGCTCGCAGCAATCGCAGCGGGAGTGAGCGAGCGGAGGGTGGATTGGAGCAAAGCCACCGCCACCACGCGCCAGGTGATGGAGCCGCTTGTAGTGGCGGCGTTGGCACAAAAGCGGCTCGGGCCCGAAGCATTGGGGCTGTACGTTATCAGCATGGCGAATGACGTGTCCGACGTCTTGGAGGTCAAGCTTTTGATGCTCTGGACTGGGGCAGACCTGCCCGTGGCTCCCTTGTTCGAAACGCGAGCGGACTTGGTGCGCGCCCCCGCGGTCCTGGAGGGACTTTTTTCGTGTCTCACCTACACCGGGCCGCGCGGGCCGGCCGGACTGCATCAACAGGTCATGCTGGGTTACTCGGATTCAAACAAGGACTGCGGCTATGTGACCGCCTCTTGGGCATTGCATCGCGCCCAGGATGAAATCGCGACGGTTTGCCGCCGGCGCGGCGTTAAGTTGACGCTCTTTCACGGACGGGGTGGGAGCATCGCGCGGGGAGGCGGTCCGGCTGCGAAAGCGATTCTTGCCCAACCCGTGGGCTTGCGCGATGGCGGGATTCGGATCACCGAGCAGGGCGAAGTCTTGTCGACCCGCTACCACGACCCGGATCTCGCGTTTCGGATCATTGAGCAAATGACCCATGGTGTATTGCTTGCCGCCCATGCGGCTCAGTCGTCCCCGGTCTGGCCGGAGGCGTGGATCTCAGCCATGGAAGCGCTCTCGGAAGCTGGCTATACCGCCTATCAGGCCCTGGTGCACCACGACCCGGACTTCCTGCGATTCTGGAAACAGGCCACGCCGATCGAGGAAATTGGCAATCTCCGCTTTGGCTCGCGACCCACCTACCGCCGGGCGGCTCAGTCGGTGGACGATTTGCGCGCGATACCCTGGGTCTTCTCGTGGATGCAGAGCCGGTTTAATTTTCCGGGCTGGTACGGGATGGGCACTGCACTCGATGCCGTGTTGAAACGCGGTCCCGGCGGTCTGAAACTCCTGCGCACCATGTACCGAGAGTGGGCGTTCTTTCGCTCACTGGTCGACAATGCCCAGCTCACCCTCTGCAAAGCCGACATGACGATCGCCCGGATGTATGCCGATCTGGTCGAGGATGCCGACGTTCGAGAACGGATCTTTGGCGTGCTTCTGGATGAGTTTCGTCTCACAGAACAGTCGATTCTGGCCGTGGTCGGTGCGCGCGGACTGCTGTCCCACGAACCGGTCTTGAAGCGGTCTGTGGAGCTCAGAAACCCTTACATCGACCCCTTGAATTACCTGCAAGTGGAGATGCTCCGCCGACTCCGTCGCGGTGACTTTTCCAAGGCGGAGGAAGAGGTCGCGCGTTCCGTGATTGAGTTGACGATCAATGGCATCTCAGGAGGGCTCAAGAACACCGGTTAATTTCTGACCTCTGCGATGGCTTGGGTTGAGCCCTCAAGATTCCCCGACTCCTCGCTAGACGTGGGCATCGCGTTGGCGTTAGGCTTCTTTCAACCCCAAAAAATGACGTGATCATCACCCAAGACCTCCTTGATCGCTTTCTTCATGCCACGGCTAGCCATCCTCATGACACCTTGGGGATGCATCCCTGCAAGAAGGGGCGGACACAGGGGGTGGTGGTTCGATGTTTCATCCGCCGCTGCGTCGCCTGTGAAGTCATTGATCCCCAGACCAAGGAAGGCTGGGCGATGGACCGGCTGCATGACTCCGGCTTCTACGAGGTGTTTTTGCCCAAGCGCAAACAAGTGTTTCGCTACCGACTGCGCGCCACCCTCGAAAACGGGGAAACGCACGAAATCCACGATGCGTATTCGTTCCTGCCCACCTTGGGCGATCAGGACCTGTACCTTTTCAACGAAGGCAACGAACATCGACTGTACAATAAATTGGGCGCACACCTGCGTCGCATCAACGAGGTCCCCGGTGTCTCCTTTGCGGTCTGGGCGCCCAACGCGAAGCGCGTCTCCGTCGTGGGGAATTTCAATGGATGGGACGGTCGATATCATCCGATGCGTCCTCTGGGGGCATCGGGTGTCTGGGAGCTCTTCCTGCCTGGATTGGGGGCGGGTGAGCTCTACAAGTTCGAAGTGTGGGATGTCCGCGGGCACATTCGACTGAAGACGGATCCGTTCGGCAGCTATTTTGAGGCCCCCCCGGGAAATGCCTCCATCGTTCACGATGCTGGACGCTATGGGTGGGGCGACGGCGATTGGATTGAAAAGCGGAAGGCTGCGGCGGAGGACCGTGACCAGCCGATGTCGATCTACGAGGTGCACCTCGGTTCGTGGAAACGGCGGGCGGACGACGGTAACCGGCCGCTCACCTATCGCGAGTTGGCCCCGCAATTGGCGGACTACGTGATTGAGATGGGCTTTACCCACGTCGAGGTGATGCCGCTGGCCGAACATCCGTTCGACGGATCGTGGGGTTATCAGGTGACAGGATTTTTTGCACCGACCCAGCGGTTTGGAACTCCGGACGACTTCGCCTGGTTTGTGGACCACCTGCACCAACGTGGTATCGGTGTGATCCTGGATTGGGTGCCGGCGCATTTTCCTCGGGACAGCTTTGCCCTGGCGGAGTTTGACGGGACCCACCTCTACGAGCACGCGGATCCCCGCCAGGGAGCGCACATGGATTGGGGCACGCTGATATTCAACTACAGCCGCAACGAGGTGCGCTGCTTTCTGGTGGCGAATGCGCTGTGCTGGCTTGATCGCTACCACCTCGACGGCTTGCGGGTTGATGCGGTGGCGTCGATGCTCTATCTCGACTATTCACGCAAGGAGGGCGAGTGGGTGCCCAATAAGTACGGTGGTCGGGAAAACCTGGACGCGATCGAGTTCCTCAAGACCACGAACGACCTGGTGCATCACTATTATCCCGGAGTTCGCATGATCGCGGAGGAGAGCACGTCCTTTCCCGGCATATCTAAACCGACCCACGACGGGGGCATCGGTTTTGACTTCAAGTGGAACATGGGGTGGATGCATGACACACTGAAGTTCTTCACTAAGGATCCCATTCACCGGAAGTGGCACCAGAACGACCTCACGTTTGGCATGCTGTACCAGTACGCGGAGAACTTCATATCCGTCTTCTCGCATGATGAGGTCGTTCACGGGAAAGGCTCCATGCTGATGAAGATGGCGGCCTGGCACATCCCGGAAAAAGCGGCGAACTTGCGCGCACTCTATGCCCACATGTGGGGCTGGCCCGGAAAGAAGCTGCTCTTCATGGGCGGCGAATTCGGACAAAGTTCCGAATGGGCCTACGCGGGTTCCCTGGATTGGCACCTGACCCAATATCTCGATCATGAGGGCATCCGCCTACTGGTCCGCGACCTCAATCGGCTCTACACGCACGAGCCGGTTTTGAGCAAAAACGATCTGAATCCGCATGGATTCCGTTGGTTGGCGTGTCACGACTCCGAAGCCAGCACGCTTGCGTTTCTGCGTTGTGACGCGGCCGAGCAGACTCTGTTCACGGTTGTCGGGCACTTTACGCCTGTCATCCGGCGCAACTATCGCATTGGTGTTCCCCGCCGCGGTTTTTGGAGCGAAGTGATCAATACGAACAGCCAGTACTACGGAGGCAGCGGATTGGGCAATCAGGGCGGAGTCCACACGGAGGATGTTCCGGCGGACGGGATGAGCCAGAGCGTGGTTCTGACGCTTCCCCCCTTGACCACCACGATCCTCAAGTGGGTGGCCTCAACGTGAAGCGGCCGCCAACGTGACAATGCGTTCGGCGAGCGACGTGGACGCTTCGTCGAACCAACGTCTCCCTTTTTCTTCACTCGCCCGAGTCGCGTCACCCATCGTGCCGCTGACCGAGATATCCCGGCTGATCCACGAGAAAGTCGCCGGGGCATTCTCCGGTCGCAGTTCCCCCGGGTCGCTGATCCGAGCAGGGTATTCGCACGTCGCCTTATCCATACGGACCAGACCCTCGGTGACGGCGAGCATGATCGCCGTTTCCCATTCGCCGGCGTGGAAACCAAAGCTCCGCTCCTGCTCGGAGAGGGGGGCTGTGTAGCCCAGCCCCACCATCCCGGCCCGCAGGCCCAGATCCGCTTGGATTTCCCGAAGCGTATAGACCAGCACCGCACTGTTACCCCCGTGGGTGTTGAACACCGCCAGGTTTCTGAATCCGAGGGCCTTGAGCTGCCGGGCCTGGGCGAGTAACAGTCGGCGGAGTGTTTTTGCCGATACGTGGATGGTCCCTGGAAATCCGACGTGCTCGTTGCTCTTGCCATACGTGATCGGAGGGGCGACCCAGACGGAAGCACGGCCTCCGACCTTCTGAAGTGCTGCATTGAGCCAGGCTTGCCCCAGAATCGCGTCGACTCCCACCGGCAGGTGGTGTCCGTGCTGCTCGATGGCTCCGGTGGGAATGAGGACGAGGCTGCGGTCCTTGTCCGGCAGGGCGGAGATCGCGTCGACCGTCAGGTGGGCGAGGTAGAATGGCCGATGATCGGGCCAAATACGTCGATCGGACAAAACGGGATCGGGCAGCGTAGCCTGCGAAGGAGCCGGAGCCGGCACCGGGTTCGTGCGCACGCCGAGGTGCGCTTTGGACCTCACCTCCTGGAGCAAACGGGCAAGCCCGTAGCCGGCAGCAGCGAGCTCCGGGTCACACGCTACCGTTTCATCAGGCACGCAGGGAGGCGGCTGAAGCCACTGACCCGGTCGAAAGTCCTCGTCCAGGACGCGGCCGGGTCGAGTCACCGTCGCCGGCGCCTGATGTAGGAGAAACGAGGCAATCGCCTGCAACCGGGCACGCGACCGACTGGAGGGATGGAAATCCAGCTCCAGTCCGCTCAGGTTGATGACAAACGTCTGGAGGCCAAGCTGGACGCGAGCATCGCGCGAGGCCGCATCGATCCATTCTTCGTTCCAGGGACTGGTGGAGAAGAAAACGAGCTTGCGAAAGCCGGCGGCACTGACGCCTTCGGCGATCTCCTTCACGAGATCGTGGGCAGTTTCGGGATCGATGCCGAAGAACGCGGACGGATACGGAGCAAGGCCAAACCGAAGGGCCGGAAGCACGCGAAACTCTGCGTCAGGGAGAAGATGGTGGAGCGCCCGGCGCAGAATCTCGCCGCCAACAACTTCTTCGATATCAAGTGCCAGTCCCATCCCGTGATCCGCAAAACCGTGAACGGGCAGAACGGCCACGAACTGGTCTTTGCGTGGCAGTGCGGCAAATTCGCTCCAGGCATGGTGTGCCCAGAAGGTCGAAGATTCAACATTACCCAGCCAGGTCATTGCCATGGTGTAAACGTGCTTGCGTTCGGTGTGCCGGAAAGGGACCGGCGACGAGTGCGAGGTGGGTCAACGTCGTTTCGCAAACTCAAAATTCGAATACTCCACAGTCAGGTCCTGATCGAGGGACTTCAACCACCAGGCGCGTCCGCGAAGTCGAACCGTGATGGATCGAAGCAATGTCGGGCGTTCGCCGTCCGGCAAGGTGTATTGAATTTGAGTGCGTGCCTCGTCGATTTTGACTCCAAGGACCGGGCTGAAGGGCTCGAAACTGGCCAAGTCCACCTGTTCAATGGTGCCGGTCGGACGGTGGAGGGTGAAAGTCGCAGTCATGTGTGCGGCTGAACGGTCATCTTTGTCGGTAGTCTTGAGGCGAAATTTCCATCGTACCCGAGTGCCGTCGTCCTCGGTTTTTTCAGCGGTACTGTCATCGATTTGGTCTTTCACATTGGGCGCGGTTTCGCCCCGCGAATGACGGGTCTGCACCTCGTTGTAGGTCTTGCTTTCGCTCTCCGTTGGCGCGCGCCCGTTCTTCTGCTGTAGCTCCCACCGTTTGTACTCGGACATTCGCGGATCAAATCGCTCCACCATACTTTGACCTTCACCCCGGGTGGTCTGGGTGAATGCCCATCCTCGGGTGCCTTCTGCCTGGAACCCTTTCAAGGCAGTGCGCAGCTCGTCTGGCAGGGGCTCGGCCCAGGTTGCTGCACTGACAAGGTGGCTGAGGAGCCACAGGAGCATGACTTGCTTCAATCCCATAGGAGAACGACCATTGGGGGCTGCGTTCACGGGTGCAAGCCGGCCTCGGCATCTCAGTCGACGGAGAGAATTCGGAGGTCACTCGTGCCCGTTCGACTGGGAAGTTGGATTTTGTCTCCCGGGAGGCGGCCCATCAACTGTCGGCCGAGAGGAGATGCCGGCGTCACCACCATCACGGTTCGTTTCTCCCAATCTACTTCGAGCCCTCCGGCCCGTGGTCCGACAAAGTACGTGCGTTGTTCGCCACCGTTCGGCTCGACGGTCACGACCGCGCCCACTGCAATCGGTGCACCCGTTGGGGCTTCGGAGAGTTCGAGGGTCTGGTAGTGAGCCAGGGTTTCTCGCAACTCCGCCGCCATCTTGGCCTGTCCCTCCGCCAGGTACGCCGCCTCCTGCGCGTGCATGTCGTACTGGTTTTCGGCCCGGCTCTCTTCGTGGGTTGCTTCGTCTCGGGAGGTCAGCGCTGCCTCGGTCAATAGTGCAAGGTCGGCCTCCAGTTGCTTCACAATCGCAATCCGCAGCTGGGATTTGTCCATAGAACGGATTACACGCGTGCGCGCCGGCTCCGCGAGCGAAACCTGTTCCCCGAGCGGTCCCTTCTGCTGGCGGTCCGCGTTTTCCCTAAAAGCCGAGCTCAAACACGCGGCCGGAGTGAAAGCAGGCGTGTTACCTTCGCTACTAACTCTTTTGGGACAAACGGCTTGGTTAGGTAATCAAGCGCTCCAAGTTCCAAACCCAAGGAACGGGCGTCCACGGTGGCCCAGGCGGTCAGGATGACCACGGGAATCATGGCGGTGCGGGTTTCGCGGCGCAGGATTTCGCACACGCCGAGTCCGTCGATGTCGGGGAGCATAAGGTCGAGCAGAATGAGGTCGGGGCGGCGCTCTGCCACCCGTTGCAGGGCCTCGCGACCACTGGCGGCCACGACGACGTCACACCCGGCTCGTTCCAAGTGAAACTGGAGCAGGGAGGTCACATCGCTTTCATCGTCGACACTCAGGACCAAAGGGCGCACTGGCGCATTAGGAGGGATGGCGATGGCGTCATCGTGCCAAGCAAGTGAAAAGCAGGTGACTTCCCGGGCTGGCGAAAATAACGTCAAACACGACCGAGCGGTCGCTTGCGTCTCGTCGTTCTGCGTCGAGTTGCCTTCAAGGGACCGCGTCTCTGGCCGATATCCTGTGCGTCTTCTTTGCGATGGCTCGAAAAATTGCTTTCATCAACTACAAGGGCGGAGTCGGTAAGACTTCGCTCATCGTCAACACGGCGGCAGCCTTTGTGAAAGCCGGCAAGCGTGTGCTTCTTTGTGACTTCGACACGCAGTCGAACGCAAGCATCTGGCTTTTGAAGCTGGACCGCTGGAACAAGATCAACTCATCGGGTGAGGGAGCGGTTTACTCAATCTTTGAGCCCGGCAAAGCCCACATCAAGGACCTGATCATCCGAGACGTGATTGAGGGAAAGAGCGGTGAGCGACTGCTGCCCGGACTCGATCTCCTTCCCACGGCGTTCAACTTGGTTGACTTGGAGAATGAGTATACGGGGGACCCCAAACGGCCGCCGTACCTGGTGTTTCAGGAGCAGCTCGCGTTGGTTGAACCCAACTACGACTTCATCCTCTTCGACTGTCCGCCGAACATCCTACGGGCGTCCCAGTGCGGAATCTTCGCCGCCAATGAAATCTGCGTCCCGGCGAACCCTGACGCTCTCAGTTTGATTGGATTCACGCTCCTGGTGGAGAAATTACAGAAATTTCACATGCTCTCGGCCAGCTTCCGCCGTGCGTCCATGGGACCACCGGCCCAGGTGCACAGCATCGTGTTCAACGCGATCAAGACCGGAGTGGACATTGAAGTTCCCAAGATGCGTATGCAGCTACGGCTTAACCAATTCCGTGCTGCCAAGCGCGTCGCCGCGAATGCGAAGATCCTCGATGCGCAGATCCGCGACGCGATGGTGGTGCGGCGGGCGGTGACCCTCGGACTGCCGGTCGTTTTGATCAGTCAGGACGCCGCTGACCCTTCGCAAGACAATGTGGTCAACGACTATCGACGGATGACGCTCGAACTCCTTCAGCAGGCATAGCGAAAGACCGATATATTCCCATGCGCCCTACCAGCCCACACCAACCCACGAAGCTGCGTCATACCGCGAAGGACTGGGACGATATTCGCGGAGCGTTCTCCATGTCCATCATGGTTGATACGCCGCTTTACAGCCTGGCCCAGAATCTCGAGGGGCCTGAGTGGCCGATCAAGGACAAGAAGGAGACTCCGGCTCTCTACATCGATTTGACCTTTGCGGAGGCCTACGAGTCCCTCGTGGCCAAAGGGCAACCCATGGAGCGGTTCGACCAACTGGTCGACATTCTCAAGGAGACCCTCGCCTTCGACAATCCGTTCGGTGACATGGTGGCGCAGGCTGCGGTTTCCACGGAGCGCGACAATCCGTTGCTCAAGAACATGACGCGTTTGGAGATTCCAGAGGAGTTTCCGATCGAGTTTACGGCGCTGCAGGAGAACACACTCGAATTTTGCAGCCTCGAGAAATTGGGGACGTTGGGACAGTTTGCCGTCTTTGCCCAAGGCCTTTCGCAAGCCGTGATTGTGGGTGGTGACTTCCGCGGCCTTCTCAATGCGCTCTCTCATGTCGACGAACCCGCGCTGGCGAAGTACCTGCCGTTCAGGCCGGGCAAGAAGGGACTGCATTTGATTGAGGCCGTTGCGCTCACGGTGCGTTCGCTCACTCCCGAACAACGGGCGATTGTAATTTCGAAGCCGTCGCAGGTGCATCCGGCAACCCGCGATCGAGTGGCGCGCCTGGTGGCCTATTTCATGGATCAAAAGGCCGAACTCGTTGCCCAAATCGCATCTGGCTCCTCACTCGCGCGAGCGCTGGTCGTGATTGGTGATCCGGCATTGGAAACGGTGGTCAACGCGTTGCTCACCCCGCATCTCAAGAACGTGCCAGCACCCGTGTCGGTTGCCAAGTCGGGTAGCCAACCCAAGTCGGGCAAGGGCTGGTTTAGTCGCCTGTTCTCCCGGTCCTGACCATGAGCGAGGTCGATTCCACCGCACCCTCGGTGACGGTGCGTTTCCCGGCCCCGAGAATTGGAGACTTGCCGCTGGTGCTGCCCAAGGGGAAGGCAGCCCGGGCGTCGCTGCGATCGGCGTTGGCTGCTTCCTTGGCAGACCCGTCGGAACGTCTGCCGATCGCCGTCCAGCGTCACGAGGAGGTGGAAGCACCTGCCGCTACGCCAGGGTCGTTGGCGGAGCTCGAACAGAATCTGCGGCGTCTCGAAACCAAACTCGAGCAGCGCGAACGTGAACTGGTTGACCAGGAATCGTGGATTGCCGAACGGGAACGCGAATTGGCGGAGACCGAGGCGCTTGTCGCCGCCAAGGAAGAGATGCTGGCGGCGAGTCGCAATGGCCAGTCGTCGCGGCGTGGAGCAACCGCTGAAGAGCAAGTGGCGTTTGAGCGCCTGCGCCAGGAACTGGACCGGCGTGAAGCGTCACTCAAGGAACTTCGCCAGGCGCTCGCGGAACGTGAAGCCTTTCTGGACGACAGTGAGGCCCGACTGCTGCGCAAAGTGCAGCTTCAGCAGGAGAAGGAATCTGAACTTGAGCAGCGAGAGGAAGAGGTCGTGAATCGCGAACGGAAGCTCCAGGAACATGCAGCGGCGAGCGATCCCGTGCTGGCGGAAGCCCTGCGGGCTTCGGCGGCCGCGCAAATCGCCCAGGCCAACGCTGACTGAGGGGCGGCTTAGCGTCGGCTCCAGTCGAGCATGCGCTGGAGCGGAATCAGGGCGGCGGTTCGTGTCGCCTCGGGAACTTCGATCGCCGGCGAGCCCGACTTCAAGGCGTCCCGCACCTTCTCGATGGTATTCATTTTCATGAACCGGCAGTCATTGCAGGCGCAGGAATCCGTCGGAGCGGCGACAAAGGTCTTGTCGGGAACTTCCCGACGTAACCGGTGAAGCATGCCGCTTTCGGTCGCGACGATGATTTCCCGGGCCGGGTGGTTCTTCGCGAACTTCACCATCAACTCGGTGCTGCACACCTCGTCCGCGAGGTCGCGGACGGATTGAACACACTCGGGATGGGCAACCAGGGGCGCATCGGGGAAGCGCAAACGGACCTTCTCGATCGCCTGGACCGTGAATTGAACGTGGGCATAACAGCTGCCGGGCCAGAGCTGGAGCGGACGTCCGGTGCGTTGCGCGACCCACTGTCCGAGGTTCTGATCGGGCACGAAGAGAATTTCCCGGTCGGCCGGTACGCGATTGACGATTTGAACGGCATTGCCGCTGGTGCAGATGACATCACTGAGTGCCTTCACCTCGGCCGAGCAGTTGATGTAGGCCACAACATAGAGATGGGGATGCGCCGCCTTGTAGGCCGCCAGGCGTGGGGCGGGGCAGGAGTCGGCCAGGGAGCAGCCCGCGTGGAGGTCCGGCAGGAGCACGACACGACCCGGATTGACGATTTTCGCGGTCTCGGCCATGAAGTGCACCCCGCAGAAGAGAATCACTTCGGCTTGCGCCGCCTGCGCCTGATAGGACAGACCGAGGGAATCGCCGACAAAGTCAGCGACATCCTGAATCGCCTCCACCTGGTAGTTGTGCGCGAGAATGACGGCGTTCCGCTGACGCTTCAGCTCCAGAATTTCCTCCTGGATGGGAGAAGGGCGATAGGGACCGCGACGAGGCGGCACGACGTGCGGTTCGTAGTTCAGTTCAACAGGCATACAAGGTAAGCGTGAGTGAAACGCGCCCGGTGGCAAACCGTGCCGCGTTAGCTCTTGGGCTGCAGCTGGCTGAGGATGCGCTGGAACTCGGGGTGCTTCTGGAGCCCTTCGAGGTCGGGATCCTGCGAGATCCAATCGAAATCCGTGTAGCCGAGGGTGACCGCCTGCTTCAGGGCCCGCAGCGCCTCACCCGTCCGCCGGGACAGCGCAAGACTGCAGGCGAGATTGTAGTGGGCCGTTGGATTCTCCGGCTGGAGGCGGACCATGCGACGGTCCATTTTCAGGCCCTCTGCGATCCGGCCCTGTTTGGTGTAGAGCCCGCCAAGGAGCTCGACCACGTCGGGATACCGCGGGTTGTTCCGCAGCACGGATTCGAAAAAGGCGGTTTCGAAGGCCGGATCGGTCTGTTTGGGTTTTGACATGGCCGGCGGGCGTCAACGGGACTTGTTCTTGCAGCTGCCCGTATCGCGCAGGACGTTGCAGTGCGCGCTGACCTGAAGCCGCTGCGACACGGGTGTGAGACCGAGCTTCGACGAGACGGTGCTGCCGTACCACTCCATGAACGGGGCACTGATCTCAAAAATGCGATCGCAATCAAGGCAGACCACCTGTGCCATCTGCCCATTGTTGTCGGCGTTGCGTCGGTAGAATTTCTCGCCGGAGCCGATGTCCACCTCGCGGAGAAGTGCGCTTTCGGTCATGATAGGCAGGGTCCGATACACGGTGGCTCGAGAAACCGAGTCATCGATGCGGCGCGCATGGTCGAGCAGACCTTCCGCGGTGAAGTGCTCCTTTTGCGCGAATGCCGCTTCAAAGATGGCGAGACGCTGGTTGGTGACGCGCAGTCCTTTCTTGGTCAGGAAGCTCTTGAACTGTTCGCGTTTCGCATCGGTGCTCACATTTGGCATGTTTTCGGGGGACCGGGGGGTGTCAATGCCCGGTGTGCCCGCTTTGGGGCGTCAGGGCTGGCCCCGGTCGGGGCGGCAGCTTGGTCGCTTGCAGGATTGCCGCGTGACGCCGCAGGGCTCATTCACGGCGCCATGATGGTGGGAGTTCATCCTCTGGCCGGTTTTGACAAGGTCTTGCACTACCTTGTGCCTGAACCCCTCGTGCCGTCGGTCGGGGTGGGGTCCTTGGTTCGTATTCCGTTGGGGCGGAGGCACACGCTTGGGGTTGTGGGAGAAATTGGAGCTCCGGCTGATTTTCCCGCTGATCGATTGAAATCGATTCTCCAGGTTGTTTATCCGTTTCCGGCCGTTCCGGGCGACCTCCTGGGTTTGGCTCGATGGATGGCGACCTACTATGCCTGCACCCTTGACGGCGTGATCGAGGGAATGCTCCCCGCTCCCGTACGGGCCGGAGCAGCGCTGAAAGAGGAGAAGCTCCTGAGTTTGGGACGGCGGCTTTCGACCGACGAGGTCGCCCGACTTGAGAAGCGAGCGCCCCAACAAGCGCGACTTTATCGGTTTGTCGAACCCCAGCTGGTGCCGCTGAAGAAACAACTGGTCCTGCATCGCCTCGATGTGACCGCATCCGTGGCCGCCGCGCTGATCAAGTCGGGGGTGCTCAAAGAGGAAACGCGTCGGATCGAACGCATCGCCTATGCGGATGGATTCGAAACCAGTGAGCGGGTTGCGTCGCTGGCGCCGCTGCTCAACGACCAGCAAAAGGAGGCTGTTGCTTCGCTTGAAGGGCTGCTCGCCAAAGAGGCATTTGGAGTGAGTCTGCTGCACGGTGTCACGGGTTCGGGCAAGACCGAGGTTTACCTCCACGCCATCGCGCAGGCCCTGAAAGGGGAAGGCGGCGTGATCTTCCTCGTGCCGGAAGTGGCGCTCACTCCCCAGACGGTCGCCCGGCTTCGCTCCCGGCTGGAGGCGATCGCTCCGGATCATCGCTGTGTGGTCTGGCACAGTCACCTGAGCGAGGGCGAGCGTCTCGACGGCTGGCTTGCGCTTGCGACAGGTGAAGCCCGCGTGGTGGTGGGAGCGCGGTCGGCGATCTTTGCCCCGGTGCGGAACCTCCGGTTGATCGTCGTCGATGAGGAGCACGAACCCGCCTACAAGCAGGATGAGACCCCCCGATATCATGGCCGCGATGTTGCGGTGATGAGGGCGAAACTCTGTCGCGCGGTGTGTCTGCTGGGCTCGGCCACGCCGTCGTTGGAGAGTTATGCCAATGCCAAAGCGGGACGCTACCAGCTGCTCCGCCTGACGGAACGGGTGGATTCGCGCAAACTTCCCCATATCCAAGTTGTCGATATGAAGATCGAAGTGATGCGCCAGCGGGGCATGACGACCCTCTCGCGCGTCCTCGTCGATGCCATGCACGCGCGCTTTGAACGACGCGAGCAGACCATCCTCTTTATCAACCGCCGAGGCTATTCCTCGTCGATGCTCTGTACGAAGTGCGGACATGCCGAGGAGTGCCGGCACTGTAGTAT
Organism: Opitutaceae bacterium; assembly: GCA_046346755.1. Taxonomy (GTDB): domain Bacteria; phylum Verrucomicrobiota; class Verrucomicrobiia; order Opitutales; family Opitutaceae; genus UBA6669. The sequence continues at coordinate 41,969 of JAXMHM010000006.1, read as the reverse complement.
CACCATGACCTACCATCGCAGCGACGAAACGCTGCGCTGCCACCTCTGTGGTGACTCCCGTCCGGCTCCCAACCGTTGCCCAAAGTGTGGAGCGCCTGACATTCGATGGAAGGGCCTTGGCACGCAGCGGGTGGAAGAGTCGGTCCGGCGCGTGCTGCCGAAGGCGCGGATCGAGCGGATCGATGCGGATACCATGGCCAAGAAGAACCGCTTTCGTGAGCTGCTGGGCGAGTTTCGCACCGGGAAGATCGACGTGCTGGTGGGAACCCAGATGATCGGCAAGGGTTTGGATTTTCCCAATGTCACCCTGGTGGGACTGATTGACGCCGATATCTCCATGCACATTCCCGATTTTCGGGCGAACGAGCGCACGTTTCAGCTGCTTGTCCAGGTGGCCGGCCGGGCGGGACGCGGGGACCGTGCGGGCGAAGTGGTGGTCCAGACATTTACACCGCAGTCGGAGACGATTCAGTTCTCCCGGCATGCTGACTTCGATGGATTCGCCGAATCTGAACTTCGCATGCGCCAGCAGTTCCGATATCCGCCTTACCGGCATCTGATTCACCATCTCTTTCGCGGTCCCAGCGAAGAGCGACTCAAGTTCTACTCCGAACAATGGGCGCGTCTGGTCGAGACCACGTTTGCGGGTCGTCTCGAGCTCCGGGGACCGTCGCCTTCCCCGATCGAGCGGATCAAGGACCACTACCGGTGGCAGCTCTGGTACTTTACGCCCAGCGTCACCAAAATCATTGCGGAACTGGACCGGCTTCGAGGCGGCTTTGCCTGGCCCGATGACATGGTACAGGTCCTCGACGTCGATCCCTCGAACCTCGTTTGACGCCGCCGCCGGCCCACCAGTTTAGCGGTAACCGGGAAGAAAGGGCTTTTCGGCTGCGAAGAGTTCGAGCGTCATCGCCTTGATCTGAGCCGGAGTGCAAGTGGCCGCAGTCAGAGGATCGAGCAGGAGCGCGTAGATCGCTTTTTCCACACTGCGCTCGACTGCAGCCTGCGCCCCCAGATCAAACATGCCGAGGTTTGAGGCGCAAATCGCCGCCATTTGCGGGGGAAGCGCCCCGTAGCGCGTGGGATGCACCCCGTTTCGGTCCACCAGACAGGCCACTTCCACGCAGCTGCTGGACGGAAGGTTTGAAATCAGCGACCCTCCGCCGCCCTGACTGTTCATGACATTGCCGTGGATTCGAAACGCTGCGTCCTTTTCCCGTGCCTCAATGATCCACGAGGCATACTCCCAGGAGCGTTCCCAACTCATGCGAGCGTCACCGCGCAACATCGATCGGCGTTCCTGATCGGCATGAGATCGCCATTGCGGCCAGTTGGTCGCGTAAAAGCGCGACCCTCCCTCATAGCCGAGACGCAGCAACTTGCGGCCGGACTCGCTCTTGCGATAGTAGGGGAGGTATTCGGACAGGTGCCCCGAACTCTCGGTGATGAAGGCTCCGAAGTGAAGACACATGTCCTTGCGAATGAGGTCGCGCTGCCGATAGGCGACCTCTGCGTGGTTTCCATGGCTGTTGTCGCGACTGTCCTGCACCACGACACCCGCATCATACTCGCGGATCCCTTCCTCGATCTCGGACGCAAACTGGGCCCTGAGTCGCGAGGCATAAAGGTCCTTGCCCTGGTGTTCAAGGCGGGTGAACCAGGCGAGGTGATTGATCCCTGCGCACTCCCACTCCAGCTCGCTGTAAGGTACGTTCGAATACTCTGCGAGCAACTGGCTGGTCCCCTGGACGGAATGGCAGAGCCCGACGACAGACATGGATGACGCACGGGCGGCCGCCGTGCACATCATCACCATTGGATTGGTGTAGTTAAGCACCCACGCCGAGGGGCAGAGACGTTCACAGTCCCGAAGCACCTCCAACCAAACCGGGATGGTCCGCAACGCCTTGAACAATCCTCCTGGGCCGATGGTGTCGCCAATGCACTGGTCGACGCCGTATTTCAGCGGAATATCATTGTCGTGCACGACGCACTCAAGTCCGGAGACCTCGATACAATTCACGACATAGTCGGTCCCGGGAAGCACCGCGCAACGATCCACGGATGCGGCCACCTTCCAGGTGGTGGCTCCGAGGAGCGCAAGCAGCTTACGGATCAGTCGGGTCGTCACGGAAAGGCGCCTTTCGTCGATGTCGACGAGTGCGATCGTGCCACCGCGGTTGCCTGGAATCCTGACCACGTCGTTCACCAGTCGCGGCGCGAAAAAGCTGCCGGCGCCGAGGAACGTCAGTTTGATCGGACGATGCATCGTCCCGGACAGCCCGCCATGGAGGGCGGACTGGGTGTGAGCCGCGTGACCGGCTCTCTTTGTTTTAGGAGGGGCCATCGGAAAAAGGTGAAGTAGCGAGCTCCTGGAGTAACCGGTTACGAGCCCTTCAAGGCGAACCGACGTTGCACGCTGAAGAGCTCCCGCAGGTCTTTGCTCAGTCGATCCTGAATGCTTTGCAACTCGCGGTAGTGTGCAACGCGACTGCGGTCGGGCGCACACCGAGTGGATTGATCGACAGCGACCACCCGGGCGGTGAGCTCGGACAGTTTGGTCTTTCGACGTCCCTCGCGCAGCGCGATGCACCAAGCAGCCTGGAGCGCGCCTCCCAGGGCTGCCCCTTCGTCCTCAACCATGGCCACGACGGGCACCCCGAAGATATCGGCCATGATCTGACGCCAGGCCGGGGACTTGGCACCGCCGCCGGTGATTCGTATTTCCTTGGCCTTGACGCCCAGTTGGGACAACCGGCGGAGTCCGTAGTTCATGCCGAGGGTCGCTCCCTCCATCGCGGCGCGGGCGAAGTGGGAGGGTGTAATCGTCTTGGGCGTCAGTCCAAAGAGGACACCGGAGCCATCAGGCACATTGGGAGTCCGTTCACCGGCGAGGTAGGGCAGGAGGACGAGTCCATCCGAACCCGCACTGACGGAGTTAACGGCGGCTGCCATCTGGTTGTGATCCATGCCGAACAGCGAACGCATCTGTTCTGTCACGGTGGTCACGTTCATGGTGCAAAGAAGGGGCAGCCATCCCCCGGTGGAGGAACAAAAGGCTGCAATTTCGCCTTCGGGATCGATCACCGGCTTTGAAGAATAGGCGTAGATGGTGCCGCTGGTGCCGAAACTCGCCGTCACCACGCCGGGCGCCACGTTTCCCGTGCCGATGGCTCCCATCATGTTGTCGCCTCCGCCAGCGGAAACGATCACCTCCGGCGAAAGGCCGTACGCTTCCGCCAACGCGGGCCGCAGGGTGCCGGCGGCTAGATGGGAGTCCGAAAGGGTGGGCAGGCAGTCGGCGACCCGTCGATCAATCGCGTTCATGATCTCCTTTGACCACGTGCGACGCCTCACATCCATCAAGGCCGTTCCCGAAGCGTCGCCGTACTCCATGAAGTAACGACCGGTGAGGTGAAAATTGAGATAATCGTGCGGCAGAAGAACCTGCTTCAGGCGACGGAAGTGCGCGGGCTCGTTTCGTTTCAGCCAGAGGATCTTGGGAGCCGTAAACCCGGGTAGGATGAGATTTCCGGTTTTGCGGAGGGTGGCTTTTGCCCCGCCAAGCTTCTTGGTGAGAATGGAGCATTCCTCGGTCGTGCTGGTGTCGCACCACAGCTTGGCGGGTCGAATCACACTGCCTTCGGCGTCCAAAGGGACAAAACCATGCTGCTGTCCGGAAACACCGATTCCACGAACTTGGGACGCTGCGGCTGCCCCGATTTTCGTCACGACGTCCCGAATCACCGTGTCCATCGCGGTGGTCCAATCCGAGGGATGTTGTTCCATGTGGCCGACGGGCAGGCCAGGAATGAGCTGGTGGGGGGCTCGCGACTCGGCGACAACGGTGCCGGCTTCAAGGTCGAGAACCACCGCCTTGGTGCTTTGCGTGCCAGAATCGATGCCGATGTAGAGGGACATGGGAAAAGAGGGTGGAAGCCGCGCGTTGGCGGAAGAGGACGTGTGTCTGCCCCGGGGCAGTGAGGTCAGCGGCGGGTCTTGGTCAGTTTGTAGTCCACCGCGGCGCGCAGCGCCTCCCAGCTGGCATCCACGATGTTCTCACTCACGCCCACGGTTCCCCAGACGCTCTGTTTGTCGCCGCTTTCGATGAGCACGCGGGTGCGGCTGTTTGCCCCCTGGTTGCTTTCGAGGATGCGCACCTTGTAGTCGCGCAGTTCCATTTCCTGAAGCTCAGGGAAATCCTTTTCGAGCGCCAGGCGCAGGGCGCGGTCGAGCGCGCTGATCGGGCCGGTGGACTCGGCGACCGTGTGATAGGACCGCTCGCCCACCTTGATCTTGACGGTGGCTTCGGCCCAAAGTTCGCCACCGTGGCGCTCAATGATCACGCGGTACCCGTCGACGGTGAAGAACTGGGTGTGTTGACCGAGCGCCCGCGCGATCAACAGCTGGAGGGAGGCGTCGGCCGCCTCGAATTCATATCCGCGGAACTCAAGTTCCTTCAACTCGTCGATCAGTGTCTTGATGGCCGGGGACTTTTCATCGAGTTCAAATCCGAGTTCCCGCGCCTTGAGCACCACGCTACTGCGTCCTGCCATGTCGGATACGAGCACCCGCGTCCGGTTGCCCACCGTGGCGGGGTCGACATGTTCATAGCTGCTCTTGACCTTCTGCGCCGCGTTCGCGTGCAGACCTCCCTTGTGCGCAAATGCCGAGGCGCCCACGTAGGGGGCCTTGGTGTCAGGCCGGAGATTGGCCAACTCGTCGAAGAACAACGAAAGCTCACGAAGCTGACCCAGATTGGCGGCACAGCGGGCGGTCGCCCCCATTTTCAGGAACAGGCTCGGCAGAATAGTGATCAGGTTGGCATTGCCGGTCCGTTCCCCGTAGCCGTTGACCGTGCCCTGGACCAGGCTGGCACCGGCGGTGACTCCCGCCAGGCTGAGTGCCACGCCGAGTCCCGAATCATTGTGACAATGGACGCCCACTCGATCGGCACCGAATTCAGAGACGACGGTGCGGACAATCGATTCAAAGCCATTGACCATGGTACCGCCATTGGTGTCACACAGGGTCAGATTGGTGGCCCCACCGCGCAGAGCGGCCGCCAGGGTACGGAGTGCGTAGTCTTTGTCTGATTTGAATCCGTCGAAAAAGTGCTCGGCGTCATAGATGACCTCCCGCCCCTGGGCGACGAGGTAGCGGACCGAATCCTCAATCATCGCCAGATTTTCTTCGGGGGTCGTGCGCAGGATCTCGGTGACATGAAGCAGCCATGTCTTGCCGACAATCGTCATGACGGGCATGCCGCTGTCCAGCAGGGTTTTGAGCTGGGGATCTTCGGAGGACTTAGCGCCTGCGCGACGGGTGGAGCCGAACGCGGCGAGTCGGGCATGCTTGAGCCTGAGTTTCTGGGCTTCCTGGAAGAAAGTGATGTCCCGCGGATTCGATCCGGGGAACCCGCCTTCAATGTAGTCGACGCCGAACCCATCCAGTCGCTCAGCAATCCGAAGCTTGTCGGTGACTGAAAAGCTGATGCCTTCGCCCTGGGTACCGTCCCGTAAGGTCGTGTCGTAGATCTTGACGGCTTTGCTCATAAACCGGTCAGCGTTGGCGGGAGGGGCGGGGGTGGCAAGGGGGCATTTTTGAACGAAAGGCAGCGAGGTCGAGAGCCTCTGGGGAGTCTGTCAGGTGGACGCTGCAAAATAGCGGCGGATGGTGTCGATGGTGTAGCTGACCTGTGCCTCGGAAAGGTGGGGGCCGATCGGCAGGCTCAGGACTTCGTTCGCCATTTGCTCGGCAATGGGAAAGTCCCCCTGTTTCCAACCCGCCTCGCGATAGGCCCCGGAGAGGTGGGGCGGAATCGGATAGTGGACCTGAGTGGCGATTTCGTGCCCGGCGAGGAAGTGGCGGAGGGCATCTCGACGGGCCGTACGGACGACAAACAGATGCCAGACGGGCTCCATCCCTGCCCCAATCGACGGGAGCACGAGGTCGCCCACGTCTGCCAGACCTTGCCGGTAGAGTTCGGCGAGACACTTGCGGCGCTCGTTCCACGCTGCCAAGTGCGGGAGCTTGACGCGGAGAAATGCGCACTGGAGCTCACTTAACCGCGAGTTGATGCCGCGGACTTCGTGGTGGTAGCGCACCTTCGAACCATAGTTTCGAAGGGCGCGAATCTTCTCCGCGAGGGTGTCGTCGGAGGTGGTGACAGCGCCGGCATCACCAAATGCTCCCAGGTTTTTGCTGGGATAGAAACTGACTCCCGCGATGTGGCCCAGGGCGCCAGACTGCCGACCGTGGCAGGTGGCCCCGTGCGACTGCGCTGCGTCCTCCAAGACCAGGATGTTTCTTGCGTCCGCCAGGCGGCGCAATTCGACCACGTCGGCCGTTTGACCGTAGAGGTGGACGGGCAGAATGCAGCGGGTTCTCGAGGTGAGGTGCGCTTCGACCCGACTCGAGTCGAGATTCATGGTCGCGCGATCTGGCTCGCACGGGACCAGTCTCGCACCGACTTGGGACACCGCCAGCCACGTGGCAATATAGGTGTTTGAAGGCACGATGACCTCGTCACCCGGTCCGATTCCGGCGGCAAGGAGCGCCAGGTGCATTGCTTCCAGGCCGTTCGCCACTGCGAGGCAATGTCGGACACCAATGCTGTCCGCATAGGCTTTCTCGAATGCTTCCATTTCCCCGCCAAACAGGTACCAGCCCGACTCCATGACACGGTGGTAGGCTGCATCCATGTCCTTGCGCAGCGCTTCGTAGGAGGGCTTCAACTCAAGAAACGGCACCTTCATGTCTTCCAAGAGGGAAAGGTTGGCCCGCGAAACGCAAGCCGTGTCCCCCGGCGATTCTCGGGGATGGTTATTCCCACGAGGCTGCAGGCCCGATCCCGGCCTTGGACGGTCGACTCCGAGCAATGCCGACGTCGGACCAGAACGCCGCGGATCTGGGCACACACGCCACCCAGCGGAGAGAACGGACAATTATATCGAGATTTTGATAATGTCGTAATACACTGCGCTGCAGTATATTAGCGTGAAGATTTCTGGTGTTGGGGTGCTGGCGACACCGAAGTGGTTCCTGGACGACGAGTTGTGTCGATGAGTCCGGCAACCATGATTGCCACTCAACTACCCCCTGATCGCGTCGTGCACCTGGCTCAAACCCTGCCTGCTGCGCCGCGGGTTTTGGCTCAATTGAACCGGCTGCTGCTCGACATGGGTGCAGGGCTGGGGGACATCGGTGTCCTCCTGCGTCGGGATGCCCTGCTCGCGAGTCGGATCATTCGAGTGGTCAATAGCCCGGCATTTCGCGGCTCCGGGGTGAGTTCGGTCGAACAGGCGCTCCAGCGCGTGGGGTTCAGCGAGGTTTATCGACTCGTAGGGATCGCCACGATCAGCCAGTTGGCGGAGTCGCCGCTCACCGCCTACGGCTACACGCCCCGTTTGGTGAGCGAAAATGCGCTGCTTTGCGCTTTGGCGGGCGAAAGCCTGGCCCGCCGCGGAGGAGCCGAGCCTCGCTTTGCCTATTCCGCGGGTCTGTTGCGTTCACTTGGGAAGGTGATTCTGGATCGGGCGGCGCCCGAGTTTCCGGGTCCCGATTTTCGTGAGTCCGGCAGTTTGAGCCTGGCGACTTGGGAGGAAGCCCGATTCGGCGTTACTTCGACCGAAACCGGGGCTCGGGTTTTGGCCCATCTGGGGTTCCCCGATGCGGTGGTGGCAGGTGTAGCGGGGCAGAGTGTCGATCGTGGGCATGCTGTCCTGCATCCGTTGGCCTGCATCGTCAGCCTGGCGGTGTTCATCGCCCAGGAGCATGGACGCGGCCTCACGGGTGAATGCGTGGAGAGGAGCCCCTCTCGCGAGACGCTGGCCTGCGCCCGCATCAATCTGCGCGACCTGCAGGAAATCAGTGATGAGGTCTACACAACGTTTGTGGCCTTCAGGACCGCCTTGAGCTGATCCGATAGCAGGGCGAGCGGGTGCGCCCGGTTCTCCAGTTGCGCTTTGGTCCGGGTGTGGGTTTGCTGGTCGGACGCCTGTGTCGAACCGCCACCTTACCCACACTATTCCCGAAGGAGCCCGTCGTGTCCGCGCCGACAAGGCGTTGGCCATGGCATTTCCCGAGTACAGTCGGGTTGCGCTCCAACGGGCCTTTGACGCCGGTCACGTCAAGGTTAACGACGTCGTGGTGACTCGGGACCACACGGCCCGACCCGGCGACCACATTGCTTTCGAGTTTCCAGAAGTGCGTCCCGCGGAACTCAAGCCTGTGGACATCCCGCTTGATGTGCTCTTCGAGGACAAGCACCTGCTCGCTGTGAACAAACCGGCTGGGATGGTCGTTCATCCGGGGGCCGGTACCACGGAGGACACCCTCGTACACGCGCTGCTTTCCCATTGTCATGGATCGTTAAGCGGTATCGGTGGGGTGGAACGTCCGGGAATTGTGCACCGGCTTGATCGCGAAACCTCCGGAGTGATCATCGTTGCCAAGTCGGATGCCGCCCATCGTGGCTTGAGCAGTCAGTTCTCCGAGCGTACGTTGCAGAAGGAGTACCTCACCTTGGTGCAGGGAGTGCCGTCGCTCCTCAGTGGAAGCATCCGCAAACCGATCGGTCGGAACCTGCAACACCGGCACAAGATGGCGGTGGTGGAAACTGAAAGCGGAGGGCGCGATGCACACACCGACTGGCAGGTGGAGGAAGTATTTGGCCGCAAGGCAGCGCTGATTCGCTGCACGATTCACACGGGACGGACCCATCAGATCCGGGTGCATATGAAGTCCCTGGGACACGTGATTTTGGGTGACGACGTTTACGGCTGGAAGCCGGACGCTTCGCTTTCGGTCACTCCCGCCCGTGTTATGCTGCATGCCGAGCATCTGGTCGTGACCCATCCAATCACGGGGAAGACATTGGACCTCCGTGCCCCACTGCCGCGTGATTTCCAGGAGGTCCTGACGGCCTTGCGCCCTCCGAAGCCGGCGGTGAAAGAGCGGGTCAGGCGAGTCAAATCAGCCCCGCCGAAACCGCGCAAACCGGTGAGGAAGTCTTCCCCTCGCTTGGCTTCGACCTCCAAGCCCCGGGCGAAGCGCAAACCCGCATCGCGGACTTGAGTTGGGATGGCTAGAGCGCCTCTGCGGCGAGTCCCCAGCGCAGGTTGTAGAGGGAGTGGCGATACTCCGTGATGTCTCCGGCGTCGGCAATGGCCAGGATGGTGGTGAGCGCGGCTGGAAAGACATCGGCCCGTGACGCAGGCAGTCCAGGGACCGTCTGGCGAGACTTGAGATCGAGAGCCCCGACGTCGTCGAGGAGTGCCCGAATGTCGCTCACGCGAAGGATGGGGTCGGCCTCGAGCAAGGTCTGCCCTTTTCGGGCTGCAAAAATGGCGCGAACGGTGGTCATGGATCCGCCGGCGAATACGGCGGTGGGAGGAACAGGGAGTCCGAAAACGTAGCCACTGCGCGTGAGCATCTCGCGGGTTGCTTCCGTCACCGCATGACGGGCAACCGACCCGAAGGGCGCCGTGGGGTCAGGGACGTAGCGCTCGGTCATGCGCACACAGCCAAGGGGAAGGCTGATGGCGGCGATCCCGCACCGGTTGCGGAAAGTGAGGCACTCCAGGCTACCTCCGCCCAAATCGAACAGGTAGAAGTCATTGATGCCGTCCAGGGAGGGATCCGACGTCAGGCCCCGTCCGATCAATCCCGCTTCCTCATCACCTGTCAGAGTCCGAATTTCGTGTCCGGTGCGCTCCGCCACTTTGCGACGAAAGACATCGCCGTTTTCCGCATCACGGACGGCACTGGTCGCCACCAGGACGGTGCGCGCCGGCGAAAAGGGGGCGGCAGTGGCGAGCAGCGATTCGATGGCGGCGAGTCCGACCGTCATGCCGGCCTCGCTCAGTTGGGGTGGCACCTGGCTGATGCCGGCGCTGATCCTCGCATCGACCGTGTGTGAGCGCAATCCGACCAAGTGTCCGTGATCGTCCCGGTGGGCGACCAGCAGCTTGATTGAATTGCTCCCGATATCGATGATCGCGACGGAAGGAGATGGCATGCCGTTACCGAATAGGACGACGCCATCTGAGCCAAGGCGGATTATTTGCGCTTTCTTATTTTCCTAGGCCTCACCTTCATCGGTTGCCTGACCGGCTACAGGGTATAAGACTCGGAGGCAATCAGCACGACGAATTCGCCCTTCAGGTTGGCCTTGGCAAGTCGGTCGCGGACGTCCGCCGAACGACCCACCCAGAAGGTCTCATGGAGTTTGGTCAGCTCCTTGGCGATGCACACCACTCGATCCGGGCCGAGGAGCTCGACGATTTCATCGGCGAATTTTGCGATGCGGTGGCAGCTTTCGTAAAGTGCCAGCGTGAATTCAAACGTTCGATACTTCTCGAGAAAGGCAATGCGGGCTGAGGACTTGGGAGGGAGAAAGCCGACAAAAAGAAAACCATGGGTGGGCAGCCCGGCGGCGCAAAGCGCGGCCGTGAGGGCGCAAGGCCCGGGAATGGGCACCACCGGCAGCCCGCGTCGACGGCACGCACGCACCACTCGGAATCCCGGATCGCTCAGGGCCGGCGTGCCCGCGTCACTTACCAGTCCGACGGAGCGTCCCTGAGAGATGAGTTCGGCGAGTCGTTCCGCGGCTTCGACTTCGTTGTGCTCATGGTAGGCCACCAGGTCCCGCCGAAGGGAGAGGCGGGTTAACATCGTTCCAGTGGTGCGGGTGTCCTCGCAGGCAAGAACATCGACACTTCTCACGATGGCTCGGGCGCGGTCCGACAGGTCGTTCAGGTTGCCGATTGGGGTGGCGATGACGTAGAGGTGGCCGGGCAGGGCGACGAGAGAGCCGGGAACGGTTGAGTCAGACATGCACAAAAAATCCGGCGAGGTCCGCCGGATGAAAGGGAGTCGCCTGCGCGGACGGCTCAGCGGCCGCTACCGGGTGTCGCGCCCATGCCAGGGACCTGTCCCTCCCAATTGGCGGGGCGGCTCCATGGGATGGAGGTGTCGCGTTGGCTGGTGCAGCCCGATGCGGCCATCAGACCGACGAGGCTCAACACGACGAAGAGGAGGCGGGCGAAGATTTTCATGGCGGTCTAGGGAGCATGGGCGGTATTCCGCCCGGGCGCAAGCGAGGTTGCTGAGATTTAAGGGGTGAAGCGGACTCGTAGTGGGACGGCGGGTGTCACCTTTGGTTCCATGGCCCGCGCCGCGAAGCGCCGATGCTCAAGCGCTGTAGGAGCTGGCGTGCCAAGGAGTTTGCAGCGTCTTGCGCGCTGCGCCGTTGGCAGCCAGATGCTCGAGAACCTTATACACAAGTTCGGTTTGGTCCGGAGTTCCGAGGTGGACCGCGAGCGCCTCGGCGGTGAACGCCTGGCCCGGCGCGGAAGCGAGCGCCTTGGCGACCTTGAGTTTGAGCGTGATGACCCCGCCCGCCGCCTTCTTCCCTGCCTCAACCCCCGGCTGGTGATAGGCGTTGATGCCAATCAGCGAAGCATAGAGTCCGACCACCCGTTCATATATGGCGATCAGCAGGCCCAGTGACCGTGGGGATACATCATTGATGGTCAATGTGATCGATGCGCGATCCTTTTCGGTGAGAGCGTCGCGGGTGCCGAGATAGAAGCCCTGCAGAAAATCGCCGCTGGTCACCCCTGGTTCAACGTCGCCCGAGGATCCGGTCCGGTCCTTCAGGACTTCGATGAAGGTGACAAAGAAGTTGTTCACGCCTTCGCGCAGTTGCTGCACGTACGCATGCTGGTCGGTCGAGCCTTTGTTGCCGTACACCGCGATGCCTTGGTTGACGACTCGCCCGCGGAGATCGAGTTCTTTGCCCAAGGACTCCATGACCAACTGTTGCAGGTAGCGTGAAAAAAGCAGCAGGCGGTCTTTATAGGGCAGCACCACCATGTCCTTCGAGCCGCGCGCCTCGGTCACAAAGTACCACATGAGAGCGAGCAAGGCGGCCGGATTTTGCCGGGTGATGGGGACCCGGGTCACCGCATCGGCCGCGGCCGCGCCTTCGAGAATTTGGTCGATATCGATGCCCTGCAAGGCGGCGGGCAGCAGCCCGACGGCACTGAGCTCCGAGGTACGGCCGCCCACCCAATCCCACATGGGAAAGCGCGCCAGCCACCCTTCTTTGATGGCCGTTTGCTCCAATTTGGAACCCGCCCCGGTCACGGCGATGGCATGCTGTGCGAAAGTAAGTCCTGCCGCCTTGAAGGCCGTCGCCGCTTCCAACTGTCCGTTGCGCGTTTCTGCGGTGCCACCTGACTTGGAGATCACGACCACGAGGGTGCGAGCGAGTTTTCCGGCCAGGCCCGCGAGGACGTAATCCATGCCGTCCGGATCCGTGTTATCGAAGAAAGCGACCGCCATCTTGTCTGCAGTCGGCTGCCCCAGCGCATGGTTGACGAATTGCGGGCCGAGCGCGGAGCCGCCGATTCCGATCACGAGCAGGTGTGTAAACGTGCCTTGGGGACCGACGATTTCACCGCGGTGCACCTTCCCGGCGAACGCTTTGATGGCGGTGAGCGTCGCGTCAATTTCCTGTCCGAGTTCTGCCGTGGGAGCGAGGTGAGGTGCCCGCAACCAGTAGTGTCCGACCATTCGATTTTCGTCCGGATTGGCGATGCTGCCCTTCTCCAATGCAGCCATGTCAGCAAACGCCTGCTGCATCGGTTTCTCCATCGAAGCGAGAAAACCTTCGGGAAAGGGTACGCGACTGATGTCGAGCGCCAGACCGAGCGCGGGATTCTGGTAGTGATACTGTTTGAATCGGGTCCAGTTCATCGGGGAAGAGTGAGTTGAAGCTACCTGTTCAGGGCTCGAAGGGGCGGAACAACCGGTCTGGCTGCCCGATCCACCCAGGCCACCCGTCCCACCATGAACGGCTGGCGGGACTGGGTGACCGGAGGCAAACCTAAAGATTCTTGTCGGTAACGGCGCCTTCGGACGCCGACGTCACCAGCTTGGCATACTTGGCGAGGACGCCACGGGTTTCCTTTGCCTTCTTCGGTTTCCACGCCTTGAGCCGGGCTTTGAGTTCCTTCACCGGCAAATCCAGGCTGATTTCGTTCTTCACCGCATTGATGGTGATGGGGTCGCCGTTGCGCACGACCGCCAGCGGGCCACCCGAGGCGGCTTCCGGGGTAATGTGCCCCACGACAAAACCATGACTGCCGCCGGAGAAACGACCGTCCGTGATCAGGGCGACGTCCTTGCCCAGCCCCTTACCCATGATGGCGCTCGTAGGGGCCAGCATTTCCCGCATGCCAGGACCGCCGCGAGGGCCCTCGTTGCGGATGACGACCACGTGACCGGCCTTCACCTTGCCGTCCAGAATTCCCCGCAGGGCCGTCTCCTCCGACTCAAACACAATGGCTTTACCAGAGAACAGGAGGCCTTCCTTGCCCGAAATTTTGGCCACCGCACCGTCAGGAGCCAAATTGCCGTAGAGAATTCGGAGGTGACTGTCCGGCTTGATGGGGTTCGAGAGCGGACGGACGATATCCTGGTCGGCTGGGTAGGCTCCGACGGACTTCAAGTTCTCGGCGACCGTTTTTCCAGTCACGGTCATGGCGTCGCCATGCAGCAAGCCTGCGTCCAGGAGCATCTTCATCAAGGGGGGCAATCCACCGATCCGGACGAGGTGGGCCATCCCGTACTTCCCCGAGGGCTTGAGGTCGGCAAGAACCGGGACGCGTTTACCGATCCGGGTAAAATCGTCGATGCCCAGCTTCACCCCGGCGGAGTGAGCCATGGCGAGCAGATGGAGCACCGCGTTGGTGGACCCACCCAACGCGATCACCACCGTGATGGAGTTTTCGAAGGCCTTCCGCGTCATGATGTCGCGTGGCCGGATTCCCGCTTTCAACAGGGCCAGGGCAGCCTCGCCCGCCCGACGGCAGTCATCCTTCTTTTCCGCCCCCACGGCGAGCTGGGCTGAGCTGTTGGGCAGGCTCAATCCGAGCGCCTCGATGGCGGAAGCCATGGTATTGGCGGTGTACATGCCGCCACACGATCCGGGACCGGGAATCGAGCAGGTCTCGACCTGGGTGAGGCCCTTTTCGTCGAGCTTCTTGGCCGCGAATTGGCCAACCGCCTCAAACACGGAAACGATGTCACACTCCTTCTTGGTCTCCGGGTGCAATCCAGGCAGAATCGTGCCGCCGTAGACAAATACGCTCGGACGATTGAGCCGGGCCATCGCCATGACGCAGGCGGGCATATTCTTGTCGCAGCCACCGATCGCGACCAACGCGTCGAACCCTTCCGCACCCGTGACCGTTTCGATCGAGTCGGCGATCACCTCTCGGGATACCAGCGAGTAACGCATGCCGGGGGTCCCCATGGAAATGCCGTCTGAAACGGTGATGGTCCCGAAGATGATGGCTTTGCCGCCGGCAGCATTGGCCCCTGCTTCGGCTTCGCGGGCCAGCTGGTCAATGTGCATGTTGCACGGGGTCACCATGCTCCAGGTCGACGCAATGCCAACGACCGGCTTCTTGAAGTCTTCGTCGCGGAAGCCGACGGCCCGCAACATGGAGCGGTTCGGTGCGCGGTCGGGACCGTCGAGCACAATGGAAGAATGGGGGCGAAGTTCGTTCGGCGCAGAGCTCATGGGCAAATCGGGGCTAGAGAACCAAACCCGCAGGGGCCCGGCAAGCGGCGTTTTATGCGAACTCGACCTCGGACTCTGGCCCGGCGCGGTTTTTCAAGGTTGCTTCGACCGTGCCGCCTCACCTCACTGCGGGTTTCGTCGCATGGCGTTCAACCTCCAGAAAGTCCTTCGAGCGCTGCTCTTCTCCACGAGCCAGCCCCTCTCGATCAAAGACATCCAGGCCGTTTTTGCCCGCTTTCATGACCAGGCGACGCTGCCGTTGCAGCCGGCCGAAGCCGACGCAGGCGAAGCCCCTGCGGACGGAGTGGTCCCTGCCGATGCGCCCGCGCCGGCCCTGGTCGAGGCGGAAACGGCTGAGGTGGCGGTGGAGGAGGCGGTTGAAACCCTTGCGGAACCGCCGATGCCAACGGATGCCGATCTCTATCAGGATGTCCCTTCGCTCATCACTGCCGCGCAAATCCGCGAAGCCATGGCAGCCATTGCGGCGGATCTGCGGGCGGCGGATGACATCTACTTGCTCATCGAAGGGCCCACCGGGTTTCGGTTGGTCACCCACCCGCGATTGGCGCGCTGGATTCGGATTCTACGCGATGAACCTCCGCCGGTGAAGCTGACGCAGTCGGCCATCGAGACGCTTGCCATCGTCGCCTATCGGCAACCGGTCACGCGGACCGAAATTGAAACGATCCGTGGCGTATCGGCCGAGGCGGGGATCAACAAGCTCCTGGAAAGGGAACTCGTGTACATCGTCGGCCGGGCCGACCTGCCCGGGCGGCCTCTGCAATATGGCACCACGGACAAGTTTCTCGATTTTGTCGGCGTCAAATCACTCGTGGAGCTACCGTCGTCAGACGTCCTTTCACCGCGGCAGATTGACGAGTGGTTGAAGTCAGCGATCAACCCCAAGCCGATCACCGATGCGGAAATGGGATTGCCCTTGGAAGAGGGCGAAGGTGAGTCACCGAACTTCGAAGCAGTGACGCTCGATCACCCGTCCGCGTCCGCCGACTCCACATCCGCTTCTCCGGAAATCGCCCAAAACCCGCCGGCGGAGCCGGCCTCCGAACCTTCGTCGCCACGCACGGAAGATGTATCCAGCGGTGGCACCGCCCCTTCACCCTCCACCTGATGGACCTCGCCCCGATACGTTCTCAGATCGACAGCCTCGATCGCCAGATCGTGGAATTGCTGAACCAGCGACTCGCGCTTGCGGCCGAAATTGGAAAACTCAAACGCAGCCAGGGTGGCCAAATCTACGTCGCGGAGCGGGAGGACGCGGTTTTTCGCAAGGTCTCCGAGCTCAATGCCGGACCGATTCGGAACGATGCACTCAAGGCGATTTATCGTGAGATCATGTCCGCGGCCATCGCCCTCGAGAAACCGCTCCTGATCTCCTACCTTGGACCGGAGGCGACCAACACGCATGCCGCGGCCATGAAGAAGTTTGGCGCCAGCGTGGACTATCATGCGATGCCGACCATCGCGGACTTGTTCACCGCGGTGGAAAAGGGTGAGGCAGACTATGCCGTCATCCCGATCGAGAATTCCACCGAGGGAAGCGTGCGTGAGGCGCTCGATTGCTTTGTCGAGAGCGACCTGAAGATTGTTGCGCAGATCTACATCGAGATCACCCACGCACTGATCTCCAATGCTCCTCTGGAGCGAATTGAGAAGGTTTACTCCAAGGATCAGGCCCTCGCGCAGTGCCGCCACTGGCTGCAGCGCCATCTTCCCCACGCCCAGCTGATCGACGCTCCGAGCACGTCGCGCGCAGTCCAGATCGCCAAGGAAACCGAAGGCGTGGCAGCCATTGCCAGCGAACTCGCCGCCCAATACTACGGCGTCCCCGTGGTGGCCCGCAATATCCAGGACAAAGCCGACAACACGACTCGCTTCTTTGTCTTGGGCAAGAAGCCCTCGGGTCCCGTCGGGCATGGTCGGGACATGACGAGCTTCCTCATTTCGCTGGGGGACGAGGCTGCGTCCCACTCTGGAGCGTTGCTCAGGATGCTCATGCCTCTGGCCGAACGTGGAATCAACCTCTCGAAGATCGAGTCGCGCCCAAGCAAAAAGCGGCCGTGGGACTATTACTTCTTCATCGATGTGACCGGACACTTCGAGGATCCGAAGATGAAACAGGCGCTCTCGGAATTGAAAGCGTTCTGCCCCATGGTCAAATGGATGGGAAGCTATCCCTCGGTCGCCTGAGATCCCGGGTGTGCATTGCTCCGGATCGGACGACTTACCCGAGCAAGACCTGCCACTGATTGTCCCGGGCCGAGCGTGCGGCTTTGAGTGCTCCGAGGGCGACGTAGCGTTTGTAGTCCTGCCCGGCGAGCCTGACTTTGGGAGCTTCGTAACCGTCGTCGACCAACCGCTGCTGTAGCACGGTGTCGATGCCCTTGATCTGAGAACCTCCTCCGGTGACCACGATGTTCTGCAGCAAAGTGACGACACCATCCGAAGGCGCCCGTGCGATCAACGAGGTGAGGGCCGGATAGATGCGGTCGATCAGCGTGTTCGCCGCGCGGCCAAGCACCTCGCCCAGTTCCAGCGTGTGAGCCTTGCCGCCGAGGATGACCCGAACGTCGATCGGTTTGCGAATCGCGCCGACGTAGGCATGGGCCTCCTTGATTTCCCGAATGCGTCCTCGGGTGAGTCCATTGTTCGGATACGTGCGGTTTAGATCATCCATGATCAACGAATCGATGGCGTCACCGGCGAACGGGATGCTGATCTGGTCGTCGGGCGTCGGGAAGTACCCCTGGACCAGGCACAAATCACTGGTGCCCCCGCCAATGTCGACAAAGAGCGAGTTCGTGACGGGGTCGACATACCCTGGTTGCCCCACCCGGCCGTCCTCGCGGAAGCCGAGGGCGGCGAGAAACGGTTCGGGAATGAGGAGAATGCGCTCGAACGACCCCATGGCGCACTGGCGGATGGAATCGCGGGCGGCGCTGCCGGCATTGGCGGGAATTCCCACCACCGCCCTGATTTCGGCCTGTCCCGTGGGATCGACGAGGGCGCGCACGTGGTGAAAGAAATCCCGAGCGGCCTCCTGCTGGCTGATGATGCCCTCGGCCAGCGGAGCGACGAGTTCCGCGTGCAGGGCGTTTTGCAGGGCGAGATCCCCAAAGAGGAGGCGCTGATTGCCGGTGATGATGCCATCGACGATCCCTTCCTTCACGTATCCGACGACGCTGGGTATGACTTTGCTGACGGCAAAATCGGCGGATCCCGGCGCTCCTGCCAGGACACAGGACTTGTTGGTCCCAAGATCAAAGCCGACCAGGATGACCTTGTGGTCGCTCCGGCGCGCGGGAGCCGAGACCGTGCCATTGGCGGGAGCGGAACCGGTGGAAGGGGTGGCGGGCGAGGCTGAAGGGGAAGACGCGGGACGTTCGGTGAGGATGGTGGGCATGGGAAAACGATGTTCGACTCAGGAGCGATAGGGTTTGGGAAGGGGACGGGATTCAGCCTCCAGCATTTGATCCAACAGATCGGCGATCGCGGGTGCAGCGGTACGGGTTCCGTCGCCGCCGGGGTTGTGTCGGACAGCAGGCGGAGGAGAGTCGGGACGGCTCCCCCCGGAACCGCGCGACCCGCCTTCGAACCACTGGGCCAGCAACTCCGCGAGGAGTGAAGCTTCGCTGACGCGGAGGTGTTCCACCTCGAAGAGCGCCTGCACTTCGGAATCGGGCAGTGCAGAACTGTCCAAGGAGGCACGAACGGCGGCGAGGGTGGAGGGGAGCACGTCCGTTTCGAGAGTGCGTGCCTCGTCGTGACGACCCAAGGCCCGCAGCAGGCACACCCGGCGCACCAGTTGCACCAGCGGCTCCCGCGCGGCGGCGGAGGGACGAATCGGGAATACGTATGAAGGTGCGAACAATCCGCGGGGCTAGACCCCGGAGTTGGGCATCGGTTCACGAAAACTTCGCTTGCCGCACGTGAACGATGCAGAACGCTGAAGGGCATGACTCTATCCAAACTTCGCATCGGATTCGTGGGGGCGGGAGACAACACGCGTAAGCGTCATTTGCCGGGATTTCGGGCGATCCCCGGTGTTGAACTGGCTGTCGTGGTCAATCGATCGCGTGAATCTTCCGAACGCGTGGCCCGCGAATTCGGAATTGCGCGATGTGCCGACCACTGGCGCGAAGTGGTGGCGTCTCCTGATGTGGACGCTGTGTGTATTGGCACCTGGCCCTACCTGCACGCCGAGATTGCGGTGGCAGCGCTGCAAGCGGGCAAGCATGTGCTGACCGAGGCCCGGATGTCGCGAACCGTGGCGGAAGCGGAACTGATGGTGGCGGCGGCCCAGGCGGCGCCCACCCGTGTCGCTCAAATCGTTCCAGCGCCCATGTCACTGGCCTACGACGCGACGGTCGCCGAGCTGCTGAGTTCAGGAGTTCTCGGCGACATACGGGAAGTCTGTGTGACCCAGACAGGCGGGCAGTATTGCGATTCCCGGGCTCCCTTGTCGTGGCGCCAGGATACGGAGCTTAGCGGCTTCAATGTCCTCACCCTTGGCATCACGTACGAAATCATCCTGCGCTGGCTGGGTTGGGATGCCCGGGTGGTGGCCGCCGATGAGGCGATCTATACGCCTGAGCGGATCGATGGAGCGGGGACCCGTCGCCCGGTGGGAATTCCCGACAGCATCAGTGTATTGGGGCGTTATGACGGAGGCGCCCGGCTTGTCATGCACTGCAGCGGCGTGGAAGGAGGCGAAGGTCGAAATGAGATTCGACTGAATGGCAGCCGCGCCAGTCTTCGGGTTGAAGTGGCGACCGGGACCCTGACGCTCGCGCCTGTGGGACAACCGCTTCGCACCGTTTCCGTCCCGGCGGTGGCCGATGGCGGTTGGCGGGTGGAGGCGGACTTTGTCGAGAGCATCCGAGACGGTGCACCGGTGCGGTTGACCAATTTCGCGACCGGGCTGCGGATCATGCGTTTCACCGAAGCGGCCCGGCGCGCCGCCATGGAGTCAGCGCAACCCAGGTGAGCCGTTGGGAAATGAGGACGCAAAAAAACCGCAGCCGACAGAGGCTGCGGTTTGAAAGTGAAATCCGAGTGGACGTCAGACCACGGAGACGAGGCGGTGGGCCTTGTCGAAGGAAACGACGCCATCCTTGAGCGCGAAGAGCGTCCAGTCGCGACCGACGCCGACATTCTTGCCGGGATGGAGCTTGGAGCCGCATTGACGTACGAGGATGTTGCCCGCGATCACTGCTTGACCGCCGAACTTCTTGACCCCGAGACGCTGCGAGTGGCTGTCGCGCCCGTTGCTGGATGTACCCTGACCTTTTTTGTGCGCCATGACTATGTTCTCCGGTTAAGCCGTGATGGATTCGATCTTGATGACCGAAAGTTCCTGACGATGCCCCTTCTTGCGCTCGTAGCCCGTGCGCTTCTTCTTCTTGAAAACGACGAGCTTCTTGCCGCGTTTGTTTTCGAGGATCTTGGCGGTGACCGTGACGCCCGCGAGGGTAGGAGTACCGACTTTAAAAGAGTCGCCTTCACCGGTGGTCAGGACATCGGTAATCGTGACCGTGGCGCCTTTTTCCGTGTTCGGGAAGCGGTTCACGGTCAGGACATCGCCTTCTGTGACGACGAACTGCTGACCTTGGGTTTTGATCGTGGCTTTCATAAAATGAAACCGCGGAATAAGTGATGTTTGCGCCAGCCTAGCAAGGACATATTTTGCGAATTTCCGGAGTGAAACCTCGGGATCGCTATCAAACTCATGGATAGGGAGTTGCCAGATACGGTACCCGAAGGGCTCCTGTTCGTACACGGACGCAGGAGCAGCCAACTGGCATGTAAATCCGACCGATTCAGGGCGCAGGGGCCGAAGACGGAGCTGCCTTTGCGCGAATCGCGGCGTTTTCCGCAGAAATGCGATCATTTTGCATTTCTATGGTTTGGTAATAGTGCTGCCTCCGTTTGTAGTCGGCAGGAAGGATTCCGCGGGTCAGCAGAGCACGTTCGGCCTCCAGTTCGAGTTCCCGTTGCTGGTGCAAGGCGGCGAGTCGGGATGCTTCCCGCTCCGCGCGTTCCCGGCTGAGGCGTTCGGCGTCCTGCAGCTTGCTCAGAGCTTCGGCTCGGGCGCGTTCGGCGACCAAGGCTTCCTTTTCGCGAAGTTCGGCCAAGCGCCGCGCATCGCCGACGGCTTGTTCGCGTTCCTGGGTCAGTCGCTCGCGGGTGGCCGCGGCCTCGCGGGCGGCCGCTTCGGCGGCGGCGCGGGCTGCCTCTGCGTTGGCTTGTGCGGCGCGCAGCCGTGAGAGCTCCTGAGACGCGGCCTCGGCGTCCTGTTCCGCCTTGAGGGCGGCCAGGCGGTGGGCCTCTGCCTCAGCTTTGGCGATCCGCTGCGCCTCGGCCGCTTTCTCCTGCTCCGCCGCTTTGGCGGCGGCGCTGGCACGGGCGGCGAGATCGTGGTCCAGATTGGATTTGTAGGCGCGGTATCCAAAAAACAGCGCACCCAGGAAGGCGGCGGCGACAAGGACAAAAATGATGGGTTTCTTCATCGAAGGTGAGGGGGTTGCGCCTGCAGCTTAGGACCACCGCTTGCTCAAAAGGTTCGGCAAAAGCCGGCGAAGGCAAGCGCGGCGGCCGAAGGATGCCGGGAATTCCGACCTTTTCACCTCAACGCTTTTGGGGACGATAAAACACGTAGTTGACGAGGAAACTCAGACCAAAAATGCCACTGAGGGTGCGGATGTTGCGCATCGCTCCGACAACACTGGTCAGGGAACTCGCCGATGGTTCCTGGACCCGCAGCAGCCAGGCCGCCCCTGCAATGGCCAGCACAGGCTGCAGAATGAAGCAAACGTGATAGACCGCCAGGGGATCGGTGCTCCGGCCGAGCGCCCACTCGAGGGACTGGCCGCCCAGGACCGGGGCGATGGCAGCAACCAAGGAGGTCGTCGCCAAGTAGACTCCAATGGCGAGGTTCTTCGCCGCAACCGGGATCAGTTTGAGCAACAGGGTGAACTGTCCAAGGATGAAGCCGGCACTGCTCATTCCACCCCAGACCCACAGTGGAAAGAGCAAGTTGCGGTTCCCGGGTTCGAGGAAGCACCAGACGACGTTTCCAAGCTGCCAGAGAATGAGCGAAAAGGTCATAACCGCCTTGTTGCCATAGCGGTCGAGGAGTTGTCCCCAGGCCGGCAGAGAGAGGGCTCCCCCCAGCGCGGCGAGCGTGGAAAGCATACCGACCGTGAAGGCAGACATGCCAAGCTGCTCAAACATGAAGACATGGTAGAAGGCGCCATAGGCATTGGCGGCAAAGGACCACACCGCGCCGAATCCGATGAACGCGACCAACGAGCTCGAGCCCTTGATCAACTCCAGCTGCCGCCGTAGCGGAAGCGCCGCAACTCCGGACCGATTGTGCGGGTGTCCCGCGGGCGTCTGCCAGATCCACTTCAGGGAGAACACGCGCAGCGCGACGGCGCAAAGAATGATGACCTGAAAAACGGGAAGCGTGTAGTGCCAATGCTCCAAGGCCCAGCCAGTGAGGATCAGGAAGGTAACCGTCGAAAAGGAGAGCAGCCGGTTGCGTTGTCCAAAATATTTCCCACGCAGCCGAGCCGGCACCCATTCCTGGATCCACGAATTCCATCCGACACCCGCCAAGGCTGCCGCAAAGCTGGACGCAAAGAACCAAATACCGAGCCAAAGTCCGGCCACCACCGGGTCATTCTGGGGAATGTACGACAGCAATCCCGCCAGGACCGCCCAGCTCACCATGTGGATGGACGCGGGGAAAAAAGCCTGCGCCTTGGTCGAGAGGTGGCGCGCCAAGAAGGGGGAAATGAAGACTTGAAGGAAATTGCATATAAATGGCAGCGACGCAATCAGCCCGATGGCTCCTTTCGGAAGGTGCAGGCATTTAGTGAACAGCGCAGCCAGGAAAACATTGACCGGCAGCGACATGGTCACGATCGGCATCGCCACCAGTCCGTCGGCAGTGCAGAGCCGAAGAGAACGCCGAAAAAGTGCTTTGCGGTGGGCGATCGAGTCGCGCGTGGAAGTTGCGTTCACGTGGGCCTGTGGTGCTACCCTGCCCGGATGGGGCGCGTCATAGAAGCAAAAGAATTCGAGTCACAAAAAACGGTTGCATTGGCCCGCTGGTTGATTGGCAAGCTGTTGGTGAGGCGCGGAGTCAACGGCGAAGTTCGCCGGCACCGAATCCTTGAAACCGAGGCTTACGATGGAGAGCGGGACCTCGCCTGCCATGCCGCGCGGGGACGAACGGAGCGCACCGACGTCATGTACGGTGCCGCGGGTTTTTGGTACGTCTACCTTTGTTACGGCCGACATGAAATGCTGAATCTGGTGGCCGGGCCGGAAGGATGGCCCGCAGCCGTCCTGATTCGAGGGGTGGAGGGGGCATCCGGGCCGGGGCGTCTGACCCGGCTCCTGGGAATTGATCGCGAGCTCAATCGAACGGCGGCTGCAGTGGGAACGGGGCTGTGGATCGAGGACGACGGATTTTGGCCCCCGCCTCGGTCCATGGCTCGGGGACCACGGGTCGGGGTGGACTACGCAGGCCCACGGTGGTCGCAAATGCCGTGGCGGTTTTGCCTGGTCGCTCCACCTGGTGACTGGGCTGGGGCCAACTCGACTCCGCAAGTCCGGCGCCGGATCAGTCGGCGCCGATCCTAGGTTGCGTATCCCACGACTGAATCCGGGCGATCACCTCATCCATCGGTAGCGTTACCCGGTCGGTTCTGGGTCGGAGGATTTCAACGTGGTCTCCGGGTGGAGCCCAGACCGCCGGATCCGTGGGTCCGAAGAGCAGCACGCACCGCAGGCCGACGGCCGCCGCGAGGTGGCTCACGCCGGTGTCATGCCCGACGTATCCACCACAAATCGACAGGGCTCCTGCCAGGAGCGGAAGGGGCCACTCCTGCAGGAGATACACCGGGGCTGGGGTCGCGCCCCGCAGTGCTGGCAACAGCGATGCCTCCGCTTCGCCGAGGATGAACAGAACGGGTCGCGGGGCCAGGCGGCGCGACAACTCCAGCCATTCGGTCAAGGGCGCGTTCTTGCGGTTCGAGCCGCTTCCGGGGTGCAGGGCGACCGGACTTTCGGTGGTGGCCGGCAGGAGGCTGGCCAATCGGCGACGTGACTCGAGTTTGGACTGCCGGGAAATATCGAGGAGCTGCCACCTGCGGTCGTCGGTCCGGTCAGGGCCGAGTTCCTTGAGCGTCGGCTCCAGGAGTTGGCTCCATGCGGATCCATGACCCTCCCGGATTTGAGGCACGGAAATGAACTGTTGGCCCGGTCGTGCGGGAAAGTGGCGCCGAATCTGTCCATCGGTATCGGGCCAGGCGTTGATCACCAGGTCGAACGCCGAGAGCCAGGCGCGCAAGGTCGGCGGCAAATCGGGAAGAAAGAGTCCGAGCCAGCGGGACTCGTGCTGGGAGTGGCAGGCGTCAATGCAACCCGCGTCGACGGCGAGCACGGCCGCGAGCGCGTTGCCCACCACTTCAATCCGCGACTCAGGCCACCGGCGTCGCAGGGACTGCAGGAGAGGCAGGGTGAGAAGAAGATCCCCCAAGGCTCCGCCGCGGAGAACGAGGATGGACCTCATGCTTCGCGCTTCCAATTGGTCAGGGCGCCAGACTGGCGGTCGTGCTGGCCGGCGTGATCGAGTGTTCGGCCAAAGTGAGCAGCGCCGTGCCGAAGCTGAGCTTCAGCTGCATTTGGACCGGCTGCCGTGGCGATGACTCCGATACCCAGACTTTGATCTCGCCTCCGCGCTTGAAGACGCCGCGAGGAGCTTCCGATTCCATGCGCGGCACGAGCAGCGTGGTGGAGACCTGACCGTTCAGGGTGCGCAAGGTCTCCTGGTGCTCGGCCGTGATGACAATCGGGTAGAGGTCCCGACCAAAGTACACCACGGTTGAACGTCGTTCACCCACCTTCAGATTCCATTCGCGGGTCTGGATCAGTGCCGAGATGAGATCGATGGGGTCTCCCTCCGGAATGGGAAACTCACGATTGCGCTCGGGTCGCGCAGTGTCGACGTGACGTGCGATCCGCTTCTCATAGTCGAATTTGGTTTCACTCTGCAGCAGCTTGGACCCGCTCTTGCCTTCATCGCGTGCACTGAGGATCAGCCCGGAGGCTTCGTCGATCAGCAGTTCCCCGCGGTCATCGAAATTGTACACCCCACGCACAAACCCACGCGAAGCAATCTGAGTGCGTAGGCGAAACACGCTGCGGCCGTCGAGTTGGATGCGATGGGCTTCAATGGTCACCTCCCCGGCATTGGAGAAGATGCCCCAGCTGGTACGGTAGCGAAAGCGCTCGCCGTCCTTGAGCGCGGTGAAAGGTTCGGCACGCATCGGGAAGGCGAGGATCAGGGAAAAGAGGACCAGGCGGACAGGGTTCATGATCGGGACGGTGAGGAGGGGGAATCGAACGAAGGCGGAATCGCGAAGATCCGACGGGGGGCAACGGCCCACAAGGCCTCGTCAGGTGATGACCTGCGCCAGGGCGCACCCCCGGCCCAAGGAGAAAAGGCGGGCAGGATGAGCCGACGGCGCGATGCCACCAGCAGGGGCAGTTTGACGCGTCCGCCTGCGCCGTCGGTCCAGACCAAAGCGGGATGGTGGTGCCCGATCACCTCGATATGCCGGGGACTCGGGGTGGGTTCCTCGCGGTCCCCGTGATGAAGCCAGAAGTCGCCACGCTGGAGAACACGTCCAGAGACCGCGGACCAGTTGGCGTCGTGATTGCCGGCCAAAACGGTGACCGGCACGGGTGAGTCTCGAAGGAAACGATCCGCGCGCGTCCGGCCGGACACGGAGTGCAGCGAGTCGCCCAGCCAGACCATTTCGCGCGGCCTCAGGTCGGCAAGGAGTTCGTTCAGGCGCTGTTCGATGTCATCGTCTCCCCAAAGCGGCACCAGATTGCCTTGTCTCCGATGACTCTCCGCATAGCCCCAGTGCAGGTCGGACACCACCAGCAGGCCCAGTACCTCGAAGAACACCCCTTTCCGGGCATCCAGCCAGACGCCGGGATGCACCTCACAGCGAGGGGGAGGAAGGAGCGGTGTCGCGGCCATACATTTCGTGATAGAGACGTTCGATTGTCGTCTCGGGATCTTCAAGCACCATGGTCTCTTTTATCTTGCTGACGAAAATGCCGAACGAAAACGGGCTGACCCGGGGGATGTGCTTGAGCGTCCATGGCAGCGTGTCCACCTCGGAGAGAAAAGCGAGGGCGCGTGGCAGATCAAGGAAACGGAGGGTGGCCTCCGCATAGGCCTCCTCGAGCAGGGGGTGGTCGGGCTCGTGCCGACGCAGCACGTCAAAGATGATCTCCGAACTCCACTGCAGGGAGCGGGCCCCCCGTTCCTCTCCGCGGACGCGTCGCGGCACCATCAGACCGGTTTGGGCCGTGCCCCGGAACTGCCATTTCACCAGGTTGCTGTCGGACAGGGCCTGGCGCAGCGCCTCTTCGGCTCCGTCGCGGGCGAACAGCGGCCGCCAGGCTTCGGTTGAGTCGACCGCCTGGAATTCCTTCAGGGTGAGAAGAAAACCGTAGTCGTCGATCGTGACGAGGGCGTTGCCGCCCCGCGTCGTTTGCACCCGTTGGGCCACGATCCGAGAGAGCGCATCGTTGGCGGACCGTCCGATCAGCGAGTGAAAAAAGACATGCCAGAGTCCCCGCTCGGCGTACACCTCGATGAGGAAGAACTCGCTGGTCGGTATGACCGACACCTCCGCCTGCAGGGCAAAGTGCCTGACCAGGGCAGAGGCGTTGGCGTCCGAGAGTTTGTATTCACTCTTCAGCCACGCGCGAGCCTGGGCAATCCGATCGGCGGGATCGCGATGGTGGGCGTTCGACCCGAGCAAACCGGCCAGGTGCGAGCGCAATCGGACCACGGCCCCGGCCAGACCGCTGGCGAGGGGCATTTTGTTGGCGTTCCAGCGGGGCACGGTGGGAAGGGCGCTGGCGGCGTCCGAAACCTTGGCCGTCAACAGCCGCGTTTCAACCAGGCGAACGGTCCGTCCGTTGAGCACGAACACGTCGCCGATTCGCAGGCCCTTCATGAACGATTCCTCAACCTGCCCGAGTGTCCGGCGGCCCAGTTGCACTGTAACCATGCTGTCCGAAGCGATCGTTCCGATGTTCTGGTAAAAGTCCCGCGCCACGCGTGGGGAGGGCAAGGCGAGGAATCCGGATTCGTCGATCCTCAGTTTCCCGAAAAGCGAGCGGTAATTGCGTTCAAGCGACGCTCCGCCTCCCTCCAGGTAGCGGAGGACACGGTCGAAGTCGCGCCTTTCGAGATCCTTGAACGGCTGGCTGCGGCGGACACAGGCAAATGCCTCATCGGGAGTGACGCTGCCGAACACCGCCATGCCCACGAGGTGTTGGGCAAGAACGTCGAGTGGATTGCGGGCGAGACGCACCGGCTCGAGAGTCCGCGCCTCCATGCAGGCGGCTGTGACCGCGCACTCCGCGAGGTCATTGATGTTGGTTGCCACCAGGAGGCCGTGACTGGTTTCGCCCATGGAGTGACCGGATCGTCCGACGCGTTGCAGGGCGCGCGCCACGCCCTTGGGTGCGGAGATCATCACCACCGTATCGATCGACCCGATGTCGATGCCCATTTCCAGCGAGGTGGAGCACACCACGGCGCGCAGTTCGCCTCGTTTGAGCCGATCCTCCACCTCCATCCGAATGGCGCGGTCGAGCGACGCGTGGTGAACTTCGATCCGTGACGCCAGAGCAGGGAGCTGACGTTTCAGCCGCAGTCCAATGCTCTCCGCGCCACTACGCGTGTTGGTGAACACCAACGTGGTGCGTTTGGTCTCGATCAAGGCACCCAGTTCGCTCAAAACGCGGGCGGCGGTGAACCCGGCCGGAGGATAGGGGGAGTGCGCCAGGGGCGAGAACACCTCCACCCGGGCGGGGTGTGGCTGTCCGACCTCCAGCACGCGACAGGTGCGACCCGGTCCTACCAGAAACTCCGCCATCACGTGCAATGGCGAGACGGTCGCCGAGAGCCCGATGCGAAGCAGACGAGGCCGCGATTGATGATTCGGCATCGCCGGGGGCGAGTCGATCGCTCCGCTTTGAGCCGGGGTGGAGCGCGATGGGGCCTCCACGAGGTCTTGCAGACGTTCCGCTGCAAGCATCAGCAGTGCGCCGCGTTTGTTCTCGGCGAGAGCGTGGAGTTCGTCGACGATGAGAAAGCGGGTGGTGCGAAAGGCGGGCAGCCATTCAGGCTGGCTCAGCAGCAAGGTCAGGCTCTCCGGAGTGGTGACAAAGAGGTGCGGGGGACGTCGTTTTTGTCTGGCCCGTTCACTCGCAGGGGTGTCGCCGGTCCGTGCGCCCGTGCGCAGCCACGTCCAGCCCAGTTCCTCGATCGGACCTTGGAGGTTTTTCTGCAGATCGTAGGCCAGTGCGCGCAACGGCGAGACGTAGACGGCTGCGATGCCGTCGCCGAGCCGGCCCGCGTCGTGGTCTCGGACCAGGGCGTCAAAGATGGAGAGGAAGGCCGCAAGCGTCTTTCCACTCCCGGTCGGCGAGCTCAGAAGGGTTGATTCTCCACGGAGAATGGCGGGAACGGCGGCCAACTGTGCGGGCGAAAAGGTACGGAACCGCCGGCGAAACCAGCGCGACAGTTCCGGATGCAGGCTGGTAAAAAGCGCTTCGTCTCCGGGTGGGCTGGAGGAGTTCAGGCTCACAGGAGGGAGGAGGGCGGTGCACCCGCGGCGGCCTCCGCGAGGCGGCGGCAGGTGTCGAGGGTGTCGATCTCGGCCAATGTCTTATCGGTGCGAATACGGGCGATGCGCGGAAAGCGAAGTGCGAATCCGCTTTCGTGTCGGTCGCTGGCCTGAATCGAGTCGAAGGCGATTTCGAGGATGGTGTCAGGCACCACGGTTCGGTAGCGACCCCGGATCTCCAGGGTGTGCGCGAGAAAGTGCTCGGTGAGTCGGGCGATTTCCGCGTCGGTCAGACCCGAATAGGCCTTGCCTACGGTGAGGAGACGATCCTGAACGGTGTCCCGGATCGCGAACGTATAGTCGCTCAGCACCCCGCGTCGTTTGCCGTGCCCATATTCGACCCCGACGACCACGACATCGAGCGTGGCATAGGCCTTCTTCAGTTTCAGCCAGGCCAGGCCCCGTCGGCCGGGGGTGTAGGCGCTCCCCGGATCCTTGGCCATGAGACCCTCATTCCCCCGGTTGCGTGCGGCGAGGAACGCTGCCTCCACTCCGGCGGCCGTGGAAATCGACTGGACGGGGGCGAGCAGAAAGGAGGACTTTGCCGCGGCAGGACCCGTTTCAAGCAGTCGGACCAGTCGCGCCCGTCGCTCCGACAGGGGAAGCCGGAGCAGCGACTCGCCGGCGTGGAAGAGGAGGTCGTAACAGGAAACCGATACCGGTATCTCGGCACCCAGGAAGAAGTCGTCCCCCCGCCGCCCCAGCCTTCGCTGCAGGTCGGCGAACGGCAGGGCGCGGCCATCACGCCAGGCGAGGAGTTCTCCGTCGACAATGAACGCTTCTCCCAGCGCGCGAGCCGCCATGGCGAGTTCCGGAAACTGATCGGTGATCCGGTGCAGATCCCGCGAATAAATCTCGGCACGGTCCTGGCCGGCGTGGATCTGGCAGCGGATGCCGTCGTACTTCTCCTCGATCCAGAGGGGTGGAGAAAATCGCGCCAGCAGGTCCTCGGCCGTCGGTTCCGGACTGGCGAGCATAAACCCCACGGGCTGGAAGAGGCGGAGGCCGATTGCTTCGAGATTCCGGGCCCGTGCCGACCGCAGGACAGCCGGGAGATTGCCCGACAACATGACGGCTTCACGCACGGCCTCGACGGTCTGGCCGGAGGAGAGCGCCACCGCTTCCTCCACTAGGCCTTCCTTGAGACCGATCCGAAGGTCTCCCGTGACAATTTTGATGAGGTATTTCGCCTCGATCGGAGTGAGCGAAGCCAGGCGATCCTGGAGCCGGGCGAGCTTCGCCATCGGTCCTCGGAGGCGGGCCAGTTCGTCGATGAATTCGGAGATCCGTCCCAGGGTGCACGGGAGCGGGCGCGTACGTCCGTTCAGCAGCGCCTGTGCGGTTTCACCACTGTCGCTATACCTCAGATACGTCCGGCGAAACTCGTCCGAGGAGAGTCCGGTGACCTCCAGTACCGCCCGCTTGATGACGGACCAGCCGAGATTCAGAGTGCGGTCGTCTGAAGCCGGGAACGGTCTCCCCGTGAAGTAGAGGGCGGCGCGTCCCGCGTCGTCATCGTTGAGCGACGCGAAATAGGTGGTCAGCTGCTGGACTTTGTCCGTCTTTCGTGCGAGATCGCGGACCGATTCGGCGATGGCGGCAAAGCGGCGAAAGTCATCGGTGGCCCCGGAATCCGGGAGAGGGACGACGTTGGGATCGGGAGCGCTCCCCGGGGAGGCGGGTGAAGGCGTCTCCACTCCCGGTAGCGGGATTTCCAGTTGATTGTCCTCGTTGATCGCCCAGGCCTCCACACCCCGGGCGCGCAAGGTTCGGGCAAAGTCGCTGGCAAATCCGTGAAGCGTCAACACCCGCGCGGGCCGGACCAGCTCGACAAACCGAAGCAAGTCGGCGAAGTCGGCGTGATCGGAAAGTGGAAAGGCCGCATCGCATTGCGACCGGTAGGTGGTCCCGGGATCGAGTGCCCACCCGGTGATGGTTGCGGTGCGCCGGCGCGGTATCTTCCGGAGGAAGGGAGACTGACCCGTCTGCGGCGGGCAGATCACCACGTGTCCGGGCAGGGCCTCCACATCGAAGGGTCGGAAGGGTGGAAACGTGACGCCGAGCTCTTCGTAGATCTGGGTGAGCCGGTGGGTTTGGGGGTGCAGCATCACCGGCAGGCGGGCTTCGGCCAGACCCGAGAGAAGCTCCTGGCTCTTGCCGAGACTGTAGCCAAAGAGCACGGGAGTGTCACCGTCATCCAAGGTCGAGGCGCAGAAGCGCGCGATGTCAGCGAGCACCTTTTCGGTGGGGGGCAGGAGGTAGTGAGGCCGGCCGTACGTGGTCTCCATGATCAGCACATCGGCGTGCGGTGTCGCGCACCGTTCCGCGGATCGCCCGGGTCTGAGTTTGAAGTCGCCGGTGTAGAGGAGTTTGCCGTGGTCCGGGTGCTCGATCAGGCACTGGGCGGAACCGAAGATGTGGCCGGCGGGATGAAGGGTGACCGTTGCTTCTGCGGTCAGCGCCTCCGTTTGACCGAAGGCAAGAACATGATGCTGCCGGACCGAGGGCATGCGGGCCTGCATGAGTCGAGCCGTTCCTTCCGAGCAGAGCACCTCGGCGTGGGCGGCCAGGTGGTCAAAGTGGGCGTGCGATACGAACGAGCGGTCGACCGGGAAGTGGGCGTCCAGCCACCAGCCGATCTGCGGCAACCAGATTCCGTTTCGATAGTGAACATCCCAGGCCATGCGTCGGGTGCGAACCTCTGCAGGATTGAGTGGAAAGCAACACCGCTCCGGTCGGGTCCGGCCCGCTGGCTTGGCGCCATGGCCTGACGGCGCAATCGTGCCCTAGCGGAGGAAAATCCAGGCGAGCGTTCCGGCCAGGAGCAGGCGATAGAGCGCGAAGAGGCCCAGGCCGTGCCGCGTCAGGTAGGCGACCAGAAACCGCACGGCGAGTGCGGCCGACACGGCCGCCACCGCAGTGCCGAGGATCACGTGAGGCCAGCCAAAGACGGCGATCATGGCGGGACCGGCCTTTGCTCCTTTGTACACGGCGGCTCCCGCCAAAGTGGGAAGACCCACCAGAAAGCTGAATTCCGCGGCGCGTGCCGGGGTGAGTCCGCAAAAGTAACCGCCCACCATGGTGACCATGGAACGACTGGTGCCGGGCCAGAGTGCCAGGCATTGCATCAACCCGATCCCAAGTGCTTCCATGGCAGTGAGGTCGGAGGGCTCTTTGCGTGATGACGTTTTTCCGGGTTGTTGACGCCAGCGTTCGGCGGCGAACATCAGGACCGCCCCGCTGATCAGCGCGGCCACGACGGCACCAATCGAGAACAGATGGGTGTCGATCCACGCGTTGAGCAAAAGGCCGGCGACGGCGACGGGAAAGAACGCGAGGAAAATATTCCGCAAGAGCCTGATTCCGGCAGCGTTCCGTCCGAGCAAACCACGCAAAATGCCGATGATTTGTCCCCAGTAGAGCAAAGCCACTGCCGCGATCGCTCCGACCTGGATCACGACAATATAGGTGTCGGCAGCGAGTTTCGGAGTAAGGGGAATGCCCGACGGGTGCTTCTCCGACGGCGCTTTGTACCAGAGTGGGGCCCCTTTAGGGTCCATCAGCGGCGTGGTGGACTCGAGTTTGAGCGAATGAGTGGCAATGATCAAATGGCCCGTCGATGAGATGGGCAGGAACTCGGTCACTCCCTCGACCAAACCCAGAATCACCGCATCCCGGACGCTCAGTTCGGCCGCCGGACTGGTTTCCCCTGAAACGGACAGGGGAACCGGATTCATGGCTGCGGGAGCGGCGGCGGGCGGTGTATCCGTTTGGGCGTTGGCCCAGACTGTCAGGAGGACCAGGGCGGCGAGAAGACGGGGCACACCCGCTTGGTTTCAGCTTTCCCTGCCGTGCGCAAATTTATTTGCCGCCCCCGGACAGAGCCTCCTCTCTCCCTGCCGATGCCGCTTGTCGATCTGACCCAGAAACTCAACGCCCGCCTGGAGCTCTCGCCGGAGGAACTGGAGCAGGCGGCGTCGGCCCTGGCCGAGGCGGACGTGGCGGACGGTCTGAAGGCTGATTTCCTGACCGCGCTCGCCGCGAAAGGTGAGACGGCCGCGGAGGTGGCGGGCCTGGCCCTGGCGTTTCGTCGCCGGGCGATTGATCCGGGTGTCGCGGCCTGGTCCGGACGTGCCATCGACATTGTGGGGACTGGGGGTGACCATGCCGGAGGTTTCAATATTTCCAGTCTGGTCGTGCTCGTACTGGCGAGCGCCGGTGTGGTGGTGATGAAACACGGCAATCGTGGAATCACTTCCAAGTGCGGCAGCGCTGACCTGCTGGCTGGACTCGGCGTGAAGCTGGACGCCACCCCCGAGGTGCTGCGGCGCGCTCTCGATCAACTGGGTTTTGTCTTCTTTTTCGCTCCCGGATTCCATCCTGCCTTCAAGCATGTTGCGCCGGTGCGCAAATTGCTGGCAAGCCGGGGGCAGCGGTCCGTGTTCAACATCCTCGGTCCCCTGATCAATCCGGGCCGCCCAGCCCAGGTGCTCATGGGGGTGTACTCCGAACCGTGGGTCTCCAAGCTCGCTGAAGTCCACACCTTGATCGGCACCTCGGCGGGACTTGCGGTGCATGGCGATCTGGGCGAGGGCAGGGGCATTGACGAAATGACCACCACGAGTCCGAATCGGGTCAAAGGCATTGGGCGGCTCGCCGGGATCGACGGGTGGTGGCAACCCGAGGAGCACGGCTTTGTGCGACAGTCCTTTGATGGACTCCGGGGAGGTGACCTGGCGGAGAACCTCGCTCTGGTGGAAGCGCTGCTTGCGGGCCGCGGACCGGCGGTCCTGGTCGACACGATCGCTTTGAACGCCGCCACAGCGCTCTGGATCATGGGTCGCATCCGATCCGTGCAAGAC
This sequence comes from Opitutaceae bacterium, assembly GCA_046346755.1. GTDB lineage: Bacteria > Verrucomicrobiota > Verrucomicrobiia > Opitutales > Opitutaceae > UBA6669. Next base: position 8,757 of record JAXMHM010000006.1, on the reverse strand, counting down.
GGAGTGGAGCAGGCTCGCGAACTTCTGCTGGGCGGGGCGGTGCGTGCGAAGATCGCGGCCACCCGGGAGTTCTTTCTATGACAATCGCGCGTCGCTACTTTGGAACCGACGGGGTTCGGGGACCCTTCGGGGGACCCATGGTCAATGAGTCGTTTGCCGCCAGGCTGGGGCTGGCCGCCGGCCGCTGGATCGGGAGTGAGGGACTTGTCCTCATCGGACAGGATACACGCGCGTCCGGCGCCGCGCTTGTGGCGGCGGTGGAGCGGGGCCTTGTCGCCGCCGGACTGGAAGTTCGGCGGCTTGGTGTGCTTCCGACCCCTGCGGTGGCTCGTGCTGTCCGTTTGCACAACGCGGTGTTGGGTGTGGTCATCACCGCCTCCCACAATCCCGCCGAGGACAATGGCATCAAATTCTTCACGCGGGGCGGACTGAAGTTGTCCGATGCGGATGAAGCCGCCGTCGAGTCTCATCTGCCCCCGGAATCCCGGACCATTGCACCCGTCGAGCCCTCACCCGCGCTCGGAGCCCTCACTGACTATGTCGGTTCGGTGGGCAAACTGCTGCCCGCAGGCTCACTGCGCGGTTGGAGTGTGGTCCTGGACACTGCCAATGGAGCTACCCACGCGACGAGTCCGGTCGTCCTGCGCGCGCTCGGCGCCGAAGTGACGACCCTCGGTAGTCAGCCCGACGGATACAACATCAACCTGGGCCTGGGCAGCGAGCATCCCGGTGCGATGCAGGAGGCGGTCAAGCGGGTCGGTGCGAGGCTGGGCATTGCCCATGACGGGGATGGCGATCGGTGTGTGGTGTGTGACGAGCAGGGCGGTTTGCTCGATGGTGATGAAATCCTGACGATTCTGGCGTTGCACGCGCTGGCCAAAGGACGCCTTGCCGGTGGACAGCTGGTGGTGACCCAGCAAAGCAACCTCGGCGTCGATGCTGCGCTCAAGGCGGCGGGCGGGCGGGTGGCTCGGACGCAGGTGGGAGATCGTTATGTGATGCAGCGCATGCTGGCCGATGGTTCGAACCTCGGTGGTGAGTCGAGCGGGCACATTGTCTGCGCGGAGGTGGCGCCGACCGGAGATGGACTGGTGGCGGCCCTGCGACTGATCGAGGTCATGATCGAGACTGGAAGTCCCCTCTCGGTGCTCCGAAAGGCGCTGCACAAGTTTCCGCAAGGTACGCGGGCGATCAAAGTGGCCGCCAAACCGCCCTTGGAGGGCTGTCGATCGGTGTGCGCCGTGGTTGCCGCTTTGGAGACGGAACTTGGCGATCTGGGACGCGTGTTGGTGCGCTACTCGGGCACCGAGCCAAAATTGAGACTGTTGATCGAGGCGGGCGATGATGCGACGGTCACGCGCGGGTTGGATCGGCTTGAAGCGGCAGTGCGCCAGGACCTGAAAGTCCTTTGATCGACCCAAGTGTGCTTCCGAGAAGAAGTCGTGGCCGGAGTTGGCGCTCGTCGGGATACCGCGCCCACGGTGGGCCCTTGCTTGCCAACGGGACACAATTGCGCGACGTGTGAGCCATGATCGATGGGATCCGATTCAAGGTTTGCGGCCTGACGTCGTTGGTTGACGCCGAGTTTGTGGACCGCGCCGGAGCTGACTACCTCGGTTTTATCCTCTATCCGAAATCACCCCGCTACATTTCGGTCACGCAGTACTCCGACCTGGCCAAGCGCTTGCCGACGCTTCGCCAGACCGTGGCAGTGATGGTTGAGCCGTCAGCCGCGGATCTCGCAGCCGCCGTGGAGGCGGGGTTCTCCCGCTACCAGATTCACTTTCGCGCCGATTTGCCCGAAGAGGAGATTCGTTCGTGGTCGCGCACGGTGGGTGCCGATCGTCTTTGGTTGGCGCCGCGGCTCCCGGCGGACATGGATGTCCCCCCCCACCTTATCCCGTTTGCGGATACCTTTCTCCTCGACACATTTCATGCGCATCAGTTTGGCGGATCCGGAGTGACGGGCGACTGGGAGAAATTTGCGCGCCATCAGCGCAGCCATCCCGACAAACATTGGGTCCTGGCGGGTGGACTGAATCCCGAGAACATCGGTGAAGCCCTGCGGCGATCCGGGGCCCGGAGGATCGATGTGAACAGTGGCGTTGAGGTATCGCCCGGACTCAAGGATCACGCGAAGATTCGCGCTCTCGCGGTGGCGATCCACCGCGCGGTTGCGGGCTGAACTGTCGATTTGGATCAGCGGGCGGACTGGGTGGCGGGTGACAGGGTGACGTCGTCGATCATGAAGATCGACGCCGGTACCCGAAGGTCCGCGCCTGGGAGGTCCCTGCCGCCGTAACCTCGTTCGCGATGCGGTCCGGTGCGGAAGGAAATGCGGTGTACCGTCGTCACCGGGTCGGTGAAGAAAGCAGGACGACTGAGAACCGCCTTGCCATTGATGGTCACCGTGCAGCGGTCCGCATCGACCGGGACCGGAATCTCGAGTCCGACCTGAAGCCAACGGTCGGGTTGGTAGGAACCAGCGTCCATCCACTGTCCTTCGTGGCACACCCAGATGCGCGCGTCTTCACCGAGGGCGAGCCGGACCGGTCGGGATCCGGCGGCGTCGAGCAGGTCGATTTCGAAGCGCGCGTTCGCCTGTCTCGCCAGAACCCGAAACGTGGCCGTGAGCCCATGGGTCGCCGGGAAGATGCGAACCGCCCGCGCGTAGTCGTAGGGATCCTCGTCTCGGAGAACGAGCACGTGGTTGCCTTTGTCGCCGTCCGCACCCACGCGCACCGGCGCCCAGAGCGGAGAGTAGATGTTCCATCCAGCGGGCAGGGCTCCCACGGCGTCGGACTCGAACGAGTCGGAGACCGGTGAGGTCACCGTACCGGAGATCGGAACCGGCACCCGGGCGATCCAGATGTCTTCCTTGTTCACGCTGTAGGTGATCCAGGTGGCGGCATTCGCGTCAGGCGGCGAACCGTTTCCCTCGACAATGCCGCGCACGTACTGGGGTCCCATGTTCTTGTATCCACCCCGAAATCGCTGATCCGGCAGTTCGCCATGCACCGCCAGCAGTCCCCCGAACTCCCGGGTGTCGCTGCTGGTGCTCACCGCCAAGGGGTGACGCAACCGGCTGGTCGGATTGAAGAACAGGGCGTAGCGGCTGTCGGCCGTGCGCTGGAGCCAGTACTTCGAGGAGTTGTTGGGAAGCGAGGTGGCAAATGATTTTTCGGTCCAGGTCAGACCTTCATCGGAGGTCGTTGCGACGAGGGCGTTTTTCCAGATGCCGAGAACGGAACCGTCCGGACGGCGGGTGAAGGAAAGCGCCTTGCCCCGGACCGAATAGAAGCCGGTCTCGTCGAGCTGGTCCTCCTCCCACCATTGCGCGATCATCAGCCGGTTGGCCAGCAGCGCCTTGCAGGCGGCGACAAACCCCGGATCCGGAGCGTCGGTGTAGGGTGGATACGGCATGGCGAATGCGGGGAAGGGCTGGCGTGCATTGAGCCGCAGCATGTAGATGGGTCCGAACGATCCGTCGCCCTGGACTTCCCGCACCGCCCGTCCGATGCCGGTTCCATCATTGGGGGAAGGCGGCACCCCGTAGAAAGCAAGCACGAGCAGGCGGCCGTCGGGCGCGGTGTAGAAACCCATGCGCTGGTGTGCCAGTGTGAAGCCGCCGCCCGGGAGGGGGATCGAGGGGAATACCACGCGCGGCGATTCCCAGGTGATGCCGTCCAGGGATCGAGTCAGCGAGGTGGAACAGGGAGCCTGGTGTTCGTCCCGTGGCCCGCTCAGGTACTCAAGGTAGAAGTGACCGCGCCACCAGGCCAGCATCGGGGCGTGCACGTAGGTGTCGGTCAGTCCATCGTGATGGGCGGGCTGGGTCCGGTTCGCCCGATAGACTTGAATCGCGTGAATTCCCGCGGCCGGAGCCAGTCCTCCATCGGCTGCGGTGGAGAGGGCGGTGGTGCCGGTGTACGCAACGGGCGGGGCTCCGAATGTGCCGGGGCTGAGGACGCAAACGAAGAGGAGGAAACGGAGGTGGGACCGCATGGCGGAAGGGGTTTCCGGACCATAGGCGCTCCGTCTTCGGCGGCAATGCGCGAGCGCTTGCCCCTGTGGTTTTCCCCATTCTGTCGCGAGCGAACTCCTAGGACGGCAGGAGAGAACGTGTTCCGGCGGGTATGATGGGTGGGGGCGCGCCCGTGACCTTAGTATCCCGCATAACATTGTCTGATTTGTGGCAAGGCATTCCGTTTTCAGAGTCGCAAACCGGAAGGCCGATCCGTTGAGTGAGAACTTGAACCTGCCCGCCTGATGTCGGAGCCAGGTGCCCCAGCAACAGAAGTCTGTTTTCCGGTTTACCGCCCCGCACATGTTTCGAATTCATCAGGTCGTCCTCCTCGTTGTGCTGTTCCCTGCCTACGTGGGGGCGGCAGAGACGGCTGCAATCCCGGGCGCCTGGCCGGGATTGGGAGGAGAACGGTTCGCGGCCTTGGTCGCGGAATTCAACGCGATGGAGGACGAGCCGGTGGTGAACCTCGTTCCCGATGCTGAGGCGTGGCGGTGGCTGGAGACGCGCGTGCCTCGATTTGAATGCGCCGACCCGGAGGTGGAGCGGGTGTACTGGTATCGCTGGTGGGCGCTGCGCAAGCACCTGCGCAAGGATCCCGGGTCGGGGCGGCAGGTCCTGACCGAGTTCATCACCAAACCGCGCCCGATCAGCAGCGCGCTGGGACATCACCTGATGGAGGGACGCTGGCTCAAGGATCAAACTCCCTATGATGACTATGTCCTGTATTGGTTGCGGGGTAAGGACGGGGCGCGTCAGGACCACTTGCACAAGTATTCCCAGTGGTTCGCGTATGCGCTCTGGCAGCGCTGGCTCGTGACACAGGACACGGAGGGCTGGAAGCGGCTGTTGGATGACCTGGTGGCTGACTATCAAGCCTGGGAGGGGGAGCGCATGCGTCCGGATGGACTGTTCTGGCAGCACGATGTGTGGGACGCCATGGAGGAGTCCATCAGCGGCGGACGCAAGGTGCGCAATGTTCGTCCGACAATCAGCGCGTACATGTATGGCAATGCGATGGCTCTCGCGAAACTGGCCGAGCTCTCGGGTCGGAGCGAACTGGCCCGCGAGTTCAATGACCGGGCGACCCTGCTGCGCTCCAGGCTCCAGGCGGTGCTGTGGGATGAGTCCCTCGTGTTCTTTGGCTCCGTGACTGAGGACCTGAAGCGGATACCGGTGCGGGAGGCGATCGGCTTCATCCCGTGGTATTTTGGACTCCCCGAGGCCGGACGCGGTTTTGAGCGGGCCTGGCTTCAGGCGGTGGACACCTCGGGCTTTCGCGCCAGCTACGGCTTGACCACCGCCGAGCGACGTCATCCTCAATTTCGTAGTCATGGAACCGGTACGTGTGAATGGGACGGTGCAATATGGCCCTTCGCGACCTCCCAAACCCTCACTGCCTGGGCGCGAGTGGTCCGGGACTACCCGCAGACCGTGGTGACTTCCCGCGACTACTTTGATGCCTTTGTGACCTATGTCCGCAGCCATCGGTACGACGGGAAACTTTACCTCGGCGAGTACCAGGATGAAACCAATGGCGCCTGGCTCAAGGGACCGGATCCGAGAAGCCGGTGGTACAATCACTCCACGTTTGCCGACCTGCTGATCGAGGGGGTGGTGGGCCTGCGTCCGCGTGAGGACAGCACCCTCGAGGTGTCTCCCTTGCTACCGCCTGGAACCTGGGCGTGGTTCTGCCTGGATCGCGTCGCCTATCATGGCAAGGAGGTGAGCATCCTTTGGGACCGCGACGGAAAGAAGTATGGCCGCGGCGCCGGGTTGCAGGTGTGGGTGGACGGGCAGTGTGTGGCGCGATCGGATCGATTGGGACGACTGACTGCACTGCTGCCATGAACCCGTACCCCGCCTCAAGTGATGCGGCAGTGCCCCGTTGCTGCACAACCCGCCCAAGCCTCCGTCTCCGCTCGGTCGGAGGGCGCGCAGGTTCCTGGTGGTTGACGATTCTGATCTGCCTTGGTGGGTGGGCGGGAGTGGTTCCGACAGCCGCGCGACAGCTCCCTCCGCCGGTCACCCAGGGCAAGGAGGGCGCGCTGGACTACCTCTCCGATGCGAAAGGCAACCGGGTCCCCGACTTTTCTCACGCCGGTTATGGGGGAGGGGGCGTACGATGGCCTGATGTTCCGACGCGAGTCGTGGTGGGGCCCGTTGCCGGTGACGACGGATCCCGTATTCAGGCTGCCCTGGATCAGGTGGCGGCATTGCCTCCCGATGCGCAGGGGATCCGCGGTGCAGTCGAACTTGAGGCGGGCACCTACGAGATCGCCGGGCAACTCAGGATCGCGGTCGGAGGTGTGGTGTTGCGTGGGGCGGGTCCTGATCCAAAGGGCACGGTGCTCGTGGCGACAGGGACCGGCCGGCGCGCCTTGATTGAGGTAGCAGGTTCGGATCGTCGCGTGTCACTCGGACCGACCACTCCCATTGTCCCTTCCTATGTGCCGGTGGGCGCGACACGGATCACCGTTGCTGACGCGCTCGGGCTGAAGCCGGGAATGTCGGTCACAGTGCGCCGGCCCAGTCCCGCAAACTGGATCGCGGCGGTCGGCATGGACGATGCGCCGGGCAGGCAGCCGTACAGTTGGAAACCGGGCACCGTGGATGTCGCCTGGGATCGAAGCGTGGTGGCTGTCGAGGGAAACAGCGTCATGCTCGATGTCCCGCTGACCCTCGCCCTTGAGTCGGAATATGGAGGGGGCACGCTGACCCCGTATCGTCAGGACGGTTACCTGGAGAAGGTGGGCGTCGAGAATCTTCGCTGTGTTTCCGAGCATGACCGGTCCCGACCGCTGGATGAGGACCACGCCTGGAACGCGATCGACCTGCACGCGGTGCGCGACGCGTGGATTGCCAATGTCACGGCCCTTCACTTTTGCGGCAGCGTGGTGCAGGTGGGAGCGAAGGCGGCCCGGGTGACGGTGCAGGATTGTGTTTCGCTAGAACCCGTTTCGGAGAAGGCCGGCTATCGCCGCATGGCATTTCATTCGCGGGGGCAGCAGGTGCTTTTCCTGCGCTGCACGTCCGAGCATGGGGGCAACGATTTCACCTGTGGCTATCAGACGGCAGGACCAACCGTGTTTCTCGACTGTTCAGCGCGAGAGACCTCGGGATTGAGTGGGTCGATCGGCAGCTGGTCGTCGGGAATGCTTTTTGATGGGGTCAAGATCGATGGCGGGGCCTTGCGACTCGACCACCTAGAGACCTGGCATCAGGGCGTTGGCTGGTCGGCCGCCAATTCCATGGCCTGGGGATGCGAGGCCTCGGTGGTCATCTGCCGGTCGCCCCCGGGTGCGACCAACTGGGCGGTGGCTGTTTGGGGACAGTTTGTGGGAGATGGACGGTGGAGCATGGTCAGCGAATTTCCCCGTCCCGCGAGCCTGTACCGGGCACAACTGGCGGAGCGTTGCGGACCTGAGGCCGTGGGCGTGCTGGATCCGAAACAGTATCGCCCCAGCGGCGTCGCCCCTCGGGCGGAACCGACTGTGTCCCGGCAGGTCGTGCTCCCGGCGCGCCCAGAATCCGAGGAAGGGAGAGGCCTGAAGAGGATCAATGGCTGGCTGACGGTCGGTGGCGGCGTGCTTACGGGTTCACAAACCGGGGGCGCTTGGTGGTTGGGCCGACTGGAGCCGGCTCGGGCCAGTGAGTTTGGTCCGGCTTTGACCCGGTTCGTGCCCGGGAGAACGGGGACGGGACTGACGGACGAGATTCCCGCAGTCGTCGCCGGCATGGTATCCAAGGGACAAGTGGCGTTTCGACATCACTACGGCCTCTGGTATGATCGCCGGCGGATCGACCATCAGATGATCCGGCGGCCCGACGCGGAGGTATCGCCTCCCTTCTTCGAGCAGCCCTTTGCGCGCAGCGGAGTGGGCACGGCGTGGGATGGCTTGAGTCGCTACGACCTCACGCGATTCAACCCGTGGTACTTTGCCAGACTTCAGGCCTTCGCCGACGAGGCAAAGAAGGCCGGGTTGATCTTGATCCACGAGATGTACTTTCAGCACAACATCCTCGAGTCGGGTGCGCATTGGGTCGATTGCCCCTGGCGTCCGGTCAACAATGTGAATGACACGGGCTTTGTTGAGCCGCCGCCGTTTGTGGGGGATACCATTAAGATGGCCGAGGCGTTCTATGATGTGAATCACCCCGTGCGCCGGGCGCTGCATCGCGGCTACATCCGACACTGCCTTCAGTCCTTGGCCGATCGACCGAATGTCATTCACACCTTGTCGGCGGAGAACAGCGGTCCCTTGCCGTTCATGCGTTTCTGGTTCGATGTCATCGCGGAGTGGGAGCAGGAGACCGGCAAGCGGGTCCTGGTTGCGCTGAGCGCCCCCAAGGACGTGCAGGAGGCGATCCTTTCGGATCCGGTGCGGGGACCGCGTGTGGACGTCATCGACCTCGCTTATTGGTTTCGAACTCCGAGTGGCAAGGAATTCGCTCCCGAGGGCGGCACGCGCCTGGCGCCTCGACAGCACGAACGGTTGTGGAAGGGAGGACGGCCCAGCGCAGCGTCGATCGCGGACATGGTCCGCGAACTGCGCCTGAGATTTCCAGAAAAGGCAGTGATTTCGCCTCTACCGGAGGCGGACGGCTGGCTGTTTGCCTCCGCGGGCGGTTCGCTCGCCAAGCTCCCCAGGCAATTGGATCCGAGGTTGCGTGCCGCGCTGGTGGCAATGCGACCCTTGCCGGACGGTGGACTGGCGGAGCCGGGACGCCAG
>JAXMHM010000059.1:0-42082 GCA_046346755.1 Opitutaceae bacterium | reverse complement strand
CCCTTGCTGGACGCAAACAGAGGATCGAGAAAGGGATCCCATCCTCCCCACGGCACATAATCGGGCTGGCGAGCGGCGCCTTCCTTGAGGGCACGCTCCAACTCAGCCACATCGCCCCCCCCGGAACGGCGGGCGGCCGAGAGAAAGAGAGCGGCAGGTCCGAGTTTCTCCCGTTCCAACAACTGACGACCAAAAGCCGCCAGCGAGGGTGTTCCCTCCCCCGCTGCCCGCAGAAGGGCGGGAGGAAGCGATCCTAGGTTGATCGGGAGGAACCATGCCACCGAGGCCAATAGCAAACCAGCCGCCACCCAAAGGACCGCTGCAACCCGGGAGGGAGAGGATTCGGAAGTGGGGGGCGTCATCCGGGAAAACTATTGGTTTGCGGGCTCCGCGGGGGAATTCAGTCTGACTCGACCATCGACCGATGCCACTGCGAATTGTTCATTTCAACGATCCCATTCTGCGACAGAAAGGCCGCAATGTCACGGTCTTCGACGCAGATCTGGCAAAACTGGCCCAAGATATGATCGCCACCATGCACGCCGCGGAGGGCATCGGCCTGGCGGCGCAACAGATTGGGCGGGCGCTCCAACTGTGCGTCATCGACCTGTTGCCGATGAAGCGGAATTTCAGCTGGGTGCTCGACGGAGTCAAAACCCCTCTGGAGTTGATCATGCCCATGGTGCTGATCAACCCAGCCGTGGTCGCGCTTCCCTCGGAGAAGACTCCCTACGAGGAAGGCTGCCTCTCGTTTCCCGAGATTCGCGGAGATGTGGTCCGACCTCACCGCATCGCGGTGCGATACCAGGACCTTCACGGCATCGCCCACACGCTCGAATGCGACGGAATCTTCGCACGTTGTATCCAACACGAGGTGGATCACCTCAACGGCACACTGTTCATCGATCGAATGGAAAAGAAAATCCGCGCGGAACTTGAACCCGCCATCCGGGAGCTGGCCCAGCGGACCCGCGACAACAACGCATCGGCCCCCTAGTCCTTTCGGCCACTCCGGTCGTCCTTCTTCCCGCTTTCAACTCCCCCGCCCTTCTTCACCCCTCCATGAGCCAAAAATCCGACGGAATGAACTATGCCCCCCAAGGCAAACCGAGCCCGGTTGTCAAATCGGGCGAATTTGCTTTCGCCGCGGCACACCTCGACCATGGCCACATCTACGGCCAGACCAACGGACTGCTTGAGGCCGGTGCCGATCTAAAGTGGGTTTACGACCCGGATCCCGCTAAAATGGAGGCTTTTGTCAAACGATACCCCCAGGCAAAGCCCGCCCGCTCGCTTGAAGAAATCCTCGACGACTCCAGCATCAAACTGGTCGCGGCGGCGGCCGTGCCCTGCGACCGCGGTCCCATCGGCTGTCGTGTCATGGAAGCCGGCAAAGACTATTTTACGGACAAGACGCCGTTCACTTCCATGGATCAACTCGACCAGGCCAAGGCCGTGGTCGCGCGCACCGGAAGGAAATACGCCGTCTACTTCAGCGAACGTCTTCACGTGGAAAGCGCGATGTACGCCACTGACCTGGTGCGACAGGGAGCCATCGGGCGCGTCATCCAGGTACTCGGGCTCGGCCCGCATCGCATCGGACCCAAGAGTTCGCGCCCCGCTTGGTTCTACGAAAAGGCGAAGTACGGCGGGATCCTTTGTGACATCGGCAGCCATCAGTTCGAACAGTACCTCACCTTCTCGGGCGCAACCGACGCCATCGTCACGCAGGCCGCCGTCGGCAACTTCAACAACCCCGACACCCCGGAACTGGAGGACTTTGGTGAAGCCTCGCTGCTCGGGAACAACGGGACTTCCAACTACATCCGCGTGGACTGGTTTACTCCGAAGGGACTGAGCACCTGGGGTGATGGCCGCATGATCATCATGGGCACCCAAGGGTACATTGAGCTGCGCAAGTATGTCGATGTCGGGCGCGACAAGCTGGGCGACAACGTGTACCTCGTCGACGACCACGGGGAGCGTCACATCAACGTCACCGGCCAGGTGGGATACCGCTACTTCGGCGAGCTCATTCTGGATTGCCTCGCGCGCACGGAGACCGCGATGACCCAGGCGCACACGTTCAAGGCCGCAGAGCTCTGCCTGCGGGCGCAAAGCGCGGCCCGCCGCATCACCTGATCGCGCCATGCCTTCAATCTCCACCCGTCGCGGCGACGATGGTTCGACGGGGCTGCTCTACGGACAGCGTGTATCTAAAAACCACCCACAAATCGAGGCGGTGGGCGCGTTCGACGAGTTGAACGCGGCCATCGGCTTCGCCAAGGCCACCTGCCCCGACCCCGCCAGGCGGCCGACCTTGGAGCAGATCCAGCACGACCTCGTCGCGCTCATGGGAGAACTCGCCTGCGCCGAATCGGACCGTGAGCGCTACGAATCCTCCCGCTTCCAAAAACTCGATGCCAGCGCACTCGCCCGCATCGACGCCGCCGTGGCGGCGCTGGAGGAGCAGAACCTCCGCTTCGATGGCTGGGCCACACCGGGTGCAAATCTCCATGGAGCGGCGCTCGATCTCGCCCGCACGGTCGCGCGCCGCGCCGAACGCCAGCTTTCAGCGCTGCCCCCCAACGGCCGCCTGCTGCGGCCGGTGGTGGCCCAGTACACCAATCGGGTCGCCGACCTGCTCTGGCTGCTCGCGCGTCAGGCGGAACAGGCCTGACGCGCCCCCGCCTCCCGGCGGGTCACAGGAGATCGGCTGCGAGTTCGGCCAGTTTCGAGCGTTCGCCCTTGGTCAACTTGACATGGGCGTGCAGTGCCTGACCCTTCATCCGGTTATGCGCGTAGACCAACCCGTTGCTGCGCGCATCGACATACGGATTGTCGATCTGGGCCGGATCGCCGATCAGAACGATCTTCGAACCTTCACTGATGCGAGTGATCACCGTTTTCACCTCGTGCGGCGTCAGCTGCTGCGCCTCGTCGAGGATGAAGAAACGCCGGGCGATGGAGCGGCCGCGAATGAAGGCGAGGGCTTCGATCTCGACGATTCCCGACTTCAGGAGCTTCTCATACGGCTTGATCAGCCCAGAACCGGCGGACGAGGCGTGCTGACTGGCATGCGTCGGCTGCGGAGCCGACATCATCGCCAGGGCCGACTCCCGCTTCTTCGCCTTCTTCTTTGAAACCTTCTTGGTGGCAAACTGCGGTTCCTTGATGGGCTTGGACGGAATCAAGACCTCCAACGCATCGTGGTACGGCTGCAGCCACGGCTTCATCTTTTCCTCGAGCGAGCCCGGCAGGAATCCGATGTCCTTGCCCAGCGCAATGACTGGGCGGGAAATGGATACACCATCGTAGCGTCCGCTCTCGTCACACGTCTGCTGCAAGGCGCACGCCGTTGACAGCAGCGTCTTGCCCGTGCCGGCTTTTCCGAAACAGGTGATCAGGGCAATGGAATCGTCGAGCAGCGCATCCATGAAAAACTGCTGCTCCAGATTGCGCGCCCGGATGGGAATGCCACCCGGTGCCTTCACATATTCAGGCAGTTTCAGGCGGCGCACAATCCCGTCGCCATAGGAACGGGCCGGCATGGTCTTGCCCTGTTCGGAACGCAGCAGGACGTATTCATTGAGATAGAGCCCGGCGGCGGCTTCCGCGCCGATGTCGAATTCGCCCTCGGAACAAAAGCGCTGCATCTCGTAGATCGTGACGGGGATCTCCCGATATGAGAGCTCCTCCTCGGCCGCCGGGACCTTGTCGTTGAGGTAGTCCTCGGACTCCAGACCCACCGCGCGAGCCTTGAGCTGCACGTTCACGTCCTTGGTGACCAGGATAGTCGGAGGCGGATACTGCTCCTGCACAAACAAGGCGCAGGCAATGATCCGATTGTCCTTCTTGGACAAATCCGGCAGCACCGCTCGAAGCCGGAGCATGGCGGGCGTGTCGTTCCGGTTTTCGACCAGATAGCGGTTGATGATAACTGAAAGCGTGCCCCCGTTTGGCAGCCGCACTCCCTCGAGCATCGTTCGCGAATCAGGCAGCAATTCCTGCAGGATCCGGTGAACCCGACGTGCATTTCTCCCCCTTTCGGTAGACTGCTCCGACTTGATCGCATCGAGTTCCTCGAGGACTTCAACCGGGATGGCCAGGTTGTTATCCTCGAATTTGAAAATCGACTGCGGGTCGTGGAGGAGGACGTTGGTGTCTAGAACGAAGGTCTTGACCTTCGTAGAGACCTTGAGCTGCGGGTGGTGGGCGATTGCCCCGCTCAGGTATTCCATCGGGTTGTGAATAACGTGTGGATAACTGTGCACGACTTGTTCGCCCTGTCGATGACCGACTTGGTCAGCGACGGAGAAAGTTGCGAGTCTGTGACAGTCACTGACCTCCGTTCAGCACCCCCCATGCCGAGCCGTGCTTGCGACTTCCATGAGCCGGTAAACAAACGGAAAAAAAAGAGGGCGGATCGCCTACCCCTAAGCGATCCGCCCATTGCTTTCTTTGTTACCCCAAATCTCCCGCTAAGCGGGAGAAGTTATAACCAGAACCACTAAGAAAGACGCGCGACCCCCCAAAAGGTTTCAAAATTAGTCGTAGAATCTAGCACTCGATTGAGAACTCGCGCACAACTAAAGAATTACCCCTTCCCCGGAACCCGGACGCGGCAGTGATTTTTTCGGTTTGGGCGCACACCACATCCGGATCCAATATTCGGTCAGGTTCCTCAAGCTGACCCTCTTTAGACCATCATTTGCAACCGCTTGCTTAAATTCGCGCACGACCGTGGCTCGTTCCTTAAAGTAATGCCATAATTCCGCTTCTAGCGAAACAGCAGCACGATGCACGTCTCCAGATGTCCGCACAATCTGCCGAACTTTCTCCTGCCAATGCTGTCTCTCCTCTGCGTGACACCGCACGTAATCAGCCAGCAACTGTTCGCATGGGTTCAAACTCATGCTCGCAACCTGCAAAGCTGACCGGGATTGCCAAACCATTTCCCAGCTCAGCCTGGCATTGCATTTCGCCCCTATAACCGTAAGTTACTGTTACCAACAGATATCTCCATGTGGCAAAAACTGAAAGAGCAACTTCCCGCCGTACTTCTCACGGTGGTCATCATCGGTGCGGCAGCCTACTGGCTCCATACGCAGACCATCGCTCAAACGACGGCCGCGCAGCAGCAGGAACTTGCCCTCCTCAAAGAACAGACCAATGCCGAAATCAAGGCGGCAGCTGAGGAAAGCCGGAGGCAGATCGAGTCGGTGAACACCTTGCTGAAGGACGCGATTTCTAAGCGTTCCGCTGACGTCTTCATGACAGAGGACGAGGTGAGCAAACTCAATCAAGAGCGGGTCAACCAGCTGGCTCAGGCCATTGCCACCAAGATTCAGCCCTACAATCCGCTGCCCAAGAGTCCCGAGGACGCCGAACGGCAACAGTCGGAACAGGTCGACAAGGTGGGAGATCGTCTGGCTCTGCGCATCCAACCCATCCTGGCCCAGATGGCCTCGGATCAGAATCTGACGCGCGACTCGATCGCCGCCTACAGCCAAAAAATCTCGGACCAAGTCGGCAATCTGCTCACGGCGGAACTGGCGAAAAACCAGCAATTGAACAACAACCTGTCCGCGACGCAGGCCGTCGCCCGCGAATCCCTTGCCCTCTCTCAGGAAGTCACCGCCCTCTACCTGAGCTCGTTCAAGGACCAGGGCATTCTCACCCGGCTGCTCACGCTGCCCGCAAATGTGGTGCGTGACGCCTCAAAACTCAGCATTGTCACGAGCACCGAGCGGAAGAAAATCGAGGAAGGTCTCGTCGGCCGTATGAACGCAATCGACGGCCGCCTGCGCGAAATCGCCTCGAACCAGCCCACCAAGTAAGGTCCCGCAGGTCCACCTGCCTCACTCTCGTCGGTGCAAAAAGCCAGGTGCAATTCACCTGGCTTTCTTGTTTTTGCGCGCTTCAGAGGTAAGGCTGTGTTCCTCCACTCATGCTGTTCCGAACCGTCCGCCTTCTCTTTCTCTTCTGCTGCAGCGTCCTGTTTTTCGGCGGATGCAAACCCCGGGAAACCGCCGTGCAAGCTGGAGTCCGCACTCAGACTCTACATCTCGGGAATCTCAGCGAGCCCAACGACCTCGATCCCCAGACGGTGGATAGCCAGCAGACCTTCAACATAGTCATGGGATTGTTTGAGGGGCTGGCGCAGTACCATCCCGAAACCTGCGAACCGGTGCCCGCCGGCGCCGAGCGATGGGAGGTGTCTTCCGACCAATTGACGTGGACCTTTCAGCTGCGCAAGAACGCCCGCTGGTCCAATGGCGATCCAGTGACGGCGGGAGACTATGTCTGGGCGTATCGGCGCATACTGACGCCAAGCCTTGCCGCCGAATATGCGTACATGTTGTTCTGCCTTCGTCACGGGGAAGACTACTACCAGGGAAAAGTGACTGACTTTGCACAGGTCGGAGTGCGGGCCGCCGGTGATTACACGCTGGTGCTCTCGCTCAACCACCCCGTGCCGTATCTCGACAAACTGGTCTGCCACTCGGCGTGGTTTCCCCTGCATCGCGCCACTCTCGAAAAATTCGGCAAGGTCGACACCCGCGGTTCGGCGTGGACGCGTCCGGGCAATTTCGTCGGCAACGGGTACTTTGTGCTCGCAGACTGGCGCCCCAACCAGGTGGTGCGGCTCACCCGCTCTCCCACGTATTGGGATCGTGAACACGTCCTGCTCAACGAAGTCAACTTCTACCCGGTGGACAGCCTGGATTCCGAGGAGCGGATGTTCCGAACCGGGCAGTTGCATGCCACCAGTTCCATCCCGATCGACAAGATCGCCGTCTACAAATCGGACCCCGCACTGGCGCCCTTGATTGGACAGGAGACGAACCTCGCCACTTACTTTTACCGCTTCAACGTGACCAAGCCGCCGTTCAACGACGTGCGCGTCCGCCGGGCGCTGGCCTATGCCATTGACCGCCGGCAGATTGTGGAGCGGGTCGCCAAGGGCGGCCAGAAACCGGCCAACAGCCTGACTCCGCCTGAAACCGCGGGTTTCACCGCCAAATCGATGGTGCCCCACGACCCGGAACGGGCCCGCAGCCTCCTCGCCGAGGCCGGCTTTCCCGGGGGAAAGGGATTCCCCAAGTTTGAAATCCTTTTCAATACCAACGAGGGCCATCGCCAGATCGCCGAGGCCATCCAGCAGATGTGGCGCACCGAACTCGGTATCACCGCCGGTCTCTACAACCAGGAGGCCAAGGTTTACACCTCGACCATGCGCACGCTGGACTATCAGGTGGCCCGTTTTGCCTGGGTAGGCGACTACCTCGATCCCAGCACCTTCCTTGACATCATGACGAGCGACAGCGGAAACAACCAGACGGGTTGGAAAAACGCGGAGTACGACCGGCTCATCGCCGTCACCCGCGAGACCGGTGACCAGGCTGCCCGCTTTCAGGCATTCCAGCGTTGCGAAGAGATTCTCGCCGATGAGATGCCCATCGCCCCCATCTACTACTACGTGAGAAACAACCTTCGCCTTCCGTCCGTCCGAGGCTGGTACGGCAATCTGCTGGACCTGCATCCGCTCAAGGGCGTATCGCTCGAACCATGACCGATCGGGTCATCCACCGGAGGCGCTGAATCGTCCGCGTCACGCCCGGGCGGATCGGTCGGACGAAGTCTCTGCTACCAAACGGGGCCTCACCGACAAAGACCCCGGGAGGTTCCTTCACATCCGGCGGGGAGTCTGAAGTCGGGGTGCCCTCCCTGGATGAGAGCCTCCTTGCTTCGCCACGCTGCGGCCGACGACGGCAGGCTGCCGGTGCGTGCGTCCAGGCTGCGGATGTAAACTGCATCGACCCGGCAGTCGTCGCAATTGGCCCCCGGATGCACCTCTCACGCAAGGAGGTGGGCGATCCGGCCGGCCAGAGCTCGTGCATAATGCAAGAACCCCTCCGGTGGGCCGTTCACTTTGCACGCCCCAACGCGGTCTCCCGCACGCGATCAAACATTCATCTTACTAGCTATCAATACGTTAGTAAAAATACGTAGGAGTGGCACGAAACGAGATAGTGCGAGGCCCGTAAGCGTTCGTTCACCCATCATTCCTCCACACGATGACCACTGCCCACGCACTTCCAGCCAGTTCCTCCCGTCGCGCAGCGTCCACCCCATCGCCGCAGTCTGTGTCTCCGTCGACTCCCGCGTCCCGCCATTCGGGTGCTGGAAAGAGTCGCCCCAATGTCGAGGCATCCATCCCGGAACTCAATGAGACCACCAGCCAGGACGAGGCGGTCTACGACGCCCAGCTCGTCAAGCGGTTCAATCAGGGAGAAGAGTCCGCCTTCAACGAGATCATGTCCCGTTACTACGGCAAGATCCTCGGACTGGCCATGAACCTCCTGCGCAATCGCGCGGACGCCGAGGAAATCGCCCAGGACACGTTCCTGCGCGTTCATCGCGGACTCGCCGCTTTCCGGGGTGACTCCTCGCTCGCCACCTGGCTCTATCGCATTGCGCTCAACCTGGCGCGAAATCGTTACTGGTACTTCTTCCGTCGCCGGCGTCAGGACAGCATCTCCATCGATCGTCCGTTGAGCGACGAGAGCGGTGCCTCGCTGGCCGACTTCATTGCGGCCGATCGCGGCGACCCGGCCCAGCAGACGGTCACCAATGAGTTCGCGGACCTGATCTCGAAGTGCATGGAGAAACTGGACTCCCGCCATCAGGAGATCCTGACCATGCGAAACAGCCTGCATCTTCCCTACGAGGAGATCGCCCGCGCGCTCGGCATCAATGTCGGCACGGTCAAGAGCCGCATCGCCCGCGCTCGCGAGAGCCTGCGGAAGCTGCTGGCGGAAGCCGCTCCCGAATTCTCGGAGCGTGACACTCCGGACGATGCCGAGGACTACTTCCTGCCGACCCGTCCGGCCTACGGGTGCCACGGCATCGCCTACGCTTAAGTTGCCGGGCGCGGCTTGCCGCGCCGCAGGAATCACGGTGTGGTGGTTCACACCCACCGTGGCTACACCGCTCCGCCTCTCCCCCGCCCACGCCCGCCGCTTCCATCGGCGGGCGGTTTTGCTGGATCCTCCCGGAAGGTCGCTCGCAGCCGTGCTTGAGCACCTCGCCTGGATACAGATTGATCCCATCAATGTTTGCGGACGCATGCAGGATCTGATCCTGCGGAATCGAGTTACCGACTACCGGGAAGGCGACCTCATGCGGTTCCTGCACGGAGCGCAGTCACCGCTCGCGGCCGATGTCCGGCCAGCCTTTGAACATCACCATCCGGAAACCGGAATCCTCGTCGCGTTTCCCTGGGAGGCATGGCCGCACCTGCATGGCGCCATGCAGCTGCGCAGTCGGTCACTAGGTGCGTGGTCCGGGCGTCTGACACCCCGCGAGCGAACCCTGGCCGCCCATATTCTTGGTGAAATTGCCGCGCGCGGGCCACTGTCGTCGGAAGACATCGACGACGACCGCACCGCGCGCAAGGTGTGGGGCAGCGCCAGCCTCGCCAAGGCGACCCTGCAGAAGCTTTTCTTTCATGGCCGCCTGCTCATTGCCCGGCGGCAGGGAATCCGGCGGTTCTACGATCTGCCCGAGCGTATCCTCCCAGAGGCGGTTCGAAACTCCCGACCGCCCGATTCAATCACAGGTCTGCGCTGGCGCGTTTTGGCTCGGCTCCGTCAACGGCGGCTCGTCCGGTTGAAGCGCGAAGAACTCGCCACAGTCGAAAACCTCGTGCAGGCGATTCAAATCGAGGGATGCCCGCTCCTGCATTGCCTCAACGAAGATCTGGAGAAAATCGAGTCCACGGGACCGGCTGAAACACAGGCGCCCCTGTTGCTGGCCCCGCTCGACCCTCTCATCTACGACCGGCGCCTGACCTCCGCGCTGTGGTCTTTTGACTACACCTGGGAAGTCTACACCCCACCAGCCAAACGCGTGCGCGGTTACTATGCCTTGCCCGTGCTGCAAGGAACCGAACTGGTGGGACATGCGGACCTCAAGGCCGATCGAGAACGAAGACGTCTGACCGTGATCTCGCGTTCGGTGCGGCGCGGCACCCAGGTCGGGCCTGCCCTCCGGTCCCTCGCTCGTTTTCTCGGATTGTCCGGCACCGCCCGCCCGCTTCCTAAAAAAGACTGAGCTGCACCTCCGGCTTGGTATCATCCTCAGCGGGCCATCGAGCCGGAGGCGGCACGCGCTGGGGACTTGTCTCGTGGAGCAACCGGTGAAATCGTCTCGCCAGCTCCGGCGCGTGCGCGTCGTCGGGATGGTGGAGGAAAACATAGGGCGTGCGTCCTTCGTCCATCCACTTGGCCACCACCTGCGCCCAGACCCGAAGCGCTCCGTCGTTTCGCTCCACCTGAGGGTCTCCGACAAAACGGACAAAGGGAGCAGAACCGGTTGCGATCAATCGGACCGGCAGTCGCGGTTTCTTGCGTTTTGCATCCACGGTGAACGCGTCCGTGGCGGGCGAGGCGAACAAACCCCGCGTGTCAAAGATCACGCGATTCACACCTCGATCCGCAAGGAGACCATTCAGCCGGGTCTCGGGTTCGCCCTTTCGGAAAAAAGCGGCCGACCGCACCTCTACGGCATAGGCATGTTCTTTCGGCAACTGGTCGAGGTAGCGCTCCAGCACCGGCAGCCGGTCCGACCCGAATCGCTCATGCAATTGCAGAAAAAAGGGCCCGAGACGGCCCCGCAAAGGAGAAAGTCGCTCAAAAAACGCGGAGGTTTCCGCCTCCGCCCCTTCCAGCATGCGATCATGGCTGACCCCGCGGGGAAACTTGAAGCAAAAGCGAAAACTTGGCGGTGCCTGTTGAGCCCACCGCACGACCGTCTCGGGGGCGGGCAGCCCGTAGAAGGTCGCATTCCCTTCGGTGGTGTCAAAGACCCGTGCATACTCAGGGAGAAACGCATCCCGATCCGCCCGGGCGGAAAAAAAGAGTCCCTTCCAAGGAGGGTGCGCCCAAAGGGGACAACCAAGGTAGACGGAATCCACGTCTCAGCTTGTCGGACCCCGGCTCCCGGCGGCAAGCGAGACCCTCCGCACCTGAAAAATGGCCCTAGATTGGGCCGAATGGGGGCTGGACGGCGTTTTGCTTTGTGCCCTGCATGGATCCGCCTTTTCTGCGCCTCACCTGTTCCGTGCCCGATCTCCTCTCCACTCTCGCCACCACCTTCGGCTACTCCCAGTTTCGACCGCTGCAGCGGGAGATCATTGAAGCCTCGCTCGCCGGCCGGGACGTGTTTGCCCTCCTGCCCACCGGGGGAGGTAAATCGTTGTGCTTTCAGCTCCCTGCCCTGGTCAGGCCGGGATTGACCGTGGTCGTCTCCCCCCTCATCGCCCTGATGAAGGATCAGGTGGATCAACTTCAGGCCAGCGGAGTGGCCGCCACCTTTCTCAATTCGACCCTGAGTCCGGCTGAAGCCCGCTCCCGACTCTCCGGATTGCACCGCAACCAATGGAGGCTCCTCTATGTGGCTCCGGAGCGGCTGATGCTCGACAACTGGCAGGAGAACCTGCGCAACTGGAACGTCGCCTGCATCGCCGTGGACGAGGCCCATTGTGTCTCCGAGTGGGGCCACGATTTTCGTCCGGAATACCGCCAGGTCTCCAAGCTGCGCGACCTGTTGCCCGAGGTGCCGTTCATGGCACTCACCGCCACGGCAACCGAGCGGGTGCGGGCGGACATCATCAATCACCTTAGGCTGAAATCGCCGGAGGTCTTCGTCGCCAGCTTCAATCGCCCCAACCTCACCTACCGGGTCACCCCCAAAGACCAGCCGATCAAACAGTTGATCGCCTTCCTCGCCAAGCGTGAGCACGAGAGCGGGATCATCTACTGCGCGTCGCGCGCCGCCACGGAGCGGGTCGCCGAGGCGCTGGCCGGGCGCGGGTTCGCGGCCCGGCCCTACCATGCGGGACTGGAATCCGAGGAACGGGCGCGCAATCAGGAGCTGTTTCTGCGCGACGAGGTCCGTATCATCTGCGCCACCATCGCCTTTGGTATGGGCATCAACAAACCCAACGTGCGCTGGGTCATCCACCACGACCTGCCGAAGAACATCGAGGGCTACTATCAGGAAACCGGCCGGGCGGGACGCGATGGGCTGCCGGGAGACTGTCTCCTGCTCTTCAGCGCCGGCGACGTGGCAAAACAGACGCACTTCCTCGACGAAATCGCGGACGAACATGAACAGCAGGTGGCCCGCAACCAGTTGCGGCAGATGGTGCACTACGCTGAATCCGCAGGGTGCCGTCGGGTCGAGCTGCTCTCCTACTTCGGCGAGGTGTTCCCCGTCGACGCCTGCGCCGCCTGCGACAATTGCCTCGAACCCCGCGAAACCTACGACGGCACGGTGGTCGCCCAGAAATTTCTCTCCTGCGTCTATCGGGTCCGCCAGGCGAGTGGGTTCGCGGTCGGCCTGAATCACATCATCGAGGTCCTTTCGGGCGCCGACACGGACAAGATCCGGCGCTGGGGTCACGATCAGCTCTCCACCTTCGGCATCGGGCGCGACTTGGCACGCCCCGCGTGGGCCGCGGTGGGACGGGAATTGATGCGACTGGGCTACCTCACTCTGAGCGAAGGGGAATTTGCCACCATCGAGCTCAGCGAGGAGGGCATGGCTGTGCTCCGCACGCGGCAGCCGATCAGCCTGACCAAGCCACTGGAGTCGCCCAAGGCGCGGCGCGCCGGGCGCCGCGAGGGCGAAATTGCCTGCGACGAGATCCTCTTCGACCGCCTGCGCGCCCTCCGCAAGCGGCTCGCCGATGAGCGCAAGGTTCCGGCGTATGTTATTTTTGGTGACACGACCCTCCGACAGATGGCCCGTCAGTACCCGGCGGACGAACAGTCCATGCAGGGGATCTTCGGCATGGGTGAAAAGAAGCGCGCGGAGTTCGGCACCACGTTCGCGTCCGCCATTGTTGACTACCTCGCCTCCAACAGTCGGCAGCGCTTTGATGACTAGTCCGGCCCCCGTGCGCATCGGGTAAAGACGCGACGCCGGGGCCGGCGATCTTCCAGCCGCACTGCGCCCGGCCTACCAGCGCCACTCCACCGCGGCAAAAGCTCCCAGAGGAAGCTGCGGGAAACCGTGGATCTCCTCATAGCGCTCATCCAGCAGGTTCTCAACCCGTGCCCGAACCGATAGCCGGTCGCTCACGGTCCACGCCGCGTACACGCGGGCCACGCTGTAGTCTTCCCCATCTATCGTCGCAAAGGTGCTCGCGTGGATGTCCTCGCGCTGCGCCACCACGCGCAGCCCCACTCCGGCGCTGAATCCACCCGAAAACACCTGGCCCACGTCGACGGAAGCACTGTGGCGCGGGCGGCGCAGCAACCGCACCCCAGAGAGCGCATTTTCCGCCTCCAGATACGTGTAGTTCAATCGGATCTGGGTCGACGTCGGCAATGCCCAGGCCAGGCTCACCTCGGCACCCCGGGTCGTAGCTTTGCCCACATTGGCCACCGAGCTCGGTGACCGGGAGAAATCGGAGACAATCAGGTCGGTGAATCGATTGTCGAACCAGGTCACGCCCAGCACCATTTCGGGCGCCTGGAGGTAGAAATCAACCCCAGCGTCCGCTCCCTTGGCCCGCTCCGGGCGCAACGACGGATTGCCCACGTAGAATGTACTCGTGCCATACAGGTCCAGGAAGCTCGGCGAACGAAACGCGGTGCCGTAGCTGGCCCGGAATTTGAGCCGTTTGGGCAACGCCATCCACGCCAGGGTTCCTCGACCTGTGGTGTGCCGGCCAAAGGTGTCAAAATCGTCGTGGCGGAGTCCCGCGGTCAGGTGCAGCGAAGGCAACGGGGTGTACTCATCCTGTACAAAAAACGCCAGGAGCGACTGGCCCCGATCGATCGCTCCAAAACCCGTGTTGCGCGTGTGATTGTCCTCGGCGGTGAATCCGGCGGTCAGCCGGTGCTCATGGCCGGCCTCATAGGTGCTTTGCCAGTCGATGACGGCCCGGCGGTTTTTCACCAGCGTGGTCTGGGTGGCCCGGCCCGCCGAGGGATTTTCCGATTCGAACCGTCGGTACTGTCCACCGACCACGACATGAGAGGACCAGCGATCCGCGTGCCGCCAATCGGCGAAGACCGTGCCCAGCCAGTTGGATTCCCGTTCGGTGTTGTCCGGATCATTCGAAAACCGAGTTCCCGGTGATCCATACTCGGCTTCAAATCCTCGCACCGTCGCTCCCACCGCCACGCGCTCATTGACGGTGCGGTCGACCCGCACGGTCACGTTTCCGCTCTCGAAGGTGTTGTTGACCCGATCATTGTCGGTCTTGCCGCCCTGCAGCGCGACATTGTAGGCCCAGGCGCCGCGTTCGCCCTGAGCGGAGAGCGCTCCTTGCAGGGTGCCGAAACTCCCCGCCTCAAAGGCGAGCCGCGAACGATCCGCTCCGGTTCCCCGTAGACTCCGCAGCGACACCACGCCACCGATGGCCTCACCGCCGTAGAGCGTACTCTGGGGACCATGTGCCACCTCCAGGCTGTCGCAGGCGGACACGCAGGCTCCCCCGAGAAAAACGGCATAGTCCGTGTTGGGGTCGTTGAAGCGCAGCCCGTCGACAAGAAAAAGGGTCTGGTTGGAATTGGCTCCGCGCAGAAAGATGGCGGTGCTCGCACCCGGCTGTCCCGAGGAGAAAGCCGGCAGGCTCGCACTCCCGAGCGCCTGAGCCAGGGAGGTGAGCTGACGGCGGGCCAGTTCGTCCGCGCCCAGCGAATCGACCACGCTCCCCAAGGCGCTCTGGGACGATGGCGTGCGCGTCGCGGTAATGAGGTACGGATCGAGCCGCTCGACTGGGACGGCGGTCGGGCGCACCTGCGCGCGGGCGGACAGGCCGCAACCTGTCAGAAAGGCGGCTACCAGAAGGCGGGCCGCGAGGGAAAAGTCCCCAACACGGGGACGGGAAGGGAATGACATGACGGGATCCTGCTGACTTGAGCTGGGCAAGAGCAGGTCCGCCGCCGTTTCCGACGTGCGTATCCACTCTCACGCTTCATTGATGCGATGAAGGAAATCACAGCCGGTGCGCGCATTACGCACCAGCCGCGTGAGCGTGCGAGGGAGGATATTCGGACTCCGCATGTGTGCCGATCCGGGCCCGATGGACCCGGTCCGACGCCTCACCTCCGCCTTCACCGGGAGTTCCCGATTGGCTGTGCCCGCGTCGTTCGCCGACGCGGTGGAGGTTTGTGATGCGATACCGCAGCGCAACTGTGGCCGGTTCTCACGGCCTTCCCCTGAACCCCGAACGTGGAAAGAACACGAACACCCCAAGGTAATGGAACCGACCGCGAGCGGCGCAATACATTCTTTTGCCTCGAAATCCACGCCTCGCACCCCAGCCCGGCCGCGGCGCCCGTGGAGCCGGCTGGCCCGCAAGCAGATGCCGCCAGCGGTTGAGGGCTCACCGCAGTCAGCGATGGCCGGATGACTGAATCGTCCCCGCGCCAGGTAACTGTTTTTCAACGACACCTTTTCACTCGTGGATCTTGTCCTGGATGAAGCCGCTCGGTATCGGATCAAGCCAGCCGCCGGGCCTACGGCCGGCTCCTTCCACACTCTCGCCGAACTCCCCCTCGGCGTTGAGAAAAGACCCCGCATTGCAGTCAGGATCGCACTTATTCGAAGGATCAGGTTTGCTACTCTCGTCAGCTGAAGCCGGCAATTATCGTATCATCATATTCAGATATGACGATATGATCCTTGCCAGCCGCCCCCTTTTGATCATTCATTCCCCGCATGGCCCTCGTCTCACCCTCCTCCCGCAACGCTTCCTCCGATCTGGCGGCGCTGTTTGCGCAGCGCATCGTCGTTCTCGATGGCGCAATGGGTTCCATGATTCAAACCTACGGTCTCAGAGAAGCCGACTTCAGGGCAACCCAGTTTGCTTCGCATCCTCATGATCTTAAAGGAAATAACGACCTCCTTTCCCTAACGAAGCCAGCGGTGGTCGAGGAAATCCACCAGCTCTACTTCGAAGCGGGTGCCGACATCGTTGAGACCAATACCTTCAGTTCCACTTCGATCGGGCAGGCCGACTACCACCTGGAATCGATCGTGACCGAGCTCAATCTGGCCGCCGTTGCCTGCGCCCGTCGCGCGGCGGCGCGGGCCGAAGCGGCCACTCCGGGGCGTCGCTGCTTTGTCGCCGGGGCGATTGGCCCGCTCAATCGCACGCTTTCCATGTCGCCTGACGTCAATCGTCCCGACTATCGCGCGGTGACCTGGGTCCAGGTGGTCGCCGCCTACACGGAACAGGTGCGCGCCCTGGTCCAAGGCGGTGTCGATATCCTGCTCGTCGAGACCATCTTCGACACCTTGAACGCCAAGGCCGCGCTCTTTGCGATCGAAGGTGTGTTCGAGGAAACGGGAAAACGGCTGCCGGTCATGATCAGCGTCACCATCACCGACGCATCCGGCCGCACCCTCTCGGGACAAACCACCGAAGCGTTTTTCCATAGCATCCGGCATGCACGCCCCTTTTCGGTCGGTATTAACTGTGCGCTCGGGGGCCGGGCCATGCGTCCCTACATTGAAGAGCTCTCTCGCCTGGCGGACTGCCGGGTCACCTGCTATCCGAATGCCGGACTGCCCAATGCCTTCGGTGGCTACGACGAGACTCCGGCGGAAATGGCCGCCGTTCTGCATGAGTTCGCCACCGCCGGCCTCGTCAATCTGGTGGGAGGCTGCTGCGGCTCGACGCCGGAGCACATCCGGGCCATTGCCAACGCGGTCCGCGGGGTGACGCCCCGCCCTCTCCCGCAACGGGCCCCGGCCCTTCGGCTAAGCGGACTAGAGTCGCTCACGGCCGCCTGACCCACCTCCACCGTCCTTCGCTCCGCTCGATGCAATCCAACGCGTCCCAGTTTCTCGTCATCGGTGAACGCACCAATCTGACCGGTTCACCCAAGTTCGCCAAGGCGATCAAGGCCGGTGACTGGGCCGCCGCGCTGGAAATTGCCCTCCAGCAAGTGCAAAGCGGCGCCAACATCATCGACATCAATGTCGACGAGGCCCTCATCGACGGCGAGGCGACGATGGTCAAGTTCCTCAATTTGATCGCCGCCGAACCCGACATCGCGCGGGTCCCGGTGATGCTCGATTCGTCCAAATGGTCGGTCCTCGAGGCCGGGCTGCAGTGCCTGCAGGGCAAGGGAATCGTCAATTCCATTTCGCTCAAGGATGGCGAGGCGGAGTTTCTCCGCCGTGCCCGCCTACTCCTCCGTTACGGGGCCGCGGCCGTCGTCATGGCGTTTGATGAACAAGGTCAGGCGGCGACGCGGGATGAAAAAGTGCGGATTTGCACACGCGCCTACCGGCTGCTGGTGGATCAGTTGGGATTCCCGCCCGAGGACATCATTTTCGACCCTAACATCCTCACCGTCGCCACCGGAATCGAGGAACACAACAACTACGCGGTCGATTTCTTCGAGGCCACCCGGATCATCAAGGACACGTTGCCCCATGCCCGGGTTTCCGGCGGTGTATCCAATGTTTCCTTCTCGTTCCGCGGCAACAACCCGGTCCGCGAGGCGATGCACACGGCGTTCCTGTACCACGCCATCCGCTGCGGCATGGACATGGCCATCGTCAACGCCGGCATGCTCGGGGTTTATGACGAGATTGACCCGGAGTTGCGCGAGCGCGTCGACGACGTGCTGCTCAATCGTCGGAACGACGCGACCGAACGGCTGGTCCGGTTCGCGGACGACCTGAAGGCCCGGCAGGGTGGAGCCACCAAGACCGAGGCGCGCGAGGACCTCGCCTGGCGGGCCGCCCCGGTCGAGGAGCGTTTGAAGCACGCGCTGGTCAAGGGTATCGACGCCTTTGTCGACGAGGACACCGAGGAGTGCCGGCGGGCCTACGCCCGCCCGCTGGAGGTGATCGAGGGGCCACTGATGGACGGCATGCGTGTGGTCGGGGACCTGTTCGGTGCCGGGAAAATGTTCCTGCCCCAAGTGGTCAAGTCCGCGCGGGTGATGAAAAAGTCCGTCGCCTACCTTACCCCTTACATGGAGGCGGAAAAGCTGCGTGCCGCCGCCGCCGGCGAAGCTACGAGGGCCCAGGGAAAATTTCTGATCGCCACGGTGAAAGGCGACGTGCACGACATCGGAAAGAACATCGTCGGCGTCGTCCTGGCCTGCAACAACTACGAGGTGGTGGACCTGGGCGTGATGGTCGCCTGCGACAAGATCATCGCCAAAGCCCGTGAGATCGGTGCCGACGCCATCGGCCTCTCCGGATTGATCACCCCGTCACTCGACGAGATGGTGCACGTGGCCAAGGAACTTCAACGCGAAGGCTTCACCCTTCCGCTCCTGATCGGTGGTGCCACGACCAGCCCGGCCCACACGGCGGTCAAGATTGCACCGGAGTACGCTGGCGGTGTGGTTCACGTGCTCGACGCTTCGCGCGTGGTCAACGTCGTCAGCGCCCTGCTCTCTCCGGCGCAGAAGCCCGCCTTTCTCGCCGACATCGCGAGCCGGCAGCAGGCGCTGCGTGATGATTTTGCGGCCCGGCGCGCCCGGAAACCATTGCTTTCGCTCGAAGCATCGCGGGCCCGCCGTCCACAGTGGGATTGGTCCCGCATCGACATCCCCCGCCCGGAATTCCTCGGCACGCGTGTCTACCGCGACATCCCGCTGGCTGAGATCGTATCCTACATCGATTGGGGTCCCTTCTTCAGCGCCTGGGAACTGCACGGGCGCTACCCGCAAATTCTCGACGATGCCGTGGTCGGAATCGAGGCAAGGAAGCTGCACGCCGACGCGCTCCGCCTGCTCGATCAAATTGTAGTGGAAAAGCGGTTTCAGGCGCACGCGGTGATCGGTTTCTGGCCCTGCAACGCCACGGGCGATGACGTCGAGCTGTACTCCGATGAATCGCGGACCCAGGTCGTCGGCCGGTTCCATCAGCTCCGCCAGCAGCTGGAAAAGCCGTCGGATCAGTTCAACCTCTGCCTCGCCGACTACATTGCTCCCCGCGAGAGCGGCCGGCTCGACTTCTGCGGTGGATTTGCCGTCACCGCCGGTCATGGCGTGGAGGCGTTCGCGGCCGAATTCCGCAACCGTCAGGACGACTACTCTGCCATCATGGCTCAGGCCCTGGGAGACCGACTGGCAGAAGCGCTCGCCGAACTCATCCACGCCCGCGCCCGCGCCGCCTGCGGGTTCGGCCAGACCGAGAATCTCAGCCTGGAGGATTTACTCCGCGAACGCTACCGGGGCATCCGTCCGGCTCCCGGTTATCCGGCCTGTCCAGACCACACGGAAAAACCGCCCCTGTTCGCTTTGCTCGGGGCCACCGAAGCGACGGGCATCACCCTGACCGAGTCCTGCGCCATGCACCCAGCGAGTAGCGTCAGCGGCTGGTTCTTCAATCACCCGGAGGCGAGATACTTCGGCGTCGGTAAAGTAGGACGCGACCAGGTGGTCGACTACGCACGCCGCAAGGGACAGTCGGTGGCGGAAACGGAAAAGTGGCTCGGGCCCTATCTGGACTACGACCCCACGGGTTGAAGGTCTCCACCGGGCCGGGAGACGCGAGAGCTTCCACAGGTGAGGCTTGCGCGGCGACCGCCAATGACTTTTTCTACCGCGAACCTTGCTGAAACGTCCGTTCCCCTGCTCTCTTCGCATCGTGGCATCTCACGAGGATCTCCAAACGTACAAGACAGGAGATGCCTGGCACGTCCTGCTATTCCCTTTTTTCGTTGTCACCGGAACCACCCGGTCGCTGGGCGGACCGTGCCCGCAAGCTGGCCTCGTCACCCCTGAGTTTTTCGCCACCCATGGGCGATAGCAACGAGCCCACCCCTTCGCCGCCGGACACGGAGGTCCTCGCCCTTGTGGCGCGGGGCGACCGCACGGCGTTTGGTCAGCTCTACGACCGATTTTCCCGACCCCTATTTGCGACCGCCGTGCGCATCCTGAGCGATGCCCGGGAAGCTGAAGACGTGGTCCACGACGTGTTCGTCACCATCTGGGAAAAAGCCCCGGAGTTCGAAGCCAGCAAAGGCAGCCCGTTTGGCTGGGCGGTGGCATTGACGCGCAACCGGTCAATCGATCGATTCCGGCAACGGCGGCGTCGCCAGGAAATCCTCTCCACCACCCGTCCCGACGATCTGGGTTATGCGGAGGACACGCCGCCGCCCGATTCGTCGGTCACCCTCGCCTTCAAGGAAAAGGCGGTCGCCGTGCGGCACGCGGTCTCTGCGTTGCCCAGCGAACAGCAACACGCCCTTGAACTCGCTTTCTTCAGCGGGCTGACCCAGCAGGAAATTGCTGAGCGTCTGCAGCAACCCCTCGGTACCATCAAGGCCCGGATTCGTCGGGGCCTTCTCAAACTGCGCGACGTGCTGTCGCCCCAGCTCTGACATGATGGACGAACATCACGAGGAACTCGCCGCTCTCTACGCTCTCGATCTGCTCGAGGGTGAGGAAAAAGCCGCATTTGAACGCGCGTTGCTCACGGACGCGGCACTTCGGGCACGGGTCGCCGAATTGCGGGAGACCAGCAGTCAGCTGGCGTTCGTCGCCGGAGATGCCGAGCCTTCGGCCGACTTGCGTCGTCGGGTCCTGGCCTCCGCCACGGCTCGCTCCACCTCCACGCATCCCGCTCCCGTCGCCACCGTCATCCCAATCCGCCCCTTCCTCTGGATTGGCTGGGGCATTGCAGCCGCGCTGACCGTGGGCTCCTTCTGGCTTGGCCAACGCTACCTGTCCACCCACCGCGAGTTGTCCGAAGTTCGGACTTTGGTCGCCGTCGAGCAGGCCGACGCTCGCTCTCTCCGGAATCAGCTCGAAGCGGAGCGCCTCATCGCCCAACGCCAGACCTCCGATCTCAAGAAATCCCTCGACGAGCTGGCCTCGACGCGGCACGCCCTTTCCGAAGAGCGATCCAACGCCGCCCGTCAACTGGCGGAACTGCAGGCCCGCACCGATCTGGCCAATTTCAAAGTCGCCCGGCTGGCCTCCCTCTTGGGCAACTCACCCGAAGCCGCTGCCATCGCTGTCTGGAATCCGATCACCCAGGAAGGTGTGCTGACCGTCGAAAAACTGCCGGCGCTTGCTTCCAATCAGGACTATCAGCTTTGGGTCATCGATCCCCAGTACACCAATCCGGTGGACGGTGGTGTTTTCACGGTGGACGCTTCCACCGGTGTGGGCCGTCTGCAATTCCGACCCAAACAACCGGTTGCACAAGCCACCAAATTCGCGATCAGCCGGGAAAAGAAAGGCGGGGTGCCGAAGGCGGAAGGCCCCATCGTGCTGCTCAGCCATTAAACAGGGCCTGCTCCGCAGTCGGTCGGTTCCAGTAGCGGCAAGGTAACAGGATGTTACGTTTTCAACTCTTGCACTCAACGCCGGAGACGGGGAATCTCAGCGCTTTATGGTCATTAAACCCAAAGTCCGCGGTTTTGTTTGCATCACGGCACATCCGCACGGTTGCGCGAAACACGTGCAGGAACAGATCGACCTCGTCAGGTCTCGTGGCCCCATCTCCCACGGCCCGAAAAATGTCCTGATCATTGGCGCATCCACCGGCTACGGTCTGGCATCCCGCATCACCGCCGCCTTCGGCTCCCAGGCAAACACGGTCGGCGTCTTTTTTGAGCGACCCTCCGAAGAGGGACGGCCGGCCACCCCAGGTTGGTACAACACCATTGCCTTCACCCAGGCGGCGCGCCAGGCGGGACTCAAGGCGTTCAACATCAACGGCGACGCTTTTTCCAGCGAGATCAAGCGCCAGACGCTCGACGTGGTCAAACGGGAGCTCGGCACCGTCGACCTGATTGTCTATTCGCTCGCATCCCCCCGGCGCACCCACCCGCGTACGGGCCTGGTGCACAAGTCCGTCCTGAAGCCCATTTCCCAGCCCTACACCAACAAGACGGTGGATACAGACAAAGGGGTGGTCAGCGAGGTCACCATCGAGCCGGCGAGCGACGCCGAAGTTGCCGACACCACCGCCGTCATGGGTGGCGAAGATTGGGAGATGTGGATCGACGCCCTTATGGCCGAGGGCTTGATCGCGCAGGGCGCCACTTCGCTCTCTTACAGCTACATCGGGCCCGAGGTGACCTGGCCGATCTACAAGAACGGCACCATCGGGCTGGCCAAGAACGACCTCGAACGGTCGGCGCGCCGCATCGACGCCACCCTCAAGGCTCATGGCTATGGTCGCGCCTTCATTTCCGTCAACAAGGCCCTCGTGACACAGGCCAGCTCCGCCATCCCGGTGGTGCCCCTCTACATTTCCATTCTCTACAAGATCATGAAGGCCAAAGGGACGCACGAGGGCTGTATCGAACAGATCCAGCGCCTGTTCTCCCAACAGCTCTATGGAGGCACCGGGCTGTCCTTCGATGAGAACGGCCGGGTCCGCATCGACGATTGGGAAATGCGTCCGGAGATCCAAAAGGAAGTGGCCGACATCTGGCCGAAGGTGACGACCGAGAACCTCGCGCAATTGACCGACATCACGGGCTACCGCTCCGAGTTCCTGCGCCTCTTTGGATTCGGTCTCCCTGGAGTCGACTATGAGGCCGAAGTGGAGCCGCACATTGCGATGCTCTAGCGACGCCGGGCCTTCCCGTCGTCGGCCAACAAAAAAGCCCGCCAGAACGGCGGGCTTTTTGCTGCGAACCAGTAAGCCGGATCAGCCGAACAGTTCTTCGGGCTTGAAGAAACGGGCCAACTCGATCTTGGCGTTTTCGTCGCTGTCGGAGGCATGCACCACGTTCGTCATCATGTCCGTACCGAAGTCACCGCGGATGGTGCCCTTGGCCGCCTTGCGCGAATCCGTCGGGCCCAGCAAGTCGCGGATCTTGGCGACGACGTCCGCGCCCTTCAGGGCCACGACGATCACCGGGAGTGAGCTCATGAACTGCTCGATCTCCGGATAGAACGGCTTCGAAGCCACGTGCGCGTAATGCTCACGCAGCACCTGGGGCGTCAGGCGAATCATCTTCGCGCCAACAATTTCAAATCCGGCCTTTTCAAAGCGATCGATCACGCTGCCCGCGTGTTTTTTCGCCATGCAATCCGGCTTCAGGATGATAAGGGTCTTCTGCATATTCGTGATGAGCTAGGAATTTGGCGTCCGGCGCGAGCCGGGACACCGTGGAGTGGTCCCATTTGGCGATTCGACCGATTCCCGCCAGCCACCGGCTTGATCCGGAGAGGATCGCTCCGATGGATCGGCAGAAATCCGACACTACCGGGTAGCGGTGGGTTGGCCTGGAAACAGCGGTCGAAACACGCAAATAAAGCACTTCATGGTCTCAATCTAGGGGGGCGGGTGGAAGCAAGGCGAGCCCGAAACCGACCCCGGTCCGACGCCATTCCGCCATTGCAATTCAGGACGTACCGCCGAGTCTTTGCCAACCAACCTTAACCCTCTCTCTCCATGGGCTTGCTGGATTACCTAAAGTCTCAGTTTCTCGAAATCATTCAATGGGAGGACGACTCCCGGGACACCCTGTCCTGGCGGTTCCCCGACGAAGACAAGGAGATCAAACGGGGGGCCCAGCTGATCGTGCGGGAATCGCAAACCGCCCAGTTCGTGTACCTGGGTCAATACGGCGATACGTTTGGTCCCGGCAAACACACCCTGGTCACCGACAACATTCCGATTCTCTCCACCCTGAAGGGCTGGAAGTATGGTCTGGAGAGCCCCTTCAAGGCCGATATTTACTTCGTCAATACCCGCCTGTTCACCGGCAACAAGTGGGGCACGGCCAACCCGGTCATGCTGCGGGACGCGGACTTTGGCATTGTGCGTCTGCGGGCGTACGGGACTTACGATTTCCGCGTCGCCGACGTTCGCACCTTCCTGCGCGAGGTGGCCGGGACAGACCACCATTTCCGGCTCGACGAGTTCGCCGACGCCATGCGGTCCCGCCTCGTCAGCGTTTTCACCGATGCCCTGGCTTCGTCCAAGGTTCCCGCCCTCGACATTGCCTCGCGCTACTCCGAGCTCGGCGACGCACTCCTGCCCGTGATCAATCCCACGCTGCGCGAAAAGTACGGCCTTGAGCTGGGCAGCTTCATCATCGAAAACATCTCGGTCCCGCCTGAGGTGGAACAGGCCATCGACAAGCGGTCGAGCATGGCGGCGGTCGGCAATCTCAACGACTTCGTCAAGTTCCAGATGGCCCAGGGTCTCGGCAAAGGTTCGGGCGGTGGTGGCACCGCTGGAGCCGCCGCTGAAATCGCCATGGGCTTTGGACTCGCTCAGCAGATGATGAATCAGCCGGGGGGCATGCTTTCCCCCCAGGCCACGCCGCCCGCCGGCGGCGCACCTGTGACGGTGGGCCAACCTGCCGGCACGCCTCCTTCCCTTGACCTGCTCGGACCGGCCCAGGCCGCGCAGGCGCTGGGCGTGAGCGAATCAGACGTGATTGCGGAGTTGGAGAGCGGCGCACTGAAGGGAAAGAAGATCGGTTCCACCTGGCGGATCACACGCACCGCCTTGGACGATTTTCTGCGCCAATAGTCCGCTGCCGCACGCATGGACGCCACCGCACGCTCCAAGTATTCGTGCCCGTCCTGTGGCGCGGAAGCGACTTGGAATCCCGCGAAGAAGGCCCTCGTTTGCGGTTTCTGCGGCACGCAGTCCCCCGCCACGATCGAACTGACCGGATTCAGTCAGAAAGAGGAGGTGATCGTCGAACACGACTTGGTGGTCGCTCTCCGCTCCATCCCGGACTCCGGTCGGGGATGGAACGCCAAGAAAACCCAGGTCAAGTGCCAGTCGTGCCAGGCCATCTCGGTCTTTGACGAACAGAACGTCGCCCAGCGCTGCGACTTCTGTGGCTCGGCGTCCCTTGTGCCGTACGAGGAAGTGAAGGCTTCTTTCCGTCCGGAGAGCCTGCTGCCCCTCAAGATCAGCGATACCCAGGTTCGCGACTCCATTCGCGCCTGGTATGCCTCGCGCTGGTTCGCTCCCAACGCCCTGAAAAACCGTGCGCTGACCGACACCGTCAAGGGTCTCTACATCCCCTATTGGACGTTCGACGCTCAGGTGCAGGCCCGATGGACCGCCATGTCGGGGGACTACTACTACGAAACCGAGCGGTACACCGACTCCAAGGGCAATCGTCAGACCCGTCAGGTGCGCAAGGTGCGGTGGTACCCGTCGGCCGGCTCGCTCGAGCACTTTTTCGACGACGAATTGGTGGCGGCTTCGCGCGGGGTGCACCCGGGCCTGCTGCGGCAGGTCGAACCGTTCCCCACCAAGGATCTGGTGCCCTACGACCCATCGTTCCTTTCCGGCTGGGTCGTCGAACGCTATCAGATCGATCTTCCGACCGCCGCCCATGAAGCACGCAAGGGAATGGAGGCCAAAACCGAGCGGCTCTGCGCATCCCAGGTCCCGGGCGACACCCATCGCGATCTGCGGGTCGCCTCCACCTTCTCCGCCCAGACCTTCAAGCACATCCTGACACCGCTCTGGCTGGTCAGCTACGACTATCACGGAAAGTCGTTCCAGTGCGTGATCAATGGTTACACGGGTTCCATTGCGGGCGAGTATCCGAAGAGCTGGATCAAGATCACCCTCGCGGTGGTGACTGTGGTCGTGGTGGTCGGACTGGTCCTCTATTTCGGCAACCGTCACTAGCGCCTCCCACCATGTCCACACCCCGTCGGGATTTTCTCAAGGCCACCCTCGCCGCCTCCGCCGCTTCCGTGCTCCCCTCCTCCTCCACCGCCGCCCCCGCCCCCGCGCGACGGGATTTGTATGAGCTGCGCGCCTACCGCCTCAAGGCGGACGCTTCCGCCACCCTGCTCCACACCTACCTGGAAAAGGCATTCATTCCGGCCTGCAACCGGCTTGGGACCACTCCCGTCGGTGTGTTCACCGAAGCCGCTCCCAAGGATGGTCCGGCAGTGTGGGTCCTCGTTCCGCATGCCTCGTTCGAGTCGTTTCTCGCGACTCAGTCCTTGATCGAAAGGGACGCCGCTCTCCAGGCTGCGGGCGCCGAGTACCTGCAAACTCCCAAGGCTTCGCCCGCCTTCGAACGCATCGACAGCTGGCTTCTGCTCGCCTTCACCGGCATGCCGACGATGGAACTGCCTCCGATGTCGAAGGCGCGGCAACCGCGCTTGTTCGAACTTCGCATGTACGAGAGCTACAGCGAAACCAAGGCACTGCGAAAAATCGACATGTTCAACGAGGGCGAAATCGACGTCATGAAGCGCGTCGGACTGGCCCCGGTCTTTTTTGGTCAGGCGCTGACCGGTCCCAACCTGCCCCACTTGACCTACATCACCTCGGCACCGGACGCCGAAGCGCACAAGCGTCACTGGGATGCATTCCGGGTCGATCCGGTCTGGGAGAAGATGAAGAACGACCCGCGCTACGCCGACACGGTTTCGAAGAACACGCCACGCATCCTCGGACCCACCTCCTACTCGCAGATTTGATTGGGCTGCGGAAAGCGGCGGCTACGCCCGCGGATTATGGATTGCTGCCCCGTGCGATCGGACGGGTCGGGTCGGCGATCCACTCGCTCCAGGAACCAGCATAGAGCTTGGATCCTGTCAGCCCGGCATACTCCATGGCGAAAAGGTTGGCGCAGGCCGTGACACCAGAACCGCACTGGTGAACCACGGGACGTCCTCCGGCCGACTGAATCAACTGTTCGAACTCGCGGCGCAACTCACCCGCCGGTCGCAACGTGAGGTCCGGATTGAGGTTCAGTTTGAAGAAACGATTGATCGCCCCAGGGATGTGTCCGGCCACCGGGTCAATCGGCTCAGTCTCACCCCGGTAGCGTTCCGCGGTGCGGGCGTCGAGGATGACTGCCTGACCCGTGCGCAGGTTGTCCTCAATCTGGGCCAGGCTCCACACCATCGAGTTGTCAGGAGCCGCCTGCACACCTCCCGGTTTAGGCACTGGAACATCCGTGGTGGTCGGACGTGCGTCTGCCATCCACTTTGACCACCCCCCGTCGAGCACTCGAACATCCTTGAACCCGATCCAACGGGCCATCCACCAGAGCCGCGCCGCATACTGTCCTCCGACGTCGTCGTAGGCAACCACCGTGGAGCCGGGGGTAACACCGTGGCGGCCGAGAAAGTCGGCGAAGGACTGGGCCTCCGACAAGGGATGCCGGCCATTGCGCCCGGTCTTGTTTCCCGAGAGGTCCGACTCCACGCGAGCAAAGTGCGCTCCCGGCAGATGGGAATCGCGATAGAGACGCTCCCCCTTGGCCTTGTCCACCAGGTCGTGGCGACAATCAAAAATGACCCAGTCGGGGTGGTTCAACTGTTGGGCGAGGCCGGCCGTGTCGATGAGCATACCAAGTGCGATGATTGCTCGGCGGCCCTCCAAAAGGCAACCGTACGCTGACACCCCACCTCTCACTTCCGGGCCGACCGACTTCGGGAGTGGCTTCGATTCATGGGAATCCGGAGGAAGATTGACGAGAGCGCGCCGGAGGCGCACCCCTAATGAGCTCGAACCGACTCGCGAAATCGACCACACCGAGCCGGTCCAGAAACCACACCTTCCTGCCGTGCGCTCTTTCCTTTTGTTCTCCGTCGGGTTGCTGCTCACATCCTTGCTCGCGGCTCAGACGGCCGACGATACCGGGCCGACTCCGAAGCCCTGGGAAACCCAATCGTTCGACGTCTCGACCGGCGTGCTTTGGGGTTTGAAGCGCAATACACCCCTCGCCTATCGCATCGTTCCCACCGAGTTCTCCTGGCGTTCGCCCCAGGCCTTTGGCCGAGTGCTGGCGAATGGCGGCCGACTGATGATCCGGCACCGGTTGACCCTCATCGCGTCTTGGATCGATCAAGGACCCGAATCCCACTACATCGCATTTTCCGGGTCGCCATCGATTGAGTGGTGGAACCCCCAGGGCACTTGGGCCCTGGTGGGGGGAGCAGGCGGAGGGTTTGGACTGCTCGATTCGCGCGGGGTGCCGGGTGGGCAGGGCCAGGATTTCACGCTCAACTGGTTCGGTCGCATCGCCGTCGAGCACACGCTCTCGGCTGAACACCGGTTGAGCGCGGGACTCATGTTTCAGCATATGTCCAACGGGGGACAGACCGACCCAAACCCCGGGGTCGACGCGGTGGGATTCACCGTGATGCACACCTGGGCCTTCTAGGTCCCAGGATTCAAGCCCGTCGCTGACGGGCTCCCTGCCGCCCGATCGGGAGCGGCCGTTCCGGCGTCCGCTACGGCTGCGGAACGATCGTCGGCCCTTCCAGAAAACCGTGGTCGCGGAGAAACCGGCTCATCAGCAGAGAACACAGTGGATACTCGATGGGAGCCTGGGCGGATGGCAGT
This sequence comes from Opitutaceae bacterium, assembly GCA_046346755.1. Classification (GTDB taxonomy): domain Bacteria; phylum Verrucomicrobiota; class Verrucomicrobiia; order Opitutales; family Opitutaceae; genus UBA6669. The sequence goes on along the minus strand of JAXMHM010000059.1, from coordinate 13,771 downwards.
CCAGGGTACTCCCGGTAGTAGTCGGGGTGATTGTAGAAGCCGTGTCCCCGTCCCTCAAACAGCAGTAGATCGCACGTGTCCCCAAGCGCGACAGCCGCGTCGACAAACCGGCGCGTCTGATCCGCTGGCACATACCGATCCGCCGTACCCTGAAAAATCTGCATCGGCGGCAGTTCGCGCCGAAGGAGGTGGACGGGCGACAACTCCCGCTCACGCCCCCCAAACCAGGGACTGGGAGTGGCGCTCTCCCCTTCAGTGGTGGTGTCAGTGGGAACGGCAAAGAGCACCAGGAGGTCCGGCCTCGAGCTCACCGGCGTGCCACCCGCCTTCTCGCCCGGTTCGTCCACCAGTGCTGCACAGAGGGCGAGGTGCGCTCCGGCGGATCCGCCCGCCACTCCGATGCGGCGGGGATCGACATTCCACTCATTCGCATGCTGGCGAAACCAGCGGATGGCTGCCCGAACATCCGAGGCGCCATCAAATGGTGTCGCGTCATAGCGTTGTTTCACGCGGTACTCGACCACGGCCGCGCAGAGCCCCTGGGCTGCGAGGTCCCGGGCGTGACCGGCAAACTGACTGACCGCCCCCGCATACCACCCACTCCCGTGGAAAAAGAGCAAGGCAGCGGTCGGCTGTTTCGCCGCCGGACGAAACACATAGAGGGGCAGCTCAAACTCTCCCGCCTTGCGATAGATCCGTCGCTCCGCCCCGGGCAGGATCTCCGGCGGTGGCCGAAATTCCACACCGGCCGATCCGGCCGGCAGCGGCGTCACCGGAGCCGCGGTAAGACCCGGCCAGGCCAGGAATCCAAACAGCATGCCACCCAGCACTCCAGGGACCGAACCGCGCCACCACCTGGCCTGAAGTCCGGGGATCTTTTGGCGAACGGTAAACGGGACGGTTGGTGCATCAGGCATGCCTGGAGAGAGCAGCCGCAATGCCACCAACCGTAACCGTCCCGTCCCGACAAGGTCGAATGGCGAGGCAATCCGCGCCTAGCGTCGCGAACTGAGCCCCGAATCGTCCGGCCCGGCCACTTCGACCACCTCGGCCAGATCGCTGCAGAGATCAGCCGCCACGAGGAAGCGCGCGACTTTGCCGTCATCCGAGAAACCGCCGCGTTCGGCATAACGCACCTCACCGTTCTCACAACGAAATGCAGACCGCAATCCCGCGCGACGGGCTTCCATCAATCGTTCCCGGAGCTCTGGAATGAGAGCCGCACGCAGGTAATCCGGGAGATTGGTGCGCACGAACCACGCCTCGTCGAATGGGCGGTCCCCCACCGTGACTTCCTTGACTCCAAAAAATTCCATGATCTTCGATCCCACTCCCTGCGGCTCGAACGAAAAGGTCAGCGTCCTCCGGCTCGCTTGCACGGCGACTGCCGCCCAGGTCTGGCGGGACTTTCCTGAACCGGTCGTGAAGGTGTAGAGCCGCACCGGTTTCCCACGGCGCAGGCCCTCCACGGTTGGACTTCGGGCGAAGATTCCAAAGACAGGCGGATGCTCGGTCACCTGCAAGCCGAGGCGGCTGGCCAGCGTGCGAAGGTTGCGTTCCGCCCGGCCGGCCGCCGTGCGCGAGACCACCACGACCACGCCAATCACTCCGACAAAGAAGATCGGAAACAGAAACGGAAGCAGGTTGGGTTCCACGGCAGCAGCCTGGCCAAAATCCGCGGCGGCTACAACTCCGCAACCACGCCGCTCGGGTGCACTATTCGCGCGGGCTTGAAGCCCGGGCCGGGGGCAATGGCCGACCGACCGCAGTTCCAGCGATTCGCTCACGCAATCGCGTCACCACCGGTGCCATTTCGCGCTCGGCGTCGCGCAAGCGCTTGGCGGGATCAGACAGGATGAGCGGCTTGGCATAGCGGCCGAGAACATTGATACCGGAGGGATTCTGCTTACCGCCGCCGGTCGTCCGGTGACACAGCGCGCACTGGGCAAAATAGGCCGTGTGTTTGGGAGTTCCATATTCAAGGAAGAGCGATTGCGTCGTGTCAGGGACAAACCGCAGAGGCGACGGCGACCGGGCAACGAAGGCCGCCTGGCGTGAGAAAAGCCACACCCACTGATTCCAGCCATCGCGTGTGCTGGTGTCACTCGTCGGATCCAGACGATCCTCCGCCACCGCCATGCGCAACCGCAGCTCGCTCGCCACCGACGTGGCCACCGGCTCAAGTTCCGCCGAGACGCCAACCATGCCCAACAACAACGCGACCTCGGTTCCGCGCGGAATCTCCACCAGCTGGTTCCTCGTCGCCGCGTCGATCGCTCCGGTGACGAGCGCTTCACTCGCGGTCCGGTCGGAGGCTCTGATAAAGACCCGTGCCGAAACCAAGGCGCGCTGCGCCTGAAAGAGGACTTTGGATTCCCGGTCCACTTCCACCCACGGTGACGGCGCTCCCGTCAGCAATCCCACGGGAATCCGGGGTTCGCGACGCGAGCGCGCCTCCGGCGATCCGACCTCGGTCAGTCGCTCCAGTCCGGACGGCAGTCCTTCCAGTACTCCACGCGGCTGGCCCAAGGCTTTGATCGCCGTAGCCATCGCCAGAAGCGTCGCGGGATCCGCCGCTTCATCCCGCTCAAACCGCCACCACACCTGAAGCAGATCCCATTGCAGCGAAAGCTTCGCCAGCGGGGAAAGGCCGAGCTTCTCGACTTGAGCTGCAGTCGAAACCAGGGCGAGCAACGTCCGCGCCTCGGCGGCCTGCGCGGGCGTCCAGGCTTTCACAGGCGAGGTGCGCACGTCCCCGCCAAAAACCCGGGTGTCCCGGGACGCGTCAATCTCCGCTTCCTTCCGCTGCGCCAGCGCCCACTTGGCGGTGAAGAACGCTGCGTCATCCTTGCCCTCACGCCGGCGCTCCGCCGGCAGGGCGGCACCGATTTCGGTGGGGGTGCGCTCCGCGAGGAAGAGCAGCGCATGCAGGGTGTTCAGAGGATGCGTCGGCGACGGAGCATACGCCGCAAGCGGTCCTCCCGAGGCAGGCAGCCCCTCGAAATCATGACCGATTGGATACGTTTCCGCGGAGACGGTGGCCACCACGGCGGCCAACACCGCCACCGTCCGCGACCAACGCCTGAGGCAAAGAAGAGGCTGGGATGACATATTCACGACACGGCCTAGAAGGTGTACTTGACTCCCGCCCAGATCGCCCGGCCTTCTTGATAGGGATTCGCCGGGGTCACTCCTTCGGCATAAGGCAGCTTGTCAAACACGTTGCTGATTCGCGTTTCCAACAGCATCGAACCACGACGCTCGCTCTTCCAGGCCAGCCACGAAACATTCAGGCTGGTGATCAGCGCGGCCGGGATGCGCACGTCAGCGTAATTGTCGTAGCGAGTTCCATTGAGTGTGATCGTGCTGGACTGATCGGTCCGGTCGTAAGCGGTGTTCCAGCGTCCAAAGACATCCACCAGAAGTCGCTTTGAAAACCAATCGGAGGACCAATTGAAGGTCACGTAAGACGGACGGGAGAAATTCGCCCGGACCAGGGCGAGCTCACTGCGCGCAATGAGGCGTCCCTGATAGTGGACGATTTGAGCCATGGTCTCCTCCAAATAGTCATCAAACAACTCTTCCGTCGAAGTCTTGGTCTCCGACACCGTGGCGCCGGCACGAAACTGATGGTTGCGCCAGGATGTCCTCCACTCCACTGAGCCGCCCCGATAGTCGGTAAATCCATCGTTGGTCATCCTGTAATTGGTCACATTCACGCCATTGACCGGGGTTACAATGGCCGCGCTCCGGGCGAATTCGTCTCGGTTCTTCCGTTCAACATAGGAGAGGTCGAGGGCACCGAATCGTCCAAAGGCGAACGAGGAGCCGAACGAGAGTTCGTCACTGTAGGGAGTATCGAGCTGCGCATTGCTGTAGCGCACGGGATTGGAAACCGAATTGAGGCGCCAGTCAGCCGCGTAGAACACCAGTTTGCCATTCTCGTTCCGGGGTGTGCGGGTGTAGATGATGCTCGCCGGAGTCACCTCCCGGATCTTGTAGGAGAGCGACGGGCGGCTGTAGTACCGGTTGAGGCCGCCGCGCAGGGTCAACCAACGCGTCGGGTTGATCGAGGCCGTCGCCCGCGGGGCAATGTCGGAGTTGCCCATGAAATCATTGTAGTCGTAGCGGGCGCCCACGCGGTAGCGCCACGGCAGGCCGAGGATCTTGCCCTGATCCGACCATTGCGCCCAAAGATCGGCGGTTTGCAGCTCCACGTTGATCTTGAATGCGGACGAAACGATGCGGTAGTTCAGCCCCTGCTCACCAGCCAGCACGGTCATGTCGGACGCGCCGTCACCTGAAGCCACCAGAGGGTTCGGATTCACCCCCACCGTCGTCTGATGACGGTACGCGCTCGAGTCCTTGGGTCGGCTGCGCCCAGATTCGATGTAGGTGTAGTCCGCCCCGACCGCTAGTTCGCCGGTCTCCGTCGCCTTGAGTGTGTACTTCAACGCCACCGGCACGTCCATCTGGTCGGAGTCGAGTGAGCCGATTCCGCCGCGAATGCCCACGGTTTGTGTATCCGCCACCCAATTCACCAGGTCGTTGGCACCGAAATTCTTGTAGGTGAAGATGTCCTGGGGTGCTTCGCGTCGGTTGTCGGCCAGCACCGCCCCGACGCTGGCCTCGAGAGTCGAGCGATCCGTCCGGCGGAGCAGTTCCACCTGGTTGCTCCAGCTGTCATTGTGCGACGTCTTGAGGTCCTGCTCGCGATTCTCTGTCGCATACGGGGACCAGAACGAGGTGAAGCGCAGGGTCGTCTGGTCGCTCAACCGGTGACTGAGCTTGGCCATGACATTGTCACTCACCGTCTCGGATTCCGCCACAATCAGCCCATAACTGGCGAAGCGATTCGTATTCTCGAGAGTCGCGGTGTTGCGGCTCCACGAAATGAGCGCGGCGGTGCGTTCGCCGATGGGCACGTCAACAAAGGCGGTGATGCTCTCCCGCAGGAAACGCGGCTCATCGGGGTTGGCGGTTGATATCTGCGCCGGCGCGATGTGGTAGCGCACCCAGTCGCTGCTGGCGCGCCCATAGGAGAATCCTCCGCCCAATTTGCCAGCCGGATCGCGGAGCTTGGCGTTCACCACGCCACCGGTGAATCCACCGAACTCCGCGGGTACGTCGCTCGTGTGCAGGGTGATCGACTCCACCAGCGCGGGATTGAGCACCGCGGTCTGCGGGTGTCCAACCACATCATCCCCGGCATGGATGTTCTGATTGGACGAGTCCTGCAGGCTGTTTGTCGCCAGCCCGTCGATCTGGAACGAGTTGTCGTAGGGACGACCGCCGGCGATGCTGATCAGGGAGGGACGCAGGTCGAGGATCGAGGCGACGTTGACGCGTCCCTCATTGTCCGAAAACTGCACGTGCGCCTGCGTGAGGAAGAGCCGGTTCAAATCACCGTCGGCCCCGGACTGGCGCACGATTTCCTCGCGAGGCAGGACCACTTCGCCGGTGCCAGCGAGGCGGTCGGAGATCACCTCGACCTTTTCCAGTGCCACCGCTTTCTCTGTCGCCGGGACCGGCTTCTTTGCAGCTTCAGCTGTCGCCTGGGAAGGCGTGGTCGTGTCCGCCGCGAAACTTGCGGTGGCGAGGAGCGCGCCCATGGCCAAGGTGCCAAGCGCGAGGGGCCGGACGATCCGGCGGTTCGGAGGAATGGGAGTCATGGCAGAAAGGAATAATGGGAGGAGACGGTCGGCAGGACTGAATCGGGAAAGCGGATTCACTTGGGAGCATCCAGAGGGAGTTCGGGGCGGACACGAAGCGGGGTCTCAGCCAGCGATTCTAGGAATGCCCTCAGATCAGCGAGGTCGTGCTCGTTCAGGCCGAGCGGCTTGAGCAAGGGCGATTTGATCGGAAAGAGAGGATCGTGCTCCTGTCCCGGCTTTCGCCGGATCGTTCCCATGCCGGCATTGTAGGCACGGAGCACACCTTCCAGGTGCGGAAAAAGCCCATTGTGCATGTAGGGACCGGTGCGCGGTATGTTCCGCAGCGTGGGCGTGCGAAAGCGTCCGACGTCGGCGGGATTCTGCGTCACCGCGTACCGTCCGAGGTCTTCGAACTTTCGCCCATAGTAAGTGAGGTTCTCGTTATGGAACTTTCCATCACTGAACGTCGGTCCCATGTGGCAGTTGATGCACCGGGCGTCGGTACGAAACAGGTGCAGCCCCCGTACCGCCGCGTCGCTCAGGGCCTCGGGTTTGCCCTTCAGGAAGGTGTCGAACTTGTTCGTCCGGCTCGCGATCGTGCGCTGAAACGTCGCAATTGCCATGGCCGCCCGCTCAAGATTGACCGTCGCGTCCCCAAAGGCCGCCGTGAAGAGCCCAGGGTAGGCCGGCACGGCCCCGAGCCGTTCGGCCACACGGACCGGACTGTTCCGCATTTCGTCCTGATTCATCACCACCTCCGTGGCCTGCTGCTCCAGGGAGGCCGCTCGGCCGTCCCAGAACAGGCTCGTGACATGCCCGACGTTCAAAAGCGTCGGCGCATTTCGCTTCAGTTGCGTTCGCCCGTGACCAAACGAGGTCGTTCGTCCATCGGCCCAGGACAAGTCCGGATCGTGACAGGACGCACAGGCCATTTCGCCGCTGCCTGAAAGCCTCGGGTCAAAAAACAGCAGCTTTCCCAATTCCGCCTTTTCCTTCCCGTAAGGATTCTCCTTGGGGTGCGGCGACGGAGACACCAAGCCCAGTTCCACGAAGGCCACGCCCGGGTCGAGCGTGGGTGTGGGCCACAACTGGGCCGGCTGAGAATAGGCGACCCGAAGGTCCCGTGCCTGCTGCGCATACGCCTCGTCCGTAAGTGCCGGCCTGGCCGGCAACCGGGACACTGGTTCCACGTCCGGCGTTGGATCGGCCTGCGCGTAGCCTTGATTGACGCAAATCGAAAGCACATGCAAACCAATGCAGTGGAGTATAATGCGAATAGTATACATCTTGATGCAATCTCTTGACCCACGAAGCCAGAAGCCACGTTTGGGGTGACGCACGCCGAAAATTTGGTGTTCTTTCCACTCCCCTCCCGGCTGCACACGAGCTCGAGTGCGTTCGAAATCGGCTCTTGCGCATGTCCCGTGGACTGGCTCCTTGAGGGACATGTCCGACGCGCCTCCCCCGTCTCCCGCTCCGGGTCGCACGGTCAAGCCTGAGACTCTGGTGGTGTCGCCCTCCGTACTTGGCCAGCCGCTCGCCGAGCCGTGGCGCCGGCTGGGGGCGATGGCGCTGGATCTGACCGTGGTTGGAGCGCTGTCCTTTCTCTCCGGCCCTTGGCTGGGGATCGGGACGGGGTGCCTCCTGGTGGTTCTGTTTGGCAATTCCCCCTCCGCGCCCCTCACCCAAAAAACCATCCGGTGGATTTGTCGCGGGCTCGGAACACTCATCGCTGTGCTTTCAATCTTGGCCTTCGGACAGGGACCCATGGTGAGAAAGGGAGGACTGCATCTCGATGTGCTCACTGGCCGGGAGGTAAGTGCCGCCATGCGCGAAACCATCTGGATCGCACCCGAAGCCACCGCCCGCGAAGTCGCCGCGGCGGCCGGAAAGCTGCAGGCGCAGGTCGAGGACCTGAAGCGCGAGAATCGCGAACTGACGGCGTCACAGGCCTCCTGGGTCTATCAGGCGCGCGGCTTTGCCAATGCACTGGGCGTGACCTTCGGCTGGTCCGGAGTGTACTTCACCCTCGTCGCTGGCTCTTTCCGGGGACGCACCCTTGGAAAGCGCCTGCTCGGTATCCGACCGGTCAAGACCAACGGAACCGATTTCACCTTCTTCGACGCGTTTCTCCGGCATGGCGGCTACGTCGCCGGCGTGGCCATGGGGCTCATGGGGTTTCTGAAAATTCTCTGGGAGCCCAACCGGCAGGGAGTCGAGGATCGCATCGGCGGCACCGTCGTGATCCGCGACCTCCCTTCGCGCTGACGTGTCGCGATGTCTCCTTTTCTGCAGGAACTCTCACGACGGGCCTGGCGCTACTTTGACGAAACCACCCATCCCGTCACCGGCCTCGTCGCCGATCGGGCCCGCGCCTCCGGAGGCGAACCGAGTCCCATCGCCAGCATCGCTGCGACCGGCTTCGGACTGACCGCGCTCGCCCTTGCCGGCCCGCGCGGCTGGCTGGCGCCGGCGGACGCGGCCCGGCGCGTGCGCACCACCCTGCGGTTCCTGCTGGAAGGCGTGGAGCATCACCACGGTTTCTTCTATCACTTCCTGCGTTGCGACGACGGCACGCGGGTCTGGAACTGCGAGGTCAGTACCATCGATACCGCCCTGCTGGTCGCCGGGGTCATCACCGCTCGTGTGGCCTTTCCGGACGATCCGGAGCTCCAGCGTTTGGCCGCCCGGCTTTGTGACCGGATCGAGTGGGCCGCCCTCGTCGACGCGGAAGGCCGGCTGCACCACGGCTGGACGCCCGAGCACGGACTACTTTCCAGTCGCTGGGACTACTACAGCGAACACCCGATCCTTTACCTTCTTGCCCTGGGATCCAGCCGTCAGCCGCTTCCAGTCCGGAGCTGGCGTGCCTGGCGGCGAGAGCCGTGGGTCCACTTTGCCGGCCGCACCTTCCTTCACCACCCACCGCTCTTTGTGCATCAGTTCTCCCATGCCTGGTTCGACTTCCGCGGTCTGCGCGATGGCGGCATCGACTACTGGCAGAATTCCGTCGACGCCACCCTGGCCCAGCGGGACTGGTGCGCCGGGCTTGCGGATGAGTTTCCCCACTGGGGCAAATCGGCCTGGGGTGTCTCCGCCAGCGATTCGGCCCACGGGTATGTCGACTGGGGCGGCCCGCCCCTGCTTGCCTCGGAGCGGCGCGATCCGCGCATTGACGGCACCCTCGTGCCCAGCGCGGTCGCGGGATCCCTCTGTTTCGCCCCGGCGGAGTGCGCGGAGGCTCTGGTTCATTTCCATGACCGGCATGGACCTCGCATCCACGGGCGCTACGGATTCGTCGACGCCTTCAACCCGCACAACGGCTGGCGGGCCCGCGACTGCATTGGTATCGCCCAGGGCATTACCCTGCTGATGCTGGAGAATCTGCGGGATGGCGGCGTCTGGCGCCTCTTCATGGCCTCACCCGAGGCGAAGACCGGCCTGGCCCGGGCCGGAATGATCCGGGCGGACGAGCGCGCCAGTGAGTGACCTCGCGAACGGCCGCTTTTTCGTTCCCGTCATCATTCGTGTCCATTCGTCCCGCGAATGCGCCTGCGCGTTAACGCAAAGTGCCGCAGTCGCACCTTGTTGATTGAGATTGGGCTCCGATGAAGGGCGTCGCTCCGTCGACGCCGGAGGGCGATTCACGAACCGCTGCGTCCGACCGATTTGGTATCCGCGACGCGCAACCGGCGCCGATCCCGCGGCTGCGGGACCGCCCTCCAACGGATCGGAAGCCAGACTTGCGCCCTGGCACGTATTTCCTCGACGGACGATCTCCTTAAGTTGACGCGCAAGCGCAGTCGCGGGGTTCGTGGTCAACGGTTAGCCTCCAGTTGAGCTCACGATTTTCAGGCCGACAGAGCCGAACCCAACTTTCTGAACCTTGACTCCCACGCGTCCCCGCGCCGGAGCTTCCCAAAACGAGTCCGGAACCGGGTACAGGCAGCAAAAGAACCTTTTCACCAGGCGCCCGTGCGGTCAGAGCTTCTTGGTGAATCTTCGCCTTACCCTTCCCCTGCTCCTCGCCTTCCTCGCCCCCTATTCGAACGCCGCCCCGGCAGCCACCTCGCTCGCATCGGCTCCGCTCGCTCCCCTCTTCAACGGCCGCGACCTGAGCGGATGGAAAGTTCCGGCACCCAACCCGTTTTGGACGGTGGTAAACGGCACCCTCGTCGGAAAGAATGACGAGAAACAAACCGGCAGCATGCTTTGGACGGAGAAGTCGTACGCCAACTTCATCCTGGAGTGCGAAGTGAGGTGGGAGGGCGAGATCGATTCGGGGATCATGCTGCGCAAGCCCGAACTGCAGCTCCAGATCGGCGTCTCACGCAGCCTGAAGCGCGACATGACCGGTTCCTTTTACACCGGTGGCAAAAACGCATACCCTGAAGAAGGCCGCGCCACGGCCGCCGCGGCGAACTTCAAGGCGGGCGAGTGGACCACGTTCCGCCTCGAAGCGCGCGGCACCACGTTCACGGTCTTCATCAACGGCAAACCTGCTTCGCAGTACACCAATCCGGCGTACGCCACCCCGGCCCCGATTGGATTACAGATTCACCCCAAGCTGGCGATGCAGGTCGAATTTCGCAACCTGCGGCTGGCGGAACTCCCTTAGCCGTGGGCAGACAGTTGGACCACGAATTGACACGAATGGACACGAATCCAGAGGGGAATTGGAGGAGTTGAGAACCTGAATTGACTGCACCCAAGTGTGAACCGATCCCTCACCACTCTTGGTCCCGATTATCATTCGTGTCGATTCGTGGTTCAACGGGTCGCTTCCGGTTGAGCCTAGTGCCGTCAGGTCTTTTCGCTCGGTCTTTGCCTAAACCCATGCGGTGATCGAGCGCGGCCGGCACAGCAAAAGGTGCCGGCCGTTCGTTTTCACACAATCCGCACACCGACTTCATACGGACCTCACGCGAGCCCGTCACAGTCGGAGACATGCGCCTGCCACGCTTGCCTCCCACCGCCTCGCCGCTTCGCGCCTGGATCGCACCGGCGCTGGCCGGCGCGCTGGCGCTCGCAGGCCTGAGGTTCTGGCCTGAGGCTGAGCTCGCCGTTTTCGCGCAGGGGGCGGCGCGCGTCGCCGGTCTGTTGATTGGCGCCCCGGTTTTTCCGGCTCCTACAGGCTGGATGCTCCCGGTGTATGACGGCCCGGTGATAGTCAACGCCGCTTGCAGCGCGACCGACTTCTTCCTGCTCGCCGCCGTCTTCCTGGCGCAGGTGCTCGTCCGTCGACGCAATCACGCCGTCACCGCCCTGCTCGGCGGCCTGTTGCTCGCGGTGCCCTTTACCCTTTTTGTCAACGGCCTGCGGGTCGTGGCCGTCATGCAACTACACCGCTGGTTACTGCCGCATTTGCCGCCCGTTTATGGGCCGATGCTTCACCTGCTTGTGGGGACTGCGGTTTTTCTGCCAGGCCTGATCCTGCTCCATCTCGTGTCCGAACGCCATGCCCGTATCCGCTCCTCCCACTCCGCCCGCACCTGATTCATCGCGCCCGCTCCTGCCGGCAGTCCTGAGCCGGCCCTCCGCGCTGCTCTGGTTCTGGACGCTACCCATCGGCATCCTGCTCGCCCTCAATCTTCAGGGGTATCACTTGATCGAGGGCAACATGGACGCCGACCAGCGGCAGTGCGCCCACCGGATCGGGGCGACCCTGGCCGCGAATCTCGCCGGCAGCCTTCTGGGCTATGCTCTGCTGCTGGGCGCACGACGCCGGCAGGTCGTCACCTGGGTCCAGTCACCCCTCTGCGGCATTCCCATCGTGATTGTTCAGGTGGCGTACCTCTGGCTCGCCACCACGTCGACCAGTTCGGTGCTACCTGCCAGCGTGACACGCTGGATCTACCCGGAGGATCGTTTTCTGTTCAACCAGTTCGCGTTCGCCATGCCACCGCTCTTCCTCGGGCTGTTCTGGTTGGCCACGCTTCGCGCCGCGACCCAATCAGCGCGCACGATCGCGGCCTCACTCAGCCTCGCGGTGGGTGCGCCGTTTCTGCTCTACCTGGGACTGCAGGTGGCCCAACGGGTTTCCTGGATTCGAAGTCTGAGTCCGATCGTCTTCGCGGTCCTTTGTGTCATGATCGGACTGCTCACGTTTCTGGGCCTCATCCGCGGACTCTTTGTCGGTCTCCGCGCCCTGCGCGGGCGGCACACCGGAGGAGATCTCGTCGCAATCGGCGTGATCGCCCTGGCCATGCCGATCGGGGGATTGCTGCTGAATCGCTCAATCCCGTTTCCGGTCGATTTCCAGAGTGTCGGCGTCTACGCGCTGTCAGTCGGCAACGCACTTGCCCTCGCCGCCGCCTCGCAACTCCCGGTCCGATTTGCCCGCCTGCGACTTGCTCTCCTCGGAGTCGGACTTCCGTTCACGCTCTATTTCTTCTTTGTCTTTCTGCCATACACACCCCTCTCGGTCCTGGCGATGGTGGTGATGGGCGCCGGATTTCTTGTTCTCACCCCGACGTTCCTGCTTGCCCTGCACGTACACTTGATCGGACGGATCTGGCATGAAGGCAGTCGTACTCGGAGCGTTGCTGCGGTCGGGCTTCTGGCCGCCGCCGTGGTGCCGGGACTCATCACGGTCCGCGCCCTCGCGGACCGTCACGCCTTGAACGCGGCTCTGGCCCATGTGTTTCAACCGGCGGTGTCGGATGCGGACGTGACGTTCCCGGGCAGTCGCGCGGGACTGAAGCGGGCGCTCGCCAGTCACCGCGACTACAAGGAGGGGATCTACTACCCGCTGCTCTCCGACTTCACAAGCTGGCTGACCTTTGACGGGCTTATCCTGTCGGACGACAAGCTGGCCCGCCTGGAACAGGCGTTCTTCGGCAACGATGGTGTCGCCCGAAGCGCGAAGCCCCGCGATCACTCGTTCGATCTTTTCGGCGGATCAAGTCGGGCGCGCGATCGGCATCGCATGCCACGTGCTCCCGCTCCTCCGCGCACGGTCGCCATCACCCACCTGGGCATTCAGACCCGCTCCATCTCCCCCGCAGAAACCACGGTCACCACCCGCCTGTCCCTGACTCACACCGGCCGTCAATCCGGGGTCGGCGCGGAGTTCATTGCTCCCCTGCGTCTCCCGGCGGGAGTGTTCGTCACTGGTTTTCGCTTACAGGTCAACGGGACCTGGGTACCGGGACGCCTGATCGAGAAGAAGACGGCCCTTTGGACCTATGCCATGATCCGCGACAGCGAGCGTCGCGATCCCGGCCTGCTCTATTACCGCACGCCCGATGAGCTGGAACTCCGGGTGTTTCCTGTGCTGGCCGCCGGGCCATCGCTCGTGGAGTTCGACCTGTTGGTCCCAGCAGCATTGGCCGACGCGGACTTCTCCGGTGTCGGACTCGACTTGGACGCGATCTGCGCCGTCGTGACGCGCTCGTTGAGACCCTCCCTCACCCGCGACCCAACGGGCCGTCTCGCCGGAACGGGCTGGACCCAGGCTCGGCTGCCCGGAGTGGTCCGTCCCTCCTACCTTCACCTGATCGTCGACCGTTCGGAGGACGGGTCTTTTGACGCCCCGCTGTCCACGATCGCTCCGGTCCTGGCAAGGCGATTCCCCGCGGACCTCCCGGTTCGAATCAGCTATGCAAATCACGACATTCGCATGCCCACGCGGACGCTGGCTTCGCAGTCACATCTCCCGGACACGCCTCCCGAGTTCATCCTCTCCCGTCAGGGCGGATTGCTCCTCGATGCCACCCTGGCCCATGCGCTGCAGGTGCACCGGGCAGTCGACCTGGATCCACCCGTCGCCCCGGCCGCCCCACCCCCGCGTCCCATCTTTGTCATCCTCAGTCGCACCGCCACGGTCCGCCCTCTCGACCTCCCGCTGACCGAGGCATGGTGCGGCCTGCTGGACACCTTCGAATTGCACGAACTTGGCGGCGATGGCACGTGGTTGACCCACGTGCTCCCGGCCACGGCCACACGGCCGCTCCTGCGTTGCGGACGGTCGGTTCGTCCGGTTTCCAGTCGGGGCGACGTTTCATTTCGAGGAGAAGCGGATTCCCGGGCTCTCGAATATTGGTCTCCGGAAGCGGCGGCATGGAAACCTGTCCCTGCACCGGCCGAAGTTCCAGGATCCTCGCCGTGGTCGCGCG
>JAXMHM010000058.1:0-42771 GCA_046346755.1 Opitutaceae bacterium | reverse complement strand
GTCGGCGATCTTGGTGAAGATGCCGCCGCAGATGCGCAGGCAGGAGGCGCCGAGCGACTCGCCGATGGCGAATCCGATGAAGCACGGTCCCGCGAGATTGGACGGCAGGAAGGCGAGGATCCCGATCATGAACATGAGTTCGATCGAGACGAGCAGCAGACCCACGCTCATGCCCGAGCGCAGCGGGATGGCGAGCGTGGCGAGAGCGTTGCCGCGAAGGGCCGAGAAGGCGGTGCGCGAATTCGCCACGGTGTTGATCCGGATGCCAAACCACGCCACTCCGTAGCTGCCGAGGATGCCGAGCACCGAGGCGGCCAGGATGATGGCGATGTGGCTGGCGGACTCATGCATCAGCCCGCCGAAGTAGTAGGTCATGCACACCGCAATCAGTCCCCACAGTCCAATCAGGAACTTTCCCTGCTGGCCGAGGTACGTCTTGCAGGTTTCCCAGATGATCTGGGAAACGCCGCGCATGCTGTCGTGCACGGGGAGGGCCTTCGTCTGCAGGTATTGCCACCAGCCGAAGAGCACGCCGGCGGCACAGACCGCCAGCCCAATCATGAGGACCTGATGGCCGCTGAGGCTTCCTCCGAAGAAGGAAACCAGGCCGAGGTCGGGGATCTTGATGTCAGCTTCGCTTGCGCGCGCTGCCGGTACTCCGGTTGCAGCCAATGCAGCTGCAACAGCAGTCCACTGCCAGGGTTTTTGAAACATACGGGGTTTTGAGGCTGAAAAAACGTTGTCGCTTTCGCAGCCCGACGGCGAGTCAATTTCCCCGGAGCGACCGCCCACAACCCGCTCTGTCGCTGAAAATTCAGCGGGAATCCGGCCGGCTGACCCGAGTCTTTTTTCAACCACTTCCACCGCTGTCTACCCTCGGAGGCGGCGCGTGATACGCCGTAGTATAACTTCTGTTACCAGGGTGAGGTCGAATGAAGAAGTCTACTTCTTGACCCGCGAGTCCGGACGGTCCGCGGCCGGGGTGAGATTGAGCGTGCGGCGCAGGACCCAGCAGAAGGCGAGGGTGTCGAGGAACGGCAGGATTGCCATGACCTTGAACGTGTAGTTTGAGATCCCCGCCACCCGCGGTCGGTGGGCGACGGGCACTTCGCGCACCCGCCATCCGCCCGAGACGGCGCAGGCCGGAATGAAGGAGTAGAGGGTGCGCAGGGGGAGCAGGGACGCGCAGACCTCGCGACGGAACAGGCGCAGCGCGCAACCGCTGTCGCTCACGCCATCGCGCAGCAAGGTGCGACGGACCCCGTTGGCGATGCGTGACATGATTTTCCGGCCGAGGTGATCCTGGCGGCCCTGCCGGGCGCCGACCAGCAGGTCAGCTTCGTCCCGACGCGACCAGAGTTTGGCCAGTTCGGACGGCGGGTTCTGCCCGTCACCGTCGAGGGTGGCGATCCAGGGGGCGCGGGTCTGCTCCAGTCCGCGCCAGAGTGCGACCGCCTGGCCCCGGTTGCGGGGAAGGCGAACCAGGCGAAGGGCGGGCCAGGCCAGGCGCTCCGCCTCCAGCGTCGCGTACGTGGCGTCGGCACTGCCGTCGTCGACCGCGACCACTTCGGTCGGGAGCTGCAGCCGCTCCACCGTGGCGCGCAGCTCGGCGAGCAGGGGAGGGATGTTGGGGGCCTCATTGTAGAACGGAATCACGACGCTGAGCGTCGGAAGGTCGGTCGAGGCTGCGCCGGAGGAGGCAGGTGGAATGAGAGGGGCAGGACTCATCGGCGGGAGCGTTGAGGAAAACGCAATCCGGGCCTGAAGTCAAAGGCAGGAGACGGGAGGCCGGAAGGCAGGGCCGCAGTCGCGGATGCGCGTCAATCTAAGCGCGATCCGAAGTCGCCGTCTGGTGGAGGTGGGGTCGCCGACCCCGCGGGATGGGCGTCGCGTGAAGAGGTCGGGCAACGGAGGCGGGACTGATCAGTCCCGTCGCGGCCTCAGCGAGGCCGCCTACAACGGGCGGGAAACTAATTCGGTTGGAGGTGGGGTCGCTGACCCCGCGAGATTGGCGTCGCGTGAAGAGGTCGGAAACCGGAAGGCGGTCCGGGCGGTCCCGTCGCGGTTCCGCAGTCGCGGGACGGGTCCACCTCCACCCGAAACGCTCCGTTCAGGCGGCGGCGGGCCAGGGGTCGCGGTCGAGGAGCAGGGTGCTGAGGTTCACGGCGCTGAGAAAGGCGTCCTCGTGAAAACCATAGCGGAAGTAACTGCCGGCGAAATACGTTTCGGTCGTGCCGCGGGCGGCCTGATTGAGGCGGGGCAATTCGCCCTGGGCCTGAAGGGCTCCGAGGCTGAAGAGCGGATGGGTGTAGTCGATGCGCTTGAGCACGCGCGCCGGATCGATCGCTTCCGGGCGTCCAATCGAAACAAAGTAGTTCTCCCGGTCGCTCACCTTCTGGAGACGATTCATCCAATAGTGGGTGGCCGTGCTGATCCCTCCGTCAGGTCCCGGGGCGATCTCGTAGTTCCACGAGGCCCAGGCGAGGCGGGTGCGGGGCATGACCCGGACGTCGGTGTGCAGCGTGGCGACGTTGGCCTGGTACTTGAACTCACCGAGCACGGTCGATTCCTGGGGCGTGGGATTGACCAGGAGCCGCAGGGCCTCGTCGCCATGGGTGGCGAGAATAACCCGGTCAAAGGTCTGGGCACTGCCGAGGTCGGTCATGACCGTGACGCCATTCGGGGTGCGGACAATGCGACGGGCCCGGTCTCCGAGCCGGATTCGATCGCGCCAGGGGGCAGTCAGGCGCTTGACGTATTCGCGTGATCCGCCGGTGACGGTTCGCCAGGGGTGCTGCGTGTTCAGTCCCAGGAATCCGTGGTTGTGGAAAAACCGTAGCAGCGTGGCGGCCGGAAACGACAGCATCAGTTCGGGCGGCGTGCTCCAGACCGCCGAGCTCATCGGAACCAAGTAAAGATTGAAGAAGTCCTGGCCGTAGCCGCGTTGCCGCACGTACTCCCCCAACGTGAGTTGAGCCGTTTCCGGTTTCTCCAGGGCGGCCACGGCCTCGCGATTAAAACGGTTGATTGCAGACAGCATGCGCAGGAACCGCAGGCTGAGCAGGTTCTTTCGCTGCGCGAAGAGGTGATTCAGGGACGAACCGCAAAACTCCAGGTCCTCGGCCGTGTGTTTCACTGCAAAGGACATGTCCGTGGACTGAGTCGGGACCTGCAGCTCGCGAAAGAGCCGTGTCAGCAACGGGTAGGTCACCTCGTTGTAGACCATGAACCCCGTGTCGATCGGAACCGTCCGCGCCGTTGCTCCGTGTCCCACCTTTGGATCGACGGGCAGGGGTTCACGAATCTCTACGGTGTTGGTGTGGCCTCCGACGTAACCGGCCTGTTCGAACAGGGTGACCGCGTGGTGGCGGTGCAGGAAATGGGCACAACCGAGACCGGCGATGCCGGTCCCAATGATGGCGAGGCTGGACATGGCTGAGGGCGTGGGGTGCGGTCAGGGGGCACGGCAATCGTGCCCCGACACGCACACGCTCCTGACTTACGCTTGAGTCGACGAGTTGGACGCGGGCGGCGTGGGGGGCCGGTTCAATTCGTGAGCGAGTTCGGAGACATCCTTATGCACGGCGGGACCGTCGGCGCGTCTGGGAATTTGGTTCCCAGCGGCGTTGACGGTTGCCACGGCGATGGCGGCGGCGGCCGGGATCACGTGCTTCAACGGGGAATGCCCGTGCTCGTGACGCGATTGGGCGGCGGTTTGGGCGGCGGCGACGGACGCGGCGTGCTCGGCCCGGGCTCCCTCTTCGAGAACCGACTGGGGCACATCCTTGAGACCCCAGATGAACCCGGTCCACGAAAGCACCTTCAGCCCGTAGTAGGTGGGATCGATTTCCCACCAGTAGAAACCGTTGCGGGTGCTCGCTTGGTAGCGGTGGTGATTGTTGTGCCAGCCTTCACCTAACGTGATGATAGCCAGAATGAAACTATTGCGGGAGTCATCGTCGGTCTTGAAGCGACGGCGTCCCATCAGGTGGGCCATGGAGTTAATGCAGGCCGTACCGTGGAAAAGGACCGTGGTGCTGACAAAGAAGGCCCAGACCAGCAACTGGGGACCATTGGTGCCCAGACCCGGAGCGTAAGTTTCCAAAGCCACGCCCGCGAAGTAGATGGCCGTGGCGAAGAGAATGGGCACCACCAGGTCGAACCGATTCAGCCAGACCAACTCGGGGAATTTGGCGAGATCCTTGATCTTGGTGTAGTCGGTGGGGAAATTCCGCCGGCTCGTGATCCATCCAATGTGCGACCAGAGAAAACCGTGGACATGCGGTGAGTGAGCGTCTTCCGGACCATCGGAGTGCTGGTGGTGGTGGCGGTGATGGTAAGCCCACCACAGCGAACCACGCTGAACCGTGGTACCCGCAAAGGCAGCGAGCAGAAACTGACCGAAGCGGGAGGTGCTGTAGGACTTATGCGAAAAATAACGATGGTGCACCCCGGTCACGGCGAACATCCGGATGAAGTAAAGGGCGACGGCGGACCACACCGCCACCGGGCTCCAGCCCACCCAGAGGATTCCCAGACAGCCGGCGTGCAGAAAAACGAAAGGCATCACGCGGATCCAATCCACCTTGTCCGGCTCGTTCCTCATTTTTTCTGCTCCTCCCGGGCAGTAATCGGAATCGATCCATTGGATCAGGGCCGCGGAAGCGCGGCGTAGCATGGTCGGACGGGGAGAAGAGGCTTCGGACACAGACATGATGATGCGCCAACATCGGTCTCCCCGGTGACGACGCAAGCGGTGTTTTGTCAATTTTCGGGGTCTACCCCCAGAATTTCTCCTAGAATGGGTCCGGCAGCCAGGTTGCACCGCTGTTCGCTTGCTTCGCTTCGTTCAGCCCAGAAGCTGCCAAAGCATGAGTGCTCCCTCTCCGATACCGGTGAAGCGCAGCGAGATTTTTGGCTGGTGTTGCTTCGATTTTGCGAATTCCGCCTTCACCACCATCATCATCACCGTCGTTTACGCGGTGTATTTCAAGGATGCGGTGGCGCTCGACGATCCGGCCGCCTCGAGTTGGTGGGGCCGGGCTCTGGCCATCTCCCAAATGATTGTCATCCTCGTCGCCCCATGGCTGGGAGCGGTAGCGGACTTTACCGCGAGGAAGAAGCGCTACCTGATGATTTCAGCGACCACCTGTTCGCTTGCGACGGCGATGCTGTTTTTTACCGGGGCGGGGGATGTGAAGTTTGCCCTTATCCTGGTGGTGCTGGCGAATGTTGCGTTTTCCGTCAGCGAAAACCTTTGCGCCAGTTTTCTCCCGGAAATCAGCACCCCGGAGAATGTCGGTCGCATTTCCGGCTATGGCTGGAGCTTTGGGTACATGGGTGGCCTGCTCAGCCTGGGACTGGCCTTGGCCATTATCATGGGACTGCACGCCTCGCCGCGGTGGACGTTTGTCATGACGGGTGCGTTCTTTCTTCTGGCGAGCCTACCCACCCAGCTCCTCCTGCGTGAACGGTCGGTTCCCAAGCCCCTTCCTCCGGGTCAGAGCTATGTGACGGTGGGGTGGGGCGCGATTGCCAGCACGCTGCGCGAACTGCCCAAACACCGCACCCTCGCGGTCTTCTTCATTGCCTTCACCTGTTTTCTTTCCGGGCTGATGGCGATCATCACCTTCGCGTCGCTTTTTGGCACTGAAGTCCTGCATCTCACGACCCAAGAGAATATTGGGCTCTTTGCCGCACTGCAGATCACCAGTGCCTTGGGAGCATTTGGGTTCGGGTACTTCCAGGATCGCGTTGGAGCGAAACCGACCCTGGTGATCGCGCTCCTCCTTTGGGTCGGCGTGTGC
Source organism: Opitutaceae bacterium (assembly GCA_046346755.1). GTDB lineage: Bacteria > Verrucomicrobiota > Verrucomicrobiia > Opitutales > Opitutaceae > UBA6669. The sequence continues at coordinate 36,964 of JAXMHM010000058.1, read as the reverse complement.
GGCTGGGCGGCATTTTGTCAGTCCAAGACCGAGTTTTTCATCATCGGCGCCCTGGCTGGCTTTGGGATTGGTTCATTGCAGTCGTCGAGCCGCGCCGTGGTGGCGGCCCTCACGCCGCCCGGCCGGGCCGGTGAGTTCTTCGGCTTTTGGGGACTTTTCGGAAAACTCGGAGGGGTGATCGGACCCCTGACGATGGGAGAATTGGCTACCCACCTCGGCTACCGGACCGCTGTGCTGATCAATGGCGGCTTTTTTGTCGCGGGTTTGCTCATCCTGCTCGGACTCTCGCTCCCGAAGGCTAGGGGCCAAGTCAGCGGGGTGGCGTGAGCAAAAGTGATCACCGACTGAGCCAAATGGATCAGTAATTGTAATCTGATTGCTAAAAGGTGCCGTTTTCGGTGTCACCGGAACGTCACTGGACCTCCGGGCATGGTAGCTGCTATGATGCCTGCGTTCGCTGCTTTCAAAGGACCCTCCCCAAATGTCAGGTTGGTGTTCTTTGACTGGACCGGCATGAGCGCGGGCTCGGACCGGTGATAGGTGGGCTGACGACACGGGTGTGTGCTTACCCGTTCTTCTCGAGTGCCCCAAAACGATGCCTTTTCCCGGCGGTGTGCAGTTTGCCGTCGACGGGAAAACATCGCGTGCGCCTGCGGTCCGTTTGTGGCCGGTGGTCGCGCGGTGCTCTACCAACGAAAGATAACTCTCCGCCCTGCGTGCGGAGTTTACTACCATGAAGATCAAGTCGTCAGTCGTTACGTTCGCCCTCAGCCTCGGCTTCCTCGCCGCGCCCCTGGCCCTCTCGGCCAAGAGCACGGAGCGGGCCTATGTCGAATCCTACCGCGGCCGCACGGACATTCCCGTGCCGGTTTCGGTGGTGATGCCCGATGTCAGCCCGCGCCATGCGGGCACTGCGGTGGAGGTGGAGTTCACCATCGGCGCCTCTGGCAAACCGGAGAATCTGGTTCTCCGCCAGGTCGTCGATCGCGAGCTCGCCAGCACCCTGACCGAGGCCATTGCCCAGTGGGAGTTCAAGCCGGCGCGCGTCGATGGAGCCATCGTCGCCCGCAAGCTCGTGCTGCCCCTGCGCATCGTCGCCTCCGCCGACGGTGAGGCGCTTGCAATGAAGTAAGTGGTTTAGATTAGGATCGTTAGCTAATAATCCATAAGAAATCAATCGAGGCCGCCCCTCTTTCCGGGGGCGGCCTCGCTCATTTTGAGGGGCGCAGTGGTGGCCGGCGTTGGAGGTGGCCTCGGTGCGGCCGCAACGGGACCAACGGTCCCGCCTCCGACGTCCGAATTCTTCACGCGAGGCCAATCCCCGCGGGGTCGGCGACCCCACCTCCAACGGTGGCCAACGCGGCGTCGGGCGTGGGTAGCCTTGGGTCTGAGGGGTTCACCTGTTGCAGTGCCGAGCGGCCGTGACGATGTACGGGGTGAAAACCTATGCGCGTTCGTCGTCTGCTTCTTGTTGGATCCCTGCTGGTCGCTTCCATGCGGCTGGTGGCGTCAGATACGGCCCACGCCCAGGCCCATTCCCAGGCCGCGGCCCAAGCCCCGGACGCGGCCCCTGCCGTCGATTCCGGAGAAGCGTTTCGTAGTTTGGTCGAGGGCAACGCCCGCTTTCTTGAAGGCAAGCCGTCCGGAGCAGGACGCGACGAGGTCCGGCGGCTGGATGTCGCCAAGAACGGACAACATCCGTTCGCGACCGTTTTGTCGTGCTCCGATTCCCGCGTTCCGGTGGAGCTGCTCTTTGATCAAGGGATCGGCGACGTCTTTGTCGTCCGGGTGGCGGGCAATGTCTCCGACACCGATGAGATTGGCACCATTGAATACGGGGTGGGTCACCTCAACACTCCTTTGCTCGTGGTCATGGGACACACCAGTTGCGGGGCTGTGAAGGCGGTGATGGACGGTGCCGAGGTGCATGGCAGCATTCCCGCCCTCGTGGACAATGTGGCGCCGGCGGTTCGGCTGGCCCGTTCGAAATTTGAAGGTTCGCCCCGGCTCTTTCAGGAGGCGGTGCGCATGAACGTCTGGATGTCGATCGAGGACATTTTCAAGCGCAGCGAAGAAGTGCGCGGCCTCGTCAAGGCCGGCAAATTGCAGGTCGTGGGGGCGCTCTACATGCTGGAAACCGGCGCGGTGATCTGGATGGGAGAGCATCCCGAAAAAACCCGCCTGATGACGCCTCCGGGCAGTCGGCCCAGCCTCCCTGGCAGCGGAACCCGCCCCGCGGCCAAACCTGCGGTGGCCGCGAAGACCGCGGCAGCCGGGCATTAGTCAGGAGTTCCCGGCGGGGGAGCGCTGCGCGCCTACGCCGAAGACGGTTGATGGGGTCGCTTCTACTAGAGGTTTCTCGGCGTTTTGCAGGAAATTTCCGGCCGCGGAATCGTTTCTCGACAGCCGCGCGCCCGAGCGCTGGAGATGGTGACGGTTACCCCGACCTTGCCCCCCTCCGACCCCGAAACCGCCCGTTGGTTTGCCGAGGAAGTGCAGCCCCATGAATCGGAGCTGCGTGCCTACCTGCGCGCCAAGTTTTCCGCTCATCTCGACATCGATGACCTGGTGCAGGAGACGTATGCCCGCTTGCTCCAGGCCCGCGAGCAGGCGCCGTTGCGGTCCGCCAAGGCGTACCTTTTTACCACGGCGCGGAATGCGGCCTTCGACATCTTTCGACGCCGAAAGATCGTCGCAATCGATGGTATAGCAGAAATTGAGCTCCTGCCCGTCTTTGAAGAGAGACGCGGTGTTGCCGAGTCCGTCTGCCATGATCAGGAACTCCAATTGCTTGCGGAGGCCATCCAGGGCCTGCCCGAACGCTGCCGCCGGGTGCTGACCTTGCGCAAACTGCATGGCCTCTCCCACCGGGAAATCGCGCAGCAGCTGGGCATTGCTGAAAACACGGTCAACGCCCAGGTTGCCATCGGAGTGCTGCGCATCCGCGACTACCTGCGTGCCCACGGCATGACGAAAGGCGCTTCCTAATGTCATCTCGCTTCCAGGATTCCACTCCGTCGCCCGAACTGGTCGAGGCCGCCGCTGCAGCGTGGCTGAGCCTGCGTGATCGCGGCATGAGCCATGCCGAGACCGCGGAGTTTGTGCGCTGGCTTCAGCAGGACCCTCAGCATGCGGCCGTGTTTGCCGAATTGGATCAGGTCTGGAAGGACTGCGACCGGCTCGCGGCGGTGCCGACCCCGGCTTCGTCCACGGCGAATCCCGATCCCGATCTGCTCGCGCCGCGCGTGCGCCCGCGCCGTCCTCGTTCCCTTGGGTGGTTGGCCTGGGGGGCGGTGGCCGCCGCCGCGCTCTTTCTGCTGGTGGTTTACCACCCGGGAGTGCCCCGCCACACGGCGGAGACAGCGGTGGGAGCGTTTCAAAAACTCGACCTTCCCGACGGCTCGGTGGTGCAGCTGAACACCGATTCAGCGATCAACACGGCTTTCTCCTCGGGCGAGCGCCGGGTCACCATTGTGCGCGGCGAGGTGTTCTTCACCGTCGCCAAGGATCCGACCCGGCCCTTCATCGTCACTTCGGGGGCGGTGGCTGTGCGTGCCGTGGGCACGGCCTTCAACGTCCGCCAGCGCGAAGCCTCGGTCGAGGTCCTGGTCACCGAGGGGCGGGTGCGAATCGATGACGTCCGCGAAGGGCGTTCCCTGCTTCCCGCCAGCCCGGAGTCAACCGAGCCTCCGCTCCTCACAGCCGGTGAATGCGCTGTCGTGACGGTGCCTCCCTCCTCGGGCGCGGCGTCGCCCCTGACGGCGACGGTGGTCAAGATCGCGGCACCCCTTGCTCAGCGCGTGCTCGCCTGGCAGGAGCGCCGCCTGGAGTTCGATGCGGTTCCGCTGGCTGAGGTGGTGGGCGAGTTCAATCGCTACAATCGCCAGCAACTCGTGATCGGGGACGCCGCTCTTGCGGCGAAACGCTTCAGCGGCACGTTCCGCGCCGACAGTTACGAGTCGCTCGTGCGCCTCCTCGAAACCGATTTCGGCGTGGTCGCGAGCCGGTCGGAAACCGAGATCGTGCTTCACGCCGGGCACTGACGTCCGGGACGTCGCTGGACCGGCCCCAGCCGAACCCCACCATGACGTTGACGCCGAAGCCCGTGTCCCAACCGCCTCCTGTTGGAGGTGGGGTCGCCGACCCCGCGGGACGGGCGAAGCACGCACCGGCCATTCACGAGCCGTTGAGCGCTCCGGTCAGTCAGGGTTCGTCCACCGAGGAAAGTGAGACGAGCGTATGTAATAAAACGATACATATAGGCGAGGTGGTCGGACACCTGCCACCGCCCTCGATCGCGTTCGCCGTCATTGCGCGGCTCGTTTTTCATTTTCTTCTAGCAGTTTTCCGCGCGTCGACCGTCTGCCTCGGTGACCCTGCCCCTCCGGGCCCCTCGTTCGCCGACCCGATGCCCCGCCGTCCCTCACGTCTTCGTCGCAATCCCTCCCGCGGTTCAGCCTGGCGGCGGGCCTCGCTTCGCGCCCTGGTGGGGATGGGGCTTTTCCTGCCCGCCGGGAGAAGCGCCCCCGAGCCCGCGCGCCGCGCGTTCGAGATCGCGGCGGGAGATGCCTGCGTGACACTGAAGGTGTTCGCGGCCCAATCGCGCGAGCAGCTCCTGTATTCACCCGACGATGTCAGCGGGGTGCAGACCCACGCCGTGCACGGGGAGCATGCGCCCCTGGTGGCGCTTGGACTGATGCTGGAGCGCACGCGACTGCGCGCCCGGCAGGATGAAAAAACCAAGGCCATTTCGATCATTGCCAAGGCACCGTCACAGGCGCCGCCCGCCCCGGCACCCGACAGCCGCCAGCCACCCTCCCAACCCAATCTTCCACCCCGACCCGACCCTCCGCCTGTGAAACCCCGTCGCCTCCTTTCCGTTCTTGCCAGTTGGCTTTCCGTTCTCACCCCCAGCGCCCTTTCCGGCCAGACCCCTGCTGATCCAGGCGGTGCTCCGCTGAAGGACGAACCGGTGCAGCTTTCCCCGTTCACCGTCGATACCTCCAAGGATTTTGGCTATCGCCGCACCAATGCCGTGACCGCCACGCGCATCGGCATGCCGACGATCGAATCGCCATTGAACATTCAGGTGATTGGCGCGGATTTCCTGCGCGACATCGGTGCGGACAACATCCAGGACGCCTTTCGCTACACGTCGGGAATCAGCACCGACGATGCCAATGAGTTCCGTCCCACCGTGCGCGTGCGCGGATTTGCTCCCAGTGCGCTCTTTCGGGATGGATTCCTTCGCTACTACAATTTCGACATCGACGGCATCGAACAGATCGAGGTGGTCAAGGGCCCGAACGCCGTCTTCTTCGGCCGGACCTCGCCCGGCGGCATCATCAACTACACCACCAAGAAGGCACAGTTCCGCAACGAGACCAGCTTCCAGGCCACGCTGGGAGACCATGCCTACTACAAGGGGCTGCTCGACACGCAGCTGACGCTGGCGGACCAGCGCGTCGGGGCCCGCGTGGTCGCGAGCAAGCTCGACGCCGAATCCTGGCTCGACGAGAAGACCCAGAAGAAGGATTTCGTCCTCGCCAATGTCATCTATCGTCCGTTTGCGAGGCTGGAGCTCTATGGAGCCATCGAACACACCAACAATGTGTACCGGGGGACTGGATTCTACGGCATGGTGTACAACAGCGCTTTTGCGCGTGCCAAGGCCGCCGGCACGTCACCCGCCGGAGAGACGATGGACGCCTGGCGCCGGAGGGTTTTTGCCACGACCCAGGTCCTGCCTCCGCTGTACGACGGACCGTGGTTTCCGCGCGGTTACAGCTTCAACAAGAACGGGGGCGGCTCCTATGAGGAGGGACGCGACACGGCGATCGACCTCCAGGCCAAGGTCGAGATCACGCCCCGCCTGCACCTCCGGCTGTCGTACAACCGGCTCGACAGCTCCGCGGAGCAGGCGAACTTCATCAATGGCTCGCCTGACCAGACACCGCAGGGCGAAATCAAGGTTAGTGTCACCGGCAACGGTCCCTTTGACCCCTCGGGTCCGACGCTGCCGGCCAACAATTCCGTCACGACGCTCAATTACGGTTTCCTGAACGTACCGTGGTTCATGATCTTTGACCGCCCCACGGCGCCGTACCTGCAGGGTGGCAACCAGGTGAATCGCAACCGCAGGCATACCTACCAGGCGGACCTGACCTACGAGTTCGAGGCGTTGAAAGCGAAACACACCGTCGTTGCCTCCTTCGATCAGAGCAAGGACCGCTACTACCGGCCCTTCCCGCTCGTCAGCATTTCCGGGGTGGAGGCTTCCGGCATCATCCCGGGATGGTCACCGTGGTTCAACAACGGCCCGACGCCCTACAAGCGGTGGATCGATCCGTTCACGGTCAACTTCGGCAGCCCCTCCTTCGGTTGGTACCCGCTTGATACGCTCACACTGCGCTACGACCAGATTCCCGACATGAAGAAGTTGAAGTGGAAGTACTCCGACGAACTCGGCGCCGATTCCTACTTCAGCGGCAACCGACGCACGGATACCGGATACGGACTGAATTATCACGGACAGTACCTCGATGGACGCCTGCATGTGACCACCGGCGTGCGCCGCTCGGAGACCGAGAGCATCGCCTACGACGCGGCGGGTGACAAAGGCAGTCCCTCCGCCACTTCCCACACCACGCCGATGGTGGGGCTCAACGCACGGGTGGCGCCGGCTCTGGTGCTCTTCGCCAGCTTCAACCGTTCGTTCCAGGTGCCGGCCGCGGGCTTTGAGGGCGCGCGCAACCCCGTGGTTACCCATCCGACCACGAAGGCCACGGCCGGAGGGGAATCCTATCCGGTGGAGCGGGGGCAGGGCTACGACATTGGTATCAAGACGGACTACCTCGACAACCTGCTCGCCGGCACAATCAGTCTCTTCCGGGTGGATCGCGAAGACGTGCTCGTGCGTGACAGCGCACGCGAGGACCAACTGCTCAAGGCCGGATTTGATCTGAGCAACATTGGCAATGGGTTTCAGCGTCCCTCCGGATTGCAGCGGGCCGAGGGCGTCGAGGCTGATTTTGTTTACACCCCGGCTCCCAACTACCAGGTGCTCGCGTCCGCCACCTGGACGTTCAAGCGGTCGATCGTGGAGCCCGACCCGGCGACGATCAACAAAGTGCGCGGCGGAACCTATGACAGCGGCATCCCGGGCGACACCCGCGACCAGAATCACAAGGAGCTGGCGGGGGTACCCGAGTGGCAGTTCGCGTTATTCAACAAGTACACCTTCCGGGAAGGCGCCTGCAAAGGACTGGGTATCGGGGGAGGGGTGACCCACGAGAGCAGTTCGTTCCCCGACCAGAGCATCGATTTCGGATTTCGACTGCCTGGCGTAACCCTGGTCGACGTGCTCCTCTCCTATGAGGCGAAGGTCGGCAACACCCCCGTCGGTTTCATCCTCACGGTGAACAACGCCCTCGACAAACACTACTACAGCGGCCGGGTCGGAGTGGGAGCGCCACGCACCTGGAAACTGTCGTCGACGCTGCGGTTTTGATCGGAGCGACCGCGTGAACTTCGGTTCCGCGGTCGCACGAGTGCCGCCCTACAGCAGAACCTGGATTCAGACGGCCTGTTCGATGACCGGCAGGCCGTAGTGCGAAAGGATGCGGCGTGCGGACTCTTCCGCGGAGGAGCGCTGTGTGTCGATCTGCAGCCCGGGTGGCAGGGCCGGGTAGTGGAACGAAGTACCTTGGCGGATTTCTCGGAAAAGGGACACCGATCGCAGCTTCTTGAATTCAGCGCGCGATGGATTTTCCATGCGTTGCTCGAGTTCGTGGACCGGGCAGACCAGCTCGACGAACAGGACTTTGCCGCCTGCCGCCCCAACGGTGCGCAACGTGGCGTCAATGAACCCGGGCGTGACCGTGGCCTCGGGGGCAAAGGTGAAGATCAGGTCCGTTCCGCCACGCGCCGCCGCCTCGAACACGGACAGCCACATTGCCTCCCGCAGCCGGACAAACGGCTCGCTGCCGAACGGAAACACCGCGAGCAGCGTATCCACCACCAGGTGATTGTGGAAGAGCCGGTAACCCGTGAGCCGGTGCAAGGCGCGCCCAGTCGTGAGTTTCCCTGAGGCCGCGGGACCGTGGATGAAGATCAGGTTCATACCCAAACAACTAAGTTGCGCATCCAGCGACGGTCGAGGCAGGTTCCTGTGGAGCTCGTGGTCAGCTCGTCGTGTCCCGTTGCAGCACAGCTCCAGAACGACTTCCCCAGGGGACCGTTGCCAAACGTGCGGCCAGATTAACTTAGGCGCCCCGCTCTCGACGAACGCGTATACACGAGTCGCGATCGATTGAAATGGAGTCGCTTTGGGCACTCGAAAATGACGGCGCCTCGGAACTAAAAAGAGTCTTGCCAATGAGCCTACCGGCTAAATTATGACTAAATACATCCATATAATAATATAACAATGGCGATTTGCCCTGATCTCGCCAAATGGCGGCCAGTCTCGAATCCTAAGCTGCTGGGCGCAATCGGCTCGTAACCACGCCCAACCTGTGCTCTGCCTAGCTGTCGGTTTCAGTGAGCAATACGTGCTATCAGGCACGACGGGTGCTGTGCGCAGCCCCAGACAATGCGAGAATTTCCCACTCCCTTTTATCCCCTAGGTTCAACGCTCCAGTGAAACAACGTCTACCCATGTACACACATGTCTTAAGTGAACTACACAGAACAAGGACCGCCCCCGTGCTCCTCGCACTGGTCCTGTTGTCCCACTCCGGAATTTCGCGTCTGGCGGCGCAAGCCGTTCCACCTCCGGCTGCGGCGGCAAAGGAGGAAGGGAAAGAAAAGCCAAAGGTTGCCGTGCCGGTCACCCCTGCTTCGGCGCCCCTTAAAGCCGAGGCAGCACAAAAGCTAGATGCGGTGGAGGTCACGGGCTCGCGCATCCGTGGGCTGGTAGGCGAAGCCGATTTCAGCCCGATGGTGAGTTTCAGCCGTCAGGAGATCGAACAGCTCGGACTGGTCACCATGGGCGAGATTTCCCGCCTTTTGCCCCAGGCGTTCTCGCAAGGGTCCTACGATGGCGTGGGCTTCGGTGGTCAAAACCAGGGTCAGGCCACGACCTCGGACGGCTCGACCGCCAGCGTGCTGACACAGCGCACCAACATCAATCTTCGCGGTCTTGGCGCGGCCAACACGCTGATTCTGGTCGATGGACGCCGCATGGCGCGTTCGGGAAATATTCGTGGCTCCGATGGTTATGACCTGACCGGCATCCCGGTGGCCTCGATCCAGCGGGTCGAAGTCCTCACGGATGGTGCCTCGGCGATCTATGGATCCGACGCGATCGGCGGGGTGATCAACATTATCCTACGCAAAAACTACTCCGGTACCGAAGTGGCCCTTACGTACGAAAACACGTTCGATACCGATACCTCGGTGAAAAACATCGCGCTGACACAAGGAATCACCGCGGGTCCCTTGTCCCTCACGTTGTCCGCAACCTATCAGTCACGGAATGCCTTTGCCGCCGTCGACCGCTACTTCTCCGCCACCGACGATTGGTCGGTCAATGGTGGCACCACGAACTTCGCCTCGGCCGGCAATTCGTTTGGCGCGGGTGGCTTCGCCACGGGTGCGGGAGTGGTGCAGGCGGTTTCAGGAAACCTCCCGGGCGTCTCACCCGCCAGCCAGTATGCGGTGATTCCCAACGGCGCGACGGGTACTGGTCTGACTGCTTCCCAGTTTGCCGCCACCACGGTCTCGGCCTACGTCGGCGATCGGGCGAAATATGTTAACCTAATTTCGCCTCAGTTCACCAAGACCATCGGCTTCCGTGGCACCTACGACCTGCGGCCGAATCTGCAACTCTACGCGGATGGTGGATACAACGAGACCCGTACCCACATCGAAGGCATGCCGGTCAATTACCGGAACTCGATCCTTGTACCCGCCAACTACCCTGGAAATCCCTTTGGTGTCCAGGTTCGTCTCAACAAGACCTTCTGGGAGCTGGGCAACATTCAGGGTGAAAAATTCACGACCAACTCCAACCTCAACTTCGCCACCGGTTTGTCGGGCCGCGTGGGTGGCGACTGGCGCTACGAACTGGGTGTAAGCTGGAATCGATCCCTGCTGCGCAACGAAAACGCGTTCGACCCGGTTCTCTACACTGCGGTGTCGGATCCGCTTATCGCTGCCCAGAAGCTGGTCCTGTTCTACGACAGCCGCACCAGCCAGCCGAACGACATCGGCGTTCTGCGGTCCATGATCCGCCCCGGCAATGCCAACGACAAGACCGAGACCACCGTGTGGTCGGCCTCGGCCGACGGACCACTCCCCTGGATCCGACTCCCTGCCGGACCCATCCTCACTGCAATCGGCGTGGAGCGGACGAGCGAAGACATCAGCACGACGCAGTCGATTCCCGATGCGTCAAATATCAACCTCAGCTTGCTGGGCGACTTTGAGCGCACGCTCGACTCGGCCTACCTCGAGACGCGGATCCCCGTCATCGCGCCGAGCCAGGAACTGCCCTTCCTGCACCGCGTGGACCTAACCGGTGCGATCCGCTATGATCGCTACTCCGACGCTGGCGGAGACGACAGCCCGCGCTATGGTATTCAGGTCAAACCTTTCAAGTGGCTGCTCCTGCGTGCCACCCGCAACTACGCCTACCGCGCGCCCGGCATCCAGGCCCTGTACCGTCCGGTGACAAGCAGCACCAACGCAAATACAAGCGGATTCATCGATAGGCAGCGCAACGAGTTGGTGACCGGAGTCATCGCCACCCAGATCGGCGGAAACCTCGGACTCATCCCCGAACACTCCATCTCCGACAATTTTGGCGTGGTGCTCGAAGTTCCATTTCGCTGGTTCAAGGGGCTCTCCCTCTCCGTCGATGCGATCAATCTCGAATACAAGGACCAGATCACCTCGCTTTCAACCCTGCAGGAGTGGGCGGATCTGTTTCCGGAGCGACTGATTCGCGACACCACTGGCACGCAGCCGGGACGGGTGATCGGAATCGACACCCGTTCCACCAACATCTCGAAACTCCTGCTCGAGACGGTCGACTACCAGGTCAACTACCAGCGCACCACCTCGTGGGGAACTGTGACTGCCCGGGTCACTGCCACGGACTACCGCAGGCTCGACGCGATCCGCATCCCTGGCGCGACTCCCGCCTCCTCGCTCTACCTCCGGCCCACCCGCATGACCTGGCAGACCTACTGGAACAAGGGTCCTTATGGCGCGGGCGTGAGTGGGTTCTATCAAGGCAATTCGTGGACGACTACCGCCCAGACGCTCTACCTATTTGCCAGCGCCGTCGAATGGAATACACAGCTATCCTATGACTTCGGCTGGAAAAGAGCTGGCAGCGGAGTTTCGAGTGAGCGGCTGCCGCGGACCTGGCGCGACTGGGCGTTCAAGGGCACCAAGCTGGCGATCAACGTCAACAACGTGCTCGATCGGGAGCCGCCGCATCGCCAGGGTAACGCCGGTTTCGGGGTGACGGATCCTCGCATGGCCCGCTATTCGCTGACCCTGCGCAAGGCGTTCTGACCGCGACCCCCTCCCACACATGACGCCCCGCGCCTGGATTGGACTCCTCCTGGTTGGCGTCGCCTGCGCCGTTGCGCAGACGCCGCCGGCCGCACCGTATGATCGCGTGGCCGCCAGGGCGGCTTTCGACGAGGCGCGGGGACTCTTCTCCACCGACATCGAGGGCTCGGTGCGGGGCCTGCGGGCCCTGATTGACAAGTATCCGGACTTTTACGACGGGCACCAGTACTACATCCTGTACCGCTCGGTGGCGGCGACCCGGAACATTCCGGAGGCGGAGCGCAAGGCCGCGGCGGAGGCTGCCTCCGCCGAGGTGGAGGCCCTCTACCGGAAGTGGGCGGCGGAGCAGCCGGACCGGGCGGTGTACGCCTGCGCCCTCGGCACGATCCATCAGTACAAGGATCCGGACGCGGCTGAGCGCTTCTTTCAGCAGGCCGTGAAACTCGATCCGAACTTCGGGCAGGCCTACGACGCGCTCGCCCTCTGTGCTGAGATTCGTGGCGATCTGCCCGGTAGCCTCGCGTTCCATCGCAAGTCGGTCGAGGTGGAGCCGGACAATGTCACGCTCTGGCGTCACCTGGTGGGTTCACTCAAGGAGACCGACACCGAGGAGGCTATCGCGCTGGGGCTGAAGATGGCCGAGCGTTTTCCCGACGATGCCTCGAGCATCCTGGGCTACCTCGCCACGCGATCCCGTGAGGAGGCGCAGGCACTGCGAATCTTCGAACTGCTGCGGGAGCGGTTTCCCAAGGCCTCGGTGCGGAACCTCACCGGTTTGTTCAATCTCTACCTGAAGTCGGACCGGATCCGGGCGCTGGAGCTGGCCCGCCAGATGATGCAGCTCAGTCCGGAGAGCAAGGAGTGGCCGGTGCTCGTCGCCTATGCCCAGGCGCTGATCGACACCGACACCCTGCTCGCGGCGGGCAGGCCCGCCGAGGCACTCGCCGCGCTGGGTCGGATCAGTCTGCCTCGTTATGGGGTGGACCGCCGCTGGCTCGACCTGGCCAAGGTGCGCGCGACGGCAGTGGAGACCCCGGCCAAGGCCTACGACGACCTGCTCGCGATCCAGGCGTCCAAGCCGACCGATGAAGGGCAGGCGGCTTTGCTCGTTCTCGGCCAGAAGGCGGGCAAGGAGCCTGCGGTGGTGGTGTCCGACCTTCGCGCGAAGCGGGCCGCCTCCGCCCGTCCGGCGGAGTGCTTTGATCTCGTGGACTACACCACGGGTCGGCCGGTGACACTCGAAGACTACCGGGGGCGGACCGTGCTGGTGAATTTCTGGTATCCGCTCTGCGGACCCTGTCGGGGCGAGTTTCCCTTCCTGCAATCGGTCCTGGAGAAATACCGCAGCCGCGGGTTCGAGATTCTCGCCATCAATGGCCACGCACCGGAGGACCACCTCGTCTTGCCGCTCCTCAAGGGATGGCGGCTCGACTTCAAGCCGCTGAAGGGAACCGAGGAGATTGTGAAGGCCTACAAGGTGCGCGGTTTTCCCTCGAACTTCCTCGTGGGACCGGACGGTCGCGTGGTCTACGAACCGCCGCCGGTATCGACACCGGCGGCGCAGCGTGAACTGGAGCTGCAAATCGAGGCAACGCTCGAAGCCGGGGCGCAGTGAGCCCACGGCGGTGATTTGAACCACGAATGGACACGAATGGACACGAATGAAACCTGTCTCGGAGTGTTGCCCGAGGAGGGGACACTGCCTGCAGAGCCGGATTCAGGCGGTTTTGTTGCCCAGCCCACTCTGATAATTCGTGTGAGTTCGTGTCCATTCGTGGTCTCTTTCCTGCACCGGTGGGCACTGATGCTATGGGTGTGGTGTGTCGGAGCGTCGCTGTTTGCTGCCGCGGACCAACCCGTGGTGATTCAGCCGGGATCGGCCAAGTATGAAGCCGAGCCCGGGGGGACCTTGCGGCTGCGGCTTCACGTGGCGGTCGAGGAGCCCTACCATATCTACGGTCCGGAGCTGGTCGTCGGGCCCCGCGGGCAAGGACCGGCCGCGACGTCAGTCAGCGTGGTCGAAAACCCGGTGATCACCCTTGCGGGAGGGGTGACCACCTCCCCGGGCCGGCGGGCGTTTGATCCCAATTTTGACCTCGAGTTGAGCACACTCGAAAGCCGGAGTTGGCTCGAAGTTCCTCTCCGAGTGAAACCGGGCACGGCGCCCGGGGAGTACCGGGTGGAGTTGATTGTCAACTATCAGGCCTGCACCCCGGAGAGCTGCCTTCCCCCGGGGGAACAGCGTATTCCAATTGTTGTGACCGTGCGTCTGGAGGGCGAGGCTTCCCGGCGCGCAGTGCGCGCAGCTGACGAAGCTTTCGCCGAGTTTCGTGCGGTGGCGGCGGCCGCCGTCACCGTGCTCAATGACCGGGTCTGGTACGACCGGTTGGGTCCGGCGGGACGCGACGATCTCACCGCGGCGTCGGCCGAGTTGACCGTGGCCCTGGGTGAAAAACTCCTGGCCGATTTTCCTGGGGATGCGAGACGCTGGTCGGTGATCGCGACCCTGCTGCGTGCGCGCCGTGACTTCGTTGGAGCGGGTGCCGAAACGCGACGATCCGCCTGGTGGTCGCGTCGCGACACCCTGCGCGACGAGTTGGTGGCGGCGCCGGATGCCCCGGAAGGGGTGGTGGCGAGCGTGTTGGAGCTGGCGGTCTATGCCTGCCTGGGTGGCCGCTGGGCCGAGCCGGGCGCTGCGGTTGACGAAGCGGCGGCACTGAAAGCGGCCGACCGCATGCGCAACCGGGTGCCCGGATCCGACCGAAGGAAGTTCGCCGAGCAGCATGTGATTGAGCACCTGATTTCGAACCAGCGGTGGGAACAGGCGGAAACACGACTCACGTCACTGGCCAGTGCTACCGACGAGAACGCAGTCGTGGCAACCATGGCGACCGGCGTGCTCAAGAAGCTGGCGCTTCGCCGCGAACCGCTCGAGATGAGCTTCACCGCGCTCGATGGGACCCCGTTCAATCTGGCCGCACTGCGCGGAAAAGTGGTGCTGATCGACTTCTGGGCCACGTGGTGCGTGCCGTGCATGGAGGAGATGCCGGAGATCAAACGCGTGTATGCAGCGTATCGCGACCGCGGATTTGAAGTGGTGGGCATCTCGTTCGACTCACTTCCCCGGGATCCGGCGAAACCCCGCGTTCAGGAGCGGACCGCCGAGCAGGTGAGCGCCTTTGTCCGACGCGAAGGCATGAGCTGGCCACATTACTTCGATGGCAAAGGATGGGACAATCGGTGGGGTCGGACGTTTTCCATCGCCGAGTTGCCCACCGGTTTCCTGCTCGATCGCTCCGGACGTTTGGTTCACCTCGACAATCACGGATCCAATCTGGAGGCCAACGTGCGAAAGCTCCTCGGTCTCTAAGTCGGATCGCTTGCTGACTTTCCCGGACTTTATCCCAACGCTGCTTCGATTCCTCCATGCCTAATCTTGGTTCGCTCTCCCGTACCCTTTGCTTGGGCGTGGCGCTGGTGTGTCTTGCCTCTGCCGGTCAGGTGGCTGCGGCCACCGAATTTCGGGGCAAGCTTGCCGCTCAGGTTGAGCCCGGAACCCGGGTGCAGACCGCGGTGGTTGCAGCGCCTGCCGACCTCATTGCCCTGCTTCCCGTTGCCGTTGGCAAAGAGGATCGCGCGTGGACGGGTAGCCGCCCTGCCTCGATCAAGGGAGGCGAGTACCGCTGGGTCGTCGTGGCCTCGGCCACAGGTGACAAGGTGCTGTGGTTCGACCGGGATCGGTCGGGTCGCTTCGAGGCCGCCGAGCGGTTTCCTTTGGATGCGGCCACCAGGGCCGTCGCTTTCGATCTCCCCTGGGAGAATGGAATCTACCGCGCGTTCCCGCTCCGGTTTGAGTATTCCACGGCCAAGGTCGCGCGCGGTGCAGCCGCGGAGGCGGCCGTCGCCGAGCCGGTCGCGCCGACCACGGTGACGGCGGTGGTGTACAACTTCAATTTGGTCTATCAGGGCACGGTCGATGTGGAAGGCCGCCCGCTGGCGATTGCGTTTTTTCCATTGCCGGCCGTGACGGAGATCGATCCGGCGCGCATTCGGACTTCAATGGATACCAATTTCAATGGTCGCACCGAAAACGAACTGGGCGAAATGGATTCCGGTCGGGGCAAAGCGCCCGTGTTCCGGGTAGGCTCGCGCATCCTCGCGGTAAAGTCCGTGGACCTGAAGACCGGTGACCTCGTGGTGGAGCAGCGACCGGATGCGGAGTACACGCGCTTCGACGCCCAGCCCGGGCAGGAAATGCCGGACTTTGCCTTCGTCGATTTCGGAGGCGCGTCCCGCAAGCTCTCCGACTATCGGGGCAAGTTCGTCCTGCTCGATTTCTGGGGGACGTGGTGCGGACCGTGTATTGAGGAAATGAAACACCTCGACGCCCTGTACGAGACTTATGCGCCGCGCGGATTGGAGGTGATTGGGATGAACATGGAAAAGACGGCGGGTAACCTCAGTGTCGCCGACTATGCCGCGGTGACCGACAAGGCCCGGGCCTACATCGCCAAGGCTGGTCACCGCTGGGTTCAGGCCACCCAGGAGAGCATTGAACGGGTCGCCCTGGACGTGCTCCATGTGAACAGCTATCCCACCTGCATTCTGATCGATCCACAGGGACGGGTGATTTCCCGCTATGCGCGCGCGGACACCCTCCTGCGCCTGCTCGCGGAGCATCTGCCCGCCACCCGGCAGCCGGTGGAAAAGTGACCAGTCGGGAGTGAAACCGGGTGCATTTGGCTTTGTCACCCGCCGGGCTTCCCGCCCATGCTGGGTCGGATGATTCGATCCTGCTTCAGACTTGCCGCCACCGCGGGCCTCTTTGGCGCCCTGGCTCTGGTTGCCACCGGTCAGATCACCGAAACGACGCGGACCGTGGATCCCAAGGGACTGCTGATTGAGGTAGACGCGCTCTCGTTGACCTTGGATCGGGAGGGGTCGAACAAGTACACCGCTTTGGCGGCCGGGTCGACGCTGGTGTCGAAGGGACTGACCAGCACCTGGGACATCCAGCTGGGGTTCAATTTCTTCATCACCCAGAAAATCGAGTCGCAGGCCTTTACGGACCGCAACACGGGCATCGGCGATGTCTATTTCCGCACCAAGTGGCGGTTCTATGAGGATGAGGAGAGCAACACCTCGGTGGCGGTGATCCCCTATTTCAAGGTGCCGACCAACTCCGGAGGGGTTGGCAACGATTCGGTGGAAGGCGGGGTGATCGTGCCCTGGGAAAGCGAGCTGGTGGGTGGCTTCTCGCTGCGCACGATGGCGAAACTGGATGTGTTGCGGAATCAGGACGACACGGGTTACGACACCTTCTGGTACGCATCCGCGGCTCTGGGTTGGTCGTTGACCCGTTTTCTGGGGCTTTATGGGGAAGTCGATATCGGTAAATCGACCGGTGACGGTGGCTGGCGGGGCACGATGGGGGCGGGGGCCACGCTGTCGGTGTCGAAAGGCACGCGCTGGGATGTGGCCGTGTACCGGGGCTTCTCCAGCGCGGCACCGGATTGGAACCCGGTGGTTCGGGTGAATTTTGAATTCTAGGGCGATCCGGCGGAGCGAGGGAACCACGGATGGACGCGGATGGACACGGATCCGGAGGTGAATCAGAGGCGTCGGAATCATGCAGGTGAACCACGAATCCCGCAGTCGCGGGACGAATGAACACGAATTCGGAGGAATTTGGGAGAGGAGCACCGGTTGATTTCTGTCCACAGTGCAGTGACCTCGCGCCCAGGCGCTTTGGGTTCTCGTCTTCATTCGTGTCTATTCGTCCCGCGACTGCGGGATTCGTGGTTCATGACCCTCCTCGCGGATCGGAATGGGGGGCTGTGACGGTCAGGTGAACCCTGAGATTTCCTCTGGCCTCGGAGCTCCTGTCTGAGCAGGGTAGGGGGGTGACCTTTCCGTTTCATCATCGGCCAGGTTCGTTCGGGATCCTCCTCACTGTACTCTTTCTGGGTGCGGGCTGCGGCACGGTAAAGCGTACCGCGGTCAATCAATTGGGGGATGCGTTGGCCTCGGGTAGCTCGGTCTATGCCTCGGATGATGACCCGGAACTGATCCGCGCGGCGGCGCCGTTCAGCCTCAAGCTGATGGAGAGTGTTCTGGCGGAGTCGCCCCAGCATCGGGGTCTGTTGCTGGCGGCGGCCTCGGGCTTTACCCAGTATGGCTATGCCTTTGTGCAGCAGGATGCGGATGAACTCGAAACGACAGACGTTGAAGCCGCGGACCGTGCGCGAGATCGGGCCCGGCGTCTGTTTCTCCGGGCCCGCGACTATGGCCTCCGCGGGCTGGATGTCACCCATCCGGACTTTTCCGCCACCCTGCGATCCCGTCCGGCCGACGCCGTGCGCGCCTGCGGGGTGGAGGATGTGCCTCTCCTCTACTGGACTGCGGCGTCCTGGGCGGCTGCCATTGCCGTCAAGAAGGACCGTCCCGATCTTATCGCCCAACTTCCTCAAGTTGAATTCCTGCTGGATCGGGCCTTGGAGCTGGACGAAGGATATGGGCAGGGAGCGATTCACACCTTGCTGATCAGCTACGAAATGGCCCGGCAAGGCGCTTCCGGGATCCCGGAGGATCGGGCCACCCATCATTTCAAGCGGGCGGTGGCTTTGGGACCGAATCTGGCGGCTCCGTACGTAACCTTTGCCGAGTCCGTGTGTCTGCAAAAACAGGATCGCGCCCGGTTTGAGGTATTGCTTCGCCAGGCTTTGGCAGTGGATGCTGACGCCCACCCTGAATCACGCCTCGTGACCCTGGTCCTGCAACGCCGCGCCCGGTGGTTGCTCGGGCAAATCGACGACCTGTTCCTGACTCCCGACCCCGTTTCCGATTCGAAATGATGACGTTTGACCGCTTTTTTCGCTCCGGCTCGTTGCTTTTGCTCAGTTGCCTCGTGCTCACGTGGGTGACGGCGGTCACCCCCGTCCGGGCCGCCAAACCGGGTGAGATCGTCATGGGAACGATCCTTCCCAGCGGAACCGAACAGTACCGCCTTCTGCAGGAACTCGGGCAGCGCTGGCGAAAGGAGAGTGAGGGCAAGGTCCGGCTCATTCTGCACCCGGACGGCCGGCTCGGGGGCGAGACCGACATGGTCAAGAAGATCGGGATCGGGCAGATCAACGCGGGCGTGTTCAGCGTGGTCGGACTTTCTGAGATCAGCCCGGAGGTGGCGGGGCTCCAACTCATGCCGCTGACCTTTCAAACCTGGGGGGAGGTCGATTATGTCCGCGAAAAGCTGCGTCCCGTCCTCGAAAAGAAACTCCGGGCCCACGGGTTTTACGCGCTCTGTTGGGCCGACGCGGGTTGGGTGCGGTTTTTCTCCGCGGCTCCGGCGGTGACGCCGGATGATTACCGGGCGACCAAGCTTTTTGCCTGGGCGGGCGATGAGGTGCAGATCGCGATGATGAAGTCCGTCGGCTTTCGTCCCGTGGCGCTTGAGACCACGGACCTTCTGGTCGGCCTGCAGACCAAATTGATCAACGCCGCCCCGTTGCCGCCCATGGTGGCATTGGCGGGACAGGTCCACGGCCCGGCTCCGTACATGCTCGACCTCAAGTGGTGTCCCATCGTGGGCGCCGCGGTGGTGCGGGCCGACGTGTGGGAGAAGATCCCAGAGGAACTGCGGACCCGCCTCGCGGCGGCGGCCGAGGATACGGGCCGCAAACTGCGGGCGCGCGGCCGGCTCGAGGACGAGGAGGCGATCCGGGCGATGCAGAAGCACGGCCTGAAGGTGACGCCGTTTCCCGCCGCTGCGACCGCGGATTGGCAGGGATTGAAAGACCAGGTGTATCCAAAGGTTCGCGGCGCGATTGTGCCCGATGAGATCTTTGACGCCGTCGAAGGCCACCTGCGCGATTTCCGCGCCACCCAACCCGCGCCGGGGCGCTAAACTGGAACGATTCCATTGAACCACGAATGGACACGAATTGACACGAAGGAGAACGGGCTTGGGGAAGTGCATGGGGGGTTTGTTCAAAGTGAATTGAAACCAGGCCTGGCGCTCGTTCCGCTTCCTCCTGGATTCGTGTTCATTCGTGTCCATTCGTGGTTAAACCGCTCCGCTTCCGGTTCGTCCAAGACGCCATGACTGTGAGGGGCCCAGAAGCCATGGGTGACGCGGCGCCGGGGACGGTTTGGCGGCGGTGGGAGGAAGGGCTGCTGGCGGTGGCGTTGGCGGCCCTGATTGTCCTGCCTCTCCTGGAAATGGCGCTGCGCGCGGGGTTCCAATCCGGGGTGCCGGGGTCGTCCACTCTCGTGCAACACCTCACCCTGGTGATCAGCATGGCGGGGAGCCTGCTGGCGACCCGGGACAACCGGTTGATCTCATTCTCCACCCTGCCGACCCTCCTGCGCGGGCCGTGGGTGGGGCGCGTACGTGCGGTGAGCCAGACCGCGGCGGTGGTCGTGGCGACCGCGCTGGCGATCGCCGCCGCCCAGTTTGTGGCGGTGGAGCGGGAAGCGGGTCGCACGTTTCTTTTCGATGTGCCGCTCTGGATCGTCGAACTCGTGCTCCCGTTGGGATTTGGCGCGATCGCGCTGCGACTCGCCTACCATGGGGCGTTGTGCTGGCGGGGACGCGTGGGGATCATGGTGTCCGCCGTATTGATTCTCGCCTTGTGTGCCTGGGGCGCCTCCGATCCTGCGGCCTGGCTCTGGCCGCTGGTGGGACTGCTCGTAGTCTCGGCCATCCTCGGGGCGCCGGTGTTCGTGCTCATCGGTGGACTCGGACTGGTGTTCTTCTGGAGCCAGGACCTGCCGATCGCCTCGATGCCGGTCGAGCATTATCGCCTTGTGGTCAATCCCACGCTGCCGGCCATTCCCCTCTTCACCTTGGCGGGCTATTTTTTGGCGGAAGGCGGCGGACCTCGCCGGCTTGTCGCGGTCTTCGAGGCCCTGACTGGCTGGGTGCGCGGTGGTCCGGCCATTGCGGCAGCGCTCGTGTGCGCGTTTTTCACCGCCTTCACGGGCGCGTCTGGTGTCACCATTCTCGCCCTCGCCGGTCTGCTCATGCCCGTGCTGCGGGCCGCGCAGTTTTCCGAGCGCGATGCCCTCGGCATGATGACCGGGGCCGGATCGCTCGGGGTGCTGCTTCCGCCCTGCCTGCCGGTGATCTTCTATGCGATGGTGGCGAAGGTCGATATCCGGGACATGTTTCTCGGAGCGTTTCTGCCCGGGATGCTGCTGATTGCGTTGACCGCTGCGTGGGGTGTGTGGGCGGGACGCAAGGGTGGGGCCCTCCTGCCTACCTTTGAGTTCGGCAAAGCGGCCCGCGCGGTCTGGGTCGCGAAGTGGGACCTGGCATTGCCGGTGGTGTCGCTCGTCCCGCTCTTTGCCGGCTGGGCGTCGTCGGTCGAGGTGGCGGCGGTGACGGCGGCCTACGCGCTCTTTGTCCAGACCGTGGTTCATCGCGACCTCAATCTACTGAAGGACGGTCCCCGAGTCATGGCCGAGGCCGGTTTGCTCGTCGGCGGCATCCTCCTGATCCTCGGCGTGGCCTTGGGGCTGACCAACTACCTCGTGTATGCGCAGATCCCCGACCAGCTGGCCGAGTGGAGCCTGGCCCACGGCACCTCCCGCTGGGTGTTCCTCCTCGGCCTGAACATCGTGCTGATTTTTGTCGGCGCGTTTGTGGAAATCTATGCCGCGATCATTGTCGTGGCACCCCTGGTGGTGCCGATCGGACAGCAGCTCGGCATCGACCCGGTCCACCTCGGCGTCATCTTTCTCGCGAACATGGAGCTGGGTTTCCTCGCGCCTCCGGTGGGACTCAATCTCCTGCTCGCCTCGTCACGACTCAACAAACCCCTCCTCGAAGTGGCGCGGGCGGTGTTCCCCCTGCTTGCGGTGATGTTCATCGGCGTACTCGTGATCACCTACTGGGCACCCCTCTCGACTTACCTGCCGTCGCTTTTCGCCCGGTGAGGAACAGCGTGCAGAGCAGGGTCGGAGGTCCCTCGGTGGGCTAGACAGAAGCGATCGGTAAAGCTCGCGCCTTGGGTCCGGGACACGAAAGACAAACCAGGCGAATGCTAAGTGAAGGAGCGCGACGCGCGTGCGACCGGTGCACGACCGCCGAGGGTCGTTCCGCTGGCTGACCGTTATGGTCGACTCAATTGGCTTGCGATTGAGCGGGTTCTTGGTAACTCGGCTCACCAGATCGGACTCGCATGGCGGCGATCACACAACACCGGCGTAAGACGCTTCCACGATTGGGTTTCGTTTTTCTTGGCATGCTGCTGGTCGTGGCTGTCGTATGGTGTGTTTGGCCGCCATCTGCATCGGTGGGGCTGTTGGATCGTCTGGAGCGATCATCCCCTGGTGTTTCCACTTCAACTGCGTCCTCCGCTATGCCGCGCGAATCAGCACCCGCGAAGACGGCGACGGCGAAATCGAAGTTGGCCCCGGTGCGCCCCACGCTGCCCGATGCATTTGTTGCAGATCAGCAAGTCGGAGAGGTGAGAATGATGATTTGGCCTGAACAGATGGCCAATGTCGGACGGAGTAGTCCATCGAATGCGCTCCATACCTATTACTGGGCGATGAGAGCGGGTGCCGTCGAGGAGCTTGAGGATGCAATCCAGCTGGATTCCCCTGCCCGGGTGAAGCTGGAGGAAATGATAAGGGAGCTACCACCGTCCGAGGCCGCCCGGTTTTCAACCCCAGAGGCCTACATGGCGTTCCTCATGTGCGGCAGTTCCGACCAGCGGGGGTACCTCCTATCGCGTGAGAGGCGTTCGGAAAATCAAAGTGAGGTATGGGTCATGGCCAGCCATCCGAATCGGGAAGGGAAGTTCAAATTCCTCACGAAGTACCTCGATCGCCAGCCCGACGGATTGTGGCGGGTTCGCGTTCAGTGGAGCCTCGTGGAGGACTACCATCGCTACCTCACTCACCGGCCTCCCATGAATTGAAGGTGCTTGTGCCGGAGGCTGGAGATGGCGGTCAGCCTTGATGAAGGATGGGTGTTGTTCCTCGGGTCCCCGCTCCGATCGGAGCCGTCTTTGGGCTGCACATCAGCGCGGAGGTGTCGGTGACGATTCTTGCATAGACCTCAGCAAGCGGGCCAGTTTGGTGGCATTGAATTGGGTTTGGGCTTCGGGAGTCAGGTCGGCAATAAAGGTGTCATACGCAATTTTGGCCTTGAGGGGTCGGGTATCGGAATTGGTCCACATGGCGGCGTGAAGGTTCAGGTATGCCTGATACTTGTCGAGGAGCTGGCTGGTGGTTGCCCCGCCTGCGCGCAATAACGGGGTGATCTCGTTAAACGTCGAGTCATGGCGCACCTCCATGATCATGGCGTTTTCGTCCCCGACAATGGATCGCACGATCTCGAATCGCCCGGCTCGGTAGTCAAAGTTCTGCTCGCGGACGGACCCTGCGTTTTTGCCTTCCCTGAAGCGCTTCCCATAGTCGGCTTCCGCCTGAAACAGCCTGACATACTGGTCATCGTCGACGGCGGCGTCACCGATCCGGCCCTGCAGCTCGCTCGCCGCGTCGGACAGGTAGAGTGCGTAGTGCTGATACTCTTCCGGACTGAGCAGCGCCTGGATGTCCCTTTGCATTTCGCTCTGGAGCGTTTGAAAGGCCGGTGATCGTCCTCCGAGCGATGTGATCCGATTCTCCCGGCGAATGGTGGAGTAGTCATCCAGGATCTTCTTCAGTCCCGTGGCTTTCTCCTCGTCAAAAGCGGCGTAACGGACGCGCTCATACGGATTCCGAAAGCGGGGATCGATTCCCAGTTCGGCCAGCATCTGCCGGGACAGCTCCGCCGACTTTTCCTGGGCCTGCCGGTGCGCCTGTCGTTGTTCCGACGTCAACCGCGCGGAGCGGGTGCGCCAGATCGGATTGCCTGGCAGATTCAGGAACCGGGCGTCGAGCTGCTCGCGCTCGCGGCTCAATAGGGAGGCAAAGACAACAAGTAGGTCATTCGATAGTCCGCATTGCTTCAGGTAGGTGAGAATCTCCAGCGAGGTTCGCTGCGCGCCGGGAGTTTCGGGCGAGACGTGGCCGGAAACGCGATCTTGGGCGGGTGTGTCCGGTTCTCGTGCCTTGCCTGCTCCCTGCGACTGCGACACGGCCCGTCCCGCCCCTGCCTCACGTTGCGTGTGACCGGCCCAGGCATAGGCCAAGGCTCCGATCAACAGAGCATTGGCAACGAGGGAAACGCTGAAGACGAGTCTGTACGGTTGGTTGTTCATACCGTTGTCGTAACTCAGGCCAAAGAAAGGCGATGGGATTGGGGAACCACGTTTCCGGCAGCATTGAAAATTGTTTGCTGAATGGCGATTGGAAAGTGACTGAACCTGATTCTGCTGAGAGGTGGCACCTGCCTTGTAAGAGGCTGAATGACTAGTGGTGCGAATTTCGCCTTGCAATCGAACGTTTGTTTCAAACGATCGTTTGAAATGAATGAGGCGGGACCCTTTCCGACTGAACCCATGCTGGTGCCGGCAACCCGGGAGCGCATCCTGGACGCGGCGGAGCTGCAGTTTGCGGACCTGGGCTACGACGGGGCGTCCATGCGTCAGATTACGGCCGGGGCCGGGGTCAACCTGGCGGCGGTCAACTACCACTTTGGCGACAAGGAATCGCTCTACCGTGCGGTGTTCGAGCGACGTATCCGAACGGTCAATGCACGCCGGATCGAGCGGCTGATCGAGGTCGAGGGCTCGGGCGGGCCACTGACCGTGCCGGCGCTGGTCCGGGTGGTGATCGATCCGATGCGGGAGTTGTGGCTGGGCTCGGCGGACGGGCAGCCGCATCCCTTCCTGCGGTTCATGGCTCGTACGCTGCTCGATCCACAGCCGTTCATGCGTCACCTGGTGCAGATTGAGATGGCGCCGTTTCTGCAGCGTTTGGTGCCGGTTTTGCGCCGGGCGCTGCCGGGACTGCCCCTGCCGGAATTGGTCGCCCGGTTGCAGGCGATGATGGGCGCGATCCTCTTCACCGGCGCCCGCCTGGCCCGTCCCGGGGGAGGTCCGGGTGCCGATCTCTGGCCCGCGGCGCTCTCGCCGGAAGCGGCGCTGGAGGCACTGGTCGCGTTCTGTATCGCCGGGCTCGGCGCGCCGGCCCATTCCTCTGCCAACTCCATGGTCTGACCCTCCCGCCATGCTCCGGCTCGCTCTCAAGATGTTGTTCGGTGACCGCGGGAAGTACCTGATGCTGGTCAGCGGCATCACGTTTTCCACGCTGCTGATGACGCAGTTTCCCTCGGTGTTCTGCGGGATCATGACGTGGACTTACTCGAACATGTTCAACTCGCGGGCCGAGATCTGGGTGATGGATCCGAAGGCGGAACAATCGCTCGACAACAAGCCGCTGCGGGACACCGACGTGAACCGGGTGCGTTCGGTCGATGGGGTTGCCTGGGCCGCGCCCTATTTTCAAGGGTCGCTCCAGGCACGCATGCCGGATGGCAACTTCAAGCTGATCACTTTGGTCGGCCTCGATGCCACCACCCTCGCGGGCGCTCCGAGCCATTTGCTCAAGGGCAGTCTGGACGATCTGCGCCTGCCCAACACGGTGTTCACCGATGAGTTCGGCCTCGAGCGGTTTTCCGAGGGACAGCTAAATGCTGACGGTACCCGGCGCCGGATCGGGGTGGGGGATACGATCGAGATCAACGACCGCGAGGCCCGCATTGTCGGGGTGGCAAAGGCCCGACGGAGTTTCACCGGGGGGCCCTTTGTCTTTACGACCTATGAGCGCGCGGTGCTCTATGCGCCGCAGCAGCGAAAGATGCTCACCTTCATCCTCGCAGCCCCGCAGCCGGGCGTGCCGGTGGAGGAGGCGGTGCGCCGCATCACGGCTGAAACCGGCCTGCTGGCGCTGACCGAGGAGCAGTTCCGCTGGTCGACCATCTGGTGGTATGTGCGCAACACCGGCATTCCCTTTGCGGTCGGCTCAATCGTCATCATCGGCGCCTTGGTCGGTATGATCATCGCCGCCCAGACCTTCTACGCGTTTGTTCTCGAGAACCTGAGAAACTTCGCCGCGCTCAAGGCCATGGGGGCCAGCAATCGTCGCGTCACCAGCATGCTCATCGTCCAGGCGCTGGCCACGGGCTTCATTGGCTACGGACTGGGTGTCGGCGTGGCCTCGATGGTCCTGCGTTTCTTTGTCCGACTCGGCAAGATCGGCGTCTACACCCCGTGGCAGCTGCCGGTGGCGGTGTTTGTCGTCGTCATGGGGATCAGTTCGCTCTCAGCCCTGATGGGCATCATCCGCGTGGCCCGGACCGAACCCGCCGTTGTCTTTCGTTGAACCGTCCATCCATGGTCGCTCCACTTGCCTCCGCCGTCACCGTCCGCGCCCTCGACAAGTCCTTTGGCGAGGGGGACGCGCGTATTCATGTTTTGAAACAGATCGCCTTCGAGGCCCGCCAGGGCGAGATGATGTTCCTCGTCGGACCCTCCGGCTGCGGCAAGACCACGCTGCTCTCGATCGTGGCCGGTACGCTCAAGGGTGATGGCGGTGACATCGAGGTGCTCGGGCATCCGCTCTCGCGCATGAGCCGGGCGGCGGTGACGGCGTTCCGGGCCCAGCACATCGGCTTTATCTTCCAGCAATTCAACCTGATTTCGACGCTGACCGTGGCGGACAATGTCAGCGTGCCCCTGCTCATCCAGGGAGTGCCGGCGCGCGAGGCGCTGCGCCGGGCGGTGGAGACACTGGAACGGGTTGGGATTGGCGAAAAGGCGGGGCAGCTACCCGGCCGACTCTCGGGTGGACAGCAGCAGCGCGTGGCCATCGCCCGCGCCCTAGTGCACCAGCCGCCCTTGATCATCTGCGACGAACCGACGGCGTCGCTCGACCGTGAGAACGGCATGAAGGTCATGACCCTGCTGCGGGACGTGGCGCGCGACACGCACCGCTGTGTGGTGGTCGTGACTCATGATCCACGCACTTACCCGTTCGCGGATCGCATGAGCGAGATGGAGGATGGACGAATTTTTCGCGTCCTGCAGTCGCCCGACGAAATCCGCCGGCAGCACACGGAGACGCTGTGAGTTCTAGCAGACCACGCTAAACGATCTGACTCCTAACGCAACGGAACGATGCAAGAGGGACCACGAATGAACACGAATGGACACGAATTGGGAATCGGACCGGAAGGGGACTCACGCGGAGACGGGAAGGCGATCCAAGGGTTGTGGGGCAGGAACACGGTGGTGGCCGCAATCACCCTCCGGACTTTGGCGCCTTTGCGCCTTCGCGTGAACCGCTTCCGGAGTTCGAGTCTGCGCCTGGGGCTCGTGTTTAATCAGGTTTCTGCGTGGGCCCCGGCTCGAGCCGGGCAGTGATCAGACCTTTTATCGCCAGTCGTCTCCTTACCATGATCCTCTTCAAACGCCTCTCCTTCTACCTCGCCCTGCTTGGTATCGTGGGAATCACCACCTTTGTGCTGCGTCTCCGTGCCGCCTCGTCGGAGCCGATTCTGCCTCCACCGCTGACGCCACCGGCCAAGCCCTTCGCCAAGGCGATCGGGGCCAGTGGGCTGGTCGAGGCGCGACGCGAGAACACCCTTGTCGGAGTGCCCGTGCCGGGACTGGTCAAGAGTGTCAAGGTGGCGGTGTGGGATCGTGTTCAGCCCGGCGCGCCGCTGCTCGAGCTCGATGACCGGGAACTGCGCGCAGCGCTGGCCGCCCAGCGGGCCCAGGTGGCGGTGACCGAGGCGCAGATCGTGACTGCGCGCGCCACGGTGCGACGCCTGCGTGACTCGATGGTGCGCATTGAACGCCTCCGGGAGGGCAGTGTTGCATCCGAGGAGGCGCTTGAGTCCGCCCGCAACGAAACTGCGGTGGCCGAGGCTCAGGTCGCCACGGCCGAGGCGCAGCGACTGGCGGCTCTCGCGACAGTGACGCAGACGGAGACCCTGCTCGACCGGCTGACCGTGCGGGCGCCGATTGCCGGTACCATTCTGCAGGTCAATGTGAGGGCGGGTGAATATGTGTCCACCGCTTCCACCACCGCGCCGCTCGTCCTGGGTGACATCGACGAGGTGCAGGTCCGGGCCGACGTCGATGAACAGGTTGCGCCGCGCGTGCGTTCCGGGGCGAAGGCGGTGGGATACCTCAAGGGCGACAGCGTGCATCCCATCGCCATGGAGTTTGTGCGCATTGAACCCTACGTCGTGCCCAAACGCAGCCTGACGGGAGCCAGTACCGAACGCGTCGATACCCGAGTCCTCCAAGTGATTTATCGCTTCCCGAATGCGGCCGGCCGTTCCGTTTACGTGGGCCAGCAGCTCGATCTCTACATCGAGGAATGAGATCGCAGTTGCCGATCCAGATTGGCGTTGCGATTGAGGTCACACAAGCACGCCCCCGGTTCCCTCGTGGGCCAGCCAGGCCGGGAGGTCCTCCGGGCGGTCGACATCTCCCAGCGGGCGGAGAAGTGTCACGGCGTGTCCTGCCTGAGTGGCGCGAGCTTGGGTGGTGCGGAGGACCTGATCGGTGCTCCATGGAACTGCTCGGAAGAGGTCTGGAATGGGCCGATGGAGACCGATGAGCCAGTATCCACCATCGAGGGCCGGGCCGAGGGTGACGGGCGTGTGATCAAGGGCGGCAAAGGCCGCCTCGATGTCGAGCGCTGTGAAATACGGGCAGTCACTTCCCACCAGCACCACCTGGGAGGTGCCCTCGGCAAAGGCGGCAGCCAATGCCTCCTGCATGCGTTCGCCGAGATCGCCGGGCCCTTGGGGTCGGTAGGTCAAGTCACTCCCGAGCCAGTCTCGCCAGGCTGGCTCCGGGGCTCCCTCAGTGCGGATTTCGAGCGAGACCGGGTGCCGGGTGGTGTAAGAGCGCAGGGTGCGCAGGGTGGCAAGCACGAGCCGCCGGTGAACGTCGTTGGCTCCCTCGGGTCCGAGCGCAGGGATGAGCCTCGTTTTGGCCGCACCGACGGTTGGATACCGGCAGAGCAGGATCAGGCGTCGGGAGGAGGAGAGCGGGAGCATGGCAAGCGCCGGCGTGGCCGCGGGCTGGATTCGCCTCGAGCAAAGGCGCGGTCAAGTAGGCACGGATCGAGCAGGTTCAGAAAGGAAAAAGTCCCAGACCCGCACCACCTGCGGTGGTGCCTCGACCGGAGCCGGGCGAGTGAACCAAGAAGCCCGCAGTCGCGGCGGCGTGTCAATTTGGGCGCAAGCGGAGGTCCCCACCTCCGACGGACGCTGACCCTGGGAGGGTGGACGATTGGGATGGCGTAGAATTACGCCAAAACTGCCGCTTGAGCTTGGGTCCAAACGAGGTCACGGCTCAGCCTTATGTCGCGCTGGACCCTCGCCACCTTCGTGTTTTTTCTCTTCGCCGAGTTGGTCTCGGCGGAAGGCATTCCAGTGGGAGCGGGCCGCCTGCTCGTGGGGCGGGACCAGCCCATCGAGGTGTTCACCTACCGGCCACCGACTTATAGCAAGGGACCCTTGGTCCTGGTGTTTCACGGTGTCGGGCGGAACGCAGAGGAGTACCGGACGTTCGCCATTACCCTCGCGGAACGTTACGGAGTGATCGTGGCGGCGCCCCTTTTCGACAAGGAACGATTTCCCTACAACGACTACCAGCAGGGTGGAATCCTGCGCGAAGGCGTGGCCAAACCACGGGCTGAATGGACCTTCAGCAAGCTCCCCGCGCTGATCGCCGAATTGCAGGTGCAGGCAGGTGATCCGAAGCTGCCGTATTACATTCTTGGACACTCCGCCGGGGGCCAGTTTGTGGCGAGATTGGCGGCCATGGCGGGATCTCTCGGCGCGCAGCGACTCGTGGCGGCGAATCCCGGATCCCACCTCTTTCCCACCCGGGAGGCGACCTATGGTTATGGATTTGGAGGGTTGCCCGATGAGTTGTCCAACGATGAGGCGATTCGCCGGTTTCTGGCGGCGCCCCTCACTCTGTACCTGGGTACGGGCGACCGCGATCCCAACCACCGCGCTCTGGATCGCAGTGAGGAGGCCTTGCGCCAGGGCCCGCACCGCTATGCCCGCGGACTGGCCTGCTTTGCAGCGGCGGAGGAGCTGGCGCGGAAGCGCGGTTGGGCGTTCAATTGGCGCAAGGTTGAAGTGGCCGACATCGATCATGATGCCGCGCGCATGTTCGCCGCCCCGGAGGCGGGACAGGCTTTGTTCGGGGATGCGGCGCGGTAGGCCTACAGATGGAGGGGAAACCCACGGAGGGACACCGATGGACACGGATACCGAGGAATAAGCGGTGCGGTGCGGCGGAACTGAATCGAACACCACTCGTTCAGAACGATGCAATGGGACCACGAATTCCGCAGAAACGCAGGGGCATCAGCTTAAGCGCAATCCGAAGTCTCCGTCTGGTGGAGGTGAGATCGACGACCCCGTGGTAATCGGCGCCGCCGGAACGGAATGAGAGACTCTCCGCAAGTGGCGTCGTTGGCAGGGAACTGTCCCTGCCACCTCGTCCTGAACTTGGTCTTGCTACTGTATTGCGTTCAGTGCGTCGGTGGGCAGGCTTGTCGGCATGATGGGTCGGTTCCTCTTCCTTGTGCTATGGCCCGCAGTCCTTTGGTCGGCGGAGCCGGTGGTGGAACGTGCCCTGCCATCGTCATCCCTGGGTGAGGCGGATCCCCCCGATGGTGATGAATCCCTGGCGGCAGCCCAGGCGACTCTGGCTGCCGCGAAGTCGGAGCCTGATGCGCTGCGGGCGCTGGCCACCGTCGTCAACCTACACCGTCGTCGGGGCGACTTTGCCGAGGGCCTCGCCCGGGCGCGCGATGGACTCGAACGCGCACGGGTCCTCGGCTATCGGGCGCTGGAGGTCGAGTTCCTGTACCTGCGGGGGCGTCTCTACTGGAATTTAAACGACTACCCGAGGGCCCTGGAAACGCACCTGGAGGAACTGCGCCTGACCCAGGCGATGAATGACCCCTTCCTCCTCGCCCGCACCCACGGGGGACTTGGACTGACTTATCAACGGTTTGGTCGTCCAGACGACGCACTCGACCATTTCAAGCGCGGACTCGAGGTGGCCGCGCGGGCGCCCGACGACCGTATCCGCAGCAGCCTGTTGAACAGCCTCGGCGTCTATCACCTCGATCGGGGCGAGCCGGTCCAGGCGACCGAGCTTTTCTCCGAGGCGCTGCGGCTGCGCGAAACGTACGGAAACTCCCGCGCCATCGCCGAGACGCTGACCAACCTGGGGCTGGCGGCGGACAGCGCGGGCGACTCGGGTCGCGCGCTGAATTACCTGCAACGGGCGCTGACCACGTTTGAGACCTTGAAGTACCGACGGTCGATCGCGACCACGCACCGCCGGATTGCGGCGGTCCTCCGCGGCGCCGGACGGACCACCGAGGCGCTGGCCAGCCTGAACGCGGCGCTGAAGGTGGCGGGTACCCTCGACAGCAGCGAGGTCATGGCGGAAATCTGGCTGGAACTCGCCCTCACGCACGAGGCCCGCGGGGAGTTTGCCGAGGCACTGGCGGCGCAGCGGCGCCACGCCGCCGCCGGTGAACGCGCCCGCGGGGTGGAGGATCGGCGGCGCATGGCCGAGCTGCGCGCCCGCTATGGCGACGAGCAGCGCGAACTGGAAATTGCCCTGCTGCGTCGCAGTCAGGAACTGCAGAAGGCCGAGTTGTCGGACCAACGGTCACGGAACATCGCCCTCGCCGCCGGATTGATCGGCGGGGTTGCTTTCCTGGGCGCCATCATCGGCGTCCAAATCGTGCGGTTGCGCAGCGCCCGTCGCCTCCACGCCGCGACCGAGCACGCCCGGGAGCGCGCCGAGAGCGCAGAGCGGATGAAATCGCACCTGCTGCAAATCGCTTCGCACGACCTCAAGGTTCCTTTGACTGCATTGCATGCCACGGCGGGACTGATGGCGCGGTCGCCCGGCGATCCCGAGGCGGTGCGCCGCCACGCGACCGGAATTCAGGCCGATGCCGCCCGGATGCGGGCCCTCGTGCGCGATTTCCTCGATGCCTCCGCCATCGAGGAGGGCAACCTGCTCGTGCAGCCCGCAGCCACGGATCTGGTCGAAACGGCCCGCCTCGCGGTCGCAAGCCTGGAACCCGTGGCGGTGCAGAAGGAGCAACGTCTCCAGATCATTGCCCCGGCCGCCGCGCTTCCCCTGGTGCGCGCCGACGCGGAACGCCTGCGGCAGGTTTTTGACAACCTGATTGGAAATGCCCTCAAGTTCACCCAGGCGGGCGGCGAGATTTCCGTCGCGTTTGGCGAATCGGCACCGTGGGTGTATGCGGAAGTCCGTGACAACGGACCCGGTCTGGGGCCGGTTGAATTCGCCCGCATCTTTTCGCCCGGCGTGGGTTTCGGCCCGCGATCAAAAGCGGGTGAGGGTGACTCGACCGGGTTGGGTCTGGTCATTACCCGCGAATTGCTCGCGATGCAGGGGGGGCGCCTGGAGGTGGAGTCACAGCCGGGACGGGGCGCCGTCTTCCGGGTCATGCTTGCGACCGCGGCCGGGTAGCTTCAACCCAGGCCATTGCGCAGGCACCAACGGACCAGAGTCGGAACGTCGTGCACTCCCAGCCTTGCGAAGATCCGGGCCCGGTGTTTCTCGACGGTGCGTGTGCTCAGGTTGAGTCGGTCGCCGATTTCTTTCGAAACCAGGCCCCGGGCCACCAACCGCACCACTTCCTGCTCCCGTTCCGAAAGGGCGTCCGAACCGAGACGCGGCAGCGCGGGTTCGGCCGACAATGAGGGAACTGGGGGTGGTACGGTGGCCGAGAAGAACATGCCACCCTCCAGCACACATTGCACGGCCCGCTCGATCTGCTCGAGGGGCGAGTTCTTGTCGACAAACCCGGCCACACCCAGGGCGATCAGTTCGGCGGGGAGCTGGGCTTCCGGGTGGGCCGTGAGCACCACGACTCGCGTTTTCATCTGCCGGCGGCGCAATTCGGCGACAATGTCGCGGCCGTCGATGCCCCGCAGGTAGAGATCGACGATCAGCAGGTCGGGCGGTTGCTCCAGGCAGTGCGCCAACGCTTTGCGGCCGTCGGTGAAGTCCCACAGCTCCTTTGGCTGAAACCGCGCCTGAATGGCATCCTTGACCAACCCCCGATACGTGGTGGTGTCGTCGACCAGCACGAAGCGGAGCAAAGAAGTCGGGGTGGCAGCCGGGGGCATGGCGAGGTGTACGAGAGGGAGTTTCCGCTGCACGGCAAGGCTGTGGCGATCAGATGGCGTAGAACTACCCAATGACGCTGGTAATGGCTTGTACTACTGTAGTCGAACCCAAGCTTCCGGTTGACCTTCCGGAGGTTCGCTGCTGTTCCCGTCCTTCGACCCCGTACCAACATGACCCAACACCCTTGGATTCGAGTCCTCACTGTCACGACCGCCGTCGGCGCGTTCGCCGTCGACGGTTTCGCCCAGGCCACTCCCCCCGCTCCTGAGCCCGAAAAGGACCTGCAGTCGGAAACGATCAAGTTGGACGCGTTCACCGTCACCGGCTCGAATGTGCGGCGACTCGACCAGGAGAAGGCGCTGCCTGTGACGGTTTTGACACTGGACGACATCCAGGTCCGGGATGCGTCCCAGGCCGCCGATTTTCTTTCGGGGTTGCCGCAGGTGACCGGCCTACCAGGCAATGAAACCGCCACGCTGGGCGCCACCGCTCGCGGCGACAATTCGACCGTTTCCCTACGGGGCATTCCGTCCAGCAACACCCTGATCCTGCTCAATGGCCGCCGCCTTGTGGGGCATGCCATCAGTCAGTCCGAGGCGGGTGTTCCCACCTTGTCGACCAACGTCAACCAGCTGCCCAATCAGGGACTTGAGCGGGTGGAAGTCCTGCGGGACGGCGCGTCTTCGATTTATGGCACCGATGCCGTGGCGGGTGTGATCAACTACATCACCAAGCGCGACTTCGTCGGCACCGAAGTGAGTCTGCGTTATGCCCAAACTGAGATTGGAGATGGCAAGGAGTGGCGAGGCACCTTGACGCACGGGCGAAACTTTGCCGGTGGCAAGGGTCGTCTGGGGCTCATCCTCGATGTCTACAACCGCGAGGCCATCCTCGCCAGCAACCGCGGATTCATGGCCGAGGCCGATCACAGCTCCCGGGCCCCCGAGCCTTGGAATGTGTCGACCAACACGACGTTCAACCTGCGCTCCGCCACCAGCGAGTTCGGCAACTACCAGGTGGGCACGGTCAACAGCGCGGGCGTTTTCACCGCGGCGCGTCCGACCGGGGTGCCGGCCACCCTGGTGGCGACCTCAGGGACCTTCTTCCTCGCACCGACCGCCACCGGTGTTGGTTTCCTCACCGCCACCCCGAGCCGGAGCGGAGTGACCAGCACCTACTACTGGAACAACAATGCCTACCGCGTGCTGCAGCCGGAGTCGAACCGGTTCAGTGCCATGCTGACCGGCGAGTTTGACCTGAGCGACCGCCTGACCGCCTTTGGCGATTTGAACCTCTACAGCGCGCGTTCGCTGACCTACCGCGAACCCGACGGCATCACGCAGTCGACGGACGGCGATATTGTCGTTCCGGCGACCAATCCGTGGAATCCGTTCGGCACCCGGTTCTGGAGTCCCACCGGGGCGCCCAACGCCGATGGCACCGCACGTCTGACCGGCACGCCGGCGGCAGTGCGCATCAGCAACAAACGCCTGACGGACCTGCCTGACCGGACCGCAACCGTCGACACCGATGTCTTTCGGGTGGTGGGCGGAGTGCGCGGCAAGTTTCTCGATACCTGGCGCTGGGAGTCGGCCGTGCTGGTTTCGGAAGGCCGGGTGACCGACCGGGAAACCGGACCCAGCCGCAAGAGCAAGCTGATCGCGGCGATCAACCAGTCCGATCCGGCGCTGGCCTTCAATCCGTTCACGCGCACCTTCGCGGTGCAAAACAACACGCTGGTTGTCACCGGACCCTATGTGAATCCGGAGAGCGTGCAGCAGACGTTCCGCTCGGTGTTTGTCCGTGAGGGCATCACGAAGCTCTCCAGCGTCGACTTCCGCGCGGCGGGTGATGTCGTCGGGATCTGGGGCGGCAACAGCCTCGGCGCCGCCTTTGGCGGTGAGTATCGGTTTGAGGCCTACGACGATTTCCGTCCCCCGTTCGCCGGGCTGAATCCGCCGGACTCCGGACTGGACCCCACGTCGAACGACTTTCTCGGGTTCTCGCCCAACTCTGACACCCATGGCAAGCGCCATGTGACGGCGTTCTACCTGGAGTCCGTGCTCCCGCTCGTCGGCGGGAAATTCACACTCCCGCTCGTCCACTCCCTCGAACTCGCGGCGTCGGCCCGCTTTGAGGACTTCACCGACTTCGGCAACACGACCAAACCCAAGGTCGGCGCCACCTGGCGGCCGGCTCCCTGGATTCTGGTTCGCGCATCGTACAATGAGGGCTTCAATGCCCCCAACCTGGCCCAGCTGTTCACGGGAACGCTGATCCGCACCGTCACGGGCAGCACCGACAGCTACCGGAGTGCGGTGACGGGGCTCCCCACGGACGGACCCTCCAACCGGCGCAGCATCGCGTCCGGCAATCTGACCCTGAAGCCCGAGGAATCGGTGGGCAAGTCGGCGGGTGTGGTGGTCGAAGTTCCCAAAGTGAAGGGTCTCTCGCTCGGAGTTGATTACTGGGAAATCCGTCAGACGGACGTGATCGCCTCGGGTGGCGGCATCGCGGACGACACGGCCGCGCTGCAGGCCGCAACGGCTGCGGCTCTCGCCGCGGGGCAGGCGATCGGATCGATCGATCTCGGTTCGGGCACGGCTGCCTACAAGGGTGATTCGTCGGTGGTGCGACTGCCCGTGAACCAGACCGACCGCGACTTTTTTGCCGCCTACAACGCCACCCGCACCCCGGGCAATCAGCGCGCCACCGTCGGAGCGATCGACTACATCCGCACCACCTACTTCAACCGAGCCCAGCAATTTGTGAACGGGTTTGATTTCGATGCGAATTACCGCCTGCCGAAGTCCTCTCTGGGCAACTTCGTTCTGGCGACGACCTGGACCTATCTGAACGACTTCCACACGTACAACGCGGCCGGCGCCAGCCGCACGGACCTGCGCTGGACCAACAGTGCGGCGGTCGGCGGGGCCTCGCCCAAGTGGCGCGGCACGGCGTCAGTCACCTGGCGGCGCAAGGAGTGGGGGGCCGGCTTTTCGGCGTATTATACAGGAGACTACAGCGATTCCGGAGCCACCACGACGGCGGCAACCTACGAGTCGCTCGGCTCGCCCTCCTACATCGCTCCGGTGTTCACCGGCGGCAGCGCGGTTTACCGCTACGTCGTCAGCGACTCGATCAGCTACAACGCCAATGTTTCCTATCGCTTTCCGGCCAAGCGGGAAGGATGGCTGGGTGGTACCACGATCCGCCTCGGGGTGATCAATCTCTTTGACAAGATCCCGCCGCTCTCGAGCGATTCGCGCGGGTATGATCCGTCGGTCTACAACCAGATGGCCCGCGGCCGTTCTTGGTCGCTGCAGATCACGAAGCGGCTTTGACGCTCGGACTGCAGGCAGCCGATGCCCTGTTTCGGGCTAGCCGAAGCAGGGCTCGGCAGGCGCAAACCGGGTATAACGCGTCCCCGAGCTCGCGCCGTGTCCAAGGCTCGACAGGGCGCGGGGGATGGCTTTGTTGGCGGCACCCCCTTTACTTCCTATGCCGCATTCCACCCGACGGACTTTTCTCACCGCGCTGCTTGGCGGCCTTCCGGCCGTTTGGGCGGCGACTCGCACGACGGCGGCGGTTGGACCGGCCCGACGGGGCATCGGATTGGGCATGGACAACTACGCCGTGCGGGCGATGGGGTGGAAGGCGGCCGAGTTGGTGGACTATGCGGCGTCGCTTCGTCTCGACGCTCTCCTCATTTCGGACCTCGACGCCTACGTGAGTCTTGAGCCGGCGGCGCTCGTCGAAGTGAAAAAACGGGCCGACGACCGCGGCCTGCGATTGTACGCGGGGAGCTGGAGCATTTGTCCCACGTCGCCCTCCTTCAAGGCCACCTGGGGTACGGCCGAAGCGCATCTTCGTCTTGGATTGCGCGTCGCCGCTGCATTGGGCTCCCCGGTGTTTCGGGTGGTGCTGGGATCCCGGGATGATCGAAAGACACCCGGAGGGATTGCCGCCCGGATGGCAGACACCTTGGTGGTGCTGAAGGCGTGCCGTTCCCAGGCGCTGGATTCCGGGGTGAAGATCGCGTTGGAGAATCATGCCGGTGACCTGCATTCATGGGAACTGCGCCGGTTGATTGACGAGGCCGGGACCGACTTTGTCGGGGCCAACTTTGACACGGGCAATGCAGCCTGGACCCTGGAGGATCCTTTGGACGCGCTGGAGCGACTCGGGCCCGTCACGATCTGTTCCAGCCTGCGCGACGTCATGGTCTGGTCGGTTCCCGAGGGGGCCGCCGTTCAATGGACCGCAGCGGGCGAGGGGCAGTTGGACTGGAGCGCGCTGACGTCGCGGTGGGCCCAGCT
>JAXMHM010000057.1:0-43381 GCA_046346755.1 Opitutaceae bacterium | reverse complement strand
GTTCCGCACGGCCACGAGTCCCGACGGGGTGCGCTGGAGTACGGCGCCCGAGTTTGCGATCGACCAGTTCCTTGAGACCGCGTCGCTCTTCAAGTTCAACGACCTGTGGTTTGTCCATGGCCAGCGTCTGACCTTCAGCGAGGGCGGGCATCGTGGCGGACGGCAGGGACGCGCGGTCCTTTCCCCCAACTTCGATCGCTGGCTGTCCGGCGACACCCGGGCTTTCCTCCTTCCCGAGCCGGCGGATCCGTCAGAACGCGGTCAGACAAAACCGTATGATCAGGTGCACCTTGGGGTGGGCGCGGCCAGCTTCGGTAGTGTCTGCGTGGGGCTCTACGGTCTCTGGCACAACGCACCCGGCGACGAGAGCTCGCAGAAGCAGTGGGGCTGGTTTGGTTACGGCAAGATTTCCTGCGATCTGGGACTGGTCATCAGCAATGACGGCATGCACTTCCGCGAGCCGGTGAAGGGACACATCTACGTCTCCCGTCTCGACGCCCCGGCCACCCCGGTCCCCGGCAAAACCTATCCCACCATTCTCGCCCAGTCCGGAAACGGAATTCTCAACGTGGGTGACGAAACTCGGATCTACTTTGGACGCTGGTTGAACGCGGAGTACGGCATGGGTTACTCCGGCGAGGTCGGGCTGGCGGTGCTTCCACGCGACCGCTGGGGCTCGCTGGGTCTGCACCCCCTGCCGCAGAATGCCGGCGCGGGTTTTGGCGGGCGTCCGCGGACTCCCGGCGGTGACGCTCCGCAGCGGGGTTCGGTGTGGTCCGCTCCCATCCGATTGCCCGCCCAGGGATCCCGCGTGTATTTGAACGCCGACCACACGGCGCGCATGTCCGTGGACATCGCCGACGAGCGATTTGAATTGTTGCCGGCCTACACTGGCGAGAAGGGAGGGCGCATGAAGCAGGCGGGAGGCCTCGACTGTGCGGTTACGTGGCCCGAGGGTGATCTTTCGGCGCTCGCCGGGCGGACGGTGCGTTTCAGGATCAATCTGGAACGGGACAGCGACAGCGACAAGGAGCCGCGGCTCTTTGCGGTCACCCTGAGGGCCAAGTGAAGGCGGTCTCTGAATTCACCGATCGAACCCACCCTTCATCATGAGAAAAGCCTCATTTGT
Organism: Opitutaceae bacterium; assembly: GCA_046346755.1. Lineage (GTDB taxonomy): Bacteria > Verrucomicrobiota > Verrucomicrobiia > Opitutales > Opitutaceae > UBA6669. The sequence continues at coordinate 42,252 of JAXMHM010000057.1, read as the reverse complement.
GTTGGTCGGGCTGACGGTGATCTTGGCACTCTCGGCGCTGGCCCAGGCAAATGGGGCGGAGGCCGACCTGGCGATCGACGCGGTGATCCTGCGTCCCAGCGAGCGTCAACTGTTCCTCGACGATTTCATCCTTGGTGACCTCAGTGGTGTGAGTCGGGTGATCCACCCGCCGCGCAAGTACGAAGGCAATCCGGTCATCCGAGCGGATCGGCCAAGCGATGGTGTTGCGATCCAACTGCGGGATGCCCCGTCATGGGACGAACAGGAGCAGGTGTGGAAAGCCTGGTACATTCGATTTGGTGACGATGGCAACGGCGCCGGCGGATCGGGCTTCGCGCGATCGAAGGACGGACTGGTCTGGGAGAAACCGATCCTTGGGCTCGTGGAGCTGCAGGGTGATCGGAACAACAACGTCGTGATGGTCGAGGGCGACCCAGCCGCGTTGACCCAGCATGTCATCATCGATCCCCGGGCGCCGCCGGCGCGCCGCTACAAGGGAATGATCGGTCCGCGCGGCCGGAAGCCGATCGTCTCAGCTGACGGCTTTACCTTTACGAAGCTCGATGTTCCGGCGGTTCCGAGCCAGGACGAGTCACACCTGAACTGGGATGAGGTAACCCGGCAGTACATTATGACTGTGAAGCACGGTGGACCCTTCGGTCGATCGGTTTATCTCAGCCTCAGTCCGGACTTCGAACAGTGGACCAAGCCGGAGCTCATTTATCACGCCGACGCGCAGGACCAGGAACTCGGTGCCCGCTACCTCCGTGAAGTTCAAGCCAACCCGCGTCTCTGGCGGCCGACGATTGATCGTCCGGCCGAATACAATGTCGAGATCTACAACATGGCTGTGTTCCGGTACGAAGGCCTCTTCATTGGCCTGCCGAACTATTTCGAGTCGAGTGGCCGCATTCCCCTGCCGCGGGGCAATCAGGACGGCATCAATTCACCCAAACTCGCCTGTTCTCGCGATCTGCGCGCCTGGACACGGGTTGGCGATCGCAGCCACTTCATCCCCATTTCCGAGATGGGTCCGGGCGTGCTCGATACCGGGCAGATCATGGCATCGTCGCATCCCATTCGTCGGGGCGATGAGCTGTGGTTTTATTACTCGGGCATCGATGTGCGTCACCGACCGAACGTGCCGCGCGTGGTGGATGAATACCGCGGCGCGATCTATCTCGCCAAACTCCGGGTCGACGGATTCGTGTCGCTCCGTGCCCATGAGCAAGCCGGGTACTTCGACACCCGGCCGGTGGTTCTTGAGGGCGGGCGCTTGTGCGTGAATGCGGTGGCGGCCGGCCACCTGCGCGTGGAAGTCACCACGCCGGACGGACGGAAGGTCCTGCCCGGATGGGAAGCGGGTCAAGGGGTGGCGGTGACCGGTGATCACGTTCGCGCCGAAGTGACCTGGCCCGGTCGCACCCTGGCCGAACTGCGCGGACAACGGGTTCGGCTTCGATTTCATCTCCAACAGGCCGATCTCTATTCCTTCTGGATGGAGCCATGACCGTGCCGACCTGCGCACGAATAGAGGGCCGCAGCAGGTGCGATTCGGACGCATCGGATTGTGCTCATGAGTGATCGATCCACCGCGCCGGCAGTCGATCCTGCCGTCGAGCGGCGCAATGGCCTGCTCTTTGTTTTCGCGCAGCTGCTGACCTATTTCTCCGCACCGGTCCTTTACGTGGGCGTGGTGCAGGCCGCGTTTTGTGACAAGTTGGGCGCGAGTGCCACGGTGTCGAACCTGCCCGTTTCGACCTACCTCTTCGGGGCGGTGGTTCCGCTGTTTTGCGCGTGGCTTGTTCCGGCCCGCCTTGAGCAACGCCTGGTGCAGATCGGCTACACTGTGGTGGCTCTCTCCCTGCTTCTGGTGTGCGTGGTGGTCTTTCTGCCGGCGCCGAATTGGTTACGGATCACGGTGGTGATCGGCCAGGGGTTGATCCTCGGGGTGGTGAACAGCGTCATCAGCCTCTTCCTGCTGAAGTGCCTGGCCCGAGGCACGACCGAAGCCGGGCGAGCCCGCGCGCTCAAGTTTGCGTTTGGATTCGGACCCGTGGCGGCGGTCGTGGGTTCGTTGTTCGCCCAGATGCTCCTGGCGGGCAAGGTCACTGGGATTGTCTACCCCCACACCTTTGGAGTGCTCTACCTGGTCGCGCTGCCGTGCATGGGCCTGTGTGCCTTGCTCGTGAGACGCTTTCGGCTGGCCGACGTTTCCGATGAGCCCGCTCCCTCGTTTCTGGCCTTCATGCGGGTCAGTCTGGGTGCGTTCGTCGCTGATCGCCGACTGGTCATTGCCTGGATCGCCTACCTCCTTTGGTACTGTGCGATCGGAGGAATCACCAATCTTTCGCTTTACACCCGTGAAGCCGTGGGCCGCACGCCCCTCGAGATGGCGGGACTCATCATGGCGATGCGATTCGGATTCAAATCCCTGGCCGGTTTCGGGCTCGGTTCGGTGGCGGCGCGGATGGGGGCACGCAGTGCGTTGGTGGCGACCGTGGTGTTCGTCGGGCTGGGAATGGCATGGCCCTTTGTTTCCTCAGGCCACGGTTATCTGTTGGCCTTTGGGTTGATGGGGGCGGGTGAATTGGGAACCGTTTACTTCATCAACTATGTCATTTCGATTTCGAACGCGTCCCACGCGACCCGAAACCTCGCGCTTCTTTCATTGGTTTCGCCCGTGAGCAGTTTCGCCCCCGCGCTCCATGGCAGTCTGACGGATACGTTCGGATTTCGAGCGAGCTTTGCCTTTGGTACGCTCGCCGCTCTGATCAGCCTTGGCTTGCTCGCCCTGACGCGAAAGCAAGGCGGCCGAGCCGTGGACACTCGGGGGTAGGGAACCCGCGGTTTCCCGGTCGAAATCAGCCCCGGCGGGGTGCCCTAGGTTGGGAGGCGAGAAGGCGGGTGAAGCCGTGGCTCCGGTGGTTTTCGTCGGGCGAGACCTTGCGTGATCGCGCCTCCCGCCTCCATGGATGGGCGCTGTAAGACCCACGGTTGACCGGACTCTGCTGTCCCGAGCGTTGCGCATGTGTTTTCTGTGTGCTAGAGCACCTACCAATGAAGAGTGTGAACACCGACGTCGCCTATGACTACATCCGTAAGAAGATCCTGAGTGGTGAGTTTTTTCCGGGCAAAGCACTCATGACCGAGGTGCTGGCGACGGAGATCGGGGTGAGTCGCACTCCCGTGCGAGACGCGCTGCGCAAGTTGGAGACGGACGGGCTCGTTTCAATTCAGGCACACTTAGGTGCGAGTGTTAAGAAAATGCAGTTGAAGGAGTTCCGTGAAATGTGCGATCTCCGACTGGCGTTGGAGAGCCACGCGGCGGGGCTGGCGGCCCGGTATCGGAACGAGGCCGACTTGCAGGAAATCCAATTCGCGCTCGAAGCCATGCGGCGATTGACCGATGGGGTGATCGCGGCGGAGACCGAGCAGCCGTTGCTCGGGGAGTTGGCCCGGGAGGATGCCCGGTTTCACATTGCGATCATGTCGGCGGCGAAAAACGACTTGATGAAAAAGGAGATCCTGCGGCTCCACCTCATCAATCGCGTCCTGACCGTTCCTTTGGCGCCTGGAGCCGTTGCAGCCAAGAAGGCGGAGAGCGACATTCGCCGCCGTGAGGTTCAGGCCAAACACAACGATATCTTTCAGGCGATCGCGAAGGGGAATGCACTCGAAGCCAAACGGGAGATGGAGTTCCACCTGCAGGAAATGATCGACCACAACGTCATGTTGCTGACCCGGGCAGAAAGCGGCGTGCTCGCGCGCGATCTCACCCCGGAAGAGCTGGCGTATTCTTCATAGCCGTTCGGCGGCGCGGCGGTGGGTGGCTGGTAGTCTAGCGCGGAAGCCTCTGCGAGCCGACGCGGGTTACGGTGTGTATACAGCGCGCGCTGATGGCATTGGCTTCGATGCCGATTTGGCCTCGGTGGGAGGCGGGCATCGACTTTAATCTAGGGAGCGTGCATGGCGAGGGCCTCTCGGCGAACGGTGGAGTGAGGGAGGGTGTTCCCGGCCAACTTGGTTGCACCCTGCATTTCAGGGGGAGGGGATCTTGCAGTCGCGGTCCCGCCTCCGCTTTCCCCTTTGTTGGCGCGACGCCCAAACCCGCGGGGTCGGCGCCCACCTCCACCCGACACTGCCTTTGGATCGCGCTTCAGATGAAGCCTGCGGGTCAGCGCTCCCTGCAGATCCGATCGCGAGCGAGGACAACACGTTTCGCCCGAGCCAGTTGACGCCCAAGGGCGACACCAGAGCCGGAGAACCGATCGAATTGCTTCAAGCAAGTGGGCCTCACGTCAACTTGGCAGTTGTTTTTCGTGTATACGAACGTATTATCATCGCGCCATGAAGAGTGTGAACACCGATGTCGCTTACGACTATGTTCGGAAGAAGATTCTCAGCGGTGAGTTTCCTCCTGGCAAGGCGCTCATGACCGAGGTGCTGGCGGCGGAGATCGGCGTCAGTCGGACCCCGGTGCGCGACGCGTTGCGGAAATTGGAGACAGATGGCCTCGTTTCGATTCAGGCTCACCTCGGTGCAAGTGTCAAAACGATGCAGTTGAAAGAGTTTCGCGAAATGTGCGATCTGCGCCTTGCACTGGAAACACATGCTGCGGGGCTGGCTGCACGCCATCGGAGTGAAGCGGATTTGCATGAGATTCAATTTGCGCTGGAGGCCATGCGCCGATTGACCGAACGAATACTCGAGTCGGAGGGAGAGCAGCCCTTTCTCGCCGATTTGGTGAGGGAAGACGTGCGATTTCATATCGCGATTATGACAGCGGCGAAAAATGAATTGATGAAAAAGGAGATTCTCCGGCTCCACCTCATCAATCGAGTACTGGCAACACCGACCTCACCCCGGACCGGAAGTGTTCCCAAGGCCACCTCGGATGCCCGCCGACGAGCGGTGCTGGCCAAGCACGAAGACATTTATCAGGCGATTCTCCAGGCCGATCCTGTGGCGGCGAAACGGGAGATGGAATTTCACATTCAGGAATTGATCGACCACAACCTCATGGTCATGTCCCGGGCCGAAAGCGGCGTCCTCGCCCGAGATCTCACCCCGGAGGAAATGCTCTATGGTTCTTGAGCGAGGAATTCAGTCGGGGAATCCAGACCGAGGTCAAAATGCAAGATGTTGGTGGTGGGTATTCGGTGCTCCCATCTCCTGCGTGGTATGAGCGGTTGTAATCCAAGTTCTTAATTCTCCCTTGGCTGCTTGCAGAGAGTCGTCTGCAACGAGTAGCTACGCTTAGCGGAGCTAATACAAAAACTCATCCGATTCCCACCGACAAAGCGATTGACAAACCTGTACGTGGGTATTGCTGTGTATACAGTGCTTGCGAGGATCTTCCAGACAAACCAAGCCGTTTTCGAACCAATGAACCACAACTACCGTGGCGCCGCGACTCAGCGGCTTTTACTCCCAACGTGTGCGGCGATCCTCGCCGCCTCTGCTTCAGTGATGGCGCAAACGACACCGGCCGGAACCGCGACGGGTTCCAACAAGGAGGAAGTGATGACCTTGTCGAAATTCGAGGTGTCAACGACCCAGGGTAAGGGCTATGTCGCAACCAATTCAGCCACCGGGTTCAAGACGAACCAGGAGCTGATCAAGATCCCGCAGTCGGTCACCGTCGTTACCCGCGACTTGATCGACGATATCGGGGCGACCAAGACGTCCGACGTACTTCAGTACGCGGGTGCCTCCCAATTTTATCGGGGCGAATCGATTCGTTTGCGAGGTGCGCGCACGCTCAATGCGTACATGGACGATGCCATTGAGAACGTCCCCTACAGCGACAATGTGAACATCGACTCCTACGAGGTCATCCGTGGCCCCGCAGGTGTACTCTATGCGAATGCCGGTGTCTCGGGCGTGGTGCTCAAGACCACGAAAAAACCGCTGCCCTACGCGGTGAACAAGGTGAATTTCTCCATCAAGGATTGGGGACTTTACCGCGGTGAGGTGGATTCTACCGGTCCGCTGACCCAGATCGGCGACGCCAAATTGTCCTACCGGGTCGCCGCCGCCTATCAGGACGGCGATGCGTACTTCAAGAATGTCGAAGACCAACGGCTCGCGTTTCACCCGACCCTTCAGGTCGACATCAAGAACACGACCATTCGGTTCGCGATTGATCATGTCAAAGTGACCAGCATCGCCGGTGGCCAGAGTTTTGTCACCCCGGATGGAAAGCTCTACACCGGTGCGGGACGCGACGAGGCTTACTATCCCAAGGGCATCATGGAGGATCACGTGCAGAATCGCCAGCGCCTCGCCGTCCTCACGCGCATTTCGGATAACTGGGAAGCCAAGTTCTCGGCCTCGCACCTTCACTACGAGCGCGAAGGCACGAATGTTCTGCCCAACAACCTCAATCTGCAGACCGGGTTGTTCAACCTGTTCGCCCGCCGCAACTATCAGCGGCAGGAAAACTGGGTGATGAACGCGGATGTGCTCGGCAACTACAAGCTGGGTGGCATTGCGAATCAGAGTGCGGCGGGTTTTACGGTGACGGACGAGTACAATCGTGCGGCGTTCACCAACAACGCGGCTTTCGGTGTGGGTGGAATTCAGGGATTTCCCATCGCCAATCCGCAGATGGACAGTGTGGTGGTTCCCTCGCTTTCCTCCTACATTCCTGCCTCCTCGACGGGCAGCTGGACGAACAATCGCCGTTCGACCTATTACTACCAGCATGAAGCCACCGTCATTCCGGACCGTCTGATCCTGGTGGCAGGTGTCAGTGCGGCCACCCTGCAAATCAACGACGTGCCGGCCATCACGGCTCGGACCACTGCGGGAGGCACGCGCATCGTGAATTTCGACGAGAACCTGCACCGGCTTGGTATCGTCGTCAATGTGACGAAAGACATCGCACTCTTCGGACTGGATTCCACAACGTTTGCGCCCCAGGGCAACAGCAACACCCGCGACATCAACGGCGTGCTCCTCCCGGCGCAGGTCGGCAAGGGCCAGGAATTCGGCGTGAAGACAGCGCTTTTCGAGGGCAAGCTTTCCGCTACGGTGTCGTTCTTCGACATGGAGCTGACGAACGTGGCGGTGCTGCAAGGTGGGCTCAGCCCGGTCACGGGCATCGCGTACTTCATCGCCAGCGGTCTCCAGCTGCAAAAGGGCTGGGATGCGACGATTGCGTACGCGCCCATTCCGGAATGGCAGATTCTTGTCACGGGCTACAAAGGCACGGTGAAGGATCAGACCGGGGCGACGGTCAACAATACCTACAAGAACCTCTACAGTTTCTTCACCCGGTATGAGTTCCGTGATGGTCCGATGAAGAACTTCGCGATCGGTGGTGGTGCCTCCAAGACGGGCGGCAACATCTTCACCAGCCTGGGTGGCTATACCTTCCCGACTGGTGTGACCCCGGCACCCATCACGCTCGAGGCCGTCTGGAACGCCAACATGTTCATCTCGTACGCCTACGACAAGAACTGGACGTTCCGTCTGAACGTGGAGAACGTGCTCGATAAAGCGTTCGCCCTCGGAGCCCAGACTCCGATCTTTGTTGATCCGAGTCCTCCGCGGACGTTCCAGATCTCCACGAGCTACAAGTTCTGAGTCAGGTAGTGTTGTTCTCTTCGTCTCCCTTCCCGCGACGAGCGGGAAGGGGGACGATTTGCTGAATGGACCGCGGCAACCGGTCGCCGGCCCCGCTGTTGAGTCACTTTTGTCCCCCTTTCGACCGATCAATCGATTCCAAGCGTTCATAAACCCCGGATGGACATGGATTCGAAAGCAGAGCGTGAGTTGACCGGGTGGGTGAGTGCCCGCCGTTCCGCACCGGGCCGGTCCCCGTCCGGCGTCCGCGCGACCATTTTCATCCGTGGCTAGACCGCGCACCTGCGTTCAATCATGAAAATCACCTCCATCCGCTCCATGCGCCTGCTCGGTCCGCGTCTTCATGGCGTGGGCGGCGGCGAATCCAAGATCTACAAGGTGGTCGTCCGCGTGGATACGGACGCGGGAGTCTACGGGCTGGGGGAAGTGGACGATTTTGCCGGCGTGCGCGATGCGCTCTCCTATATGGACGGCTACTTTCGCGGTCGTGATCCCTTTCGGGCGAATGCGATTGTTTCGGAAATGCTTTACGGCACGCAGGCGCCCAATCCCGCGGGGTCGCCTCGTGGCATGATGGCGAATCAGAGGATTGCCGTTGGCATGTGTTCGCCCACGGCGACCCCGTGGGGTCCCGTGGTGTGGGCCGCGAGCGGGGTGGACATTGCCTTGTGCGATCTGATTGGAAAGGTGCTGAAGACCCCCGCTTACACGCTGCTGGGAGGGAAATTCCGCGACTCGGCTCGTGTTTATCTCGATCGCAGTTCGCCCGATGACATCACCGACGTCGGAGCCTGGCGGACCATGGCGGAGGAGACGGCGGCGCTGGGGTTCACCCAAATGAAGTTCGATATCGACTTCATGGCGACCGAGTGTGTCACCGATGTCTGGAACCGGTCCCTGTCGTTGCGCCAGATCAACCGCATCACCGAGCGGTTGAACGCTGTGAGGGAAGGTGCGGGCAAGGACTTCGAAGTCTGCGTTGACTGTCACATGCAGTACAATGTGCCGGATGCCATCCGCGTGGCGGAAGCCCTGGCCCACTTGAACCTGCTGTGGCTGGAGGATCCGACGCCGATCACCAATCCGGACTCCTGCGCGCAGGTCCGCGCCAAGTGCCGCGTACCCATCTGCGTGGGTGAGATGTTCATCGCCGAGCAGGTGCGTCTCTTTGTGGATCACCAGGCGTGCGACATCCTCCATCCGGATGTGCTTTTCTGCGGAGGCATGCACGAACTCCGTAGAATCGCTGATTTTGCCGAGCTGAACCACCTGCCGATTGCATTTCACGGAAACGGCGGAGCCATTGCCACGGTCGCCGCCGCGCATGTCGGAGTGGCAAGCCGGAATTTCCTCGGATTGGAGTATCACTTCATCGAGACGCCATGGATTGGTGAATACGCCCGCCGCGATGTTCCCTTGTTCCGGGACGGGAAGGTGGAACTCACCGATGCGCCCGGCCTGGGCATCGAACTCGACCGTGAGGTGTGCCGACGTCATCTCGCGCCGGGCGAATCCCTCTTCGACTAACCCCCTTTGACCATGCCTCCTGTTCCCCTCCAGATCGCAGTCCACCGCAATTTCGCCAGCGAACTCGCCAAGGAACTGACGATCCCGCATCAGCTGACGTCGTTCAAGGATGAGAGCGATGCCGAGATGGCCGAGCTGCTGACCCGGACCGATGTCCTGGTTTCAGGCGCATTCAAACCCGCCTGGAGAACCGAGGGCGCTGCGCGGCTTCGCCTCGTGCATTCCACCGGCGCGGGCACGGACGGGATTGCCTTCGGGGCCCTGCCGGCCGGTTGCGTGGTCTGCAATGTCTATGGACACGAGCGTGGGGTGGCGGAACAGGCGTTCCTGCTCATGATGGCCCTGCAGCGCGGCCTGTTTGCACTCGACGCCTCGCTGCGCAAGGGAGATTGGACACCCCAGCGTCCCTACCTGCCCGAGATGCGTGACCGGTCTCTGCTCATACTGGGTTATGGTCACATTGGCCAGGAACTGGTGCGTTGGGGGCAGTTTCTCGGGATGCAGGTGCGCGTGCTGACGCGCACGCCGGATCGGGTTCGATCCACGGCTGCCGAGGGTGTGGCCGTGGGGCCGTTGGCCGAGTTGGGCCTGCGCCTGTCCGAGGCGGACTTTGTGGTGGTGGCGATTCCCGCGGCGACGGGCACGCTGGATTTAATTGGAGCCCGCGAGTTCGCGCTGATGAAGAGCACCGCATTCCTCATCAATGTGGGACGTGGACCGGTGGTCAATGAACAGGACCTCTTTAACGCCCTGAAGTCCCGCCGGATTGGAGGCGCCGGTCTCGATGTGTGGTACCAGTATCCAGCCCCGGGCCAGAATCGTCTCCCCGCGACCTGCCCCTTCCAGGAGTTGGACAACGTCATCATGACACCGCATAAACCGACCCTCGAGACCATGGCCTACCGGTGGAAAGAGATCGCCGCGAACCTCGCCCGGCACGCACGAGGCGAGCCGCTCGTGCGAATCGTGAGCGCGCCCTGATCGTCGAAAGTCGTGACTTGAGCTTCTCCAGCCTATGAAGATCACCGGACTTAAAACGCACCTCCTGACCACGCAGTGGACGGGGGATCCGTCGTTCCCTCAGATGCTGCATTCGACGGCCATCATCCGGATCACGACGGACACCGACCTCGACGGGCTGGGGGAGTCGACCTGGGGCTATTTCGCTCCGGATGCCGTTCCAGCGATGGTGGATTTTTTTGCGCCACTGCTGATCGGGTCGGATCCACTCGATGTGACGCGACTCACTCGCGTGATGACCAATGCCTCGGTGTGGTGGGCCCGGTCCGGGGCCGGACGCAGTGTGATCAGCGGGATCGAACTGGCGCTCTGGGATCTGAAGGGAAAGGCCTACGGCGTTCCCGTGTACCAGCTGCTTGGAGGCAAAGTCCGCGAGCGCATTCCTGTCTATGCCTCGGGCGGACCCTCGCTCTGGCCCATCGACGAACTCGTCCGCAAAGTGGCGTACTATGCCGAGCATGGATACCGCGCCACCAAGGTATCCACCGGTTACTACAAGCTTCCGGCTCCCTCGGCGACGCACGCCCAGACCCGGATCGTGCCTGTGCCGTTTCCCCATGCCCGCAAGCTTGAGGTGCTGGTGGAGGGATTTGCCCGGCTGCGCCGCGAATTTGGTGCGGAGATGGACCTTGCCATCGACGGACACCAGGGCGGCGTGCCGCATCCCATCCCGGTCAGCGAGGCTGTCGACACGGCCGAGGCGCTCGCCCCCTTCCGTCTGCGATTCTACGAAGAGCCGCTCGCGTACACCAATGTGGAGGGTTATGCTGAGCTGCGATCCCGGTCCCGCATTCCCATCGCCGGCGGTGAGAGCTTGTGCGGTCTTGACCAGTTTCAGGACTTGGTCGGACGGCGCGGCCTGCACCTCATCCAGCCGGACATCGGCTTTGTTGGCGGTCTGCAGGAAACTGTGCGCATTGTTCATTTCGCGGAGGCCTACAACCTGGGTGCGGCCCTCCACACCGGGGCCTCGATGGGCCCGTCGATGGCAGCGTCGTGGCACCTGGCCGCGGCCTCGGGTAGCATCGACTGGCTGGAGCATGTGCTGGCTGCGGTCGGAATCCAACGCGACCTGCTCGTGGATCCCTTCGAAGTGAAGGAAGGGACCGTCGGTTTGCCCCAGTCGCCGGGGCTCGGGGTTCGGCTCGACGAGCGACTGCTGTCAAACTACGCCTTTGTCCCTCGTTCAGGCGAATTGACCTGAAGATCTCATGAGAATTCTGCTCAACAGCCCCTATCGTCTTACCCCGGAGCAAGGCGCAATCCTGCGTGCCGTGGTGCCAGGACTCGACCTCGTCGACCAGCCCACCCAGCCTGCGGATCAACTTTCCGGTGCCGGCGTTTCGGTGCTCGTGACCGAACAGGTACCACGGAACCTCGCGGCCTGGCCGGATTTGCGCTGGGTGCAGCTCCTGTCGGCCGGGGCCAATCAGTTGTTTGGTCATCCTGTGCGTGACACTGCGATTCAGGTGACCACGGCCAGCGGCACGCATGGAGTGCCCATTGCCCAGTATGTGACCTGCGCCGCGCTCATGATGGTCCATCGCATGCCGGACCTGCTGCCTTTTAAGTCAAACCGAGTCTGGCCCAACCGTCTGGCACTGGCGGGAACCACCCTGCGCGGCATGACCGTTGGGATCATTGGCTACGGCAGCATTGGTCGCGAGTGTGCGCGTCAGCTTTCCGCCCTGGGGCTTCGAGTCCTTTGCCTCAAACGCAATCCCTCATCCCGGGTGGATACCGGCTACAACGCCTGGCCGGACACCGGCGATCCTGAAGGACGCATTCCCGAAGCCTGGTACGGACCGGATGACCTGTCCCAACTTCTGCCGCAGTGTGACCTGCTCGTGGTCACCGTGCCCAGCACACCGCAGACCGATGGTCTGATTGGTGCGGCGCAGTTTGCGCAGATGAAACGCGGGGCACGGCTCGTGCTCGTGTCCCGGGGCGGCATCGTTGACGAGACCGCCCTCGCGGAGGCGCTGCGTCAGGGTCAACTCGCCGGTGCAACGGTGGATTGCTTTGTGCGCGAACCGACGACACCGGACCTTCCCCTGTTCGATGTGCCCAATCTCATCATGACCCCGCACATGTCGGGCGTTTACACCGGCTTCTGGCCGGCCATGGTCGGTCTGCTCGCGGAGAACCTGCGGAGATTCTCCTCCGGGCACTCTTTGCTCAACCTCACCTTGCGCGCCGACGGCTATTGAGCCCGAATCGCCTCTGTTCACCGTTCTTACCTTTCCATGATACTCGATACCCTTGCCCAATCCTCCCGCTATCACGCGCTGTCGCCGCGTTTCGAAAAGGCGTTTGCCTACCTGCGAACCGTGACCGAGCAAACGCCCCCCGGTCGGTATGAAATCGACGGGGATGATCTTTACGCCTTCGTGCAGCAGCACAGCACCAAGCCGGTGGCGGAGCGCCAGTACGAGTCGCATCGCAAGTACATCGACATCCAGTTCATGCTGCGTGGACGGGAAATCATGGTCTGGGCTCCGCTGGCGCTGATGACCACGGTCACCATGCCGTTTGATGTCGCAAAGGACGCGGCGCTCTACGCCCTGATTCCGGATGGAGTGTCCGTTGAAGTGAGGGCGGGACAGTTCGCCATCTTCTATCCCGAGGACGCCCATATACCTTCCTGCGCCTGGGGCCAGCCGGCCGAGGTGCTCAAGGTCGTCGTGAAAGTGCGGGTTTAGCGGTCACGGTCGTATCCATGCCTCCCCAACCCCCTTCTCCGGCACACTCCCCGGACGCGCCCGCCGCCATTCTCGCCACCGCCGTGGTGCCTTGGACGGAACGGTTCGAGTTCGATGAACCGGCGTTTCGCCGGCAGGTGCACACGCTCGCGAACCGCCTGACCCGTCATCTCTACGTGTTCGGCACGGCCGGGGAGGGCTATGCGGTCACTGAATCGCAATTCGACGCGATCGCGCGGGCGTTTTGGGAGAGTTCCCAGGAGAGCGGTGTATCGCCCATGCTCGGGTTGATTTCACTGTCACTCGGCACCATTCAATCCCGCATCGAACGGGGCCGGGCCATGGGATTCCGCCAGTTTCAGCTTTCCCTCCCGTCATGGGGGGCGTTGAACGACGCCGAGCTGGATCACTTCTTTGCCGAGACCTGCGGCCGCTTTCCCGACTGTCACTTTCATCACTACAATCTGATGCGGACCAAGCGTCTGCTGACCTCGGTGGAGTACCGTCGTCTGGCCGACGCGCATCCCAACCTGGTCGCCGTCAAGGCCAGCACCTCCGACCCGGCCGTGGTGGCGGATCTGCTGACGATGTCGCCCCGGCTTCGGTTTTTCATGACGGAGATGGGCTACACCATCGCGCGACGCACTCATGAAATCGGTCTCTTGATCTCGCTCGCTTCGGTCCATCCCGGCAAGGCCCATGCTTTTGTGCGGGGTGACGACGCGCGCCGGGTCGAGGATGGGGTCGCCTTACAGGCCATGGTGGCGAAATTGAAGGAATTGTCCGCCGGCAAGTACCACATCGACGGGGCGTTCGACAAGATGCTCTACCGCTGCACGGATCCGTCTTTTCCTTTGCGGCTGCTGCCCCCGTATGCGTATGCCAGCGAAGACGACTTCCGTCGCTTCTACGAGGCCCTGCCGTCAGGATGGAAACAGACCTAGCCGCCATGAAAGCGCGGCGCCAGCCTGCCCCGGGTTCAAAGGGTGGAAGGGAACTCCTGATCTTCGCGACCTTGTGGTCGCTTCGCCAATACCCAAGCCGGAGCCGCGAATGGAGCTGGTCGAAGAAGTTCGAGGCCATCCGTGCGGCCCGGTGCGACGGTGTCTTCTCCCCTCCCATCCCGGCGCTGGAGGAGCGCGGTGACCTGCGGTACCTCGCCGTGACCAGCCTCGACGACGCGGCCAAAGTGGCACCGTCGCTCGAGGCGGCCCGAAAGCTGGGCGCCCTCGGCGTGGACATTCAGTTGGGCGATTATGACTCGCCCGTGGAGGACATGGTGAAGTTGGCGCGACGCATCGATGAGGTGGCGTCAGAGCTGGGGTTGCCGTATGCGATCGAGACGCACCGCGACACGTTCACGGAAACACCCGAAGCCACCCTGGCTCTGGCCCGTGGGTTTCTGGCGGCTACGGGCAAAGTCCTTCCGCTGTGTCTCGATCATTCTCACTTCGCGGTGGTGCGACACCTGGCGCCCGGAGTCTTCTGGGAGCGCTTGAAGGAACCGGCAGTCCTGCTCGAGGCCGCGGCCCAGTTTCACCTGCGACCCTTCAACGGGCATCACTGCCAGATCCCGGTGCTATCGGCTTCCGGACGGCGCACACCCGAGTACCTGGCCTGGCGCGCCTATGCCGCGTCCCTGTTTGGATACCTCCAGCAGCAAGCGACGAAGCAGCCGGTCTGGGTGGTTCCCGAGCTGGGCCACGCTGCGCCCTCGTATGGGCTCACCGGGTTTGGCGACACCTGGAGCGATGTGCTCACGGTGGTGCGCGACCTCCGCCAGCTGTGGCGCGCACCCGGGGCGAGCTGACAAGCCCGTAAAGTGTCGGTCGATGGGTGCCGCAACTTCGCTTCCGGTTGTTCTTCGGCAGGAGCGGGACCGGGTTGATCGCACTCGCCCTGAGACGCCATATTTGTGTTGACCCACGTAGTACGCACGTATCAGTCTGTATACAGATTCCGCAGAGAGCGTTGTTGCCGCTTTCTTGTTGTTGCGAACCACCCGTACACTGAACCGTGAGTGAACCTCGTGATGATGGACCAGGCGTGCCCAAGCACCGACTGACTTGTCATTATATTCTGGAAATGAAATCTTTAAGAAATTCGACTCAGACCGGTTCTCTGGGGGGAGCTGCCGCTATGATTTCTCCGGGTGCGCACCCTCGCAGATCCTGCCAAGGTAGTGGGAAGTGGTAGGTATTTGATTATAAATCACTTATTAAGTTAACGGTCGTTAGTTGTAGTGCGGATGCAGTTGTAGCGCAACCGTATCATACTGTATACGGTTGGACTCGGTACCCGGCGAATCCCTTTTTCGGCGAAACACACCAGAACACACCTATGAACACCACCTTCCACGCCCCACGATGGGGACGTTTGATTTCCGCCTTGGCCGCGCTCCTGGCGCTGACCGCGCCGGTCCTGGCACAGACGACTGCCGCGCCCGTGCCCAGCGCCGCCAAACCCGACGACGATCGGGTGCTGCTGTCGAGTTTTGAAGTCAGCTCGACCAAGGATCGAGGCTACACCTCGAGCAATTCCGCGACGGGATTCAAAACGAACGAATCGCTGCTCAAGATTCCGCAGGCGGTCACCGTGGTCACCCGTGACTTGATCGACGACATGGGCTACGTCGACTCCTCCAACATCCTGCAGTTTGCCGGTGTGTCCAATTTCTTTGCCGGCGAGTCCTTCGCCATGCGCGGTACCCGCATTGGCTACCCGCTGCTCGACGAGATGCCGGATGGCGTGCCCTACCTCGACAACGTGAATCTCGACTCCTACACCGTGCTGCGCGGTCCGGCTTCGACCCTCTACCTGAATGCCTCTCTCGGTGGCACGGTGCTGACCACGTCCAAGCGCCCCCTCACCAAGCCCCAATATTTGATCACGACCCGGGTCAATGAGCACGGCACCTACCGTGGAGAAATCGACTTCACCGGTCCGCTAGGGAAAGTGGGAGACATTTCCTTCGGCTATCGCCTGGTGGCCGCTTTGCAGGATGGGGACAACTACTTCAAGAATGTCCTCGATAATCGGCAGGTGTTTCACCCGAGCTTCCAGATGGTGTACAAGAACACGGTGGTGCGCCTCGCATTTGACTACCAGCACCTCGAACACATTCCGAACGCGAACAACTTCATCACCCCGACGGGCCAGCTTTACACCGGCGCAGGCCGCGACGAGGCCTATTTCCTCAAGGGCACGATGGAGGACTTTCACCGCCGTGGTGTGCGTTTCATCGCGATTCAGAAGTTGAGCGACAACTGGGACGTGAAGGTGGCAGCCACACGTTGGTGGTTTTCCCGCCTCGGAAGCGTGATTTTCCCGGCGGGCGGCGTCAACTGGCCGAACCAGACCGTGACCTTCACGGGACGCCGCAACGATCAGAAGGCCGATTTTTCCGTCGCGCAGATCGATGTGAACGGCAAGTACCAGATCGGAAAGATCTCCACGTCGACCGCATTCGGGGCCAGCTACAGTGACGAATTGGGCAAGAGCCGCTTCTGGTCCTCCACGACGTTTGGCAGCAAGACCGTGTCGATCTCCAACCCGCAGCTTGACCTCCTCCGCGCTCCCCTGACCAGCGAGTACGTCCCGCCGGCAAACCCCGGCACGCAGGGAACCACGTATCGGGGCAATGCCTATATCCAGCAGACGATTGATCTGCTGCCCGACCGCCTCACCGCCGTGGTGGGCTTCACCAAGAGCAAGATCAAGATCAACAACATCACCAATCTCGCGACCCGCCCGCCCGCGACGGTCACCGAAGGTGACGAGATGCTGCACCGTTACGGCCTGGTGTTCAACCTCACCAAGGACCTCGTGGTGTACGGCATGGAGTCGACGAATTTTTCACCGACGAGTGCGCGCGACGTGAATCTTAACATCCTCCCCTCCATCGAAGGCACGGGCCGCGAGGCGGGCATCAAGACTGCCTTCCTCGACGGACGCATCTCCTCGACCCTTTCGTTCTTCAAGCTCGAGCTGACGAACCAGTCCTTCTTCGCCGGCGTGCGTCCAGATGGCATCAGCTATTTCGCGCCGATTGGCTCAACGACGCAGAAGGGTTTTGATTTCGATCTGGCCTACAACCCGCTCCCCGGCCTCCAGTTTGTTGCGACCTACTACCATGGCAAGGTGCGGGATCAGGCGGGGGCCAAGGTTGCCAATTCCTATTCCGGGGACGTCAGTCTGGTGGGCCGTTACGAGTTTCAGAGTGGCGGACTCAAGGGCCTGCTGCTGGGCGCCGGCTTTTCGCGGATCAGCGGCCGGCTGGCCGCGATCGGTGCGTATGTCACTGGAGTGACCGGCCAGGGACCGTTGATTGAGATGGAGCCCGGCAATCTGGTGAATTTGTTCGGCACCTACCGGCTCAACTCGCATTGGACGTTGCGGGGCAATATCGATAATCTCCTCGACGAGGCCTATGCGCTGGGCGCCCAGAATGCCTACTTTGTCGATCCGAGTCCGCCGCGCACGGTGTCGCTTTCGGCGATCTACAAGTTCTAGTTCCCACCTCATCGACCCCCGGCCATGGTGATGCGTTGTTTGCTCCTTCTCGGACTCCTGGCAGTGGCGGGCACGGTTCGGGCCGCGGACGGGACGCACCCGTTTCCGCGGCTCGGTTCGTACGAGCGCTTGATCGCAATCGACAACGCCTGCGGTTGGCCGATCGTGACCCAGCAGCCCGACGGCACGCTCACCTGCCTGATCTGGCCGCACCCTCTTCATGGTTACACGGAAGGCGCGGTGGAGTGCTGGGTCAGCCGCGACGGAGGCAGATTCTGGTCGAAGGCAGGTGTACCGGTTCCTTGGACACCGACGCGCAACCGCATGAACGTTGCGGCTGGCCTGCGCGCGGACGGCGGGTACGTCGCCCTGGTTTCCGGATGGGACAAACGCCTGCCTGAGGGCTGGCGACCGGAAGCCGGGTCGGGTGCTCCGCCCCAGAACTACTTCAAGGATGCCAACACTCTGAGTCCCGTGCCCGCCCTGTCCCTCGATCAGGGGCGTTCCTGGAAGCAGTTCCCCGAGTTCGACGCGCGCCAGCCGAGTGGGCAAGGGATCATTCCGTTTGGGCGGATCGCTCCGCTTCCCGATGGGTCGATCGGTGCGATGATGTACCGTGACGAAGTCGGTTTTTTCACCAGTTCCGACGGCGGCGTCACGTGGGCGCGCCGCGGACAGCTGTCGGAGGGCCGCCGTTACAACGAGACCACCTGGATCCGTCTCGACAATGGCGATCTTTTTGCCGCCTCCCGCGCCTACGGGGCGTCCAACGGCGGTCAGCACGCCGGTGTGGCGGGCGACTTTCAGCACCTGGACGGGTTTCGTTCCAAGGACGAGGGCCGCACCTGGACGTGCGAAGGCGCGTTGACTTTGCCGATGCAACATCCGGCCGACCTCACGCGACTGCCGGACGGTCGGATCTTGTTGAGCTATGGCGTGCGCAACCAAGGGGATTGGGGCATCCAGGTGCGGTTCGGCGACCCGACCGCCACTGTCTGGTCGGCCCCGCTGCGCCTGGTGGACCTTGAAGGCTCCACGGACCGACCCGATGCTGACCGGCCTGGTCGCGACGGGGGGTATCCCTCGACGGTTGTGCTCGCGGACGGAACTCTTGTGACCGCCTACTATTCGCGAGGAGTTCCTGCCCATCAACGCTACCACGTGGGTGTGGTGCGCTGGACACTCCCGGTTGAGGCGAAGAAGGCCACGTTGCCGTGACGTGCGAGTCACCCGCCGACGGGACCGGCGTTGGGTGTGCCACCAGAGTTGAACCGATTCTCCTGCCATGACCCTTCGAATGATTCCGGCGGCACTGGGTTTGATCGTCGCGGTACATGCCGCGTCCACTCCCGCGCCGCCGCCAAAACCCATCATCCCCGTTGCGGCGAATCGCCCGCAAACCCTGCTCGCTGATCCGCGAGTGCAGCTCCGTTTCGGGGAGGAGCGGCTGGTGGTTGCGGATGGCCTGCAGCCGTCGCTGTTGGTCACGCGTGACGGCACGATCGTGGCCCAGTCCCAGCTCTCGCTGTCGTCGTTTCCCTCCAAGCGGTATTCGTCCCACTGGGCGATGGGCACGGTGGTCTCGCGGGATTCTGCTGCGACCTGGGAGCGGCTCCCGCTCAAGGAAAACGACAATGGACTCAATCTCGAGGGCGGCGCGATCCAGTTGCGCGACGGCACGATTGTCGCGCTTGATACCTATGTGACTCCGGGACCGTCAGCGGGGAAGGGGGAGGGGCACCTCTATGTGTCCAGCGATGATTGGCGCACGCTCCAAGGTCCCCTGCCGATCACCTTCAATCTCCCCGGGGTCAATTTTCTCGGTTCCTCCGATGACGGCGGACGGCCGCACGCGGCGGTGCGCTTGCATCGGAGGATCCTCGAGCTGCCGAACGGTGACCTATTGACCACGCTCTATGGGTGGTTTGAAGGAGACACCACGCCGTCCGCCTACATGCCGACGATGTTCAAGACCCGGGTGGTGCTGCTGCGTTCGACCAACCGCGGGCGCCATTGGGATCTGGTTTCAGTGGTGGCGGCGGACGGCAGTGTTGGCACGGAGGGATTTGACGAAGCGGTGCTCGGCCGGATTTCGCGTGGTCCAAGGGCCGGACGTTTGCTCTGTTTCATGCGGACGGGACGGGAACTGTGGCAGGCGATCTCGGATGATGAAGGGCTCACCTGGAAACGCCAGCCCCGGGTCTTTGCCGACTTGGATGTCTACCGCACCGAAGTTTGGGCGGATCAGTTTCGCGACGCGCGGGACAAACAGGGGCGGTTGATCATTGATAATCCAACCGAGATGATCGGTGCAGTGGTGGATCCTGATCTGGTGGTGCTGCGCAGCGGCGCCCTGATCGCTTCGTTTGGCGTGCGGGTTCCGCCGCGGGCCTGCTGGCCGCGGGCGGAGCATCCCTGGAACGGCAGTTATCTCGCGGTCAGTCTCGACGACGGAGAGACTTGGAGCCACGTTGTCCGCATGACGTCGGGCGTGTTGACCACCCACTACACCGCCATCGAGGAGTCTCCGGTGAACAACCGGGTCTTTTTCGCGTACGACCTGGGTGACTGGCGAAGCGGACGCGGCCGCTCCACGTTCGGCCGCTGGGTCGATCTCTCCGTGGCCACCCCTTGATCTTCCCTCCCATGCGTTCCACGAAATCCCGGTTGCCTTGGTTGTTCCTCCTCGTTCCGCTTTGCGCCACCTCGTTCCTCGAGGGAGCCGCCGCGGATTTGCGCAAAGTGCGCGATGTTGTGATCTACGAGGACAATCTGTTCCACAGTGCGTTTCCGTCCGTGGTGCGACGCCCCGATGGCGAACTCCTGGTGGCCTTCCGGCGCGCCCCCAACCGCAAGGCCCTGGGTGAGGCCAAGAATAATCACGTCGATCCGAACAGTTACCTCGTGGGTGTCCGCTCGCGGGACGGTGGGGCAACCTGGTCCAAAGAACCGGAACTGATCTATGCTCACCCCTTCGGCGGTTCGCAGGATCCGTGTCTGCTGCAACTGCGGGACGACAGTCTCCTGTGCATGACCTACGGCTGGACGTTCCTGAGACCGGATGGAATTCCCAACCTGAAGGAACCCTTTCTCCAGAATTTTCCCGGCTCCATTTTCAACGGTGGCTACTATGTTCGTTCGACCGACGGTGGCCGGCGCTGGACCGGACCCTTCTATCCTCCGCACCTCCCGGTTGAGGTCTTGCGTGACCCCTACGGCAAGCCGGTGCCGGCCTACAATCGAGGGGCACTTGTCGAAGGTCGCGATGGCCGCATCTTCTGGGTCAGCGCCGCCACCGACTCCTTGAAACCGCGCAAGACATCCACCCACCTCGTCGTTTCGGCGGATCGTGGCGTGACCTGGACCTATTCCTGCCCGGTGGCGAGCGACGCGAAGGTCTCCTTCAACGAGACGTCGATCTATGAGACGCCGAAAGGGGACCACGTTGCTTTCCTGAGGACGGAGGATTATCAGGATCAAGCCTGCATTGCCCGGTCCACCGACGGCGGAAAATCATTCCAACCCTGGCAGGGCATGGGTTTCCAGGGTCACCCGTTGCACGCCTTGCGCCTCCCCGATCAGCGGGTCTTGCTGACCTACGGCTATCGCCACAAGCCCCTCGGCATCCGGGCCAGGGTGCTCAACGCGGAGTGCACCGATTTTGCAACAGCGCCCGAGATGGTGCTGCGCGACGACGGCACGACGACCGATCTCGGTTACCCCTGGTCGGTTGTGGTCGACCCCAAGCATGTACTCGTGGCCTACTATCACAATGTGGGCGGCGGGATTCAGCACATCGCCGGAACGTTGCTTGAACTGCCGTAGTGGTAAGGTCACGACAAGATGATGTCCTGGCGACCTTCTGCACCGAGTCGGGTGTCGCCGGGTTCGTCGAACCGGCGGATGGCAGGGGGTGTCCAGGTTTGCCTCTCGATCCTCCTGGCCACCGTCGCGCTGGGTGTCCCGGAGGCGACGCTGGTGGTGCGCGGGGGCCAGCGATTTGACACCACCACGGGTACCTTTCGATCATTTGGATCGATTGTCGTGGAGGGCGACCGGATCGTTCGCGTGACCGAGCCAGGTGACACGACACCGCTTCCGGCCGGTGCGAGGGAACTGGATGCGCGCGGCCGCTTTGTGATTCCCGGGCTGATCGACGCCCATGTTCACCTCGTTCACATTCTGAAGTCCCTTCAACTCACGGCTGAGGATGTCTTTCCGCTCTTTCTTCGGCAGGGCGTAACGACGCTGCGGGATGTGGGCGACGAGCGGAGTGAACAGAAACGCGTGGCCCGATTTGCCGAGGACCACCCCACGCTGGCGCCGAGGGTGGTGTTGGGAAGTCCCCTGATTGACGGCAATCCCCCGTATCACCCCTTTGTCAGCGTGCCCCTGACCCAGGTTGAGGCGGTGCCCGCCTGGGTCGACGCCGGCGTGGACGACGGGGTGCGCACCTTCAAGCTCTATGTCGGGACGACGCGGGAGATTGGGCAGGCGGTCATTGCTGCCGCCCATCGACGCGGTGCCTGGGTCACCGCCCACCTCGCCTGGGGCTATCGACCGCTGGAGGCAATTGAGGACGGGATCGACAGCCTGGAGCACATGGGAGCGCTGTTTGATTTTTTGCTTCCTCCCGATGCCCCGCGTTGGCCTCCCCCCGCAGAGCGCCGGGGCGTGCCCGCGGAGGAGTTGGCCGCGCTCCAGCGTCGCATCCTGGAAGCAAAGTCCCGGGTGGACTTTTCCGGTGAAGCCACGACGACCCTGATTGAGGCGTTGGTGCGGCGCCGCGTGCGAGTCGACCCGACCCTGGTCGTCTATCGCAATTGGATGCTCCTCCGCGATCAGCCTGAAGTGCTGGATCACCCTGATCTGGCCTCGGTGCCGGAACGACTCCTTGAGGGGTGGCGACGGTCAGCGCGTGCGCTGCCTCTCGATCCCACAACCGTGGCGCTGCGCCAGCGAGAATTTCTGCGGTTGCAGGAACTGACGGTGCTCCTGCATCGCTCTGGCGTGGAACTTCTGCTCGGGACGGACACGCCCGTCCAGTTTTGTCCGCCAGGCCTGGCGCTGCATCAAGAGATGGAGTTGTGGGTGCAGGCCGGGATACCGCCGGCCGCCGTGTTGCAGGCGGCGACTCGGAACAATGCCCGCTCCCTCGGTCAGGCGGACCGGCTGGGCGCGCTTGAACCCGGCATGACGGCCGATCTGGTCGTGCTCGACGCGGACCCGCTGCTTGACATCCGAGCCGCCCGGCGCATCGCCGTGGTCGTACGATCCGGTCAGGTTTACACTCCCGCAACCCCAGAGCCAACTGCCCGGCAGCCCTAGCGATCCCTCCCTACGGGTACCACGAATCCCGCGTCCCTTCCCAATCGCCTTTCTCCTATGACCACGTCCCGTCGCCAGTTCCTCGTTTCCGCCGCCACCACCGCAACGCTTGCGCCCCTCCTGGGTTCTCCCCTGGCGGCGGGCGCCGCCCCGGCCGTGGCCGCGTCACCGACCTCTGGCCGAGCAGGCGGAACGCGCGCCCGACTCTCTCAGAAGAACCGCAACCTCTTCAACGGCGACACCTGCGTTTTCTTCTACAACCCGGAGCTCTGGCAGCCCGAGGATTTCGTCATGAAACCGGGCCAGGGAAAAACCGGCACACAGACGCTGCCGGTTGGCGGCCCGTACAAGCCCAAGGCGATCCACCGCTATGTCCAGACCCTGAAGAAGGGTGGAATCGACACCTTCGTGATCAACGCCAATGCGTCCAAAGCCTGGTACCCGAGCAAGACGACGCCGAGCATCCTCGACGGGTACCGTCGGGGTGACCGGGAGTTCTTCCGCGGCCATGCGATCTGCGCGGGAATCACCGAGCCGGACCAGGTGGAAGGGTACCTCGACCGCTTCGAGTCCTTCTTTGGCCTGTATCAGGATCTCCTCGACGCCGGCGTCGACTGGCTGGCGGAGACAACCAAGGCGTGCCGCGCGCAAGAGGTCGCTCCCTGGGTGAGCATTCGGATGAACGACTTTCACGGCGCGAAGAACATCGACGGCAGTTTCTTCAACCATCCCCTGCTCAAGCGACCGGAGATGCGTCTCCGGCGCGGTGCGTATTCTCCCACCATGCGGGACCCCTCCTATCGAACGGGGTTGAACTTCGAGCGCCAGGAGGTGCGGGATGCCCTGTTTGTTCAGATCAAGGAGGTGGTGGAGGACTATGATTTTGAAGGACTGGAGCTGGACTGGTGGAGAAACCCGATGTGTTGCGAACCCAATGCGACGCCGCAGACCGTGGCCATGATGTCGGACTGGATACGCAGCATCCGGGCGCTGACCGAGGCCCGTGCCAGAAAGACCGGCCGTACCTATCCGCTCGGGCTGCGCATCCCGGGGCAGATCGACACGCTCAAGAGCATCGGCATCGACGTGGAGACCCTCTGCCACGACGGCACCCTGGATTTCATCGCTCCTTCGGGCTTCTGGTGCACCTCCTGGGAGATGCCCCACGACGACCTCCGGCGCCGGCTGGGGGAGGCCGTCATGATCTACGGCGTGATTGAGGATGGTGCGAATTCACTGGCGTCCCGTTCGCCCGAACACGGGCTGACCCAGCGCATTCGCTACATTTCGTCGAGCCGGGAAATCCTCCGTGCCAACGCCGCCGGCAAGCTGGCCTTGGGAGCCGACGCCTTGGAGTGGTTCAACTTTTACTGCACGGATCAGGCGCGCCTGCCGGGGATCATCTCCGATTACGAGGGGATGCGCGACTTGCACCGGCTCGACTTTCTCCGGGGACAGCCGAAGCACTATTCGTTCTCGATGTTCGGCACCGCACTCACCCACATCCCCTTTGAGATCACGCCCCAACTGCCGCTGGTACTCAACGCGGGGTGGTATCATCCGTTTAGACTGCCGATGTGCTCCGAGCCGGCCGACCGTGGGCTGGAACTGGTGGTGCAGGTGGTATTGAAAGCAGGAGACACGTTCACCGCGCTGCCCGTCTCCGTGAACGGCTGCTGGCCCAATCTCGTGCACCAACGAACCGACCGGCTGCTGTTTCCCTGCGGATCGCTGACCCATCACGTCCCGGAGAATGCGGGGTACGACCTCCGTTTTCCGGTCTCCCTGGTGCGTGAGGGATGGAACGAGATCGTAGTGGAGAACGGCGGTTCCCAACCGATCACGATTGTGTGCATTGAGCTGGCAGTCCGCCCAGCGATGCCGGCCTGAAACCGATCCACCGTTTCCTGCGAATCCCCGGCTCCTTCTTGCTTTTCACCCGTACCCTCGGCGTTCAGCCTCGTCGCGTTGCTGGGCCCTGACCGATCCTCTCCATGAAAGTCCTTGTTGATGTCCCCGTTGAGTCTTCCTTTCTGGCCGCCCTGCGGGCGTCTGGCCGCCATGCCATCACGACGCTGAATCCGCCGGGCGAGTCCGCCCGAGCGTTGGATCCGGCGCTGATTCGTGACGCCGAGGTTCTGTTCTGCAGTGTGCCGCCGACCAATTTTGCGGACATGGTGGCCCTGAAGTGGGTGCAACTCGCCTCCACTGGCTACAGCCAGCTCTTTGGGCTCGATCTGCCCGGTCGCGGCATACGCGCCACGAACTGCCGGGGGTGCTTCGATGTGCCGATTGGCGAGTGGTGCGTCGCGATGATGGTCAATCTGGCACGGGATGCCCGGCAGATGATACGGAACCAGGAGGCCACGATCTGGGATCGATCCGCCATGTTCCAGCGGGAGATCCGGGGCTTGACGGTGGGTTTTTGGGGATATGGCGGCATCGGGCGTGAGACCGCGCGGCTGGCCCGCAGCCTGGGACTGAAGGTTCACGTGCTGGCGCGCGGCGGGGTGGGGCCCCGCACGGATGTCTACACGGTTCCCGGGACAGGCGATCCCGAGGGCGTGCTACCGGACCGCGTCTTTCGCGCCGGGGAGGAACTCACATTCCTGGGTGGCTTGGATTTTCTTGTGGTGGCGCTGCCGCTGACCAAGGCGACCGACGGCCTGATCGGCGAACGGGAACTGCGCGCGCTGCCTCCGACCGCCTTTGTGCTCAATCCGGCCCGCGGTCCAATCATCCGCCAGGATGCGCTGCTGCGCGCGCTGCGGGAGAAGTGGATCGCCGGTGCGGCCCTGGATACACACTACCACTATCCCATGCCGCCGGATCACCCGTTGTGGAAGTTTCCCAATGTCATTTTCACTCCGCACATATCGGGATCCAGTCTCAGCCCCCGTTTCAAGGAGCGCCTTTGGGATATCTTTTCGATCAATGTCGGTCGCTATGAACGAGGCGAGCCGCTGCTCAACGAATTGACGGCAGCGCAACTGGCCGGCGCCTAGGCGAGGCGAGGGCAAGCTCGGGCGCCCTCTTCTCGTTCGCGGTGAGGGCGGTTGCAGGCCGCGCCTAGACCAGCGGCAGCAGGCGCGAGGCAACCAGCGTCAGGATCAGACCGCACACGGAAAGGACCGTCACCATGAGGGTCCAACTCCGCAGGGTTTCCCGCTCGGTCATGCCGCTGAGTTTGCTCACGACCCAGAATCCACTGTCATTCATCCACGAGCAGCCAAAGGCGCCGAAGCCAATGGCAAGGAAGAGGTACATGGTGTGAAAGGGCAGGGGCAGACTGGAGGCCGGGTCAATCAGCGGCCAGATAATGGAGGACGTGGTCAGCATCGCGACCGTGGCCGAGCCTTGGGCGACACGGATGACAAAGGCGGTGGTCCATCCGAGCAGGATGATATTGATGCTGTACTGCGTCGCGAGGGCCTTGATGGCATCGCCTACGCCGGCGTGGCGCAGCATGCCGCCGAATGCTCCACCCGCGGCGGTGATGAGTATGATGACTGCGCCGGTGGCCAGGGGGGCTTCCAGCAGCCCGCCCAGTTCCGTGAACGTGAGTTGCTTCTGCCGGGCCAGCACGGCGAGTGCGATGGCGGTGCCGATGAGCAGGGCGATGTTCTTGTTGCCGATCAGTGAAGCCGCACTGGCCAAACTAGAGAACGTTTCCGGACCACCGAGCAGGTTCACCGCACCCGGGTATCCGGCCAGTACCTTGAAGAGTGAACCGCAGCCGATCAGCACGATGGGCAGCAAAACAGGCGCAATGCTCCAAAGAAACGAAGGCAACTCGCTTTCGGGGCGGGCGGCGATGGCTTCAAGGTCCGTCAGCGACGCGCCCGGCGTTTCGCGGAGTGGCACATCCATGCGGCGGTCGATCCACGTGATCACGACATAACCGATCAGGCAGGGCAGGATGCCGGCGGCGATGCCCCAAAACAGCGAGAGTCCTGGATCGACCCGCAGGTTATCGACCATGGCCAGGGGGCCGGGGTGGGGCACGGTCAGACTGTGGGTGATCACGCCCGCGCTGCAGATCGCCATCAAGTACAGGAGGTAGCTCTTGCCGGTGCGCAGTCGCAGGGCGCGGGCGAGCGGCACCATGAGCATGAACATGGTGTCGAAAAAGATCGGGATCGAAAGGAAGTAGGTGCTGGCCATGAGGGCCAGCCCGGCGCGTTTCTCGCCGGCCACGGCTAGGAAACGCCGGACCACTTTGTCCGCCCCGCCACTTTCCATGAGACAAAGACCGATGATGGAGGCCAGACCGATGGAGATGGCGATGGAACCCGCCGCGCCGCCAAACTCGACCGTCGTGAGTTCCACCGCGGCCACCCAGGAATTGGCCTTGGCGTCGGCACGCATGGCCGCCGGCAGGCGTTCGATCGAGGCCGGCGAGAACTCCGAGGTGAGAAAGCCTGCCAGGTAGGCGGCCAGGATCAGAGCGAGGAAGGCGTGAATGCGCCACCGTGTGATGGCCACAATGATGAACGCCACCGCGGCGATCAGGACCAGGAAGGGGCGGTAGGCGGCGAGGGTCGAAGCGGCGAAAAGCACGGGCATGGGGAGAGGCGGGGCAGGGGGCCTCCACGAGGGCGTTTCACCTTCGCGGGCGCCAGCCAAAATTTCGCAATCACGTACCTCCTGCCGCCGCGGAGGCCGCGGCTCGTACTGTCCGACGCTCGCCTCTGCCGCCTCGGGGCGAGGAAGGAGGTCATGGTCGCGTTGCTTGGTCCCCGTCTTGCCCCCATCTTCCGTTGAGCCGGTGCGTCTCGATGCCGCGTCCGATCCCTCTTCCTGCATCCTTTCTTTCAGGTCTCACTCCCCGTAATCACTGCCATGTCCTCGCTCCACCCCCTCGACTGGTTCATCATCCTCGCCTACCTCGCCGCGGTCGTTGTGATCGGCAAACGCGCCGCCGGCGCGACCAAATCCGAGGAGGGGTTCTTCCTCGCGGGCCGCAAGCTGGGCAAGCTTTACCAGTTCTTCCTCAATTTCGGCAACGCCACCGAACCGCAGGGGGCCGTGAGCACCGCGAGCTTCGTCTATCAGCAGGGGGCGTCCGGGGCCTGGCTGTCGTTCCAGACCGTGTTCATGAACCCGTACTTCTGGTTCATGAATGTATGGTTTCGTCGGGTACGCCTGACAACCGTGGCCGATCTGTTTCAGGACCGGTTTGGCAGCCGGCGGCTCAGCTTCTTCTACGCCTTGTTCCAGATCATTGTCGCCTGCGTCTTCCTCGGTTTCGGCAATGTGGTCGCCTACCGGATCGCCTCGTCGCTCGTGGTCAAGCAGGAGTCTGCCTGGACCGCCGCTGACCGTGCCTCGGTCGAGGGCTACCGCGAACTCCGCCAGCTGGAGTCTCAGGCATCGCGGGGCGTGCTGCCTGTCGCCGACCAGGAAAAACTGGCGGACTTGCGCGACCGCAGCGCCCGGGGCGACCTGCACAGTTTCGTCACCGTGTTGAATGAAGGCCTGTTCTACCTCGGTTTTACCCTGGTGGTGGGGACCTACATCATCCTCGGCGGCATGTCGGCGGCGGCCGTCAATGAGGGACTGCAAAGTGTGCTCATCGTGGTGTTTTCACTGCTGCTGATTCCGACCGGACTGCACGCCATCGGAGGATGGAAGGCGCTGGCGGAGAAAGTCCCGGCCCGGTTCTTCAATTTGTTTGGCGCAGAGGGGTCGGATCAATTTTCGGTCTGGACGCTGGGAGGCATCCTGCTCGTCAGCCTGGTGCAGATTCACGGTCTCAGCCATAACATGGGCATCTGTGGCTCGGCCAAGGATGAGCTGGCCGCCCGCACCGGGGTGTCGGGCAACTACCTGAAGCGGCTCATGATCATCCTTTGGGCCTTTGCCGGTCTGATTGCGGTCGGATTGTTCGGCGTGGGTGGACTCTCCGACCCGGACTCCACCTGGGGGGCCATGTCCAATCGCCTCCTCGGACCGGGGCTGGTGGGACTGATGCTCGCCGGTGTGCTCGCCGGCACCATGTCCACGCTGGCTGCCAAAGCGCTCGCCATTTCATCCCTGTTTGTGCGCAACGTCTATCGCACGATCTGGCCGGACGTGACGGAAAAGGAAGGGGTGCGTTACGCCCGTTACACCATCGCCGGGATTCTCATCCTCGGGGCCATTTCGGCGTGGGCGATGGGCAATTTTCTGTCGATCGTCAACCTGGTCCTGACCGTGAATCTGCCGTTTGGCGCGGCTGTGCTGCTCATCTTTTTCTGGCGTCGCCTGACCCCGGCCGCGGTCTGGTGCTCCGTGCTCTTGTCCACCACTGTCATTTTGCTGGTCCCGTGGACGGCGGCTCGCCTCGAATCAGTGGCGACTCACCCCTCCCTGGTCACGTTCTCCACGTCGCCCGCGGGTCGTCCCGTGCCCGTGTTCTTCACGAAAGTGGTGCATGAGCGTCCGGGTGACATCACCAGTCGGCTGATCGGAAGTGGTCGTTTCAATTTCGAGTGCTGGCTGCTGGATCGCGCAGGACTCGATGCCGCCCGGTTCACGGCAAACCAGCGCCTGACCCTGCAGTTCTTCTTCGACGGACTCTTTCCGTTCGCCGTGCTGATCCTGGTCAGCTACGTCACCCGCCAGTCCGATCCGGCCCGCGTGGCGTTTTTCTATGGCAAAATGAAAACACCCGTGGGGAAAACGCCCGAACTCGAGGCAGCGGCGATCGAGGAGACCCGCCGGCACCCGGATCGGTTTGACCATACGAAACTCGTGCGGCGCTCCCACTGGGAATTCTGTCGCTGGGACCGGGTGGATGCCATTGGCTTCTTCGTCTGCTGCGCCTTGTCGGGAGCGATCATCGGCTTGTTTGTATTGTTGCTTCGGGCCGCCGCGCCCTGAAGCAGGCGCCACTGGCCTTACGTTGGGGAGTGAAATTTCATTGTTCGGGCCAGGCGGAGCGTTGCACTGCAAGAATCGAGTCACTGCCGCGGCGTTGAAGCGCCGGAGCGAGCCAGGCGGAGAGGTGGCTTGACTTCCCGCAGCCCCCTGAGCCCGATAGAGGCATGCCCCGCCTGTTGTTTGTCGGCCGAATGCGGCCTCCTGTGATGCTTCATTACCCTCTGAAACCGCGCCATCCCGCCCCGACTCCGGTTCTCGAAAATTCAACTCCACACGGGTGCGCGGTGGATCCGGTTGGTTGAGGCGTTTCTCTTCGGCGGTTTCCGCGTGCCATCCGGCTGATCTTCCAAGCGGTCGGAGTGTTGCGGAGTCCTGCGGGCTAAGAGTCGGGTCACGGCGGTCATACGAACTTAATTTTCACTCCTTTTCATCATGAAATTTCTCGGGCTTCATTGGATCGATATCACGATTTTGCTCACGTACGTGGTGACCGTGCTGGCGATCGGGAAGGTGTTTTCCCACGGCGTGAAGAACGAGAAGGACTACTTCCTGGGAGGGCGCTCGCTCGGCCGCTGGCTGCAGTTTTTCCTCAGCTTTGGCAATATGACGGATCCGGGCCAGGCCACAACCACGGCCAGTTCCGTGTATCGCCAGGGAGCGAGTGGTGCCTGGCTGGCGCTGATCACGTTGTTCCTGACGCCGTACTACTGGTTCATGAACGTGTGGTTTCGCCGGGTGAGGCTCACCACCATGGCCGACTTGTTTGAGGACCGGTTTGGCAGCCGGTTTCTGACCACCCTGTATGCGACGACGATGCTGATCATTGCCGTGGTGGGAGTCATTGCCGGAGGCAATGTCATGGCCCTGAAGACCCTGCAGCCGCTGATGGTGAAGGATCCGTCCGCCTACACCGTTGTCGAACGGCAGCAGGTGGCCGACTACCACGAGTTCACCGCGTTGCGCCAGCAGCGCCTGGGCGGCACGCTGCCGGTGACGAGTGAAGCGCGTTATGACGAATTGCGGGACCACTACAATCGCGGCACGCTTCAGCCCTTTGTCACCTACCTGAAGCCGATCACCTTCTACCTCGTCTCCACCAGTCTCGTCGCGGTCTTCATCATGCTCGGGGGCCTCAAGGCCTCGGCGGTGGTCGACGCGATTCAGGCTATTTTGGTGGTATTGATCTCGGTCATTCTGATCCCTTTTGGCCTGGTTCGAATAGGTGGGTTCGACGCCCTGCATGAAAAGGTGCCGGATGTGATGTTCAACCTGTTCGGAGGGGACATTGCCTCCGAATACACTTGGTATTCGATCTGCGCCCTGCTGTTGGTGCAGATGATCGGGATCGCCGGCTCGCAGCACAACATGACGATTGCCGGCTCCGCCAAGGACGAGATGGCCGCCCGGCTCGGTGCGGTCACGGGCGGATTCAGCAAACGGTTCGTCACAATCATGTGGGCCTACTGCGGTTTGATCGCAGTGGCGTTGTTCGGACCCAGCTTGTCCGACCCGGACCAGGCCTGGGGATTGATGACGCGTGAACTGCTGCCGATCGGGTTGATCGGGATCATGATCACCGGAATTCTCGGCGGTAAGATTGCCGTGTTGGGCGCCCAATCGGTCGTGCTCTCAGGGCTGTTGGTGAAGAACCTCTACGAACCCCTGATTTCGGGACGCAGTGAACGGCACTACATGCGCGTGGCCCGACTGGCGGTGCCGGCGTTGCTCGCAGCGGGTGTCCTTGTCGGTCTGTTTCTCAACAGCATCGTCGCCATTCTCAAGTTTGCGATTGTGCTGCTGCTCGTCTGGGGCGTTCCGATCACCTTCCTCTTTGTCTGGCGACGTGTGACGCAGACCGCGGTGCTGGTCCAAGTCACCGCCACGCTGCTCTTCATCGGCGTCATCCCCTGGGTCGTTTCGTCGATTCCCGCCTTCGCGCGGTCGGAGATGCTGACACAGATGACCGAGGAGCGGACGGTGACGGCGACCGTCAAGGCGAGTGAGGCGGACGTTGCCGCGGGACGCGCGCGCGCGGTCGGCGAGAGCATCGTCAAGTCGCGACGGATCGAACCCGTCTCGGTGTTCTTCGAGGAAGGTGTGGTCCGGGTGAATCCCAAGGATCCGGCATCTCCCAAGACCGGCAAGGGCCTGTTCCGCACCGAGGTGTTTCTCCTCAAGCTGGTTGGCGTGAAGGTGACGGGTTTTACGCCCGCGCAATTGCTCACGACCCGCTACCTCGTTGATGCGCTGCTCCCGATTTTCCTGCTCGTGACCGTGAGTTTGCTGACCCGCCAGAGCGACCCGGTCCGGGTCGCACGTTTCTACGCCCGCATGAAGACTCCGGTCGCGGCGACGCTGGAACAGGACGAGATCGAGGTGGCGGCGAGTTACGCGCAGCCGACCCGGTTCGACCACACCAAACTCTTCCCCGCA
Source organism: Opitutaceae bacterium (assembly GCA_046346755.1). GTDB lineage: Bacteria > Verrucomicrobiota > Verrucomicrobiia > Opitutales > Opitutaceae > UBA6669. Next base: position 10,273 of record JAXMHM010000057.1, on the reverse strand, counting down.
TCCTCGTGGGAATTCACGAAGTGGAACCGCATGGATGCCTTGGGTTTTCTCGCCTGCTGCGGCGTGGTCGGTCTGGTCATCGTCGTCTTCAAGGGTGTGCTCGCGATTGGCGGCTAGAATTGAAGGGAGGGGGCGAACCGAGCCGGATATCAGAATCGGATGCGGTGCACGCCCTGCTCGCCCGGGTCGAACGTGAGTTCGACCGCGGCTTTACCCGCAGGGGCGAAACGGGCGCGGAAGGATCGCGGCTTCGCTTCGCCCGGCCATGGCTTGAAGTCGCACTCCATCGTCACTTCCTGGGCGCTGGTGAGCCGCGAGCGCACGGAGACTGACAGAATTCCATAGGCGGTGGGAAAGTCCCGAAGAATAATTTCGTTGCCTTCGTTCAGCCAGGCTTCGGGCACGGAGGGAAAGAGAATCAGTCCCCCATCGGGCAGGCCAAGGTGGTTGCGGGTCTCCGCCACCAGGGCCTGCCGGATCATCATCAGTCCCGAGCCCGCGCCCGAGCCGAGGGGCTCGGTGAACGAAATGTGTCCCTCCAGGTATCGGTTTGCATCGTACATACCGAAATTCCAGGGAGACTCCCGCACCAGGCGTTCATAGGCCTTCCGTTCGAGCCGGTAGGGAAACAAGCCGGCGACTTCGGGGATGGTGTGCCCATTGCGACTCGCCGCGTGCAAGAAATAGGATTCCAGCGCGGCGAGAGCCCGGGGCCGCTCGGAAAGGTGAAGTGCGGCCCGGTCGAGGCGGTAGCCCACGTAGCCGATGGCGTAGGCGGCATCCAGTCCTGCGTAGAATCGCGGGAGCCCCGCCCACAGGCCGCCGTGTGACTCCGCGAACTGGGCGACCCAGTCATCGGGGCGGTCGGTGCCGGTTCCCTGACCAAACCTCAATTCGAGAAATGACGGAGCAAAGAGGTTCCAGTAGTTTCCGAGGCGGGTGGCAGTGAGGTGGTCGTAGGGGCCCTCGTGTTTTCCTTGGAGCGAGGGAAGTTCCAGGGCCAGCGGCAGGAAGGGAGGCTGCGTGCCGCGGTCCACCACGGCAGCCATCACCTCGCACAGCCTGGTCCGGAGGAGGGCTGCTTCGCGGTCGAGGCTCGCGGCCTGTTCGATCCTCCCGGGCGTTCCCACCAGGCGGAACGCCGCGGCGGTTTCCACCAAGCCGCGCCAGCAGGCGACCGTGGCGTAGAGGCTGGTGGCCGGATCGCGCACGTCCCCGCCGTAGATGTGGGGAGGCAGCAACCCGCGGGTCACGGGCGAGCGGGTATCGGCCCCGTCATGACGCACCCGAACGGTCCAGTCGGCGCACTCGATCAGCGCGGGTGCCAGGGAATCCAGCCAGGAAGCGTCCCGGGTGAAACGGGCCACCACGCCCGCGACGGTCGGTGCCACGCCGTTCCGCGACTGGTGGTGGACGTTCTTCTTGTCCCGATTCTCGGGTTCAAGCATAAGGGCAGCCTGTCGCTTTGCCTCCTCGTCCCGGCCCCAGACGGCGAGGGCCATGGGAGGCCAGCCTTCTTCGATCCCGAAGTAGTACTGGTAGAAGTAGGCGCCATAGCTCAGGCGCTCGCGCTTCTGGTAGTGGACTCGGGTGATGGCCTCGATCTGGGCCAGCCACGTGTCGATACGCTCCATCCATTCGGACGAGGGGAGGTGAACCTGGGCCCCGCGCTCGAGCTGCCGGGTCCAGTGCGTGACGAACGCCGTCCGTGACGCTTCGTAGCTTCGGGCATCGGGGGTCGGATCCGGCGACTCGGTTCCCGCTTGCGGAGTCTCCACTCGTACCTGCCCTGACTCATCCAAGGCAAAGCGGACGAGTTGTTCCACCGGGCCGAGGGGCTCCAGCACAAATGGCTGGGTGGAGGTGAGCACCACGCGATTCCAGGCGTCCCGGATTTGGTTTCCGTCCTGACGGTAGTTCGGGGCGAGGGTGAAGAACGGGATCGGGGTGCGTTCGCGGGTGCGGTCATCCCAGGTGTGCACATTCGGTCGCCGGCCGAGTCCGAGGGCTAGTTGCGTGCCGCGCGGTGCGTTCACCACCTCGAATTGAACGAAGACCCGGGGAATCGCTTCGGGGGCGATGCGCCAGGAGAACAGCTGCTGGCGCACCGTGATTCCCTGATGGGACCACTCCAGGGTCCAGGCTGGAAGCGTCCGGCCCTGTTTGGTTTTCCAAAACGTAGTGCGGGCGGACAGAGGAGCCGGGCGGACCAGGGTGTCGCCCAGGAGAAGTGCGGGGGCGAACCACTGGTCTTCCTTTGCCCCTTGGCGCGTATCCGCGCTGAACCAAGTCGTCAGCCACTGACCATTCTGGTAGACAAACCCGGGACTGGAGTCATGGGGGCTGGCGATCAGCACCTTTTGGAAATCAAGAGGGTACGCCGCCGCCTCCAACTGACTCCAGGGCATCTCCTGGCTGAGCGTTTCCGGGAGAATGGGATCGCGGAGACTTTGTTGCTGGCTCCGCTGGACCGACTCCGGTTGATCGAGGGCGCGCACGGGTTCGGACAGCGCGGCGCCAAACGAGCCGGTCTCGACCAGACGGTAGCGTGGCAGCGACTCCGGACCCACGGGGTCAAGCCGTAGAATCTGGTCCCAGAATGCGTCCCGAACGAGAGGCTTTTCGAGCCGCCACGCCACGGACGACTGGGTCGTTGCCGCCGCCGGCAGCGTCCATGTGCGTTGCCAAAGGGATTGAAACGGCGCGATGATCTGGCGTTCGCGGGAGGCGACCACCACCGCTCCGCCTGTCGCCCCAGTGATTCGGGCCGGTTCGTAGCTGTGGTCCCCAAACCCCAGGAACGTCAGCTCGCCCGTGTCCGGGCGGTCGACCGTGGCCGCACCGTGGTCGAGTGGGATTCGTTGGAGTGATAACCCGAAGCCGAAGGTGATGGGGGGAGCAAAAAAGCTCGTGACCAATAGCCAGAAGAGCGAAGTACGCATGACGCAAGCGGGGTTCGCGGACGGGGGTCCCAGGTGCGGGAGGGGAACGAGAGTTTCAAGGGGCTGCGCACCGAGTGCAAGGCATTGGTGGCGTGACCGCGGCGGTCGGTGTCCGCGCAACTGCGGAAATGCGGAGAACTCGTCCCGTATCGGGAGGAAGAGGACGGCTGGTCAGCGCGCCCGACGCAGCGGTCCGGAGTGCTCGGCTGATTTGGGCGTCGCGTGGGGGGGCAGCGACGGGTGGGACTCGTGCCGCTCACCGAACCGGACAGCAGAAGCTCCGGACTTGAGTTTGCGGGCTGAATGGAAATTGGGTTGACGCGGCGAGCCGACCCGTCGGCTCTTGTACGAACTCCATGACTTCCATGAACCCCTCCCTTTTGATCCCTTTCCGCCCGGTCCTGGCGAGCTACGCAGACCGTGTCCAGTCCGTGTCCTCACGTCGATTCAGCCCCGTTTCCGCATGAGTGCCGCCGGTCGACTGCAAGGAATGGTGGCGATCATCACGGGCGGGGGCTCGGGTTTTGGCGAGAGCATGGCCCATGCGTTTGCCCGCGAAGGGGCGCGGATTGTCCTCGGTGACATGAACCGCGAGGCGGGAAACCGCGTGTGCGGCGAATTGACCGCCCTCGGTTTCGAGGCCATCGCCTGCCTGGTCGACGTGAGCAAATCGGATGACATGGCGGCGTTGGTCAAAGCGGCGCTTGATCGCTTTGGCCAAATCGATGTCATGGTCAACAACGCGGGCATGAGTCACCCCAACCGCCCCATGCTGGATGTGGACGAGGCGTTCTTCGACCGTTTGTTTGCCGTCAATGTCAAGAGCCTCTATCTGTCCGCCGTGCACTGCGTGCCCGTGTTCCGCCGGCAGAAGCGCGGTTGCTTCATCAACATCGGATCGACGGCTGCGGTGCGTCCGCGTCCCGGACTGACCTGGTACAATGGTTCGAAGGGAGCGGTGACCCTGATCACGAAGTCGATGGCGGTGGAACTTGCCCCGGACAACATCCGCGTCAACTCGATCAATCCTGCGCTTGCCGACACCCCTTTGCTGACCACGTTTATGGGAACGGCGGATACGGCGGAGAACCGCGCGCGGTTTCTCGCGTCGATTCCGCTGGGGAGGCTCTGTCAGCCGGCCGATGTGGCCCATGCGGCGGTGTTCCTCGCCGATCCGGCCTCCCATTTCGTGACCGGGGTCTGCCTCGAGGTGGATGGCGGACGCTGCATTTGACCGGGCGGCGCGTGCGGGTCGCGCCGCCGGGATCTGGACCCAACCTTAGGGCGACTCGACGGCGACCACACCGAGGATGAGGAACGCCCCGGTGCCGCGGACTTCCAGACGGTGGCGGCCGGCCGGATATTCGAATGCATGCACGGTCATGGCGGGAAGTGTGTCGAACTCCACGGCGTTGACGAGGAGCGGCTCGGCGCCGCCGCGGTCTGCCGCGGTGGCATCCGTTTCGAGTGTCGGAGGGCGTCGCCAGCCAGGGCCGGTTTGGTTGAAATAGCCGACCAGGATCCGCACGGGCTGGGCGCATTCAATCTCGACCGGGGGCAGGCGGCCGGAGCGGGCCTCTGCGAGCGAGAAACGGATGCCGCTCAGGCCCTGCAGCTCTGGGGCGACCGCGGTGAGCGCGGCGGATGAGTCGGAGAACACCGTGTTGCCCACCTGCAGGGTATAGGTTTCGAGCTGCTTTGAGAGCAGGGTGAAGCGGACGGGTTTGAAGGCGGCTGGTTTCCGGACACCGCCGGTGCCGGGTGCGGTGAGTGACTCCAGCTGGCGGCGAAAGTCCGTCAGTTCGCGCTCGTAGATCGGAAGCATCTGGGTCCAGTGAAAGTGGACGGCTTTGCCGCCGACGCCGCCGGGCACCGGAATGCGGCGCTGGCTGGTCTGCATGGAGTTGGCAGCTGAATACGTTTCCCGGGTCAGGTGTTCGAGGAGGCGGAACTGCTCCAGGCTGTCCGCCAGGGCCGGTTCGGCCCGGCGCAGGTCGTCCGGGTCGCGACTGCGCTCGTAGCGCAGCACCGCCAGGGCCGCCTCGACCTTGGAGGCGTAGGACAGCGACAGGGCCCGGATGCTGTGGATGTCATTGCGCAGACGAATAAACTCCTCGCGCCCGCGCGTGACGCCCGGGGCGGCGGCTTCGATGGCGGCCACGGCGCGCGCGGAGTAATCGCGTACTTCGGCGACGATTTGCGGTGGAGTTTCCCCAATGTGAGGCAGTCCGCGCGCCTCCCGGTCGACGAACTCCTGCAGGCGTTCTCCGGGCGGTGACTGCGACTCCCAGAGCTCCGGGAAGGGGCGGTACTTTTCCGGGTGGACCAGTTCGTCGAGCGTCATACCCAGAGCCAGGGTCTGCCGGTTGCCCTCCGTGATCCCGAACCGCCGGAGCAGGCGGGGGGCGCACTCGCCGCTGTCATTGTAGGCGTCGAGAATGGCCGCGGCCGCGGCGGGATCGCCGTAGTGCTCGGTCAGACGCCCCACCCAGTAGGCGCGGTCGGTGACCGGATCGATGTCGGGCTTCCAGGCATAGCGAGCCCACGCCTCGAACCAGATCCAGTCCCGTTCCCATTGTTTGAGCGGCGTGGGGGCGAGGTCAGGTGAGTCGGGCCAGGTCCAATAGAAGAGGGGATAGAGGTGCAGGCCGCGGGCGCCGAGCCGGTCCCGCATGGCCAGGACCGACTTTTGGATGAAACGCTGGGCGCCGTAGCGGAAGGGTTCGAGGTTCGCGAGGATGTGGACGTTGGCCACGTGGGTGGAGCCGAGCCGGCTCATCTCCTGGTGCAACGCCTGGCGGTCGCCCCGCGGTTCCCAGGTAGTGAGCGACTCGCCGTTGAACTTCTGTTCCGTATAGAGATTGCGGTAAACCTTGAGGGCTTCCGGCACGACAATCCGGGCGTCCGTGGCGTGGGTGCGCAACACAATCGGCGGCTCTTCGGTCAAACCCGCGGCACGCATGCCGTCCTTGACGCCGGCCAGGATGACCTCCGTGCACCAACGGGTTTGGTGCTCCTGGTTCTGCAGCGCCTCGCCAAGGCACACCATCAATCCAACGTGAGGATAGGCCCGAACAAACTCGGCCACCGCCTTGCGCGTGTAGTCCGCAGCCAGCGGAGTGGGCGCGTCGAGTTGGGTGGAAAGCCCGTGCTTCTGCGCAAACGGAAGCGGAAGGAGGATGTTGTAAAACTGCTGGACGACCCAGATGCCCCGGCGGTCCGCCTCGGCGGTGAGGGCATGCAACATCTCCTGGTTGCGTGCAAACACGTCCTCGGGGACTTCCATGGCCTCCGGATATCCGGGCACGCGGACCAGCGAACCGAAGGGGTGACCATTCCAGAGGTAGAGCGTGTTGAAGCGGTGATCGACGAGGAAATCGAGGTACTCACGCCAGAACGCCAGATCGTAGAAAAAGGGAAAGAGCTCGGGCGTATAGGGGTACTCATACACCTTGCGTCCCGGCAAAAGCACCGGTTTTTGCATGCCAATGCACGGCCCCCGAAGCACGAAGGCGGGGGCGTCGGAGAACGTGAAGGCTCCGTGGGGGAAACGGCCTTCGCGCTGAAGCCGAGATGCCAGCTCGAGGCAGCCGTAGAGGGTTCCGGAGTCGTCGTCGCCGGCGATCATCCAGACCGTTCCCAGCGAGCGGATGACAAAGCCCTCCTTTCGCGGGGCGACGGTCTCGTCCGTGTAGCCGGGGCCAATCAGGGCGGGCAATTCCGGATCCGAACGCAGTCCCACCACGACCCGCACGGCCCGGCTTGCTTCAGGGAGCGTGTCCAAGGCTCGCTGCAAACGCTCCACCCCGTACCGAATCCGGGTCGAAGCCGCGGACGAGGTGACGATCTCTGCGTCGAGGCGCAGGGCGCCGAAGGTCAGGACAAGAAGAAGTCCGAATTGGAAACCCTTTTCGCTCTGAAAGGTGAGGAGGCGACGAAGCCAGACCAAGTGCATGACGGGTGGGAGACACGCGTCCGCACGGATCATCCGGCGTTTTCCTCGGGGCGCGATGAAGGGAAACGTCTCAGGCTCAGTTTTGCCCACGTGGGCAGTGAAGCAAGACGGAGCGTAACGATTGCACTCGAGGGATGGACGAGCGCAATTTGAGAGGGAACGAACGTTGAGCCCGTCCGCCTACTTGAACGCGGCCCACACCCGCTGCACGTCGTCGTGGTCGTCCAAGGCCTGAAGGAACTCACCCACCTCGGCCCGAGCGGCCTCGTCGAGTTCCGGGTAGGTCTTGGCCACGTACCCGATTTCACTCGTAATGACCGACCAGCCGTTGTCCTTCAACCATTTGGAAACGGCGTGGACTGCGGTGCGGTCGGTGAGGAATCGCGCGCCCGAGCCGTCCTCGGGGATATCGTCGTTTTGCGCATGGGTGAGCGCCTCGAAATCATTGGCGCCGGCTTCGATGGCGGCGGCTTCCAGATCCTTGCCGGCTTCCGGGTGGTAGGCCTCCACAATCCCCACGTGGTCGAACAGGAACTTGTTGCTGCCGGCGTTGCCCAAGACCCCTTTTTTGAACAGCACCCGCATTTCGGGTGCGGTCCTTTGGTGATTGTCGGTGTACACCTCGACGATCAACGGCACCTTGTGGGGGGCGTAACCCTCGAACACCACGTGTTCGAGGACCATCTTGTCGTCCCCGATTCCGGCCCCTTTCTTGATCGCTCGCTCAATCACATCCCGGGTCACACTGGCCTTGCGCGCCTTTTCCAACGCTGCAAACAGACGGGCGTTGGCCGCAGGATCGGGACCACCGAGCTTGGCGGCGACGGTGATTTCCTTCACCAGCTTGCCGACCACCTGGCCCTTCTTGAGGTTTACGATCGCACGTTTCGCGTGAAGCCATTGACGTCCCATAGGAAGAAAGACCGTGGTGAAGCCCGGACGCTTGGGCAATCCCGGAAGGTGAGGAAGTGGAGAATGGGGCGGGGCCTGCGCCTAGGGACTGACCTTTTGACCCGCGAGTTCGGCCATCTTGCGTCGGGTCTGGGAGAGGTCTTCCTCGATTTTCTCCAACCGGCGGGTGTGTTCATCTCGCACGGAGTTGAGAAAATCGGCCGAGGCATGGTCGCCGGGGCGCGTCTTCAGGCGGGCGTTGTGGTCTGACACCTCCTGCAATTTGCTCCGTTCCGCCTCCAGGCGGCGGACTCTTGCGGCCAGGCCCATGCCGATGATTTCACGCAGGCTGCGTCCCTTGATTTGGGCGACGACCTCGTCCATGACCGCGTCACTTCCCTTGGCTTCCCCCTTGGTGATGACTTCGTACTTTAAGGCGAGAATGGCCTCGTCAAAGTCCTTCAGTTGTCCGGTCGTCAACCCGCGTGGAAGCAGGGAACGCTGCTGGGTAAAGTCGGCTGCCTGATCAATGGAAAAACGGTTGTCCAGCGGATCGCTGGGGCCGCATCCGGACGCCAGGACCAGGATCAGGGCGAGAAGACCGACTGCTCCGAAGTGGCGGGGAAAGCGGGCGATCAAGGGTTGTTGGTTTGAGCAGGGGCCTGTGGGAAGTCGCACGGTGGAAAATCCGCATGCAAACGGATGGCCCTCGCGCCGTCGACTCGGATTTGCGGCGAGAGCCCGAGACTGGGGGATTCTCGTCAGGGGACGTGACTTGGGCCGATTGTGACGGAGGAGCTTTCGTTGGAAACAACCGGACCGTTGGTCGTGACGTCCGAGTTCACGGCCTTGGCACTGACCAGGAGCGGGAGCCCCGTTTCGTTGATGAGCTGGAGTCCGTCCGTCTCGGCAGGCCGGATGGGCGAGGCCATCTCCGCATGCTCCGGCATGCCGAACCCGAGCAAGAGCGGTACCTGTGGGGCCGAGCGGTCCGGATCCCAGCGCGTCAGCTTCACGCGGTGATGGAGACCGGCCAGGGTGGCGGTGACGTGGACGGTCGCCTCGCTGCCTCGACCGCTCAATTCCAGCTCGATGTCGGAGTTGCGGCCACCCCGCAGGTAGAGGAGCGGTCCATTGACGGTGTCGCCCCGACTGCGCCGGACGATGACATTGGAACCGAGCAGGTAGCCGCGTTCGCAGCCGAGGGCGAGACAGGACTCGATCACGGTCTTCTTGGCGACCGTGTCCGGGGCGCCGATCTCAAATCCGGCCCGCGTGTTCACCGCCAGGCAATTGATGAGGGTGACATTGCCCGCGCCGGCGTAGGTGCGGAAACCGTCCTCCACCAGGCTCTTCATGTAACCCGGGGTGATGAGGAAGCGACCGTCGCGATTTTCGTACACCGATTTGAACTGCAGCTTGAACGCCGGTCCGTCGGTCTCGCGGAGCATATCATTGGTCGATCGCATGATCCCCTCCGCGTAGCAATCCTCGATCCGGATGTCGTTGCCGCCCTGAATATAAAAGCAATGGCCGAAGGCGCGACTGTAGACCTTGCACCGGCGCAGGGTGGCGCCGTCACCCATCACCTGAATGCCGCTTTGCTTTTGCAGCGACACCAGATTGGGCCCGCCTTTGCCAAGCAGATCGCCGTATCCATACGGAAACGACCCGTGGACGTAGAGAGTGACCCGTTCGAGCGTGATCTGACGTCCGAAGAGGGCGAACAGGTTGCCGTTGCTGCCTTGATTCGGACCGACGTTCCGAATCGTCAGGCCTTGAAACGTGTTGCGATCCCCCGAGACAAAGAGGCAGCGCACATACCCGCCGCCAGGCAGCCTGGGGTAGAGGGTGGTGGGGATTTCGAGGATGACGTCCCGAAGATCAAAGACATTTCCACTGCCGCTGAATTCCATCATGCGGACGGTCGGCCGCCGCTGGCTGCGATCGACGGATTGCCGGATGCGTTCCAACTCCGCCTCGGTGACGTAGTCGGCCATCGAATAGACCCCCGGCTTGAGTCGGATGTCGTGGTCGTTGAGTGCAGCGTAGCGGGCGAGTTCGGCCAACGAATCGATTTCAACCGCGACACGCGGGGCGGCGGAGGACGCCGTGGTGCCAGCTCCGACGACCAGAAGACCAAACAATGCCAGTTGGGAAAGGAAAGACATGAGGAACGAGTGCGGATCGCAGGAAAAGGGGACGCGTCACCCTACCGATAGGGGTGGGTTCGGAGGAAGCCTGATGGTGCTTACTCTGGAAACGAACGATCGCGATCCGGGAAGGCTGCGATGGGACGACAGAGCCCGCCTCAGTTGACCGCGGTGTTCACGCGACGCCCCTCCCGCGGGGGACGGCGACTCCACCTCCACCCGACGCAGACCTGGGATTGCGCTTCCGGTGGCGCTCCTGCGCGGCTGGGTGGCGGCCCCGGATTTGGGGTGTCTGCGCCCTTGGGTTCCTGGGCTGGCGCGATCAGATGACT
>JAXMHM010000056.1:0-43415 GCA_046346755.1 Opitutaceae bacterium | reverse complement strand
AATGCTGACCGGATATCCTCCCCAGTCGGGACCGGAATCGCCGCACTACAACACGCGAAACAAGGAGGGATTTCGTTACTTTGCCCGGGGATTCTGGGTTCGCGAGGGACAGTTGCTGGCTTTGGTGGCGATGGACGACACCGGCGGCTTCTTTGGAGAAAAGCTCGAGCTGCGGGCGCTCCGCTGGAACGAAACCGTGAACACGTGGGACGAGGCCGGGGTCGTGCAGTCGAACGCCATCAACAACTTTCCCCCGCAGCGCCTGCCAAACGGAGCGTGGGCAATGACTCGGCGCAAGCACGACTACCAGACCTCCGGGGTGGAGCTTCTGATTGGCGGCGTGGAACGCATGGATCGGTGGATCTCGCAACCCGTGGTGGGAGGCGGCGGCTCCGAGTCCACCTTGAAGGCGGAGGAACCGATCTGGTATGCGCTTCCCAGCGGTCATCTGACGGCGCTCTTCCGTGACAATGGCGCCAGTCGCCGTATCCACCGTGCCTTTTCAATCGACGGCGGTCGTTCCTGGAGCTCGCCGGTGGCGACGGACTTTCCGGATGCGCGCTCCAAGTTCCATGCGATCCGCCTGCGGGACGGTCGCTATGCTTTGGTTTCAAACTCGAATCCAAAAAAGCGCGACCCGCTGACGCTGGCCCTGAGTGACGACGGACTGATCTACACCAAGCTCTTCTACGTCGTGGGTGGCCGCCACGTCGACTATCCCCACCTGCTGGAGCATGAGGGCTTCCTCTACATCGCCCACTCCGGTGCCAAGCGTTCCGTCGAGATCGAACGAGTCCGTATCGCCGATCTGGACGCCGTGCCCATGCCAGTCGGCGGGAAATGATTTCCCGGACGGCGCTACGTTTTTCCCTCTCTTGCTAGGTAATTCTCATGCGAGTGCGGTCGGTGGCTCTGCTTCCGTCGCCCGCCGTCACGATTGGCTTTCACTCACGCCGCGTGACGTCACTCCCCAAATTCCCCATGATCTTCCCCGTGCTTCCCCTCCCGCTCCGTTCCCTTCCCCTGCTCGGCATGGCGTCTCTCTGCGCCGCTCTGTTTTTGCCGCCGGGGCTTCTTGCGCAGTCCGAGGCTGTGGGGAACGTCGCTGGCCGCGTGGTCCACGCCACCACCGGCGCCTACCTTGAGGGCGTTGAAGTCACGGTGGTGGGAACCTCCCTCGTTGCCTTCACCAACCGCGAAGGGGCTTTCATGGTGCCGCGCGTTCCGGCTGGCAGACGCCAGATCCGTGCTTTCTACACGGGACTTGAAGTCGACCTCCAGCCCGTGGAGGTGCGCGCGGGCCGGACCCAGGAGGTCCAGTTGACGCTCGCGGCCACGGTTCTCCAACTCGACGCGGTGGTGGTGTCGAGCTCCCGCGACGGCGAGGCAGCCTCGATCACGAAGCAACGCAACGCGGACAATGTGGTGAATGTGGTCTCGACCGATGCCTTTGGCAGCGTGGCCGACGGCAACATCGGAAATTTCCTGGTGAGAATTGCGGGTGTGTCCGCGGACTACGCGAACGGCGAAGTCACCGGCATCAAGATCCGCGGTGCCCCCGCGGAGTTCTCCTCCGTGAATGTGGATGGAGTACGTGCGGCCAATGCGAATTTCGACAATCCGTTCGGCGACCGTGCGGCCCAGATCGATACGATTCCGGCCGAGTTCATCAAGGAGGTTGAGGTGACGAAGGCTCCCACGCCCGACATGCCGGCGGACTCGATCGGTGGCGCCGCGAATCTGGTAACCAAGTCCGCGCTCGACTACAAGTCCGACCTGTTGACCTACCGCGTGGGTGCGAACTACAATCTTTTCCGCAAGGATACCCGGCGACCGACTCCCAATGCGGCGATGACGTATCTCACCCGGGTGGGGCGAGACAGGCAGCTGGGAATGACCTTGTCGCTCAGCTATACGGACACCCAGGCGCCACGCGATCGGGTGCAGATGACCCGGGCGCAGGATGACGGTCGAAACACCCAGGCGCGCACCCTCACCAATGTGAACAATCGCGAGCGCGTCGGGGCGGGCCTAAAGTTCGACTACCGCCTGACCCGAAACACGAGTGTGTTCCTGAAGTTGAATTACAGTTTCTATGATTTTGTGAGCCCGCGTGATGTGCTGCAGATGATCGGAAGCAGTCGGGTGGCTGACTACTCCCGGGTCTCGCGTGCGCAGATCGAGGCGGGCACGGCTCCGCGAGACGCGACCAACGCCGTCGCCGGCTCGGCTCCGGGCTATTCCGACGGCTACACCGAAATCCTGCATCCCACGTTCCTGCGATCGGCCACCAGCAATCTGCGCACAGGCCGACAGGCCCAGGTCGAGATTGGCAGTCGGAGTGAGTTTGCCGGCGACCAGAAGCTGGTGTTCCAGGCGTCGCTGAATCCCACCAGTTTCAAGGGGAATCTCCGTTCGTTTGACATGAACTATGGCGGACCAGGGTTCGGCCTCGGCATTGACACGCGCGAAAACCGATCACGGCCGCAGTTCCGGCAAACCTATGGCCCCAATATCGGATTTGGTTCCGATTTTTCCCTCTTCACCGGCCGTTTGGTACAGACACAGCAGCGCGTCGTGGATGACATCGACAACGCGAAGCTCGATTACACAAAGGACTTCAAGTCCGCGCGCTGGCCGTCGCAGATCAAGGCGGGGCTGGCCTGGCGGGAACAGTATCACTCCACCCGGACGGCGACGCCGGCGTGGACGTTTGTCGGCCTGGACCGAGTGGCGGGGCGCAATGCCTCGACCGGAGTCAATGATGACAACCTGGCCCGATTTCGTACCGCGGAGCCGGTCTACACCGTGTTCAATCGCGGCGGTGTGTGGCCCAGCATGGACGGCATCGACTTCAACCGGGCCTTCGCCGCCTTCGCTGATCAACCCGAGCTCTTTCTGCCGGAGGCGAGCGTCGCCGCCGCACCGGTGTTGCGCAAGTCGACCGAGCGTGTCACCGGCGCCTACCTGCAATCCAAGGTGCAGTTCGGTCGTCTCGGGGTGCTGGGAGGGGTGCGGATGGAGCGGACCGAGGTCAGTGCCATGGGTACCTACACGGATGCCCGCAATCCCGGGATCAACCGGGTGGATCGGAACGGGAGTTATGATGATCTCTTTCCCAGCCTGCACCTCCGCTACGCTTTTCGACCGGACCTCCTCGCCCGCGCGAGCTACTCGACCGGCGCAGCGCGTCCGAACTTCAGCGATCTCTATCCGACCACGACGGTTTCCTACAGCACGGCGACAGGTCTGGGCACGGTGACCCAGAATGATCCAGGCCTCAAACCGCAGTACTCAGACAATTACGATCTTTCGTTGGAGTACTACCTGGAACCGGCCGGGGTGGTCTCGGTCGGCGCTTTCCGCAAGGACATCCGCGACTTCATCGCACGCAATTCCACCGACATTGGCGCCGGCGCCGACAACGGATTCGGCGGACAGTACGTCGGTTTCATCCTCAATACGACCACCAATCTGGGCCGTGCCACCATCGAAGGGTTTGAGTTGAACTACAGCCAACGACTGAGTTGGCTTCCGAAGCCCTTCAACGGCCTCGGGCTGTTTGGCAACCTGACGCGACTCGAGACCGAGGGCACCTATGCCAATGGTGCCGGCGAACTGGTTAGCTTTGTGCCGAAGTCCGCGAACGCCGGGGCATCGTTTCGCTGGCGGAAGCTTGAGCTGAGGGCGGCCTACAACTACACCGGCACGACCTTGATCTCCTACAACGTCAATGTGAATTCGCAGCAACGCAATCGACCGCTTGAGACCGTTGACCTCAACCTTGAGTATACGGTGCGGCCCCAACTGAAGGTCTTCATCGATGCGATCAATGTGAAGAACAAGTGGCCGGAGACCTACACCGCCCTCAATCCGGATCGGATCACCATTGCGGACAGTTATGGTTCCCGTCTGAACGTCGGAATTTCCGGACGCTTTTGATCGTGACGACTGCAAGCTTTGGGGTGGGTGGGTTGGGGTTCGCGCTGCTGCTGGCGGTTGCCGGTGCGGCGCGCGCGGCAGAGTCCCTGCGGGTGGCTTGCCTGGGCGACAGCATCACGCACGGAGCGCGGGTAAAACCGGCCACGGAGTCTTATCCCGCCCGGCTGCAGGAGCGCCTTGGACCGGACTTTGTGGTGAGGAACTTTGGCGTGAGTGGCGCCACGATGTGGCACGGGGGGAGACCCAGCGCGTTCGCCCAGCTGCCGCGGGCGACGGAGTTTGCCCCGCACGTGGTGATCGTGATGTTCGGGGTCAACGACACCCGCAGCGAAGGCGTGGACTACTGGGATCACTTTGACGAATTTGAAACCGATGCCCGGAAGCTGATCGACACCCTGCTCGACCTGCCCACGCGCCCGCGCGTCCTGCTGTGCACCGCCACTGCGCATGTTTCCGACCTGCCAGGGATGAAGCCGGAGCGCAGCGCCAGTGTGGCCTTGCGCAGTCCGCGGCTCCTCGAGGTGCGGGCCAAGCTCCAGGCTGTGGCGCGGACCTATGCCGAGAGTGGCGTGGAGCTGGTCGATCTCTATGCGGTGACGGCGGCCCGGCGCGACGGATTTGATTCCGACGGGGTGCACCTGAATCCGGCTGGATACAGCCTGCTGGCCGAGACGCTGCTGCCGCGGGTCCGTGCGGCGGCGCTGAAATCCGCGGTACGCTGACGGCGCCATGGACCTCAGCCTTCGTCCGCTCGATGCGGTCGCCCTCGGCGCCTACCTACTCGTCATGCTGGGCGTGGGTTGGATTTCGGCCCGACGCAGCGCCAGCGCCGAGCACTACTTTGTCGGACACCGTGACTTCCCTGGGTGGCTGATCGGACTTTCCATGCTGGGGTCGATCATCAGTTCGACGACGTTTCTGGCCCTGCCGGCTGCAGCCTACGTCCTCGATTGGCGTCAGCTCACCATCAACCTCATGGTGCCGTTGGTCGCGGTCGTCGCGATTGTGGTCTTCATTCCGTTCTTTCGCCGGGGAGGATTGACGTCGGCGTTCGAGTACCTGGGCGATCGTTTTGGTCCAGCCGCGCGACTGTATGGCACGCTCAGCTTCATTGTGCTGCAACTGATCCGGCTTGCGCAGGTGCTGTTTCTGCTGGCGTTGCCGATGCAGTTCATCACCGGCGCCTCCCTGGAGGCGGTGATTGTCGGGGCGGGGATCTTTGTGGGACTTTACACGATTGCGGGCGGCATGGAGACCGTGGTGTGGGCGGACGCGGTGCAGGCGGCGGTCAAGATATTCGGAGGTGTGCTGTGTCTCATCTGCTTGCTGAGGCTGCTGCCGGGTGGAATTGCGCAGGTGGTTGAGGTCGGCAACGCCCATGGAAAGTTCAGTCTGGGCAGTTTCGACTGGGATCTCACCCAACGCACCTTCTGGACCGTGGCGATTCTCGGTGTGCTCAACTGGCTTAACATCTATTCCGGAGAACAGACCATCATCCAGCGGTATGTTTCCGCCCGGAGCACCTGGGAGGCGCGCAAGGCGACGATGCTGTTTTCCAGCGTGGCAGTCCCGGTGTGGACGATGTTCTTTTTCATAGGGACCGCCCTGTTTGTGTTTTTCAAAGTCAGGTCCGATCCAGCAGTGGCCGGACTGCAGCCCGACCAGATGCTCCCGTACTTTGTCCTTACCCACGTTCCGGCCGGGCTTGCAGGAATCGTGATTGCGGCCGTGCTCTCCGCGGCCATGAGTGCGATTGATTCCGGAGTGAACTCGATCGCCACCGTGACGGTGGTCGACCTGGTCAAACCCTACCTCGCCCGGAACCGCACGGATCGCTTCTATCTCCAGACCGCCCGCTTGACCACGGCGGTGGCGATCGCACTCGCGGTGGTGGGAGCGTTGGTGTTCACGCGACTGGAGAAGGAGAGCATGAACGATGTCAGCCTGATCGTCTTCAGTGTTCTCGGTGGAGCCATCACTGGGGTGTACATGGTGGGCTTCTTCACCCGGCGCGTGGACGCCTTTTCGGTGAACGTGGCGCTGGTGGGCGCCATCCTGCTCAACCTCTATCTCGGCCTTGGGGTCATGGGGGTTCTGCCCGACTCATGGCGACTGGGGGTGCACAGCTATTGGGTGGGCGCGATCGTCAACCTAGCCTTTGTGGTGGTCGCTTATGGGATCAGCCTATTCCGTGGCGCAAACCGAAAGGATCTCACCGGATTGACGGTTTGGACACCGCCTCGCGTCGTGCCACGGGTGCGGCCACCGCGGGCGCCGAAATGAGTCATTGGATACGCGACGGCCGATTCGGGAAAATGTCTCCCAGGACCGGGAGCACGCGGGCGGGAGGCAACGAGAGGCGGGCAGAGTGACCCTGGAAGCGGGGATGGAACACGCGCAGGACTTGCACTTACATCCCGGGCGGTGAGATGCCGTTTTGACGCGCCCGTCTTCGCCGGGTTCATGTTCGCCTGGCGGGGCGTCACCGATCCGAAGCACGAAGTTCAGTTCCCCGGCCTCGCCGTCCGCGCCGCCTTCGCTCGGACGCTTCATTGGCGGTCCCATCCGTTTCCTTGGTGGACGACCTTGACCGGTGCTAAGACGCCGGAGTGAAGACAACCTTTACGCTCGGGCAAATTGACGGGCGATGGCTTGCGCGGCCGGGTGGGCACGGGTAGTGCTTCGGTTGCTTCCGCGCATGTCGCCGCCGCCCACGAGTCCCGTTCCGGATGAAGTCCCCGCCGTCGGGGCGGGGGCGCTTTCGGGTGATCGCACCGACTGGTTCGCCGCAGAAGTGCAGCCGCACGGGCCGCACCTGAAGTCCTACCTGCACCGGCATTTTCCGGCGGTGCGCGACGTCGACGATGTCGTGCAGGAGTCGTTCCTGCGCCTCTGGCGGGCGCATGCGGTCAAGCCGATCGTTTCGGCCAAGGCGTTCCTCTTCACCGTCGCCCGCCGCATTGCGTTGGACCTGGTCCGACGCGACCGGCGTTCCCCGTTCATTGCCGTGAGGGATCTGGATGGCCTCTTCGTGCTGGATCACGCCCAGGATGGCGGGGCTGCGGCCAATCGCGCGATGGAGCTCCAGCTCATGATCGAGGCCGTGGAGTCGTTGCCGGCGCGTTGTCGCGAGATTTTCATTCTTTGTCAGATCGAGGGGCTGCCGCAGCGGGAGGTGGCGGCCCGGCTTGGCCTGTCGGAAAATACAATCGCGGTCCAATCCGCGCGTGGTTTGCAAAAATGCGAGAGTTATGTCCGTCAGCGTCTCCTTCCGTCATGAAACCCCGGTCCTCTTCCTCTTCACCGGTTGATGAAGCCGCAGCGCAGTGGGCCGTCCGCCACCGCGAAGGGCTCGATCCGGCGGCCCGGAGTGAGTTCCTGGTTTGGCTGGAGGAGCCGGGACATCGTGAGGCTTATGGTCGGCTGGGCGGCATGGCCGAGGTGCTGGTGCGGGCGCGCGCGACCGGAGCGGCCACCGCGCTGGTCACCCAGCTGCGCGCCCGCCAGCGCCGCCGCCGCCGCTGGCGGGGCGGGATCCTGGCTGCCGCGGCCAGTCTTGCGCTGGTGGCGGGTCTGTGGTTCGGGCATCCGGGGCCGGCGGCGACTACCGGCGTCGAAAGCCCGGTCGTACAGTTTGAGCCCCTGCGTCGCCTGCCCGACGGTTCGATTGTCGAATTGCGGCCAGGCGCCGAACTCGCAGTGCGTTTTGATGCCCAGGCGCGTCTGGTCGAATTGAGCCGGGGCGAGGCGCTGTTCCGCGTGGAGAAGGATCCGGCCCGCCCCTTCATCGTGCGCGCCGGCGGCCTCGACGTGCGAGCGGTGGGCACCGCCTTCAACGTCAGACTCGAGGCTGCTTCCGTCGAGGTGCTGGTCACCGAGGGTCGCGTGCATGTGCTGGATACGGAGCGGCGCCGTTCGGTGCTGCCGGCGGACGACGGAGGGGGCGAGGCGCCCCTGCTCCTGCCGGGCCAGCGCTGCGTGGTCGCGCTCACCGCCGAAGGCGCCCCGGCCGGCGAGCCTCCCCGGGTGGAGGTGATGCGTCCCGAGCAGGTGCGTGAGGTGCTCGCGTGGCGGCTGCCTCGGCTCGATTTTGACGGCGTGCGCCTCGGGGCGGCGGTGGATCAGTTGAACGCCCAGAACCGGCTCCAGCTCCGGCTGGCCGAGCCGGCGCTCGCCGACTTGCGCTTGAGCGGCACGTTCTCGCCGGACGACCCGGAAACCTTCGCGCGGCTAGTCGCGGCGACCTTTGGGCTGAACCTCCAGGCGAATGCCACGGTGATCGTGCTCGCGCGTGAATGAGCGTGGCGAACGCGCCCACTCGTTGAGGTGCGTAAAGGTTCCGGCCGCTGCGGCGTCTCAGGAATGCCACACCATGAACGTCCATCGCCACCTTCCGCTTCCGCCGCTCCTGCTGCTGCTGGTCCTGTCCCTGCTGGCCGGCCTGGTTCCGCTCGTCGCGGCCGAAACCTCCGCTCCACGAAAGTTCGACGTGCCCGCGGGTTCCGCCGAACGGACGTTGCGCCAGTTCTCCGCCCAGGCCGGCGTCGAGCTCATTTACTCCACCGACGCGGTGAAGGGTGTGGCGACGCGCGCGGTTCGGGGCGAGCTCAGCGCCGTGAACGCGCTGGAGCAGATGCTGGCGGATACACCCTTGCGTCTCGTCAAGGACGCCAAACCCGGTGCCTTTGCCATCCGGCGGGAGGTTGCGGTCGACCCAAACGCCCCAAGCCGCCTCGCTGATGCGACGGCGGCGGACACCGGCCGGGCCAAGGTTACCTCGGGCGCCCTGCAACTCGAAGACGTTCTGGTCACGGGCTCACGCCTGCCGCTCAATTCCGGCGAGCAGCCCTCGCAACCGGTGCTCAGCTACACCTCCCGCGACATCGAGCGCAGCGGCGCCACCACGCTCGGTCAGTTCTGGCAGTACATCCCGGCCTTGAGCACCGGGGCCACTGGCGACCAATCGAGGTCCGCCACGGGCGACTTCAGCGGAGGCCAGGCGTCGTCCACGTCCAACCGCACCTTCGCCACGATCCGCGGCGGCACCGGCTTCACGAGCACGCTCATGCTCGTCGACGGCAAGCGGGTGCCTCGCACCAACCAGCAGCAGGGCGGCTCGCTCGGCCAGGATCTGGGCGGCATCCCGCTTTCCGCCATCGAGCGCATCGACGTGCTGCTCGACGGCGCCAGCGCCATCTACGGCGCCGACGCCATGGGCGGCGTCATCAACGTCATTCTCAAGAAGCGCTATTCCGGCACCGAGGTCCGCTTCACCTACGACAACACCTTTGACAAGGACGCCGGCCAGTGGACCGCGAGCCTCTCGCACGGTTTCTCCTCCGGCAAATGGTCCGGGCTCGTGACGCTCGCAAACACCGAGAACAACATCATGCTCCTGGTCGACCGCGACCAGACCCGCAGCTTCGACCGCACCCTCTACGGTGGCACCTCGACGGGCAGCTTCGGCACCTATCGCATCGGCCAGACGGGCAGCGTGAGCGTGGCGAGCGGCACCTTGCCCGGCCTCACCTCCAACTACGCGGCCATCCCCGCGAACTCGAATGGCCAGAATCTCACGGTCGCCACGTTCGGCTCGTCGGGCTCTCCGACGATCGATGCGTCGCCGGGCGAGATGGGCGCGACTGCCTACATCAAGCAGCGAAGCGGGTTCTTCCGCCTCGCCTATGATCTCAATGAACACCTCCAGATCGAGGGCACGACGCGCCTCAGCCACAACTACCAGGAGGACAACGGTGTCTATCGTCGCGCCCTGAACCTGACCCTGCCGGCCACGTATCCCGGCAATCCGTTCGGTGTTCCCGTCCGCCTGCAGAAGCTGTTCTACGACCTTCCGCGCCTGGTCAAGGCGGCGGATTCGCGAAACAATGAGTTCGCGCTCACCGCCTCCGGCAAGCTCTTCTCCGACTGGCGCTATGAGACGGGCGTGAACTTTGCGCGCACCGTGGCCAAGGACCTCCCCGCGCGGCTGGGCAACGGCGCCTACGGGGTCGCCAACCTGCAGGTGGCCGCCCTCAATGCCGCGATTGCCGCGGGTCGCGCTCCCGTGTTGATTTACGACAGCAGCCGGCAGTCGCCCAACACCGCGACGAATCTCGACGAGTTCTTCGTCAACTCGGCGCCCCTTGTGCTGAGTGATGACTCTCAGATCTGGACCTATTCGTCACAGGCCAACGGCACGGTCTATGACTGGGCGGGCGGCCCCATCCGGCTCGCCCTCGGGGCGGAGTATCGCGAGGAGTACTACGATTCTCCGGATGCGTTGAACGTCAGCATCCTGCCCGGCGCGAATCGCACGATGAGCGCCTTCTACGCCGAACTCGGCGTTCCGCTCGTTCGCCCCGACTGGAAACTGCCCCTGCTGAACCGGCTCGATTTCAACTACGCGATGCGCCGCGAGGGCACGCCGTCGGGCGACGCGAACACGCCGCGCTACGGTCTCGCGTGGCGTCCGCAGCCCTGGATCATCGTCCGCGCTTCGCAAGGCGAGGGCTTCCGTGCGCCAAACCTGTTCCAGACGAATCGCCCGCCCACCTCATTCCAGCTCGCGGCATCCGCGCTCGACCAGCCGATTGACCTGCTCCGCGGCAACGAGAACTTCCTCGGCCGCGTTCTCACCTACGTCGGCGGCGGCAATCCGGACCTCAAGCCGGAGCGCTCGAAGACCGAGACGTACGGGGTGGTGGTGGAAGTGCCCAAGGTCACCGGCCTTCAGCTCTCCTTCGACCATTTTGACAACGAAACCTACGATCTCGTCGGCAGTGTTTCCGGGTTCCCGACCCTCTTCGCCTACGCTCCGCAGGCGATCCTTCGCGGCCCCAATCTGCCGGGCGACCCGGCCGGCTGGCCGGGGCCGATCATCGGCGTCAACCTGAGCGGCGCCAATCTCAGCTTGTTCCGCAGTGCCGGCTATGACTTCGGCGTGAAGTGGACCCGATCGACGTCGCTGGGCGAGTTCACCTTCACGTCGAACGGCAACCGGATCCTCTCGACCGAGACGCGTCTTTTTGAGGGGTCCGCCCCCGTGGCGGCGGTGAACAAGCGGTTCCAGCAAATGCGTGTGACCAGCTCGCTCCGCTGGAGGCGGGGTCCGTGGGAAGCGGGTCTCATCCACCTCTATGGCGGCCGGGTCTGGGTGACCTCTGGCAACGAAGCTCTCGCTCCCTCGCGCTACACGGACCCGGCCGACCGCTGGGACGTGAGCGCGAGCTATGACTTCGCGCACGGCCGCGGATCGGCCGGCGCGGAGGCGCCGTGGTGGCGGCGGATGCTGCGCAGCTCACGCCTGGGAGTCTCCGTAATTGACGCCCTCAACGACGAACCGCCGCTCGACGTGAACGGCTTCGCCAACACCACCATCATCGATCCGCGCCTGCGCCGCTACATCATCGACCTCTCGACGCGCTTTTGACGCCGCCCGTTCGCCATGAAGAAAACACCTTCGGCCCTTGTCCGCCTGCTCCTCCTCATCGCCTGCATCGTCACGGCCAATACGTCTCCGGGCGCTCCGGAGGATGCCGCAGGCCGCGACCTGCAGGCGATTCGTGACTTCCTCCGCGACAGCAGCCAGCAGGTGAACCAGAAACAGACCCCGCTGGAGATGGAGCAGCGGCTGGAGGAGTTGTTTGGCCGCTTGCGGGATTTGGGTACGGCGTTCATCACCCGGCATCCGAACGACCCTCGCCGCTGGATCGTCATCGACCTGCTGCAGCCCTTTGGCCCGCGTTTTGTCACGGACTGGGGGCCGCTCGACGAGGAGGGTCGGCCGGTGAAGCCGGTGGTCGACGAGGCCGCCGCCGCCGCCTGGAAGGCCCAGGTCCTCGCCTGGAAAGCCGACCTGGCGAAGGCCACGGATGTGCCCGAGGAGGTGCATCAGCGGAAGGCCGAGCGCGAGGCTCAGCTCGCGCGGATGGAGGCGAGGGGCCGGGAGTTCGCGGAGAAATCGCGCACCGGCCGTGTCGCTCCTGATTTTCCGATGACCGATGTCGATGGAAAGCCGGTCCGCCTGGCCGATTTTGCGGGCAAGGTCGTGGTGCTTGATTTCTGGGCGACGTGGTGCGGCCCGTGCATGGCCGCGATGCCGCACACCGAAGCGGTGGCCGCGCGTTACAAGGACCAGGGCGTGGTGGTCATCGGTTCCTGCACGAACGACACGCGCGAAAAGTTTGAGAAATGGGTCCGTGCCAACGCCTCAAAGTACCCGAACATACTCTGGACGTTCGACCCCCTGGAGCGTTCCCCGGAGCGCGCGTCGGTGAAACAGTATGAGGTGCTCGGCATCCCGACGCAGTTCGTGATCGATCGCCAGGGCCGCCTGGTCGATGGCGTATTGGGTCACCACCCCGACAAGCCGCTGCTCGAAGCCGGCCTGGCCCGCGCTGGCATCCGCGTGGACGCCGCCGTGCTCGCTGCCGGGACGGACACCCCGCGGGCCGCCCCGTGAGTGGGTCTGGGTGATTGGGAGGGGGCGGGAGTCCTTCGAACTCGACGTCGGTGCCAGCCCGGATACCACGCACGGGAAACCCTGGATCGCGGGTGGCCCGTTGGGGGCAGGGGAGAGGGTAATAGGCCCGTGAAGATTGCATACTGAATGCCAATAACGGTCCGGTTGTTTGCATTTGCTCTTCCTCTGCCTTTGGCCAGCGCCGATACAAGGGACTGCCAGATTCAACCACCCGAAGAGGAACCCAGCCCTCGGTTCAGGGATCGTCCTGCCTGGTCGCAGGACGGCGCTCCGACCCGCTGGCGCGGGCCATTTCCATCATGAAGCTCTCCCTTGCCACCGCCCTTGCCCTTGTCCTCGCCGCCTTGACCGCGCTCCAGAGCGGCTGTGCCAGCGTCGTCCGGGGCGGTTCCGAAAAGCTGACCATCCAGAGCATCCCTACGGGAGCCGAGGTGAAACTCTCAACGGGTCAGTCGGGCGTTACACCCTATGTCGTCGAGGTGAAGCGCAAGGAGACCCTCTTTGTCACCTTGACCAAGGACGGCTACAAGCCGCTCGAGACCGCCGTGATCTCCAGCATTGATGGAGCTTCCCTCGGAATCGGGACTGCGGCCAACTTCCTGTTCCTTCCGATTGTGAATGACATTGTGGACTACAAGACCGGAGCGAACTACTCCCATAAGCCCAATCCCCTGGTGGCGACCCTCATCCCCCTCGCCTCGACCGACGAGTATAAACTCACCCCCCCCTCCGGCCACAGGTGCCAAGCCCGAGGCACCCGAACCGCCCGGGAGAAAGTAAGTCCTGCGGGTTCCACCTCGGGTTCTTCTGCCGCTCTCCCGACGAGAGTGAGCCCCGTGGAACGACCCCGGCGGAGAAACAGGGGAGCCCCCGGAACTCGTTTCTCGCCGTCGCAGCGTCGCCTCGACCTCTGCCAGCACCCTTTGGTTCGCTCGGTAAGTTGACGCGGGAGGGAGGAAGACCGCGGGATTCGGGGTGCAACGGTTCTATGTGACTAAGATTTCTGGTGATCGTTCGTCGTTCCTTCATCATGCGTTTTCTCTGGGTAGTCGGGTGGGTCATGGTCTTTGCTTCCGCCGTTCTGGCCGAGCCGACGGCGCCGCCCGACCGCTTTGCTGCGGTGCGCGCCGAGCTGCTGGAGATCCTCAAGTTGGACCAGCAGGTTCGTTTGCAGCTCGATACCTTGGACCGGGCTGGAAACACGGCTTCACCCGACCGGCCGGCGTTGGTGCGGCAGATGCAGGAGGCGGACGCGGCCAATCTCCCCAAGGTGGAGGCCATCCTGACCCAGCACGGCTGGCTCGGGCCCGAGGAAGTCGGGCCGGAGGCCAACCGGGCGCTCTTCCTCGTTATCCAGCACGCCCCCGCCGCGACCCAGAAGAAGTACCTGCCGCTCATGCGGGAGGCTGTGAAGGCCGGCAAGGCCCGTGGCGCCTCGCTCGCCCTGCTGGAGGATCGGGTCGCGCTGGGAGAGGGACGCCCCCAAACCTACGGCAGCCAGCTTCGCCGCGACGGCGACGGCCCGCTCTACGTCCAGGCCATCGAAGACCCCGACCACCTCGACGAACGCCGCGCCGCGGTCGGTCTCCCGCCCATGGCCGACTACGTGAAGCATTGGAATCTGACCTGGGACCTCGACGCCTACAAAAAGGAGCTCCCCCGGCTCCTCGAAAAACTGGCTCTGCAACGAGCCGCCTCCCTTCGAGCGACGCCTGTGGGCGGCAAATGAAGTCCGAATTGAGACGCAAGGCCGAAGACGGCGTCGCAGATCCCGCGCGAGGGTGGGTGAACCCCCAGCGCTCACGTGAAGGAAGGTGGCGGTGCGGGGCGGTTGGTGCGCCACCGGCGTCGTCGGAGCGACGCCCTCCACTCGGATGCTTATGGTGACGCGCGGGCGCATGGGCAGGATGCGCGTCGACGTGTGGCTACGCTTCGGACCGGTGCAGGGCTAGTGGCCCGCTTTCCTCACGTCGGCGGTGCGGATCGGGCCGGGGCGGTGGATGCTGAGCGCGTGGGTCGAGGCGCCGGGCGGGGTGCCGCGTTGGAAACCGGGGAGTTTGCGGCCGGTCGCGTAGTCGGTGTCGGGCGGGGTGGGGTGCTCGGGGACGGAATCGCCAGTCTCCGCCTGCCATTGATCCATGGCCTGGCGCAAGAAGGCCAAGACCTCGGCCGATCCGGGGCGGTCGATGAGGTTGTGTTCCTGGTTCGGGTCGGCCCGGACGTCGTAGAGTTCCTCGGCCCGCCGGACTTTCTGGAAAATGTCGGCCTGCACGGGCGTCAGGGTCCCGGCGGCAAACCCGGCCTTGAGCGCGTCCGCGCTGGGATTGTAGAAGGTCTCGGAAGCGCCCGGGGCCCAGCGTTCTGGGTAGGCGTTGCGTAGATACGCATAGTCACCGTGGCGCACGAGGCGGATGTGGGTGGTGAAGTTGTGCCAGTTCCGCTCGGCGAACGCGAAGTCGCGGACTTGGGCGCGGGGATTCCGGAAGAGCGGAGTGAGGCTCACGCCTTGAAAGCTCGCCGGCCGGGCGATGCCCGCCAGTTCCAGCACGGTCGGACCGAGGTCGATCGAACTGACCAGCGCATCGACCACCCCGGGGTCGCCGAGCGCCTTGGGGAGCCGGATGATCAGGGGCGTCAGCACGCCCGCCTCGTACACCTGAGTCTTCGCCCGCGGAAAGGGACGTCCTTGATCGGAGAGAAACAGGATCACGGTCTGCTCCAGCACCCTCTGGCGGCGCAGTTCCTCCACGACCTGACCCACATGGTGGTCGAGCCGGTGGATCTCGTCGTAGTAGGAGGCGAGGTCCTGTCGCGTTTCGGGGGTGTCGACCAGTTCGGGGGGCACCACCACCTCGGCCGGCGCGTGCCGGCCGGCGAAGTCATCGGCATCCCAGATGCGGTGGGCATCGTGGGCGGCCAGCCAGAAGAAGAATGGTCGGTCGGTCGGGCGGTTGCGCAGACGTTGCAGCCACTGTTCCTCGCCGCCGTAGCCTCCCTTGCCGGGCACCGGTTCGCCGTCACCGCTGATCTCGAAGGCTGCCTCGGCCGGTCCGACGACGCGCTGGACTCCGTTGTTGGCCTGGGTTCCGAAGTGCGCCTTGCCGGCGTGCGCGGTGTAGTAGCCGGATGCGCGCAGCAACTGCGGAAAGAGCGCCACGCCTCCCGCGAGCGCTCCATGCAGCTCGGCCGCGGCTTCGAGGTTGTGCGGGTAGCGGGACGTCAGCAGGCTGCAGCGGCTCGGGCTGCAACTGGTGGCGGTCACGTAGGCGCGGGTGAAGCGCAGGCTCTCGCGCGCGAGGCGGTCGAGGTGCGGCGTGCGCACTCCCGTATTCCCGAAGCACCCCAGGTCGGCCGCGCTGATGTCGTCGCCGATGATCAGGACAAAGTTGGGGCGCATGGAATGGGCGTGGGGGGCGAGGGTGCAGAAGGCGATCAGGGCCGCCAGGAGGAGCCGCGTGCCGTTCACGGCTGGGCCGGGGGGTTGAGCGGAAGGGAGGTGCGCAGGCTGGCGATTCCGAGTCCGGCTTCGCCGGCAAGCGAGTAGAGCAGCCAGGCGGTCTCGCCTTCGCGCCAGACCGTGGGGTCGCGCAGTTCCCGCACGCGGTTGTCACCGTACTTGATCGTGCTGCCGCCGCGCGAGTAGGCCAGCGGCAGGTCGGTTCCCTCCCAGGTGCGTTCGGGCTGGAGCACCTCGATCACCCCGCGCGCTTTCCAGGTTTCCGGGGCGCCCGCCAAATTGACGACGGTGCAGAGGATGCGTTCCGGGCGGTGGCCGACGCAGGAGAAATAAATGAACAGGTGGTCCCGGTACACATCGAGTCCCACGTGACGGATCCCATACCGCGCCTCGCCGCTGGTCGGCCGCCCCGCCGCCGGCGGGGCGCCCGGTTCACCGCGCAGCGCCGGATCGACGGCATCCTCGATCTCCGGCCCGATGATGTTCACCACGGGTTCAAAGGGCTCACCGAGCTTTTTCGCCCGGCGGAGCATACCGGTGTGGTTCAACCCGTACCAGACGCCGCCATGCCGAAAGACGCGGAGGTAGGCCGGACCGACGATCGTGCCGAGGTCGGTGAAGGAAAGGCCGTCGCGGGACACCGCCACCGAGGTGACCTGGGGTCCGCCGCCGAGCGGGACGCCGTGACAGAAGAGAAAAATCTGACGACTCTCCTCATCGATCACCGCCTCCGGTGAGGCAATGTGGCCGCGTAGCGCGCGCTGGTCCGCGACGGGCAGCACGCCGCCCGGATGCAGGGTCCAGGGACCCTCCGGACGATCCGCAAACGCGAGGCGGATGGACTTGCCGTCATGATGGGCAAAATACAGGTGATAGCGGCCGCCGGGCCGGGCCACCCAGGCCGGCATCCGGATGAGCGAGGGCCCGTTGATGCTCAGCCCGTCGTCACCCGGCAGCATGGCGGGGGCGATGAGGGGCGACTCGAGCACGCGGGTGGCGGTGAGGGACGGCAGCGGCGCGGCCGCCTGGCTGGAACCGGGGAGCAGCAGACCCATCAACGCGGTCCAGCCAAGGCAAACCCAGGTGAGCCGAAGCGGAGTGGGACAGGGGTGCGTGAGGAGGGTCGGCATGGGAGTGAGGGGTGTGCCGGTGAGGTCAGGGCAGCCGCGAAACTTCGACCCGTCGGCCGTCGTCCGGGAGACGCACCCTCCAGCCGGCCACTTCGGCCCCGCCGGGAATGGCCCGCACCGGGAGCTTGGGCTGGTTGCGTTTCGAGACCTGGAGGACGGTGACAAACCGGGCGGAGCGCGCGGTTGGAGGCGTGACCTTGAGGTGCCATTGGTCCGGGAGCGGCTCCTTCTTGCCCTTCCGCCAGTAGATCGCCGGCACATCGAATCCGGTGCGCTGCGTGTAGGTGAGGCCGGCCGGAGCGAGGAAGGAAAGCTGGGCTTCGCCTCGTTCACCCTTCACCTGGACCTGGTTTCCGGTGGTGTCGATGTCCATGCGTTTCGCCGCGTGCAGCAGCCAGTCGAATCGGCGCTCGATTCCGCCCGCCGACACTGCGTCGTCAAAAATCACATACGTTTGCACCGCGTCGCCGCGCAGCCAGACGACATGGCGGTCGAAGCGGTCGAGGCGCGCCTCCTTGTAGGACGGGGCGGCGTCGCCCACGAAATACACCCAGTCCGGATGCTGTTCAAAGTGACTGACCTGGGCATAGCCGGTGGTGCCTCCCCAAGTCTGGCCGGTGCCGTCGACCAGCAGGGTGGAGTGAGCCTTGGTCTGCACGTACCACTCCTGACGATGCGGGTCGCCGGTCGGCGTATAGTAGCCGGAATCGAGCAGCAGGTGCTCGTTGTAGGCGATGACGTGGAAACTGTTCTGGTCGGCATGGGCGTGACCGTTTCCGCCATACGGGCTCGCATGGAAGATCAGGCGCACATTATCCCGCGGCTCGGCGAGCTGCGAGTGGAGGAAGACGGTGCCGGTGTCGGCGAAGAGCCGGGCGGGCGGCAGTGACGACAGGGGGATGGACGCGACCTTCGGGAGGGTGGACCAGCGCAGGTATTCCGAGACGGTGTAGGCGAGGTCATCCTCCGGCACGGCCGCGGCGTAGGCGGCGGCGTGGCCGTTGCCATACAGCTCCGCCATGTGCAGGGCCGCGATCCGGGCTTTGCCTCCCGGCGCGGGCCGCACCTCGGGATCGTCGGGCCCGGGATTGGCGTCACCGAGCTGGGTCTGCAGGCTGCCCGGCGGAAACGAATAGATCAGGAAATAGGGGTTGGCGCGGAACCACGGATTGCCCTCCTCCAGCCGCAGCCCGAAGGCGGAGCGGAATACGTCGAGCGTATTCAAACCGGGGATCATGCCGAGGTCGTGATAGTAGCGGGGGCCCTCCTGGGACCCGCCGTCGTCACCGCCGTACCACGGGTACATTGCGACGAAGGACTTGAGGGCCAGCTCGACCCACGGACGGGCGGCCGGTTCCTCGCGGGCGACGGCCAGCGCGCCGACCATGGCGTCGAAGAACCCGTGTTGCCACGCGTGGGCGCGCATGAGCTCGAGCGGGGCGCGGCGCATTTTGTCGAAGATCGGGGTGGCGCGGGCAATGATGGCGGTGCGGATCGCCCGGCGCTCCTCTGGAGAGAGCTCGGCATGGAGCAGGTCGTAGATGACCGCGAGATCGTGGACCAGGAGGGCGTTGCCAAAGTCGACATTGGCGCGGTCGCGTCCGGTGTTGCCATCGGTGATGAACCCGGCCGGATCGAAACTCGCGACCAACGCCGCCCGCTTCTTCACCGCGTCCAGCAGCCAGGGGTCCCCGGTGGCGAGCCACAACCAGGCTCCGTCGACGGCGGGCTGTGAGGCGGCGATTGAGGCGGCTTTCGACGCCCAGACGCGTTTCTTCCGTTCCTGCGATTCCGGACCGAGCGGATCGACATCGTCGGCCACCTGGTTCTCGAAGCTCTCCAAGGAAAACGGTTCGAGCAGTCGCTTCCGGGTTTTTTCCCTCCAGCGCTCCAGTCCAGGTCCCAGGCGCCGGGCGTTTTCCCGGAAGGCCGGCAGATCGCCGGCCGTCAGGTAAATGCGCGGATGCGAGTCCGGCAGCCGTGCGATCCAGTCGGACCAGGGTGCGATCGGCCAGCGCGGCAGATCCGCGGCGAGGGTGAAGGATTCGGAGCCGATCCACGGCTTGACCTCGGGTGCTTCCGGACGCACCCGCCAGTACCACTTGCCGGGAGTAAACGGCTCGAGCGGCCGAAGAAACAGGTCGCGGACGATCTCCGTTCGCACCTCCTTGAAACCGGGATCGCGGGAGAACTCCACGCGGAAGACCGTGCCTGCGTCATCCTTGGCCGGCCAGCGGAAGGTCGGCGGATTGAGCTGCAGGGGACTCTCGGCAAACGGATCGAGGCGCACCGGCTTGCTCTGCACGAGAAACTCCGGAACCGCACCGAACGCTCCGGCGGCGAGGCCTGCCGCGAAGAGGCCGATGCGCCAGCCGCGGGCGACGCAGGAACGGGCGCGGGAAAGGGAAGGTGGGGCCATGGGCGGTTACTCCCCCCCTCCGCCGCCCCCGCGGGGAGGCGTGGTGATGCGTTCGAAAGCCCGGGGAGCGACGTCCTGGTCGAGGAGTGTATCCACCAGGGAGTCACCATAAGTGCGTCCAAAACGCCGGAGGCGCTCCCGATGTTCGAGCAGGACGGTCCGGTAGCCCGGATCCCGGGCGAGGTCGACCATTTCGCCAGGGTCATTGAGCAGGTCGACCAGCGACTCCCGCTGCTCGCCGTGCACGTAGACGCAGTACTTGTACCGCTCCGTCCGCACCATGCGTCCCTCGGTCACGGGCACAAAATCGCCGACGAATCCGCCCTGCGACATGTGGTTGCTGGAGATCACCTCGTCGGTCCAGGTCGGCACCGGCCGCCCCTCGACCAACGGCCGCAGGCTGGTGCCGGGCAGCTTGGCCGGACGTTCACCCCCGGCGTAGTCGAGCATGGTGGGGAGAAGCGAGATCCCGACATTGACCAGCCGGTCGTCGGTGCGGGCGGCGGACTGGCCCGGAGCGCTGATGATCAGGGGGACGCGCACGGATTCCTCGTAGAACACGGTTTTCTGCGCCAGCCCGTGGGCGCCGACGCACTCCCCGTGGTCGCTGACGAACACGATCAGGGTATTTTGCTCGAGCCCGCTCTCGCGCAAGGCGGTGAGCACGCGGCCGATTTCCGCGTCGACCTTTTCGATCAGGCGGTAGTACCCCCAGCGCATGGCCTGCCAGATCGACGGCGAGAAGTTTCCGACCGGAAACAGCCGGCGATTGGCGTGATAACCCTGGCGGATTAGGGTCATCGTATCCGGTTCCCCCACCGGGTGTCCCAGGTTGGTCGGCGGAGGCGGCTGCGCGGCCAGGGCCGGCGGTTCGCCGATCGGACCGTTCGACAGCGGCTGTCCGCGCGTGTACTCGGCGATGTTGTGCGGATTGAGGAAACTCACCACCAGCAGGAACGGCTTCGATTGGGGGGTCCGGAGGAAGGCGACGGCGCGGTCCGCGGAGACCGTGTCCTTCTGCTGCGGGTCGAGCTCCTGAAACCCATGTGTCTCGGGCTTCTGCACATCATAGCTCAGATGCCACTTGCCAAAGTAGGCCGTGCGGTAACCGGCGCGCTGGAAGGTGGTGCCGAGGGTGGGGAACTCCGTCGGATCCAGCGTCCGGCCGGAGCGCATGTCGGAGTTGTCGGAGATCCTTGTCTCGTGCGGAAAGCGACCGGTGAAGATCGAATTCCGGGCCGGCATGCAGAGCGGATTCGGAGCGTAGGCCCGGGAAAAATACGTTCCCCGGGCGGCGAGGCGGTCGAGGGCCGGCGTGCGCAAGTAACGATCGCCCTGGCGAAAGCTCATCGCATCCGCCATCTGCTGGTCGGTCATGATGAAGACCACGTTCGGCGGTGTCGCCGCGACGACCGGGCCGGCCAGGACAAGGAGGGACAGCAGGAGCAGGTTCTTCATCAAAAGCGGGTGCTGGCGGAGAGCGTGAATTCGCGCGGATTGGTCCAGTTCAGGCCGCCACCCAGGTTTTTCTCGTCCGAGACATTGTTGATGTTGGCGCTCAGGGAAACACGGCGGCCGGCCAGGGTCAGGGGGTAGCGGACCAGGAGATCAAAGCGGTGACTGGCGCCGGTTTCGATCAACGCGGTCAGCAGGTACCCGCCATCCCAGCGCAATCCCCCGCCGAGTTCCAGCCCCTTTGCAGGGCCGCTCGGGACGACATACTTGGTCCACACATTGAAGGTTTGCTCGGGGGTGAGCGTGAACGGCGTCCCAATCCGGGTGGGGTCCTGCGCGGCGGTCGTTTCGGTCTGCCACAGCCAGGTGTAGGTGAGCAGCACCTGCCAGGCGTTGCTGGGGTTGTAGGCGATGTCGGCCTCGAATCCCTGCACGGTTTCGGTATTGCCAAAGAAGAACAACGGGCTGCGCCCGAGCTGGGCCTCGCGAACAGTGTCGCGGGTCGCGGTGTTGGAGCGTTCGATTTCGAAGAGGGAGAGGGTGGCGGCCAGCCGGCGCTCGAAGGCGTCGGCCTTGACCCCGATTTCGTAGCCCGCGCCCTCGACCGGGCCGGCGGCGTTGCCGTCGGCGTCGACCTGGTTTTGCGGTTCGAGAGACTGGCTGTAGGTGGCGAACACGGACCACTCCGGATTCAGCTTGTAGAGGAGTGCGAATTGGGGCGTCACGCGATCCTGCACGATGCTGTCGGCCGTCGCGATCGCCGGCAGGCTGTCCCACGCGAGGGTGCGGCGGATCTGCGTGTAGCGGGCGCCGGCCATCACCTTGAGACGGGCGGACATCAGGTCCACCGTATCGATCAGGTAGTACGCGTTGGAGATTTCCTTGATCCTCCGGTTGTCGTTCCAGACGCCGTCGGCGGTGCGGGTGCCGATGCTCTCAAGCAGCGCCAGACCCTTGAGCGGGTACTGCGGGGCGAGGGTGGGAAATTCCGGGAAGGCGCCGGTGGTCGGGTTGTAGCGGAAATTCGGGCCGTCGCGGCCGTTCTTGCGTCCGAAGCCTGGCGTGCGCTGCCGCGTTTCGTTGGACTGGTGACCGAGCATGACGGTGTGGGCGGAATCACCGAGGGCGAACTGGCCGATCAGCGAGTTCTTGATGTCCCAGGAATCGCGATAGTTGGCGTAGTCGCCAAAACGAATCGTCACCGTGCCGGCGGTGGCCCCGGCGTTTTCGCGCGTGCCCTGGGTGCGCAGGACGCGGAAATTGTCCTCGGCGACATTGGCCTCCATCCGGTAGGCGATGCGGTCGGTCAGCCGGAGCCGCACGTCGAGGTCCAGCGTGTCGGTGGAGTATTTACGGAATGAATCCGGCCCGCCGAGGTTGTAGTTGAAACCGCTCGGATCGCCGGACGGATAGATCTGGGCGAGGGCGAGCTGGTTGTTGGTGACAAAGAGCTCGGTGCTCTGCTGGTCGGAGATGTTCTGGGAGACGTGTTCGTACTCCGCGGTGATGTCGACCTTGGCGTTGGGCCGGTAGGTCACCGCCCCCGCGGCGTAGTTGCCCCGGTTGTGCCAGAAGTCGCGAAATCCCCCGGCGGTATAGGCACCCGCGCCGACGCGATAGGCCAGCTGGTCGTTGACCGGACCGGTGGTGCTGACCTCGGTGCGGTAGTGCTCGTGGGAGCCGACGAGGACCTTGGCTTCGGTCGAGCCAGTGAAGGAAGGTTTGCGGGTGAGGTAGTTGATGATGCCGCCCGGCCGGTTGCTCCCGTGGAAGATGGCGGTGGCGCCCTTGATCACCTCGATCCGGTCGATGTTCCAGGAGGCGAACAACTGACGCCGGTAGTGACCATTGCGCAGCAGAGACAGCGCGTCGAAGCCGCGGACGCGAATCCGGCTTTCGTTGTTTTCCTGCGTGCGTACGCCGGGGGCGAAGTCGAGCGCCTGCCGAAGCTCGAAGGCAGCGGTGTCCTGGAGAAATTCGCCGGTGACGACGTTGATGGCGATCGGCGTGTCGATGATGTCGGTGCCGATGCCGGTGGCCGTCACGGCATTGGCGGCGCGATAACCGGTCATCTTGGCGGCCGAGACATCAAAGGCCGCGAGGTTGATGATGTCTTCCTTGGGGGCCGTCTGGGCGACAAGCAACGGACTGGCGCCAAGCCAGGCCGTGATCAAGCCGCGGAGCAGCGGGCGGTTCGTGAGGAAAGAGGACATGGGGAGGTCGTGGGGGATTGCGACGTAGGCACCTGCGCCGGCGAAGGGCCGGGAGGGGCTGCGAGCGGTGCCAGGCATGCCGGACTTGCACGGGACGTCGACAGGCGCGAGGTTTGCACTGTGCAAAAATCCCCGTCCTCACCCGACAACAACCCCCCTCCGAGGCCGCCTGGCCCACCGGAGACAGCCGGACGATCGATCCGCGACCTGGCGCAGAGCCTGGGGGTGTCGCCGTCGACCGTGTCCGGTGCACTCCGCGATCTCCCGCAATTCAGCGAAGCGACCCGGCGTCGCATCCAGGCGGCGGCCGCGGCGGCGGGATACCGTCCCAATCAGCTCGTGGGCCGGGTCATGTCGGAGGTCAGGCGAAGCCGGAGCCGGCATTTCCGCGGGGCGATCGCCGCCTTGAACGCGGTGGAGCCGCCGAATGCGGGCCGGGATCGGTTTCACCAGAAGATCCTGCAGGGGGCGGTGCGCCGCGGGCAGCAGTTTGGGTATCGCATCGAGACCTTTCGGACCGGGCCGGGGGCGCTGTCGCTGAAACGCATCAACTCCGTCCTGCATTCGCGCAACATCCAGGGTGCAATCGTCATGCCGTTCGAAACGCCGCAGGACTGGTCGGAGATCGAGTGGTCGCGACTTTCGGCCGTGCGCATGTTCAACCCCATGAGCCAGCCGCGGCTGCACTCGATCGGACCTGATCACCACGCCATGTTGCTTGACCTGCTGGACCGGCTGACCGCGCAGGGACACCGGCGGATCGGGCTCTTTCTGCGGCGGGCCTCGGAGGCACGGCTGCGGTACCGGTGGTCGGCGGCGTTTCACGTGTTTGCCCAGAGCCGGCCGGTGCGGGAGCGGATTCCGCCGCTGGTGGTGGAACGCCTCGAACCCGAACCATTTCACGCCTGGTTTCGCACACACCAGCCCGCGGTGCTGGTTGGGCACTACCCGCAGGTGATCGAGTGGCTGGGTGCGGAGGGCGTTCGGGTGCCCGGTGACGTCAGCTTTGTGAACCTCAACCGCGATCAAGAACCCTGGCCCTGCGCGGGGCTGGACCTGATGCCGGAGGAGTTGGGGGCGATGGCGGTCGACACGGTCGTGGCGCAGATCAACCGCAACGAACTCGGCCTGCCGTCCCACCCGCAGACCATCGCGGTGGAGGGCAAGTGGGTTGACGGACCGACCCTCGCGGCCCCGGTGGCGACGGGGTAGGAGCTCGCGCGCCGGAGCGCCCGGACTCGACACCGGGCAGGCAAACGCGTTTACCAGCGGGACCCCATGGACCCCTTTCTTCTTCTCGCGATCGGCATGGTCGTGGTCATTGGCGGAATTGTCTGGCTGAAGACCCACGCCTTCATCGCGTTGCTGGCGGCGGCGCTGGTGGTGGCGGTGCTGACCCCGCCCGGACACATTGAGCGGGTGGCCCTGTCCGAGGGCGCCTCGCCGGCGGCGGCGGCGGCCCGCGCGGCGGAGCCGATCGGCGCCAAAGTGGCGAGCCTGTTTGGCAAGTCCTGCACGCAACTCGGGTTGCTCATCGCGATGGCCTCGATCGTGGGAGTGTCCCTCCTCGCCAGCGGCGGTGCGGAGCGGATCGTGCTCGCGGCGCTGAAGGTGTTTGGCGAGTCACGGGCGCCGCTGGTCTTTGGAGTCTGCGGCTTTGTACTCGGGATCCCGATCTTTTTTGACACGGTGTTTCTCCTGCTCATCCCGCTGGCGCGGGCGATGGCGGCGCGCACGGGACGCGACTACCTGCGTTATGTCATGTGCATTGCGGCGGGCACGACCATGACCCACTCGCTGGTCCCGCCGACGCCGGGCCCGCTCTTTGCCGCGCAGGCGCTGAAGGTGGATCTGGGGCTGATGATCGTGGGCGGCCTTGTCCTCGGCGCGATCACCACCGTGGCCGGGCTCCTGTATGCCTGGTGGGCAAATCGACGCTGGCCCACCCCGCTGCCGGCGACCGAGGTCGGAAAGGAGCTGTCGTCTGCGGTGCGCCCGGTCGAATCACTGCCTCCCCTCGGACTGGCGCTGCTCCCGATTGTGCTGCCGGTCGTGCTGATCGGTGGGCTGACCATTTCGCAGGCGGTGGCCAAGGGTTCGCCCTTTGCCCGGGTGATGGAGCAGGTGGGCCAGCCCAATGTGGCGCTTGCCCTGGCGGCGACGGTCGCGTTGGGCACGCTGATCTGGACCCTGCGCGGAAACCGCAAGGCGGCCAAGGACCAGGTGCAGGCGGCGCTGGCCGATGCCGGCACGATCATCCTCGTCACCGCCGCGGGTGGAATCTTTGGCGGCGTGCTGCAGGAGACCGGTGTGGGTTTGCGGATACGCGACCTCGCCGAGGTGTACCGCATTGGCGTGCTGCCGCTCGCCTTCTTTGTCACCGCGCTGGTGCGCGTCGCCCAAGGGTCCGCCACGGTGGCGATGGTGACGAGTGTGGGCATCCTCGGCGGCGTGGTGGCGGCGGGCGACCTCGGGTTCCATCCGCTCTACGTCGCGCTCGCCATCGGCTGCGGCTCGAAACTGGTGCCCTGGATGAACGATAGCGGATTCTGGGTGGTGGGCCGGATGAGCGGCTTTTCGGAGGTTCAGACCCTGCGCAGCTTCTCGGTCATGCTCGCGATCATGGGCTGCGTGGGCTTCGTCGTGATCCTCATTGCCGCGCGCCTGTTCCCGCTGGTCTGAGCCGGCATGGTCGTTCCACGTCCCGCATGTGTTCCCAGGTCGGCCACGTGGGCCGACGAGGATTCAAATCGCACCCGGCCGCGGAGGACTCATGGGACGGGCTGCAGCGTGTCGTGACCGTCCAGAAGCCAGTCGAGCGTGAAGCGCACCAGGTTCACCTCTTTGCCTGAGGCGGTTTCGTAGATCATCACGAGAGTCCCGTCCGGCAGGCGGTCGAGGTTGCTGTAGCCGAAGGAACCGGGGACAATGAGCTTCCGGGTCGGCCACGTACGGTGATTGTCCTTGCTCAGCAGGATCGTGCCGTTGCGGCGTTCCGGTCCGGCGGGAAAGCTGAACAGATGCCAGGACCCCTTGCCCGCGGGTGCCTGTATCCGAAGCAACCCGCAGTGCGTTTCCCGATAGCGTGGCAGTCCTTCGGCAAGCTCAGGACGGGTCCAGGAAGCTCCGCCATCGGCACTGAATGAGACGGTGCGCGGTGCGGCGGCGGAATCACCGCGATTTTCCGGGGCACCCCGCGCATTCAGCACGAGCCGACCATCGTCGAGTTCGGCGACACTGACTTCGCTTGACCCGAACTCACCCAGCGGCGCGACACCGTCCATGTGCCACGTCTTTCCGTGATCGTCACTCACGAGCACGCCGTCACCGTAGGCGCGTGCCGACCGCGGAGTGGCCGTGCGATCCTTGATCAGGAAGACGGGAACCACGAGGCGGCCGGGGAATCGGGGGTGCGTGCGTGACACCTGGATCGGGCGGCCGGGCCCGAAGAAGAACAGCTTGCGGCCAAAGAGCTCCGGTTTGTCCCCATTGAATTCGGATGAGGCGCGCCCCGCGCTGAGGTCTGACTGCACTTTTTCGTCCGCCGCGGCGATGATCGGCGTGACATCGATCTGCTCGGACCAGGTCGAGCCCTCGTCATCGCTGGTTCGATAGTAGCTGCGCGTGGTCGGGTCGCGCAGGCCGGCATCGCGCATGGCGCAGAAGAAAAACAGCCGCCGCGTGTCCCGATCTTCCAGGAGCACCGGCAGGACGTAGTTTTCACCCGTCTTGATCCGCTCGATCCCTATCGCTTCCGACCAGGTTTTCCCGCCATCCCGGCTGCGCTTGATCACAATCTCGGTCGGACTGCCGTCGCCCGACTTCTGCCGCGCCTCGACGCAGGCCAGGATCGCGCCGCTTTGGGTGACGAGAAGCTGGGGTATTCGATAGTTGGCGACGTGATCCTCCGCGGGATTGCGCCAGATCGGCAGGATATCCGGTGGACGCGACGCAGCGATCAGGCAGGGGAGGCTGCCAAGCAGGCCGAGCAAGAGGCAGGTGAGACGACGAATGCGGGGCATGGTGAACCGATGCCAGGCGCGCCCGGCCGCAGCTAACCGTTTGTCGTGGTCACCTCAAGAAACCAAGGAACCGTTCCCGCCGTTTGGGCGGAACGGGCAGGTTTTCTCCGCGGAGTCGCGCAGGCGCGGATGGATTCGGAGGCCGGCCTTGGCTGTCGCGGGTTCACTGCACGGTCAAACGCGTTTCAGCTGGTTAAGGTCGACCTTGCCATGCTGGCTGGTGAACGCGACCTCCCGTGCGTTGCCGCCCTGCTGTTGCTGCACGCCGGAGATCTGGTGATCGGCGGTGTCATAAACGAGGACCTTTCCATCGCCGAGATCGACGGCCAACCGCTGCGGGTCGGCGAAGAAGGCGTAACGGGTCTCGTTCTGGCCGCCGGCGGAGTTGGGGTCTCTCCCAGGGCTTCGGGCCACCAGCGTTCGGGCGCCTTCATGGGCTGCATCGGACGCATGGGAGACATGGGTTTCATTCCGGACATGGGTTTCATGGGTTGCATGGCAGGAACCGTCCCAGAGCAGGGACGATCGTTCCCACCTATTTCAAACATTCTGGGAAAGGCGCTGGAGCGGTGCCGGGCGGTGACTGCAGATCGGAATTGCCCAAGCGATTGGAAGGGAACCTTTGTCGAAGGCCTGGGCTCTATTCTCTACGAGACTCCCCTCGCTTGAACCCGTCGCTTCCCCTGTCGTTGTCGTCGTTGGCGCGTTTTGCCGGGTTGGCCGGACTGGTCACCCTCGTTTACGCGGGCGAATCCCGTTCGTCGGCCCGGCTGTCGGCGGAGATACGAGCCGGGCTCCCCTCTTTTGAGGCGCCGACCGCTCCTGCGGAACGACCGCCGAGCAACGCGCTGGAGCTCCCGGCGGTCACGGTGGACGTTGTCCGAACGGTGGTGCCGGATGAGACAGAGGTGCTTACGGATGCGGCGCTGTCCGATCTCCTGCTCAAGCGGTATCCCGGTGCCAGCGTGAAGGGCCAGGATCCCACCGATCGCGGGCAGATCCGCATCCCCAACTATGCCGCGGTGATGTACCGCGACGACCTCCGGCTTTCACGTCTCGAAACCATCCAGCGGATTGAGGCGGTTCACCAGAGGGCGGGCACCCTCGCGCCGGGGAACGACCTCAAGACCGAGATCCACCGCGCCTTCCTCCGGCGCCCCGACCCGCTGACCGAAGTCATGGATCGTTCCGCCAACCCGTGGTTGCGGAAGTGAAGGAGAGACAGAGTCGCTCGTGTCCTGAGTTACTCAGAGGGAGCGATTCGAACCCTGACTAAGGCGCGATTTCCAGAGCTATGGTGCGACCCAAGAACAGATAAGCAAATCGTTGGACTGTGAGATTGTAGGATCTCAGTCATCCGGCTGAGACTCCCGATGTCGGGCAGGGGGCGCTTATCGTTCCCCGGGGAGCGGAAAACACGATGAATGCAGCACACCAACCCCTTTGGCGTCTTTACAAAGCCCACTGCCGCAGTGCTGGGGTGCGGCGTCTTTCGCTGAGTTGCATGATTGCCGCCTCGGTGTGGGCGCAGGTTGCCGTGGCGGCGACTGTCTCGGAAACCGATGTCATCACGGCGGTGCAGGCGTTGCATGCAGCCGCGAACTACACGTGGAAACGGACGATTGAGCGCACCTTTGATGCACCTGCGCAAAAAACAGGAGGAGATTCAGGGAAGCTGGCCAGTGAGACGTTGCTATGGGGTAAATCGAGTCGCGACGGGGTGACCGTTGCGAAGTTCTCGCAAGATTCGGTGAATCAAAAGGCAATGTTGAATGGAGTCTTCACCGCGACGAGAGGTCTGGTTGACTACGGAGCCGGTTGGATGACGAGGGAGGAGGTTTTGAAGGCCTTTGGGTGGGATGAACCGACCCTCTCCCGAAACCCCGATTGGAAGGCGACTGTAAACTCAAGACGCGAGTTGCTGACCCGCGCCCACCCAGGAAGCAGGTTCGCCCTGCAATTCCTGCGATTTGGCGCAGTGAGTTCGAGCGAGCAACTGCGCGACTTGCTTCCTGAAATGACCAGCCTGCGTACCGACGGTGACGCGATCGTGGCTGAGCTCACACAACCGATGACGGACAAGCTTCTTGAAGAGGCAGCAGCGGAGACCCTCAATCCGATGATCGCGGTCAGTCCATACACCGCATTAAGTCCGCAGGTGCGAGGAGGCCAGGCGACGGTGAAATTTTGGTTGAAGTACGGTGGGTTACAGAAATTCGAACTGCGGATAAGAGGAGAGTACCACCTCGTTTGGGGAGATCGCTCTGTTGCGCGAGCTACCGCAGCCGGGCGGAGCCCGGCATGGAGATCGATTGAGTATACGGCCACCACCGAGTTCTTTGAACCGGGCAAGTCGGAATTCAGCCTCAGTACGAATGCGATCCGCAAACTCAAGGGAGATGCGCCGCAGGAGGTAAGTCCGTAGAGTTTGAGCTGACCAACCGTTCCGCGCTGCCTTGCGGCTCATTCTCTGCCCCAACCTCCGTATGGCTCCCACGATTCGATTTTGTTCCCTTTTCTGGCTCTTGGACACGCAAGCCGGGAGTGTTCCCCGGATGGCACGTCTCGGGGGTCTCCTGATGACGATGGCCGTGGCCACGCTCCAAGCACAGCTTGGTTGGACGTTTGTGGCGCAGGAGGCGACGAACCAGAACCTTTGGTCCGTTGCCTACGGTTCGGGTACGCTCGTTGCGGTGGGTGAGCAGGGTACAATCATCTCATACCGCTACAGCGACCCCGTGTGGCGCCAGGAAATCTCTCCCGCCACGGTCTGGCTGGTGGGAGTGGGGTTTGGGGCGGGGCGCTTCGTCGTCGTCGGCGACCACGGGATCCTTCTGACGTCGGACGACGGCGGTGTGACCTGGACGCCTCGTGTTTCAGGCACAACGAGCCGTCTGAACGCGGCAGCCTATGGCGGCGGTCGCTGGGTCGTCGTGGGCGAACAGGGTGTTGTTCTAACTTCAAGTGACGGCGAGATGTGGTCGAAGCGTCCGGCGCTTGGCAGCGGTTTCTTGCGCGCGTTGGCCTGGGGGCAGGGCCAATTCCTGATCGGAGGAGCAACGGGCGCACTCTTCTCGACTCCAGACGCGGAGACGTTCGCCGCACTTCCGTTCGCCAGTACTTCGAACATCGAGAGCATCGCGATTTCGCCCAATCGCGTGTGGGTGGTGGG
The DNA here is from genome assembly GCA_046346755.1 of Opitutaceae bacterium. Taxonomy (GTDB): domain Bacteria; phylum Verrucomicrobiota; class Verrucomicrobiia; order Opitutales; family Opitutaceae; genus UBA6669. Next base: position 13,123 of record JAXMHM010000056.1, on the reverse strand, counting down.
CAGCAATGGTCTTTGGGCTACGGGCGTTCGGGCAGACTCGCTCGGCCTGAGTCCGAGCCTAACGACGGCGACGTTTCGAGGAGTCGTGGCCCGCACCAACGACGAGGTCGTCGCGGTGGCGGAGAGAGGTGCAGCGGTGTTTCGAAATGAGACGTGGGTCGTGGATGCGCCCCCGCCTCCTTTTCTGGCGACGGCCGTAGCGCGGGGAGAAGGTGAGATGATCGCCGTCGGTTTCGATGGTGGAATTGCCAGAACCCATGTCGTGCTTCCGCCTGTAACCGTCTACCAACGCGGACCCGCGGAATATGGTTCTGATGCGCGCCTAGAGGTGATTTTGGCAAGGCCGGACAATACCCTTCAGTGGACCCTTTTTGGAGTGCCGATCCCGGGTGCCACCCAGCCCGTGCTCTACGTTTTAAATGTCACGCCGGAGACCTCGCGCTACGAATTGCACACGGAAGGAGGAGGTGTTCACTCGGTGTCGATTGACCTCTTTCCCGCTGGTCAACCCGAGGTGCGCGATCCCCAGTTTGTATCCGCTCTTCCAAGCGCGCCTAGACTGGTGGTCCCGCAGCCCGATGGCCGACTGCTCGTGGCCGGATCCATTTTGGGCTCACCCTCAGGCGGATTGCCCGAGGGAATCGCCCGGCTGCATGTGGATGGATCGATGGATCGCAGCTTTGGCGCGGGCGTAGGTGTCCCTGCGTCGTCGTCGATTTACGCCATGCACCTTCTTGCCGATGGACGCATCTATGTTCGCGGTTCCTTCACATCGATCGCGGGTCAGGCGCGAACGGGCCTGGTGCGTTTGCTGCCGGACGGCGGCCTTGACGACACCTTTCAACCCTTGCCGATCACGGCCTCTATCTATCGCAGCGCGGTGTCGCCCGACGGGCGGCTCTACGTCCAGGCTGGGTTCGATTTCCTCGGTCTGACCGGCGAGATCATCCGCTTCAACCTGGATGGCTCGATCGACCCGCAGTTCCCTTCCCTCAAGAAGCATCGCCTTCTTGGTGTCGATTCCAAGGGCCGTTTGCTTGCAGCGGCCGGAGAGGCGGCCGTATTGGAGCTGGTTCGGTATCATGCAAGCGGAGCGCGTGACACAACGTACCTCGCCGCCACCGTCGTTTGCGCACGGGGGCCCACCTATTCGAACGATGACCTGGAAACGACGGCGATCACCGAGAAGGGTCTCTATGCTGTATCCGAAGTATCCACTCGGTTTCAACGAACGGACACGTTTACGCGATACCTTCCCGACGGGGGGCGCGATTTGAGTTATCGCGGACCGTCGATGGGTGTGTCTCAGAGCGACGGGGTGATTGGCACGACCTATCGATCTGACGGGGGATTCTGGCGCACGCGAGGAGGCTTGGTTCCTGGAAGTTATACTACGATTTCATACACGCCTGAAGGGGATCGCGATTCCACGCGGTACGCCGTCCGACCCGATCAGAGTGACTTTCAGATCCTCGCGATCGCGCCCGACGATTCGTTGCTTGGCGTCGGGAATCGATATTCGCGGCCCGGAATCCCCGAGTTCTTCCGCATTCGCCCGCTCACAGGACGAGTCGGCCGGTTTCTGAATCTTTCCGCGCGAGGCAGGGCAACGGCGGACAATCCCCTCATTGCGGGATTTGTGACCACCGGAAGCGGTACAACCACCGCCCTCGTGCGCGGGATTGGCCCCGGCCTGACTCAGTTCGGCGTAAACGAAGTGATGTCCGATCCTCGAGTCGTCGTGGTGGCCGATGGCAAGGCAACTGCCGACAACGATCAATGGGATGCAGGTCTTTCATCGCGGTTCGCGCAGGTGGGCGCCTTTGCACTTCCGGAGGGGAGTCGAGATGCCGCGCTGGAAACGAACGTGGGACCGGGCGCCTACACCGCGCTGGTCGTCCCGGGAGCGAACGATCACGGCAGCGGGCTGGTTGAACTTTACCACGCGCAGGATCCACACACGGCATCGCGCCGCTTTGTCAACCTGTCGGCCCGCGCCTTCGTGGATGCGAGTCACCCGCTGATTGCTGGTTTTTCGATCGCCGGCGAGGTTCCGGTGCAGGTGTTCATACGTGCCGCGGGGCCGACATTGGCCGCGCCTCCGTTCAATCTGGCTGATGCTCTCCCTGATCCGATGTTGACGCTCTATCGGGGCACCACCGCGCTGTGGGACAATAACAACTGGAGCGGTTCAGGGGTTACTGACGAACAGAGATTCGACCGGACGGCCGCCGCCGTCGGGGCCTTTCCCTTTTTGCGCCGTGGCAACGACAGCGCCATGCTTGTAACGCTCGCACCCGGAAACTATACCGCCGTTGTCACAGGATTGAAGAACACAAGTGGCACGGCTTTGGTCGAGGTGTATGAAGTTCCTTGAGCGGTTGGCGTGGCATCAGCGTGATCCTTTCCCGCGGCTGTCGGTCGGGCGCTCCGGCTCTCCCGGCTTGAAACCATCCAGCGCATTGAGGCGGTCCACCAGAGGGCGGGCACCCTCGCGCCGGGGAACGACCTCAAGACCGAGATCCACCGCGCCTTCCTCCGACGCCCCGACCCGCTGACCGAAGTCATGGATCGTTCCGCCAACCCGTGGTTGCGGAAGTGAAGGCGGGAGGTCGCGTGGGTCCGGGGCGCTTGTGCCAAGATTATGGGGCCGGCCCGGTTCGACGCTGCCGGGGCAAGATGGCTATGAAGTTTTCTCCTCTGAATCGGCGCGCCGGTAGCGTCTGGCGATTTCAGTTCCGAGCATCGCGCCCAGGATCGCGATGACGAAGACCAGGCCCTCGTTCCGCTTACGGCGATGGTACTCGATGATATCGGCGGAGACGATGTCGTACTCGCGGGGTGAATCCGGGTTGATGGCAATGGTGACTCGGCGTTCGTTTAGGCGGTAGACCCGCCTCCAGTTGGATACTTCGATCCAGTGGGCGCTCTTGCTTTCGAAAGCGGTACCGTCGTAAAAATACGAAACCGTTGGACGGTACGAGATTGTGCCCTGCCGGTACCGAATCTCCTCTTCGTGAACCCGAGCCACGGCGGGGACCCACCGGTTGGCCGCCACCTCCAGCTGATTGGTCCTGAGCTGCATGCGCGTACAAAACACGCCCATCACCACCAGCAGAACGGAGCCTGCGACGATGTGAAAAGACTTGAGGTGGTGGGTGAATGGCATGTCCGTGCTTCGGTCATTTTCGTCCGCCACGCATCACGCGATGCGTTGAGACCGGAAACGGGCTGACAGCAGGTTAGAGTTGGCGATGTCCGCCGCCAGGCGACGGGTGAAGATCCGGCCTCCCCGCCGCGAGTTCAAATCGCCTCCAGTAACGCAAAACAGAAGAGAACCTTCATCGTTGCGGCTTTCCGAGGGCAAGAGGCTGGCGTACACCAGCAACCCCGGAAGCGTCGCCCCGCGAAGTCCGATGACCGATGGGTCAGCCCCTCATGTTCTCGGTGCGAGATTCCTCCACTGACTTCAGTGTCAATTATCATGTTTTATTGCAAAAGTTTAGGTGAATTCTGTGGGGCTATTCTGTGGAGTGCAGATCGGAGGCCGACCCTGACCACAGAGATGTGGGGCTGAGCCCTTGGGTTGAACGGCTCGTCCGAAACGCGGGTCTGGGGCGGGCTCTGCTGGCCGCCGGCGTACCGGTCGGTTGCTATCTGTCGCGCCCCGGGCAGACTGGGCGCATGCGTTGCTTCGGCTGGGGGGGGTGGGTGGCGGGAGTGTGGGTGCTGGCCCTTGGGTTCCAGGGCTGCGGCACTCCGTTTCCATCGCGGCCTACCACCGTGGTGCAGGGCGATGGATTGGCGGCGGACACGATTTTTCAACGCTGCCTCTCTACACATGGCGGGGATCTGCGGGAGTCGGCCGGGGACCTCAATCTATCGATCACGGGCACGTGGGATACCCTGATCCAGAAAATCCAGCCGCTGATCTCAGATGCTGCCTACCGCGTCACCTCCCAGGAACGGACCCGGGCCGGCGGAGCGCTCTACACGGTGCGGTACGAGGGCCCGGCGGGAGTCAAGAAGGTGGTGCGGACCCCGGACGCCGTCGAGGTCTTCTACAACGGGGTGCGGGAGCGCGACCCGGCCCGCCTGCAGGCGACGGCGCTGACGGCTGACGCGTATCAACTTTTTCATTTCAGTCCCTCGTTCCTGGTCTGGCGTGGCGCCACCTTTGTCCGGCTGGCGGACACCACCGAGGACGGCGTCCGGTATCACCGCCTGCTGGCCACGGTCCGTCCCGGTTTCGGGTTTTCGGCGGAGGATCAAGTGGTCCTGTGGATCGAAACGGGCACCTTTCGATTGTTTCGCGTGCACCTGACGCTGGAGGGGTTTGAAAGCACACGGGGGGCGCACGTCGACACGACGTTCCTGGAGTACCGCCAAGTCGGACGCTTTTTGATGCCTGTTCGTTTCCATGAGCGGGTGCGCGGCCCCCTTCGGATCAGCGCGCACCGCTGGCACCTGACTGGGATCGACCTGGGACGCGGCTGGTCGGATGCTGACGTATCCGGCCCTGACTTTGGCGGCCGGGCGGCGGCCCCGGCGACCCCCTTGGTTCCGCCCGTGGAGACAGCCCGCTAGCCATCGCATCGAACTGCCGGAACGAAACGTCCAGGGATCGCGGTGACTCCGCCGTCCCGAGGTGGGCGGCCGTGAGTATCCGAGCGATCGAGCGGAGACTTACTGGCCCTCAGGCGGCTGCCAGAGCTCGATGCGGTTACCGTCGGGATCCATCACCCAGCCGAATTTTCCATACTCCGACTCCTCCACCTTGGCGTCGACCTTGCAGCCTTCGGCGCGGAGGACGGCGAGGAGGGCGTGGAGGTCGGCCACCCGATAGTTGACCATGAAGGGGGCCTGGCTTGGAGCGAAGTACTTGTCGCTGTCCGCAAACGTGCTCCAGACTGTGGAGCCGGTTCCGGTGGGATTGTCGGGACCGGCCCAGCGGAAAACAAGGCCACCCCAGGGTTCGAGTTCGAAACCGAGATGGGTGCGGTACCACTCCCGCAGGACCTCGGGCTGTTTGGATTTGATAAAAATGCCGCCAATACCGGTGACGCGTTTCATGGGTGGAGGAAGGCAGGAGACTAGCGGGATGATCCGGCCGCTGGCAAACCCGACGGCCGGGAATCGGGGATGGCGAAAGAAAGCCGACCGCAAATCCGACGGAGAGAGAGGGTGACGGCAGGAGGTTCACGCGAAGGCGCGAAGCCGCGAAACGTGGTCCGAGGGCTTCGGCGTCGAGTCGGCAATGCTCAGCGAAGGCACGATCCAGCCAACCAGGCGCCTCCGCCCCCAGACCCCGTTTCGCTCCCCCAAGGGAACCAGTTCGGGACTGCGGCCTCTGCCAGTGTGGGAGGTCCTCGTGGAAGGCCCTCCACCTTGACGGAGCTTTGCACGGCACTCCTTTTGTGGCAAGGAGGGGAACTCGAACAGAAGGTCGCAGTTGCTTGGCTCACGCGAGGAAGGGGAGCGGCTTTTGGCTCTGGGTCGGTCCTCCCGCCCGCCCTTTGCTAGCTGTCGACAAACGATGCTCGGCCCGACACCGTTCGCATCGTCACGTATGCCCCACTACGAACACTCCCGCAATCGGGCGGCCGCGGTCTTCGCCATTGCAGTCATCGTGTTCGTGCCGGCGCTGGTGGTGCCGAGATCAGGAACGGACCTTACCTTTAGAAAACTCCTGTTGTTCGGCAGCCTCTCGACCCTGCTGATCAGCGGAGTGTGGCTGGCGGTCCGATGGGACGAGGCGAAACGGTACCTGCGCTTGAAGGCCGGGAAGGGAGTGATCGCCCGGTGGACCATCGATCCCGCCCGCTGGGAGGCGTTTCGCGGCCGCAGCGAGGAGTGGGACAAACGCGACGGCGTGCGACCGAACGATGCAAATCTCAAGCAGACTCCGGGTCCCTCGGGAATTGACGTCGTGGTGACCAAGGACGGCATTGCCATCGGCGACGAGTTTAGTCCTTTGGAAAAGGACGTCGCGATCACGGTGCACGGGGATTGGATGCAGTTTCACCAGATCATCCCCAAACCCCGGGGTCCCGCTTATCATATGGTCCTCCGCCTGCCCCTGGTGCCCGGGGCCGAACCGCTGGCCGCTGACATTCAACGATCGTACCGGTCCGCCCTCGCGGCTTCGCCGTTCACCCGCCGGGCTCTGCTTTATCTGGGTCTGGGCATTCTCTTGGGGATGCCGGCCTTGACCACCGTCATTTGGTTGATCGCGAAGGGCACCGGCTGGTTGAAGTAAACCGTCACTCGCCTGGCTGCCGCGGGGGCGCGTCCGATTCATGGCCAAAATAGTGGGTCGAGCGTCGGAGTTCCGGCGCTGAGGGAGCGCAATAGTGTCGGGAAAGCTTACACTTGCCGGATTTGTGGTCTGGGTGGGAAAAGTACTTAGTTGATAAACCGTTGATCATTAGGGTTCGTATGGAAAAATTGGATTTTATGGCCCTTGGTATGCTGGCCTATTTCCCTATGCCCAAACCCCTCCGCTTCATTGGTTTCCTCTTGGCCCTGCTTCTGGCTCAGTCGGTCCGCGCTGGTTTTATCTTCGATATTGATACGGCAACCGAACTCTCAGGGAGTTTCGAATTTACCGGCGTCGGAGGGGCGATGGCAACGACGAGTGTCTTCCTGGGCTTGCCGTTGAACACTCCCAACGGGCTCTTTGCTTCGCGCAATACGAATGTCGTCCGATTCCAAACCAGTAGCAGCGGTTCACCGGATCCTCTTAATCTCCAGACTGGTGTGGCGTCGTTTCAGCAGACGTTTCCGTCGATGAGCGGCGTCTTCACCAACACCATCGGCGGGGTGCCGACGTATTTCCTCCTTTATGATTTGGTGGATACGGGTGGTGACACCGGTACGTGGAGCGGTAAGTTCCAATTCAAGCAGGCGGTCCCGGACGCTGGATCGACGCTGGGCCTGTTTGGCTTGGCTGTGCTCGGCTTGGCTGCCGTTCGCCGCCGGTCGAATCGATAACGTTTCTTCTCGGGGAGGATCAACGGGTCAGCCCCGAGCGTTCTTGGTCAGCGAGTTGGCGGTGTCCGGGTTGCGTTCGAAACGGTCGGGTGGCGATCATCGACCTTCGGGGCGGAAGTCCCTGGCATTTGTGGCCAGGCGTACCGCTCGCCGGGTGGCAAAGCCGAAGGCGTCCTCGGATCGGTCTCCACGTTCACGGCTTTCCGCCGAAGGTGCAGTAGTCGTCGAAATCCAGCCAGTCGAAGCGGGTTTTGATGTCCTCGCGTTCGGGATGCCGGCGCTTCATGGCTTCCGCGAAGTTGAGCAAGGTCTCGGCGTCGCTGTCGACCGGGCGCTGCAGGTGGTATTCGCTCCAGGCCTTGATTTCCCAGAGGTCGCGTTGGGGGGTGGCGTGCGCTTGGACCCATTGGAGGATGTCCCAGTCACCCGCGCCGGTGGCGACCTGCTGCTTGAATGCCTGGGGGTCGATGCCGGTGAAGCGGAAGAAATGCGCGTTCATCCCCCTCGGATCGTCCGAGTACTCGCCGAGTTTGCCCGCGAGGGCCGCGCGGGCCTTGTCGATTATGCGGGGCAGAAGAACGTAGCCACCCAGGCGTACGTAAGGGCTGCGGGGAGGGTGGCGGGTCAGATCGGTGGTGAAGGAAGGCTGGCTCATGGGCGTTGGAGGATTGGCGGGGAGTCGCGACAGCGTCGCGGTTCGCGTCCGCGGAGCAAGCCGCCCGCTGCGAAATTTGCCGGGACTACGAGCAACTCACGAACGACGATGCGACGGCGAAGAGGGGCTGGCCCCGTGGGTCGAAGCTCTGAAAATCGTGCCCGTTCAGCCACAGCCGTTCTCTGTTGCCTCGTTCTACCTGCTCCGGACCCTCTCTTGCATCCGGTACAAATGAAACAGCACGGATTCAAAATCCTGGTGATTGGAATTTTGGTACTCTTGCTCCTGCTGATCTTCCGTAACCGGTCGATTGAAATGGCAGGGACTAAGGCTCCGCCTCCTCTTGGTGTGCTTCCGGCAGCTGCCCTTGTTTCAAGGGAGTCAGACAGCGCAGCGCGACCTGGCTCTACCCCAACGGTTCGGAAACAGATCCGGGAGACGCAGCAGCGTGCGCCAGGGTCGCGCGGATTGAATCAACGCGTGCAAGCGTATATTGACGCACGCGCCCATCTGCTTGGACTGTCCCTCTCTGAACGCACGCGACTGGCGGATCTTCTCAGTGAGTATGTTGAGATACGTTCAGAAATTGAGGGTCCACTGGTCAAAGTGGCAAAGGCGGGAGTGGGTGTGGTTGTGCTGAGCCTCCCGGCGTACAGCTCCGAGGGGAGTTCCCTCAAGCACTCTCTGTACTCCAAGATGGAGGAGCAGTTTGGTGTGGAGAAGCGCAATAGTATCGATGACTATTTGGGAGATAATCTCGACACGCTTTTCCTGGGGTATGGCGCCATGGAGCAGGCCATCACAGTGAGCATCCCGCCCGAGCGTCCCGGAGAGGTTCTGATCGCGTGGAGTGCAACGAGGCCAAGAGTGGCAGGCCGTTCGGTGGAGAACCTAGCCCAGAGCTACTCGGGCACCAGCCAGCTCTCCGTTGCTTATTTGGGCGAAAGTGAGTTTAGGCACCTGCTGCCGGCACTCCAGAAGCACCTGTTGAAGAGTTCGTCGGGTCCCTAGGCCCCGCCCACCGGGTCAGCCTCTCTGTAGATATATGAAGCAAATCCATGAGTTTTGCGCAATTTGGCTGGAACCTTGGCGGGCTCGATGTTTGCGGGTGTTGTGGTGTGTTACTCTGGCCATTGCATGTTGTTCGTGCCAGAGTCACGGTTCTCGTTTGCCGCAGTACTTTACTGCGCTGAATGCTAAAGTGACACTGAGTTTTGAAAAAGGTGGTGTCTTGGCCTACTCATTGAATGACGGTTCCGAACTTGAATATTATTGGGGCTCGTGGACCCGCTCGGGTAGCTATGTTGTTTGCTCCATCCAGGGCGATGTTGTTGTGTTTAAACTTGTTCAAACTCCTGATCGAAAGATGAGCCTCCGATTGGGAGATGGAGCGGGCCTGGAGGTGCTCAATCGCGAGGGGTTTGATAGTGTGTATATACAAAAGGTTCCGTGAGTTTGGCTCGCTGAGCCCTTTTATTTGGTTCTACCGTGAATGGTGGGTGGAGAAGCCGATCGGGTCAGCAGCCCATGTTTGAGGTACGAGACTCGCTCACCGACCTCAGGATGCGCCCTGCGTTTCTCGAACAAGCGACTCGGCGAACTTTGGGATGCAATTCCGTCCAGCGAAAGAACCGAAAATCGTTGTTGAACATAAATATCCGCGGTACACCATGGGTCGATCCTACGGGTCTTTATCGGAATTCACCGACCCCGAACCTGTGGCCACCCTTTGATCGTCAACCCTCTCCCGGTATCCGCAGATTGTTTGGTCGATTGAAGGCTGACTCCGTATGAAATTGAGCAGTTCGCCCGGACTGGTAGGATGGAATTTCCAGAATCGGGTGCTGCTGAGTCGGGTAACGGTGGGAGGGGTGCGGTGGCAATATGTCGGGAGGATTGCTTCGCTCGTGATCCTCATGATGTTGTGCTCGTGTAAGCCCTCAGTAGACGTGCTACCTATACACTATGTGGCGAGAGATGGTCGGTCCACCCTCAATCTTCAAAAGGACGGAACCTTCGACTACTGTCTTGCGGATAATGGAGCCATCCAATTTCTTGGCGGGACTTGGGTTCGTGAAGGGGAGGTAGTTAAACTTAGGTTTTTACATGGGAGCGTGAGCATGAGAGCTCGACGCTCCAAGAACGGGATCGTTGAACTTCGTGTACTGAGTGAGTCGGAGGAGGTCCGGGTTCTTCGTGATTGGGGTCTTGATATAGTATTTGTGGCATCGAGCGCAGGAATTTGAGCCCGCAGAAGATGCTGATTACCTAGAACGAGTACCTCCTTAGTGAGGCGTCTCAATGGGGGAGACGCTGGCCGCGCGGTAGACGGAGGCGGGACCGTCCGGCCCCGTCGCGACCTCAGCGGGCCGCCTACAGCGGAACCCGACTAAATTGAACCCGTTTGTAGAGGCGCGGGACGTGGGTGTCTGCCGGGGACGAACGGGGTGAGTGTCTCCTCCATCGCTCGGCTGGAGCGGGTCAGGCGGCGAGGGCGGTTTCGTCGGTTGACTTCGAGCGAACGGAGTCTCCGGGTTTGGGATACGGAACGTGGCGCTTGAGCGCATTGAGGGGGGTCTCGAAGAGGTGAAAGGAGAGGCTGGCGAGCGCCAGGGTCAGAAGGGCCCGAATCCCGAATTGGGAGAGGGGGTCGTTCGGCATCCCGGGCCAGAGTGTGCCGAGCCATTGGATCGGATACCAAACGAGGTTGTGGATCAGGTAGATGCCGTAGCTGATACGTCCGAGATAACGCAGCCCTGGGTTCGAGACGATGCGCCCGACCGGGCCGCGGACTCCTTCACTGCAGGCGTCGACCGCCACGGTGAAGGCGAGGCTCAGCAGGGTCCAACCGGCGATGGCGAGGGTCGCACCGCCCACATAGACCGCGAGGGTGTACGCGCCGATGGCACCGAGGCCGATCGCGCGCCGGTGGTGCCGGATCCGAGTGAAGACGGGGTGGGGCGCGTGCCGGGAGTACGACAGGAGGGCGCCCAGGGCCAGGCTGTCGAAACTCGCCGGCGTGAGGATTTCCGACAGCCGGACTCCCGGCAGCACGAGAGGAAACAGCGCGCGGAAGGCGATGCCGGAGAGAAGAACTCCCATGAACCAGGCCAGCAGACGCTGGCGTGGCGCGAAGAACACCACGAGCGGCCAGGCGAGGTAGAATTGTTCCTCGACCGCCAGTGACCAGAAATGGGCCACCGACTTATACCAGCCTTGATCGAGGAAGAAGCGGAGGTTGGAAGCATAGGCGAGGTGCCACGGGTAGCTCTGGCGCAGGTCGGCGATCTTCAACGCCGCCCCGATCGCCACCACCGCATAGAATAGGGGCACGATGCGGAGGAGGCGACGGGCATAGAACGTCCGCAGGGCCTTGAACCAAGGGGTGTCGCCCCGTTCGGCAGCGTGTCGCAGGTTCAGTAGAATGGTTGTGATGAGGAACCCGCTGATGACGAAGAAAAGCTGCACCCCTGATGCCAGCGGCAAGCCGTGTCCCTGCTCGGGGAACCAGTGGTACGCCACCACGCCAATCACGGCGAGCGCCCGCAGGCCGTCCAGTTGCGGCATGTAAACCGGAGCACACGGACCCGGAGCAGTGAACGAACCCCGACCTGAGTTCATCCCCTGGAAGTCGGGGGCTGTAGGGAGAGACGAGGCCGAACCGATTTGGGCCCCATGGTCAACTCCCCGCGACGCGCCGTCCGCCTGGGCCGGCTGGAACCGCCTCGTTATGGTAGGCGCGATCCTCGGCGTCAGCCCGGAGGTTTGCGACCGGGGACTGTCGAGGGAGCGGCAGGCCCCTTAACGGGATCGTCGAGCGGGTGCTGGGTGGAAAAACTGCGTTCCGGGTTGGGTGTCGTACGGGAAAGGGAGGGCTCCGCGCGGGAGCACCGCTGCTCCTTTAGCGAAGGGTTTGCACGGTGATGGCACCTGCAGGCAGCGTCACGACGTAATTTGCTGGCGATAGGTTATTGCTGCAAATCAATGATTTGAGCAAAACCGTTGTGAGCTTCCGGTGAGGGCGCGCGTGCTCGCGCAGGACGCACCGAAGCGTGCGGGCCGATGGGGTCAGCCCCTACTGTTTGTGGCAGGGGATTCGTTCAGTGGCTCTGGGAATTGTCATCCGTTTCTTGAGCAAAGGATTAGATGAACGGCGAGCGGCTGTTGTGTTGAACGAATGAATCGGAGATCGACGATGACCACAAACATGAGGGGCTGACCCCTTGGGTCGAAATTCCATTCCGGCACGTGCGGCGGCGCTGATGCAAAACATAGATCGCGAATCTCCTGTCTATCGCGCGGGGTGGCGCTACTGGTGAACCATGTTGTTACCTCTCGGTTGGTGCGTCGGTCCTGGTTTCGTGCGGGCCGCCTCCACGGCCGGGGTGGTCCTGGTCCTTTGCTCCACTCTTTTAGCGGCGCAAGCCGACGGCACTTCGGGGAAGGACTATCGCGAGAAGGATCTCTCCAAGCAGGACCTGCGAAAAAAGGACCTCGTGGGGGCGGATTTCGAGGGGGCCACGTTGGTGTTCTCGGACTTTACCGGCATGAACCTGGCGGGGGTGAGCTTCAAAGACGCGAACCTGACGGGGGCGAAATTTGTGGAAGCAAATCTCACCGGCGCGGACCTGCGCGGAGCGGTGGTGAACCAGGTTCACTTCACGCGAGCGATCATGGACAAGGTGAATGCCTCCGGGTTGAAGCACTCCGGCTTGAACCGATTGAACATCGCGGGGGCGAAGAGCTTTCGGGAAGCGGACTTCCGGAACAGTGACTTGAGGGGTTCTTTCGCAATGGGAGATTTTCGAGGCGCGAATTTCTGCGGCGCCCGCCTCGTCGATATCGTTTACCCCAACGACCGGTCAGATCTGCGTGGCGCGCTGTATGACAGCCGCACCCGCTGGCCGGCTGGTTTTGACCCCGTGGCCGCGGGTGCGGTCCTCCTTGAAGCCGAAGCGCCGCTCGGCCCCACCGCGGCTGAACTTCCCGGTAACCGGCGTGACCCGTCAAAGGGTGGGGCTGCGGCGGCGCAACCTGCGGCGTTGGCTTCCAGTTTGGTGGGCGAAGACCTGCAGGGTAAGTCACTCGTGGGGATGGATCTGCGCATGCGTCGCCTGCGAGGGGGGAACCTGCAGGATGCCGACCTTTCCCGGGTCGACCTCACCGACACCGATCTGCAGGGGGCTGATTTCCGGAACGCCAATCTGAGCAGCGCGCGACTGGACAAAGCCGACCTGACGGGAGCGGACCTGCGCGGCGCGAACCTGCTGCGCGCGGGTTTCTCCGGCGCAAAGCTCATCGAAGCCAACCTCGAGGGGCAAAGGCTCTATCTGGCCGGGGCTGCGGCCCACTTTGAGCGGCCGGCGGGCGTCTCCTCGTATGGTCTGGAAGGCACGGTCAAACTGAGCAACGGCGCACTGACCCTGCGAGGGGCCAACCTGCGCAACGCTCAGATTTTTGGCAGCCTGGAGGGTG
>JAXMHM010000055.1:0-44297 GCA_046346755.1 Opitutaceae bacterium | reverse complement strand
CGGGAAGTGGGGCTGAACACAGGGCCCTTTCCGTACCTCGACGGCTTGATCCTGCAGGTCACCCAGCGCATCGGATCCCTTTCGGTGAGCCACCGGGAGCGCGCCACCGGTCAAAGCGGTTACACCCTGCGTCGCCTCGTCCGGCTCTGGTTGAGCGCCTGTGTGAATTTTTCGGTGATGCCGCTGCGGCTCGCGACCGTGCTCGGACTCGGCATGGCGGCAGCCGGCTTTCTCGCGCTCGGCGTGGTCTCGTATTGGTGGTGGACCGGGTCGGGTCCTGCGTTCGGCTGGGGATCGTTGATGGCCGCTTTGCTGGTATTCTCCGGCGTGCAGCTGGTGATTCTTGGCCTCGTGGGAGAGTACCTCGGTCGCATGTTCATCACCATCAACCAACGGCCTCAATCGGTGGTTCGTGAAGTGGTCAGGGCTCCGGGTGTTGCCCACCCACCGAGGCAAAGCTAGCCGGGTGGCACCATTTTCGGCGTGAACCCAGCCGACGCCCCTCCAGTCTGGGATCATGAGTTCGCCCTTCTTGGTTCAGGTTCGTGTGGTGGTGAGGCCCGGGTCGGAGGAGGCATTTCGTGCGGCTACACTGGCGAATGTCCGGCAGTCGCGTCTCGAACCGGGAATTTTTCAATTCGACCTGCTTGAGCAGCAGGATGCTCCGGGGCACTTCCTCCTTGTCGAAGGGTATCGCACGCCGGAGGCCGTCGCGGCCCACAAGGCCACGTCCCACTATGCCACCTGGCGCGACACCGTGGCCGACATGATGGCGGAACCTCGGACGAGCACGCGATGGACTGCGTGCCTCTGAACTCCTCTCCGGAATACTCATGATGGCGCCCTTTGATGTGAACGGTCCGACGCGGGTGGTCGTCGGAGGTGGCACGGCCCTGGACGTGCGCACCTGGAGCGACGGTTTGGGAAAACGAGTGCTGGTCGTGACCGGAACCACCCCTGGCCGACACTCCGAGGTCTGGTCGCGGCTGGAAACGGCCGGAAAAGAGCTGAGGTTTGCCACGATCGGTCGCGAGCCCACCGTAGACGACGCCGATGCCGTTGCGTTGGCTGGACGAACCTGGAATGCCGAGTGGGTCCTGGCGGTGGGTGGAGGGTCAGTCATGGACGCAGCCAAAGCGGCCGCCTGCCTCATGCGGAATCCCGGTTCCGCTCTCGACTATCTGGAGGTGGTGGGCTCCGGGCGACCGGTGGTGCATCCGTCAGTCCCGCTCGTGGTGATCCCGACGACCGCCGGAACTGGGTCGGAGGTGACGCGCAACGCGGTCCTCACCTCACCCGCTCATCGCACCAAGGCGTCACTTCGCTCCCCGTTTCTCTATCCGACGCTCGCAGTCATCGACCCCGAGGTGGGACGCGCCGTGCCCCGGCCGGTACTCGTGGGGGCGGGACTTGACGCTTTGGTTCAACTGATCGAGCCCCTGACCTCGCGTCGCGCGCAGCCCTTCGCGGACGCGCTTTGCCGCGAGGGGTTGCGGTGCGGTGGGGCGGCCTTTCGGCGAGTGCTGGCCCAACCGGATGATGCGGATGCCCGTTTGCACTTGGGAGTGGCGGCACTTTTCAGCGGATTTGCTCTGGCGCACGCGGGATTGGGAGCCGTGCATGGCATGGCCGGAGTGCTAGGTGGCCATGTATCCGGAGCTCCGCATGGAGCCCTTTGCGCCCGTTTGCTGCCGGAGGTGATCGTGGCCAACCGACGCCGAATTGCCGATGAGCCGGAGCGGCAGGTGTGGCTGGAAAAGCGATACGCGGAAGCGGCATCCCTGCTCCTCGAGCGACCGGCCGCGACGGCCGATGACCTGGTGGAGTGGGCGCGGGAAACGGTGGAAGCTCACGGGCTTCCCCGCTTACGAGCGTGGGGTTTGACCGAGACCGATTTCGCCGTGGTCATTCCGCAGGCGGAGCGTGCGAGCAGCACCAAGAGCAACCCCGTGCGTCTGCTCGGTTCGGACTGGGAACAGGTATTGAAGTCCTCCTGGTAACGCTTGGAGTTCGTCCCGATTATGGGACGCATGGATCTCGCTTTTAGCTTTCCGATCAAAGTGATGTTTGCTGCGTCGGTTTGTATGTGTCTTGAAATCAGGACTGTATGACTAAGGTGTGGCCTTGGCATGTCGCGTGCATCACCCGGGTCGTGACTCTCCGTCTTCGTCCGATCCTCGCCCTTGCGCTTGTCGCTTGCCTGGGGCTTGGCGGTGCCTGCGAGGCCAGATCAGAAGCGGTGCACCGACAGCGACTTCGTGAGGCGCTTGAGCACGAAGCCAGAGGCGAGTTCGAGGCGGCGGTGGTTGCGCTGAATGCGGCGCTGGCGCATCGACCTGACTATCCCAGGCTGTACTGGAGACTGGCCTGCGTGCAGGCCCGACTGGGGCATGAGGCGGAAGCCCGGGCGGCGCTGGAGTCGCTTGCTGCACTTGGGGTGAGCCTGGATCCGAAGAGCGACCGGGTGCTTGGTGCGTTGGTGGAGAGGCCGGCGTTCGCGCCGGTGACGCGCCGGCTGGCGGCCAATGCGGAACCCCGCGGTGAGTGCGTGCGGGATGCGACAGCAGCGCGCACCACGGTTGATGGCATCATTGAGAGTCTGGCTTGGATCGCGGAACGGGGGGAGTGGTATTTGGGCGAAGTGCAGGGTCGGGCGCTGCTCCGCGTCAGACCCGGCGCCACGAGTCCCGAGACGATTTCGTCGCTCCCCGCTCACCTTGGCGGCATTTTTGCCATCCGGTGCGCGCCAGACGGCCGCACCCTGTGGGCGACCAGTTCGCATGGTGAGCAGGGAGACACGCCCAAGGAGGGACGTAGGCCGGGAGTGACCGGACTGGTTGCATTCGACCTCGTCGGGAAGACGCCACCGAAGGTGTTTTCGCTTCCGGAGGATGGTGAGGCTCACCTGCTGGGCGACTTTGCTCGAGCTGAGGATGGTGTTTTCTACGTCAGCGATTCCCTCGCGCCCTGTCTTTGGCGACTCGATCCGGGAGCTGACGCCCTTGTCCCTTGGATACGGAGCGAGGAGTTTGTCTCGCTGCAGGGAATCGTGCTTTCGCCGGATGGCCGGAGTCTTTTCGTCGCCGACTACGGGAGCGGCATCTGGAAAATTGACCGCTCGAGCCGGAACGTGACGCCCGTGCCGGCGCCGGCCGCGACAACCTTGTTTGGCATCGATGGTCTCTACCGGCATGGCGATGATCTGATCGCGGTGCAGAATGGAATTCAACCGGCGCGGATCCTCCGACTGTCGCTCGACCGCTCCGGCCAGCTGGATCGCGTCACGGTGATAGCCTCTGGTTTGAAGGAATTCGAGGATCTCGGACTGGGCGAAGTGAGGGGCGGACGATTCTGGGTGGTGGGTGATTCGGGCTGGTCAAATCTCGGCGAGAAGCACGGAAGCTACCGCCGACCCCTCTCTCTGCTTTCAATGGCGTTGCCGCAACGCTGAGCCAAGGGTCACTCACTCGCCTTTCCCCTCGAACCCTCGCGCGCAACCGTTCCTGTCGCTCTTTCCATGTCCGACCTTCGCTTTGCCTTCCGTTCCCTGCTGCGTTCGCCGGGCTTTGCCGTGTCCTCAATCCTGCTGCTCTCACTGGGGCTGGCGCTCAACACGGCGCTTTTCAGCGCGCTGTATGCGGCGCTCCTGAAGCCCATGCCGTATCCGGAGAGTGAGCACCTCTACTTTGTCTGGAACAGTTATCCCAAGGTGCCCGGCATGGAAAAGAACAACGTGTCGATACTGGACTTCCGGGACCGACGTGAGCAGGTGCCGGCGCTGGCACGCAGCGCATTGTTCACCGGGGTGGGGGTGAATCTGTCGACCGGCGACAAGGTCGAGCGAGTCCGCGCGCTGCGGGTGACGCCCCTGTTTTTCCCTGTCCTCGCCGTGCGGCCGGAACTCGGTCGTCTCTTTGTGGAAGCGGATGCGGAGCCTGCCTCCGCGAAGACGGTCATTCTTTCGCACGCGCTTTGGGTCACCCGGTTTGGCCGGAATCCCACGATCCTCGACCAGAACGTGCGGCTGAACGGCGAGATCCACCGGGTGGTGGGCGTTTTACCAGCGGAGTTCCGACCTCCGGCGGGTGCCGCGTCCGCCTACCTTCCGTTCCATTTTTCGGCTGACGACCTGAACGAGGACAACCGGTTTCACGAATACTCTAGCATGATTGTCCGGCTCGATCCGCTCGTGAGCCCAGCGACAGCAACCGAGCAATTGCGAGTTTGGCAGCGACGGCTTTCGGCGCAGGCGCCCAAGGACAGCCTGATCAGCGGCGAGGATTCGGCGCAACCGTACCTCGTTTCACTTCGGGACGAATGGGTCGGCCCCTTTCGCGGCCGCCTCTGGATGCTGCAGGCCGCCGCCGTGGCTGTGCTCCTGATTGCGTGTGCCAACGTGGCCAATCTTCATCTAGCGCGCGGTCTTGGGCGCGCCCGCGAGTTCGCTGTGCGTGCAGCACTTGGTGCTACCCGCCGCGATGTGATCCTGCCTTTGGTGGTGGAGAACCTGCTGCTGGCGGTGCCGGCGTTGATTCTGGGTTGGATCCTCGGTTTGTGGGCGATGGAAGGCATGCGGCTGGTGGGGGTCTCCCGGATGCTCGGCCTGGATGAACTCGCGCTGGAATGGCCGATGGTTGCAGCCACTTCGCTCCTGTTGGTGGTCGCGGTGCTGACGACGGGAGTGGGTCCTGCCGTGCTGGTTTCCCAGAACGAGCCGGTCGCTGCCCTTGGGTCCCTGTCGTTCCGAGCGACTGAGAGCCACTCCCTGCGGCGTTGGCGCGAAGGGCTGGTCGTGTTGCAGGTGGCGGTGGCGTCCCTGTTGATTATTATGTCGATCCTGTTCGCAGTCAGCTTGCAGCGCCTGAGCGCTGAGGATCCCGGGTTCGATCCGAACGGCAGGCTGACGGCGCGGCTTCTGTTGCCGCAGCGGACCTATGCGGACTCGCCAACGCAGGCTGCCTTTCACGGGCGCTTGGAAGCACAGGCGGGTGCGCTACCCGGTGTTGAGGCGGTGGGCATGGTGTCCATCCTGCCATTTTCATTTTCAGAATGGACTCGCAGCTATTCGATCGACGAGCGACCGACTGATCCGGCTTCGCCGCAGGCCAATGCCCACGACCTGCGCGTCAGTCCGGGCTACTTCTCGGCCATGGGAATTGCCTTGGTCCGTGGCCGCGGCTTCAACCCCGGTGACGGACAGGGGTCGCCCCGCGTTGCCGTGGTCGACGAGGCCTTGGTCCGGCGACAGTTTCCAAACGAGGATCCGCTGGGTCACACGGTGCGGTTTGACCCGAAGGATCCGCCGGCGGTGATTGTCGGAGTGGTGCGTTCTGTGCGGAACCGCGAATTGCAGACGCGAAGCGTCTACGAGGCGGTTTACCGACCCCTGGCACAAGAACCCACGCAGGATGCAGCGATCATACTCCGCACAGCGACTCCACCGTCCGCGTCGTTGGAGCCGCTGCGCCGCGTGGTGCGCGACCTTGATCCGGAAATTCCCCTGTTCGATGTGCGCACCATGGAGGATCGGATTCAGGCTGCGCTCACCGGTCATCGGGCGCCCAGCTGGCTGTCCGGTGCGTTTGCGGTATCCGGGGCCTTCCTGGCGCTGGGTGGATTGTATGCGTCACTCGCCTACTATGTGGCGCGGCGCGAACGCGAGATTGGCATCCGGCTGGCACTGGGAGCGAGCGCCGGACGCGTTTCATCCGAGGTCGTCCGGCGCAGCGTGGGTCTGGCCGCGGTGGGACTGGCTATCGGCCTTGCCGTCGCGTGGACGGGAAATGAATTCGTCCAGCCGATGCTGTACGGTGTCCAGGCACGGGACCCCTTGTGGTACGCGGTGGTCGCGGCCGGGGTGGGAGGGATGGCTGTCCTGGCAGCGCTCGTGCCGGCGCGTCGCGCAGGCCGGGTCGATCCAGTGGTGGCGCTGCGGGCCGAGTAAGGCCCCGGCGTCCGTCACATGGGTTTCTTCGGTTCGATCAGACCGATCTCCAACGCGTAGCGGGTGAGACTCGCCACATCGTGGAGGTTCAATTTCCTCATCAGATTCGTTCGGTGATTGTCGACCGTCTTGACGCTGATGTTGAGCTTGGAGGCGATTTCCTTGGTGCTGTGGCTTTCCGCCACGAGTTGGAGGATTTCGCGTTCCCGGTCAGTGAGGAAATCGTTGGAGGTGCTGGCCGACGGATTGGCCACCACGTTCCGCAGCAGGGCAGCCACGGCGGGTCCGAAATAGGTGCCTCCATTGGCCACGGTTTCGAGTCCCTTCTTGAACTCGAACAGTCCGGCGGTCTTTTCCACGAAACCGTGTGCGCCGGCTTCAAGCATTTCACGCACCAGCATGGGATTCTCGTGTCCGGAGAAAACCAGTACGCGGAGATTTCGCATTTGCTTGGTCAGCCGGCGGAGCAGATCGACGCCGTTCAGGCCCGGCAGTTTGGCATCGAGGACAATCACGTCCGGCAGGACCTCGAGACACAGCGTGTAGGCGCTCTGGCCGTCGCCGCTTTCGCCCACCAGCTTGTAGTTCACGTCCGTGCGAAGAATTTCAACAAGCATTTCGCGAATGGCGGTTTGATCTTCGACGATGACGAGACGTTTCATGCAGGTAAGGTGTAAAGTTGGCCCGAGTGGGTAATAAATCAGCGACGGCTGGTATAGCCTGTAAACGGGCCGCTGGGTGGGAGTTTCCGGCAATTTACAGGGCTTTTACCATTCAATTCACCCGCGGTCCGTGCCGTACAGGAAGAAGCAACCTTGGCATGAATTTTCCGGGCACACGACACAAATTCTGGGTACGGCTCGCAACCGGCTTGCTGGGCCTGGTGTGGGTCGCGGGATGCGAGTCGAGCCGGTCGACCGGCAGCCAGGGGACCGCTTCTTCGGATCGGGCCCCGTCTTCTCAGGTTTCAAAGCTCGAGGGCTGGCGGGATGCCGAATTGCTGTCGTCCCGTCGACCGGGTCGATCGTCGGCCGTGGGATCAGGTGCGTCCATGGCGCCGGTTTTTGGCGATGCGACCCTGCTCGTCATCGAGAAAGTGCAATTCGAACGCCTTCAGCCGGGAATGACCGTAGCCTACCAAAATGATCGGGGCAGGAGGGTGGTGCACCAACTGCTTGAGCCGACGGCGTCCGGCTGGCGTGTACAGGGCTTGAACAACGAATCGGCAGACCGTGACCGGGTGACCCGCGAGAACCTCATTGGGGTGGTCTATGCGTCTTTGGCGACGGATCCGTCCGAGGATTGAAGCACTTCCTGGGCGCCCCACCGACCTGCCTGCTCGCTGACGGTGGTGGGCTGACTGGGATTCGAACCCAGAACCAACGACTTAAAAGGACGCTGCTCTACCATTGAGCTATCAGCCCCCGACCAACGAGAGCGGTGGGGAGTACGCCCTCAGGTCCCGGGATGGCAAGGATTTTTTACACCCGCAGCGGCTCTGTCGCGGTTTAGACTGGCAGCCTCCGGGCTCTGCCCTCGTCATGGAGGCTCTCCTTCGGGAGCGGATCGCCAATCGACGACTAAGCAACAAACAGTGGGAACAATTCAAAAGTATACCCATCACACTGCAGCTGAGCGTATGACCACCAAAGCGCAGGATGTTGCCCTTGATCGTGTATTGGTAGACCGATTCAAGTCCGGCGATCAGTCGGCTTTTGATGAGATGGTCCGTCGACATTGGGACCGCATCTATGCAATGGTGCACCAACTCCTGAGAAATCAACAGGATGCTGAAGAGGTGACCCAGGATGCCTTCATTCGAGCCCACCGCGGGTTGGTGAATTTTCGTGGCGACTCCGCTTTTTCAACTTGGTTGTATCAGATTGCGACCAACCTGGCCCGAAACCGGTATTGGTACTGGTGGCGGAGAAAACGGGATCAGACAATTTCGTTTGATCAGCCGGTCGGCCCGGAGGGCACGACGCCGTTGTCAGAGGTATTCGCTGCTGAGCAGGAAACGCCGGATGACGTCACGGTCACGCAGGAACTGATCGATCGCATCGCTGTCGGAATGGAGAAGCTCTCCCCCAAGCATCGCGAGATCCTGGTCTTGCGGAACATCAAGAATTTGTCCTACGAAGAAATTGCCGATATACTTCACATCTCCGTAGGCACGGTGAAAAGCCGCATCGCTCGGGCCCGTGAGAGTTTGCGGGACCGCATCGGGGAGGATTACAAATGAAAGATTCGCGCTACATCGAGTTGCTTAACCTTTACGTCGACAACCAGCTAACGCCGGAAGAGGCGACGGAGCTGGAGGCAGAGGTGCAGCGGAGCCCGGAACGTCGCAAGGTGTACGCCCAGTACTGTCGCATGCACAAGGCGTGCACATTGCTTTTTGAAGCCGACCGCGAGTTGGCTCCGAAGACGGCAGCGGCGGTGGTCGCCCTGCGGTCAGGTAAGGTCCGCGGTACGGATGCGGATTCGTGGTCGTGGCTGGGCTGGCGGGGTGCGGGTCTGGCCGCTGCCGCCGTCTTGGCGGTCGTGGTGGGGGCTCGATTTGTCCTTTCTCCAGTCGCCGGGCCTCAGTCGGAGTTGGCGAGTTCGTCGGTGGCGCGCGAAGGCGTCACCGTGGCCCGGGTGGAGTCTTCTCCGGCCGTGGGTCATCGGTTGGAGGCTGCGGAGATTCCAAACACCTTCCCGTCCGTGGGGGCTCAACAACCAGAGCTTAAGTCCGTCCTTTTCGCCACCGCCTTCCGCAGCAGCAAGGAGGCTGACTGGACGGCCAGACGAGATGCGAGCACCGAACTGGCCTGGCTCAATGAAGTTAAAATGCCCATTCTCCGTACACCGCGGGTCGAAGACCTGCAGTTCGAGGTGCGGCCGGCTTCGTTGAGTCAGCCCGAGAGTCCGGTTTTTGTGGGTCGTCGTCCCTTCCAGGGCAACATTGAGATGACCGCGTTTCAGTTCCAACGCTGAAACGTCAAAGTCGAAATCCAGTCCCGCCGCCCGGCTTTCAAGCCAAGGCGCGTTTGATCAGATCCTCTGTGTTGGCTTTCGGACCCAACGCCAAGGCGGCCCGGCGCACCGCTTCGTCGGCATCGGCGGCCTTGTAACCCAGAGCCACCAGTGCCTTGACGGCGTCCGCCGTGCGGCGGTGGGGTCCCGGAGCCGTCGAAGTACCGGGTGATTTCCCTTCACCGGCGGACAGAGCTCCCGTGGCGTGACCGCCCCCGGACCCCACCTTGCCACGCAGCTCAATGACCAACCGTTCGGCGGTCTTCTTGCCGATTCCAGGGCACTTGGCCAGGAGCGCAATATCCCCCGAGGCGATGGCGGATTCCAACGAGGCAAGCGAGAGTTTGCTCAGGATCGACAATGCCATCTTGGGACCCACTCCCGTGACGTTTTCGATCAACAAGCGAAAGAAATCGCGATCCTCGATTGTCGCGAAGCCGTAGAGGGTTTGGGCATCCTCCCGGTAGATGACGAGGGTGTGGAGTTTGACCACAACCCCGGGGTGGGGCAGTCGCTCCGCTGTCGTGACCGGAATATGGACCTCGTACCCCAGGCCGTTGAGCTCAACCACCGCACTCAGCGGTGAGGCCGAGACCAGCAGTCCTTGGATCGAGGTGATCATGCGGAACGCAGACCGAGCACATCCTGCATGTCATGGACCCCGGGCGCGCGTCCGACCACCCAGTGTGCGGCGCGGAGGGCGCCGCGGGCAAAAATCGATCGATCCGAAGCCTTGTGCGTGAGTTCCAGCCGCTCACCCAGGGCTGCAAACATCACCGTGTGGTCTCCGACCACGTCGCCGCCGCGCAGGGCATGAATGCCGACTTCAGTGGGTGTGCGTTCGCCAGTGATCCCGTGGCGTCCATGGCGGAGTGCAGATTGCTCCAGTTTGCGCTCCTCGAGAATGATCTCGAGAAGCCGGGCCGCCGTGCCGGAAGGAGCGTCCTTCTTGAAACGATGGTGCATTTCCACGACCTCGGCGTCATAGTCTGATCCGAGAACGGCGGCAGCTTTCTGAGTCAGGGCAAAAAGCAGGTTCACGCCAACCGAGTAATTGCCGGCCCAGACGCAAGGCACACGGCTGGCGAGGGGCAGTAGGGCTTTCTTTTCGTCCGCCGAGTGCCCGGTGGTGCCAATCACTAGTGGCTTGCGGTAGTGTTCGGCCAAGCCCAGCACGTCGCGGGTCGTAGCGTGAAACGAAAAATCGATCACCACGTCTCCCGACTCAAACGCGCTGGCCAGACGATCACCGACGTCCACGGCGGCCGCGATCGCGACTCCGCTCGACTGTGCGGCGGCCGCGATGGCCTGCCCCATGCGCCCGCGCGCTCCGACAATGCTGATGGAGAGGGGCATGGGGAAACTATTTACCGAGGGCAACCAGTGCTGCCACCAGCGCCTTTTCGTTGACTGCCGTGATCGGGCTGAGGGGTTGGCGTACTTCCGGTGTTTCGATGATGCCGGCCCGGGCCAGCGCCACTTTGATCGGAACCGGATTGGGTTCGAGGAAAAGCGCCTTGAACGTGGGAAAGAGCCTCCGGTGGAGCTTGGAGGCGCGGGCAAAGTCGTTTTCCAGGGCCAGGCGCGTGAGCAGGGTCACCTCCTTGGGCATGAGATTCGAGGCGACACTGATGACCCCCTCCGCGCCCACGGACATGAAAGGAAGCGTCAAGCTGTCGTCGCCACTCAGGACGGTCAGGTCCTTGCCCATGGCCTGTTTCAACAAATCGACCCGTTCAACCGAGCCGCCGGCTTCCTTGATCCACCGTACGTGCGGGTATTTTCGAGCGAGGCGCTCGACAACCCCGACGCTGATTTCGATGCCGCACCGACCGGGAATTGAATACAGGATGATCGGACGGTCCGTACAGTCGGCGATCGCCTCAAAATGCAGGAAAAGACCCTCCTGGCTCGGTTTGTTGTAGTACGGAGCGACGACCAGCATGGCATCTGCGCCGGCCTCGTGGGACAGTGTCGTGAGCTCCATGGCCTCACGGGTGGAGTTGGATCCGGTTCCGGCGATCACAGGAACGCGCCGCCGGGAGTAGGCCACCACTGCCCGGATGACTTCCATGTGTTCTTCATGGTCCAAGGTAGGGGATTCACCTGTGGTACCGACCGGGACGAGTCCATTGATTCCCCCCTTGATCTGGAATTCCACCAGCTGCTTCAGGTCGTCGAATGCGACCTGTTGGTCCTTGAAAGGCGTGATAAGGGCGGTGATGGCGCCAGTGAGTGGGCGAAGCTTCATGGAGAGATACCTTGCCGAGCAAAGCAGAGCACTCTACCCAGAGCGCAACGTTTTTCTGCCTGCTCTCCATGTCACCTCATACCGAAATCTTCAACGATCTGCTCCGTTTGGCTGTTGAAAGCGGAGCCAGCGACGTCGTCATCAAGTCCAACAAACCGGGATACGTGCGCCTTTCCGGCCGGCTCAAGCCGGTCGACATGGATCCGATTTCGGCCACGGACGCCCAGGCCTTCGTGGACGAACATGTGCCGAAGGTCTTCCGCAAACGGTGGGACGACGAAGGGCAGGTCGACTTTGCCTATTCCTCGGACGGCATTGGGCGTTTTCGCGTCAATGGCTTTCATCAACGCGGCCTTGTGAGCATCGTGTTTCGTCACATCAAGAGCCGGGTCCCGACGCTGGAAGAGCTCAGCCTGCAATCCGAGCCCTTGCTCAAGCTGGCCCAGGCCAAGGATGGCATCCTTTTGGTCTGCGGGGCGACAGGATCGGGCAAAAGCTCGACCATGGCCGCGCTCCTGAACTGGATCAACCAGAACGCGGATCGCCACATCATCACGATCGAGGATCCGATCGAGTACACGTTTCAGGACGACAAGTCGGTCTTTCAGCAGCGTGAGATCGGACTCGACGTGCCCGACTTCCACATGGCGATCAAATCGGTGCTGCGCCAGAATCCCGATATCATCCTCATCGGTGAAATGCGTGATCGCGAGACGTTTGAAACCGCGATCAGCGCGGCCGAGACGGGTCACCTGGTCTTCTCGACCATGCACGCCGGCACAACGGCCCAGGCCCTGACGCGTCTCTTTGAGTTTTTCCCGCCGGAACAGCAGCTTCAGGCCCGGCGGCAGATTGCCGGTTCCATCCGCGGATTCATCTGCCAGAAGCTCATTCCCGCCATTGAGGGAGGCGGTCGCTACCCGGTCAATGAAGTGCTCAACGCCGACGCGACGGTGCGGAATCTGATTCTCGAAGGACAATTCGAGCGCATTCAGGGATTGCTCGACAGCGGAAGCGATTCCGGCACGTATGCATTCAACAAGGACATCCTGCGCATGGTGAAAGCAGGGAAGATCTCCAAGGCGGACGCTTTGCGATTCTCGCCCAATCCGCAGCAGCTCGACATGAATCTGAAGGGCATCTTCATCAAGGTCTAGCCCGCGCAGAAGCGGGTGGGGCGGCAGTCCACCGTTCGCAGACAAGGGTGGATTGCCCAGACCCGGGTTCAGAGCTTGAGAGGCGCGGCGTAGCCGGTAAGCTCCATGTAGGCCGATCCCACGTCCCGCCCGTCCGCATCCAGGACGCGGCAGGCGCCTTCCCAGTAGGCGATGCCCGCCAGTCCACCGGTCAGTTCCTGGTTGGGCAGGAGGGGCTCCAGTGTGAAGGCCCGTTTCAGCCCCGTCTTCGGGTCCTCGGTGGTCAATCGTATTCGAGCTGGATATACGGCACCGGTGTCCGGACTCCGCCAGGTCGACAGCACTTCCCAGACGAAGGTGCGCCGCTCGGCGCGACCCTCCGGCGACACCCATTGGAGCGTCGAGGCAGGATCCGCACTTCCGTCGGCGTGCCGCAGCCGGTAAAGCATGAGCTCGCGGGGTTCGTCGCGGAGCTGAAGGCTGACCCAGTCCCAGCCGACTTGGTTGGCGGAGAGCTGGCTGCTGCTGATTTCGTGGTCCATCCAGGCTTCGCCGGTGACCTCACGGACCGGCTCCTCCCCGATCACGAGGGTGCCTGAAACCGCGAGCCGCGAGAACGTCAGGTAATGACTGGCCGCCGCGGGATCCTCACCTTTGCGGGAGACTCCCTGCTCGCCGAAGACGACCAGCGGCTTGCGTGGTACCAGGCGCAACTGAAAGCGGAGTTCCGATCTCACGCCTCCGGCGAGTTCCATTTCCTCCTGGGTTCCCTCGACCAGGCGGAGCGACCAGGGACCGTTGCGCACGGAGAGCGTGTGGGTGTCCGCCTGAGCATCCCAACCGTCACGATTCAACCGTTCCTGGTGATAGAACCGCCGGTTCACTGGATCCACGAGCGCCATGTGGGCGAGGTGTACCTGCGTGGTGCGATCCCGGGTGACCTGCCGGAAAAACGTGGCTTGGAACCCGACGCGACGTTGCTGCGTGTCGAGGAGGTGCCCCGTCACATACCACCACTCGAGTCGGAACTCCGGATGGGCCCCATGGTCGCGGGGAAATTGAAAGACGGTGCCTGGCTGGGGAATCGCAAAGCCGTCGGAGGTGGTGGGTGCGGCGGAGAGCGAGGCGAGGGCTGCGAGGGCGGCGCACACCCGGATCGCGCGCGCGATGCGGTTTCCCCGGGTCGCCATTTCCGATCCACTTGGCCAGTTGCTTGTCATGGTCGTCACTCCTCCCGGTCCGCGGGCAAGTCGGCGCCCCAGCGGCCGACCCAGTAACTGACACCGGTCCCAGTTCCAAAAATGGCGAGCGCCAGCCCGGCCAGCTGCAGGTGGGGAACCACGAAACCCAGAGTCCAGCCGAACGATTGTTTATTGATCACGTAGATGAGCAACCATCCGAGGGCGAGGCTGATGACCAGTCCGCCAGCGAGGGCGCAAAGCGAGAGGGAGGCGCCTTCGATGGCAGCGCTGCGGGCAATTTCACGATGGGTCCAGCCCAGGGCGCGCAGGGTGGTCAACTCGTCCCGCCGATCGAGCAGCACGCTGATCAGGGTCAGTCCGAGCCCACCGACGGCGACGGCCACGCCGATGACTTCCAGGGCATAGGTGATTCCAAAGGTCTGTCGAAAGATGCGCAGCACCTCGGACCGCAGCGTGGCGTTGGAGAAGACCGAAAGTCCGGGGTAGGATCGCATGAGCTCTGCCCGGACCTGGCCGGAGTCGGTTCCGGGCTTGAGGTAGAGGGAGAGGTTGGTCACGGCATCGGTGCCGAACCAGCGCCGCACGTGCTCGCGATCCGCGAGCACCGAGCCCCGTTCGTTGCCGTAGTCCGCGAAGATGCCCTCGATCGTCACCGCCTGTGGACCCAGTGGCGTGGGCAGAGAAAGGCGGTCGCCCCATCCGACCCGATAGCGTTCACTGAAACTCTCACTGACGAGCACCCGCCCGGAGTTGGTTTTCACGTCGAAAACGGCGGGGTCACGCGGTTCCACCACCCACGGTGTGCGCACTGTCTTCCGGAGCACCTGCAGGTCGACGCCATTGATTGAAGTCGGTCGGCCGTTGTACTGGATGGGAAACGAGACGAGCGAGATTGCGCGCTCGACCGACGGGTGCGTGGCCACGGCGTTGGCGGCGGCGGATGAAATCCGGTTTTGCGCGGAGGCGCTCTGCGCCCCGGCGCTGGACAGGTAGAGGTCCGCCTGGAGCGAGCGCTCCACCCAGGCGTGCACGGTGTGCTCAAAGCTTGCCACCAGGATCGCCATCCCTGCGGTCATGGCGATGGCGCAAATCAGCGCAGCGACCGCCAGACGGTGACGGCCCGAGGGACGCCGGAGGTGGCTCAGGCTGAGCAGCACGGTGAACGAACGCCGGCCCCACGAGCGCCCGACGCATGCGAGCACGGGCAGTCCGTATCCAAAAATCAGGCCGCTTCCCAGTATCCAAAACAGCGCGGCGGCATATCCGGCCACGGGAAAACGCCCGCCTCCGGCGAGCGGGGCCGCCGGCAATTGGGCCGCGACGGTGCCTGTCACCAGCAGCGCCGCGCCCAGGGTCAGACTGAAGCCGCGCGACCAGGTGCCTACCGCAGGGGGCGCACTGCGCTGCATGACCTGGGCGGGTGGCGTACGGGCTGCGGTCCGCGCCGGAATCCAGCCGGCGACCAGCGCCGCGGCCAGGCCCAGACCGATCGCGAGCGCCGCCTCGCCGGCAGTGAGGGAAACCGAGCCCACGGTGGTGGCATGGTAGAGCGAATTGACGGTGCGTCCGACCGCTTTGACGGCCACCTGGGCACCCGCCCAACCCAGGAACAGTCCGAGCGTCCCACCAAGGAGACCCAGCACCGCCGATTCCGCCAGCCAGGCGCGCCGCAACATCGATTCGGTCACGCCCAGCGAACGCAGGATGGCGATCTCCGTCCGGCGTCGCACCACGGCACCGTCGAGCGCCTGGAAAATCAGGTACAAGCCTACCAGCAGGGCGATAAGCGAGAGGATGGTGAGGTTCAGACGAAAGGCACGCGTCATCGCCTCAGTGGCATCGCGTCGCGTCTCCGGTTCCATGACACTCCAACGGGTTCCCTCTCGGCCGAGCGCGGTGAGAATCTGGATCACCTCGCGGCGGATCGTCTCAGACTGTGCTCCGCGCTCGATGCGTGCCTCGATGCGGTCGATGCGGCCCGGGCGGTTGAGCAGGGTCTGCAGCGGCGCGAGGTCGAAGATCATGAGCGTATCGGGGGGCCGGGGTGCATCGGGGGACTCCGGGATGGTCCCCGCCACCTCCACCGTGACCACACGCTCGTCGACAATGAGCTCGATCCGTTCCGGAAGCGGGGATGCGTAGTTTGAACTCAACCACACACTGGCCCGGCCCGGGAGCGGATCTCCCGTGCGACTCCCTGGCATGGGGTCCCGGCCGCCCCGTGCGTCGAGGCGGCCGCGCAGAAAGCCCTGATCCTGCGGACGCGCCAGGTTTGCCAGCGACACAATGTCCAGGCCGAGCAGGGTGTAGGCCGGGCGTCCGAAGCGTTCGGCTTCGCCCGGGAGAGCGGGCCGGGAGGCGCTACCCTCGACCACGGGAATGAGGTGGACGGGTCGCGTCCCCAGTGCGTCCCGCAGTTCCCGCAGGACCGCCATGTCGAGTGGACCGGCGGGGGCTTGCACCGTGAAATCGCTCTCGCCGGTCAGAACCTCGGTGAAGCGGGAAAACCCCGCCACCGCCGCCTGGTTGGCCAGCCGAATGGAGACGTACACCGCCACGCCGAGGGAGAGCAGCAAGACAAGCACCGCACTCTGGCGCGGCGCCATCCTTGCGTGCCGGAAAGAAACCCTCGCGAGGAGGAGCCGGACGAGGTAACCGACACTGGCGTCACGCGATGGCAGGGAGGCAGGCTTCATGATCGCGGGGCCTCCACCACGTGCCCGTCCTGCAGGTGAATGCGCCGATGGCAAATGGCGGCCGCCTCCTCGCTGTGAGTGACCAGCACCAGGGTGGTTCTCGTTTCGTCCGTCAATTCACGGAGCAGGTTCAGAATCACGGCGCCGTTCGCCGAATCGAGATTGCCGGTGGGTTCGTCGGCGAGGATCAGCTGAGGTCGGTGTATCAAGGCCCGGGCGATCGCCACGCGCTGTTGTTCGCCGCCTGAGAGCTGGGCTGGAAGCGCCTGCGCCCGCGCGGAAAGTCCGAGTCGGGAGAGCGCCTCGGTGACGCGTTTCGTCCGTTCGGCTGCGGGGACTCCGATCAACTGGAGGGGCAGTTCGACATTCTCAAAGGTGTTGAGCGTGGGCAGCAGGTGAAAAAACTGGAACACCGTGCCCAGACGCCGACGGCGCAGGGTGGCGAGGGCGTCACTGTCCAAGGCCTGGATTTCGGTGCCCTCCAGGACAATGCGACCCGAATCCGGCCGGTCCACGCCTCCCAGGCAGTTCAGCAGCGTGGATTTGCCGCTGCCGGAGGGCCCGGTCAGGGCCAGTCGTTCGCCGGCGCCGACGGCAAATGACAGACGATGCAGTACGGTGCGGGAACCATAGGACTTCACCACCTCTTCAACCTGAAGCAGCGGGGACGAGGACGCAGGGGAGAATGCCATGGCTTCGCCAAGAGAAGCGGTTTTTATCAAAAGCCAACCCGCAGGATGGGATTGAGCGCAGGTGGCGGTGCACACGGAAGTGACTGGGCACCCCCACCTTCAATGCCGTACGGCGTATAGGGGGAGGTTCTCTTGGTATGGCCCTGTATCGCACCTCGATTGAGATTGCTTGCCGTGTCCCAGCCGGCCCTCCTTGAGGCCTATTGCCGACTTAGCGCAGCCTCGCATTTTGACCGGTGTCCGTTTGTAGTCGACGTTCTTCGCCATGCTCGAACCCGCTGTTCCCGCCAAGACTCCCACGATCCTGATCATTGATGATGATGCCGAGATTCGCTATTCGCTGACCCGGGTGCTGTCGTCGAGAAAATGGCAGGTCGTGGAGGCCGCCAGCGGAGAGCAGGGCATTGCGGTGGTGAAGAAGTCCCCGCCCGATCTGGTGTTCCTCGACATTCGGATGGGGGGCATGAGTGGCTTGGAAGCGCTGCAGCACATCCGCTCCGCCAATCCCAAGCAACTGGTCGTGCTCATGACCGCATTTGGCACGGCGCAGACGGCGATCGAGGCGATGAAGTACGGCGCCTTTGACTACATCATGAAGCCCTTCGATCCCCAGAAGGTGCTGACGCTGGCGGACACGGCGCTGCAGGCCCACGCCGACATGCGGGCGGCGAGCGACTACAAGCCGACGCTGAACAGCGAGGATTACAAGGAAGGCATCGTCGGTTCCTCTCCGGTGATGCAGGATGTGTTCAAGGTCATTGGACAGGTTACGGCCAGCGATGTAACCGTGATGATCACGGGGGAAAGCGGGACGGGGAAGGAACTCGTCGCCCGTTCCATCTGGAAACACAGTCACCGTGCGTCCAAACCCTTCATTGCGGTCAATTGTGCGGCGATTCCGGACAACCTGATTGAGAGCGAGCTGTTCGGCCATGAAAAAGGCTCCTTCACCGGGGCGACCGGCCAGCGACTGGGCAAGTTTGAGTTGTGCGACGGCGGAACGATTTTCCTGGATGAGATCGGCGACATGGCGCTCGCCACCCAGACGAAGATTCTCCGCGTGCTGCAACAGGGAGAGATTCAGCGGGTGGGAGGCACCGACACCATTCGGGTTGATGTCCGGATCCTGGCGGCGACGAACAAGGACCTCGAGGCGATGGTGAAGGCCAAGACGTTTCGCGAGGACCTCTACTACCGTCTCAACGTGGTTCGCATCCGCATGCCGGCGCTGCGTGATCGCGAGGCGGACACCCCTCAAATTGTTGATTTCTGCCTGCAAAACCTGGTGAAGCAGAAGAAGGCGCGCGCCAGCAAAGTCTCTCCCGAGGCCATGAGCGTGCTCGTGCGTTACCAGTGGCCGGGCAATGTGCGGGAGCTCGAAAACGTCATCTACCGGAGCGCGGTCATTGCCCAAGGTGACACCATCCTGCTCAAGGACCTGCCCGCGGAGATTCGGGACGCGGTGGGAGCTCTTCCCACCACACCGGGGGCGGTGGTGGCTGCGTCGCCGGTCGCGCCCAATCCCACGATGGAAGCCGTGCGTGTGGCCGTGGCGGAAAGCTCGGCGCTCGCCACCGCCAAAATTACGGCTGAGAGCATCTCATCCGGAGAACCGGCGCTGACGGTGGAACGAGCGCTGGATTACCTCCACCACGAGTTGACCCGGGGCGACGAGCCGATCCTGGAGCGCCTCGAGCGTGAAATGGTGGTGCGCGTCCTGAAGTCCGAGGAGGGCAACCAGCTCCGCGCATCGGAAAAGCTCGGCATCACCCGCGCCACCCTGCGCAAACGAATCGAAGAGTGGGGCATTAAACTCTGAGGCCCGGCGCCTCGCGCGGTACCGCGTTCGACACGTGAGGGCCGGTCTAGGGCCAACACTTGAATCCGGCGCCCGGGGTCAGCGGTAGCCCTCGGGGCATGAAGAATGCCAGGCCCAGGCTGTGGCCACGATCGCATCAATGTCGGGAAACTTGATGGTCCACCCCAGTTCCTTGACCGCTTTGCTGGAGTCGGCGTAGAGAGCTGGTGGATCACCGGCCCGACGGGGCGCAGTCGTATAGGGAACTTTGCGTCCCGTTGCTTTCTCCACGGCGCGAATGACTTCGTAGACCGACGTGGGACGGCCGGTGCCGAGATTGTAGAAGAGGCCGGTGCCCGGTTCCTTCAACTTGTCAAACACCGCAATGTGCGCGCGGCTCAGGTCGTCGACATGCACATAGTCTCGAAGGCAGGTGCCGTCGGGCGTGGGGTAGTCGATGCCGAAGATTTGCAAGGGGGGGCGCTTTCCCGTGGCGGCGTCGATTGCCAGCGGAATCAGGTGGGTCTCCGGGTCGTGCGCCTCGCCGATCGATCCATCTTCTGCGGCTCCCGCAGCGTTGAAGTAGCGGAAGGTGGCAAAACTCAAACCTTTGGCGCGTGAAATCGACTTCAGGGCGTTTTCGATGTCGAGTTTGGTCTGTCCGTACGGATTGATCGGCGCCTGCGGCATCGATTCGACGATCGGCATCTGGGTGGGGATTCCGTAAGTCGCACAGGTGGAGGAGAAAATGAATTTATTCACACCCACGGCGAGCATCGCGTGGAGCAGGTGGAGGGTAGCCACCACATTGTTGAAGTAGTACTTCAGGGGGTCGTTGACCGACTCCCCCACATAAGCGTAGGCGGCAAAGTGCATCACCGCTTCGATTTTTTCATCCCTCAGAATGCGGGTCACCGCAGCTTCGTCGCCCAGGTTATGCTCGTAGAGGTGGATCGACGGTGCCAGTGCGCCCCGGTGACCGAAGACCAAGTTGTCCAGTACCACGGGTTTATGACCCGCCTGGATCAATTGGCGGACGCAGTGACTGCCAATGTAGCCGGCCCCGCCAACGACAAGAACGTTCATAGAAATTTGGAAAGTGAGGAGCGAGGCTTGTATTGCGCCGAATGGGTAGTTGGCTAGCCGTTTTATCTAACACCTTCGATGAGTCTCTCCCGTATCGTGATCACTGGCGTCGGTTTGACCGCCCCCAACGGCAATAGCCTCGCGGAATTTCGCGGCAATCTGCTGGCGGGCGTGGCGCGGATCAGCCGGACGGAGATCCGCTACATGGGCCAGTTGCTGGCGGGGGTGTGCAATTACGATCCCCTTCGGTACCAAAAGAAAAAGGAGCTCAGGGTGGGGACGCGGGCGGGATCGATTGGGATCTATTGCGCCCGTGAGGCATTGGCGGATGCAGGACTAAACCCGGACCAGCTCGTGCGTGACCGGACCGGGATCTTCGTCGGCATCACCGAACACGGCAATGTCGAGACCGAGAACGAGATCTACGCCATTTCCAAGTTTGGCTACGACACCAAGTTTTGGTCGCACTATCACAATCCGCGGACCGTGGCCAACAACCCGGCCGGGGAAATCTCCCTCAACCTGGGCAGCACGGGTCCGGCCTACACCATTGGCGCGGCCTGCGCAGCTGGAAATCTGGGGCTGATTCACGCGACGCAGATGCTGCGCCTGGGTGAAGTGGACCTGGCACTCTGCGGCGGGGTGAGCGAGAGCATCCACACCTTCGGAATCTATGCCGGCTTCAAGTCCCAGAATGCTCTGGCACATCACGAGGACCCGAACCGCGCGTCGCGCCCCTTCGACAAGGCCCGCAACGGCATCGTGATCTCCGAGGGAGGCGCCCTTTACACCTTGGAACGGCTGGAGACGGCGCTGCAGCGGGGCGCGAAGATCTACGGGGAAATTGCCGGGTATTGTGTGAATAGTGACGCCAGCGACTACGTCTTGCCCAATCCAGGACGCCAGGCCGAGTGCGTGCGC
This sequence comes from Opitutaceae bacterium, assembly GCA_046346755.1. Classification (GTDB taxonomy): domain Bacteria; phylum Verrucomicrobiota; class Verrucomicrobiia; order Opitutales; family Opitutaceae; genus UBA6669. The sequence goes on along the minus strand of JAXMHM010000055.1, from coordinate 23,553 downwards.
ACGGCGGTGACGCGGGCCGGCCTGCAAGCACGGGATATCCACATCATCAACACTCACGCGACGGCGACGCCGATGGGGGATATTCAGGAGTGCGAGGCGATCCGGTCGGTGTTCGGCGAAGGCTGCCCCGACACGTCGATCAACAACACCAAGAGTTTTATCGGTCATGCCATGGGCGCGGCCGGTGCGTTGGAGCTGGCCGGCAACCTCCCCTCATTTGTCGACCGGATTGTCCATCCGACCATCAACGTCGACGATCTTGATCCGCTCTGCTCACTGCCGGGACTCGTGCTCAACCGTCCGAAAACGGTCGAACGCGTGGACACGATTCTGAACAACTCATTCGGCATGCTCGGGATAAATTCCACGTTGATTGTGAAACGCTTCACGAGTTAAGTGGTCGATCTTCTACGCTTATGACCAAAGACGAAGTAAAACAGGTGGTACTCGACATCATCGCCGATATCGCCCCTGACGAGGACCTATCCAATCTGAAGCCGGACGTGCGCCTGCGCGACCAGATGCAGCTCGATTCGATGGACTTCCTTGATATCGTCATGGAGTTGCGCAAGCGCCACGGTATCGAAGTGCCCGAGGCTGACTATATCCAGTTGGCGACGCTCGACAGCTGCGGCGAGTACCTCACTCCGAAATTCAACGCACTGGCCTCGAAGGGCTGAACTTCGAGAACAGGGCGGGATCCAGGGCCGGGACATCCCGGCCTTTTTTCTGTCCAGAGCGGACGCCTGTCGGTCACACGGATGAACCAACACTCCCACTACGATGTGGTGATCATTGGCGCAGGGATGTCCGGCCTCGCGGCAGGCATCCGGCTGGCCCACTTCGGCAAACGAGTTTGCATCTTCGAACGCCACAACGCCGTGGGTGGGCTCAATGGCTTCTACAGCTTTGATGGACGGAAGTACGACGTAGGCCTGCATGCCCTGACCAACTACGTGCGTCCCGGGATCAAGGGGACCCCTCTCGGGAAACTGCTGCGCCAACTGCGCATCGAGCGTGAGGCCTTTGCGCTTTGTGAGCAGAAGCGGTCCCGCGTGTGTTTTGGTCCCCGGGGTGAACTTTCGCTTCGCTTCTCCAATGACTTCGCTGTCCTCGAGAGCGACGTGGCCGAGCGATTTCCATCTGAGATCGACGGTTTCCGACGCCTGGTTGCCCGGGTGAAGGAGTTCGACGATGTGTCCCTGAACGCCACGCCCGTATCCGCCCGGGTCGTGGTGGGCGAATTTTTGAACGATCCGGTCCTGGTGGACATGATCTTCTGTCCGCTGATGTACTACGGAAGCTCCAGTCCCGGAGACATGGAATTCGGTCAGTTCGTCATCATGTTCAAGGCACTCTTTCTCGAGGGATTTGCCCGGCCGCGGGAGGGTGTGCGGGTCATTCTCCGTGTGCTGCTGGAGAAGTATCGGGAGGCGGGGGGAGAGCGGCGGATGAAGTGTGGGGTGCGGCGCATCACAACTGACGGCGGCCGTGCCAGAGGTGTGGAACTCGACACGGGTGAGGTGATCACCGCCGACCACATCATCAGCTCAGCCGGAAGCGCGGAGACAGATCGCCTGCTTGCACCTGCTCCGATCGAGACGCAAGCGGCGCCGATCCCCGGAGAACGGCTTTCGTTTGCGGAGACCATCACCATTCTCGATCGCGATCCGGCCGACCTGGGTTGGGGAGAGGATACGATTGTGTTCTTCAATGAGGGGTTTCGCTTCCACTACGAGCGCCCGGCGGAACGGATCGACCTGCGCAGTGGCGTCATCTGTTTCCCAAACAATTTCGACTACGGTCCCGGGGTGCGTCTGCCCGAGGGGATTCTGCGTGTCACCTGTCTCGCCGACTACCGGCATTGGGTTTCGCTTTCACCCGACGCCTACCGCGGCGCGAAAGCGGAGGACTATCAGGCCATGCAGACGAGCGCTCTGCGGTTCCTGCCGCCTCCGCTCGAACCGTTGTCGCGGGTGACGCGCGCCACGGACATGTTCACCCCACGAACCGTGGAAAAGTATACGGGTCACCTGGAAGGCGCGATCTACGGGGCGCCGACCAAGGTGCGCAATGGACGGACGAAGATCGAAAATGTCTACCTCTGCGGTACCGATCAGGGATTCCTCGGCATCATCGGGGCCATGCTGAGCGGAATTTCCATGGCCAATTTTCATGTCTTGAGCAAGGGCGGTTGAGCGCCGACGCCGATGCTCCAGGGCCTGGTTCCTTTGTTTTGCGGCTCGCACCCGTGTGTCCGGTGCGCAAGCATCGTCTCTTAAACCGTTGTATGGCGAGAACCACGCGCAAACCCGACAAACCGGTCGCAGCTCCGGTCCACGTCACGGTCAGGGGCATCGCTGAAGCGGCCGGTGTGTCGATTGGCTCGGTGTCATCGGTGCTGAACAACCGGCACGTGGAACGTCGCATCTCCCCCGAGACCGTTGAAAAGGTGAAGGCCGCCGCGGCGCGCATGGGCTATCTGCCCAACATCGGCGCCCGACGACTGCGGTCGGGGGTGGGAGCGAAGCCGACAGTCATCCTGGCACTGATCACCAGTTATGAGGCGCCGCTGTCGCTGGTGAATCATTTCGTTTCGGGCCTGCGCGAGGTTGCCCAGGAGCCGGGTGGCCCCTTGGGCGGCGTGGCAACCATGCTCCTGATCGAGATGTTTGCGGCCGGGCACCTGCAGGATCTACCCGGACTTCTCAGCGGTGATCACTTTAACGCCGCAATCATCACCAATACCACGACGGACGATGATGCCTTCCTGGCTGCCCATCCGTTGCCCTATCCCACGGTGCTCGTGAACCGTCGCATTCCCGGCTACGCCAGCGTGGTGGAGGATTCCGGCAGCGGCGCCCGCGCGGCGGAGATCCTGGTGGGGATGAAGCGCCGAAAGCTCGCGGTGTTGCACGGCAATCCACTCACGCAGATCACGAAGACGCGTATTGAGAGTTTCATGCGTACCGCGCAGGCCCTGACCGGTGTGCCTGCCCGCGAGATCATTGCGTCCCAGCTTTCCGAGGAAGCGGCCGCCGAGGCCATGAATCGATTTTTTGAGTCAGGGGGAACGGTCGACGGACTCTACACGGTCACCGATGGAAAAGCCCTGGGCGCCTACCACGCGATCCGCCAGGCCGGACTGTCGATCCCGAATGACATTGCCGTGATAGGGGTGGGTGACTACGACATCTCCCGTTTCTTTTCGCCGCCGCTGTCGTGTGTGGGTGTGCCTCACAGCGAGTTGGGCCGCTCGGCCGCGAGGTTGCTGTTGCAGCGGCTGCGCCGTTCAGATCTGGCCGTGGAACGGGTTGAGCTCAGTTTCGAGCAGCACCTGCGCGCATCCACCGGACATTCCGTCGCAACGCCCCAGGTGCGGTCCCGCAACCGGGCAAGGTGATCCCGTCGGGATCTCAGGTCCTTTTGAGGGTGGCGGCCGCAGTCCGCAGCGCGGCGTTGACCGCGCCCCCATCAGATCCAAGGGCCATCACGGTGTAACCCATTTCCCGCCACGGCGCGACATGGGCCGGATCAAGCGCGAGGATGCCGGCCGCCTTGCCGCGACGTCGGGCCGCTTCGGCAACGCGTTTGAGCGCCTCGATGAAGGTGGGATGCGAGTACTGGCCGGAAATCCCCAGGTTGGTGGTGAGATCGAGCGGGCCGACAAAGAGCACGTCGGCACCGTCGACCGCAGCGATGTCGTCCAGCCGGTGCAGGGCCTCGACCGACTCAATTTGGGGCATGGTGACCAGCCACTCGTGCGCATGGGTGAAATAGGCCTCGAAGTCGGCGCCAAATTGCGCGGCCCGGTTCATTTTGGCCACACCCCGAACCCCGCGGGGCGGGTAGCGCAGGGCGGCCACGGCAGCGGCGGCCTCGGCGCCGCTGCTCACGTAAGGTACCATGATGCCATGGGCACCCGCATCGAGGGCGCGTTTGAAGCGGGCGGGATCATTGGCTGCGATGCGCACGATCCCAACCGCCGGGGTTGCCGCGACCGCCTGCAACTGGTGAAGCAGGGTGGAATCGCTGCCGGGCCCGTGCTCATGGTCCAACAGCAGCCAGTCGAATCCAGCCAGACCGGCCATTTCAACCGTCAGTGACGATCCCAGATTGAGAAACGTCCCGCCGACGAACTGTCCGGAAAGCACGCGATTTCGGAAATCCGGGGTCATTTTCATCGGTGAAGGGGGTGGGTCGGGTAAAGCCGGTTCGAATCGCGCTGTCGAGCGCATGTCGTCGGCCTCGCATCGTCCGCTCGACAGCACGGGCAAGTCCGCGTTGCCTCGTCGGCCATGAGCGCCCCCGCCATCCCCTTCCTTTCCTGCGCCCGACTGGCCGCGAACGAGGATAACGTCGCCATTGCGATCCAGCGCATTGAAGCCGGCACCCGGCTGGAGCGTTCAGGCGGAACTCTCACCCTTGCCCACACGGTGTTGGAGGGACACCGGTTTGCGGTCACGGGAATTGCGGAAGGGGAGATGCTGCTTTCCTGGGGGTTGCCCTTTGGCCGCGCGATCCGGCCGTTGCTACCTGGTGACTATGTCTGCAACGCCTCCATGCTCGAGGCACTCCGGGTTCGTTCGCTGGACTGCTCGCTGCCGGACCGGGCGAACTTCGACGATCACATCGAGGAGTTTGTGCTCGATGTGGCGACATTTCGTCCGGGACCGCCGGTGTCCCTGATTACCCCTGCGCGGACGTTTTCCGGATACGCCCGCTCGGCGGCGCGGGGTGTGGGCACCCGGAACATGGTGGTGGTGCTGGGAACGTCGTCGCGCACCGCCGGGCTCGTGCGCCAGATCACTGACCGGCTGCAGGGGATGAAGCGCCTTTTTCCGGGCGTCGATGGGCTGGTTGCAATCGCTCACACCGAAGGCGGTGGTCCGGAGGCGCCCAACAATTTGACCGAAGTACTGCGGGCGCTGGCCGGATTTATGGTCCATCCCAACGTGGGAGCCGTGATCGCCGTCGATCAGGGAATTGAACCCGTCAACAATCAGGTGCTGGAGCGCTTCCTGAGGGACCAGGGTTATCCGATCGACGACGTCCGACATGCCTTTTTGACCGCCCGGGGGTCCATTGCCGCCACCTTCGCGGCCGCCGAAGCGACGATCAAGGCCTGGCTTCCGGCCGTTCAGGCCGACCGGCGCAGTGAGCAGCCGCTCAGCGCCCTGCGCGTCGCCCTGCAGTGTGGAGGTTCCGACGCGTTCTCCGGCGTGTCAGGAAATCCACTGGCCGGGTCGGTGGTGCACGAGGTGATCCGCCATGGCGGCAGTGGCAACCTGTGCGAAACCGACGAATTGGTCGGGGCCGAAAGCTACGTGCTCAACAATGTGCGCGACGCCGGGACGGCGGGACAACTCCTGGGTGCGATCTCCTCGTTCAAGGAGCGACTCTCGTGGCACGGCATCACCCCGGAGTCCAACCCCTCGGCCGGAAACAAACTGCGAGGCCTCTACAACATCGTGCTGAAGTCACTGGGCGCGGCCCACAAGAAGGACCCGCGGACGCGTATCGAGCAGGTCATTACCTACGGTCAGCGCATGAGTGAACCTGGATTCCACTTCATGGACAGCCCCGGCAACGACCTGGAGGGCATCGCCGGCCAGGTGGCTTCGGGGTGCAATCTGTTCCTCTTTGTGACGGGAAACGGGTCCATTACGAATTTCCCCTTCGTGCCGACCCTGAAAATCACCACCACCACCCGGCGCCATGAACTGCTCATCCATGAAATGGATGTGAATGCCGGGCGCTACCTCGACGGCGAGACGATGGAGATGCTGACGCGCGAGACCTTTGACCTGGTGGTGGCCACCGCCTCCGGGGCCCTGACCAAGGGCGAAAGAGCCGGACACTCGCAGATGTCGCTGTGGCGCAACTGGCGGCAGACCGACGCGACGCGCCTCCCCGAGATCCTCCGGCGCGCCGAGCCGGATGGGGTTCCCCTGGTCACGCGTGAACAGGCCCGGTTCCGGTTGCGGCGGCAATCGGACGCCCAGTTTCCTCCGGTGCTCCTCCATCGCACGGCCGATGCACGGGCGATCGAGCGGATCGGGCTGGTCCTTCCGACCAGCCTCTGTGCGACCCAAATTGCCCGTCTCGCGGCGGAGCGCCTCAATGGGACCGGGCTGGCCAAGGCAGCGGGGTTGTCCCGGTTTTCTACCCTGCTCCACACGGAGGGCTGCGGCTTTGGCGGCGAGAGCATGCACAAACTGCTGCACCGGACTTATCGTGGGTATGCCCAGCATCCCAATGTGGCGGCGACCCTCCTGTTGGAGCACGGCTGTGAAAAGGTGCCGAACGATGTCATGAAGCGGCAGTTTGAGGCGGCGGGCGTTGACCTTGGCCGGTTTGGGTGGGCCAGTGTGCAATTGGACGGCGGGATTGAAAAGAGCCTGGCGCGGATTCAGGCGTGGTTTGAGCAGACGCTTCCGGCGTTATCGGCGGCTCCCCTTGAAACGGGCAGTCTCGCCGATCTGACCATCGCGGTTCAGACCGACGCTCCGGGTGACGCAGCCCTGGTCGAGCGATGGGCTGAGCTGGCCAACGCTTTGGTGGCAGCGGGAGCAACGGTGCTGATTCCGGAGTTGGACTCGATGGTGTCGCACCGCGAAGCACGCAGGCACCTGTTGGGTTCGACGGAAGTTCGCGCCACGTTGGAGTACGGGCAGATGGCCCGGACGCCGGGCCTTCACCTGGTTCGCACGGATACCGAGGAGTGGTCGGAAAACCTGGCTGGATTGGGTGGTTGTGGGGCCCATCTGGCCGTCACCCTCGTTTCCGGACATGTACATCAGGGTCACCCGTTGATTCCAGTGCTGCAGTTTGCGCCGGAATCCGAGCGCGGCGCGTGGTCGGAATCGGAGGTGGACGGTTTTGTCTCGAATCAGACGTCGCCGGACAGCCTGAACCAGATCAAGGAGCGCCTGGCTGAAACCGCCTCCGGGCGCTACGAGCCCGCCAACCGGCGACTGGGATTGAGTCACTTTCAACTCACGCGCGGACTCCTCGGCATCTCGACCTGAGGAACGGACGGATGAATTGGAGGGGGTCTGACTTGTGCCAGCCTAGTCACTGGTCCGCTCAGGCTGCTGCGGAGATTGGGTGGGTGTCCGGAGCACGAGTCGTTGGGAATGCAGGAAGGCATGGCAGCTCGTATTCCCGCTAGACAGTGGCGAAGTTGAGAGAATCCATGGGAGCGGTCTCGGCGCTAATGCTGTTGACAGGTGGGCGATGAGCGGCGATTGAAAAAACGTTTTCGCAAGATCTGGCGATGCCACGCAAAGGAACCGCCCGCTCTATTCAGGTAGTCTGCCAGCCGCCTCGTTCTTTTGCTCTCCGCCCGGCTCATGCCTTGGGAAATTCGATCCGTTCCGGCGTAGCGCCCTCTCTCGCCTCCAATCATGTCATCCTCCTATCAGCCGAAAGGCGTTTATTCAGCGCAATGGATTCCCACCGACGCGTCCGGTCGTATTGACCGTGCCGCGTTGGCCCGCTTGATCGCGTTTGAGCGCGGTCACGGGGTGTATGGGTTGCTCGCGCTCGGCAGCACCGGGGAGTTTCCCCAGTTCAGTGTGGAGGAGCGGAAAGGGGCGCTGGAGCTGATCGCAGAGTTGGCAGCTGGTCTGCCGGTCATTGCCAACGTCACGGACATCCGTCCCCGGGCAGCGGTCGAGCTGGGTCGTTGTGCCAAGGCTCTCGGCATGCCTGCAATCGGCCTGATGCCGCCGATGTTCTTTCCCGTGTCGCCGGCGGACCAACTTGCGTATTTCCTCCATGTGGCGGAGGCGGTCGACCTCCCGGTCATGCTCTACAATTTTCCGGAACTCACCGGAAAACGCATCGACCTCAAGACTGTGGCGGCCTTTGCGGACCGTGCTCCAATGTGTGCGATCAAGCAGAGTGGGGGAGAGTTTGCCTACCACCGCGAACTCATCGCACTGGGAAAAGAAAAAGGATTTGCCGTCATGTCGGGCGCGGACACGCGACTTGCCGAGGTCTTTGCCCTGGGAGCGGCGGGGGCCATCGGCGGATTGGTCAACATCGTGCCCGAACTCATGGTCCGCATCTACCAGGCCTGCACGGCCGGGAAGGGGGACCAGATTTCGGCAACCTCCGCGCAGATGGTCGAAGTGGGCCGGCTGGTCGACCAGTTGACGTTTCCCCTCAATGTGGCGGCGGGCATGGAAGCACGAGGCTTGCCCACCGGCGTGCCCAAGATGATTGTGTCCCCTGAGTCCCAGCATCTCTACCAAAAGATTGTCGGCGAGGCGCGTGCCTTCTTCAAGGCGAACGGTCTTGCCTCTGCCTGATCGCCCATGTCACCCACCTCCACGCCCGATCTGGTTCGAACCCTCTCCGGCATCGATCTGATCGTGCTGTTGGTGTACCTCGTGGGCGTCACGGGGGTGGGATGTCTCTTCTACTGGCGGAACCGCAGCTCCGAACAGTACATGTCCGCCGGGCGGTCGCTTCCCGGTTGGGTCGTGGGACTTTCGATCTTCGGTTCGTACGTGAGCAGCATCAGCTTTCTGGCGAATCCAGGAAAGTCCTACGGGGGTGACTGGAACGCCTTTGTTTTTGCGCTCTCCCTGCCTCTGGCGGCCTTGATTGCGGTCAAGTGGTTCGTTCCGTTCTACCGGAAGACCGGCGAGGTCTCCGCCTACCAGCATTTGGAGAATCGATTCGGTCCGTGGGCTCGCAGCTACGCCGTCATTTGCTATATGCTCACCCAGGTGGCGCGCCTCGGCACCATCCTCTACCTGCTGGCTCTGGCGCTGGTGCCGTTGACGGGCTTTGATATCCGGACGATCATCATCGTCGTCGGTCTCATCATCATTGTGTATCCTCTGCTGGGTGGCACTGAGGCGGTGATCTGGACCGGGGTCGTGCAGGCGATTGTGCTGGTCGGCGGGGCGCTGGCGTGCGTGGTGACGCTGCTGCTGGGCATGCCTGAAGGTCCGGGGCAGATTTTCTCGATGGCGATGGAGAAGCACAAGTTCAGCCTCGGCAGCTTTTCCGGCGCCTGGGATCAGTCGACGTTCTGGGTCGTGCTCATCTACGGTCTGGCGATCAATCTCCAGAATTTCGGCATCGATCAGAGTTACGTGCAGCGCTACATCACCGCCAAATCGGACCAGGCCGCGCGTCGGAGCGTGTGGATTGGGGCGCTCCTGTACCTTCCCATTGGCGCCGCGTTCTTTTTCATCGGTACCGCACTCTGGGCGTTCTACCAGGCCAACCCCGGATTGCTCGCACCCAGTCTGGATGCCGCCGGGCATCCCGACGCCGTCTTTCCGTACTACATCAGCCGGCAGCTGCCGGCTGGGCTCGCCGGGCTGGTGGTTGCGGGCCTGTGTGCGGCGGCGATGGATTCGAACCTGAACTGCATGTCGACCTTGTTTCTCAAGGATCTCTACCTGCGGTACTTTCGACCGGCGGCAAGTGAGAGGGAATCAATGCGGGTCTTGCATGGTTCCACCCTGGTCTTCGGTCTGATCAGCATCGGTGCAGCCCTGGCCATGATCAGCATCAAGAGCGCACTCGACACCTGGTGGCAGCTGGCGGGCATTCTCGGCGGCGGCATGCTCGGGCTGTTTTTGCTGGGACTGCTCGCTCGCGCCGCCACCAATCGGGCCGCCGTCACCGGTGTGCTGGTGGGGCTGGTGGTCATCATGTGGATGACGTTCTCTCCCTCCATGTCCAGTTTGCCGACGGCTCTGAGGAGCCCTTTCCACGGCTTTCTGATCATCGTGTTCGGAACCGCGGCGATCCTGGTTGCAGGCCTGTTGGTCACTGCTTTTTCAAAGCGTGCCGCAGTCAAGGTCCGGGCCTGAGCCAGCGGGCCGTTGAGGGACGGGCGGTTTGATGAGAGCCACCAAGGCTTGTCGCCCAGGATAGGGTGACCAAAGCAGGCAAAGGACGCATCAAAGCGAGAGACTCAAGGCTGCTGAGTGAGATGATAGAAGAAACCGTCCTCAGCACCGATCACGAGAACAGGGGGCTGGCCATTCCAGCGCGCCAGGGTCGGGGTGGTCGAATGGGCGGCGAGCAGATGCCGGTGCACGGGGCCGGTGTCCTTAAATCTCCAGCGACCCTGGGCGTCGCGTCCCAAGCCCTGCAGGACATTGATATTGGTGTCACTGTTGACGAGGAGATCGAGTTCTCCATCGCCATTCCAGTCGTGGAAGGTAAAGGTGCGGCGTCCGCTGGCGCCCGCGTTGCGTTCATTGAGCCGGAGAAGTCCGGCCACTTGATTCCGCGGCCGGCCACTGCCGTCATAGGCAGAAATGCCCTCGCCCCAGAATACCCGCTGCGGAGGAAGGAGCACCCGCTGCCCTCCGGTACCGAGTCGGCGCTCAAACAGGCAGAGGTAACCTTCAGCATCGAGCATGACGAGGTCGGGGAGGCCGTCCTTGTTCCAGTCGATCACGCTGGGGGTTGTCCGCCACTGCGTGACCAAGGCCTTGCCCTCGGGAGACCACCAGACCCACGAGGGTTTCGGCGTCGCTCCAGGCCACTCGACCGTAATGGGCACCGCCGGAGCGAGGCGCGGCTCAGTCGGGGTACCGATGTTCCGATAGAGGAGAATTTTTCCCCAGATGCCATTGGTGATGATGTCGAGCCGACCGTCCCCGTCCCAGTCGGCCACGCTCGGATTGGTATAACCCCATTTGGCTTCGGCCGGACCTTGAATCGATCCGTTCGGCCCCGCCAGCTCACGCAGAACGGAATCGCCGGCGGCGAGGTATACGGGTGCGGCCCATCGCGGCGGGGTTCCACCCAGATTCTTGATGAATCCAATGTAACCTGCGGTGTTGCCTACGATCAGGTCCTCAAGACCGTCAGCATCCCAATCGACACTGACGGGAGCGGAAAGGGCGCCGAACTTGACGCTGTCGGCGTGCTGGCGGAAGTAGCGAGGAGGCAGGAACTGCGGCAGGCCTTCGACAAATGACCCCGTCCCTTCGATGAGGGCCACGCGACCATCTTCGTCACCCACCACCAGATCGATGTGCCCGTCCCGATTGAAGTCGACGGCCACGGGAGCGATCATGCACAGGTCCATGGTCAGTCGACGGCCGGCTGAAAGCAGGCGGCGACCGGGCGCATAACGTGGTTCCCGGCTCGAGCCGACGTTCTGAAAATAGGTGAATCCGTCGAGGAACTCGCCACAAAGCAGATCTAGATCACCATCATGGTCAAAGTCGGAAAAACTGGGTGATGGCATGCCGAATACGTCCACCGGCTTGCCGTCCGTGGTGAGCAGTTTTTCCGGGGACTGGTAGTCCGGCCGCTGGTCGGTTCCACGGTTGCGGAGCAGATAGACATAACCACGCAGCGGACCGTTCTTCCAGGTGCCCTTGTCTGTCCAGGCATCGTCCCAGCCGTAGTCGCCCCAGAAATCGATGCCCACAGCAAGATCGAGCACGCCGTTGCCATCGAAATCGACAAATTTCCATTGGTTCGCGCGAATTCGTCCCTCGGCCACGTGGATTTTTTCGGGATCACCCAAAGGAACGGATTGATCGAGTCCGGACTTCTTGAAGTCCGGATGGTAATTGCCTGCCGTTGTCACCCGAGGTTGCCCATGGATGTAGGAAACCTGGGGAGAGCGCCCGGCCGCGCTGATCCTTCGACCGGGCGAGAAAACGGGCAGGTGAGTGACCGGATCGATCTCCCCCGTATTGAGGAACACATACACGCCGTTGGAGGGCTTGTCGGTGCAGGCGACCACGAGGTCCATGAGCCCATCATCATTGAAGTCCATGGGCAGGGGCCAGGCCCAGAGTCCGACCCCTAGATCGACCAGCAATCCGGGATTATTGTACTTGAGCTGGGACATGCGCTCATCCGCATGGGCGCTCAAGCACAGCAGCAGAGTCGCCAAAGCCGAGGCTGAGACGACATGGAAAAGTCGGGTGATCACGGTTAGAACTGAGTGCTTGCGCTGAATCGAATTGTCCGGGGCGGCTGGTCTCGCGTGATGTAGAAGGGAGCGTTGTCGAGGTTGGTCACCATCAAGTCGAAATTGTAGTTTTTCCAGCGATAGGCCACGCCCGCGTCGTAGCTACGCTGCGTGTCCGGGATTTGAGTCAAGCCGTAGCCGGTCAGTTGGGTGAGCAGGGGACCGACCGCGGAGATGCCGGCCTTGAGCTCCCATCCGAGGTTGCGCTCATTGCGGAAGCTGTATTTCGCGAAGATGTTCGCATTCCACTCAGGCGCGAAACGAAGCGGAATGCTTCCCGGGTTGGAAGCCGTGGTCCATCCCAGACTGTTCTGCTGACCTGTAAAAGCCTGACTGGTGGTCATGTCCGTGTAGTTGGCGATGAGACTCAACCGATCGGTGATACTACCGAACGCACTGAACTCCCACCCCTTGGACTTGGCGCCCTGAATTTCGGTCTGGGTGCCGAAGGTCACCGGCGAACCCTGGGATGTACCGTTGGCCAGGATGTTCACCACACTTCCGGTCCTAGTCATCTCCCAGTAGTTGAAGGCAAAGGAGAGCCTGCCCTGGAAGGCTTCGCCCTTCATGCCGAGTTCCTTGAGCTCGGTGAGGGGACTGACGGTGAAAAATTCAGAGAGGCGCGGATCTCCCGCGAGCAACCCGTTGTAACGCTGGATTGTGCGCGTGGCATCGTTTTGCACGCTCTTGACTGCATAAACGGCGAGTTGCGGACGGATCTTGTAGGTCACACCATAACGATAGGAGTTGAGCGTCGTGTTTGCTCCGCTGGCGCGCACACCCGTGATGCGATTGCGCGTCTCGGTGACCTCATGATCGGAGCGCAGCCCCCCAGTGAGAATCAGACGTTTGTCGAAGAACTGCAGGTCTTGCTGGCCGAAGAGGCCGACACTGTAGGAGTCGGATTCCGTGTAGCTCGTACGGGCGAGATTGCTGGTTCGGCGACCGCTGTAAAACGACTCACTGAATCCTGCCGCCTTGATTGCGGCCATATTCAAGGTGGCAAACGGGGCGTCAGGAACACCGGTGTAGTTGGACGACTCACTGGAGCCATCGTCGTAGGAATAGCCGACCATGCTCATGCCATCGAACCAATTCCGGACGGCGTACTTTGCGATCAGGTCGCCCTGACCCGTGGAACCGCGACGCCAGCCGATGTTACCGGTGTACTGGGAGTTGACGGTCGTCTTGGTGTTATCTTCGCCGGTATACGTGAAGGTGTTGTTGCTGTAGTAACGCAGATTTCCCACCTGCCTGAAGTACAGCCAGTCAAAGAACTCGTGCGTAAAAAAGAGTGTGAGGTTGGCGATGTCGGACTTATCTTCGCTGCCGGGGCCTGCGATATTGAAATTGTAGGGCAAATCCAGCGCGGTGATGGGGTCAGCCGGGTTGTTGAAGATCGGCACCAAGCGTCGCAGGCGCCCGGGGTAGACTGCGAAACCGTGCCCTTCTTCGCGAGAGGGCGTGTTGAATTTAAGCAGTTCGGACACGAGGATAAGGTCCGTTTTCGGAGAGATCTGCCACTTGACCGATGGGTAGGCGGCGAAGTTCTTAACGTTTTGAAATTGAATGTAGTCCTCCCCGTCCTGCCAGGATCCTGCCACCCGCGCGGCAAGCTTCTTGCTGCCTGCGAAAGAGTAGTTCGAATCAAACTCAACGCGGTTCATGATCGCGTCGCTGTCATCCGTGCTAAACGCGTACTTCACCGACGTCGCGTTGAGTCCGAGCTCGGGCTTTTTAAGGATGAAGTTGAGCAGGCCGGTGCCACCGGCGCGGCCCTGCACTGCGGAAGGCGGGCCCTTGACCACTTCGAGGCGATCATATCCCACAAGATCGCGCTTGTTGTTGCCCATGCGCACGCCGTCTACGGAGATCGAACCATTGGTTTCGAATCCGCGCAGGTTCACGCCATCGCCAGAGCCCGCGTGGCGGTTGCGAACGTAGACGTTGGCGACATAGCGGAACGATTGATCAAATGAAACGGCGCCGACGTCGTCCCAAAACTCCTTGGTGACGATGTCGACTGACTGGGGAATCTCCAGGAGAGGCGTGTTCGTTCGAGTCGCGGTCGACGCAGTCGTGACTTTGTATCCGGTCGACTTCTCAGCTGTCACCGAGAACGGTTGAAGTTGAACCGTTTCTCCAGCCAGCGACGGGGCACCGGATGGGGCGGCTTGGGCGGTAAGCGTCGGGCAAAGCAGGCGGGTGGAACCTGCGAGAAGGCAGCATGCGAGCAGACGTGAATGGATCATGGACGCAGAGGGTTTGGGGTGGACGAGTCTGACCCATGAGGCGCGGAGAGGCTTGTGCATACTCCCACCGGGGGCCAAACGAGGGGTCTTCCCTCATTTGCTAAATGGATTTAGCAATGACAAGCCATTTGTCAAATTGTGCCCTTCGGATGTCGCGAGAGGGCGGTGCGGGCTTTAAGGGAGGAGGGTGCTGGCGGGCGCGGATGCGACTCGCGTTGCGGTAGGGTTGCGTCTTGCGTGATGGAATCGAAGAGACAAGGTCTCGACGCGGTTGGGACCCTGTGGTCTAGTCACTCACCCCTTCTCCCCTTATGGATTTCTGTTTCACTCAGCTCGCTTTTGCGCGGGCCTTTTCTCGAATTGGTTGTCGCCTGTCGGTCACCCTTCTGTCGTTGGTTTTGCTTTCGGCCTGCGGGCCAACCAAGAAGCCTGTGACGGCTGAGACGGTCAAGGCGACGGGCCCTATTCGCTCGGTCGGTTTGACCGTGGGGGATTTGAGCAATCCCTTTTTCGTGCAGATCGCCAAGGGCGCCGAGGCCAAGGTGAAAGAGCTGGGAGGGGCTGGCGTCACCTTCACGGCGGTGTCGAGTGGCTATGATCTCAATCGGCAGGCCAATCAGATGGATGACTTCATCGCGGCCAAAACCGACCTCATCCTCCTGAATGCCGCCGACAGTCAGGGTGTCGCGCCAGCGGTGCGGAAAGCGCGCGCTGCCGGAATCACGGTGGTGGCCATCGACGTGACCGCCGAGGGCGGCGTGAACGGCACGGTCATGTCTGACAATCGGCAGGCGGGTGAACTGGCGGGCGATTACATCGTCAAACGCCTCAAGGGCACCGGTTCAATTGTCATCATCAACGGCCCGCCTGTCTCGGCCGTCATGGATCGCATTGCCGGCATTGAAATCGCACTGGCCCGCGCTCCGGGCATCACGGTGCTTTCGCGGGATCAGAATGGTCAGGGCAATCGAGACGGCGGCATGGCGGTGATGAACGACCTTCTGGTGGCGCATCCGAAACTCGACGCGGTCTTTGCCGTCAACGATCCAACCGGACTCGGCGCTGCTCTTGCCTTGCGCCAAGCGCGGAGGACCGGAGTGTTCATCGCTGCGGTGGATGGCGCACCCGATGCCGAGCGCGCTTTGGCCGATCCAGAGCATGCGCTGGCCGCGACGGCCGCCCAGGATCCGTTCGCCATGGCGGGCAAGGCCGTTGAACTTGGGTTTGCGCTGCGCTCATCACAGCCGCCCGCGGAGACGAATGTTCGCATTCCTGTCACCCTCGTCACCCGGGAAAATCTGTCTTCGTACCACGGCTGGTCATCCAAGTAACCGCACCATGGTCGCGGGTACGCATGAGTCGCCGGCCTCGCAGGCCGACCCGATCCTCGAGATGCGGGGCATCGTCAAGCGATTCGGCGGCGTCACCGTGTTGCGGGGTGTGGGGTTGCGCGTGCACGCGTCCGAGGTCCATGCCCTCATGGGAGAAAATGGCGCCGGCAAGAGCACGCTGATGAAAATCCTCGGAGGCGTGCACGCGCCGACCGAGGGGACGATGCACTACCAGGGACGGTTGTTCGAACCGGCGGATCCCGGCGCGGTGTTACGGGCGGGAATCGCGCTGATCCACCAGGAGATATCCCTCGTGCCGCACCTGACAGTCGCGGAAAATCTGTTACTGGGAGACGAGCCGCGCAATCGCTTCCGGGGGATCGACCGCGCCGCCATGCTGAAGCGGGCTCGGGAGTTGCTCGCCCGGCTCGACGACCGCATCGATCCGCTCGCCCGGGTGGAAACCCTGTCCATCGCCGAGCAACAGGTCGTTGAGATTGCGCGCGCGCTTCGTCACCAGGCTCGCGTGCTGGTGATGGATGAACCGACCGCGGCGCTGACCGAGCGGGAGGCGGCCCGACTCTTTGACCTCATCGAGCAGCTGCGATCGCAGGGCACGGCCTTGATCTACATCACCCACCGCATGGCGGAGATCGAGCGGCTGGCGGATCGTGTCACCGTGTTGCGCGACGGCGAGATCGCCGGCACCCTGGAGCGTAACGCGATCGACCGGCAGCGGATCATTTCACTGATGGTGGGCCGGCCCCTGTTTGATCATCCGGATCGTTCGATCGTCCGTGAGCGGGGGCGCTGCGTGCTCCGCGCTGCGTCGCTCTCGGATGTGGCCGGGCGGGTGCGTCAGGTGTCCCTTGACGTTCATGCCGGTGAAATCATGGGGCTTGCGGGCCTGATGGGAGCGGGACGTTCGGAGTTCGCCCGCATGGTCGCGGGCATCGACCCGATCGGAGACGGCAGCCTGGAGATAGAAGGCCGACTGGAGAAATTTTCATCCCCGTTGGCGGCGATTCGCGCCGGCATTGCCTACCTCCCTGAGGATCGGAAGTCCCAGGGGCTATTTCTGCAACTGGGCGCAGATGAGAATATCACGGTGAATCTCGCCGGTCCCACCTCGGCCGTCGGCGTGCTGCGCAAGGCCCTGCTTCGTTCGCATGCGCAGGGGGCAGTGAACGCCTTTTCCATCCGGCTGGCCGAGTTGAGCCAGCAAAGCCGTCTGCTCTCAGGTGGCAACCAGCAGAAACTACTTTTTGCCCGATCCCTTTCCCTCAAGCCTCGCCTGCTCATCCTCGATGAACCCACCCGCGGGGTGGACATCGGAGCAAAGCAGGAAATCTATCGAAAAATCGAGGCAATCGCCAACGAGGGCGTGGCGTTGTTGGTCATCTCCAGCGAGCTGCCGGAACTGCTCGCGCTGTGTGATCGCATTGGTGTGCTCCATGAAGGTCGCCTCACGGGTGTCCTGGATCGTCGCCGGGAGGCCCTCACTCAGGAAAGCATCATGTCCCTCGCCACCGGGCACACCGTTCCTTTGTCATGACCTCAGCCTCCACAACTCCCAAACCCGCATCCTCCCCCTTGCGGAAGTGGCTTCAGGCCGTCGGCATCCTCCCGATGCTGCTGGGAGTCATCCTGCTGTTTGCGATCCTGACTCCCAAGTTCCTCACCGCCGACAACGGAATCAACGTCGCTCGTCAGGCATCCATCAACCTCGTGCTCGCGGCCGGAATGACCTTCGTCATCCTGACGCGCGGCATCGACCTGGCCGCGGGTTCTGTTCTCGGAGTCTCTGCGGTCATTTCGGTGATCCTTTCCCTTTCGCCGATCTGGTCATTCGGCGCGGTGCCCCTGAGTCTGGCCGCGGGTGCGCTTCTCGGTGCCGGTACGGGCGTGGTCGTGGCCTATGGCGGACTTCCTCCCTTCATTGTCACGCTGGGAACGTACACCGCCCTGCGAGGAGCCGCCTACCTGCTGGCGGATGGAAAAACCGTCATCAACAATGACCTCAGTTTTGCATGGATCGGAAACAACTACCTCGGCCCCGTGCCCTGGCTGGTGGTGATCGCCGGGCTGGTGGTGATCTGCTCCGGTTTCATTCTGCGCAAAACGGTGCTCGGACTTCACATCTATGCGGTGGGTGGTAACCCGGAGGCGGCGCGTCTGACGGGAATCAAGGTGGGACGGACGCTCGTCGTAGTGTACGCGATGAGCGGGCTGCTCTCCGCTCTGGGCGGTGTCATGAGTGCGAGTCGGCTCTACAGTGCCAATGGACAGCTGGGCACGGGTTATGAGCTGGACGCCATTGCCGCCGTCATCCTCGGCGGAACGAGCTTTTCCGGGGGAGTTGGCGGGATCGCCGGCACGCTGTACGGAGCTTTGGTGATTGCGGTACTCAACAACGGACTGACGTTGATGAACGTGTCCTACTTCTGGCAACTGGTCGTCAAGGGCTTGGTGATTGTTCTGGCGGTGGCGATGGATCGCCTCCGGAGTCGGCACGTCGCCGGGTGAAAACGGCCGATCGTCCACGGATGACCAAATCCTGCCGCATGCCTGGATACGCCACAACCTTCCATCGCAAGTGTCTCCTCCTTTGGGTGTTGCTGGGATCGTTCACCCTGGGGGCCGGTGCGCGTCCACCCAGCATTATTTTCGTCCTCGCCGACGATCTGGGCTATGGTGATCTCGGCTGCTACGGGCAGACGCTGATTGCCACGCCGCGTCTTGATCGCATGGCGGCGGAAGGCATGCGCTTCACCCGCTGCTACGCCGGGAGCACGGTTTGCGCGCCTTCGCGCAGCGTCACCATGACCGGACAGCACACGGGTCACACGACGGTGCGGGGAAACGCGGGGGCCGGCCGAGCGGCGGCGCAGACGTTGCGACCGGAGGACGTGACGGTGGCTGAAGTCCTGAAGTCGGTCGGATACGGCACGGCGCTGGTCGGAAAGTGGGGGCTTGGCGAAGCCAACAGTTCCGGCGCGCCCTGGCTTCAGGGATTCGATACGTTCTTCGGCTTTCTCAATCAGACTCACGCCCACAATCATTTCCCCGATCACCTCCTGCGAAGGGACCAGCGGGTGGACTTGCGCAATGACCTCGTTGCCGTCGGCACCACGGGTGCGGGCTACGCCACGCGGCGCATCGATTACGCGAATGACCTTTTCTTCGCTGAGGCGGCGTCGTTCGTGCGGGAGAATCGCGACCGGCCCTTCTTCCTCTACCTCGCGCTCACCGTTCCCCATGCCAACAACGAACGATCGCGTTTGCTTGGTGATGGCCAGGAGGTCCCCGACTACGGTGCCTATGCCGACCGAGCGTGGCCTGCGCCGATGAAGGGACAGGCCGCAATGATTTCCCGCCTGGATGCAGGCGTGGGCCGCCTCCTCGACCAGCTCCGATCACTCGGCATCGAGGAATCAACGTTGGTCATTTTCTCCTCGGACAACGGACCGCATCGGGAGGGCGGCCCCCAGTATGATCCGGCGTTTTTTGCAGCGAGCGGCGGGTTGAGAGGCATCAAGCGTGACCTGACCGAAGGCGGAATCCGGGTGCCCTTCATTGCCCGTTGGCCGCGATACGTTCCGGCGGGGGTGACGACGGCCCAGGTGGTCTACCATGGCGATTTGTTTGCCACGTTCGCGGAATTGGCCGGAGCGGACGCACCCACCGCCACCGACAGTCTCAGCCTGGTGCCTGCATTGCTCGGCCGGCCGCGGGACCAACGCTCACACGAGGTCCTCTATTGGGAGTTTTATGAAAAAGGCTTCCAGCAAGCGCTCCTGTGGCAGGGGCGATGGAAGGCCATTCGATCCAAGCGTGATGGCGCGACGCTCGAACTCTACGACTTGGATGCGGATCCAGGCGAATCACACAACCGCGCCGCGGAGGAGCCGACCGTGGTGGCTGCGGTGACACGCTGGATGGACGAGTCCCATCGGCCGGATGCGAACTGGTCGTTTCCTCTTCCGTCGAACCGCCAGCCCGCGACCTCTTCTGCGCCGCTCAAGCCGTAGGTGTTCGCGGTGGACCGGCGGGTTCAGCGGTGCTGCTGCAGCCAGGCCCGCGTCAGATCGGGAAAATCGGTGAACACGCCGTCAACCCGTGCCTCCTGAAACAGGGCCTGATGGAGGGCATCCAGGGAGCCGCAGGCCTTTGGCAGCTCGTCCCGCCGCACGGTGTAGGGGTGCACCAGCAGACCGGCGGCGTGTGCGTCGGCAGTGAGCGGGCTGGCTTTCACCCCGCCGGTGGCGGACCATGACAGTACCCGCGAGAGGGAGGGACCGATTCCGTTCACCCACCGGGCCAGCTCTTTCAAACCTTCGGGGCGACAGACCGCGTCATAGTCAGTTCCATCCTCACCTTTGGAGTCCGCCTCGATCAGCAGGATCATGCGTCCCTTCCAGCCAAGATCCCGGCGGATCCGCTGAACTTCACTGTACTCAAAGCACTGCACGTAGCAGGGGGCGCCGGAATCACCGTATCCGAACCTCTCGAGCACCGGGAGCACGACGGCGGCGAGGTCTCGCCCCTCCGCCCGGTGCCAGGTCGGTTGTTTCAACTCTGGGTAGACGCCTGCGGTGCGGGAGGTGCTGTGATTCAATCCCTGGATGAAGGTGAGTTCCTCCTCGAGGGTGACGATCCGGAATTCGCCGGAACCCACGGGGAAGCGATGGGGAAACACGGCACGACCCGTTTTGGCGACAAACCGTTCGCTCAAGCGCAGCTGCTTGAGTTCTTCCAGGGTGAAGTCGATGGCGTAGAAGCGACCGTCGGCCCGATGCCGATCCGGATGGCGGCGCGCCACATCCGAGACGGTGTCGATGTGAATGTCATGCAGGACCACCGGCACGTTGTCCCGGGTCAGCACCAGGTCCTGCTCTAGGAAGTCGGCTCCTTGGGCATGGGCGAGGGCCTTGGCGGGAAGCGTATGCTCGGGCAGGTAGCCACTGGCTCCCCGATGCGCAATGACCAGAGGAAGGGACTGGGCGTGGAGGGTGGCAACCAGGGACATGGCAAGGAGGACTCTTCGCATCATGGGGCGGACACAAGGCTGGAGGGACGGTGGCGGAGAGTGAGGGCACTGAAGGCCATGGTGAGCAGACAGCAGACGATCATCGTGCCAAAGACGCCGCCCCAACCCCAGTGATCGGCGATCCAGCCGACCCCGGTGCCAGCAATGGCTGAGCCGAAGACATAACCGAAGAACCCGGTGAAGCCTGCGGCCGTGCCGGCCGCCTTTTTTGGCACGAGGTCGAGGGCGTGCAGTCCAATCAGCATGATGGGACCGTAAACGAAAAACCCGATCGCAATAAGGGCGACGAGGTCGATCCACAAGGGACCGTGACGGTTTGATCCATAGACAATCAGAGCCACCAGGGTCAGCAGCATGAAGAGCAGCGTGGCCGGAGCGCGGCGTCCGCGGAAGACCTTGTCGGACATCCAGCCGCACAGAAGGGTGCCGGGAATGGCGGCGTATTCGAAGGCAGCCCACGCCAGGCTCGACTGCTTGAAGGAGAATCCTTTCGCGGTCTGGAGGTAGGTGGGAATCCAGTCAACCACGCCGTACCGGACGAAATAGGCAAAGGCGTTGGCCACGGCGATGGCCCAGAGATAGCGGTTATTGAGCACATGCTGGAAGAAGATCTCCCGAAATCCGAACGTGCGTTCGTGGGCGGCGGAGTAGTCGGCGGGAAAGTCCTGCTTGTAGACTTCGATCGGAGGCAGCCCGCAGCTTTGGGGCGTGTCGCGCAACAGGAGGGCGACGATGACGGCGCACCCCGCGGCGATCACGGCGTTGAAGTAGAATTTTGCGCCCCAGTCGTGGAAGAGCAGCACACCGGCGAGCGCAAGGTTGGCCACGAGTGCTCCGCCGATGTTGTGGGCGACATTCCAGGCCGCAACGGTCACTCCCCGTTCCCGCGTGCTGAACCAATGCACCATGGTTTTGCCGCAGGGAGGCCAGCCCATGCCGTTGAACCAGCCGTTCAGCGTTTGCAGTGCGACAATGAGGAAGAGGGAGCTGTAGATGGCGGAGCTGAGGCCAAAGGCAAACGTGACCCCACTTGTGAGCAGCAGGCCCAGCGTCATGAACCACCGCGGATTGCTGCGGTCCGAGACCGAGCCCATGACGAACTTGGATACGCCGTACGCGACGGAAAGGCCGGTCATGGCCGAGCCCAGCGCGGCTTTGGAGTAGTCGGGATACGCGGCCAGAATGTCGGGCATCGCCAGGGCGAAATTCTTTCGCACCAGGTAGAAGGCCGCGTAGCCAATGAAGATTCCGGCAAACACCCGCCGTCGCTGGCGGCGGTACTCGGGGTCAATGCGCGCTTCGGGCAGCGCGGCCTGGTGCGGGGCGGGCTTGAGCAGCGAGATCACGAAGGGAGGTGCGGCGGGACTAGGGTGCCGTTGTTTTCCACACCCCCATGAGGTCGCTACTCGCCTGCGCCCGGACATTGTTGTCGGCGAGGATCTCCTCTGTCGCATCCAGACATTCCTTGCGCGAGAAGACCAGCGTGTCCGCGCCACGCCCGGCAAACTCAAAAACTAGAAACTCATCGCGGTTGTCACGCAGCAGTTCAACCAGGTGGCGGAGGTTTCGCACCTCCACGCCGTTCAGCCGTTTGATCGAGCGTCCCAGCGGGTTGGGGTAGCCTTTGGCCAGACGGTGGGGAAAGAACGGGGCCGAAATCGCCACCAACTGCTCTCCGTCGAAGGCAGGCGCATCGCCCCGTCGGGTGATGATCGGGTCGCCGTTGGCGGAGGCAATCAGCGGTGCGTTCGACAGAAATCCGCTGCTGACGGCGACAAACGACATCGGTCCGTAAATGAAGTAGGAGGGATATTCGCCGCGGATGTCAGGCATCAGCTGTTTGCGTTTCCGGAGGAGGGGCGCGTCGATTCGCTCCACCTTGCCGGAACGCACGACCGTGAGGGGCACGGTGTCGCGGCTGCCGAGCCGCTGGATGTGGTAGAGAAACTGCAGACGGAGACCGTCACCCACCTTGATCATGCCCTCGTTGTCGATGGACTCATCGCCGACGCGGGTGATGACGTCCCATGCCCGCAGCGGGTTCTCCGGTGTGACCGGCTGGTTGCTGGAGACGACAATCCCCTCGACCGTCTTGTCGAGTTTGAGGTACGCGCGCAGCGCGGGGTTGGTCAGATTCTGCAAATCGTCGTAGAGCGCGGGTTTGCCGTCGTAAGTGCCGTCCTTGACGTCCTCGAGGAAAAGTTCGATCTCCTCGGTGGGAATAATGTATCCAATATTGTCACCACGCCCGAGTCGCTGAAAGGCCAGCCCCACCACCTTGTCGCCGACCAGCGCCGGGCCGCCGCTGTTGCCGGGGTTGATGGCCGCGTCGATTTGGATCCGCAGACCCGAAACCGACGACGAATAGCCGAGGTATTCGATGCGGGACACGATCCCCTTGGTGATGGAGAGGCTGGTGCCGCCGGCGGGGTACCCGTACGCCATGACGGTATCCTTGATCAACGGCAGCCGGCTGGTCCGCGGCAGGGCGGGGTGGTCTTTGAAAAAGGTCTCGTCGTCCAGCTTGAGCACGGCGAGATCGATTCCGGGCGCCAGGTATTCAATCTGGGCGGACAGTTTGTCACCGGACTGGTGGGCCTGCACCTGGATCTGGCTGGCGTACAGGACCACATGGGCGCTGGTCAGGATGCGGCGGCCCTCGATGACGATCCCGGTGCCGGTGCCTTCGCGCGGGGCTTGTTTCTGCCAGGGACGATAGAAATCAGGCTGGCGGGAGGTGGCGAAGATCTTGACGACGGATTGCTCGACCGGAGTTGCCGGGCTGGCCGCCGCGTCGGCGGCCTGTCCTCGGAGGCAGGAGGCGGCGATCGTGAGCGATGCCGCCAGAGCCAGCGCCAGGGAACCACGGAAAACCGTTGGCCGGTCGGAGAGGAAGGGGTTCACCCGGAAAGACTACCACGCAAGGGCCGTCCTTCCGCCAGTCGA
>JAXMHM010000054.1:0-44417 GCA_046346755.1 Opitutaceae bacterium | reverse complement strand
GCCCCTTCCGGCCGCGGACCTCGCACTCCAGAGTTGTCGTTTTGGCCAAATCGAGCGAAACTCAGCCTCCATGTCCGCCGACCTCGTCCAACTCGTCACCACGATCGCCCAGCGCGCCCGGGCCGCTTCCCTCGTGCTGGCCACGGTGTCCACAGAGCGGAAGAACGCCGCGCTGCGCGCCTTGGCGGACGCGTTGCCAGCGGCCCGGGAGGCGCTCTTCGCTGCCAATGCCAAGGACCTGGCCGCAGCCGAAGCCAACGGCATGACCAAGGCCCAGATTGACCGTCTGACGCTGACTCCTGCGCGGCTCGATGCCTTGGCCGAATCCGTTCGCCAGGTGGCGGCACTTCCCGATCCGGTGGGACAGGAGCTCGACGCCTGGACGCGTCCGAATGGCCTGAAATTGCGCAAGATCCGCGTTCCGATCGGAGTGATTGGCATCATCTACGAAGCACGGCCGAATGTGACTATTGATTGCGCGGTCCTCTGCCTGAAATCCGGCAACGCCGCCATCCTGAGGGGCGGCAAGGAGATCTTCCACACCAACAGCGCCTTTGCCGTGCTGCTTTCCCAGTCGTTGGCTAGCGCGGGACTGCCACCGGACGCGCTCCAACTGATTCCCACCACCGACCGGGCGGCGCTGAATACGCTCCTGTCGCTCGATCAGTTGATTCACTGCATCATCCCACGAGGCGGGGAGAGTTTGATCCGTTTCGTAGTCGAACACAGCCGGATTCCAGTGATCAAACACTACACCGGCGTGTGCTTCGTGTACCTGGACGCCGCGGCCGATCCCGCCATGGCGGAAGCCATCACCTTGAACGCCAAGGTCTCGCGCCCCGGGGTTTGCAATGCCGCCGAACAATTGCTCGTGCACGCGTCGGCCGCGCCCGTGCTCCTCCCCCGGATTGCCGCCGCCTTGGCGAGCAAGGGCGTCCAGCTCCGGTGCGACGCGCGGGCCTCGGCGGTGCTCGCCACCGCCACCGAGGTCCCTGCCGAACAGGTGGTTGCAGCGCAACCCTCCGACTACACCACGGAGTTCCTCGATCTGGTCATCGCGGTGCGGGTCGTTGACTCCGTGGACGAAGCCATCGCTGTGATCAATCGCGACAGTTCCGCCCACACCGACGTCATTGTCACCCGCAACGAAGCCGCCGCCCGCCAGTTTCAGTCAGGCGTGGACAGCGCCGTGGTAGGATGGAATGCCAGCACCCGGTTCAACGATGGTTTCGAATTCGGATTTGGAGCCGAAATCGGCATCAGCACCGATCGCCTGCACGCCCGCGGGCCCATGGGACTGCCGGAACTTTGCAGTTACAAGTACCTGATCGATGGGACCGGCCAAATTAGGACCTAAGTCGCGGCAACTGGATCTACCCATTCAAGCTTTTATCAATTAGCAAATTACTGCGTATCGCGCGCACCGCCTCTCCCGCCTCTCTTCATTCCTTGCCGAACTTTCCCGGCCAGCCGGCGTCTATCTTATTGCCATGAACACATCCCCTCTCCTGCTGGCCCTCGTGGCGATTCCCCTGCTTTCCGGCTCGGCCGTTCAGGCCCAGGCGGTGACTCCGTCTCCTCCGCCGGACCGTCCCACCGTGGAGGTGAGCGGACCCTCCAAACGTCTCTCCAAGACCACTCTCAGTGCGGTCACCGCTGGCATTGCCTACGAGGTGCCCGCCCAAAAAAAGCCGGAAGAGAAGAAGCCGGAACCTGCTGAAGCCGAAGAAGAAGGTCCCAAGAACGGCATCATCCGGCTGCCCCAGTACATCGTGGAAGGGGACCGCCCGCCCGTGTTTCGACCCAGGGATGTCAATACCAAGAAGGGCCTGGGGCAAATCGCTGTCGACAAATACTTTACGGAGACCGGCAAGGCCTTGAACCGCTTCACCATCCCGCTCTTCGGCATGAGCAAGGAACAGTACGCACTGATGATGTGGGAAGAGGAGGAGCGCCTGAAGAACATGAAAAACGCCTCCGAAAACGTGTACCTGTTGCGCCAGACCGACCCCGCCGCCGCCGCCCAGCTCAAGCGCGAGGTGGACCAGACGTTTATTCGCCGCAGCGAATTCTCACCGATCAGCAACGGTCGGGACAAGTAGCAGTTCAGGTCGAAGCGGAGACGTCGCGACCGCATTGGGCGAAGCGGTCGCTCGTGCAGTCAAACCCGCGCCGTGACGGCTCCGGGCGCTTTCGCCCTCAGGCCACCACCAAACTCTGGCCGGTCATCTCCATGGGTTTCGGCAGTCCCATCAAATCCAGAATCGTCGGCGCAATATCCGCCAGGCGTCCGCCGGTGCGCATGCGGGTCTTTCCTACCGCGTACCCGGAACCCACGACGAACACCTCGACGAGGTTGAGGGTGTGCGCGGTGTGGGGAGAGTTGTTTTCCGGATCCCACATCTGCTCACAGTTGCCATGATCCGCACAGACCACTGCCCGCCCTCCCACGCTCTCCAGCGCTTCGAGCAGTGTTCCCACCCCGACATCAGTTGCCTCCACGGCTTTGATCGCCGCCGGCAGTGATCCGGTATGGCCCACCATGTCGGGGTTCGCGAAGTTCACCACGATCAGGCCGTACTTGCCGGAGAGAATTGCTTCCTTCGCCAATCGGGTGACTTCGGGAGCCGACATCTCCGGCTGCATGTCATAAGTCGGCACCTTGGGGCTGGCAGGACATGCACGCGCTTCACCGGGAAAGGGCTCCTTGCGGTAATTGTTGAAGAAGAACGTGACATGCGGGTTCTTTTCCGTCTCGGCACACCGAAACTGACCGAGCCCGGCATCGGCGACCACTTTGCCGAGGATGTTCTTGAGGGCCTCGGGTTTGGGAGAGACCACATGCACCGGAAGACCCGCCTCGTACTCGGTCATCGTGGCATAGTAGAGGTCGAGCTTCGGCCCGCGGGCAAAATCGGCAAACCCGTCCATGACAAACGCCCGCGTGATCTCGCGGGGACGATCACCCCGATAATTGTAGAAGAGGACCGCGTCTCCGTCCCGCATGGTAGCCACCGGCTTTCCGGTGGCGTCCACCACCCACGTGGCGGGGACAAATTCGTCTCCTTTCTGCGTCTCGCTGAGCGGTTTTTGATAGTAGGAGCGGACCGCCTCCACGGCGGAGGTTGCCGTCGCCTCGGCTTTCTGACCGGTGAGCATGAGGTACGCCTTGGCCACCCGTTCCCACCGGTTGTCACGATCCATGGCCCAAAAGCGGCCACAGACGGACGCAATACGCCCAACCCCAATCGCCCGGCACTGCTGCTCCACTTGCTCCACATAACCCGCGCCGCTGTTGGGCGGCGTGTCGCGTCCGTCAGTGAATGCGTGAATATAGACCTCGCTCAAACCTTCGATTTTCGCCTGACGCAGAATGCCGTACAGGTGTTCCAGCATGCCGTGCACGCCGGCGTCCGACACGATTCCCATCAAATGCAATCGGGATCCGCGTGACCGCACCCGATCGACCGCCGCACGCCAGACTCGATTAGACTCTAACTGTTTCTCGGAAAACAACTTGTTCAGACGCACCAATTCCTGGTCCACAATGCGGCCGGCCCCGATGTTCTCGTGGCCCACCTCGCTGTTCCCCATGACGCCCTCGGGCAGGCCCACATCCAATCCGGACGCCGCCACCAACGTATGCGGGTATTTCGCGTGGAGACGATCATCCGCCTGTTTCTTGGCCAAGTACACGGCGTTGAACGCGTTCTGCTCGGGATGGGGATTCTTGCCCCAACCATCGCGGATGATCAAAAGGACCGGAGTGCGCGGAGTGCTCATGAGTGAAGGTGGTTGAACCAACCGTTAGGCATGGACGCCCCGGTTGCCCGACAAAAGGCTAAACTCACTGCACCTTTTGTGCTTCTTGAGCTAATTTCTGAGCTGCCCGAGACGAAATTGGCAATGGCGATGCTCTAACGAGTCCCTCGATGACCCTCATCATACGAGACCTGCTGGTGAACCCTCCCACGTGGTTCCTTTCGTTCCGGGACCTCACGCTCTATTGCAACGTCTTTCTGAAATCCGATATCGTCATCGAGTCGGAAGACCCCGACCTCTACTATCGCTGGATCAAACCGCGCGGAGGCATGGATTTCATCGAGGATTTTGTCCGCCCGGGATCCGAAGACGGCCTGCGGCTGGATGTGGAGCACAATTACCCGCGTTCGCTGGTGACGGACCGAATCGCGCCGGAAAATGTCCACCGGCTTATTGCGATGATTCGCGGTTGCCAGGGCGCCGCCTGAAGCGGTTCCCGGGCGTGGAGCTCGTTTGACTCCGACGCAAAACGCCGCCCCCATAGGGCTTCGCATGTCCAAACGCGCTGTCCTGTTGGTCAATCTCGGCTCGCCCGACTCCACCTCCGTCCCCGACGTCCGTCGCTACCTTCGCGAGTTTCTCGGCGATGAGCGCGTCCTCGACCTTCCCGCGGCCTTTCGCTGGATGCTCCTCGAGGGCATCATTCTGCGCACCCGCCCAAAGAAATCGGCCCATGCCTATCAGGAGATCTGGACCAAGGACGGCTCCCCGCTTGTCCTGACCTCAAAACGCGTTGCCCAGAAACTCGCGACCGCCTTGGGGCCCACGACGCCTGTTTATCTGGCGATGCGTTATGGCAGTCCGTCGGTCGCCAGCGTGATCGAAGCGATGGCCAAGGACGGCATCACCGAGGTCCTGCTCTTTCCCCAATACCCCCACTACGCCATGTCCTCGTGGGAAACGGTCGTCGTTAAGGTGTTCGAGCAGGCAGCCAAGCTGGCACCTAACCTGAAGATCGACTCGGTGCATCCCTTCTACGCCGACGCCGACTACATCGAGGCCCTCTACCAAGTCTCCGCACCCTACTTTGCCCAACCCCACGATCACATTCTGTTTTCGTATCACGGCATTCCCGTGCGTCATCTGCGCAAGGCGGACTCATCCAAGGCGCACTGCACCCTCGTACCCGACTGCTGTACGACCTGCTCCCCCGTGCACAGCACCTGTTATAAGGCGCAGGTCCTCGCCACGACCCGGGCGCTCGTGCGGCGCGCGGCTATCCCCGCCGAACGTCACTCGGTTTCTTTCCAGTCCCGACTCGCCGGCGAACCCTGGCTGACGCCCTACACGGACTTTGAGCTCAAGCGCCTGCCGCAGGAGGGACGCAAGCGGATCATTGTCATGACTCCGGCCTTCGTCGCCGACTGCCTCGAAACCCTGGAGGAAATTGCCGGGGAAGGCAAAGAGGACTTCCTGGCCGCGGGTGGAGAACACTTCCAGCACGTGCCGTGTCTCAACGACCAGACCCCGTACATTGACTTCCTGGCCGGCCGCGTGCGTGCCTGGCTCGACCAGGCGAGTCCCACCGCCACCCATGTCCGGCAGGCCGCCGCGATCGCGGTCTGATCCACCCCTCCGCCCCGGCCACGCCCGTATCCAGCATGAGCGGACGCAACCTTCCTCCATCGGGGACTTCGGTCCAGTCGGCGGATCCGGCCTGGTTCTGGCTGGGGCGCGACGGCCTGATCCGTGCCAGCACGTCCGCGGCCGCGGTCCTCGGAGTCACCGATGCCGCCGCCCTGGTCGGCACGCCTCTGGTCAGCCACCTGGCCTGGGACATCACTTCCCAGGAGCCCGACTGGCAGCTGGCCCAATGGGAGGTGCTGCTTGCCGCCGCATCCGATCAGGACCTGAAGGTCGCCCCCCAGTCCGCACCGGAGACCGAGCTGGTCCTCCGTCTGCGCCCGGGGACCGGTCCGGACGGGGGCTATTTCGCCACCCTCGCCCCGACGCCGCCGCGCACGCTGCCGGAGGGTTCGGACCCGCTCGCCAGCTGGCTGGAAAGCGACGCCCCGGCCGGGCTCTTCAGCCTGCACTTCCAGCAGGGAAAGAGCCGCTTCTCCGCCTCGTTGAAACGTCTTTTCGGATACGCCGACCACGAGCTCCCGGAGACCTACGAGGCCTGGCAGGGGTTGCTGCACCCGGAGGACTCCGCCGCCTCCCCGCATCGGGTCTCGAAGCGCCCGCCCGCGCCGGGCACGCGGCCCCTCTTTCTGGAGTTCCGGATGCGTCACCGAGACGGCCGGTACCTTTGGATGCAGTGCCTGGGCCAGCAGGTGTTCGGCCCGTCCGGGGACCTGGTGCAGACGCACGGGGTGCTTTTCGACATCACCGAGCGCAAGGAGCTGGAGGAGGAGTCTGTGGCCGCGGCCGACCGCCTGCGCCGCATTTCCGAACACGGCCAGCTCGGGCTCTTCGACCTCGATTTCGGCGCGCAGCAGTATTGGTTTTCAGATACGTGGCGCCGGCTTCTGGGTGTGCCCGACGCCCCGTCGGAACCCGAGAGCGACCCCCTGGCCCCGCTCCTGGATGCGCTCCTGCCCGGCCGCGCCCCCGCCGGCATTTCAACCTGGCTGACCCAGTACCGTCCCGATGAGGAGCCGCTGGTCGAGGCCACCACGCTCCTGCACCGGAACGGCCAGGTCATTCCGGTCCTCTTCGGCGTCGCCCGGCAGTTCACGCGCCGGCGCGACCTGGCCCGGGTCGTGGGCTTCGCCCTCCCGCTCTGCGGGGATGCCGAACGGATGCGCAGCGGTTCAGCCCTGCCACCGCCGCACTTGGTGGGCGCGCTGCTCGATGCCCTGCAGGAAGCCATCATCGTGGCCGACGCCGAGGGCACCGTGGTCTACATGAACCGCCGGGCGGAACGGCTGACCGGCCGCTCGCCCCGGACCGATGGGGTCCTGACCATCAGCCAGGCTTTCCCGCTGGTCCGGCGTCTCGACTATCAGGCCGACCACGACGCGGTCAGCCTGCATCTGGCGTCACCCGAGGCCGGACGACTGCGGACCGAACACGCCCTCGCGCCGTTGCCGGATCGCAGCGAACCCCTTCCCATCCTGTGGAGCGCACACCAGAGCTGGGACAGCGAGGGCCGAATCGCCGGGGCCATCATTGTCTTCCGGGATCCCCGGGAGATGTCGCTCACCCCCGAAGAGCTGTTGCGCGCCAACCGGCTTGAGTCGCTCGGGCAGCTCGCAGGGGGCATTGCCGCCGACTACACCAACCTGCTCACCACGATCCTCGGGGCGATCTCTCAGGCAAAGGAGAATCGGGACTTTTCGCACCTGGCCAACGCAGAGAAGGCCTGCCTGGAGGCCACGACCCTGTCACGGCAGCTCATCGCCTTTGCCACCGAAACCCCCGGCGCACGGCGTGCCCAGGGCCAGGTCGACGACCTGCTACGCGACGCCGTACGCATTGCCGCGACGGGCTGCCTTGCCTCGATCGGAATCGACGTGCCTGACCACCTGCCACCCGTCGAGGTTGACCGCGGTCAAATGCTGCAGGTCTTCCAGAATCTCGTGCTGAACGCGATTCAGGCGCTGCCCAAGGATGTCGGCGCAGGCCGCATCCGCCTGCAAGCCCGTGCCGTCACCCTGGCTGAAGGCGAAGTGCCTCCCCTCGCTGTCGGCCGTTACGTTCAGATCGATGTCCAGGACAACGGCTGCGGCATCGCTCCCGAAAACCTGGAACGGATCTTCACCCCGTTCTACACCACCAAATCGCACGGCACCGGCCTGGGACTGGCCACCGTGCTCTCGATCGTCCGCCGACACGGAGGCCAGGTTTGGGTCTCATCGCTCCCCGACGCCGGTTCCACGTTCACCGTCTACCTTCCCGCGGCCGCCACGCCCGCGGAGCCCGTGGCCCCCCGGCTACCGTCACTCCCCTTTGGCACGGGACGGGTGCTGTTCATGGATGATGATCCTCATATCAGCGCCCTGACCGCGAGCATGCTGCAGAGCCTCGACTACACCTTCGATCTCGCGCGGGACGGCGAGGAGGCGCTTTCGCTCTACCGCCGCTATCTCAATGTCGGGCGTCCCTATGACGCCGTCATCATGGACTTGACCGTGATCGGCGGCATGGGCGGCGAAGAGTGCCTGCGCCGCCTGCGCGAACTGCACCCCGAGGTGCGCGCGCTCGTCTCCACGGGCTACGATGACCCGGTGCGGCGGCGTCACTTTGCGGACATCGGATTCTCCGGATTTCTCGCGAAACCCTACCGGGTCGGTGATCTCGGCAATGCCCTCAAGGCGGTCATCGGCGACCGCTCGCCCCCGTTTTCACCACCCTCCTGAGTCGCTCCCTCGTGTCAACCGCGCCAGGTGAACGCATGGCAGATCGCCACGCCCGCCGCGTCCGCCTCATCGGGAGCCAGCGTTCGGCCATGTCCGAGCAGGGCCATGACCGTCCGGGCCATCTGCTCCTTGCTCGCCCGGCCCGCGCCGACCACCGCCTGCTTGACCCGCAGTGGGGGATATTCAAATACCTCCTTCGACCGCAGTGCCGCCGCCGAGACGGCCGCCCCGCGCGCCGCTCCCAGGATCTGGGCAGTCTGGAAATTCTGCACAAAAATCGTCTGCTCCAGTGCGACATGCCGGACCTCGAAGTCGGCGAGAAAGGCCGTCACCGCCCGATGGATCTCCCCGAGGGCGTAGGCCATCGTCTCGCGCGGCGAGACCTTCACCGTCTGGCAGCGGAGCAGGACCGGCGCGCGACCGGAGGTGAATTCGATCATGGCCAGTCCTGTGCCACGCAACGACGGATCGACGCCGAGCACCAGACCGTTGAACGGCGTTCGCTGCAGTGACAGCGCAAGCTGCGGTTCGGCCCGCCTTGCGCCCCCTGCCCGCGGCACACCCGCCTCCACCGGGAGGCCCGCCAGCTTCGCCGCCCACATCTGTCGCACCGTCATGCGCGCCATGGCCCGCCCTTCTTCATGTCTGAAATTCGCCACTCCCGCAGGGGTGCTTTGTCCGGTCGAGGGCCCGCCTCACTCGTGTCCATTCGTGTCACTTCGTGGTTCAATGGCATCCTTCCGCCTAGAACAACATCAGCTTGAGTCCCGCGACTGCCGTCAACGACAGCGTGATCACCTCAAACCAGCGTTGATTGATGCGATGCACCAACCAGCGACCGGCGAGGGCGCCGACTCCAACCGCCGGCGCGAGGACGAGGTTGGTCATCAGGCTCGATCCATTGACGAGGCCAAGATGAACCATGAAGGGGACCTTGAACAGGTTCAGCAGCAGGAAATACATCGCAGCGGTGCCTAGGAATTCGAGTTTGGGCAAACGCAGGGCGAGCAGGTAAATGGACATGAGCGGTCCGGCTGCATTGGCAATGAGGGTGGTGAACCCGGCCAGAATGCCTGTGCCTGCCACGATGGGTGCCGGGGGGCCCTTCTCCTTCCACTTTTCCTCCGCCTTTCCTCCTTGGCTGCGTCGCCACAGGTGCAGGGCCATCAAGACGACAATGATGCCGCCCACGAGCACGCGCGCTTGCTGATTGTCAATACGGTCCATGGCAAAGTAGCCGAGCAACACGCCCAGCCCCGCCCAGGGAAACAATCGCAGCAATTGCGGCCACTGGGTGTGCCGTCGATAGGACGCCACCGCTACCAGGTCTCCAAAGATCAGCAACGGAAGCACCAGGCCGGTGCCCTGCTTGGTCGGAAGGACATTGGCAAAGATGGCGATGAACAGGGTCCCGAGCCCGGCCACTCCGGTCTTGGCCATGCCTACCAGCACGGCTCCCGCCACGAGAAGCGCCCATTGCCAGGGCTCAAGTTGCATCATGATCAGGGTGACTCCGTCCGGGCAAACGTACCCTTGGCAACCGTAATCACGTTCCAAGGGAGCGGATCCGACTCCGGTAGCGTCGTTCCCGTGGCCAAAATCTGCCACTCCGGTTCAATGGCCTCCCAGAAACGCGCCCGGCGGCCCGGATCCAATTCACCCAGCACATCATCGGCGAGCAGGACGGGCGCCACCCCGGTGCAAGCCTGAAACCAGTGGGCTTGGGCCACTTTGAGCGCGAGGACGAGGCTGCGCTGCTGGCCCTCCGACGCCACGTCCCGGGCCGGGCGTCCATCCAACGTGAACTCCAGATCGTCGCGATGGGGTCCGGTCAGCGTGGATCTGAACTGGACATCGCGAGCCCGGCTCGCGGCCAGGGCCTGCAGCCAAGTCCGCTCATCCGACGTCGCCAAGTTTGGTGCATAGGCAAATCCCACCGTCTCCGGACTGCCGGGGGTGGCGATGCGACCGTAGGCACGCACCACGTGGGCGGTCAGTCGCTCCAGCCCGCTGACCCGGTCTTGCATCAATCGGCATCCCGCCTGAGCCAGAGGCCGCTCAAAGGCCGCCAGTTCCGCCGTTGGCGCCGCTCGCTTCAGCAACGCATTTCGTCCCGCGAGGGAGCGGTGATAGGTTTGCAGCGTCTGGAGATAGGCCGGATCCGTCGCCGCCAGCGTCAAGTCCAGCCATCGGCGGCGTCCGCCGGGAGCACCTCGGATCAACTGCTGGTCCTGCGACGAAAAGACCACCGTGGGAAATCGCCCGAGAATGTCACCCAGTTTGACCACCCGCTCTTGATCGACGGTCACCTCCTTGCTGCCGCTGCGCACGCGGACCGTGACCCGGGTGGCGCCGGCGCGTTCATGGACTAGCTCGAAGGCCAGTGCCGCCTCCGTCTGGCCATGCGCAATCAGCATTCGCGCGTCATGGGTGCGAAAGGAACGCAACGCCGTCAGAAAACCCACGGCTTCCAGGAGGTTGGTTTTCCCTTGTCCATTCGGACCAATGAAAAACTGACGCGTCCCGGCCAGCTCGAGGTCGGCCTGGGGGATGTTGCGAACGTGTTGAAGGAGAATCCGGCGCAAACGCATCAGCGAAAGTGAGTCAGTACATTCATTCTTCCGCCAAAACCCAGCCGATTTCCTCGCAGGTCGAGGTACCTCCCCCGGGTCTTGCGGTCCAACTCCCGGGCAACTCACCTTCGGCCCGCGGTCCGCGTTCGTCCGATCAAACGGGTGGCCGGCACTGAGGCACTTGCCTTACCGCGCTCCATCGAGCTCCGCCGCCACCGCCGCCATCGCCTGCGCCAGCGCGGTCCACTCCGTCACAGCCGTTGCCCAGCCCGCACTGATGCGCACGGTCCGGCGCATCGCCTCCGGCTCCAGTCCGAGTGCCGCCAGCACATGGGAGGGCCCTTGTTTGCCCGACGCACAGGCCGAGCCGGTGGAAATCTGGAAACCTCGCTGGTCGAGGCGGGCCACCCACCGGTGATTCTCGTGCCGTGGCAGGGACACCGAGACCGTATTCCACAAACGCTCGGTGCCTGCTCCCACCAGGCTGGCCCCCGGAAGAGCCGCGAGCAGGGCCCGCTCAAATCCGTTCCGCCAGGCAGCCCGCTCCTCCTCCCAGAGCACCTGGCTGCGTTCCGCTTCGCTCAAAGCCGCCAGCATGGCCGCAACACCCGGATAGTCTTCCGTGCCGGCCCGATGCCCCCGCTGCTGTCCCCCGCCCACAAATCCATGGAATCCGTCGGCCTGCGCCGCACGGAGCAGGAGCCCCACTCCCTTGGGTCCGCCGAACTTGTGAGCCGTGCCAAACACCCAATCGACATCTCCCAGCCCGGCCGCGGGCAGTTTGCCCAGCCACTGCGACGCATCGCAGACCATTTCCACCCCGCGAGTGCGACAGACTCGCCCCAAGTCGGCCCAAGGTTGCAGCACCCCCGTCTCATTGTTCGCCGCCATGACCACCAACGCCCCCACGGGCGCGCCCGACGCGCGGCTCCCGTCGAGCATCGACGCCACGCGGTCGGGCTCGACCTTTCCGTCGCTGTCCACCGGCAGTCCCTGCCAGCGTCCGGGGAAAGCCGAGGCAAAAGCCGCCAGGACGCAGGGGTGTTCCGTCGGATTGACCGCCACCCGGGCGTGTGCGGGGAGCGACCGTGCCAGGTGAGCCGCCACGACGGAGGCCGCCTCGGTCGCCCCGGACACATGGACCACGCGATCCGCCGCCGCGCCAAGCAGGAGACCAAACGCGTCACGCGCTCCTTCGAGTCGCACACGCACGCGCGCCGCCTCGCGGTAGGGACTGGCCGGGTTTGCCCACGCTTCGTCCTGAGCCTGCAGCCACGCCTGACGGGCTGCCAGCGACAAAGGAGTGGTGGCGTTGTGATCAAAATAGGGCACGCGGCACGCACCCTGCAACACCCGGAGCCGGCTTGCAAGGAGCCACCCTCCTGAGGCAACCTGCTCCTCAGATCCCTCCCATGTCGCTCGACTCGGCTCTCGCCCATACGATCCAGACGCTCCAATCGCTGACCGCGATTCGATCGGAAATAGACCAGGCGTCCGAATTGATCCGGAGCACCCTGCGGGCAGGGGGCAAACTCCTCATTTGCGGCAATGGTGGCAGCGCGGCGGAGGCCCAACACTTCTCCACCGAACTGGTCGGACGCTATTTCAAGAATCGTCGCTCCCTGCCCGCTGTCGCCCTTTCAGCCGATGGCTCGTTGCTCACCTGCATCGGCAATGACTATGGCTTTGACGCGACCTTCTCGCGGCAGATCGAGGGTCTCGCACGTCCTGGTGACGTCGTCGTCGTGCTCACCTCCAGCGGCAACTCATCCAATATTCTGGCCGCACTCCACGAGGCCCGCCGGCTCGGGCTCTCCAGCATTGCTTTTCTGGGACGGGGTGGCGGCAAGGCCAAGGGCCTTGCGACGGTCGACCTGATTGTTCCTGGTGACTCCGGCCGTTCCGCCCAGGAGGCCCATCTCTTTCTCATCCATCACTTCTGCGACATCATTGACTCCGACTGTACTCCGTGAACGGTCGGCAACGCCCCCCTCCACCCCTGTTTGATGGCCCGACGCAAGCTGCGGAAGGTCCAGCCATGTCCCGCCCTTCCCACCGCCGTCTCTCGGCCGACGAACGTAAACAGGCGATTCTGGAGGCAGGCCTGCCCCTCTTCGCCCACCAAGGGCTGCGCGAGCTCTCCACCCTCGAACTGGCGAAGTGTGCCGGTGTATCCGAAGCACTGTTGTTCAAGTATTTTCCCTCCCGTGCGGTCCTCTACGAAGAAATCTATCGTTTCTGTGCCCGGCGGTTGCCGCTGGAGGCGATCAACTTCGAGACTCTCAAACCAACCACGGCAAACCTCGTGTGCCTGGTCTACCTTACCTGCCGGGTGGTGATGATCGCGAACACCCTCGAAGTGAAAGCCGTCATGCGCATGATGGGTGACAGCCTGCTCGACGACGGTGCGTTCGCCCGCCTGCTGCTGGGAAACAATGTGATCACCGCCTTTCGCGAACGCGTGGTGGCCTGCATTGAGGCAGGAATCGAGGCCGGGCACATCACGGCTGCCGGACCGCCTCCAGCACTCCGATTCTGGTTTGCCCGCAACGCCGCGACCCAAGTCTACTTTCATCGCCTGCCGCAACCGCCAGTTGTGCCTTACGACGACGATCCCCTTGAGGTTGTCCGCCAAGCCACTTACTTTGGACTGCGGGGCATGGGACTCAAGGAGTCGCAAATCTCAAAACACGCCAGCCGGGAACGATTACTCGCCTGGGAGTGTGAGGACGGCTTCAGGCTCGTTCCTTAATTGGTCGGCATGAAAAAGGGGCACGTCGGCCGCGGCCAACCTGCCCCTCGTCTCAGGCGATGGATCGCCGCCGTGGTTTACTTGAACCAACGAACCACGCTGTAGGTGGCGGCCGCCAGCTGCTTGGGCAGCTCGACGTGGCCGTAGTGAGTCATAAGCGGGTCCCACACCATGAGCCGGACCTTGGCGTTCGGGTTCTTCTTTCGGTACTCATTCGCGAAAAACACCTCGACTGCCTTCATCGGGTCCTCTGGCACCCAATGGTTGCGGTCATAGTGACCCACCGTCCAGACCATCTGTTCGTACCCATCCATCCGGGTGTAGTGGGTCGAGAACAGGTCAGCACTCACCTCCTCCATGTTCACGCCCCACGGATTGCCGGACTTCGCGAGCAGAGTTTCGATGGAAACCTCGATCCAGCCCTTCAGCGAACTGTCGCCCCCGTGCTCAATGCTCTGGATCTGCTGCTTGAACTGCGCCCTCCGGCGACCCTCGGCCTTGATCCACTTTTCCGCAATCTGGTAGGTCGAATCGCCCGGCTCATACAGCGGATTGAGAAACCGGCTGTAGCCGCGCGCATAACCGGCCGCGTCGCGACGAGAAAGTTTGTGCAACGGGGTTCGCTCCCGGGGCGTCGCCGGGGCGGACGTGCTGCCGTAGGAGGGACGTCGGCCTGCATCCTCGCTCGAGGAGACGCCCTCGCGCGCCTCGCGCACCTGATCGAGGCGGGCCGGACCACCACTGCCCCAGCCCAGGTAGCGACCCTTGGTGCGTGCCCGAAGCTCGGGGTCGTTGTTCGCCAGCATCGCCATTTCTCCGGAGGTCGAGTGCCCGATCAACAGCAGGTCGCCCGTCGTGTTCTTCATCAGGAGCTGCTTCAGCCCCTTCATCACGTTCACATTGGTCAGGAGGCAGTTTCTTACTTCGTATTCCTCCAGAGACAGCGTCTTGTCCAGCAGGTAGGCCGGTTGTCGCAGCTCGCTCTTGATCGGTTCATCCCAGCCGCCGTACTTGAAATTCCCGGGAATCGTGACGATCATCACATTGAGTTTCTGGGCAAGAAATTGACCCCAGCCGGGACGGTTCTTCAGGTCGACATAGAACTCATACACATTCGCCGCCCCGCCGTTCATGATGACGAGCCAGGGGTACTTCTTTGCCTCGGGATCATTGCTGGTCAGTCGCAGACCGGTGATGTCCCAATCCAAATTGTAGTGGCGGTACCGCTCCACGATCCAGTCGGCTTTGTAACCAAGCACCGAGGCCGGGACTTTGTCGAGCAGACGCGGATCAAAGGCGCCGCCGGGTGCCGCCAGGGCAAGATCGGTCACGGTCTTGCCACCATCCGGCAGATCCCAGCCAAGGGACATGAAAGAGGGGGTGTCGAGTGAAACATAAACCGCTTTCGGGTCATCGAGCAGCGTCCAGATCTTCTTTTCCACTTCGTCACCCGCGAAGGCGTGAAGGGCAAAGAGACTGGCGGCGGCGCAGAGGGAAGAGAATTGAGGCTTCATAGGAGGAAGTCTGAAAGGTGGGTTAGCTTTCCTGTTTCATCATCCAGTCGACGACATGAATGAATGCGCCAGCAAGTTGCTCGGGCAGCTCAACGTGGGCGTAGTGAGTGACATTGAGATCCCAGCCAATGACGCGGATCTTGGCCTTCGGATTGCGCAGGCGATATTCGGCGGCAATGCCGACATCACCGCCCTGGGCAGGATACAGGGCATTCCAGTGACCATCGAGTTTGCCCACGCACCAGACCATCGTACGATACCCAGTCGCCGGCGCATAGCTCGTGGAATGGAGATCCTTCTGCACTTCCTCGAGATTCACCCCCCACGGATTTCCCGTCTTTACCAGCGCCTTTTCAATCGCCACCTCGATCTCACCCTTCATCGCAAAGTTGTCACTGTGCTCGAGGTCCTGCAGTGGTTGCTTGAAATTGGCGCGACGGCGTCCTTCGACTTGCAACCACAGGGTCGCAATGTCCATGACCGACATGCCGGGCTCATAGAGGGGATTCAGCCACCGGCTGTACACGCGACTATAGACCTGAGGCGTCCGACGGGCGAGATCGTTCAACCAGAAGTCTCCCGCCTT
Source organism: Opitutaceae bacterium (assembly GCA_046346755.1). GTDB lineage: Bacteria > Verrucomicrobiota > Verrucomicrobiia > Opitutales > Opitutaceae > UBA6669. The sequence goes on along the minus strand of JAXMHM010000054.1, from coordinate 28,866 downwards.
TTTCCAGTTGCGGGCACCACCATCTTCGCCGCCGCCACCGGTCAGACTCGGCGCGGCATTGTACGACGGATCCGCCGCTTTCTTCGCGGCAATCACCGCTTTCACCCGCACGGGTCCACCCGTTCCCCAACCGAGAAAGCGTCCCTTGAGTCGGGCTTTGAGCTCGGGGTCACGTTGCGCAAGACCGGGCAGCTCGCCTCCGGTCGAGTGACCGACGATGACCAGGTCGCCGGTGGTGTTCTTCATGATCAACTGTTTCAACCCCTGGTGAATCACCTCGAAGGTGAAGACCGAGTTGTACACTAGGACCTCGTCCGCTGTCAGGTCGCGATCGAGCAGAAACGCCGGGTCACGCTGATCGATCGGTTTCTCCCAGCCACCGTACTTGAAGTTGCCGGGTATGGAAACGATCATCACATTGAGTTTCTGGGCGAGAAACTGTCCCCAACCGGGACGGTTCTTCAGGTCGATGTAGAACTCGTAGATATTTGCCGCGCCACCGTTCAGAATCACGACCCAGGGCTTGTCCTTCGCACCGGGATCCAGTGAGGTGAGTCGCAGGCCGCCGATGTCCCAGGGGAGATTGTAGCGAGTGAACCGCTCGACGATCCAGTCGGCCTTGTAGCCGAGGGACTTCGGATCGAGTTTGGCTACATCCCGGGGATCGAAAGCCCCTCCGGGCGCCTTGAGCGCCAGGTCGGTGACCTGCTTGCCACCATCCGGTAGCGCGACTTTCAACGATCGAAAGTCAGCCTCCGACAGCATGGTGAACGGCTTCTCCTGGTCGAGCAGGGTGTGGATCGTGGCACCAGCATCGGCGCGCAGTCCAGTGGCGCAAGCGAGGGTGACGGTGTACAGTGCGGCAGAAAAAAGTGTGTGTTTCATGGGAGGGTTGAGGTCTACTTGAACCAGCGAACGACACCGTAGAACGCCGCGGCCAGTTCCTTGGGTTTCTCGACATGTCCGTAGTGCGTCATGGGGACGTCCCAGACGATGATCCGGACCTTTGCCTTCGGATTCTTCAGGCGAAGCTCCTTCGCGAGGAACACCTCCCAGGCCTTCATGGGATCTTCCGGCACCCAGTGATTGCGGTCGTAATGGGCAACGCACCACACGATCTGGTTGAACCCATCCATGCGTGTGTAGGCAGTGCAGAACAGGTCCTTGCTCACCTCATCCATGTCCACGCCCCAGGGATTGCCCGACTTGGCCAGGAGCACCTCGATCTGGCGCTCGACCTCGCCTTTCTTGCCCCAGGCGTTGGTGTGCTCGAGATCCTGCAGGGGTTGCTTGAACATGGGGCGGCGAACTCCCTCCGCTTCCATCCACTTTTCGCCGATCTGCAGGTGAGACATTCCGGGCTCATAAAGGGGATTGAGCCATCCGCTGTAGCCGCGGGCATAGCCCTTGGCATCGCGGCGGTTGAGGATGTGCAACTGTTTCATCGCACCCATCGGTCCACCTTCGCTGTCCTTCATCCCCGGCTCTTTCGCCTCCTGCAGGGCGTGGGCACGCGCCGGACCACCACTGCCCCAACCCAGGAATCGGCCCTTCAAACGAGCAGCCAGGGTGGGATACTCATAGGAAAGGAATGCCAGTTCTCCCGACGTGGAATGGCCGATCATGAACAAGTCGCCGGTGGTGTGTTTGTTCACCAGCTGCTCCAGTCCCTTCATCACCAGTCGATTCGTGTAGATGGCGTTGCGCACCTCCGACTCCATGATCGGAAGGTCCCGGTCAAGCAGGTACGCGGGCTGTCGCGTCTCGTCCTTGATAGGCATGCTCCAGCCGCCGTACTTGAAGTTTCCGGGAATCGAAACGATCAGCACGTTCAGCTTCTGGGCGAGAAACTGTCCCCAACCGGGCCGGCTTTTCAGGTCGACATAGAACTCGTACACGTTGGCCGCACCTCCGTTCATAATGACGAGCCAGGGGTACTTCTTGGCCTCGGGATCAAGCGACGTCAGCCGCAGGCCGGTAATGTCCCATTCGAGGTTGTAGTGCTTGAAGCGCTCCACGCACCACTTCGCCTCATAGCCCAGGGTCGCGGCCGGGATCTTCTCCAGGTCGCGAGGATCAAACGCACCTCCCTTGGCGGCAAGGGCGAGCGCAGTCACGGTTTTACCTCCATCGGGGAGAACGAAGTCCTCGCCCAGAGCAAGGAAGTCCTCACCCGGGAGCGACGAATAGATTTTGTCCTGATCGAGCAGGGCGTGGATCTTCTTTTCCAGCGCGGCTGGACTGCCGTGCAAGAAGCTGCCGGCCAGAAGCCCCGCGGTCAGGGTGGAAACGAGGTGGAGAAGTCGCATGGGATGTGTGAAGGGAGGAAAGAGGGCCGGACGCACCGCTCGGTGCGTGTCCGGTGGAATTAGAACGTGCGAGTAAAGGTGAATTGGAAGCGCCGCTCCGGATTGACGGTCACGAGTGTTTCGCTTCCGTCGCCACCGCTGCGGGAGCGGAAACTGAGATCGTCCGTGACATTGAAAACGTCCGCCTTCAGCCGCCACTGGCCGAAGTTATAGAAGGCGCCCACATTGATCGTGCGCGTCGGCGGGAGCTTCAACAGCTGCCACCGGCCAGAGTAGGTGCTGGAGAAGTAGTTTCCGCTCAGGGTGAAACCCAGTCCGTTCGACATCGTGTAAATCGAGCTGATGCCAAACTGATTCTCCGGAACGCCTTGCTTTTCCGAATACATCGCCGCCACATCCGCCGGAACCGTCAGGTTGAGCTTGCCGCCATAGCCAAACGCCTCGGCGGGGTAGATCACCTTTCCGGTGGCATCGACGATGTCCTTGAAACCAAGCCAGTCGGCGTTGATCCAGATACTTCCGGTGCGGACCGGATCATACTCGGTCTTCTGCGTCAGCGCATAGACCGAGGCGGAAAAGGCCTTGGTCGGCACCCACTTGATCTCCATCTCGGTGCCGCGCGTCACCGTTGACGACACCTCGGCCGCCAGCAGGGACGAATCCGAGTTCGGCGAAACGTCCGTGCGCGTCTGCTCATAGGCGGCGACGCTGACAAACACCTTGTTGTTGAGCAGGCTCGACTTGACTCCCGCCTCCAGGATCTCGCCCGCACCAATGTGTCCGGCCAGAATGACGGCGTTGTCCATCTTGTTGTTGTTCGACTCAAGCATCAGGCTGGAGTGGGAGAACGTGAGGTAGGGAACGATCTTGAACGGCGCCTTGTAGCTGAGACTGGCGCTCCAGGAAGAGCCGTTGTCGTAGCCCTTGGCAAAGGAGTCACCGACCACGAAGCGCCCGGGACTGGCGGACGTGCCGGCGTTGGGAGTGAAGCCGGCATAGTCGACGTTCTCCGCATAGGAGCGGTCACGCCTTCCACCGATCATGAGGTTGATCTTACTGAAGAAATCCACGTCCAGCATCGCGCCCACCCCTGCCTCCCAGTACACAGTGCGGTAACTGCTGGTGTAGGGAGCGCCGTCGGCGTTGATGTCGGGATTGTCGAAGGGGTGGGCAAAATTGACATTCGGAGTCAGGCCCGCTCCCATCGCGTCAACCCGGTACCCCCCGCCGAAGTCGCCGCCATAACGGAAACCGGTGGCGCGCGTGTGGCGGAAGTTCGCCGAGACCAGCGTATTGACCGCCATCCAGTCGGGCAGCTTGGAAAGCCGGTAGGTCATGGTCGCCTTGTCCTCGTAGATGTAGACGTCCTGCTTACCGCCGCTGGGCGTTCCGGAGACCTTGTTTTGATCCTGACTGTCGAAGAACATCTGGTTCTTGAACGTGAAGTCGGGATTGAAGTCGTAGAGCAGATCCAGATACGCCACGATGAACTCGGCCTTCAGGTCGCGCTCGTAGGCGCTCGGCCGGCGGTAGTCGATGGTCGTGGTACCGACCGTGCGCGGATCCAGCACGAAGCCGATCGGTAGCTGCAACGATGTCGGCAGTGGACCACCGGCGCCCTGGGCGCGCAGCAGGCCGGTCGGGTCAGCGGCGGGGTTGGCCACGAGGTAGTTGAACATGGTGACCGGAATGCCCGAGACCGTCGGGAACTTTCCGAGCGGATAGGCCTTGCCTGAGGCGTCACGCGGCCAATTGAACGTCTGGCTCAACGGGGCATTGGCATTGCTCAGATTCCCGCGCACGGGCGAGGCCCTTTGATACTCATAGTAACCGATCGCGCCATTGTTGTTGGTATCGAGATTGATGAGCGGCGACCCGGTGATGACCGTGCCGTTGTCAATCCAGTCCTGCGTGATGCGGCCGGGGAACGCTCCCGCGGTCTGACTCAGCTGGTAGCTGAAACCGGTCTCCAGACGCAGCTTGCCCACCGCGTCATCCAGGCTGATCGCGCCCTGGAGAATCTTCTGCTTGATCGGTACATCCTGGATGTAGGCATCCGAGTCCTCAAAGAGACCGTAGACGTAATATCCACCCTTCTTGTTGCCGACCTTGAGCGGCCCCCCCACCCCGGCAGACGCCTCGAATTTCCCATAGCTGCCGGTGGTCAGCTGGGTGACTCCCTCACTGGAGGAGAGATAGCCACCCGTCTTCGCCCGACCTGCCTTGGGCACCATGTTCGTGTAGCCACCAATCTTGCCCATGCCAAAAATCGGCGACGGCGGACCCTTGACCACTTCGATCGAATCCATCGCGGCGAGCACGGATCGTCCATGCCCCTGCAGGTTCATTCGCTTCATGCCGCGGAAATAGGTATCTCCCGGCACACTCCGGACGTCGATGCCACCCTGGATTCCGAACCGTGTGACCGTGAACACCCCGGGCACCACGCGCACCAGGTCCTCGACCGCCGAGAGCGACATCGCGTCAATCACCTCGGCGCTCACCAGGGAGACCGAGCGGGGCGTCTCCAAAATGGATTTTTGAAATCCGAAGGCGCCCTCCACCGGTTTTTCCGGAAGCATGCCAAGGGGATCCTCGACCACTTCCTCGACGATGAACTTGTTCAGGATGGTCACGGGCTCCTCCGCCGCGGCCTGAGCCTTGGCCTTCGAACTCACGCTCTGGGCAGAGGCGAGGAGTGTGCAGCAGGCGAAGGATGCGGCGCCTGCAAGGTGCGCTAGGTTTCTCATATTGGGTGTGAAGGTCGGTGCCAGTTCGTTTGGTTCCAGTGTCACCGCCAACAAGCACGGCACGTGCCCATTCATGATTTGAATACACCACCAGGCATGAATGTTTTTCCAAGCACGGGCAGCAACCGCCCCGGATTTGCACGTTCAAGTCAGTTCCGTAGTTGATTATGCACTTCATAGTCCACCTGGAATCATTGAATGAACCGACACGATTCACCCCGGCGTCTGCGACCGGCCCGGCACACCTCCGGTTCGCGGCGTTGGTCGGATTCGGCGTGCGACAACCAGTCAGTGCTACAATTTCAACTACTCACCCTTTTTGACGCTCGGGGACGCGATCTAGCCGGGCACACCGCCGCCCGCACCGGGCCGGCGGCCCGGTGCGTCTCGTGCAGCGGCCGCGCCAGCACAATCCGGGACCGCAAGGTCCCGACGAGGGCGGACTCACGCTGAGGGTGTTGGGTTGAGTTCGTTCAGGATCGATTCGGGAGTGAAGGGAATGCGCCGGACTCGTACGCCCAGCGCGTCGTAGATTGCGTTGCCGATCGAAGCGGCGATCGGTCGTGTCGCCGGCTCGCCCGCACCGGTGGAGGGACGGTCCGGGCGATTGTTGACGATCTCGATGTCAATCGCCTGGGGAACCTCGGTCATGTCAAGAATGGGATAACTCAGCCAGTCGGTGCTGGTCACTTTGGTGGAGGTGAAGGCCACCGCCTCGTGGAGCGCCCGGCTCAGCCCCTGGATCAGATTTGCCTCGATGGTCCCCTGCAGGCTGGCCGGATTGACGACGAAACCGCAGTCGTGGGCCACGACGAAACGCTCTACCCGAACCCGGCCGGTGGTTGTGTCCACCGCCACCTCCGTCACGATCGCCACGGTCGTTCCGTTGCGTGGTGCATAGGCGACACCGCGTCCGCGCCGGGTCGCAGCCGATCCCGGCGCGGGATTGGGCGAGGGACGTGACACCCAGCCCGCCCGGCGGGCCGCCGCGCGAACGATGTCGCGGTCCCGTTGATCCGATAGGTGCTGGATACGAAATTGCACCGGGTCCATCCCGACGGCGGCGGCCAGCTCATCCACAAAACACTCGCTGGCAAAACACGTCGCCATGCCATCGGGGTCGCGAAGGTGAGCCGTGCGCAGTCCGGTCGGAAGGGCGTGATCCCAGGGCAGGAGGTGGGACGTCAGTCGTTTCGCCGGAAACCGGTAAGTCTCGGTCGAGAATTGGAACCGGTCGGTGCTTTTTGCTTTCCATCCCCCGAGCATCTGCCCGAGAAGCGAATCCCCCGGCTCCTCGGTGCTGGAGGCACGCAGGCGACCCGAAAAGCCCCGAGCTTCATAGTCAAAGGCGGTCACTGCTCCCGTCGCACTCAGCCCACCGCGCATCGTCACCACCAAGGGAGGCCCTTTCGGATCCCACGCCGTTCCTTCCTCCCGGCTGTACTGCACCCGCACCGGGCGCCGCACGCGCGCCGAAAGGAACGCGGCATCCATGGCGGCATCGTCGGCGTCATTCATGCCATAGGAGCCGGGACCCGCCATCCACACCACCCGGACACGGCCAGGCTTCAGTCCGAGGAGCTTCGCGACCGCCCGGCGCAGGGAATAGGGTTTCTGGCCTCCCATCCAGACGGTGGCGGAGTCCCCCTTCACCTCGGCGACACCACAACCAGGTCCCATGCAGGCATGGGACTGAAAAGGAAACTCGTACCGCGCCTGAAGAACCCGGGCCGAAGCCTGCAAGCCTTCCTCCACCGAGCCCACCGTATCCGCCGACTCCGACACACCCGGAATTCCCGTGGCCAGGTGGGTGTAGAGCTCATCGTAGGAGCCGGGGAACCGGGGGGCGGGCGTGCTCCAGCGCGGGACAAGGCTCCGCGCCGCCCGGACTGCCTGGAACTCCTGCTCGCAAACCACCGCGACAAAGTTGCCCTGCGTTACCACCTCAATCAATCCGGGCGATGAAAAGTCCAGCGGCACGCCGAGCAACGTCGCCCCCGCATGGGGCGGTCGAACGACGCGTGCATGCACCATTGCGGGGAGCATGAAGTCGACCAGGTACTCGTAGCTGCCCTGCACCTTGGGCGGAATGTCGATGCGCAGTACCGGCTTGCCGACGTAGCGGTAGTGTTCCGGCGACTTCGTCTCCACCCCCTTGGGCAGGGCGAGTTCCAGCTTCCGGCCCTTCACCAGCTGGGGGTAGGTGACGCTGACGCCCGGACGCAGCGTGGTGGTCACCACGCCCGCGTTCACGGCGAGTGCCTCCACTCCCACGCCCAGCTGCTCCGCCGCCAGACCCAGGAGGTGGTGACGGGCGGCAGCGGCGGCCTTGCGCAGGGCCGACCCGCCCTCGACAATGCCGTTGCTCGAGCCGGTCCCGCGTTGATCTACAGTCGAGGCCGTGTCGCCCATGACCAGGACAACGCATTCCATGTCGACATCGAGCTCGTCCGCCACGATCTGCACAAAGGCAGTGCTGACACCCATGCCGGCTTCGATCTTCCCCACCGCCGCCATGACGCGTCCGTCATCGAGCAGCGCGAGCCAGGAATCGACGCGGTCAGCCGGAATGCTCTCCTTCCAGTCAGGGGTGGTGGGAGCCTGCGCACGCAGCGACGCCGGCGCGGAGAACAGCACGACCAGTCCACCGGCCACTCCGAGGAAGTCGCGACGTGTCCAAATCCCGTTGGCCGGGGACGACGGGCTCATTTCCTCACCTCCCGCCAAAGCACCGCGGCGCGCTTGACCGCGCGCAGAATGCTGACATGCGCACCGCAGCGACACTTGAGGCCGGAAAGCGCCTCCCGAATGCGGGCGTCGTCCGCCTCCGGCTCGGCCTCGAGTAGCGCCACGGCCGTCATGATCCACCCATTGAGGCAATAGCCGCATTGCGCCGCCTGCTCGTCAATGAACGCCTGCTGCACCACGTGCCGAGCATCCCTGGCCTGGGTCCGCGGTCCCCGTGACGCCAGACCCTCCAGGGTCGTAACCTGGGTCGCGACCGCGCCCTCGGCGGGCACACTGCACGACCGGGCCGCCACCCCGTTGATCAGGACGGTGCAGGCTCCGCACTGGCCGAGTCCGCAGCCAAAACGGGGGCCCTTGATGCCGAGTTGATTCCTGAGAACGTAGAGCAGCGGCGTATCCGATTCAACCGGTACGGAGGTCGGTTTCCCATTCAACTCAAAGGTGATTGTGGGTGTCATGGTTCAGGCGACCGCCGAGGGCAGCACGGGGGAATCCGCCGGCTGGGAAGCCGCTGCTTGCGTGCGGCGGGCACAGACGAGAAGGTACATGGAGGGAACCACGTAGAGCGTGAGCACGCTGCCAACGATCAATCCCCCGATCACAGCCAGACCCATCGAGACCCGGCTTTCACTGCCCGCACCCAGGGCAAGCGCAATCGGAACCACACCGAGCAAGGTGGCCACCGTGGTCATTAAGATCGGCCGCAGCCGCGTGTCCGCCGCCTGCAGCACCGCATCGCGCGCAGCCACACCGTCGCGAACCCGCTGCAGGGTGAACTCAACGAGGAGGATGCCATTCTTGGTGATCAACCCCACCAGCATGATGATCCCAATCTGGCTAAAAATGTTCAGAGTCTGGTCAAAAAGTGCGAGCGTGCCGAGCGCGCCCACCAACGCGAGCGGGACGGTCAGCATGATCACAAACGGAGCACGCCAGCTTTCAAACTGGGCCGCCATCACCAGGTAGACGAACACCAGCGCGAGGGCAAAACCGACCAGCAGCCCTTTCTGGCTCTCCGCATAATCTGCCGCCGCGCCGGTCAATGCTGTATCCAATTCTTTTGGCAAGTGGTCCCGGGCCAGGGCCCGCATCGCGACAATTCCGTCTGCGATGGTCACCCCCGGGGCCAGGCGGGCTGAAACAGTGGCCGCAATTTGTCGACCGTAGCGATAACGCTGCGGCGGTGCCACCCGTTCCTTGACCGAAATGAGGTTGTCCAGTGACACCAGTTTCCCGGGAGCCACCCGCACCGCCAGCCGGTTGATCGTGCTCGCGTCCAGCCTCATGTCGGCCGACAGCTGCTGCACCACCTCGTACTGGCGTCCGTTCCGGGTGTAGTACCCCACGCGCTGTCCGCTCAGCGCCGATTGCAGGGTCTGCGCTACAGTGACGGCCGAGACCCCCAGTGCCTGCAGTCGTTCCCGATCCAGCTCCACCTGCAGCTCGGGTCGGGTGAACTTGAGGTCGACTTCGCTCGAGGCAAATGCGGGCGAATCCTCCACCGCATTGAGGAACTTCGGCAACCCAGTGATCAGGTCCTTGATATCCGGAGCGCCGACGACGAATTGGACCGAATCACCGCTCCGTCGGTCGCCAATGCTGGTCTCCTGGGAAATGCTCACCCGCGCCCCGGGGTGGTTGCGCACGAGGCGGGTGAGTCGCGCAGCGACATCAGCCTGAGACACCCCTCGGGCCGCTTTTGGCGACAATTGAAGCTCGATCACCCCGGTGTTGGCCACTCCGGTTCCACTCCGCGCCCCCGAGGCCGGAACCTGAAGCGTCATCAAAACCGCCTCCGGCACCGCGGCATCCACCGCAGCCGCCAGGTCGTTCATGTAGGAAAGCATGTAGTCGTAAGAGGCGCCCTCCGGACCCGTCGCCCGGACCGCCACCCGGCTCCGATCCTCCAGCGGCGAGAGTTCGGAAGGCAGGCGGCCATGCAGCCACACTACCGCCGCAACGCAGCCCGCCAGCACGCCCAGGACCAGCACGCGCCACTCCAGCACCCGCTGCAGCGAGGATCGGTATCCTCTCCTGAGCGACGCGAGGAAGCGTTCCATCCCACCCAACCACCCCACCCTGCCGCCATGAATCCGAGCGCCCATCATGGGCGTCAGGGTGAGCGCCACAAACGCGGACAACCCCACCGCCGACGCAATGACCACGCCAAATTCACGAAAGAGCCGTCCCGTCAATCCCTCCAGAAATACGATGGGGGAAAACACCACCACCAGCGCCAGCGTGGTTGCGATGACCGCCACATACACCTCTTTGGTTCCTTCAATGCCGGCATCGAGGGGCGACATGCCTTCCTCCTGCCGCCGGTGGATGTTTTCCACCACCACGATGGCATCGTCGACCACGAGTCCCACCGCTAGCACCAGGCCAAGGAGGGTGAGGATGTTCAGGGAAAACCCCGCCGCCTGCATCACCAAGAACGTTCCGACCAGCGAAATCGGGATCGCCACCGCCGGGATGAGGGTGACGCGCCAGGAACCAAGAAACAGAAAGAGGACCACCACCACGAGGAGGAGCGCCAGGCCGATCGTCTCGGCCAGCTCGACCACCGCCTGGCGGACAAACTGGGTTGTATCCGTGGCGATTTCCACGGTGACGTCGGCCGGCAGTGAAGCGCGAATGGCATCGAGACGGCGGTAGGTTTCGTCAGCGATCGTGATCTGATTTGCACCCGGTTGCGGCCGGACCGCGAGCCCGACCAACGGTACTCCGCGCAAGGTGTAGGAGAGGCGTTCGTTCAAGGGGGCGTACTCCGCCTGTCCGATCTCTTCAAACGGGATGCGCTGCTCCGCCTTGGTCAGCACTGCCATGCGATTGAACTCCTCCGGCGTGCGCAGCCGCCCTTGCGCCTGCAAGGTCAGCTCCGAGGCGCGATTTTCCACGCGTCCACCGGGTAGCTCCACGCTCTCGCGCTGCACCGCTTCCTTGACGTCAAGCGCGGTCAGTCCATGCGCCGCCATACGATCGGGATCCAGCCAGAGTTTGATCGACTGGCGCTTCTCACCGAGGATGTCGACGCCGCCCACCTCGGGAATCGTCTGCAGGCGATCCTTAACCCGATCCGCCAGCTCGGTCAGTTCCATGAGGTCACGGCGGTCGCTCCGCACCACGAGGGTGAGCACCGGAGAGGAATCGGCGTCGGACTTGGAGATCGAGGGTGGATCGACATCCCGGGGCAGCAGTCGAATCGCGCGGCTAATCTGGTCCCGGACGTCATTGGCCGCCGCTTCCAAATCCGTCCCCAGTTCAAACTCGACCCGGATGCGGCTCGCACCATCGCGGCTGACCGACGTCAGGGAACGGATGCCGGAGACGGTGTTCACCGCCTCCTCCAGGGGAACGGTGATCTGCGATTCAATGACCTCGGCATTGGCCCCCGGGTAGTTCGCCACGACGGAAATCACCGGGGGATCGACCGCGGGATACTCCCTGACTCCGAGACGAGAGAGCGCGATGGCTCCGGTGAGAAAGAGCACTCCGGAGAGCACCACCGTGAACACCGGACGCCTGACGCACAGCTCGTAGAGTCGCATGGTCAGTTTTTCAGAACCTTGACCGGCGCCCCGGGTCGCACCTGGTGCGCTCCGGCCACGATCACCTGATCGCCCGAGCGGATTCCCTCGAGAATCTCAATGTCCGCCTCGCGACGTGTTCCCACCCGGACACGTCGACGTTCCGCAACCCCCTCCTTGACTACCATGAGATCGGCCCCGTCGGAACCCATGACCAGCGAGGGGGCCGGCACCATTAGGGCGTCGAGGGTGCTCCGGGCGATCCAGACCACCCGCGCCAGCGATCCGGTTCGCAACGCCAGGTCGGGATTCCTCCCCCGGGCCCGCACCAGGAGGGTGCGGGTGCCCTCATCCACTTTCGGTTCAATCGCAAAGACCTCAGCCTCATACTCGCGGGCGTCCCCTGCGACCGAAAATCGCACCGACTGGCCGACCTGTATCCGATGAGCATGACGCTCAGCCAGGAAGAAATCCACATTCACTGGATCGAGCGACTCGATGGTCGCAAACCGCGTCGAGGACGACACCACCGCGCCCACGCTGATGTTGCGCAATCCAATGATGCCATCAAACGGTGCCACCAGCGTCGTTTTGGCGAGTTGGGCTCTGACCACCTCTTCCTCCGCCTTTTGTACTGCAGCCTCGGTCACCGCCCCATCGAAGTCCTGGAGATTGGCAAAACCGCCCTCACGCAGGGGACGGAGTCGTTCCACACGCAAGTCGGCAAGTCGTCGTCGCTGCACAATGCGCTCCAGTCCGGCGCGCAGTTCCACGTCGTCCAGCTTGACGAGGATTGCTCCGTTGCGAACGGGCTGTCCCTCCTGAAAGCCGATCGTCAGGACCCGACCGGCGATCTCCGTCTGAATCTCCACGCGTTCACTGGCACGCACCGTGCCCGCGGCCACAATTCGCTCCTCCAGCATCTTTGGCTCCACCTTCACCACCCGCACCGCAAGTGGCTCCCGCTCCCGGCTCCGGGACGATGCTCCCGAGCCCTCGCGAGACACTTTCGGTCGCGTCGCATGCCACCACGCACCAGCCCCAAATCCACCGGAAAGGAGGAGCAATGCGCCAATAACAGGCAGGAATCGAAATTTGAACATGAAGGGTCGGCACACGCGGTGCAGACAGTAAGTGAGTCATCACTCACTTAGCTTAAACCATGCTCCCGCCGGGATTCCTCAATGAAACTTTGTCATTCTCAACCATGCCATCGGCGTGCAAAACGGCCGGCCGGTGCACTGGCGGAAAATACAGCCAGCTGCACCCCCGTGTCCGCCTGTCCAATTGACCCACCGGCACGAGGGCTGCAGGTTTCAACCCATGACCTCCCCTGTCACTGTCACCTACTACCTCGAAGTCATTTCCTCCTGGTGTCATTGGGTCGAGCCCACGTGGCACCGGCTTCAGGAAGCGTATGCCGGGCGAGTGAATTTCGCCTGGAAAGTCGCCCTGATGAGTCCGGGTGACTTCCCTGTTTCGGAATCGCAATGCCGGTGGTTTTATCGTCGCAGCGGGACGATTATGCGGTCGCCCTACGCGCTCAATTCGGGATGGTTCGAAGCCGGCCGGGAAGGTCACTATGAGGCACCCAACCTGGTAGCCGAGGCTGGCCGCGACTTTATCGGGACCGCGGACGAACGTATCCGACTCGCGCTGAATCACGCGGCCGTGCGCGACGGCCGCAAGATCGGCGACCTCGCGCTTGCATCGGAAGTCGCCGCCGCCGCCGTGGGAATCTCCCCCGCCGCGCTGCGCGCCGCCGCTGAGTCCGCCGCCGTCCGGGCCCGTGTCGACGCCAGCACGGCGGAGTTCCACGCGCACCAGATCAGTCAGCGTCCCGCCTTCATCCTCGGCAATACCATCGGGGACAAGGTGGTCGTTTCCGGTCTCACCCGCTACGAGACGCTCGCCGCCGCCATCGACGGACTCCTCGCCGACGCCGCCGCCTATGCCAGCCACGCCGCACACTTCGGCGGCCCACCGGCGAACTGACGGAGTAATTGACCCGTCACGGCCTTTCCGCGAACGCGCCTGCGCGTCAACGTAAGGAGATCGGCCGTTCAGGAAATCCGTGCAGCGGAGCAAACCACGGTTCCTTTCGGGTGGAGGGCGTCGCTCCGTCGACGCCGGGGATTGATCTACAAGCTACCGCGTCCGACCGTTTTTGTATCCGCGACGCGCAACCGGCGTCGACGGAGCGACGCCCTCCACCCGAACCCAATCCCAGTCAAAACGGTAAATCTGCGGACCTTAAAGGTGACGCGCGCGTGGCTGCGGGACCACCTCCCACGAAAGCGCTGCATCCGATCCCGGCACCGCTCGCGGATTTCGCACTTCACCTCGCTTGCTTCCGCCGTCAGCCTGCAGGCATGGACCCCCGGTGGCATTTGTCGCACGCGCGTGGCTACCTCGAACTCGGCATGTTGAAGGAAGCCGCGTCCGAGTTGGATGCGCTCCCGCCCGCCCTCGCAGCGTCCGAGGAGGCCCTGGCGGTGCGAGCCAGCCTTCACCAGGAGCGGAAGGACTGGCCCGCTCTCCAGATTGTATCTAAACAATTGGTACAAATCCGGCCCGACTCCGCCGGTGCGTGGATCATGTGGGCCTACGCCACCCGCCGGGCCGAGTCACTCGTCTCCGCCGAACGCATCCTGACCGAGGCACGGGAACTTCACCCCAAGGAGCCCACCGTGCTGTTCAACCTGGGCTGCTACGCCTGCCAGCGGGGCGACCTGGCCGCCGCCCGCACTCTGGTGGAAGCCGCCATTGCACTCGACTCATCCTTCGCAACGCTCGCCCGGCAGGACGATGACCTTGCCCCGCTGCGCGCGAGCCGATGGAGCCCGCCTTCGCCGGTCTAGACGCGGACCTTTAGCCTCCCTGCGCAATTCCTGCCAATTTGCGCGGAAGTTTTCCCAAGATATGCGGAGCAGAATTCTGCCGTTCTGGCATCCTGTGTCTCGTCAAACGTCGCTGGTGGACGCGAGACAAACGCCTTCGGAATCCATGAGACCCTCCCTCACCGCCACCGCCCTCCGTTCGGGCGCGAGCGACCAAGGAAGACTCAGCCGAAAGTAAGACATCTTGGCGTGGGCCAACGGTTCAACCCACGTCAGTAGACAACAACCGCCGGTGCGAAAGTTATGTGGGGTCGCGCCGGCGGTTCTGTTTTTCCAGGACTCCCCTCCTCCGTTGTTTCCCCTGCGACGGTTGCGCCCGATCAATCCCCTTGGGTTGATCGGGCATTTTCTTGGTCAAATTTTCAGCCCTTTCTAGGCAGTTTTGCGTCTAGGCTTGGCGCCCCGAGTCCCCTAGAACGGACCGGTGCTCCGCATCCACCCGATCACCGGCCTCGATCTGCCTGCTTTGGTCCCCTACCGGACCCTGCGGTACGCGACTGTGCACGCTTCCGCCGGTATTTTTGTGGCCGAAGGTCCTTCCGTGGTGGCCCGGCTGATGTGTTCGCCGTTGACCATCAAATCCTTGCTGGTCACGGAGCGGTGGTACGCCGAGCTCGCCCCCTCCCTGGCGCTCCGCAGCGAAGCGATCGACGTTTTTGTCGTTGCCAATGATGCACTTCTGAAAGAAATCGTCGGTTTTGACATGTTTAATGGGGTTCTGGCGGTGGCCGCGATTCCTCCGGCTCCGAGTTGGGACGAAGTCTTTGCCCGGACCCGGTCACCCCGGCTTTGGGTCGCGCTTGATGGGCTCGCCCAAGCCGAAAACGTGGGCGGCATTGCCCGGAGCGCAGCCGCCTTTGGGGCCGACTGCCTGCTCATCGGGGAAACGTGTTCTCCACCCTGGGTTCGCCGGACCGTCCGGGCTTCCATGGGCACCTTGCTCGACCTGACCGTAGTTCCGTCCACCGATCTTGCCGCTGATCTGCGCCGTCTGCAGGACCAGGGAGTCTCCTGCACGGTCGCGGACGCCCACGGTTCCGTGCCGCTGACCTCGCTCCCGCTGACGGGAGACGTTTGCCTGGTGTTTGGCAGTGAAGGGGCGGGGGTCCGACCAGAGGTTCGGGATGCCTGCGGGACCAGCGCGTCGATTGCGATGGCGCCAGGGATCGACTCCCTCAACGTTGCCGCCG
The DNA here is from genome assembly GCA_046346755.1 of Opitutaceae bacterium. GTDB lineage: Bacteria > Verrucomicrobiota > Verrucomicrobiia > Opitutales > Opitutaceae > UBA6669. The sequence continues at coordinate 13,439 of JAXMHM010000054.1, read as the reverse complement.
CCGCCGCTGTCTTTCTTTACGAAACCTCCCGGCAGCGGGGCACGGTGGCCAATTCGCATGTCCCCGGGGTGGCTCACTCCGTCACTCGCGCGGGAACGACCGGCGGACCCGTCGCCGCCAGCGGCTGAGTGGCGTTTTTACGCAAGTTGGCTTTTATCGGCAGATGATCGTTATTCGGCGGCAAATCGACCGCACGCGCGCCTACACGGCCATTTTCCTTCCTGGGGAGCCCCCACGGGTGTTTCCGACGTCCGACTACGAGCACGCACGCATCCTGCAGATCTACAAACAGGACCGTCCACATCCCGGGATCGAAAACGACTTCACCGATTTCCCGTTTTCATCCCCGGCCGCGCCCCATTCGTCCGAACCGTCGGCCTAGCTCCCAGGAAGTGTGCCCCTTGCGGCGCGGCGGTGGGCACGAATCTGGGGCGGTGGCACGGCGCTTACCGGCCGGCGGCAGGAGGCAACGATCCCTATTTTTGGTCGTGCGTTGAACGCGCCCTCCATGACAGGATGTCCACCCGCGTTTCCCTCTCCCATCACCATGTCCGCGTCACCCTCCATCATCTACACGAAAACCGACGAGGCTCCCGCGCTCGCCACCTATTCCCTCCTCCCGATCGTCCAGGCGTTTACCAAGCACGCCGACATCAAGGTGGAGACCCGGGATATCTCCCTGGCCGGGCGAATCCTGGCGGTCTTTGGCGATCAGCTTCCGGTGTCACAGCGGATCGGCGACCACCTCGGCGAACTCGGCGCGCTGACGCTCAAGCCCGAGGCCAACATCATCAAGCTGCCCAACATCAGTGCCTCGGTGCCGCAGCTGAAGGAAGCCATCACCGAACTTCAGGCCCACGGGTACGCGGTACCAGACTACCCGGAGACGCCGAAGACCGACGCGGAGAAAGACGCCAAGGCTCGTTACGACAAGGTCAAGGGTTCCGCGGTCAATCCGGTGCTGCGCGAAGGCAACTCCGACCGCCGGGCACCAAAAGCCGTCAAGGACTACGCGAGGAAACACCCGCACTCGATGGGAGCGTGGTCGCCAACCTCGAAGACCACCGTGGTCACCATGGGTAAGGACGATTTCTTCTCGAACGAAAAGTCCGTCACCGTGCCCGCCGCGACCACCGTGCGCATTGAATTTGTTGGCGCGGACGGTTCGGTGAAGGTGTTGAAGGAAAAAACGCCGCTGAAGGCGGGCGAGATCATCGATGGCACTGTCATGCGTAAGAAGGCCCTCGTCGCCTTCTACGAGGAGCAGATCGCCCAGGCCAAACGGGACGGGGTACTATTCTCCCTCCACCTCAAGGCCACGATGATGAAGGTCTCGGATCCCATCCTCTTTGGCCACGCGGTCCGGGTCTACTTCAAGGAGCTCTTTGAAAAGCACGGCGCCACCTTCTCGGGTCTTGGGGTCGACCTGAACAATGGGTTCGGAGACTTGGTGGAAAAACTCGAGAAGCTGCCGGCCGACCAGAAGGCCGCGATCGAAGCCGACATTCAGGCGGCCTACGCCACGGGACCCGGTATTGCCATGGTCAACTCCGATCAGGGCATCACCAATCTGCACGTGCCGTCGGATGTCATCGTGGATGCCTCCATGCCCGCCATGATCCGGGTGGGTGGCAAGATGTACGATGCAAAGGGCAAACTGCAGGACACGCTCGCCCTCATTCCGGACAGTTCCTACGCGGGCATTTACCAGGCCACGGTCGATTTCTGCAAAAAGAACGGCGCCTTCGACCCCCGCACCATGGGCTCCGTGCCCAATGTCGGCCTGATGGCTCAGGCGGCCGAGGAGTACGGCTCCCACAACAAGACCTTCCAGATTTCAGGCTCCGGCACGGTACGCATCGTCGATGACACCGGCAAGGTGCTGATTGAGCACACGGTCGAGGACGGCGACGTCTGGCGCGCCTGCCAGACCAAGGATGCCGCGGTGCAGGACTGGGTGAAGCTCGCCGTCAATCGCGCCCGACTGAGCGGCACGCCCGCCATCTTCTGGCTCGACTCCGCGCGCGCCCACGACGCGCGCGTCATTGCCAAGGTCAAGTTGTATCTGGGCGAGCATGACACCAAGGGGCTCGATCTCCGCATCCTTCCTCCCGCCGACGCCTGCCGCGCCACGCTGGAGCGACTCAAGGCCGGCCAGGACACCATCTCCGTCACCGGCAATGTCCTCCGCGACTACCTGACCGACCTGTTCCCGATCCTCGAGGTCGGCACCAGCGCCAAGATGCTCTCCATCGTCCCCCTGATGAAAGGCGGCGGTCTGTTCGAAACCGGAGCCGGCGGCTCGGCGCCGAAGCATGTGGAGCAGTTCCTCCAAGAGAACTACCTGCGGTGGGACTCACTCGGCGAGTTCTTCGCCCTGGCCGCTTCGCTTGAACACCTCGCGATTGTCTTCAAACACACCAAGGCGAGGATCCTGGCGGAGACGCTCGACATCGCGAATGGCAAGTTCCTTGAGAACGACCGCTCACCCGGCCGCAAACTGGGCACCATCGACAACCGGGGCTCCCATTTCTACCTCGCCCTCTACTGGGCGCAGGCCCTGGCCTCCCAGATGGAGGACATGGACCTGCACCGGCTCTTCGTTCCGATCGCCGCCGAACTCGAGGCGAGCGAGGAGCAAATCGTCAAGGAACTGCTCGCTGCCCAAGGCAAGCCCGTCGACGTCGGTGGCTACTATCACCCGGATGACGCCAAGGCCTCCGCCGCGCTTCGCCCCAGCCCCACGTTCAATCAGATCCTCTCGCAACTCTAGTCCGTCAGGGCCCGCCCGAACGTGTTGCCCGGGCGGGCGTCCCCGCGGCTCGAAGGTGGCTTCGAGGCGGAAAGACTCGAACTCGTACCCCGGATCATCCCCACCGTCCATGCCCGCGTGGACACGGAACGGATTCCGCGGGTCAGGCCCCAGCGCACCCGCCCGGGGACCGGGACATCGCGCAGTGCGCGGACCGGGATCACGGCATTGGATGCGTGGATCTCAGCCAAATACCTAGCCGCGTTTGTCGACCGGCGAAAGGGGGCGATTCACCCAACGTCAAGTGAAACAGGCACGTTCAACCTCATCACATTCAGCGAAATAGACCGTTCGACCGGAACCGCAGATGGGGAACCGGCTGGATGCGCAGCGTCGGGCCGATCGCTTAAGCGAAGGACGTTGCGGGACGAAGAACACAGTGAGCGACTCACCTTTTTCTCTGGCGTGGCCTGCGACTCCCGACCGTGTGTTTCGGGATCTCGCAGTGTCGATCCGGGGGAAGACTCCCTGCAGTTCGCGCCGACGGCAGCGTTTCCGGCGACACCTTTACTATGAGTACACCCTTGCCTCGCACCTCAGCGGCCTTGGAGCGCCCGAGGTTGACGCTCAGAAAACGGCTTTTTCTCCTCTGCGGCCTTCCTCTGGTCGGCCTGTTGGTGATGAGCGTCGGCGCCTACCTGAGTACACGTTCCGCCTTGGTTTCAATTCGCGAGGCAACGACCGAGTCGGCACCGCTGGCGGACCTGGCCCGGGAGCTCCAAATCGAGATTGGTTCACTCCAGGACATCTTCACCGATCTCTCGGCGACGCGCAAAGTCCAGGAGAAGGATGCGTGTTGGGCCGCCGCGGAAAAGGCACGCGGCCAGTTTCACGAGGACCTGAAACGCTTTGAGGAGAATGCGGTCGCTCACGGCAACGCCTCCCAGCGCGATCGTGTGGTGGAAATCGGCAAGGCCGTCGATGCGTTTGTGATTTCGGGGCAGGCCATGGCGACGGCCTTCCTGACCCAGGGTACGGAACACGGGAACGTTGTCATGGCCTCCTTCGATGCTGCGGCGGATCGGCTGCACGACCTGCTGGAGCCGTTCGTTGACGAGTATGTGGTCCGTTTTAATGAACGCCTGCGAGAAACCGAAGCACAGCAGGTCAATCTGAGCCGATGGTCGTTGATCGGCGGGATCGGACTGGTGGTCTTGACCCTCGTGGTTGCGGTCTTCTTCAACCGTTCAATTCTCCGCAGCCTCTACGAGTTGAGCGAAGTGCTGCATTCTGCGGCGTCGCAGAACCTGACGCTGGCCGACAAGATCTCCGAGGCGAGCCGGTCACTGGCCGAGGGCGCGAGCGCGCAGGCCGCGTCCCTGGAGGAAACGTCCGCCTCGTTGGAGGAAATCTCCAGCATGACCAAGAGCAATGCCTCGAACTCGCAGCAGGCCAATCAGGCCGCGAGTCAGACCCGGACCGTGGCCGACACCGGCAGCGGTCAGATGGAGGCGATGCAGTCGGCGATGAACGCGATCAAATCGGCCAGCGACGACATCACCAAGATTCTCAAGACGATCGACGAAATCGCCTTCCAAACCAATCTGCTCGCCCTGAACGCAGCGGTCGAGGCCGCACGCGCGGGCGAGGCGGGAGCCGGATTTGCCGTGGTGGCTGGCGAGGTCCGCGCACTCGCCCAGCGTTCCGCAGCCGCCGCCCGGGAGACCGCCGCCAAGATCGAGGAGTCGGTCAATCGCAGCCGGCACGGCGTCGAGATCAGCGCCAATGTCGGTCAGAGTTTTAATCTCATTCTGGACCAGGTTCGCACGCTGGATACACTGGTGGGTGAAATTGCGACGGCCTCGACCGAGCAAAGTCAGGGCATCGGCCAGTTGAACGTCACCGTGACGGAACTCGACCGGATCACCCAGGCAAGCGCGTCTCGCGCCGAGGAATCGGCCACCATGGCCGCCGACCTGAAGGTTCAGGCCTCTGAACTGTCCGTCACCGTGGGCATCCTGCTGACGCTGCTGGGAGGCCGACGGCGCAACGATATGCTGGGACTTCCCGGAGAGCGCCGGCCGGGTGGACGGAGGCGGTCCGATCGGGCTCCCGGGCCCGTGGGTTCCGCGCCGGGACTGGCATCCCCACCGCCGAGGCCGACCGCCGCGTTGGCGAGATGACGACCGTCCGGGCAACAACGAGCTGATCTCGCTTCGCGCCACCCGAACCAGGGTGAAGCGCAAACACGGGCGGGCACGCTTTCGGCACGCACGCTGCCGCGCTTCAGGCGGGAGGACGTCCGCGCACGTCGGCCAGCACCGGACTGACCTCCGCAATCGGACGTACCTCCACCGTCAATCCGAGTGGGAGACCGGGACACCGCTTCGCGATTTCCGTAGCCTCCTCCATGTCCGCAACCGTCAGGAAAAAGTACCCTCCCACCGCCTCCTTGGCCTCGGCGTAGGGACCGTCCACCACCACCTGGCCGCGGTCGCCCGAAACCACACGGCCGGTCAGCTCAAGGGGACGTCCATGCTGGACCTTGCCTTGGCGTGCGAGTGATTCGTACCACGCGTTCCATTGCCCTGCGAGGTCACGCTGCTGCTCCGGAGAGAGATGGGCATGGGTGTCCGGTCCGGCATTGCGAAAGAGGAGAAGAAAGGGAACCTGCGGTGGGGAGGATGGGGAAACGGAGGCCATGGCGAAGATCGGGATGGCGATCGGGGATAGCGCCGTCAAAAGACAAATACCTGCGTCGCACGGAAAGGCTGCAGCCACCGCAGCCCCATCAGTGGGGATCCGGGGGAGCCTCGCACTGATTGCCGGGCATGTGCGGACGCAACTCCAGGGTACAGCCCGCGGCGAGTCCTGGAAAGCGACGCGCGAGGGTGCGCGCCTCCTCCAAGTCGCGGCAATCGATCACCTCGTAACCGCCGAGGACTTCGCGGCTTTCACTGAAGGGTCCGTCGGTCACCACAATGCGTCCCAAGCGATCTCGCAACGTGGTTGATTGCGAGCTGGGCTGCAAACCCGTGGCCGAACGACTGTGACCGCTCCGGACCAGCTCCTGATGCCAGGCACCACACTCCCGGTGGATGCGGTTTTGTTCCTCCGCCGGCAGACTCTGGAAGCGACGTTCGTCGAGGTAGATGAAAAGGGAGTACAGCATGGCAATGAATGTCGGTGTAAGGCTTGTCGAATGGAGGGAATGAAATTCGACACCTGCAACGGCCGCGGGCTCATCGGTACATCCAGAACTGCAACCGGGAGATCCGCACCCGCCTGCCCCTTCTGTCCCCTCAATTTGGGCCCAATCGTGTCGATTCGTGGGCACCACGGGTTGGATCCCGTCACGCCATGTTGCCGCCCCCTCGCAGCCAGATCGTTGTGTTGCTGTGCCTGCTTGGGCTCTGCCTGCTGACCTGCGGATGCGGGCAGGTCTCCCGGCCGGCCGCGTCGCAAGCGGCAGATCGAGAAATCAGGACACGTATCGCCCGGATTCGCGAGGCCATCCTGGCCAAGTCGGCTGCAGGGATCGTCGCCTCGGCCACCGCGGATTGGACATTCACCGGCGCGGACGGAACATCCTTTGACCGGGCGGCCTTTATCACCCGGACAGAAGCGCTCTTTGCCCGAGTGCGGACCATTGAGTCCCTCGAAACCCAGGTGGATCGCATTTCCTGGACCAGTCGCGTCGCCGCCGAGGTCGAGATTACGCAGACCATGGTCCGGACCGAACAGGCGGCCGACCCAGGTGCGGAGATCCGCCTTCGGCTTCGCTATCGGGAACGGCACACGTGGGTACACACCAACGAGGGCTGGCGGGTGCAGCGGGTGAGTTTCATTGGCCTCCCCGAGCGCACGATCCTCACTCATCCCTAGGAACGTCGCCATCGAGCCGACCAGTCCCAGAAAAGGGAGCTGAGCGCGGAGGCTACTTCTTTTTCTTAGCCACTTTGCCTCCGCCCGCGACCTTGGTTTGCGGCAGGGGATTCTGCTTCTGGTGGAAACGCTGGTTCGCCTTCAAATCGCGCTTGGTTGGCAGGTACTTGGCTCCCATGGCCTCTAGGGCGGCAAGGTTGAGACCTTCCGGCAATCACATTCGTCAGCCGCGGACAGAACGCCGCTGCAACTTCGCGGCCTTGGCCACGCGCTGTTGACCGCGCCGTTCCGCCCGGCTTGCCACCGCCGGCCGGGCCAGGTCGCGCACCGCGTCCTTTCCCACCCAACGGGAAGCGGCGTCGGGCGATGCCGCCAATTGCGTGGCCAGGGCGAGTGCGGCCGCGTGGAGTGCGGGCGAACGATGCCCCATGGAACGAAGGGCCCAACTCACCGCTTTCTTCACAAAATTCCGCGCGTCGGTGGCCTCGTTTTCGATCCGGGCCAAAAAACCGAGGAACACCTCATCGACCGTGAGCGGATCGTGGAGCGCCAGGCTCGACAGCAGCGCAAACGCCCCCCGCTTGGGAAACTCGTCCTTGTACTTCGACCAGACCTCCACCTTGCCGAACGCGAGAGGACTGCGGTCAAACAGGTGAAAGCACACCGTGTCGCAGATTCCCCAATTGTCGAAGTCCCGGCACCACTGGTCCATGCCCTTGGACGTCAGCGCATCCGGTTCACCGACAAATGCGGCCAGCAACCGGGCTTCGTAGATATCCGTCTGCCAGAGGGCCTCGGCCAGTGGCTGCGATTTCCCAACTTCCTTGGCTCGCCGTTGCACGTCGCCGACTGCAACGCCGAGTGCCTTTTCATTCGGAATACCGTAGCGGCTCAAGCCCTGCCGGTAGGACTCGCTGGCCCGGCTTTTCAACCAGGCGAGCGATGCCGCCAGATCCGTGGCGATATCAGCCTGGCCGCGGGTCAGCGGGCGACTCGTTCGTTTCATTCCGAACTCTGTCTCATCTCTCCGGCGTCAGACGTGCTGGAAGGTGGGATCCGCACGTCGCACCGTCGTTCAAGAGACGACTAGCGTCCCTTCTTCTCGCGCTTTTCCGCCTTTTTCTGCGCGGGTGTTTTCAAGGGTTTCTTCTTCGTTTCCTTCTGGGAGTTTTGTGTTTTAGCCATGGCTTCGTGAGAACGCCTTGCCCCGAAGGGCGGTCGTTCGGTTTGGGTTGAGTTGCCTGCGGAAAAAGGATTCTCCCGAGGGCAAAGGCATTTGTGTCCGGTTTCCCCGGCCAAAGCGAGCTTTCGCCGCTCAGCGCCGGGCCAGCCCGTCCCGAAGCGGCACCACCGTCGATGTCCAGCGCTGCCGCACATCAGGATGGGTCTGCCGGAGAACCGTCGCAATCCGCCGCTTTTCCTCCATCCCCAGATAGGCGTATCGACCCGCTGGATCCTCCGATCGCAGTTCCTCGTGCAGCCGCTCAAGGATCCTCGACTTGAGCACGGCGGGCAGGCCGACGAAGGCCTCCGAATAGATGAGGTAGCTGCAGCGCAGGTTGAACAGGCGACCCTGCAGCTTCAGGTCCTTCAACGCATCTCCGTCCGCGCTGCGCGGGGCACCCGCGGCAAAGGCCAGTCGAAAGTCTTCGTGACCCGCGACACCGTCAGGCAAAGCCGCGGCCTCCCGGAAAAGGAGGTGATCGAGCACGTCCTGCACCGAACTCTCCAGCACACTCTTCACACTTTCGTAGACAGGCTCGTCGGTGATCGTCTCCTTGAATGCCTTCTGGAGTCCGTGCTGGTAGGCAATCATCCGGCGCACCGCCAGTCCGGCCCGCGTCAGGCTGTTCTGCATGGTCATCTGATGCTCCAACACGAGCAACGCCACCACATCGCTGGTCCCGCGGAGGTAGGGAGTAAGTGAGAAATAATCCGAAAGCTCGTCAGGTCGACGCGTGTCCGGGGTGAACCGGAGAACTCCGTCCACCTCGGAAGCCAGGACGTTTCCGCGGTGCGGCACCGTTCCGCGATAGCCGGTGACATACCATCCGCCCCAACGGTCCGAAAAGGGTGTTTGGTCGTCGACGAGTTGCGTGCCATGCCGCAGCAGCGGTTCACCGTCGGCGTCGGGAAACACCGATCGGGCAAACACCCCGGGAATGTCGCGCACAAAGGTGCCGCCATGGCAGCGCAGGCAATCGGGGTCACGCTCCACGCGCGGTCCCGTGGCCCCAGTCGGACGCGGATCAATCGAATAGAAAACCGGGCCCAGGTTGGGATCGATCGCCACCACCTCGAACAAACCGCCCGGCACCCAGCCGACATAAACCGAGTCCGAAAAATACAAGGCCCGCGGCCGTTCCGGACGAATCCGTCCGCGCTGCAGGCTGGTGCGTGAAAACACCAGGACCTGACTCGCCATCGGCACCTGCAGGCGGTCGAGCAGGGATTGCAGGATCTGCCGCTCGCTTCCCTGAAGGGTCCAGGTCCCGGTCTCCAACTCCCGCTTCAGCACCGCGAATGCATCCTGCGGCGTCCGGGCCGAATACTCGACTGGGGGCAACTCATAGTCGGGTTGACCTTGCGCCCGGAGTCCGAGGTTTGAAAGGGCAAGACCGGCCGACCACCAACAAAAAACACGAAAGGGGCTCATCAGACGAGGAGACCATGGGGCCACGTTTTCCCACCGCTGACAAGCGTCGATCTGAGGCAACGCGGGGGATGAACGCCCTACGCAGCTCAAACCCGCGACGGCGGCAGCCCACCGTGAACTTCATCCCGGTCCGCCTGGCCCGCGCTGCGCGCGGTCAGGCGGGCCGGGACGGGCTCATACCGGACGACGACCCCGTGTCACCGGTACGAAAATCTCCAGCACGCTTTCATCACTGGTGGGGTTGAAGGTGTGATCGTAGCGCTCGATATCCGGTCCCTCCGTTCGCTGATAGTCGCCGCTGGAGAGCCAGGATCCATAAATGAACCCCATGGTCTCGCCGATTTTCTCAATCCGTCCCATGTGGGTGAACTTCGCAAACAACCCTCCCCTCGATTTCCACGCCACCATGCCCGCGGGGAGCTTCGCATCGTCCGCGACCACCGTCCCGGCGAGGTAGACGGCCTCCTCCGGATGGTTCGCTTTCAGGCCGAGAGCTTCAGGACATTCGCTCAGGCCGTAGCCGACGCCAGGTTCCAAGGGTTGGATTTCACGAATGCGGTCAAAAAAATCATCCCAGAGTTTGGGGATGACCTTCAGGTTGTTGGCGTCCTTCGAGCCTGGCACAATGAACAGGGTTTGCAGGCCGGCGAAGGTCCGCGGCGGGAGGGTGACAATTTCAGGGGTGAGTTTCATGTGTTGATAGCGAAGTCGAAGGGCTGACGCCGTGAGGATCGCGGGCGGCAATGGGCCCACCCCCATGTCCTGACCGGAACGATAGGCGCTGGGGGTGACACCCAGCTCGGCCTTGAAGGCGCGGGTAAAGGCCTCGTGAGACTCGAACTGGCAATCGAGTGCGAGGTCCAGCAAGGGAGTGGAGGTGCTGCGCAGTCGCAGGGCGGCTGCCGCCAATCGCCGACGTCGCAGGTAACTGCCCGCGGACTCTCCGACCATGGCGGAAAACGTGCGTTGGAAATGCCAGAAGGACATGCCTGCGGCGCGAGCCAGCGTTTCCAATCCCAGCGGGCGATCCAGGTGTTCCTCGATCAGGCGGAGTGACTTCTGAATGGCACCGAGCTGTTGCATGAGCGTGGTTCCACCTTAGCAGACCCGGTCGGGGACTCGCTTGATTTTTTGTGCTTTTCTTCGACGCGCGCAGGAGAAAGCCACCGGAGCCGGGCCCGCCCGACTCCTCCCACCCTCCTCACTTCGTCATCTGCGCAAAGTAGGTTTTCGCTTCAGATACCAGCCGGTTGGGGTCGGAGGCGAAGGCCTTGCTGTCCGTCTCAATGGCGAGGACGCCCTTCCATTTGGACTTCTTGATCTCGGCGAACAGACCCACGTAGTTCGCCTTTCCTTTGCCAATCTCGGTGTCGACGGCAACGACCTTGCCCTCGACCGTCTCGGTCGTCTTGTCCTTGAAGTGCATGTCGAACACGCGATCGCCGTACCCGCGAAACACCTCGGCAGCATCGAACCCGGCCGCAGTCACCCAGCCCACATCCAAGCACACGCCGATCCGATGGTCCCGCGCCGCCAGGACTTTTTTCACGGTGGCCGGGTCGCCATAGACGCTGCCCGTGCCATGATTGTGAATCGCCAGCTTGATGTCGTACTCCTTGACCAGCGCCTCGAGATTGTCCCACTCCGCCATGTCGCGCGGCTCCACGACAATGATCTTGATGCCCATCAGCTTGGCGAATTCGAAGAGTTTTCGATTCTCCTCCTTGTTGGTCGTCGTGCGATTGACGCCGAAGGTGTAGGCCACCAACCCCGCCTTTTCGAGCACCGCCTTTTTGCGGAGCGATTCGGCAGCCGGGCCGTTGGGATCGATGTGTGAACCGATCAGTTGGAGCTGCTTGATGCCATGCTTGGTCGCGAACGCCACGACTTCATCAAAGCTCATGTTGCGACAGGTCCAGGTCTGCAGACCCAGTTCGAGGCCAGGCTGCGCGGCTACAGCACGCACAGCCAAGGCAAACATGGTGAGAGCGAGAACCAAACCGAGACGGGTGATCTTCATGGGTAATTTCTCCAAAGGGGGGAGTCAGACCCTGGCGCACATGGAACGGACTGTCGACCCCGTTTCCACCCCGCCCCAGCCGGCGGACCTGCGGTCAAGCGACGGGATAATCCCAGCCCTTGCGGTAGGGGCGACTCAGCAAGGCATTGGCCGCATCGTCACCCACCACCCGTTCCTTTTCCCCATCCCACTCCAAACTCCGTCCCCGACGCCAGGACACCATGCCGAGGAGCGCGAGATTGGTGGCGTGGTGGATGTCGGCGATGTCGCAGGCAGGCTTCGAGCCGGTGCGGATGGCCTGCAGGAAGTCGGCCCACAATTCCTTGATGTTCTGGGCATCAGGTTCGCCGAGTTGAGCCGCTTGGGACAAGGGCGCGGCCTTGGAGTCGTTGGGATAGAATTTCCAGCCGTCGCGCCAGCCAAGGTGGAAGGTCCCTTGGGTACCATAAAAGTAGCACCCCACGCTCTCGCCCTTTTCTGCCCCGTTGCCGCCAAAGCGTCGATGCTCCCATTGCACGCTGAAACGGTCGAAGCTGTAGGTCGCGAGTTGATGATCGGGTGCGTCCGGAGTCTGCTCGGTCGGGGTCAGCACCGGCGGGCCCGCCACCGGCCGGCCCGCGGTGGAATAGATGCGGCGGGGGTGTCGCTCCTCCATGATCCACAGTACTTGATCCAGCCAATGGATACCCCAGTCGCCCAGGGTGCCATTGGCGTAGTCGAGGTAGTTGCGGAACCCGCGGGGATGGATCGCCCCACTCCACGCGCCCTTGCGGTCGCGCGGATCGCCGCCGTTGTAGGGACGCAGCGGCGCCGGTCCGCACCACAGGTCCCAATCCAGCTCCTTCGGCACCGGCTGGGTCGGAATCGGGCGGTCGCGTCCGCCGCCGGAGTTGACGAAGCAACGGATCATGCCGATCTCGCCTACCTTGCCCGATCGAATGAAGTCCCGCGCACTGAGATTGTGAGGCGAGATGCGCCGGTGGGTGCCCACCTGCACGACGCGTCCGGTCGCCTTGGCCGCGTTCACCATCGCCCGACCTTCGTTTACGGTGTGAGAAATGGGCTTCTCGACGTACACATGAGCGCCGGCTCGCACCGCCGCGATCATGGGGAGCGCATGCCAATGATCGGGGGTGCCGATGATCGCGATGTCGGGTTTGGTTTGCGCGAGCAGCTCGCGGTAGTCTTTGAAGCACTTGGGAACATCGCCCGTGCCCTCGCGCACCGCGGTCATCGTGGTTTCAAGCTGGCGCTCGTCGACGTCGCAGAGCGCCACAATCTCGCACGAGCGGCTCGCCATCGCCTCGCGCAGGATGTTGTTGCCCCACCACCCGCAACCAATCAACGCGGTCCGAAAGCGTCGGCCCGTGAGGTCCGCAGCGCGGACCGTGCCAGGGAGTGACGCGAGGGCGCCAACAGCGAGAGAGTGACTGAGAAATTCGCGGCGTTTCATAGGGGAAAACAAGGGGGTGGAGTCAGCCTTAAGCGCGAAGCCCGGCACGGCGAGTCTTTCCGTTGGAGTCGGGTTCGTCGTCGCGCAAACGCGTCGACTCAATGAAAACCTACACGGATGGATTCCGTCTCCGTTGGAGGTGGCCTCGCCGAGGCCGCGACGGGACCGACCGGTCCCGCCTCTGTTTTCTGATTTCTTCATCCGACGCCAATCCCCGCGGGGTCGGCGACCCCACCTCCAACGGACCATGCCCTTTCCGGCTAGGCCTTCAATCCGAGACCGATCGTATCACGCAAATAGGCAAGTGATCGCTCCAACTCGCCTCGCTGGTAGGCCTGGGTCGCCGGCCGGCCCTCCGCCCCTGGCGGTGCTTTGAAGGCCTCCAGCGGGCGTCCGCGACGTGCCAGGCGTTCGAACCGGTCCAGCGCTTCGGGTCGCCGGTCATACACGCTCCAAAAGGCGGGATCCCGGTAGGCAAAGGTCCGAGAAAAGCCGGAGATGGTCTCGATCATGATCGGGACCTTGGGACAAAGCTGGGCCCACCGCGACGTCAGCGCGCTCCAGTCCAACTGCCCCTCGCCCGCTGCGGTCCATTGAACGGCCGCCCCCTCGGGAACCGACCAGACCATGACGTCGCGCAGGCTGGAACAGATCGTGACGGGCCCGAGTCGCT
>JAXMHM010000053.1:0-45929 GCA_046346755.1 Opitutaceae bacterium | reverse complement strand
ACGAGACGCTGCGGCGCCTACGCGAGTCGGACCCGGCGGTCCGGGTCCTGCTCATGAGTGGATACACGCAAAGCGACGTGGCCTCCAAATTTTCCGGCAAGGGCCTCGCCGGATTCGTTCACAAACCCTTTGATCGCGAAACCTTCACCGCCGCAGTGCGCGAGATGTTCGCCGGGAACCCGACGTCGTAGGCAGACGATCCCGAGCACCGTCAGGCCGGAACCGAACGTGCAGACAAAGCACCCTCGACGATCTGCGAGCAAAGCAGAACCCGGCCAGTCCCTCCTTCAGCGCAGCACCGATTCGAAAAGCCGATACGCACGCTCGCGCATCGCATCGGGAAAATCGTGGTCGCACTCGGGGTGCTCCACCTGAAGACGGTTCTCGGCCTTGTGCAGGCGGTAAACCGGTCGCGCCGCCGCGACCACCCGATCGACCGACTGCCATTGGAAATTGGCATCGCCCCGCGGCGCGGAGATGAACACCGGGCGGGGTGCAAGCGCGCCGATCAACTCATGAAAGTCGAACGGAATGGCCTCGAGCCTTCCCGCATACGAGGCGAGCCGCGGCATGTAACGATCCTGACACCAGCCTTTGCCCGGCAGCCAGACGTCGGCCCGTCCACCATAATAGTCCAAATACGAATCGAGTCCGCAGCTCGACACCACCGCGACCAGACGCGGCTCGAACACCGCCGTGTAGACTGCATTGTGCCCACCGAGCGAGTGGCCCACCGCCCCAAACCGGCCCGGTTTCACATACGGAAGCGACTCCAGCAGATCGAGCGCCCGGATATTGTCCCAGACTGCCTTGAGGGTGCCGCTGGCGTACCCGAGCCCGTTCAGATCCGGCGCGTAGTCGGCCAGATGCGGATAGCCCGGCGCCACGGTGACAAAACCACGTTCCGCCAGTTCGCTTGCGTAGGCACGGTTGGGAAGGGGCCCCAGGCCCACCGCGACGCCAGCCCCGACCCGGTTGTCAGTCGGGTGCAGGCAGAGCACGCCGGGGGCCTGCAAACCGTTCGCGGCCAAAAGCACCGACTTGGGGATGCAGAGGTAGGCGGGCACCCGATTGCCGCGCTCGCTCAGGTAGGTCAGCTTGCGCCTCACGTAGCTGCCACACTCGACCTCCTCCACGATGCGGACGTCGAGCGGCCCTCGCTCCACGGGACGCGGAAGCGGTCCCATCACCGCCTCCATGCCCTGCACAATTTCGGACCGGCGACGTTCCCAGTCGGCCGCCGACACCACCGGCGTCACCGCCCCGTGCGCATCATGCGCGACCAGGAGGTTGTCGCGCGGCAGCCGCTCCACCGCCGCCAACGCCGCCAGTCCACTGCCAAGATAGATCAGCCAGGATTTCATGCGGGGAACGCTCCCATCCCTCACCAATAGGTGTGCGTGGGAACGCTTGCAAGACAGCCTTCGGACCCGGCGAATGACAAGCGCGTTCCAAGGCGCCTCCGCTGGAGGCAGGATCGCACACCCCTCAAATTCGTAACGAAGGTTCGACTACAACCTAGCGTCGCCCCTGCGGGATTAGGCTGGACCCCGGTCTCCGGCTGGTGCCTCGTGGGAGCGAATCCGATGAACACGCTTCCCGACCTTCGCCTGCTCGACACTTGTGTCTGGCAAAGCCTGTGCGGTCCGCACCGGGCGTTCTCGCTCGGCACTTCGACCGCGCGCCGTTTCGCGCCTGGATTCTCCCCGATCATCGCCTTTGCCGATCCGGTGAACCCGGATTGGGACGCCTTGGCCTCGATCTGCGCGCCGGGCGAACACTTTTACTGCGCCGCGTGGCAAGGGGTTCCGCCCACAGGCTGGTCGGTGGACGTGGATTCAGCCATGTCACAACTCGTCTGGCAGGGCGGCATGCCGGAAACGGAGGCAAATCCCGGCTGGGTCGCACTCGATGCACGCTCCGCCCCGGAGATGCTCGACCTGGCCACCCGTCTCCAGCCGGGACCTTTCGGGCTGCGCACCATCGAATTGGGCGACTACCTGGGGTACTTCGACCACGGCCGACTGGTCTCCATGGCGGGAGAACGGTTTTGGGCGGGTTCGTTTCGGGAGATCAGTGCGGTGTGCACCGACCCCGCGTATCAGGGCCGCGGACTGGCCCGTCGATTGATGCTGGAGCTGATCCGGCGTCACCAGCATCGCGGGCTGACGTCGTTTCTCCATGTCATGCGCGACAATCTGCGCGCGCGCCAGATGTACGAACGCATGGGGTTCGTGGTGTACCGGGAATTGGGCGTGCGCGTGGTGACCCGTCTCGCCACCTCGGCAGCACCCACTCCAGCGTCGCTCGGCCACGGCTGAGGTTGCATCCGGAGGCTCCCGTCCGGTGGGATGCGCTTGCGCTGAGGGGCCAATCCACGCCACAACCGTGTCTCCCCTCCCAGCTCCCCGAATCGTCTGCCACCCGCGTTTCTTCGACCTGCTCGAGGAGCCCTTCCTCACCACCCCCTCTCCGCCATGTCCACCTGGTTCCGATTCTCCACGCTCTCTTTGCTCACGGTCTGGCTTTCCCTGAGCGTTTCGATCGCCCGTGCCGCCGGCCCGGTCCTCTCTTTGTTCGACGGCAAATCGCTCGCGGGTTGGGAAGGCGAGGCCAAGTGGTTCCGCGTCGAAGGCGGCGCCATCCTCGGAGGCTCCAAGACCGAGAAGATCCCGCACAACTTCTTCCTCGCGACGACCCGGAGCTTCCGGAACTTCGACCTGCGCCTCAAGCTGCGGCTGAGCGGGGTGCCCGGCACGGGCATGATCAACAGCGGCGTGCAGATCCGGAGCGTGCGCGTGCCCAACTCGACTGAGATGCGGGGGTATCAGGTCGACGCCGGTGACGGCTGGTGGGGCAAACTCTACGACGAATCGCGCCGCAACAAGGTGATCGGCCTGCCCGTTGACGGGGCCGCCCTCAACGCCGCCGTGCGCCCGGGCGACTGGAACGAGTACCGCATTCTCGCCGAGGAAAAACGCATCCGGACTTGGATCAACGGCACCCCCGGACTCGACTACGCGGAGTCCGATCCCTCCATCCCGCTCGACGGTCACATCGGCCTGCAGATTCACAGCGGCGGCATCGCCTGGGTCGAGGTGAAGGACATCACCCTCGAGGAATTGCCCCCGGCGGCGCAGTGATGCCCGGCCCGGGCAAATGCCTCAGTTCGTTGCTTCCTGTGGCACGCGGCAAAGGACCTGTCACCTCGCAGTAGTTGGCCTCAGCCTGCAGCTCGGGCTACGACGATTAGATTCTGCCCAAAGGGCGGAGCGCAGAGTCGACTTTCGCACCAGTAGGTGGGCGGAAAGAGGAAGCGGTCGAAGAAGCGCACCGCGGCGGCGTCGAACTTCCTCCGGCCCAGCAGGCGGAACGAGAACCACCACGCAAAGTAGCCCGACAGATTGTAGTAACGCAGGTGTTCCACCTTGAAACCGGCTCGCACCAACTTCGAGCGGAGATCCGGCCGGGTGTAGCGGCGAAAGTGTCCGAAGTCGCGATCGAGCGGCGCGTACAACTCGGGTCGCGCAGGCACAAAGAGGCAGAGATGGCCTTGCCGCTCAGCGAGCAAGTTCCGATAGCGCACCAATTCGCCGAGATCGTCCTCAATGTGCTCCAGCACGTTGATGCTCACAATGCCATCCCATCCCGTCGGCGGCCGCACGTCGCGGGCGACGCCGTGCACAACGGAATCCTCCGGCAGGAATGCCCGCAACTGCTCCACAAACTTCAGCTCTGGCTCGACCGCGATCACCTTGGTCACGCCCGGCAAGGACTGAAATTCGCGCGTCATGTGACCGATGCCCGCGCCGATCTCGAGCACGCGGCCGTGCAGGAACCCTCCGAAACTGCGCCGCAATGCGCGCCGGTAGTTGCGCGCCTCCTGCAACGCTGCGAATTCAAAGTCCGCCGTGGCAGCGGTTTGATTGGGAGTTTGTTCGGAGGCGGAGATCGACACGAAGAGTATGGGTCAGCGAAACAGGTTGTACTTAACGATGGCGTAAAGCGCGCGGAAGCCATCGCGCCAACCGATCTTCTTCCCCTCTTCGTAGGTGCGGCCGGAATAGGTGATGCCGACCTCGTAAATCGGCACGCCCAACCGGGCGAACTTGGCGGTGATCTCGGGCTCAAATCCAAAACGGTTTTCCTCGATCGAGATCTTCTGCAGCACCTCGCGCCGACACATTTTGTAGCAGGTCTCCATGTCGGTCAGATTGAGATTGGTGGCCATGTTGGATAACAGCGTCAGGAGTTTGTTTCCAACCATATGCCAGAAGTACACAACCCGGTGCGCCTCGCCACCGGAGAAACGCGAGCCGAAGACGACATCGGCCCGGCCGGCAAGAATCGGTTGGAGCAGCTTGATGTATTCGTTCGGGCTGTATTCAAGATCGGCATCCTGCACGACCACAATGTCACCACTCACCGCCGCGAAACCGGTGCGAAGCGCGGCGCCCTTGCCCTGATTGTTCGCATGATAGATCACCCGATCAACCAGCGGCGCGAGGTCGTTGCGCAAGAGTTCGCGGGTGCCATCGGTGGAACAATCATCCACGACAATGATCTCCTTGACCAGTTCACCCGTGGGTGCCGCCCGCACCGCATCGACGAGGGCGCGGAGGGTCCTGACTTCGTTGTAGCAGGGAATGACGATGGAGAGTTTCATGCAAAAGGCGGCCCGGGTGGTTCGTGAAGGCCGCCGGCTGGAGGCAATCAATAGTGCAATATCGCAAACGGAGAACGCAAGTTCTCGACGGAGCGCGAATCGGTTCGGGCCCGGTCATCGACCCCACCGCCACCTGAAACCAATCCTCCCAGGACTCGGGCCGCGTCTAGTCGCAGGCGATCTGCCTGTGGCGGAGGGGTGACCATGACTTCTCTCCTATTCCCCGACGGGGTCGATTCATGTTAGGATGCAGCCGTGACCTCCGATACCTACGACCATCGCTCGACGGGAGGACTCTATGGCGCAGTCGCCTTCGCTCTCGTGGTGGTGACGTGCTTCACGGGGTACTTCTTCAATCAGCGGTTCTACATGCCGGCGTCGATGGTGCCGGTCACGTTCGCCCTCGGTGCGATTTATGGCACCCTGGGTATCCTCGGTTCCTCCTTGCACCGGCTCGGCGGCGGGGCGGGCAAGGCGCTCTACTTCGTCCTGCAATGCGCGATCCTCACCGCCCTGATCTGGCTCAGCCCGCTGCGGGGCTCGTTCGCCATCATTGTGCTGCCCGTCGTCAGTGAAGCCATCTTCGAACTCCGGCCGCGCAATGCGATCATCGTGGGAGCCTACCTCTTTCTCCAGACGATTCTGGTGTGGATGATCCCCTACGGCCCCTCCGCAGTGCTGTCGGCCATCTTCAGCTACGC
Source organism: Opitutaceae bacterium (assembly GCA_046346755.1). Lineage (GTDB taxonomy): Bacteria > Verrucomicrobiota > Verrucomicrobiia > Opitutales > Opitutaceae > UBA6669. The sequence goes on along the minus strand of JAXMHM010000053.1, from coordinate 40,562 downwards.
CGCGGCCTTCGGCTTCACCATCGCCTTCACGTTGGTCACACGCCACGCGCTGACCGGCCGCGAACGCGAACGGGCCCTGCGCGAGGACCTGGAGCGCGCTCACCAAAAACTGCAGGCGAGCGCCGCCCAAACCGCCGAACTCGCCACCACGCGGGAACGCAACCGGCTCGCCCGCGAAATTCACGACGGGGTCGGCCACTACCTCACCGTCGTGAAAACCCAGCTCGATGCGGCCGCTGCCCTCATCCCGACGCAACCGGAGCGAGCCCGCGAGGTCATCGGATCCGCAGCCAAACTGACCGCCGAGGCCCTCGCCGACGTGCGTCGCTCCGTGGGCACCCTCCGCGCCGATGCCGCGCGTCCGGCCCTCGCGGACGCCCTGACCGACCTCGCCCGACACGGGGAGCCGGTGCCAAGCCTCACGATCGAGGGGGAGACCCGCGCCCTGCCCAGTGCGGTGGAACACGCGCTTTTCCGGGCCGCCCAGGAGGCCCTGACCAATGTGCGCAAACACGCCGGCGCGCGCCAGGCCTCGGTGGTCCTCGACTACCGGGCACCCGGCCGCGTGGGCCTCGAGGTCGCCGACGACGGGCGCGGTCCGGGCACCACTGCCTCCGGTGGCTTCGGGCTGATCGGCCTGCGTGAACGCATCGAACTGCTGGGCGGTCACGTCGAGGCCGGCCCCGGACCGGACGGCGGTTTCCGCCTGCGCGTCGAGGTTCCGGCATGAAGCGCATTCGACTCCTGCTGGTCGATGACCAGTCCTTGTTCCGTGAAGCCCTGCGCACCTTGCTGTCGCTGCAGTCCGACTTCGAGGTGGTGGCCGAGGCGGAAAACGGACAACGCGCCCTCGCGCTGGCTCACCAGCACCAGCCGGACGTGATCCTCATGGACCTCCGCATGCCAGTGATGGGAGGGGTGGAGGCCACGCGATTGATGGGTCAGCACGCACCGCAGTCGCGGGTCGTCGTGCTCACGACCTTCGACGATGACGCCGAGATCATCGACGCGATGCGGGCCGGCGCCCTGGGTTACCTCCTGAAAGCCTGCTCGGCGGACAAACTTTACGAGGCCGTTCGGGCCAGCGCACGCAACACCTTCGTCCTCGAGCCGTCGGTCGCGGCCAAAATCATGGGCGAATTGAACCGTTTGAGCCAGCACGCCGCGCGCAAGCCCGCGACCGTCCTCGCCGAGCCGCTGTCCGAACGCGAACTCGATGTGCTGCGGCTGCTGGCCGCCGGCTGCAGCAACAAGGAAATCGGCTCCCGGCTGGCCATCGCCGAGGGCACGGTGAAGAACCACATGACCAATGTGCTCGGCAAGCTGCAGGCCCTCGATCGCACCCAGGCCGCCCTGCGGGCCCGCGAACTCGGTCTGATTTGAACCGAGCCGGAGACTGCGATCGCGGAACCGGCGTCCTTCCGTGGTTCTTGAACACCAGGATCGGATGACGTTGAGGGATGCCGGGAAGCTCCGCATGACCTTGGTCATGGTTGACCATGACCCCACCCTGACTTCCAGGCGATGCGGCCGGGGCCGCGGATCTGCTAGGCTGTGGGTCGAGCCACACCATGAACTCCCTGCCGAACGAACTCCGCTCCGCCCTGAAGTCACTCCGACGTTCACCGGGCTTCACCGGCTTCTCGCTGGCGCTGCTCGCCGCCGGCATCGGCGCCACGGTCGCGGTGTACTCGTTGCTTCACTCCATCGTGCTGCGCCCCCTGCCCTACCCGGAGGCGGACCGCCTGGTGGGACTGACCTCGCGCCATGCGGCCAAGGGTCTGGCCATGCCGGCACTCTCGGCCAGTGACTTTCGCGATGTGCACGAGCGGGCCAAGTCCTACGCGACGCTCGCCGCCTATCGTCCGGGCTTCGCCTCCTACGCTCCCGCCGGTGGTGAACCGGTGCAGCTGGTGGTGGCCCTGGTGACCGAGGAGTTCTTCCCCACATTCGGCATCTCTCCCCAACTCGGTCTCGCCCCACGCCCCGAGACCTTCTCAGTCTCAGGACCCCGGGTCGCCCTCATCAGTCACGCCGCCTGGCAGCGTCACTTTGGTGGCAGCCGTGACGTCATCGGCCGGACGCTGACGATCGACGACACCCCGACCACGCTGATCGGAGTCATGCCGGACCACTTTCGTGAACCCGACTTCGTCGACGTGTGGCTCCCCTTTCCGAGCGAGTCCCCGGAAAACCTCGCCCGCGACTCCCGCTTCTGGAGCACGGTCGGCCGGCTCAAGCCCGGCGTCAGCACCGCCGCCGCCGCCGCGGAAGCGCAGGTCATCGCCGCGACGCTCGCCCGTGAGTATCCGGCGATCAATCACGGCTGGTCCATCACGGTGCGTCCGCTCCTCGAGCTGCGCGTGGGCGACGTGCGCGGCACCCTGGTCCTCCTGCTCGGCGCGGTCGGACTGGTCCTGCTGCTGGCCTGCGCCAACCTCGCCAACCTCTTCCTCGCCCGCGGGGTCTCCCGACTCCCGGAATTTGCGGTCCGGCTCGCCCTGGGCGCCTCTCCCTCCGCCCTGGCCCGCACGGTTCTGGTGGAAAGCGGGCTGCTCGCCATCGTGGGGGGTGGCCTCGGCGTGCTCCTGGCCGCCGTCGGAGTGCCCCTGCTGGTCCAGCAGCTTCCGCCCGGCCTGGTGCCGCGCTCCCACACCGTGGCCGTTCATGGACCCGCCCTCGCCGTCGCCGCCGGCGTCACTGTGCTCACCGGCCTGATTTTCGGTCTCCTGCCCGCTTGGCAGGCCGGCCGCACTCCCGTCAACGCCTTGCTCAAGGGCGGCGGCAGCCGGGCGGGCGGCAATCGCTTCACCCGCCGCGCCCAGTCCGCTCTGGTGGTGGGACAGGTCGCCCTCACCCTGATCGTGCTGTCGTCCGCGGCGATGCTGACTCGCAGCCTGCTCAGCCTGGAGACAACGCCACCGGGATTCGATCCGCGTGACGTGGTCGCCGTGCGGCTCGCCCCGCCTCCGACGCGCTGGGAGACGCCCCTCGAATTGGCCGCGACCTACGAACGCGTCCTGAACGAGGTCCTGCGCCTGCCCGGAGTCAGCTCCGCCGCCGTCAACTCGAGCGCGCCACTCTGCGGGATCTCGCTGCGCTATCCGCTCACCGTGGAACGCGACACCCGCCCGGAGGCCACACCGGACGAGGCGGTCTTCAACGCCGTCAGCCCCGGTTACGTGCAGGCATTGCGGGTGCCACTGCTGCGGGGACGGGATCTGCGCGAAAGTGACGTTTCCACCGCCGTGAAGGTGTGCCTGGTCAACCAGGCGCTGGCCACGCGCCTGTTCGGTGACGGCGATCCGATCGGACGCCGGGTACGCATTGTGCCGTGGTTACTTTCCGACTACCGGGAGATCGTTGGCGTGGTGGGCGACACGCGCCAGGACAACCTCGCCGACCCGCCTCCCGCGCAGATCTACGTCCCGCAGGCACAGTCCCCCTGGTTCTTCAGCACCCTGCTCGTGCGAGCCCAGGGTGGCATGGCGATGGCCCGCTCGCTTCAAGCCGCGCTCCAACGGGTCGATCCCACCGCCTCGTTCACGCTTCGCTCCCTCGACGAAAACATTGCGCGCACGACCCTGGTGCCCCGGCTGCGCACCTTCCTCTTCGCCTGCTTCGGTGCGGCGGCCCTGGGCCTCTCCCTGCTTGGCATCTACGCCAGCATGGCTTTCGGCGTGCGGCAGCAGGTGCGCGAAATCGGGGTGCGCATGGCGCTGGGCGCAACGCCAGGCGCCGTCTTCCGGCAGGTGCTGGGGCGTGCCGCACGACTGGCCGGGCTGGGGGTTGGGCTGGGATTGCTCCTTTCCCTGGTTCTGGCTCAAATCCTCCGGGGCACCCTCGAAGGCGCGCTCGCGCCCGAACCTTGGGTGCTCCTGTCCCTCTCCGCCCTCCTTCCCTTTGCCGCCCTGTTCGCCTGCGCGGCGCCCGCCGCCGGTGCCGCCCGTCTCGATCCCGCCCGCGCCCTTCAATCCGAATGACCCGGCCCGGTCCCTTTTCTCCCATGCACACGTCCTCCCCCTCCCTTCGCTCCTTGCTCCTCCTGATCGGGCTGTCCCTTCCCGGTGCGCTCCTCGCGGCGACGCCGCTGGACAGCGCCGCCGCCGCCCTCAAGGCCGGCGACCTCGCCGCCGCCGAGTCGGCCCTCGCTCCGTACGCCACAGCCGAAAAGCCGGAGGCGTCCGCCCTGAACCTGCTCAGCCAGCTGCGGCTGGCGCAAAAGCAATCCAAGGAGGCCGTCGCCTTCGCCGAACGCGCAACCGCCGCCGATCCCACCCAGGCCGCGTACTTCTCCCAACTGGGCTACGCCTACAGCGTCCGCATCGGCGAGGTCTCCTTCATGCAGCAGGCCATGATGTCGGGAAAGCTGCGCAAAGCCTACGAACAGTGCGTCAAACTCGATCCCAACAGTCTCGACGGACTGATCGGCCTGACCCGCTACTTCTCCAGCGCGCCGGAAATTGCCGGCGGCAGTCCGGTCAAGGCACGCGAGTACGCGGAGCGGGTGCAGAGTCTCAATCCATTCCTCGGCGCGGTCGAGCTCGGCCGGCTCGCGGAAAAAGCCGCCCAGCCGGCCGAGGCGCTCGGACACTACGAAGCCGCCTGCACCGCGAATCCCAGCCACGCGGGCGCGCAGGCCGCCTGCGGACGCATGCTGGTGAAGCTCAATCGTCCCGAAGAGGCGCGCCGGCGCTTCGAGGCTGCGCTCGCCCTGAACCCCACGCACGAGGCCGCCCGGAAGGGCCTGGAGGGCCTGAACAGCGCCGCAGCCGCCCCGACGCCACCCCGATAAGTTCGGCACTGTAACCGATTTTCAAGTACATGGCCGGTTCGCGGACCGACAACAACCGGTTCCGGACGGGAACTCACCGTGCCAGCCGGGACGGATCGATGAATATTCGCCTACTGAAAATTCATCGCATCACTGAGGACGCCCCGGCCAGCGCCATCGCGCTGCTTCGTTAATTCTTTACGGAAGTCGGAGTACTGAGCGGATTCCAGACAAGAACGGCGGTTGACAGATTCGCTCCGTCTCGAACGCTCGTTGCTTCCAGCGGCTGTGCGTACCCCTTTCTTTCGCGGCAGGATCGTCGATCCTGTCCGGAAGGCGCCTCGCTCCGTCGTTGGACGTTCGTTCACGGTTCACCGCCGTGGAACTCCATTTCTACCTTCCGACACCATGACTAGCCGACCTGAAACCCCCGTCCTTCCCTCACGATCCCGATTCGTCCCGGTGCCGTTTGCCCGGCTCGGAGTCTGCCTTCTTGTTCTCGCGGCCGGCGCGCAGGCTCAATCGGTTGCGCCCGCACCGGTGCCTGCTCCCGACTCCGTGAAGAAGCCGGTGCCCACGGTCGAGGCGACTCCCGCGGAGGAGGTGCTGGAGCTGTCGCCCTTCGTGGTCGCGACCGACGCGGACCGTGGCTACCAGTCCACCGCCACGCTCGCCGGCACCCGCCTACGGACGGAATTGCGCGATGTCGGTGCCGCCATTTCGGTGGTCAATGCCCAGTTTCTCGCCGACACCGCCTCGACCAATGCGAAAGACCTGCTCGTCTACACGACCGGCACGGAGGCCGCCGGCATGGGCGGCAATTACTCGGGTGTGAGCACCGGCAACAATTTTTCCAATGCGGAGGACGGCCTCGTCAGCCCAAATCAATCCACCCGTGTGCGCGGATTGAGCGGCGCCGATCTGACCCGTGACTTCTTTTCGACCGACATCGGCATGGATTCCTACAACACCGAACGCGTCGACATCTCGCGCGGTGCGAACGCCATCCTGTTCGGTCTCGGGAGCCCGGCCGGCATCATCAACAATCAGCTGAAGATGCCGAATCTGCGCAAAAACAGCATCAGCTATGTGCAGAACGTCAGTCGCTACGGCTCGCACCGCGAGATTCTCGACGTCACCCAGATGATCGCCAAGGACCGCCTGAGCGTGCGCGTCATCGGCCTCAACGACGAAGAAAAATTCCGTCAGAAGCCCGCCTTCGAGGATGACCGGCGTCTCTACGCAGCGCTTCGCTGGGAGCCCAAGCTCATCAAGGGCGGTCTTACCCAGATCCAGGTCAGCTACGAAGACGGGAACATCAAGGCCAACCGCCCGCGTGTGACCCCGCCGATGGACGGGCTTTCGGTCTGGTTCGGCGTGCTCAACAAGGTGTCGCTCGATCCCACCAACCCCACCTCCGTCACCAACAATCCGCTGCTTGCCGCCCACCTCGGTTCGGCCGGACGCTGGTTCGGTCAGGTCGGCGCGGTCTTCACCGACCCGGCCTCCGCCGCCCAGGGCGGCAACGGTGTGCCCCCCTTCATGATGAGCCGGGGCGGCACACCCTTCACCCAATGGTTCGGAGTGGGCAACTACACCACCCAGGGCAACAACCCGCTGTTCTTCCTCAACCAGCAGTTCGCTCCGGCCGGACAGGCCTACGCCGGACTCTGGAAGTACCAGGAAATCCGCGACCCGAGCGTGTTCAATTTCTACGACACCCTGCTCGACGGACCGAACAAGCGAGAATTCGCCGATTTCAACGCCCTCAACGTGGTGGCGCGGCAGACCTTTCTCAATGATTTGGTGGGCGTGGAACTGGCGTACGACAAGCAGGATCACTCGCGGCGCAATCGCAGCCTGATCGGCTTCGATGCGGCCACGATCCACGTCGACATGCAGAACAAACTCGTCGACGGCTCTCCCAATCCCAACTTTGGCCGCCCGTACTTTGCCTCCGACTCGATCGGCAACTACATGGTGGACACCGACCGCGAGGCGTTCCGTGCCACCGTTTACGGCACGATCGACCTGACCAAGCGCAACAGCCTGCTCCGGCACCTCGGGCGGCACGTGTTCACCGGGGTCTACAGCGACCAGGAGAGCACCCGCCTCTCCCGCACGCACCAGGGCTACGTCTACACCCTCGATCAGAATGTCTACGCCGACAACCCCGCCACCCTTTCCTACCCCGGGTATGTGGCCATCCACTACCTCGGCAACTCCATCGCCAATCTCTCCTCCCCGGCCGGAGCCAACATCCAGGGCCTGACCGCCCTGCACACGCCAATGGCGACCGGCACCGCCCTGCTGTTCGACAACCGCACCGACGTCTGGGTCCGCGCCCCGGTCAGCGTGCTCGATCCGGAAACGAATCTGGACAAGCTCTACTCCCAGGCCAGCCGGTCCTTCAACAAGACCAAGAGCACCTCCGCCATCTGGCAGAGCTACTTCCTCAACCGCAAGCTGGTCGGCCTGGTCGGCTGGCGCCAGGACGAGTTCTCGCTCTTCGACGCGGGCGCACCCAAACTCGTGCCCGGCAGCGGTCAGGTGGATCCGTTCGATCCCACCTGGACCTACCCGGCCTCGCCCAACATCTACGCCAAGGATGAAACGGTCAGCTGGAGCGTGGTCGGGCATGCCCCCGACTTCGTCAAACGTCTGCTCCCCAACGGCACCGACGTCAGCTTGTCCTACAACGAGTCCGAGAATTTCCGCCCGTCTTCCACGGTGGCGGATGTCTACGGCCGTCCATTCAGCCCGCCTTCGGGTTCAACCAAGGACATGGGGGTGACGATCTCGCTCGCCAACAATAAGTTTGTCCTGCGCGTAGTCCGCTACGAGACCGAGCAGTCCAATGACGTCAGCACGTTCTACAATACGTTCTGGCCCGGCAATGACGTGGTGCGCGCCATGAACGGCCTGCGTGGCTCCCAGACCTCGGAGGTGCTGATCAACCGCTGGTTCGGTTTCGCACCCAGCGACCCGCGGTACCTGCCGCTCCGGGCCAGCCTGACCAATCCTGCCCAGGCCAACAACCCCAACCCGGCCCTGACCACCGCCGAGACCGCCGCCCGCAACACCTGGTTCTCCCAACGCACCCGCGAGGAATGGCTGAGGCCGGTTGACCCATTGCTCGTATCCAGTTGGGCCATCACCCAGAACTCAAGCGGCACCTGGGCCGCCACGCGCCCGCCGAATGTCGGCAATGTCGCCGACACCCAGTCCAAGGGCTGGGAATTCGAGGGCACCTTCAATCCAACCCCGTACTGGCGCATGACGTTCAACGCCGCCCGCCAGGAGGCCTACCGCGCCAACTACGGCGCTGATTTTGCCGAATTCGTGCAGCGCAATCTGCCGCTGTGGACCGACGGTGACGGCATCATCGCCTCCAGCATCCGCGCCCAGAATGGTTTCGAGGACATCCCGTTCTTCAACAGCGTGACCGGATCACGTTTCGGCGTCCAGGCGGTCAACGACATGTACATTCCGTACCTGAATGCCCTCGCCGCCAACAACTCCACCGCCCAGGAACTGCGCAAGTGGCGGTTCAACTTCGTCACGAACTACGATTTTCAGCACCGCCGGCTGAAGGGCTTCAGTCTGGGTGGGGGAGCCCGCTGGCAGGACAAGGTGGCCGTGGGCTACGGCGTGAAGAAGAACGAGCTCGGGATCTGGGTCTCCGACGTCACCCAGCCCTACTACGGCAGCACCGAGCTCGATATCGACCTGTGGGCCCGCTATTCGCGCAAGATCTACAAGGACAAGGTGCGCTGGACGGCGCAGCTCAACATCCGCGATCTGTTCGGCAACGACGACCTCATCGCGGTGACGGCCCAGCCCAACGGTCAGATCGCCTCGGCGCGCATCCCGCAGCCCATGATGTGGTCGATCACCAATACGTTCGCGTTCTGAGTACGCCGCCCGTCTGAGCGGGCGGCAGCCGGTTCCGGCTGCAGTCGGAACCGGCTATAATCTCGGGTGGATTTTCCATCCGAGACGGGTTGCTTCCTCGCGTTCCGCGCGCTTCCTCCGGGATGAACCGCGCCCGGATCCTACCGTCGACGAAGAACCCGTTATCGTCACCCCGGGCGGCCCCTCCCCCACGCATGAACCCGCCCCCACCGTCCGACGATGTCCAGCTCCTGCGCGCCGCCTCCCAGCAGCCTCTTGGTCCCCGGCTTCGAACCTACCTGAAGCTCTCCGGTCCGGGCTGGCTTCAGAGCGCGATCACCCTCGGCGGTGGTTCACTCTCGGGAAGCCTCTACCTCGGCGTGCTCGGGGGCTTTGGCCTGCTTTGGCTGCAGCCGGTCGCCATGATCATGGGGATCATCATGCTGTCCGCCATTGGCTACGTGGTCATGACGACCGGACGGCGCCCGCTTCAGGCCATCCACGAACAGGTCAATCCGGTGCTGGCGATCGGCTGGGCGGCCGCCTCCCTGATCGCGAGCATGGTGTGGGCCATGCCGCAATACTCACTCGCCATCGGCGTGCTGCAACAAAACCTCCTGCCGGACCTGCTCGGTTCGGCGGGTCCGTTCGGCGACCTGGGCGGCAAACTGGTGCCGACCTTCGCCGTGCTCGCTTTCTCCACGTATATCACTTGGAACTACGGCAAGGGCGGGCGGGGGGTGCAGCTCTATGAGCTGATTCTCAAGATCATGGTGGGCGTGATCGTGCTGTGCTTCGCCGGGGTCATCGCCCGCCTGACGTTCTCCGCCCAGGGTCTGGACTGGGGCAAGGCCCTGGCCGGCTTCGTGCCCAATTTCGGGCTGCTCTTCCGGCCCGCCGACGCCTTCCTGCCCCTGATCGAGGCCACAAATCTCGCCCACCACGCCTACTGGAGGGACTTCATCGTCGACAACCAGCGGGATGTCATCGTCGCCGCCGCGGCCACCGCGGTGGGCATCAACATGACGTTTCTTTTTCCCTACTCGATCCTGCGGCGGGGCTGGGGACGTGAGTTCGTCGGCCTCTGCCGGTTCGACCTGGCCACCGGCATGTTCATCCCCTTCGTCCTGGCGACGAGTTTCGTCGTCATGGCCGCCGCCAGTCAGTTTCATGCCGTGCCTCAGCCGGGACTGCTCGACGCCGCGGGCAATCCGGCTCTCACCAGCGCCGCCTCGCCGCGTCAGATCAAGGAATATGAATCGCTGGTCTCAGGGCTCCCTGCCGGCGCGGGCGCCACGGCCGCGGACCGCCAGCTTGCCGCCATGCTGGTCACCCGCGACGCCTCGCACCTCGCCGCGGCGCTCGAACCCCTGACGGGCGCCTTTTTCGGCCGGATCATCTTCGGATTCGGGGTGCTCGGCATGACCCTCTCCACCATCACCCTGCTCATGCTGATCTCCGGTCAGGTCATCTGCGAGCTGCTCGGTCGCGAACAGACCGGGTGGACGTTCAAGCTGGGCAGTCTTCTTGCCGCGAGCGGCGCCCTCGGGCCCTTTCTTTGGAGCAAGGCCGCCTTCTGGCTGGCCGTGCCCACCTCCGTCTTTGCCTTCATCCTCATGCCGATCGCCTACCTGACCTTCTTCCTCATGATGAACCAGCGACAGCTGCTGGGCGACGCCATGCCCCGGGGTGCAAGTCGGTGGACGTGGAACCTGCTCATGGGCGCCTGCCTGCTCGTGGTCTCCGGGGCCAGCGGCTTCATGCTCTGGGAGAAAGGGGGAGTCTGGGGACTGGCCGCCGCCGCGCTCTTCCTCGGAAGCGCTGCCGTCGTCGACCTGCGGCGCCGCCTGACCCGCCCGGCTAAAGCTTGAGCAACCGCCTGACTTCCTGCTCCAACTTCGGGCCCCGCGCGTTGGTCGTGACCAGACGGCCGTCCGCATCAAGGAGGAACATCGCCGGTATCCCGGAGATGGTGTAGGCCTTGGCCAAATCATCCTTCCAGCCCTTGCCCTGGAATCGCTGCGGCCAGGTCACCCCTTCCTTCGCCACCAGATCGATGAACTTGCTCCGGTCCTTCTCGTCGTCGAGCGATACGCCGATGATCTCAAAGCCGCGGTCGTGATACTTTGCATACACGTCGCGAACATTGGGAATCTCGGCGATGCACGGTCCGCACCAGGTGGCCCAGAAGTCGATCAGTACCACTTTGCCGCGCAGCGCCTCCAGGCTGACCTCGCGTCCATCGAGGGCGGTGAAGGCCAGGGAGAAGGGTTCCTTGCTCAAGGCAAAGAAACGCAGCCGGTCCCGCACGTAGTCGCGGGCGGAGGCGTTGGGAGAATCGGCGAACGCGGCCAGGACCTGCTCCTCATCGGCACTCCCGGTCATGCGTTTGAGCTGGACGAACATGGGCAGGGACCCGCGTCCGGACTCGCTCGCGGGCCAGCGTTGGAGGAATGCCGTCAGCGCCCGCTCGACCCCGGCGACGTCCGCCGGTTGTTTCTCGGCCGCGGCCCGGTACGCGGGCTGAAACACCTGCATGAGGTCTCCGAACTCCACCTGCTCCCGCACCTCGTCCGGGACATCCGCCGCCGCGCGCATCGTCTTCTCGAGCTCGTCGACTTTGCGCGACCAGGCCTCCTCGGCCGCCGTATCCCGCACCACCGCCTTTTCCCCCGCGGTGGCGTAGTCGTCACCGATCGAAATCACAAAGCGCGGATGAAAGCGGCGCTGCTGAAGAATCAGTGCCGCCCGCCAGCGTCGCGGGTCGGTCGGATATTTCTCGATGAAGGCGAAGGCCTCCGCACCGAGGCGACGCGTCAGTCCGTCGAACCAACGGTAATGATCCGCACCGGCGGTGCCTTCCGGTGGACGCTGGCGCGTCAGGGCAAGAATCGCATCCAGTTCGGTCTGGATCGAATCCGGGGCCGTCGAAGCGGCAAAGACCGGGACTGCACCCAACGTGAGCAGCAACAGCGCAAAAACAACGACGATCTTCATGGAGGATGCGCTGGTCAGAAGCTCTTCTTCGCCTGGACGTAGACGAAGCGCTGGCGGGGGTCATCCGAGCCATTGTAGAACTGCGAGCTGTCCGAGGTAAACGTGGGTTCGTCGTTGAGCACATTCAGCGCACCGACCGTCCACCGGGTTCCCTGCACCCAATTGCGCCAGCCGCGTGCACCGCTCTTGTAACCCACATCATAGCTGGCCTGTAGATCCCAGCGGAGGAACGCCGGCAAACGGCCGCCATCGAGTGGATACCCTCCAGGAAAACTAGGCGAGGCCGTCGTTGTGGTCGTCGAACGATGACCCATGTACCGGCCCGTCACACTCACCGACCAGGGATTCCGCGTCCACGTGACGGAGGCATTTCCCCGCCAGCGCACGGGCCCGCTGCCCCCGGCCATGTCAAACGCGGCCGAGGTGGGCGTGGATTGCAGGTAGAAATGGTTGGTGAAGGTGGCACTGGCGTTGAACGCGAACTCTCCCAGCGTCTCCATCTCCACGTTGTACCGCGCCCGAATGTCAGCGCCCTCGGTCCGGGTGATCGACGCGTTGAAAGCCCGGGCGTCAACCGCCGTGATGCGACCGAGCCAGCCCTGCGCCGTGTCAGCGGGCGTCGCCGCCTCGCGGGTGATGAGAAATCCGAACGCGTCCGGATTCGCGATGATCGAGACGAAGGAGGTCGAGACAATCGCGTCGACCTTGACGATCTTCCAGTAGTCGACGTTCAGGGAGAAACCGGGGAGAAAACGGGGCGTCAGCATGATGCCATAGTTTTCGGACTCGGCCGACTCCGGAAGCAGGCCGGGGTTTCCACCCTGAAGCACCGAAATCGTGGGCGTGAACTGCAGCGTGTTGCCCCGTTTCGGATCCGGAAAGACCCCCGGAACGGTCATCGGGGTCACCGGAAGGCTGACGTCGCTCCACTCCGGAGGATAAAAACCCTCCGAATACGAAGCGCGAAACGCGATGTCGCGGGTCACTTGTAGCTTTGCCGCCACCACGCTGCTCGTGGCCGACTGCTTGTTTTCAAAGGGCTTCAGGTTGGAATCCACGCCCCCGCTGAGGTCGCGCTCCCGGGACACACTGCCCTGCAGGTCGAGAGAATGGATCGGGATGGGACGCCACTTCTCGCTGATAACCGGGGCGCTGAGTTCAACCGCACCCTGCCAGATTTTCCGATCCACCGTGGTCGAGGACTCGTTTGGCAGGTAAGGGCCGTTGTTGACGAGCGTCGACCAGGCGGCGCTTCCCGAGAGCTTCTGTCCATAACGGAAGTCCCACTGCTGGCGTTTCGCGGTGCCCGAGACCCGCAGCGGCCCCGCCGGAAGCTCAACCAGCCGCGCCATGACGCGCGCATTGCCCTCGTACTGTTTGCCCAGGTTCGTGCTGTAGCGCACCGACTCGAAATAGTTCGCCACGTCCGCGGCTGGTATCGGGTAGCGGGTATGGTCCGCAAACAGCGGGTACACTGCGCGCCGGGTCGCGGCCGGGGCCGCCGGTCCCGGGGAGGCAAACGGAGAAAGCGCCTGCAGGGCAGTGAAGTTGGTGATGGGATTATTACTGTGCACCGTGGAGTGCGAGTAGTCGATCGTCCCATCCACCGACCACTCGACGCGGTCACTCACCTCACCCTTGAGGCCCACCACCGCCCGGGCCGAGTCGTATTCATAGAGTACCGACGCATCCGGAATTTCCGGGGTATCGATGATCACATTGACCGGACGCCCGACGAAGCCGGGCGTGACATTCGTCCGGAAGGGGTTCAGCGGATCCGTGGCGGACAGCGACAGATTAAAATTCTGCGGCATCGAGTACTCCTTGCGATTGTACCCGAGCGTGAATTCACCGTAACCCTCCAGCCGCTTCGGAATGAAGGCGTGCGACAACTGGGCGTTGAAGCTGTACGCGTCCACAGGCTCGTAGAGGATTGAACGACCGTAGCGAGGGCTGAGCACGGCCTTGCCCGCCGTGCCGGAAAAGGACTCCGGCGTCAGTGCCAGCGACTGCTCCGCCGTGGTGCCCGCGGGGATCGCCGCGTAGCGCACACCCGGGGCGCCGGGGATGCCCAGATCATTGACCGCCGACGTCGGGGTGTTCCCGACGAGCAGAGTGGCCGGAGATCCCGCGAAGGCCGGCAGGATCAGCTGCTCGAAGAGTCGCACGCCCTGGGCATTGGTGGCGGTCGAGTTCGGGCCGTAACGGCGCAGGGCCTCGTCGAGGTAGCCCCGCTCGCCGGCGGTGAGCCCCTCCCGGTGCTGGTAACTGAAGGTGGTGGTCAGGCTCGTCTTGCCCCCATTGAACGTGCGTCCATCCAGGTAGGTGAACCGGTACTCGGTCGCTCCCCCTTCCGTGGCTGTCCCGATGTAGGTGGTGAGATCGCGGCCGGTGAATTCCTTACGCAGAATGATGTTGATCGCTCCACCGAGCGCACCCGCGCCGTAGATCGCCGAACCGGAATACGGCAGGATTTCGACCCGCTCGATGGCTGCAATCGGGACTCGGCCGATGTCGGGGCCGCCATTGGGACCCGTTCCGCTGCGCGGAAGCGCGCGCCCGTTGATCAGGACAACCGTTTGCCCGGAGCTGAAGCCGCGCAGCCCGACCGTTGAGTACCGATTGACCAAGCCGCCCGAAATCGAGGTGTTTCCCGCTACGGTCTGGAGCGCAGTCGTCGCAGAGCTGGTCTGCGGCAGGTAGCGAAACAACTCCTCCATGCTTGAAACGCCCATGCGTTCAATGTCGGCACGGGTGACAACATCGTGATACAGCGGGGCGTTTTCCCCCGCCTGCAGCAACCCACGATTGACCAGTCCATCCACCTTGGTGGCATTGACCATGTAGGCATCCAATTTGCCGACGGGAAGCTCGGTTCGTGCCGCCCGCGTATCACCCGGACGGCTTGCGCCGTTTTTTTCCGATGTCTCCTCCCGGCGTATCGCAAAAGCCCCTGTCTTGGAGTCCTCGCGTGCCACCAAGCCCGTCTCTCCCAGCATCTGATCGATGGCTTCCTGTGCCGTCATCTCTCCCTGAATGGCGCGAGTGCGGACCGCCCCGGCCACTTCCGCACTGACGATCACTCCGCGGCCGGATTGCTGGGAAAACAGTTTCAACGCCTGTGTCGCCTCGCCGGACGGGACATTGTACGTGCGCCGCGCCGCATCCGGTGCGGCAGAGGCGGCGGCAAGGCACAGGGAGGCGAGCAGGGATCCGAAGACAATCCGCAGCCAGCCGGACGGGCGATGACTGAGAATCGGCGGTGGCACAGGCAACGAACCGAAAAGAGGTGAGCGCATGGTGTGTAGGTGGATCAGGATTCTGTGGGTCACGCTGCCAGGTCAGGAGAAGCGTGACCGCGAACATAGACCCCGATGTCCCGGAATCCGTTTACGTCCGTGCGAAAAAAAGGGACGAAAGTCGCCGAAAGAGCTGCGTTCCGACTATTTTGACAGCACAATCCCGCCGGTCGGTCGACGCGACGATTTCAAGTCCAGGCTCGACTCGAGCAATCGCACAAAGCCCTCCGCATCATCCGTCCAAAAGACTCCGGTGATCCGCAATTGCGCCGTCGCCTCATTCGCCAGGATCAGCTGGGTCCCTCCCTGGCTGTTGAAGAGTGCCACGGCCTCGTGCAAGGGAGTGAAGGTGAATTCCACCCGCCGGTCCCGCCAGGCGGTCGCCGCGGCGATCGCCTGGGTTGAGACCGTCTGGATGGGAGGGGCTGCGGGAGTTGAGACCGCCGGAGCGGCCGCAATCACCACCCGCCGACCCGCGTCGAGGAACAGTTCCGGGGCGCCGGCAGTCCCCGGTGCTGCCGTCTGGGCGTTTGTATCCACCCGGACCACGGCGACCCTCCCCTCGGTCACGAGCACGTCCACCTGGTCGGAACCCCGGTGCACAACAAAGGCCGTTCCCACGGCGCGGACTTCGACATGACCCGCGGTCACCACAAAGGGCACGGTGGGATTCTTGGCCACCGAGAACAGACCCTCCCCACGCACCAGTTGGACCGAACGCGTCCGGTCGGTGTACAAAACCGTGATCTCCGCGCCCGCATTCAGTTCCACCGTGGACCCATCGGGCAGCGTCTGGACGTCCGGGCGGACCACGTAGGTGGGCCCCCCGGAGACCGTGCGATCAGGAAGGGGACGCAGCACCGCGAACGCCACCGCTGCGGCTGCGGCCAGACCGGCCATTCCCAGAGCGAACCGTCGCCGGGTGCGCCCGCGCGCGTATGCGTCAATCTGACGGCCCAAGGCATCCCCGCGCCCCTGAATCCGGGGTGCGTTCACGGCGGTACAGGCGACCTCCACGGCGGCAAAGGCCGCGGCATGGCGCGGATCCTTTGTCAGCCACGCCTCCAGCTCAGCCTGCTCGCGGCGGCTCAATCCATCCTCTCGGCGCACAATCCAGTCCGCTGCCTCGTCCTCCAACTCGGAAAGAGAACGCGACGCGGTCCGCGGGCGGGGAACGGATGGATCAAACGGCTTCATGGGGCAGCCTCGAGTCCGCGTTCGCGCAAGGTGCGCAGGCAACGGGCCAGTCCGCGGGCCACCTGAACCCGGACGGTGCTCTCGGAAAGGCCGAGGCGCCCGGCAATTTCCGCATGAGACAGCCCGCCCGCGACCCGGAGTTTGAAGATCTCGCGGCAGCGGGCCGGAAGATCTGCGATTGCTTCGGCAATAAGTGCATCCTGCAGGTGGGTATTGGTGGTATCGGCAACGGTGGGACCACCTTCCAAGACCCGCCATTCGGGCAATTCGTTTACAGGCACCTCGGAAATTCGCTGCCGTTTGCGAAACACCTTCAGCGCCGTATTGCGCGCCACCGTGAACAGGTAGGTCTTGGCTGAAGCGATGCGCCCGCCCGACTGCCGGCGTAGGATCTTCAGATAGGAGTCCTGAACCACATCCTCCACATCCTGCATCGCCGGAAAACGCCCCCGCAAATAGGCCCGTAGCGCTGCATCATGCGGCAGCACATGCTCAGCAAACCAGCGGGCATCGTCAGAATTGCGGATCGGAGGCGGCACGGTTCAAGGCAGTCGATTCCGTGAGCAGGGTTCGGACCATTTCCTAACTATGTCAAGGGACCACTCCCGACTCCAGAGCCGCAAGCCTCCCCGGCCACACCGCATGGATTGACCGCCGTAACGAAAGCTAAGCTACATGGGACGAGGCGCTTAGCAACCGTTTGGCACGTCCAGCCGACCGACCTGCCGACGGTGGCGTGATCGACTCGGTTCGAGATTCCAGGGGACTGGCAGCAGCCGGCGCCGGACGGTGACCCGATGTGCCGATGAGAATCTGCAGATTGTGCACGGCTCCCTTGAGTTCGGAGGATTGCTGGTTGAGCGACTCCGCGGCCGCGGCCGCCTCTTCCGCCTGCGCGGCGTTGCTCTGAGTGACCTGATCCACCTGGCTCACCGCAGTGTTGATCTGACTGGAGCCGTTTTCCTGCTCACGCGACGCCGCCGCAATTTCGCCGATGATCTCGTCGACGCGGTGCACCTGCTCGGCCACGGCCTTCAATCCGTTCGTCACTTTCGTGCTCAGATCGGCCCCGCGCTGACTGTGGCTCACCGCCACCTGGATCCGCGACTCCGTCTCTTTGGCGGCGCCCGCGGCACGCTGGGCCAGGCTGCGCACCTCGTCGGCGACGACGGCAAAACCCGCGCCCGCTTCACCGGCCCGCGCCGCCTCCACGGCTGCGTTGAGGGCCAGCAGGTTGGTTTGAAAAGCAATCTCGTCGATCGTGCGGATGATCTTGGCCATTTCGTCGCTGGCCGCGCGGATGTCGTGCACGGCGGAGTTCAACTGCTCCACATCTTTGATACCGGTGCCAATCGCGGCGCTCGCCTCGGCCGCGCTCGACTTGGCCCGGGCCGCATTCTCGGCGTTGCGCGACGCCATGCTTGCCATCTCGCTCAGCGACGCCGCCGTCTCCTCGAGCGAGGCCGCCTGCTTGCTCGCCCCATCGGCCAGCGAGGCACTGGCGGAGGCGATCTGATGGGCTGCGCTGGCGGACTGCTCGCTGGCGGAATCGATCCGATCGATCGCCTCGGCCAGCGGCCGGTTGACATGACGGCGGCTGAAGAGCGTGAAGCCCGAGACCGCAACGCCGAGCAGCACCAGGCTGACCAGACTCATGCTCGCCATGGTCCGACCGACCACGACATCGTTCGTCATCGGCGCCTCCAGCACAAAAATGCCTTTGATGTCACCCACGGCGAGACCCTCCATGGGGAAGCCCAGCGGATCGAGACCGTCGTGGGTCGGACTGTTGGTCGGATTGCCGTGGCAACTCAGGCAGCTTTGCTCGAGGGTCACCGGGCGCGCCAGGATCAGTTTGTTTTCACGAGCGTCATGGACAAAGTACTCCGACTGTCCCGCGGCAAACGCGGCAAACGCCGCCGCGTACTGAGAACCATTCCCGTTCTTCGGATTGCGAGGAGCCACATCAGGTCGCGACGGAGTCAGAAACGTGTACCCCAGCGTTTTCGCCGAACGCTCGACCGCCTGCCATGAAGCCACGATTGGAATGGTGGTGTAGAATGAAGTGGAGCGATACGACTCGCGCAGGGGGCGTCCTCCCGTCTCTTCCTTGGCCTTGGCAAGGAGACCGGCCGTGTCGAACGCCTTCGCCTTGTGCATCGCATCCATGGTGTCGGCCACTCCCTCGGCCTGCTGGAGCACCATGCTCATCTGCTGACGGAGGGCTTTGACCCGGTTTTGCTTGGACAGCCAATACACCGTGGTGGTCGCACCAATGGCGGTGGCGACCACCGCCAACGCGGCGGCGGCAACGATTTTCGTGCTAAGTCTCATGATAGTCGATAAGGCCGGCAGGATGCGGGGAACCCACCAAGGCGCGTTCTAGGTACTTCCCTTACGCGTCACTTCGATTCCGTGCTTAAGAAAAAAAAGCACGTGAAGGGACGCTTCTGCCAATTCCCCCAGCTACGCCCCAATCGAAACCCGTGACTATATAAGACACTAATGCACAGCAGCAGTTTTGTTCATGGATAAATTACGCAGTATCACGTAGTTATCCTTACAGTAAAGTGCGGCGACTACGCACACGGCGCCTTCGGACTGACGCCACCTTGCTGCTTCAAGCGGATACGGCGTCGTACACGACGACCTTCGCCCACAGGTGCGAACAGGTGTCGACAAACCGTTGATGCAAAGGATGGACCTGATAGGCGGCCTGGCCCGCCAGGTCATCAAAGTAGAGGATCTCGGATGCGCTGTAGCTGTTGTCGACCACCGCGCGCTTCTCGGTGCTAGCCGGGACCCCGACGTGGATGCCCCGGACCGTTTCAATCGCCTTCAGGCCGCGGATGCCGTCCAGCAGTCGCGCCAGGTCCTCCTTGGAGTCCGGGTGCTTCAGCCAAAAGAAGACGTGGTGGACCACCCGGGGATGTCCGGTAGGTGGCAGCGCATTGACCGAAGGAGCGGGATTGCCGGAAGTATTCATCGTGGGTGGTGGTGAGGGATGCGCCGGCAGGCGGAGAGTCCGGGCCATCCGGACTCAACCGTACCCACCCGGTCGCAGATCCCGTCATGGTCAGACGCGGGCCGAGGTCAATCCCTGGGAGCGAACGCCACGCACCCTGTCCGGCGGCAGCGCGACCACCCGGAGCCACGCCTCCTGTATCTGTATCACGGCAGCTCGTACAGTTCAACGAGTGCCTCACCGGTGCCTCCGTTGGCGCCGGACACCTGCACGGTGTAACTTCCAGGCGGAAGGCTGAGGTTCACGGCGCTGTCCTTGGAGGACGCGGGCAGTGCGAAGGCACCCGATCGGGCGTGGACCGTCGCCTGCGTGGAGTCCCAATCGTCATTGAAGGCAACGATCGCTCCCGTGGAATCAAACACCGTCAGGCGCGGATCCGCCAGCACGCCGCCCACGCCGAATTGAACCAGCGTCGGGCCGACGGCCCGGATAAGCACCGGCTGGGCCGCGGTTCCAGCCAGCGTCAAACCCAGGATGAGCACATTCGCACCGGTTCCGACCTGATTACGGGCCGAGATATTCACCAGCCGCGGGGTGGTCGCGGAACCGAGATCATACAGCTCCATGAGCACATTGCCTCCCACCACGCCCGCCACCTGCACGGTGTGGCCACCCCCCACCGTGCGTACCAAGGCGGCGTCCTGACTTCCCGGCAGCAATGCAAAGGCACCCACACTGGCAAACGCCGTGTGCAGGGTCGTGGTGTCGCCCCAGTTGTCGTTGATCTCAAGCAAAGCCGCGCCCTGAAACACCGCCAGCCAGGGATTGGGCATGAAGTTGGGCACATCAAATCGACCCAGGCTCGGACCCACGGCCCGCATCAACACGGGACGGGATCCTCCCTGCATGGTGAAACCGACGGTCAGGAGCTGCGATGCCGCCAGGGTCGTGCGCACCGAAGCATTCGTGATACGGGAAAACGGGCCGACCGGTGGAGGGACGACGGTGATTACCGCCGTTGTGCTCACCGCCGTCCCGCCGGCATTGCGGGCCCGACAGTAGTAGGAACCCGCATCCGAAAACTGAATGCTGGGGAATGCCAACGACAACCCCGTCTGGCCCGGCAGGGCGATGTCGTTCTTGTACCACTGATACTCCGGGGTGGGAAATCCGCTCGTGGCGGTCGTCAGCGTGAAGGACTGGCCGACCACGACGGCGGCATCAAATAGACGGATTGTGAAGGCCGGCCCCGTTTCCACTTGGGCCGTCGCCTTCAAAGCTAGTCCGGCAAGCAGAAGGATGAAACCAGCGCGCAAACTCCAACACACCGTACGGAAGGGAGAGGTCATGGGCGGAATTGGGACAGGGGACACCGGGATGCCACCGATGACAAACGGCAGCGAATATCGCAGCAGACCCAGAGCGCAGTCACCGGTTCCCTGGGGACTTGCCCTCAGAACCAACCCAATCACTCAAATCTCTGCCCTGGAGGAACCTCGGAACGCCGCGTCAACGCAATCCCTCGCCGCCCCGCTCATCCACCGCGATCGTTGAAGCTCCGGATCGCATCGACCATTGCGACAATGTTGGCCGTTGGCGTGCGCGCCTGGATGTTATGGATGGTGTTGAATACGAAACCGCCGTCCGGGGAGAAGGTCTTCAACCGCTCGGTCACTTGGGCGGTCACGTCGGAAGGACTGCCAAAGGGTAGGACTTGCTGAGTATCCACTCCTCCACCCCAGAATACCAGTCGGTCGCCAAAATCCGCCTTCAATCCCGCAGCCTCCATGCCCTTCGCCGAACACTGCACGGGATTGATGATGTCAAATCCACACTCGATGACACGATTCAGGAGCGGCCGCATCGCCCCGCAGGAGTGCTTGAAGGTCTTCCAGGAGGTGTGCTGATGAACCCAGTCGTTGATGCGTCGGTAGTAGGGCGCATAGAGATCGTCGAATGTCGCCACCGAGCAGAATTGCGAGTTCTGCGTGCCAAAGTCGGTTCCACAGACAAACAGGACATCAATCGTATCCGCTGCGATGCGCGCAAACTCCGCCAGATTCTCCAGTGCGACTGCACACTGGTGAGAAAACACCTGATGCACATAGTCCCGCCGCTCGACCAGTGAGACGTACCATTCGTTCACGTCGCGGATCCCTTTCGGCTGCTTCAGAAAGGGACCCGGCACGAGCGCGATGTCACCAAATCCGGTTCCACCAATCCCTCCGGTCACGGCCCGCGTCGAGCCGCGCACACGCGCAATCTCCGCCTGCCAGTGCGCCCGATCGGCCTCGGAGAGCGGTTGAAACTCGACACAATTGTCCGCCGGATCCAATTGCTCCTCGTCGATCGGTTCCTGGCGGATGATCGCGTCGAAGAAATAGCCGGAAGCCGGCATGTGCCCGCTGGGAGGCACGTCGACATCGCCCTGCGGAAAGAGATACTGGTCACCTCCCCCATCGGAGCGCACCCGGAAACCCTCCGGGACCATGACAAGCTGGCCCCACGGAGTGCGCCACTCGTGCCAGCCTTCATTGGGGAATCCGAACATCGTCGTCCGCCCACCCACGCCGGTGCAATCGGAGCCCAGCGCATCGGCCAGGTCATCCTCGATTTCACCGAGCATCTGGAAGGGCTCGCACACCCGGACCGGATGGCGGGGCAGACCGTAGTGCTCCCGCAAGGCTGCGACACAACTCACGTGGATGCCGGTGACACCCGTGCTGCCAAAGTCGACAGGCACCGGGCCTGGCTCATGCCGCAACGCCCGCATCACTTTCTCCTTGGAGGTCATGGCGCGAAGCAAGTTTCTCCGTCACCCGACCGTCGCAGGCGCAGGCTTCGGCGCACCGGGTATCCAAGAGTCTCCACAGGTGGAGGGTGTCGCAGAATCAAGTTCAGGCCGCATCACCGACCAGCCGCCGGGCCACATCCACCGCCGTACCGGCATCGGCCGCATAGCCGTCCGCGCCGATTTCATCGGCAAAAAGCTGCGTGATCGGCGCCCCGCCCACCAGAATCTTCACACCCGGGAGGTTCGCCTCGCGCAGGATCGCGACCGTCTCCTTCATCGCCGGCATGGTGGTCGTCAGCAGCGCGGACAATCCGACAATCTGTGCGCCGTGTTCTTTCGCCGCGGCCACATAACGCTCGGGCGCAACATTGGTGCCGAGGTCAACCACCGCAAAATTCGCCCCCCGCCACATGGTCGAAACCAGATTCTTGCCGATGTCATGCAAATCGCCCCGCACGGTGCCGATCACCGCGGTGTACTTCGGTTTGATGCCCGCCTGAGCCAGGAGGGGCTCGAGGAGCTTGAGCGCTTCCTTCATGGCCCGCGCCGCAACCAACATCTCCGGCACAAAGATCTCGTTGCGTTTAAACTGCTCTCCAATCAGCGCCATGCCGGGCACGAGGCCGTCCTCGATGATGGATTGAGGAGCGACGCCCGCGGCGAGCAGCTCCTGGGTGAGACGGGTGGTTTCCGCACGCTTTCCAGCAGCGAGAGCGGCAGTCAATTCGGGGAGTTGGGGCATAGAACCGAGGCTGCAGTCCCACCGGGAGTCTGTAAATCGCAAGCAGCACCGCGTCCCTCGTCGCACACAAGAATTCTCAAGAACTACATGTCCGCACCTTTGTATCCGCCAGCAGCCGCGCCTTCGCTATCGTCAATCCCCGGGGACCCAATCCCGGGGCTTATCCCAATGTTCACTTTGGCTAATGCCTCCGCGGACGACCTTCGCCCGCGCCGCCTCCGATCGCTGGTTCTATCCGTGAGGTCCATCCTGTGTCTGCCGTGAATTCGCACCTCCATCTCAAGACGAGCGACGGAGTCAGCCGTGTCACCCTTGATCACGGTGACGAGGCGCTCGCACTGAGCGAACTGCTCGCGCGCCGCGGCACACCGCTCAATACGCGATGCGGCGGGCGCGGGTTGTGCAAGGGCTGCGAAGTGCTGCTGGAGGCAGGCGCGGTGCGTGAGCGCCAGACTGGCATCACCGTGCACGCGGACCCGGCGCCTCACCGCGCCATCCGGGCGTGCCAGGTGGGGATGAGGCTGAATCAGCCCGCATCCATTTCGATTCCTCCCCGATCTCTCCTTCGCCATGAGCCGGCCGTCGTGGCCGAGTTCAAACTGGGGGTGCCATGGGCCCAGGATCCCATCGATCCGAGTGCACGTTTTGGCGCAGCAGTCGACGTGGGCACCACCACCGTGGCCTTGCTCCTGGCCGACCTGACGTCGGGGACCTCGATCGGAGGCGCCTCTGCCTTCAACGCCCAGGTGCGCTTCGGAGAGGACGTGCTGACGCGTATCCAACGGTGCCGCGAGGACGCCTCGTCCATCGCCGCGCTCCAGCGCGCCATCGCAGTCGAAACCCTGCAGCCTCTGCTGGAGGAAGCCTGCGCCGCTGCGGGCATCTCGCCGGCCCAGGTGGGAGTGATGACCATCGCCGCCAACACCACCATGCAGCACCTGCTGGCCGGCATCGACCCCAGCCCGCTCGGCATCTATCCGTTCACGCCGGTGTTCCTCGGGCACCGCACCTACGCCCCACCGGAGCTGGGTCTCGCCTTTGGGGGACCGGGCGCCCAGGTTCATCTTCTTCCCGGACCCGCTGCCTACGTGGGCGCCGACCTTGCCGCCGGTGTGGTCGCCACGGGCATGCTTTACCGCGACGGGCTGTCGGTGCTGGTCGACGTCGGCACGAATGGTGAAATCATCGTCCAATCGGGCGGTCGCCTGCTCGGTTGCGCCACCGCCGCCGGCCCCGCGTTCGAGGGAGCCGGTCTGACGAGCGGCACTCGGGGCGTGCGCGGAGCGATCGAGCGCATCCGACTGGAGGCCAATCCCTACGTCGCCCAGGTCGGGATCATCGGCGACGCGGTCCAGCCGCTCGGCATTTGCGGTTCCGCCTACGTCGACTTTCTCAGCGAAGCTCGCCGCACCGGCATCGTCGGGGAAAAGGGTCGTTTCACCACCACCTTCGCCGCAACCGCGGGCGAGGCGCTGGCTCCGGATGACTACGGTCGAAAGCTGCGGCTCCACCCGCGCGGCCTGTCGGGTCCCATCTGGATCTCCGAGCTCGACATCTCCCGCCTCCTCCAGGCCAAGGCGGCCATCGCCGCCGGTCTCTGCACCTTGCTCGAGAAAATCGGGCGCACACCCGCCGACGTCGACCGGCTCTTCCTCGCGGGAGGATTCGGAATGCACCTGTCGCTGGACCACGCCATCGCCTGCGGCCTGCTCCCGGGTTTCACCCCCGCACAAATCGAAGTCGTCGGAAACACCTCCCTCGGCGGCGCCTTCCTTGCCCTGAATGATCGCAACGCCCTCGCCGAGATGGAAACCGTCTGCGCCCAGCTGGAAACCATCGAACTCAACCTCGAACCGGAGTTCGAGGGTGCCTTCATCGACCACTTGACGCTGCCCGGGTGACCCACCGGGCCGCCTCGGCCCGCCCCACGTTTTGCTGTAACCTCCGTCCCCTCCATGAACGCCCTCGACCGGTTCCACGCCTCCATGACCTACGCACCCGCCGACCGCGTGCCCAACCATGAGGTCGGGGTCTGGGTTCAGACCAAGTGGCGCTGGCGGGACGAAGGCCTCGCTATCGACGACCTGCATTGGGACTGGTTCGTCGGCGAGCCACGCTGGGATCTGGATCCGAGGGAGTACATTGATGTTCGCTTCGACATGATCCCTCCCTTCGAAGAGCGGGTGCTCGAACGCGAGGGCGACACCGAGATCATCCAGCGATCCAATGGGGTGGTCTCGCGCGCCCTCGTCACCGGTGCCGCCGAAGGCATGCGGGCCAGCATGGACGAGTACCTGCGATTTCCGGTCACCACACCACAGGATTTCCAGGCCATCAAACACCGGTACCGTCCGTCCTCGCCCAGTCGATACCCGGCCTACTGGGACCAGTTTATGCTCGAAGGCTGGAGTCGTCGCCAGCACCCACTCATCCTCGGACGCAATTGCAGCACCCTCGGCTACTACTGGCGCGCACGTGAGTGGATGGGAACGGAGAACCTCAGCTACGCCTGGTATGATGAACCGGCGATGATCGAAGAGATGATGGAGTTCATCACCGATTTCACCATCGAGACCTCGCGTCCGTTGTTCGAGCGCGGCGTGAGGCCGGACTACATCTTCATCAACGAGGACCTGAGCATGAAGAACGGCCCGCTGCTCAGCCCCGACATGTACCGTCGCTTCATCCTGCCCGAGATGAAACGCCTGGTCGCGTTTCTCAAATCCGCGGGCGTGCGCTGGGTCATTGTCGACACCGACGGGAACTGCGAACTCGTCATTCCCCACTTCCTCGAGGCGGGAGTGGACGCCATTTGGCCAATGGAGCGAGCCTCCGCCATGGAGCCGCTGGCGCTGAGACGCAGATTCGGCCGCGATCTTCGACTCTGGGGCGGGGTCGACAAACGAGTTCTGGCGCAAAGCCCCGCCGCGATCGATGCGCACCTGCGCGAGTTCCAGCCACTGATCGCGGAGGGTGGGTTCATTCCCTCGGTCGATCACCTCGTCCCCCCCGACATTCCGCTGGCTCATTTCGAACACTACATGGAGCGGAAGCACCGCCTGCTGCGTGGCGAGCCATTCTAGGCCCCGCATTGCAAAAGTCGAACGAACCCGCGCTCCGGGTTGGGGCGACACTCCGTGGCTCTCCTGCCGCCACGCGCCGACTCCGGATGAGGGCCTGGCCATGCGCTCGCCCCTGGCATTGCAGGTCCGGTTCGAATCCGCTTTCTCACCTCGGCCGGAACCGCCAGCGTCACTCCGAATCCGGTCCCACCTTTCCGATCCACCATGAACCCCTCCCGCTCGGTCTCGTCGCGCCGCGCCTTTCTTCGGACGTCGGCACTGTTGTCCGCCACCGTCCTGCTACCCCACCGCACTCGCGCTGTGACGCCCGCACCCACGCTCGGACAGGGGGACTTTCGCTACCGATTGGTTCCAGGCTGGGGCGTGCTGGGCGCCGAAACACCCGTCAACAACTGCCACGGTCTGGCCCGGGACCGTGAGGGCCACATTATCCTGCTCACCGACGACACGACCAACAATGTCATTGTCTACGATCGCCAGGGAAAGTTGGTGCACAAGTGGGGGCAGCAGTTCCCGGGGGCGCACGGACTCTCCCTCGTGACCGAAGGCGCCCGTGAGGTGCTGTACCTGACCGATCTGAAAACCCACACGGTCACCAAGGCCACGCTTGACGGCGCCGTGCTGCAGGAATGGACCTGGCCGCAAGCCTGCGGGCGCTACGAAAAAGCGGACCAATACCGCCCCTCGTGGACGCTCCATCGCGCCACGGGTGAGTTCTTCGTGCTCGACGGTTACGGACGCGACTACATCCACCAGTATTCGGCGGACGGCGCCTGGACTCGCACCTTCGGCGGGCCGGAGGGCGGCATCGTCCACTGGGGTCCGCACGGCGGCATGC
Organism: Opitutaceae bacterium; assembly: GCA_046346755.1. GTDB lineage: Bacteria > Verrucomicrobiota > Verrucomicrobiia > Opitutales > Opitutaceae > UBA6669. The sequence continues at coordinate 13,979 of JAXMHM010000053.1, read as the reverse complement.
TGGACATCGGCGTCCGCGGCGAAGAGTCCCTGCTCATCGCCATGAGCGACCAGCAGTACCTCCTCAGACTCTCCCTCGACGGCCGGATCCTCGGCCGGTTCGACCTACCCGGCGGTAACCCACGGCAAGTCCGGCGACATGGGCGCCACCTCGTCGTCGCCCACCTTGCGGACAACTGGCCGAAGGACCGCGACAGCCGCGGCTTCATCTCCGTGCTCGACGAGCAACTCCGGGTCATATCGAACATCGGCGGATCGGCCCCGGCCTACGCGGATGACGGGCGGTTGCAGCCCATGCGACAGGAAGGCGGCGTGTTCACGCACCCTCACGATCTCCTGGTGGATACGGATGAAAGCCTCTATGTCGCCCAATTCAGCTCCGGACGTACCTATCCGCTGAAGTTCGAGCGGATCTGAAACCCAGGGCGCGGCAGGCGGTCGTCACTTCAACTCCGGTAGGTGCACGCGACCGACGATGACCTCCCGCGTGCGCTTCAGAATCGTGTACAGCACGTCCGGCTCCACCGGGTCCCAGCAGAACGCCTGCCCTTCCGCCGGAATCGGAATGGTCGCGATCCAGCGCATGACCGAACCCGCCTTGGGAAAATCCAACACGTAGAGCTCCGTGTTGTCGTGCCCGGTGAGATACAAGTAGCCGCCCGGCCCGAAGGCCCCGCCGGAGGCACTGTACCCGCGTCCGCCAAAGCGTGTGATGAGGTTCTCGGGCAGTGCCCAGCCGCCGGTTCGCCGCCAGTCGTCGTCGAGTTCCAGAATCTGGGTCCAGCTGGAATCCCGGTTGGGCTCCGCGCCACGCTCGCCGTAGTGCACGAAACAGGCGATCCACCGGTCCTTGCGGCGGGCCAGCCAGGTGAAGGAACCATCCATGCGCCCGAAGCTGTGACTCCCGACATGCTCAAGCGTGACGGGGTCAAAGAGTTCGACCGAACTCAACATCGGCACCCCGGGATAGTTGGAGTGAACCCCATAGATCCGTCCCTTGTGCAATGTCGCGGCATTCAAGTGGATGATCGGCCCACCCTCCTCCCCCTGCCACCCCCCCACCCGGACGCCGTCAGCCTTGCGGTACTTGCCCAGGGCATGATTGTTGACCGTGTAGAAGTAGGTGCTGTCAACCACGACTCCCTGACGGGCCTCGGCGGCTGGAAACCGGCGCAGTTCCTCGAAGCGGCCGACAGCGGTCGGATCGGAACTTGCCGCCCAGGAGGTGGCAGTGAACACAAGCAAGAGGGTGTAAAGGGATTTCATGGGGAAGATTCCGTCTGTCTCGTTCGAAACGCCGTGGCGGAAGAAGCGGGTGGAATTGACTGCAAGTGAACAGCCGGCGTCAAGGAGCTGTCGCAGGCCCACGCTGCTCCTGGGCGGCATGGTCGGAGGAAACCCCGTGACAGGGCGGTGACGTTGTCGCTCCCTTGTCACCGGGGAGAGATCGCCGGCGGAGTCGAGCTCCGTTCATCGTCGGCAGAGTTCGATGCATCTGAATCCCAAGCCATCCCCCTATCGGCGACTGCTGCTGATCGCCGCAGTCGCTGTCCTCGCGGCGGTTCCGCTTTCCGCCCAAATCACGTATCTGGTGGTGCGTCACGCGGATCGGGGCCCGGAAGAGCCTGACGCCGCCCTCACAGCAGAGGGCCAGCGCCGCGCCGCGGCGTTGGCCGGGATGCTCGCCTCCGCGCGGATCACTCACATTTTCACTTCGGAGTACCAACGGACCCGCGACACCGCCGCTCCTGCCGCGCGCCTGCACGGGATCAAACCGGTCGTGGTCCCGCAGGTCGAGTTCGAGACCTTGATTCGCTCGCTGATGGCCCTGCCGGCCAACGGCGACTGCTGCCTTGTGGTCGGACATCGGTCCACGGTGCCAAAGATCGTGCGAGCACTGACCGGCCAGGACATCCCCCCGCTCTCCAGTTCGGAGTTTTCTCGTCTGATCATCGTCACGCGCTGGCCCGACGGTCGTGCCAGTGTGCTGCCGCTGAGGGTGGAGTTGCCGGCCGATTCGCCCGTCCCCTAGCTTTCGTCCCCCGCCTGACTCGTTGAGGAGTCGTCGGCCCGACCTCACGACACGGCCCGCGAAGGGATTGCCTCCCACGGCAACCTCGCTCGAACTACCGACATGGACCACCGTCCCGGTACTCTCAGCCTGCTGCTCCTCAGTGTCAGCCTGCTCGTGGGATGCGGCAAGTCGGACTCACCAGCGGGCGTCTCTGGATTCCAGGAACGCGCAGTGCGAAACAACACACGCTTTGTCGAACAACTCGACGCCCTCGGCTACTTTCGGCAACTCGCACCCGACCAGATCGCCGCACGCAAGCAGGCGTTTCTGCGCGAAGGATGGAATGCGCTGTTCAGCGGGCCTCCCCACCGTCTCATGCCTGCGGATGCCGAAGACCTGACCGAGGGAGGCATGGCGGAGTTCTTCCGCCTCGTGCAGCCCTTTCTTGTGGCTGAGGGCGTCCGGCTCCCGGAGGTGCGCGATGAACTGGGCTCCGCTGGGTACGTGTTTCATGTGGGCGACATCCCCCATGTCATTTACACGCGCGAGGAACAGCTGCGCGAAGCCAATGACGAGCTTCCCGGACTGACCCGCGGGTTGAGCATGGCCCGCGGTTTCGCCATCCTCAACGGGCTGCTCAAGGCGGCCGGATCTTCTGAACGAGCCTATGCGGTGGGGGGCGACAACGATCTCTTTGTGTTCTTTCTCACCCCCGAGCTCTTCGCCCTCATCACGCAACACCCCGACGCCCTTCCTCCCGAGGCCCCGTACGTGCCGACGGAAGCGTATCCAAACTTTGGTCTACCGGAGTGGCAGGAGGGGGTGGCGCCCTGAACTCCGATGTTCAGCCGGTGACCCGCTCGGCACCGTCGCCGCGACGTGTGGTCCATACCGGGGATGCGCTGCCGTGGATGCGCGAGCGCGGTCCCGAACCAGGCGTCTGCGTGGTGACATCGCTCCCGGACCTTTCGGAAACGAGGTTCGACCTCGAAACCTGGAAGGCCTGGTTTGAGGAGGCGGCGAAGCTATGCATTTCAATCACCCCGGCCGAGGGTGCCGCCCTGTTCTTCCAATCCGACATCCGCCATGCCGGTGTCTGGATCGACAAAGGCTCCCTGGTGCAGCGGGCCGCGGAATCGGCCGGTGCCGCCGTGCTCTTCCACAAGATCGTGTGCCGGTTTCAACCCGGCCGCGTCACCGCCCACCGGCCCGGCTACACCCACCTGATCGCGGTGTCGCGGGCGCTTCGCTCGGACGGCGAGCCCGGAATCCCCGACGTGATCGTCGATGCAGGCCGACTCCCCTGGGTGCGGGCCATGGGCATGCGCGCCGCCGCCCATGCGGTGCGGTTTGCCCGCGATCAGGCGGGCGCCCGGACCATCATCGATCCGTTCTGTGGCGTCGGTACCGTGCTGGCCGTCGCGAACACGCTGGGACTCGATGCCACGGGTGTGGAACTGTCGCCCCGGCGGGCCGAACAGGCCCGTCATCTCACCGCAACACACTCGGAACTTTGAGGGGCAGACCGACGACCGCCGCGCCGGCTGCAATCAGCCCGGAAGCCCGTCCGGCGAAGGTTTTGGCTTCAGATCCACGGCGGAACCCCTAGTTTTTGCACATGCAAGCCCGTTTCATTGCCATCGCGCTCGCCTCGTGGGGAATCATGGTGGTCACACCGGGGTTTTCCGCGACCTGGACCGTCTCGGGGCTGAAGGTGGAAGCCAAGTTGGCCGCGGTCTACGGCCCGCTCGCCCTTCTTCTCCACGCGAACAGCACCAGTCTTGTGCGGCTGGACACCCTGGACGACGCCGGACTGGCGCAGGTGTCCACCCACCTGGCATCGGTCGATAGGGACCCCGTCCCCTGGAGCGCCTCGAAGTCGCCAATCGCTACGGCCGTGCGCAACCGGCTGGTATCCTGGAACGGGACGAAACTCGTCCCGTGGTCCCCTGGAACGCGACCCGAGCCCGAGTTCTACCTCGTTTATTTCTCCGCCAGCTGGTGCGGGCCGTGCCGCAAGTTCACGCCGACGCTGATCGAGGCCTATCGCGCCTTGAAACAGAACCCCGACCTGGCGGACCGCTTTGAGCTGGTCTTTGTCAGCAATGACCGGGATTCGTCGGAGCAGAGCAACTACGTCCGCGAGGCCGGCATGCCCTGGCCCGTGGTTGCCTACTCCCAGCTTAAGCGGCTGCCGGCGCTGGAGCGGTGGGCCGGCCGCGGGATCCCCTGTCTGGTCGCCCTCAATCGCGACGGGAATCTGCTCTACCACAGCTACCAGGGCGACACCTACCTCGGCCCGGATCACGTGCTTTCACGTTTCCGACAACTGCTTCCCCTGCTCGACGACCGCACGCCGGCAACGAGGCTGGCCCGGCATCCGCTGGCCGTCTACGAGCATGTCCAAAGCAAGACCACAGGCGAACAGCCGGCCGCTCCGTACCTGTGTCAACTCAATGCCACGACTTATCGAAAACTGGATACGCGAACCTTCGAGGCCCAGGTGCAAATCGACGCCCGGGGACGCGTCACGGCCGTCGAAACCGACCCCCGCCTCCCGGCCGTCTACGCAGAGCAGTTCGAACGGGACGCGATGGAGTGGCGATTTCTGCCCCGGGTCGTCGATGGCCAGGCAGCACCCACAACGGCACGCATTCCGGTTGAACTCTGAGCATCCGCCACGCCAGGCGGCAGGTTCAGCGCGAGGGGCCTCGAAATGCCGCCCCGCGAAGCACCTCGCCGGCGCGCGTGAACGTCGTCGGTGAAAAGCCCAGCACGCGTTTGAGGTGGGCGTCCCGCTCCAACGGATTGTCGAGACGGGACGCCTCCCGGTGATCCCGCCAGGGGAGAACGCCAAAGGCCCAGGCCAGCAGACCGCTGACCGGCACGGGCAGGTCGCTGCCGTGGAGAATGCGTTCGGCTAGAATGCCTGAGGTAAGGCGGCGAAGGGCCGAGGGGCGAAGGCGGAAGTTGAGCGCGGCGAGGGCGCTGTTGTCACCGTAAAGGCGGGGGAATCGCTCGGCCAGCGAAGCGAACGCATCCAGGTAGTCCGGATCGACGAGCAGAGTGCCCGTTCCGCAGTGCGCGGCGATGCAGGTGACGCCGATCTCCAAGGGGCGCACCAAGACGCGCGGGTCCGCCAATCGTGCATCCATCACCGGCATGGTGCGCTCGCTGCCAGTGTGGGCGAGCAAGGGCAATCCGGTCTCGGCCATGCGCTCAAGAAAACGGGTGTGACGTCGGTCGTTCCAGTCGATGCCCTGCACATTCGGCAGGCACTTCAGCGCAGCGGCGCCGCCCTCCAGACATTTTTCCAGTTCGTCAAAGGCATCCCGTCGCGACGGATGAATGGAAACGGCCGGCAGAAACTCCCGGTGCGTCTTGGCGAGTCCGAGCACATAATCATTGGGCACATAGAACGACGCGCGATCCGGCAACGGCGTGCCGTCTTCAAGATGCGGCAGCTCATGTGCCAGAAGCAGCACCCGTTGCACGCTGGAACCGCGTACATAGGCCAGCATCCGCTCGATGTAGAGCCGGTCGAATTCGGGACCGGACAAATCTCGGGTGGTCAAGCCAATGCTCCGCACCAACCACGGTGCCCCCAGGCGGGTCAATCCGCGTGGGCGATACCAGCAGCCGGTACCGCCGGTCCCGGTGCCCACGACATGGACGTGTGCGTCAATTCTCATCGGAGCCAGCAGGGAAAGCTCGTCATGGGGCGAGAGTCCTCGCTTCCGACTTCGCTTGATGGCGAGAGGTTGTTCATACCGGGGATCCCTCCCTGCCATGCGCTTCTCCCACTCACTCGACGAAATGGACTTCGCCACAATTCATGGCTGGCTGACCGCCACGTACTGGTCGCCCGGCATCTCGCGTGCCCGGATTGAACGAGGTTTCCGGGGATCCACGGTGGTCGTCGGTTGCTTCGACGGGGCGCGTCAGGTGGGGGTGGCACGTTGCACCTCCGACACCACGCGATTTGCCTATGTGGCCGACGTGTTTGTGGACGAAGGCTACCGCGGTCAGGGCATCGCCCGCGCCCTTGTCGGGCAGCTTCTGGCACATCCGGACGTGGCCGACGTCGACTGCGTCTACCTACAGACACAGGACGCTCACGGGGTCTACCGCGCGCTCGGCTTCGAACTCCACGCACATCCCGAGCGAGTGATGGTCCGCCGACGCCCCCACCCCGTCCAGCACACTTAACCTGTCCCTTGTTCGCAATCTCTCAACGTTGCACCAGGCCCCTTAAAACGAGCCTGTCCCTAATCAGGCAATCTATAAAGATTGCTTTCTGAATTTCGCTTTCAACCTGTCCCTTAAACGCAACGCCCAGGAATTGCGCTCGATTCAGTCGAAGGGAACGCCTCCGCCGGGTGTACGAGCGCTGGATAGTCGTCCGCTCCCTGTGCCAGGTACGAGTGGCGGCTCCACGGGGGACATCCATGACATGGACGGGACGGGCTGCGCGCACCCCGTCCACAGCCAACCCGACCATCGGGCCTAGGCACGGGCCCGGCGCTCCAGGCTGCCAGACGAGTCGATCACCGGGCCGCCACCCCGGCCTCGATTCCAACGTCAGCCGATTCGACCGGAACGGGCGTTTCCGCGGAAGGCAGGCCCTCCACGTCACGTTCCACCAGGGATGCCCACACACGGAAGTACTCCACGACGTCCTCCCTCCGGTTGCGCTGCAGCCAGCGGTGCCCCCCTGGCAACGCCTGCAGGACCCGCCGGTCGCTCAGGTCTTCGATCGCCCGCAGATCCTCCCGCGCGAGCCCCAACTCCCGCAGTCGATCGAGCAGAAACTCCAGCCGGAGGCCCGTGCCTGCACAATAGTCATCCGGGATTTCACTCCACTCCAGGAGTTCCGGAGAGCAGGCGGAATGAATCTCAGCTGGAGAGAGCCTCGTCACCGTCTGCACCAGGTGTCCGCAGTTGCAGCGCCCAAAGTGCGCCCATTGGTACGCGTCACCCGCCTGCAGGCGATCCGCGGTTTCTCGCAAAACAGCCACCAGGGCCAGGCTTGGTAGGGACATGGCGACAGCAAAACCACTGCCGCCGCATCCGCAAGTCACGGCCGCTTCACTCCTCGCGACCGCCACTCGCACCGACTTAGCCGTCCTCACGCAGCGCCACCATCGGATCGACCCGTGTGGCACGACGCGCCGGGATGACACAGGCAAGCAGGGCAATGAGCCCAAGCAAGGCCGACACCGCCACGAAGGTCCAGGGATCGTGCGCACTCACCTCAAACAGAAGGCTCTGCAGGGCCCGGGTCACCACGACCGCGCCGACCAAGCCGACGAGCAGGCCGTACAGCACCGTGCGCATGCCCTGCCTGACAATGAGGAGGTGCACTTCCTCGCGCGTCGCCCCGAGTGCCTGGCGAATGCCGATCTCCCGGGTGCGCTGGGTGACATTCCAGGCGACCACTCCGTAGATGCCAACCGCGGCCAGAATCACCGCAATGATCGCGAACAGCACCAGCAGAATCATGCTGAAGCGCGACTGCTGCAGCGTCTCCCGGATAATCGTATCCATATCCATGATTCGCCCCGCGGGCTGATTGCGATCAATGCCCCACAGCGCCTCTCGCGCCATCGACGCCACCTGGGTGGGATCTCCCTCCGTGCGCAGGAGGACAAACATCGACGTGCGCATGAGCGGCGCCTGCCAGCTCTGGTCCACCGGGAGGTAGGCCGTGGGAACCGGATCTCCCTGCAGGCCGAAATGCCGGGCGCTCTGCACCACACCGACCACCGTGGTCCACTGAAATTTGTCCAGACCGGGGGGCAACATGCCGGGTTTGATCAGATTCTCCGGCAAGCCGAGCATCACCCGTTTTCCCAGCGGATCGCCGTCCGGGAGAAACCGTTTGACCGCGGCGTCATTGAGAATCACGACCGGTTCGCTTCCCTGGCGGTCCTTCTCCGACAAAAGCCGGCCCTGCAGGAGCTTCAGGCCCTGCGCGCGAAAATAGTCCCCCATCACCAGGTTGAACTGCACGCCCTGAAGCTCGTTGAGATCGGCATAGGTCTTCGACTCCACCAGCAACGGCAATCCCGACCCCCCGCGGAAGGGAATATTCGCCCCGGCTCCAACCGCCTTGACTCCCGGTATCTGCCGGCACCGTTCAACCAGCTCCTCAAAAAACTGAGTCGCCTTCAGACCCGAGACATACCGCGCGGTGGGGAGTTGCACCGGAAGCACGAGCAGGTTCTGCGCATTGAATCCCGGATCCGCCGCCTGCAAACGGGCAAAACTACGAATCAGCAGGCCGGCGCCCACCAGCAGCGTCAGGGAGAGGCTGACTTCCGCCACAATCAGACCCGACCGCAGGCGCCCGGAGCGACGCCCACTGGTTCCGCGACTTCCTTCCTTAAGGGCCTCATTGAAGCCGTCGCGCGCACCCATGAAGGCCGGCAACAGGGCGAACAACAGGGTCGTGCCCAGCGACAGCAGCGCCGTGTAGGCCATCACCGATCCATCGATTCGAATCTGCGCTTCCACCGGGATGGAGTCGGCCGGAATAAACAGCAGCAGCGCGTTGAGACCCCACGTGGCAAGCAACAGTCCACCGACTCCTCCCAACACCGCCAAGGGCAGGCTCTCCACCAGCATCTGCATCACCACCCGGCTTTTCGACGCACCAAGCGCCGTGCGAATCGCGAACTCACGCTCGCGCGTCGCCGCCTGGGCGAGCAGGAGGTTCGCCACATTGGCACAAGCAACGAGCAGCACACAGGCCACCGCTCCGAGAAGCACCATCAGCGGAGTGCGAAACCCTCCGGTCACTGATTGACTGAGAAAGACAACCGACACCCCCACGCCTTTGTTCGTATCCTCATGCTCGCGCGCAATACGCTCTGCAATGGTCGTAAGATCAGCCGTGGCCTCCTCCAGCGTCACACCCACTTTCAACTTTCCCACCACCCATGCCCCCATGCGCAGCACCCGGCTCCGCATCAAATCGGTATCCGCCTCCAGCCCCACGGGTGTCCAAATCTCCGCCGCCCAGAATTTGAACTGCGCCGGCATGACGCCAACAATGGTGTGGGCCCGGCCGTCGAGCATGATCTGCCGGTTGATGATCGCCGGGTCGCTCGAAAACCGGTTCTGCCAAGCTCCCTGGCTGATCACACACACGGGATCGGCACCTGGTCGATCCTCCGCCGGAGTGAAGGTGCGGCCCAGGATGGGCGAAAGTCCAAGCAGGGGCCAGGCCGACGCCGTCATCACCGCACCGGGCACATTCGCCGGCTCCGTCACATCCGTCAGCGTAAAGGACCGGTTGTTGACGTAAGCCAACTGCTCAAATTTGCGCGCCTGCGCCGTCCACTCCTCATAGTCCGGATAGGTCACCGGCATGGTCCCCTGCTGCCCCGCCGGCGTCGAACCGATGAAGACAATGCGGTCGGAATCCTTGTAGGGAAAGGGATGCAACAGCACCGCATTGACCACACTGAAGATCGCCGAATTTGCGCCAATACCCAAGGTCAGCACCAGGACCACCGTAATCGAAAATCCGGGACGCTTGCCCAGCAGGCGAACGGCGTGGCGGAGATCGATCAGAAAGTGATTCATCGCGGGTGAGGAGTGTGTAAGCGGCCGTGGGTCAACACCCGGGGTAACAGGGCCAGAACCACAGCGTGCATCGGGCATGCCAAAGGCTGACCGTCGAAGCAAGCTATTGAATATTAACGCTTAAAGCACAAGTTGCTCTAGCACACCCAAAACAGATCGGGCCACGAGTGGGACGCCTGCGTCCCAAATCTGGGAAATCCCACCCGCCGGCGGGAGTTCACCGTGCCCTCATTCCGGCGGCTGAGGCACCTTGGCGAGGAGACTCGGATCGAAGCCTCGCTTCTGCAGCCGGGCGAGGAGATCACGATACCGCTCCTCAGGCAGGCTCCGGGTCCGCGCCAGTATCCACAATTTCCCACCATCCGGCGTGGCCACGACCGACCAACCATACTCAGGATCCAACTCCAGGATGAGATAACCCACCTTGAACGGCCAAAGCAGCTGGACTTTCCACTCGGCGTTGGTCTGCGGATTGACGACCCAGGCGACCCCTTTCCACTCCTGTTCGGGTGCGTCGAAGCTTCCCTTGCGGAAGCGAAAGGTGTTGTCGATCCGACCATCCGGACGCAGCGCGTACACATCCGAGGTCGCCACTTTTCCCTTCTCCAGAAAGTAGGGGACGTGGGCGATCACAAACCACTGGCCCATGAAACGGTTCAGATCGACCTGCGCAACGGTGCCAAGATTCATGGGTGTCGGGTGGGTGGCGCAGCCTGAAAGGACCGCGACCAGGAGAAGTAAGAGGGGGCGCATGGAAGGGCCGTCCAGCGGACCCATCAGGAGCGACGGGTTCAACGGCTCCCGCACGGTGCCCTCCCGGCCCCGTTTCGCAACCACAGCCCCCCGATTGTTTCAACGAGGCCAGGAAAGCGGTCACCTACCGCCGGCCTTCTTCCGCATCGATCAATTCGAAGAACGTTCGGATGTCCTTCCGGCGCTTGAGTCCCGCCAGCCGTTTGCCCTCCTCGACTCCCGGACTGACCGCATCTTCCAAACCGCGTTTCATCATGAAGGTGTTCCAGATATCGATCTCCTCCTCGCTCGGTTTGCGCCCGGTGCGAAAACACCAGCGTAGCAAGGTTTCGTCGCTGCCGCCTCGTTTCACACGGGTCACTAGCGCATCGAACGTGACTCCAAGAAAACGGGTGCAACGGGCGTCGAAAAAGTACCAGTTGTCGGTTCCGAAATTGTAGTGCTCAGGCAACTTCCCGGCCAGATGGAGCCGGATCTTGTCGAGCAGACGGCCAAAAAAGACAATGCCGCCGACCTTTTCGTAGGGACTGCGAGGTAGCTTGAGTGCCATCACGCCATTGTCGGCCGCCTCCGGCCGACGGCAAACCGAAATCGTCCAGCGGCTCTCCTGCGCTCCCGAACGAGGCTCAGGATTTTTTCGCGTCCCAGACCTTCAAGGTGTCGGGTGATCCCTGGGCACGGACGCCGTTGTCATTGAGAATCTCCTCGGTCGACGAGAGCATCTCCTTGCGCGGGAAAACCAGGCGTTCCTGCTCACGTCCCTGGAATTCGAACACCATGAACTCGGATTTTGCATCACGCAGGGTCTCCACCAGGTGCGCCAGATTCCGAATCTTCACCCCGTTGACCGTCTTGACGACCCGACCGATCGGGTTCGCATATCCTTTCGACAGCTTGTGCGGAAAGAAGGGTGATGAAACAATGACCAGTTCCTCACCGTCAAAGGCCGGACGGTCTCCCCGGCGCACGACCAAGGGGTTCCCCGCGACGCTGAGCAACGCCATCACGGTCACATTATTCAGGCCGCCGACAAACTCCTGAGTCCCGGTCGAAAACACCATCGGTCCATAGATGAAATAGGAAGGGTACATTCCGGACAGGCTCCTCAGCAGCATGGGCCGATCCGTGGCCACGGGCATGTCCAGCTTGATCGACTTGCCTTCGCGCAACACGGTCACCGGCACACGCCCGTCTTTCGCCAGCTTCTGGATCATGTAGCGGAATGCCACCCGCAGATTGGGTCCGAGCTTGATCATGCCCTCATGGTCGACCGGGGTATCGCCAATATGGGAAATGATGTCCCAGGCGCGGAGTGGATACGCAGAATCGGGCGTGTCTGGATGATTGACGACCACGCCCTCGGCGGAGGAACCCGGATTGAGGTAGTCGCGCAGCGCCGGATTGTGCAGCGTCTGCAGCGAGTCCCAGGACCCTGGCTTGCCTTCGATCGATCCGTCCGCCGCATCGGCCAGGAACAACTCGATCTCTTCATTCGGAATGATGTAGCCAATGTTGTCACCGCCCCCGAGCCGGGAGAACGCGACGCCAATCATCTTGTCACCCGCCAGTGCCGGACCACCGCTATTGCCGGGATTGATGGCCGCATCGATTTGGATACGGAGGCCGGCCATGGGGAAATTATATCCCGTGAAATCGATGCGGGACACTATGCCCTTGGTCGTGGAAAGGCTGGTGCCGCCCGTCGGAAAGCCCTGGACCAGGATCGTGTCCTTGACCTGTGGCAACTCCGCCGTCCGTCCCATCGGAGGGCGGGTGTCAAAAAACGACTCATCCTCGAGCGCCAGCAGCGCGAGATCGATGCCGGGCGAAATCGCAACCACCCGCGCCGTGATCTTGTCGCCCGACTGGTTGGCCTGGACCTGAACCTGGCTGGCATAGAGCACCACGTGGGCATTGGTTAGGATGCGCTTGCCCTCAATCACCACACCCGTCCCGGTAGCCTCGACGGGGGCCTGCTTCGTCCACGGTTTGGACAGATCCGGGTAACGAGCGGTGGTAAAGACCTTGACGACCGCGTTCTCCGTCACCGAGGGCGCTGCCGCCGGGGCGACTCCCGCCGCGGGAACGGACGGCGTCTGACCATAGCCGGAAGTGACAAGCAGCAACACGCCCGCCAGAAGGCGGCGCAAGGGTAAGGCACACAACATCATGTTGGCCCCAACGGAATCGCTTCAGCCCGCAAACGCCAGTCGGTTTTTGACTTTGATTCCCGGCCAGGCGCGACGCACGGGCATCAGGGTGAGACAATCGAGCACGGTGGATTCCCTCGCCGATGGAGGTCGCCTCGGTGATGCCGCGACGGGACCGACCAGTCCCGCCTCCGTCGTCCAATTTCTTCACGTGACGCCAATCCCGCGGGCTCAGACGACCCCACCTCCAACGGAGAATTCTGCTCTTTACGCGAGTCGATGATCTCGAAGACGGACCCAGCCCTGCTCACTCCTCCAGCAGGAAATTCCATTCCGTCCCATTGCGTCGAAAGCGACCCGAGGTGGGGTTGCCATCGTCGATCAGGCGATCCAGGGCGAGCATTTGCACCAATGGCGCCGACGGATTGTAGAGGGTGATGGCCACCAGCGGCGTGCTCGGCTCGTAGTCCCATTCCCACTGTCCACCACAGGGCAGCGGTTGCGTCCAGGCCGACGAAAGCGCTCCTCTCATTTCGATCGGGATCATCCCCGGACTGACATCGGCGGGCCAGTCCGCATGCTCCAACGCATAGGTTTGAAAAGCTCCCGTAAACGTCCGCAGGTCGTTCGCCAGACGTGCGTTCTGCGAACGCTGACGCATGAGTGTGAACGCCGGTATGGCCATCGCCGCCAGGAAGCCGATGATCGTGATGGTGATCATGATTTCCACCAGCGTGAAGCCGGAACGGGAAGGAACCCGCAAAGGAGCTCGTCGAACGCTCTGCACGGATACAAGCGGAACCCGCTCGGCGTCGATCCGGCAAGCGTTGAGGCGCCTCTCACTGGCTTTTACAGCAAAGTGACGCTCGTCCCGGGGGTGATCACCGTCACGGCCCCGTTCCTCCCCTCGTGTGTCGAACCAATACCGCCCAGAGGAGGACCCCGGTCTTCACCCCAGTCGACAACCAACAGGAGGTTTCCACGGGATATCGTCGGGGCTTGTCGCTCATGGATCTGCCCAGGGAACTTCGTACACTTCAACCAACGCCACCCCGCGCTCGCTGCCGGCGGAACCGGAAACCGTCACCGTGTAGCCGCCCGCGGGGAGGTGCACAACGAGGGCTGCATCCCGACTTCCAGGCTGCAGCGGAAAAGCCCCGACCGAAGCACCCACCACTCCAAGGGCCGCCGCAGCCCCTCCGTCTTCCCAGTCATTCGACTCCGCCACGAGCACCCCAGTCGCATCCCGCACTTCCAGTCGAGGATCCTGAAGCACACCCGTCACACCATAGGGCACAAGTCCGGGGGCGACCGCGCGGATCAACAGACGTCCACCTCCGCCACGGAGAACAAAGCCTGCGATCAATCGCTCCGCGCCGGGACCCGAACGGCTGCGCGCCGAGAGGTTCGTCAGCCTCGAACTCGAGGTTTCCGCCGCATCATAGACTTCAACCAACGCAATCCCGGTCGTCT
>JAXMHM010000052.1:0-51117 GCA_046346755.1 Opitutaceae bacterium | reverse complement strand
GAACTTCACTCTTCGGCGCGGCGCGCCGCGCCGCCACGCTGCCGCCATCGGGGTGCAGGGGGGCCTTTGCCGGGGTGCGCCTCGGATGGGGGGGAAGGTGATGGGAATCGGCGATCGGCGGACCGCGGAGCGGCCAGGGGCGGATCGCGACGTTGTGGAGCCGTCGGGACACCTCTGGCGCTCTTGCAAAAAAATATCATCCAGCTCGGGCAAGACAAGCGTTGAGCGGCAGGAGGGCGCAAATCGTTGGGGATGAGGGGGCCCGGTCGACAACGCTGAACGCTTAATGGGTGCCGCCCCCGGAAGTTGGGATATGGAAGGCAGAATCCAGAATCCCGAAGTCAGAATCCAGAAGCTGGCTGGTAGAATCTAGGATCTAACAGGTGAAATTCAGAAGCCAGAAGCCAGGAGCCAGGAGCCAGGAGCCAGAAGTCGGAATTCGGAAATCAGAATCCAGAAGCTGGCAGGTAGAATCCGGCATTCAGCATCTAGAAATCGGAATCCTGAACCTATCTTGCACAGTTGGAACGAACCGATCCTTTTATAAACCACGGATGGACACAGATAAACGCGGATTTAGAGCAGGTGTTGTTCTTCACCCTCAAGGTGAATGCCATCCTGGGCAGAACTCGTTTGTATCCGTGTGGATCAGTCCCGCGGCCGCGGGATCCGGGGCTTTATCGCGGTTCTTGGGCTGAATCCAAAAATCGGAGTCCGGCGCTTATCTGCCTTGGCGGCTTGGCGTGAGACGGTTGGGTGCTGTCGGATTTCGGGCGTGAAACGGGTGCTCGGTTCGGCACCCGGTTTGGCGCGAACGGGCTTACTTCGACGGCTTTACCTGATCGGCGATCTCTTCGAGGGGGTAGGTGAAGATCTCGGCGAGGGTGGGGTGGTACCAGGGGGCGCGGAGCAGGTCGAAGACGGTGGCCTTCATCGCGAGCGGGGCGCTGAAACAGTGGATCAGCTCGCCGGCGGAGGGGCCGACCACCTCGACTCCGAGGAGGCGTCCGCGCTTGGGTTCGGCGAGGACTTTGACGTACCCCCGGTGCTCCTCCATGAGGATCGATTTGCCGTGGTCATTGAAGGGGTAGCTGGCTTTGAGGTAGGGCTGCTTGCGCTCCTGGAGATCCGACTCCAACGCTCCGAGCGTCGCGAGCGCGGGGTCGGTGAAGACGACATTGAGGAGGAGCGAAGGGTCGATGGGCTTGAGTCCCTTGACGCCGAAGGCATGGCGGGCTGCCAGTTCACCCTGGGCCACGGCGAGGTGGACAATGTCAAAGGGGCCACACACATCCCCGCCGGCATAAATGTGCGGCTGCGAGGTCTGCTGCCAGCGGTTCACCCGGATACGCCCTTCCTTGGTCAAGGCCACGCCGGCGGCCTCGAGGCCGAGCTGGTCGGTGACGGGCTCGCGTCCCAGGGCGTTGAAAAGGTGCTTGGCGCGGCGACGGACGGTTTTGCCGCCATGGCGGAAGGTTACTTGCACGCCGTTCGCGTCGCCCGAGACCGACTCGATCCGGGTGTCGACGAACAAGTCGATGCCTTCGTCGCGAAACGCCTGCTGCACGACGGCACTCGCCTCCGGGGAGTGATCGCGGAGGATGTGGGCGCTGCGCTGGATGAGCACGACGCGCGAGCCGATGCGGCGGAGAAACTGCGAAAGTTCGCAGGCGACAATGCCACCGCCGAGCACGACCACGCTTTCGGGCACGCGGTCGAGGTCGAGCACGTCGTCGCTGGTCCAGAACGGGGTGGTCGCAAGTCCCGGCACGGGCGGCACGCTGATGCGCGAGCCGGTGCCGATGATGATCCGGTCGGCGGTGATCCGGCGCCCATCGGCCAGTTCGAGCGTGTGCGGATCGTGGAACCGCGCCCGCTCGCGGAAGAGCGTGTACTTCCGGGAGGTCATCTGTTCGACGCGGTAGCCCGCGAATTCCCCGATGATCCGGCGTTTGCGCGCCCGCACCGCCTTCATGTCGACCTCCGCCTTGGGTATCCGCAGCCCGAGCACGCGTCCGTGGCGGGCGTGGTGCAGGACGTCGGTGACGTGCAGGAGGGTTTTCGAGGGCATGCAGCCGCGCAGGATGCAGAGCCCGCCGAGTTCGGGGCCGGCGTCGACGACGGCGACCGATTTGCCGAGTCCGGCGGCGACGCGGGCGGCGTTGAAACCGGCGGATCCGCCGCCGAGTGCGAGAAAATCGAAGTGAGTGGTCATACGGCCCGGTGAGGGAGTCGAGGGTTGCGCCGGGGGCTACTTGCCCTTGCCGACGAGCATGGTGTGGATCGTTTTCAGCACGATCGAGGCGTCGAGGAGGAAGGAAAAGTGACGGATGTAGTAGAGGTCGTACTCGAGCTTGCGCAGGGTGTTTTCCAGGTTTGCGCCGTAAGGATGATTGACCTGGGCCCAGCCGGTGATCCCGGGACGCACGAGGTGACGGAAATGATAGCAGGGGATCTCCTGCTCGTAGTGTCGCACCAGGTCTTCCCATTCGGCGCGCGGGCCGATCAGGCTCATTTCGCCCCGGAGCACGTTCCACAGCTGGGGCAGCTCGTCGATCCGAGTCGAGCGCAGCAGGCGTCCCACCCGGGTGATCCGGACCTGATCGTTGGCCGCCTCGCGCGGGCGGTCCGGCGACGGCACGGTCATGCTGCGGAGCTTGACGACCGTGAAGGGCCGGCGGTTGCGGCCAATGCGGCGCTGCCGGAAGAGGGCGGGACCGCCGTCCTCAAGCCGCACCGCCAGGCCGGCAAGCACGAGCAGCGGAAAAGCGAGGACCAGTCCCAGGCTGGCGCAGGTGAGGTCGGTCGCGCGCTTCAGTCGCTCGAAGACCGGTTCCCGGGCAATTTTGAACCCTTCCTGGAAGAGCCAGGTCTGGTTCAGGCGGTAAAGCGGGATCTTACGCCAGTAGACCTGGTGAAACAGCTCGAGCGTGTAGGTGGGCACGCCCTGGAAGTACAGTTCAACGAGCGGACGGGAAATGTCCCCGGGCAGTTCCCGTCCCGACTCGCGCAGCACGATGGCCTCGACCGAAAGGCGCGCGGACTCGATGTCGGCCAGGACCTCGCGAAAGGCGCGGCGCTCCATCTCCGCCGGACCGTCGGTGGCCGGGGAGCTGGTTGGATCCGCGTAGATGACCGGACGGTTGAAGCGGTTGCGCAGGCATTCGCCGTGAAACGCCTCACTGCTGACGCGGTCGCCGATGAAGAGCAGGTGGTTGCGCTCCTGGTGGCGGATGCGACGCAGGTAAAGGGACCGTCGATACGCGAGCGTGAGCGGCAGGCAGGCGGCGAAGCCGAAGAGGATGACGGCGCGGCTGCCCTGCAGCGGGTAGTTGGCGGGGATGACGGCGAAGGTCAGCAGCAGGGTGGCGAGGGTGGCGCCGACCAGGGCGATGAGATGCTGGCTGGCGAAGTCGAGGCTCAGCATGTCGGTGCGGTCCCGATACCCGTCGATCAGGTAGACCCCGGCGGCGAGGAAGGCGAAGGGGCCGAGCAGCGGCCAGTCGATCCAGTGCCCGGGATGGGCGATGCCGCGGACCCAGGCCACCGCGTTGAAGCAGACCAGGACGCAGAGCGCGTCGAGAGTCAGCAGCAGGGCGGCGGTGCGGCGGGTTGTCATCGGCGGCGTGACCGGGGTGCTCGGCTCACGCGGCCGCGGGGCCCGGACGCAGGTCCCGGATGGCGAGCAGGGCGTTCCACGCGGCGAGCGACTTCTCGAACCCTCCGGTGCTGCGGTGGTAGGCCCGCGCGGCATCGGAGGCGGCTTCGCGGTTGGAAGAGCTCGACGCGAAGCTGCGGAGCGTGGCGACGATCCCGTCGACATCGTCGACCGTGTGATGCCAGCCGAAGCCCTGCCGTTTCACGATTTCGCCAAGTTCCGCGCCCGGCACGCCGATCGACAGCACGGGCCGGCCGACGGCGGCGATGCCATAGAGCTTGCTGGGGAAGACCCAGCCTTCGCAACCCGGGCGCTGGCTGACGAGGTGGAGGTCGATGGCGCTGAGCATGACCGACAGCTTTTCGCGCGGCTGGCCGGGCAGGAAGCGCACCGATTTCAGGCGTCGCCGGGCGAGCTCGCGGTCGAGGGCGCCGCGCTGGGCTCCGTCGCCAATGAAGACGAACTGGAAACGGGCGTCGCCCCGCAGCTGATCGGCCGCGGCAATGAAGGCGTCGAAGGTGTGCACCCGGCCAAGATTGCCGGCGTAGCCGATGACAAAGCCCCCGGTCAGTCCGTGGGCGGCGCGCCAGCTGGCCACCTCGGCCGGGTCGGGCGGCGCGACTTCGCGTGGGGCCCAGTTTGGGATGACCCGCACCCGGTCCGCCGGCACGCCGCGCGCGAGGATGGTCTGGGCCATGGTCTGGCTGACGGTGACGCAGGTCGAGGCGGCCTTCCAGGCGCGATCCCGGGCCGGCTGGAAGAGGTGCAGTCCGGGAATCCGCAGCCGGTCCATCGCAATTTCGGGATAGATGTCCTGAATCCAATGGTGGCAGGCGACGGCGTGGGGTTGCAGCCGTGCCTGGAGCATGGTGCCGATCAGGGGTGGATCGGACATCAGCACCACCTGGACGCCGGGGAGGTCATGCGTGGACACCCACTTCCGGGCGGCGAGGTTGAAAGAGAGGAAAGCCCGGGCCTGGATGAGCAAGGCCGGTCCCCGGGCGCGACCAGCGCTGGCGAGAGCTCCGGTGCGGAAAATGGTGACGCCGCGGTGTTCCTCCCGATCCGGTCGCCCGCGCACCGAAGCGGTCAGAACCGAGACGCGCCGACCTTGCGCGGCGAGGGCGCCGGCGAGATCGGTGAGAAACTGGGCTGTCGCCTGCTCACCCGGCCAGTAGGTGCGGTTGACGAAGAGTACGGGGGTCATGGTTGACGAGTAAGAGGGGACTCGCGCCCGGCTTCCACCGTGAAACGCTCATATCGGGAAAGCAGGCGGCACATGCGCCAGCCGGCCCGGCCGTCGAGAAAGCCCCCGCGCAACACATACTGGTAAAGCAGTCGCAGCAAGGGTCTTGCAGGCAAGTGGTAACTGATCTGCTTGAGCGCCCGCCGCCGTCGCAACGGGTCGCGCGTGAACATGTTTCCCAGGCTGGATCCGAACGCCACCGCGTCGCGTCGATGGTGCGCCACCTCCTCGCGCGCGTAGCGCCGGTGCTTTTCGAGCCAGGCGGCCTCGCCGTGGATCAGCATCTCGTGGTCGTAGGACGAGCGCAGCGTGGCCATGCGTTGTCCGGGAGCCTCCCGCTGCCCGTGCCCCACCTGGGCCCAGCGAAAGCCGTCGCGGCGCACAAACCGAGCCTGATAGGCGGGGAAGTCGGTGCAGTGGGGCACCCAGACCCCGTCCAGCAACATGCGCGGAGCGACGAAGGCACCCTCGAAGGGGGCCTCCTCCGGCCAGGCGGTGCATTCCGCGTGCAGCTCCGGGGTGAAGCGTTCGTCGGCGTCGAGATGGAAGACCCACGGATGACGGAACGGGATGATCGCGTGGGCGTGGTTGCGCTGCGCGGCGAAGTCCTCGAACGGGTGGGTGAACACCCGGGCGCCGGCGGCCTCGGCGAGCGCGCAGGTGCGGTCGGTCGAGCCGGAGTCGAGCACGACCACATCGTCACACGCCCGCAGCGAGGCGAGGCAGCCCGGCAGGGCGCGCTCCTCGTTGAGGGTCAGCACGAGCGCGGAGTACATCAGCGATTCTCCGACAGGACGGAGTAGCGCAGGGCGACGAACCAGGCGATCCACCAGACCGCGACCACCGCCGGGTTGGCGAGGGGGAACTCCACCCAGGCGTAACCGAGGATCAGGCTGCACCCGAGGATTGGATACAGGGACAGGGCGTGACGCCGGACGCGTCGGGCGAGGCTCGCCAGAGGCCAGGCCGCCGCGGCGACCAGCAAGGCAAAGCCGGCCCAGCCCAGCTCGGCGAGAACCTGGAGCCAGTCGGAGTGGGCCTCCTGGTAGTAGATCGGCAGCCGGTCGACGGGACTGCGCGGCGTGGAGTTGTAGAGGGGGAAAACCCGTTCGTAGGACTCGAGTCCCCAGCCGAACCAGGGTTTTTCCGCCGCCATACGCATCGTGTCCTGGTAGAGCACCCGCCGCTGGCCGACATCACCCTGCAGGCGCATGGTCGCAATCTGCGAGCGGGTGGTGGCGATGCGCCGGTCGATGGTGTCCTTGCCCAGGTGATAGATGGCGAGCCCCGTCAACACGGCGAAGCTGAGCAGGAGGCTGACGAGCACCCCGCTGCGCCCGTGCACGGCCCGGGTGCGGATGAGCGCGACGATGCCGTGGATGAGGGCGACGACCAGCAGCAGGGCGACGAGGACCGTCGACGACCGCGAGGAGCTGAGCGGCACCGTGGCGGCCATGAAGACCACGGCGAGGATGCCCCCGCAGGCGGGGGTGTGCCAGAAGTCGCGCGCCCGCGGGCGGCTGGCGTAGTGGAAGACCAGGCCAAGCGCGATCGACGTCAGCAGGACGATGTAGGCGCCCCAGTGGTTATGGTAGATGAAGGTGGCGAAGAAGGCCGGGTTCGGTGCGCGTTCCAATCCGAAGAAGATGTCGAGGTGCAGGAGCTTCTGCAGCGTGCCGAAGACGGAGAGGACAATGCCGTTCGCGGCGAGGGCGAGCATCAGTCCCCGGAGGGCGTGCCGCGAGCGGACGCAGACGAGAAGATTGAATCCCGTGAGGTAGAGACCGGACAGCAGCCAGAGCTCCCGGATCGTCCGCGTCGGATCGGCGGTGCTCGGCCAGAAGTCGGACAGCGGCCGCACCACCCAGACGGTCCCGGTCCCGAATTGTTTCGGGGCCAGGTTCGGTACCGCGGCGCTGACCAGCACGACGCCACCGAGCACGATCATGGGAAGCAGCCAGCGGAACAGGGTTCTCGCATCGGGTTCGGGACGCCGGCGCCGGGCCACGTATTCCCAGACCGTGATGGCGATGGCGGGGGCCGTCAGCACGCAGAGGATCGGCTTGGCCCACCAGATTTTTCCGCCGAACATCCAGGCGGCAGCGACGGCGACTAGCAGCGCGTGAAAGACCGCCCAGGGCTCCCTCCGGCTCGGTCCGAGGATGACCGTGGTGGTGCGGATTTCGGAGGCGGCGGGTTCCGTCATGCCGGATCCTTCGCCTCCGCGGGGGATGGGCCCAGCTGGCTGTAGAAATCGAGCAGGGTGCGGGCCGAGTTGCTCCAGGCAAAGGTGGCGTGCGCCCAGGCGCGGGCGGTGGCGCCGCGGGCGCGCAAGGCGTCGGGCAGCTCGGCCAGGGCGGATTGCAGGGCGGTGCCGTAGTCGGACCAGGGCACGCACCAGCCGGCGCGCGCGGCGTCGAGCAGTTTCCAGGGTGTGCGATCCGTGACCAGCGCCGGCACGCCGGCCGCGAGCGCCTCGGCCACGACCATGCCGAAGTTCTCGGAGTGGGACGGCAGCAGGCAGATCGAGGCCGCGGCGTAGGGGGCGGGTTGATTCAAGCCATCGAAGACCTCGATGCGCCGGCTTCCGCCCGCGCGGTAGACGTAGGCGCGCAGGGCCTCGACCGAGTACTGCTCGGGCACGCCGACCAGCAGGAGCAGCCATTCGGTGGGCGCCTTGGCCAGCCACAGGTCGATCAGCTCGAGCACCCGTTTCTTGGCGTGAAACCGGGAGTAGAAGAGGGCGGTGGGGCGGCGTCCGCATTCGGGGCAGACCCGTATCCAATGTTCGCGGGCGGCGGTGAGGGCCGCCGCATCGGGCACCTCCACGCCGTGGGGTGCGACGCAAATCGGCTGGCGGTACCCGAGCGCCCGGATGTCGTCCGCCTCCTCGTCACTCGTGGCGTGCCAGCCCGCCACAGCGGCGAGCGCGCCTGGATGCAGCCATTGCTCCGCCAGCCGCTTACGCCAGCGGCGTCGTTGCCAGGACCAGGGTGACATCATGCCGCGCGGGGACACGACCAGCGGGACGCGGCGGGCGCGGGCGACGGTGTGGGCGACTCCCAGGGTGTGCAGCCACAGCCCGTGTGCGTGCACCAGGTCGGGTGTCCCCGCCCGCAGGCTGGCGCCGAGGCCGGGGATGATGCCGAATCGCTCCCACCAGCCCCGTTTCAGCAGGGTCACGGTCAGGTTGCCGCGGACCTCCTCGCCCGACTCCTCCGCGCCCGCCAGCAGGTCGACCCGGGCGCCCAAGTCGGCCTGGGCCTCCGCGAGCAGGCGCGTGGCCTTGCTCGGTCCGCCGTGGCGCGCGTCGAGGCTCGCAATGACGTGGGAGAGGTGCATTGGACGCATGGGCGGGAGCGGAGCGGACGCGGGCAGGTTACGTCCGGGCGGGCATACCGGTCAACCGTGCAAACTCGCGGAGCAGGCAGGCCGTGGTCTCGGCATAGTCATAGCGCCGGGCGGTGGTCTGGGCCGCTCGCGCGAGCTGCGTTCGACGTCCGGAATCAGCTACCAGCGAGGCGAGGCAGTCGGTCAGCGCCCCGGCGGGATCCGGACCGGCCTGGGCGAAGGTGAGACCGTTTTCGCCGTCGACGATCACATCGCGGTAACAATCCAGTTGTGACACCACCGGCACGGCCCCGGCGGCCATGGCCTCGAGGGGCGCGATGCTCAGCCCTTCGCCGTGGACGGCGCGGCTCGGGTAGCAGAACACCTGCAGCGATCCGTAGATGCGGGCGAGCGCGGCGGGATCAAACACCGGCGGGCGGAAGGTCAGCCGCGACCCGAGGGCGCCACCCACGCGAGCGAGGAGTTGGTCGCGGTAGGCTTCGCCACCACCGCCCTGGGCGATGGTCACCGGGCCGGTGAGACTCAGGTGCCAGTCCGGCAGGCCGGGACGGGACAGAAGCCGGACCCCGGCTTCGAGCAGCCACTCCAGACCCTTCTCGGGGTGGATCCGTCCGACATAGCCGATTTCCACCGGGGCGTGATCGCGCGACGCCTGTGCCGCCGCCTGGTGGAGCGACCAGTCGATCGGATTGGGCATGCGCACGATGCGGTCGGACAGCCGCGGGTTTTCGTGACGAGCCCGGACCGCGACGGCTTCGCTCGTGGCCAGCAGCAGGTCAACCGAGCCATAGGCGCGGACCTGACCCTTGGGCATGCGACCGAGCACCACGACCACGCGTCCGGCGTCCGGCCGGGCGCGGCGCAGGCCGATTGGCAGGGTGACGGTATTGCAGACGACGACGTCGCCCACCGGAAGGTACGAACGCACGCGTCGCCCCCAGCGGAAGTCGAGCCAGAGGTTGCGCACGAGGGAAGGCGTGTGGTTCCAGCCCGGCAGCCGCAAATGGTGAACGGGCCCGGTGGTGTCGCGTTCCGGCAGACCGGGCCAGGCACGTGACACCAGGGTGACCTCGTGACCCGCGGCGGCGAGTCCCTCGCCGAGGCGCAGCCAGATCTTCTCGGTGGCGCCCCCCTGGAGGGCGGGCACCGGAAGAAAGAAGCCCATGACAAGGGTGATGCGCATCAGGTGGGAACGCAGGCCGACCACGCCGCGCGCAGGCCCGCGGTGGTCTGGGTGTAGGTGTAGCCGGCGATGCGCTGCCGTGCGTTGGCGCCGAGACGGGCGCGTGCTTCCGCGCTGGTACCCAGCGCGCGGGCGAGGGCGGTGGAGAGTCCCTGCGGATCAGAGCTCGAAAAGACCCAGCCGGTCTCCCCCTCGGTCACGAGGTCGGACTGGCAGCCGACGCGGTCGCTCACCAGCGCAGGCACGCCCAGGTGCATCGCCTCGTTGACGGCGAGTCCCCAGGTCTCGTAGCGACCCCGCGAAGGCAGGACGAAGATCGATGCGAGACCGTGGAGCGCCGGCATCGCCGACTGGTTGGTGAAGGGTCGGATGAAGACCGTGCGACCGAGCGCTCCGCGCGCGGAGGCGGTGGACTCCAGGTTCGCGCGCTCCTCGCCGTCACCGGCAAAAAGGAGCACGGCCTTTCGCGGTGCGAGGTCGAGAAAGGCGTCGAGCAACGGGCGAGGCTGTTTGGCCGGAACAAACTTGCCGGCGAACAGGACGACCCGCGTGTCGGATTCCAGCGGCAACGAACGGCGCAGCGCCTCGATGGCGCGCTGGACCTCGGGCAAGGACGGATCGAAGCGGGCCGCATCGACGCTGTGCGGGGCGAAGTGCAGGCGGTCGGAAGGAACGCCCAGGGCTTCAAAGTAGGCGCGGTTCGCCTTTCCGGTGTAGAGAAATCCGGCGAATTTCCGGTAGAGGAGACAAAGCAGCCCGGCCTTCCAAACCGGAAGCGAGCCCCGCCCGAGCAGGTGGGAGTCACCTCGGAAGAGGAGCGGGATTCCCCGGCGTCGCGCCCAGGCGACCACCTGAAGGTGAGACGCGTAGGCATAACCAAAGAGCAGGACGGCGCGGGGTGCAAAGACTTCGAGCCGGGCGGTCAACGCGGGATTGCGCAGTCCGAAAAACCGGTCCGCTCCCGGACGTCGCGCCACATTGGCCACGAATTCGTGGGGGTAGCCGCTGCAGAGGTCGACATCCCAGGCCACGACTCGGCCGAACTGGGGGTCGAGGGCGGGTTCGGATCCGGCGTCCCACAGGTAGAACACCCGCAGATCGAAGCCCCCGTGTTCGCGCAACCAGCGAAACCACGGGCTGTAGTATTGGATCGGGTGTGACACCACGATCGCGAGACGTCCCGCTCCGGATGCCTGGTGAGGAGTCATCGGAAAAACAGGCGCAGCACGAACGGCACACCCAGCACCGCCAGCGCGGCCTGATAGAGCGACGAGATCCAGGCGCTCATGGGCAGTTCGATCTGGAAGGACCAGGCCATGAGCAGGATCATGAAGAGACCCGGGTAGGAGATGATCGGGGAGTACAGCGTCCAGGTGCCGGCCAGGCGCGTGCAGCCGCCGATCACGCAGCCGAGCAGGACAAGCCCGGTGAAACCGAAATTGGCATAGGCCTCGACGACCACTCCGAAGCCGATCGTTGTCTTCAACGTGCTCTCCTCATCCTGCAGGCCGTAGTAGACGGCGAGCCGGTGTGTGCTGACGTGTCCCAGTGGTTTCTCGGGCCAGAAGAGGCGTGGCATCAGCTGCGGCAGGATGTGACCATAGGTCTCGCCCTCGAGGAAGGGCTGGCGCTTCGGCGTGGAGTCGACGACGAGCGTCAGCATGTGCAGGAGCGAGGTGCGTTCGATGAGTTTTCGGGAGGCCACGGCGTCCTCCGGTCGCGCCTCGGGCGGAGCGAGTCCGTAGCCGACCCACTCGGCAAAGAACCCCGGCAGTTCCAGAAAACCCCCGCGCGGGGTCTGGTTTTCCCAATACTTGAGTCGCATCGCGCTCTTGCCGTTGTGAAGCACGGCCATGCAGGCGAAGATGACCAGGCAGGGGAG
This sequence comes from Opitutaceae bacterium, assembly GCA_046346755.1. Classification (GTDB taxonomy): domain Bacteria; phylum Verrucomicrobiota; class Verrucomicrobiia; order Opitutales; family Opitutaceae; genus UBA6669. The sequence continues at coordinate 39,797 of JAXMHM010000052.1, read as the reverse complement.
GATCGGCAGGCGTTTGCCGCCGGTCACGTAGCCGAGGAGCGCCAGCACGAGGAGGGAGAGCCCCCCGACGAGGAACAGCGTGGAGAAGAGAAAGATCGCCTGCAGCGACAGCATCACGGTGAACCCGATGCAGTCCCGGCGCGGCAATTCGCCGATCCCCCAGGCGCGGCTGAGCAGGAAGGTGCAGAGGGTGCCAATCCCGAAGCAGATGGCGCGCAGCACGCTGTTGATCTCTGTGGGTATCCAATCAGTGAATGCCGCGATCCCGGTGTAAAGGGTGGTCACAAGCATGCCGGTGCGCAGGTAGGGTTCGATGCGACCCTCGAACAGCGGGGTGGTCCAGGCGTGGGATGTCTGCGGGCGGCCGGGGGCGAGCCGGTAGGCTACGATGGCCACGACCTGGAAGACGATCACGCCCCAGGCTGCGGTGCTGACGCTGTCGTTGGAGTACCGGGCAAGCTGCTCATGGCCCGCGAGCAGGGGGATGGCGAAGCTGTTCAGTCCGGTCATCATGAACGTCTGAAACATGGGGAACGCGGTGTCCTGACGTCGCGCCCAGAGCAGCCCGGGGAGCAGTGACAAGACGATCATGGCCAGGCCCTGGTAGCGATGGAGCGGATCCTCGACCTGGGCCACGACGGCAAAGTAGACGACCAGGACCAGCGTGCCCACCAACCCGGTGCGAAACAGCACGGTTGACTGGCGCTCCGACCAGGGATGCAGCGGAGCCGCGTCCGCCAAGAGCGGGGTCTCCTCGGGAGGCGTGGATGAGGGGAGGTCGGACATCACGTCTGGGCGTTTCGCGGAGCAGCGTGGGCAACCGGACAAAGGGGGTCAAACCACCGGCACTGGCGTTCGGTCTGGGTGGCGGCGCCGTAGCGCCGTTCGACTTCGGTCAGCGAGGGCATCCAGCGGCCGGGATCGGGGAACCCGGCGAGCGCCGCGGCGAAGAACCGATGAAGGGACGCCGAGGTGGATTCGACCGCATCCCCGGTGGCGTAGCCGACGGTCCCGTCGCCGCCCAATTCGAGCCTCCGCTGGTACAAACGACTGGGATTCGGAGCGAGGGTGAGCACCGGCCGACCTGAGAGCACGTAGGGCACGAGTTTGGAGGGCGAGTAGGCAGGGTCCTGCGACCCCAGCAACAGCAGACCGTCGCACGCCTGCTGGAGTCGCAGGCTGGCAAGGTAGCCGATGCGGTGCGGAACTTCCCGCACGAGATCGCCGATGCCGAAGGTGTCGGCCAACGGCTGCACGAGGGCGCGGGCGGTGCCGGCAGAGGCGTACTGGGTGCCGACGAAGTGCAGGCGCAGACGGGCCGCGTCTCCGGGGTGGAGCGCGCGAAACTCCTTCACCGCGTGAAAGAGCCGCTGGACACTGCCGGAGAGAATTGGCCCGGCCGAGCCGGTGTAAAGCAAGTGGACCTCGCCGGGCCGGCGGGTGAAGGCCGGGTCCGTGTCGGACGGCAGGGTTCGCGCGAGGGTGAAGTCCGCGGAGCTGCCGCCGAAGGGGAGGCAGAGGGAAGGTCGACGTGCCATCCAGGCGTAGCGGTGGCGCAGGGTGGTGAGGTAGTCTTCGGATACGCTGATGAATCCGGCGGCGTCGCGAAACGTGCGCTCCTCCAAGGCCCAGGCCACCAGACGGGCAAACTGGTATTTCCGGCCACCCGGAGGAGGAGGCGCACCCGGGCGCTCGTAGTCGTCGGTTCGCCACGGATCCTGCAGGTCGACCACGTAGGGCACGCCGGTGCGCCGCCGCCAGGCGCGGCCGGCGAGGAGCGTGACAAACTGCGTGGTGGAAAACAGCACGAGGTCGATGTTTTCGTGGCGGATCAAACGCTCACCCGCCGCCTGCAGGTACGGAAGGCAGCGCCAGCCCAAGTTTCCGAGGCCCAGGGGCCGCGTCAGGCTGACCGGCAGGGCGGGGCACCGGTGCACGGGAATATCACCGGGAACCGTGCGCAGCAGTTCGGGTTCGAGCGGACCCTCGCACGCGGCTGGGTCCACGCCAAGCACGACCGGGTCCCAGCCGTGGGCCCGGTAGTGGGGCAGGCTCAGTCGCACCCGCTGCAGGTCGGGGGCGCTGAAGGGCAGCCAGTGCGGAGAAACGATGAGCAGGCGTTTCACGGGGAGGCGCCTCGACCGACGGTTGAGGCCGGTGCGCGGCCGAGTGCGGCGTGGAGGGCGGAGAGCAGGGCGGTTTGCTCCACGTCCCAGCAGTACCGCTGCTGTCCCAGGGTCCAAGCGCGGGCGCGGGCGCGGGCCTGCGCGAGCGGATCCAGCAACCAGGTGACGAGTCGGGAGGCCGACTCGGTCCCGGGTGTTTCATCCAGCAGGAAGGCGGCCTCGCCCGCTTCCGCCGCGAGGGCGCGCTGCGCCAGGGTGGGAGACAAAACGACGGGGAGTCCGGCCAGCAGGTAGGTGAAGACCTTGTTGGTCAGGCAGAGGTCGCGATTGCGGGGTGTCCTCTCCTCGAGGGCGAGGCCGGCGCCGTGTTCCGCCGCGAGCGTGACGAGCTCGGCCGGGGGTGCGACCGGCAGCACGGTGATGTCGCCGCCGAAGCCGGCGCCGCGGGCGACTGCGCGGAGGTGATCGACGTAACCGGGCACGGGCCGACCGCGGAGGGCCAGGGTGCCGACAAACTTCCCCGCGCCGAGGGAGGCCAGCAGCGACTCCAGTCCGCGCCCAGGTCCGATCGTCTGCGAATACCAGTAGAGCCGGCGCGCCACGTATCCAGGCGGACGGGCGCGCGGAGCGTCGAGTCCCTCGCGCCGGGGAAACACATTGAGGACCACCGTGGGACGGGGGATGCCATAGGCTTCGACGTAGGCATCGGCAATGAGTGGAGAGGCGGCCGTGCGGTGAACACAGCGGGGCAGCCAGCGGCGTTCGATGGATGCCACGGTGGACCGCAACACCGGGTCGAGCTGCGCCTCGCGGGTTTCTTCGCGATGAAAATCTTCGGCGTCAAAGCCGAGGCGTGCGTTGTGTCGGGTCGCCGCATGACCGGCCGCGGCAAGACCTGCCACCGTGTGGCCAAGGTAGAGGTCTGCAGGCTCCTCCCCTGCGGCGGCGGCGAGCGCGAGTGCTGCGCGGTGGTGGGCAAGGCGGTCGAGCCACGCCCCCGACGTCGAATCGGGACGGGCCCGAATCCATGTGCGCGCGCAGCGGTGCAGGAACTCCGGAGCGAGGGTCCCGACGCGGCGGGTGTGGTCGACCCGCTGCACCGTCCAGGCGTGCCGGTGCAGGAGTTCCCGGTCGGCGTCGTCGCAACGCGGGTCATTGCGTCCCGAGACTACCCGCACCGAGTACCCCGCTTCATGCAGGGCGCACGCCTCCTTCACCACCCGCGGATTCTGCGAGAGGTGGAGCGGAGAGACGATGCAGATGGAGGCCGGGGGACGCGTCATGGGCGTTGCACGCGACGCTGGAGGGTGCGCGCGAGTTTCCAACCTCCGACGGTCGCCAGCCAGCGCAGCCGCGGACCACAGGCGAACGTGACCCGCGGGGTTCCCCAGTGACGGGCGCGCGCGGCGGCGTCATCGCTCAGGTCCGGTGCCTCCGGATAAAGTTCAAACCGCGTGCGCTCCCAGAAATCGGAAAGGGCCTGTCGGATACGCGGAGAATCCTCCACGGCGAGGAGGTGGGCGGCCATCTGGGCGACGGACTGGTGGAGGGAGACGAGGGCATCGCGGCTGCGGACCCGGCTCAGGCTGCCCGGCACGGCGGAGCGGTAGTAGGAGCGTGCACCTGGAACGTAGCGGATCGACGAGGCGAGGCGGAGCACCCGGGCGAAGTATTCCCCGTCGTCATTGAGCGACAGCGTCTCGTCCCAGGGCCCGGCCCGATCGAGCAGGGGCCGGGGACAGAGCCAGGCAGCCGGATGCATCATCCGGCCGGTTTCCGCGTGCTGGAGCAAAAACTCCCAGGCCGGAGTGAAATCGCGTTCCACCGCGGAGTCGGCGAAGGTGGCGGTCTCCGGGGACTGGTCGGCGCGAAAGCGTCCCCATGCCGCGCTGGCCAGGCAGTCGGCTGGAGCGCTGCCGAGGGCGGCGAGTTGAAGCGAGAGCTTGTCCGGTGCGAGGGCATCGTCGGCATCAAGAAACTGGATCCACGCGCCCGAGCACGCGGCCAGCGCCTGATTGCGCGCGGCCGCGGCGCCCCGGTGCGGCTGGAGATGCAGGCGCACCCCGCGGGCGGCGTAGCCGAGGGCGATTGATCGGGATCGGTCGGTTGAACCGTCGTCGACCACCACGATTTCCAGCGACACGCCCTGTTGCGCGAGCGCGGACTCGATGGCGACGGCGAGCCAGCGCTCGGCATTGCGACAAGGGATGAGCACACTGACGAGCGGCGTGTTCATGCTAGTCCGGAGCCACGCAATTGAACCACGGATCGACCCCAATCACGCGAACGTTCCAGACGGGCCAGATGAGGGGGCAGATTTGAGAGCCGGATCCGGTTGGAGGTGGTCCCGCAGTCGCGGGAAGGCCGCGACAGGTCCGACCGGTCCTGCCTCGGTGCACCGTTACTTGCGTGCGACGCCAATTCCCGCGGGGTCAGCGACCCCACCCCCACAACTTGGAGGGCGCCGCTCTGTCGGCGTCGAGCGCGCGGGTCTGCGGCAGCGAAAGCGAGACGTACCGGCGGACTGGATCGATGCACGTCCCCGCGGCGCCGACGGAGCGGCGCCCTCCAGGTGAGGGGTGTCTTCCGCCTTGTGGTGGGTTCGCTCGTCGTATTCATGCGGAGACAGGGACGTTGGCTGCGCGGGCTTCGGCGAAGCGGTGGGCGGTGGCGGAGTCGAGCACCGACCACCAATCCGGGTGATCGCGCCGGGCGTGCAGGCAGGCCCAGGCCCCGGCGGGTCGGCCGAGGACGGTCTTGAAGAACCGCAACCAGTCGATCAGCCCTGCGCAGGCGAGCAGGGGCCGGCACCCGGGACAGCTGAGGGCGGCGTGCAACGCGAGGTGGGTCGGCGCGGGCTGCTGCCGCCGCCAGTACGTCCAGAGCTGCTGGAGAGCCAAGTCGGATGGCTTGGCGTGGCGAACGAAGGTGGCGAGCAGGAGGGTTTGCAGCGCGCCCCAGCGATGTCCGTCGCCCGAGCGGGCGGTGACACGGGTTTTCGAATACGTGGCCAGCGTTTCTGGGAGGTAGAGAAGCGGGTGGGGAAGCAGCCGCTGCCGGACGGCCTCAACACCGGCGAACGGCAGGTCCGCTGGCGTGACGAGTCGGGCGGCGGCAGCCCGACGCAGCAGCAGGGCACCGTTGGACAGCGTGGAGCCGGTGGCGAGCGCCGGTTCGCCCCAGGGAATGGGCCGCGGGGTTCGGGGGCCGGCGGTCACCACGGGCCGGACCGTGGTGCTGGTGTCGCGCCAGGATCCATCGGACTGTTCTTCGCGGATCCGCTGATTGCAGCCGACGCCGGCAGTGTCCGGGTGGGCCTCCAGGCAGGCGAGGAGCCGCGCCAGGAAGTCAGGGTCCCAGGTGTTGTCGTCCTCCAGCAGGGCGAAGAACGGTTCGTTTCCGTGGGTGTAGGCGAGATTGAAAGCGGACACCGGACCCAGCCGGGCCGGGGGGGCGACGCAGGACAGGCGCGGGTCGTCGAGGGCGGCGACGAGAGCGGCGGGGGCGGGGTCGCCCGGATCGTCGTTATAGACCGTCGCGACCCAGGCCTCGTGCGTCTGGGCGCGCAGACTGGCAAGCGCCTGCGCGAGCAACGTCGGGCGGCGAAAGGTGGGGACGCCGACCCGGACCAGGCGAGGGTTGTCCGCGAGGGTGACGGCGAGGGAATGGCCAGGCGCGGGGGTCATGCGAAGCGCCGCCAGGCGTGGCGGAAGTAGTCGCGCTTGGCGTGCGCGACGTAGTGGTGGAGCACGGCGGAGGGACGTGCGATCTCGTCGTTTGCGGGCAGAACCCGGTAGCGCGCCTCGTCGAGCTGGGTGAACGGACGACCGGCCAGGAGCAGGGCCACGAGGGCCTGCTCGAGGAAGTAGCTGGAGCCGTGCTGCCGCAGCAGCGTGTAGGTCCAGCGTTCCACCTGGCTCCAGTTCAGCTGGTGGGTGGAGAGGGCGGTGATGCCCACGTTGATACGGGCGGGCGGGGCGAGGCCGTCGAGCGAGGCAAGGATCTCGGGCGCGTAGCCGTAGGCGTTGGCGAGGTCGGTCATGACCAGCGGCCCGTCGGGATTTCGCAACCAGCGCAGCAACTCCTCGGGACGCGAGAAGAAGAGCATGTCCGAGTCGAGGACGAGATTCCAACCCGGATGGAGGGCATGGGTGTCGGTCAGCTTGCGCAGGTGCTTGTAGTCGATCCGATGCGAGCGCAGCGTGGGGAACCGCCCGGCGGGAAGAAACCGCTCGAGGGCGTTTTCGGTGCGGCTGGGAGCGGCCACCGACAAACCGGGAAATGCGCGCTCGAGGGAGAGGCGGGCGGGTTCAGGCAGCGTGCCGTCGTCGATCACGCCGACGGGCCAGCGTTGTTCCGGAGCGGCGACCTGCAGGGAGCGCAGGCAAAAGGCGGTCTGTTCCCAGAAGGCGGCACCCGTGAGAAAGAAAAGCGCCGGAGCTCCGGGTAGCGGAGCGGTGACCGGGAGTGGGGCGAGCCGGTGCGCGGCGGCCGTCATGGCGCGCCGTCCCTGATGGGTGCGCCACTGCTCGATCGGCCCTCCCTCACGCCAGCTGCGCTCGCACCAACCGAGCGGTTGATACCAGAGCAGGTAGACGAGGCGGCCCAAACTCAGTCGTCGTGGGCCGGGCACCGGAAGGGTGGTGGTCACGTGTCACCTCCGTTTTTCTGTCGCCACAAATCGGCCTGTCCCTCGAAACGCCCGCAGAGGCCCTGCCAGCGGATGCGGTGGGCGGGAGATACCCAGGCCCTCGTACGCAGGTAGGCCCGCGCCTGCCGGGGCCACACGGTCCAGGTAGCGACGGCAGGCCAGGGGCAGGCCTGGTGACGCGCGAGCACCTGCACCCAGGAGCGTTGGATGCCACGATTGAGTCGCCCGAGGTACTGCGGGGCGAGTCGCGAACCCGGAATCAGGTGCGTCAGTCGCAGGCGCGGTTCGTAGGCGACGGCATGTCCCGAGCGGTAGACGGAAAAGACAAGGTCGTTGTCACCCCCCGAGGAGAGTTCCGCCCCGGTGCGGTCCGCCAGGATGCGGTTCAGCGGAGTGGCGGAGATTGAGCGTAACCAGTCCTCGCCGGCCGATCTCCGCAGGATCAGTCCCGCTCCGATCGGGGCGTGAGCCGGGTAGGGGGAGCGCGCGGGGTCGGTGCCGGCCGAGGGCGGACGGTCGATGCGGACGTTAGCACCGAGATCGCGGAGGGCGAGCAACCCGTGGAACTCCGACAACCACGCGGGCGGAGTTTCGGAGAATTCGGGAACGGTCCGGCCGCCGAGGGCTCCGACTTCCGCGTGGTGTTCCAAAAACTGGACACCGATCTCCAGGTAGTCGGGATCCAGCACCGTGTCGTCATCGACGAAGACCAGCACCGGTGCGCGACTGGCCGCCAGCCCGGCGATCCGGGCATGCGTCAATCCTCGACGCGGCTCGCGGACGATCCGCAGGGAGCCGGGGGCGACTTCCCCCCAGGCTGCAGCGGACAACGGCGGCTCCGAAGCATTGTCCACCACCACGGTTTCCCAGTCCGTTGCCGGCAAGGTCTGCGCCCGCAGGCCGGCCAGGGTGCGTCGCAGGCGCTCCCGGTCGGGATTGTGGGTGGGCAGGATGACGGAACAGCGCATGGCACGCGGTCAGGCACGGTGACGGAGCAGACGGGCGGGGACGCCAGCGACGATGCCACCCGCAGGAACATCCTGAGTCACGACGCTGCCCGCCCCGATCACGCAGCCATCGCCGATCGTCACCCCTCCCAGCACGGTGGCACCCGCCCCGATCCACACATCGCGTCCGATCCGCGTGGGGAGTTTTCGATCCGGGCGCGAGCGAATGGTCTCGCCGAGCGGAGGGACCTCGTGCTCGGACGAGAGGATGCGTACGTGCATGGAAACCAGGCAGTCCTCGCCGAGATCGATTCCGCCGTGACCGTAGAGCACCGCGTGCGGACCGATGAAGGTGCGCGCTCCGATCCGGATCGATCCACCCCAGGCATCGAGCACAACGCCCTCGTCGACCCGCACCTCGTCCCCGAGGTGGACCCGTCCCGGCTCGGGGGGATTCCAGCCGTTGCGCACCACGGCGCTTCCGGCCAGCAGGACGGTGCGACCGAGCACGGCACCCGCGCGCCGGGCGCGCCGGCGGCGCCACGATTGGAGCCAGGAAAGGGGGATCATGGTGACGAGGTGGAACGGGTGGACCGCGGGGGGGGCGCGGCGCGTGAGCGGTTGCGACGTATCCAGGACTGGATTCGCAACAGCGTGAAGCCCGGGACCCACGGCCGGACGAGCGACCAGACGCCCCGGGAACTGGAGGGCAGACGGGCGCCGAGGTGCTGGGCGAGCCGGGCAGCGACGGCGGCGGAGCGGGCATCACCCTGATCGAGCAGGTCCACGGCGGTGCGTTCCGCTTGAACCGCGAGCTGCGAACGCAGCCGGACCAGGCGGGGGTGGTCGGCGAGTTTCTGCAGATAGGCCAGACGACTGCGAGAGTTGGAGACAGGATCCGCGCTCAGGCTGTCCTTCCGGCGGTGGGCGTGTGTCAGAACCTCCGGGACGTGGAAAAACGTGGCGCCGTCCAGGGCGAGACGGAGCGTGACATCGGCATCCTCCCAGCGATCGAGGGCTTCGTCGCAGCCTCCGACGACGAGCCAGCGGTCGCGATTGATGAGCGCGTTGTTCAGACTCATGGGCCGCTCGACCAGACTCGCCACCGGATCGCTGGCGAGCGCCGCGGTGTCGTAGCGCCAGGCGATTTCAAGCTGGCCGGTATCCTCATCGATCCAGTCGGCGTCGCAGGTCACGACGTCCCGGCGGGCATCGCACTCCGCCGCGAGCCGCTCCAGAAACTGCGGACTCAGCTCGTCGTCTGGGTCGTGGAAGTGAATCCACTCGCACCGGGCGGCGGCGGCGAGCTGGTTGCGGGCGTGGCTGACGCCCCGGTTTTCGCCTCCCTCGTAGACGGTGATTCCAAGGTCCTCGGCGATGGCGACGGTGTGGTCAGTGCTCCCATCGTCATAGGCGACGATCTCGGCAAACGGCCGGGTCTGAGCCCGCACCGACCGCATTAGGCGCGGCAGGAAGCGCTCCGCCTGGTAGCAGGGAATGAGCAGGCTGATGGGCGGGGGCGATTTCATCGGTTCAGGGAGAGGCCTCCAAGGTGAGTCGACGCAGGTGTCCGACGACCTCATCAGGGGACACGGCGAGGCAGGAAAGCCCGTGCGGACATCCCCGGTCCAGCCCGCACGGCGTGCAGGGAGTCGGCGTGCGCAGGTGAAGGTGTTGCGGGTATCCCGTCTGGGACGGCAGGGTCCGGCCGCCGTAGAGGATGACGGCGGGCGTGCCCGTGGCGGCGGCGAGGTGCATCAGTCCCGATTCCAGTCCGACGAAGGCCCCGGCTTCGGCGAGGCAGCGGGCGGCTTCGACCAGGGACGTGGCGCCCCGGCGATCGATTGCCTCATGCAGCACCGGGTCGTCGGGGGTGCCGAGCTGGATCAATCGGAACTCCGGGGCCAGTTGTGCGGCCAGCTCCTGCCACCGGGCAAAGGGCCATTCCTTGGTTTCGGCGGCGTAGCGTGCACCCCGGCAGGACGTATGCAGCACGAGCGTGCGGCGCTGACGCGCCTGCGGGACAGGGGCAATCGGAAACACAGGTGTCCAGCCGTCGGGCAGGGTGACTCCGGCTTTGGCCGCCATCTGAACCGCGATGTGCTCCGTCCGGTGGTGATCGTAGGCGAGGTGGTCGATGCGCGTGCGTATCCACTTTCTTCGTTGAGCGTAGAACCACCGGTCCACTCCCGTTTGCACGCTGGCGGGATCGGAGTTGTGGCGCCAGACCTCCGGGCGCTCGGTCAGCACATGCAGGGGGCGTCCCTGGTTCCGGGCGGCGTTCACCACGGCGGTGAGCAGGAGTTCGTCACCCAGCCCGCCGTGGGTGTAGACCAGCCGGTCAATGCGGGGCCGCGACCAGGCCCAGGCGCGTGCGGCGGTCGACTGCCAGAGACGATGGGCGGTGGCGCTCATGTCAGACAAAACTCCAGCCCCCGGGGCGGGCGTGGACGAGCGAGAGACCCCAGTTCTGTTCGAGGGTGATGATCGGGTAGCCGGCGTTGCGTAGTTCCTCCATGAACCGCGGCACCCCCATGTCGGGGCGCCGCCATTTGCGGTATTCCGGGTCGCCGGCCTTGCGGTCCCACAGCGTGTCGTGCAGGGCGAGGATTCCGCCCGGGGTCATGCGGGGAGCGAGCAACGACCAGTCGGTGCGCACGCCCTCGTACGAGTGATCCCCGTCGATGAATGCAAAATCGATGGCCGATGGCAGGTGGGGGCCGGCCTCGGCCGATTTCAGACGGACCACCTCGACGTAGGAACTGACCCGTGCTCGCCTCAGATTGCGCGCCAGATCGGACCAGGTGTCGCCAGCCTGGTCGTCGCTCCAGGCGTTGGGAAGGTGCGGATCCACCGCCCAGAGACGCCCGTGCAGGTTCTGTTTGAGGGCGAGAGCGATGACGCAGGTCGAAAGACCGTGGGCGGAACCGATTTCCACGCAGACCGAGGGCTTCAGGGTCCGGACCAGGCCGTGCAGCGTCCAGACTGCGTCGCCCAACCCGCTCGGCATGTTGGCGCGACGGATCTGCAAGCGACTCCAGGCCACCGACAGTTCGTGCCGGGCCGCGCGCCAGAAGCTGAGGGGGGGCGAACTCATGACAAGGAGCCTTCGACCGGACGCGGATTGCCGGCGTCGAGGATGAAGTACCCGGCCGCGTAGTCCTTGCGCAACTCCCACTGGGCGGGGAATCCGGCGAGTGAGGCGGACTCAAAGACCACGGCCTGGGAAACGTAGTGGTCCGGCCCCTTGCCGTGATTGGTCGTGCAGACATCGATCCCGTATTGCCCGCTGGCCAGGCGCGGCACGGCGAGCGGAAGCCGGAACCGGTGCAATCCCGGGGAGGCGGGCAGACGCCAGCCGGTGAAGTGCCCCGGACTGTAGAGACCCAGCCGGGTGCCTTCGAGGTCGGTCAAGGTGCACTCGAGCGAGGACTCGGCATGCCCGGTGGTCTCCACCAACAGTTCCAGCCACAGCACCGCCTCGCCCTGGTGACCCGGGCAGGCCAGCCCGGCCTCATTGACCAGGCGTGCCTCACGGATGCTGGCGTAGCGTCCCTGGCCCGCCACTCCGGGCCCCTCGCCGGCGCGAACGTAGCGATCCAGCACCGACGCCGTCGCACCGTCGAGCTCGAGACATCCCAGGGACAGCAGCAAACACCGCTGGGTCAGATGCCGGATGGATCCCAGCTGGTGACTGACGAAGAGGATGGTCCGGCCCCGGGTGCGCGTGACCTCCTCCATCTTGGCGAGACACTTGCGCTGGAACGCAAGGTCGCCCACGGCGAGCACTTCGTCGATGATGAGCAGGTCGGGCTCGAGGTGGGCGGCGACGGAGAAGGCGAGGCGAACATACATGCCGCTCGAGTAGCGTTTCACCGGGGTGTCGAGGAAACGCTCGATTTCCGAGAACGCGACGATCTCGTCGAATTTGCGCCGGATTTCGGCGCGGGGCATGCCCATGACCGCCCCGTTGAGGTAGATGTTTTCGCGACCGGTCAATTCCGGATGGAACCCCGTGCCGACCTCGAGGAGAGAGGCCACCCGCCCGCGAAGGGCGACCGAACCGCGGGTGGGTTCGGTGATCCGGGAGAGCACCTTGAGCAGCGTGCTCTTGCCGGCACCATTGCGCCCGATGATGCCGATGGCCTCGCCGCGACGGACCTCAAACGTCACGTCCCGCAGCGCCCAGAATTCGTTGTCACCCGAACCCCCGGCGGCGCGTCGGGATTGCAGGGCGCGCCACAATCCCCGGGCTCCCTGGGCGAGGGCGTCGCGAAACGTGTCATGCCGCGCCTCCCGGCCCAGCGTGTAGCGCTTGGCGAGGGCGTTGACCCGAATGACGATGTCGGAGGAGGAGGCCACGGTCAGAGCAGGTCGGCAAACTGCCGCTCGGTCCGGCGGAAGTACCAGAATCCGGTGAGCACCAGAACGGTACCGGTGACCAGGGACATGGCCAGACCGGGGGCGTAGAGCGGTTCGGGTCGTCCCAGGAGGCACCAGCGAAAGCCCTCGACCACGGCGGTCATGGGGTTCAACGCGAGCAGATCCCGCCAGTTGGGCAGGAAGTCGGTGCTGAAGCCGACCGGCGTGACGAAGATGCCGACCTGGAGCAGAAACGGCGTGACGAATCGGAAATCCCGATACTTGACCGTGAGGGCGCAGATCCAGAGCCCGGCGCCCAGGGCGAGCACGAGGGCGCCAGCCATGAAGACCGGCAGGAGCAGCCAGCGCCACGTCGGGCCGATGCCGACCAGCGGTGCGAAAGGCAGCGTGAGCGCGAGCAGCACGAGGCAGTCGACGAGGGCCACACCGAGTGCGGAGAGCGGCGCGAGCAGTCGGGGAAAATAGATCTTGCCGATGAGGTGGGCGTTGGTGGTGAGACTGTTGCCGGCGCCGGTAAAGGCGGACGAGAATAACATCCACGCGATCTGCCCGGTGAGCACCACGGCCACGTAGGGAACGGAACCCGACGGCATGCGCGCGAGTTTGCTGAAGACGAAGGTGAGCAGCAGCGTCTGGACGGCGGGCTGGATCACCACCCAGAGGACCCCGACCGCGGTTTGTTTGTAGCGGACTTTGATGTCGCGCCAGGCGAGGAATCCCAGCAACTCGCGAAACCGCCAGAGATCCCGCCCGTAGTGGCGATCGGCGCGTCCGGCTTCGATCAGAAGTTCTTCCTCGATGGCGGCCATGGTTCAGCTGGCCTGCGCCAGACGCTGGCGAAAGGCGGTGAAGGAGTACTGCCGGGCCCGGGCGCGAATCCGCTGGGGATCCCAAGTCCGGCGAAGGGCGGCCAGCAGGGCGGACGCGAGACCGGGAAGGTCGTCGGGTGCGGCGAGCAATCCCGTTTCGGCGTCGACCAATTCGGGAACGCCCCCGGCGCGGACGCCGACACAGGGTTTGCCGTGGGCCATGGCTTCGAGGTAAACGAGGCCGAAGCCCTCGCGGGAACTGGGCAGCGCAAACAGCCGGCAGGCTTTGAATTCAACCTGGAGGGCGCGGTCCGAGAGCGCCCCGGTGAAGTGAACGCAGGTATCCAGTCCCAGGTCCCGGGCGACCTGCTGCAAGCGGGTGCGGTCCTGACCCTCGCCCACAATGCGGAGGCGGACGGCGGGTTCTTCCTGGTGCACGAGGGCGAAGGCGCGCAGCAGCAGTTCGACTCCTTTGTAGGGTTCGCGTGGATCCAGGCGGGACACGCACAGGATCACCGTGTCCCCAGGAGCCACGGACTCGGCGGGCGGGCTGGTTTCACCCGGATCGAGGGCGGGATCGAGCGCATTGGGTACCACCCGGATGCGGTCAGGAGAAAGGTCCGGATGATGGGCGAGCAGACGCGTGCGGGTGTCCTGGCTGACACACCAGATCCGGTCCGCGCCGCGCAAGCCCCAGCGCAGGACCGGACCGAGCGGCCGATCGATTTCGATGCCGTGGGCGACCAGGGAGATCGCGAGCCGCGGATTCAGCGATCGAGCAAAACGGGCGATGGGTAGGAGATGGACATGCCCGCAGACCAGGCGATGCGCACCCCGGGCGGCCTGGACGACCTTCCAGGCGAAGGTGAGCCGATTCCGGCCGGCGACGAAGCCGCTCACCTGGCCGCGGGGTGTGTAGGGGGCGAGCCGATCCGCCGGCAGGCTGGCGTCGTTGAGTGCGCCGACGACGACGGAGTGGGTCGAAGGATCCTCGTTGAGGGCGCGCAGGTACAGCCGAAGCATGCGGGCGATGCCGCCTTCGCCGGCGAACAACTCCGGACAGAGAAGCACCACCTTCATCGGGAACGCCTCCGATTGAGAAACGCGATGGTCACGGCCAGACTCCAGAGTCGCGACCAACCGCGCGCGTCGTCACGACGGAGAAAGTGCTGCCATTGCGCCTGGACTTCCTTGACCGAAAAGAAGCCACTCTGTCCCACGCTGGCCGCGGTGAATGTATCCTCCAGGAAAGGACGCAACTCGGCGCGCATCCAGGCATTCATCGGCAGGGTGAACCCCCATTTCGGGCGTCCGGCCAGTCCGGGGGGCAGCACGTCCGCACCCGCGGCGGCGAGGGCCGACTTCGGCTGGGCCGGGGTGTTGCGCCAGGCGCTGGGCTGGCTCCACAGCCACTCCACCAGCGGTCGGTCCGCAAACGGCACCCGCAGTTCGAGGGAGTGGCGCATGGACATGACGTCGCTGTCGCGGAGCAGGACGTCGGACATGTAGGTTTGAAGTTCCCACGCCGAGATGGTCTCAAAGGTGTCGGCATCGTTCAGGCTGGCGCGCATCTCCGCCAGTCCCGGGTGCAAGGCGGCGCTGACCCGGCCGTCGGCCAGGCGGCGGAGGGATCGGGTCGACCAGACGCGGCGGGAACAGGCGGCGAGATCGTGGCGATCATTGGCGTAGGCGAAGACGTCCGCCATTTTTTGGGTGCGGGTCGAACGGCCCGCGGTGAGGCCCGTCACACCGCGTCGCAGCGACCTTGGCACCCAGCGCCAGAGCGATTGGTAGCGTTGAAGCTGCGGGATCTGGCGGAAGGACGGGTAGCTCCCGAACAACTCGTCGGCACCGAGCCCCGACAGCACCACTTTCACTCCGCCGCGGGCGGCCAGTTCGCTGGCGTAGTAGGTGTTGAGCGCGTCGCCCGTGGGCTGGTCCATGGCGTCGAGCAGGCGGTCGAGGTCATCGACGACGCGGTTTCCGGTGACGACGGTGGTGTGGTGGTCGCAACCCAGGTGACGGGCGGTGGCAGCGGCCTGTTCGGTTTCGGAGTAGCCGGCCTCCGCGAATCCGACCGAAAACGTCTGAAGCGGGCGCGTGACTTTGCGCGCGGCCAGTCCGGCCAGGAGGGCGGAGTCGAGTCCGCCGGAAAGGAACACTCCGACCGGCACGTCGGCGATGAGGTGGACGCGCACCGTGTCCTCAAGCCGGGCGCGCAGTTCGGTGACAAATGCGGTGGCGTCGCGACACGCTGGATCGGTGCGGGCGCGTTTGGAAAAGTCCCAGGAGCGCACCCGCTCGAGACGGCCCTGCTTCCACCGGGCGTATTCGCCCGGGCGCAGACTCAGCACCTCGCGGTAGAGCGTGCGCGGCGCGGGAACGGCGAGAAAGGCGAGGGTGTCGCAGAGTGCCTGGGGATCGAGAGTGAAGTCGTCGCACGCCTGCTGCAGGGCCCGGATTTCCGAGGCAAACCACAGGTCCGTGCCGGAGGGACTGGCGCGGAGGTAGAGCGGTTTGATGCCGAAGGCATCGCGGGCGAGGAACAGCTGCTGGAGGTGGTCATCCCACACCGCGAAGGCAAACATGCCGCGCAACCGGGGAAGACAGGCCTCTCCCCAGTGGATGAAGGCGGCGAGCAGCACCTCGGTGTCGGAATCGGTGCGGAACGAACGACCGAGTTCCTCCAACTCCGCGCGCAGTTCCCGGAAGTTCAGGATGGCGCCGTTGAAGACGAGGGTGAAGCGGGCGTCGTCGCTTTGCCAGGGTTGATGCCCGTTTTCCGGATCAATCACGGCGAGACGCCGGATGCCCAGTGTGATGGGGCCTTTGGTGATGACACCTCCGTCGTCCGGACCGCGGTGGAGCAGGGCCGCGCACATGCGCTCGACGATGCGGGAGCGATCGGCGGGAGAGACACGGGTGCTGAAGTGACCGACGATTCCACACATGGTGCGTGACGGGACTACGGTGCCTCCAGGAACGAAGAGCAAGGAAAGGGGAAATGCATGGCCTGGATCACAACGCCGACGCGGGTGCGCAGCGTGATCCGACCCCAGCCCGGCAATGCAGGCAACCCTTTGCTTCTGACCGAGTAAAACTACTACCTGGGACCAGGGAGGGGCGACGCTCGCCACGCAACCCGCGCCTGCCTGTTTTCACGCCGGTTGCGCGAAACCAGCGCCTCCGAAGCAGCGCGCTCCAGGAGTGTGACCTTCGCTCGCGCGGGGTTGGCGACGTCAACGACCGCTGGTCGCTGCGTTCTGGAAACGGCACAGGGCGGACCCGTGGGGGCGGCCGCCTTCCGTTCAGCCGTTAGCCCCTGAACTACACGCAGATCGCCTGGGCCACCTCGTCGCGCTTGGCCGGGGAGGTCAGGATCCCGACCAAGGCGAGGCC
Organism: Opitutaceae bacterium; assembly: GCA_046346755.1. Lineage (GTDB taxonomy): Bacteria > Verrucomicrobiota > Verrucomicrobiia > Opitutales > Opitutaceae > UBA6669. The sequence goes on along the minus strand of JAXMHM010000052.1, from coordinate 23,482 downwards.
AAACTCCAGGGCGGTTCCCGCACCGCGGGAGGTGATCAGACGGCCGTCGATCACGACTCGTTCGTGAGCAAGGCGTTCCGGAAGTTCAGAGGCGACCGAGGGGTGGCAGGTGTAGCGTTTGCCGTGCAAGAGACCCAGGTCGCCTAACACGGTCGGGGCGGCGCAGATCGCGCCGATCCACCGCTGGGAGGCATGCTGGGCCAGGACCAGGGTCCGGACCCGGGCGTCGGCCCGCAGGTGTTTTACGCCCGGACCTCCTGGGAGCAGGAGCAGGTCAAAGGTACGATCGGGGGGAACGGACTCGAGCAACTGGTCGGCGCGCAGCGTGACCTGGCAGCGCCCAGTGACCTGAACGCCGGGGCCGAGGGCGGCCACCACCACGTCCACGCCGCCGCGCCGCAGCACATCGATGGGCGCGATTGCCTCCAGCTCTTCAAACCCCTCCGGCAGCAGGACGAGGGCGCTGGCCATGGCGCGGGTTGAACTCGTTCAGCCCTTCTTGCTGACGTGAGCGGAAAGCGGGGCGGTGTCGCCGGCCCACAGTTCCTGACGTTTGCGCATGGCCAGGGCGTCGGCGATCACCCGCAGGCTCTCGCGCAGGTGAACGTCCATCTTCCCGTAGCGCGCATTGTCGTCGTCGGTGCTCAGTTCAGACGGATCATCGGCATCGTCCGCGGCAGGCGTTGCCTTGATGCGGGGCGGCGGGGGCGGGGCGAGCAGGAATTCGCGGAACTTGAAGTCGTTTTGGGCGAGACGCGCCTTTTCGGAGTCCATCTCCTTCTTGAACGCGTCGTCGATTTCCTTCTGCCGGCGGCGCTCGTCGAGGTTGAGCGAGACCTGCTTCTGGTCCTGCTTGGACTTGAAGAAGTCGATCGTCTTGCGCAGGTAGGCGAACTCCTCCAGCTGCTGCTGCCGCGTGGCGCTGGCCTCGCGCAGCGGAGAAAGGAGGGTGGGTGCGAGCGGTTTTCCTTCGAAGAAGCTCGTGGGAATTTCGTCCCAGACCAGCGCGTGAGGCAGGTCCTTTTCACCGATCGGCAGGAAGTCGTCGATGGACGGCAGCGCGATGTCGGGAATGACGCCCTTCAGCTGGGTGGAGGAGCCGCTGGGGAGGTAGAACTTCTGGACGGTGAACTTGGCGGCACCCGTCTTGACCGGTGAACGGGCGAGCGACGGGATGATGTTGCGCATTTCCACGACGGTCTGGACGGTGCCCTTTCCGTGGGTGGAACTGTCGCCCACCACCACGGCGCGGCCGTAGTTCTGCAGGGCGCCGGCGACGATTTCGGAGGCGGAGGCGCTGAAGCGGGACACGAGCACGGCGAGCGGACCGTCGTAGGCGATGCGAGGGTCTTCGTCTTCGTCGACCTTGACCTCGCCGTAGTAGGAGCGCACCTGGACCACCGGACCGCGCTGGATGAAGAGGCCGGTCAGGTCGATGGCCTCGGAGAGCAGTCCGCCGCCGTTGCGACGCAGATCGAGCACCAGGCCCTTGATTCCGGCCTGCTGCATCTGGGTGATCAACTTGGCGACATCGCCGGTGGCCGAGGTTTGTTCGGTGTCGGAACCGGAGGACGAGCCATCGGGTCCGTAGAACGTGGGCAAAGTGATGACGCCGATCGGGGCCAGATTGCCCTCGACATCGGGCACCTCAAAAATGGCGCCAAATGCGCGGGCGGAGTCGAGTTTGACGACATCGCGGGTGAGCACGACTTCGCGCCGGACGGAGGAGTCGGTGGCATCGCCCGGCTGGATGGACAGGTGCACCTTGGTGCCCTTGCCGCCGCGGATCATGTCGACGATCTTGCGCAGCTTCATCCCGATGATCTCAACCGGCTCGGCACCGACCTGGCCGACCGAGATGATCTTGTCGTTCGGTTTGACCAGCTTGCTGATGTCAGCGGGGCCGCCAGGCACGATTTCCTTGACCACACAGATGTCGTCCTCGAGTGCGAGCATGGCGCCGATGCCCACCAGCTGGAGTCGCATCTGGATGTTGAAGTCCTCGTAGGTATCCGAAGAAAAGTACGTGGAGTGCGGATCGTAGAGGCGGGCCAAGGTGCTCAGGAACATCTCGGCCAGATCGAGCGATTCGATCTCGGCGACGTTCTTCAGCATCCGCTCGTAGCGCTTGCGGACCTTCGTTTTCGCTTGATCGAGGGCGGCGGCCGGGTCCTCGGTGGCCTTCTTTCCAAGCATTTCGCTGACCAGTTCGAACTTCAGGCGCCGGTGCCAGAGCTCATCGGCGGCTTCGGGGGTGGCGGGCCATTCGGCTTTGGAGCGATCGAAGGCGTAGGTATCGATGGCGGTCAGGTCGATGGGCTTTTGCAGTTCCTCGAAGATCCAGGCGATCCGGGTGCGGGTGCGTTCCTCGTAGCGGGTGAAAATTTCGTAGGCGTAGTCGATTTTGCCGAGCGTCGTGATATTCCAGTAGAGCCGGTCGGAGGGATTGGCGGCGAGGAAGGCCTCTTTGTCGCTGGCGAGGAAGAAGAGCCGCTGGCCATCCAATTCTCCCATGTAGTCGGGAATGACGCTGACGTAGTCGCGAGGTTTGACCGAGTCGCGGTTGTAGTGGACTTCCTCCAGCAGTTTGACGAAGGCCTTGATCTCGTTGTTCAGCGTGCTCGTCGTCGAGAAGACCCGGTCCTGCTTCTGGGCGGTCGCCAACGGGGGAGCGAGCAGGACAAGGGCGGCAAGGAGAACGCTGAAGTGACGCATGCTGGGCGGGAGTTTCATCTCGGGTGTGGGAAACGAACGAGGTGGAAATGTTTCAGGGATCGCGGTTGAAACGGCACCGGCCAAACCAACGCGCAGTCCTGACTGGGTGCAAAAGGGGTTCAGTTCTTGCTCAAAAGATCGCGAGCGTCGTCAAGGATCTGCCGCTCGGCGGGAGTGAGCGAACCGAACCCGTGACTGTTGATCTTGTCGAGAATCCGATCCACCTCGGCGCGAAGGTTTTCGCGGTTGGTGAGGTTGACCTTGAAAGCGGGCGTGGGAGCGGCCGTTTCCTTGGTGCGTTTGAACCACTTGGGCAGCTCGATTTCAGCCCGACCATCGGGCGTCTGCCACTCGCGGGTGTGCACGTACCGGAAATAAAGCCAGCCCACCGCCATGCCGCCGAGGTGGGCGGAATGCGCCTGAGCCAGACCGAAGGGCGAGGTGCGGCCCATGACTTCGAATAGAACGAAGCCAATCAGATCCAGGCCGACGAAGAAAATGACCATGTACTTCACCACCATGGTGACCGGTACGAAGAAGAGCAGCATCGTCAGGCGCTGGTTCGGGTTGATGCAGCCGTAGGTGACCAATAACCCCGCCACCCCCGCCGACGCCCCGATCACTTCGCCGCCAAAGCGCCAGTTCGTCGCCGCCCAAAGCGCTCCACCAACAATCACGGCGGAAAACCAGAGAAAAAGGAACCGACGGGAACCCAGCAGCGGCAGCAACTCCCGACCGAGAAACCAGAGCCCCAGACAGTTGAGCAACAGATGGAGCAGGACCAGTCCTCCCATGTCGTGCAACAAGCTGTAGGTCAACAGAGTCCAAACCCGCCCCGCCTGCAGTCCATTGATGCTCAAGGCCAGGAAACCGTCGAAGGCGGCGCCGGCTCGCTCACCAAATAGCTGGTGAAAAACGACTTGCAGCGCGAATCCGGCGATCAACGCGGAAAGCAGCCAGATCAGAACGGACGTCGTTCGCCGGCTGTACTCGTCCCGCATGTAAGACCGGTCAGAGAGCATTGTGATGATTGGAGCGTGTCACGGGAGCGGTCAAACTCAAGCGCGGTCCCGGGAAAGCCGAGAAAAAGTGAAGGCCATGGGTGAAATTACGGACGCTCCCGACGACCGCTCTCCCACCTCCGAGCCCTGAGCGAGGTGCGGGGCACCCAAGCCAACGACACGGGAAAGGGGGCGAAGTTCACGGCAGTACTTCCTTTCCATTCGACCCGGTCAGCACTTTCTGAGCCCAAATGTCGCGGGTCCTCGAACTGATCGTGCTCTTAAGTTTTGCTTCATCCCGCGTCGCGCCGCCAAAGGCTTGGGTTAAAACCCCCAGTAATACCGGGATGGGCTGCCGCTCGGGCTTGACAGGGGTTGGGGGCGTGGGCTTCTGTGCCAAGACACCATGGCGAACAAAGCAGACAAGTGGGACCACAACGCAGCGGGCAAGTTCTACGTCGATCAGCAATGCATCGATTGCGACCTTTGCCGTGAGACGGCTCCCGGATTCTTCACCCGGCATGACGATGGCGGTCATTCGTTCGTCTTCAAGCAGCCGACGACCCAGGAAGAAATCGACCAGTGCATGGAGGCCCTCGAGGGCTGCCCGGTCGAGGCCATTGGCAGCGACGGCGACGAGTAAGTCGGAGGTGCCGGACAGGGCGTCGCCGCATCGGCGGAGTCCTGGGACAGGTGTCACGTTTGCAGACCGGCTCCCGCTCTGGGTGGCCGGTTTTCTTTTTTGAGCGAGGCGACACGGGGTGGGGCGAGGCGCGGGGAAGAGTTACTTGTTAAGCCATTTACGTATTGGATTAACAAAAGACTTGTTGGTCGGTCGTGTTGTGCTATGGGCTTCGACGTATGCACATGGTGGTGAACCGCATTTTGTCCCGAGCGGGACTGTTGTCTCTGAGCTGGGCGGCGGTGTCCGCGCAGCCGGTCGATTTGCCGCAACTCGCGGTCTATGCTCCGCGGGTGGCCAACGAGGATCCGGTGGGAGTGGTGGCGATGCCGGTTTCAGCGCTGCGGTACGAGCCTTTGGTGGATGTGCAGGCGCGCAATCTGGCGGAGGGACAGGCGGACGTGTCCATCCGCGGCGGCCTCTTTGAGCAGACGGGCTTCAAGATCGGGGCATTGTCGCTGTTCGATCCGCAGACCGGACACTATTTCGCGGAGATTCCCGTGTCCCCGGCCATGCTCACGGGGCCGCGGATCCTGACCGGATTCGACAACGCGGCGCAGAGCTGGAATGCCGGCGCGGGCACCGTGGTCTACGGGTGGCGTCCGGTGCGGACCGGCGGCTCGATTTCACTGAGCGCGGGCGAACACCAGTCGAGCCGCGTCGATGGGTATCAGGGATTCCGTGACACCCGCGAGCGCCTGGGCGGCACCCTGGCGGCCGACGCGTCCTTTTCGTTCTCCGAGTCGGACGGCACCGCGGTCGGCGGCGACCACGCGTTCCGCCGCGTCAACGTGCGGATGCAGCGGGTGGACAAGGCCGGCGCGCAGACCGACGTGTTCGCCGGTTACCAGACCAAAGCCTTTGGCTGGCTGAACCTGTACACGCCGTTCAATTCCTTCGAGAGCGAGAATCTGCAGACGGTGCTGGTCGCACTGAACCACCGCCAAACCTGGGATGCGGGGGACTATTTCGAGGTGGGCGCCTCCTACCGTCGCAACAAGGACGACTACGCCTTCAATCGCTTTGCCCCGGTCGGTCCGGTGCATCCCTTTCAGCACACCAGCCGGGTCACGACGGCGGCGGCCGACGTGCGCCGGACCGTGGGCGAGGTGGTCTGGACCGGTCAGGCGGTTGCCGTGGCGGATGAGCTGAAGTCGACGTCCCTCACCGCCGGACGCTTCCGCGACCGCTCGTATGTTAAACTGGGAGCGGGCCCGGAGCGCACCTGGAGTCTCAAGGACGGGCGCAAACTGACCACCCGGCTCGGGGTGTCCTACGACGACTCCAATCGGGATGCCTCCGCGGTGTCGCCGCGGGGCGAACTGGTGCTGGACCATGCCTCGTCCGGCGAGGGGATCCGCCGCCTGCACCTCGGATATGCGAAGACGTCACAAACCGCCACCTACACCGCGCTCAACTCCGCGACCGGGGCGGGACTCTTTCGCGGCAATCCCAACCTGGCCCGCCAGACCGCGCACAGCTTCGAACTGGGGGCGGACGGTGCCTGGGGTGGATGGACGGCGACGGCGGCGTTGTTTCATCGTCGCGATGACCGCCTGGTGGACTGGACCTATCGCACCGGAGTGACGGCGCGCACGGCCAATCCCGTCGACCTCGACACGTCGGGATTCGAGTGCGTGGTCCGCCGCGGCACCGAGCGGTACGATCTGGTGTTTGGATACACCGCCTTCACCAAGGACGCCGACTACGGGACCGCCCTCGTGGACGCCAGTTTTTATGCCCTCAACTACCCCCGCCACCGGTTCACCCTCGCGGCCACGGTCCGGCTCGGGGCGGGGTGGGAGGTGCGATGGGACAACGAGGTCCGCTTGCAGGCGGACAATGCGCTCCGCCGCTCGAGCGACGATGCCTGGTTGAGCTCCCTCGGCGTCTATGTGTCACCCAAGTCGTGGCGAGGCGTGAGGCTCTCGCTCCAGGTCGACAACCTCTGGGACGACTCCTTTGAGGAGGTTCCTGCGGTGCCGGCGGGCGGCCGACTCGCATCGGTGGGCTTGACCTATACCTATTGATTCGGCGGGTGGGGTGGCGGCGGGCGTCCAGCCGGTGCGAGCCGTCACCGCGGGTTGCGTCCCGGCAGACCGAGGCGATCAAGCCGCTGGCGGACCAGGGTTTCGAAGGCGGCGCGCTTTTCCGGGGGGAGCGTGGAGGAGATTTCCTCGGTGGCGGAGCGCAGTTCCGCGGCGGCCTGGAGAGCGACGCGCCGGCGCAGGTTCTTGAAGCGGGAGGCGGACTGGTCGAGGATGGCCTGGACCCGGGCCGCCTCTTCGGTCGTGAGCGAAAGGTTGCGTTTCAGGTCGGTGCCAATGCGGTCGGCGGCGCGTTCGACCAGCCCGGGGCCTGTGAGGGCGCTCTGGATCGAGCGTCTCACCACCACGTACCCGACCAGGCCGAGGCCAGCGGCACCGACCGCGAGGCCGAGGGCGAAGATCGAGGCGGCCAGGAGCCAGGCGCGGAAGCGGCTGGGTGAGGGAGACGGGGATACGTCGGGCAGCGTAGTCATGGCGCACCTCCCTGGCTGGCGGCGAGCAACTGGGCCCAGGGCAGCACCTGCCACCACTCCCACACCTGCCACGAGGCGAGGACGCCGAAGGCGCAGGTGCCGGCCAGGCAGGTGGAGATCAGCGGACGGAACGGCAGCAAGGCTGTCCAGGCGGGGGAGGCGGGACGTTCGTCCGGCTGGGGCCGCCGCGCCTCCGCGCGGACGGCGCGTTGCAGGGACGGCAGGTCGAGCGCCGGGGGTTGGTCGGCCTGGGCGCGACGCACGAGGTTTTCCCAGCGCGAGTCGGGTGAGTCGGGGGGCGTTTTCATGAGGGAGTGGCGGATTCGTAGAGCGCGCGCAGGCGCCGGCGGGCGCGCCAGGCGCGCAGTTTCGTGGCGGTGAGGGTCCAGCCGTAGTTTCGGGCAATGTCGGCCAGGCCCCAGCCCTCGAGGTGGTGCAGGGTGAGCAGGGCACGTTCGTCGGGACTGAGGTGGTCGAGGAGCTGTTTCACTTCTTCCGCCGCAGCCCGGGCGGCTGGATCGGCGCCCGGATCGACGGCCTCCGGCGGCGGGGCGTCGGTTTCACCCGAGGAGGAACCGGCGGGCACTTGCCAGCGGTCGCGCACCCGCCGGCGTCGAAAGTAGTCACGCCCGGTGTTGGTCGCGATGCGCAGGAGCCAGTGGGAGAAAGGAAGGTGGGGGCGCCACGCGGGCAGTCCCCGCACCATGCGCAGAAAGGTCTCCTGCACCAGGTCGTCGAGGTCGGCGCGGGAGCGGGCAAAGCGCCAGAGCAGGCGCGTAATCGCCGCGTGGTGACGCGAGACCAGTTCGTCCAGGGCGCTCATATCGCCCGCCTGCGCCCGGGTCGCGCAGGCGGAGTCGTCAGGATCCGTGGTTTCCGACTGGGAGGAGGGTGTCGACGAGGGTGAGTCCACGGAAGAGCGGGCGCTCGGGGAAGCAATGGCCCGCGAGGGCGTCGAGGTAAAGGCCGGGGACTTGGCCAAGACCAGCATCAGGGCGTGGGAGCCGACGTGCTGCGCGTGACGGTGCGACTCGTGCCGGCGTCTGTGGCGGACACGACCACGTCGGCAGTACGCGTGACCCCGGCGGGACCGGTGGAGGACGCGGACCGCACAAAACCATCGGCCGTGACCGTGGTGGCGGAGTCATAGGTGGCGGTGCGCCCGGCGGTTCCGGTCGCTTGGGCGTGCGTGGATCGCTGGCCTTCCGAACGTGTCCGCTGCGAGCTGCTCTGCCAGGTGTCGCCATCGGCCTGAACGGCGGAGGTTTGTCGGCTGGTTGTGCCCGTCGCGGGATCGAATGTCCGCTGGTGCGAACGTGTGGTGCGGTCGCCATCCACCTGGGTGCGGGTGGTGGTGCGGTCGAGGTTTCCCGGAGCACGCTGGACCGAGCGTTCCAGCGCTGCGCCTTGAGGTCCGGTGACCGAACGGGTGCGGCCCCGGGCATGGGCGTCGGCGGGAAGGGCAAGACTGGCGGTCAGGGCCAGGGCAGTGAGGAGGGCGATACGGGAGTGACGGGCTGAGGTCATGGAAGGTGAGAACGGAGGGTTGAAAGTGCGAATCCACCTCCCTCAACGCGTCATGGCGGGTTTGGTTTCGTGACTTTCTCAAAACCGGTGGCTTGAGAAACTGCCTTTGCTTTGCAATCGACGCGGTGGGCCCGGTCTTGGGATCAAAAGCGATTTCGCACGAAACCATGGCGGGCGAGCTGCGTTCAGAGTGGGGATGAGCGACCGCTCTGACCCCGTTTGGGATTCACGACGTTGCCCTGCGGGTTTTCACCGTTCTCTTCCTCACGTCGTCCCGTCCAAAGTTATGTCCACCCTCACTCCCACCTCCCTTCCTCCCCACTTCCTCCCCGCGCCGGGTGCGAAATGGTCGCTGCCGCTCCGCTCGTCCCCTGGCATCGGCCGTGGCCTGCGCGCGCTGGCCCTCAGCGTGTGGGTCGTCCTGACCGCCGCCTGGGCCCAGGCGGGTGATCCCTCTGGAAAATGGACCTGGGAAATGAAAGGTCCCCAAGGTCGCAGTCTGGAGTCGACCCTGACCCTGGTGTGGAAAGCGCCGGACCTGACCGGCACGATCGACAACCGCGCCGGCAAGGTGGCGATCCAACAGGCGAAGTTCTCCGATGAAACCGTGGTGTTCACGGTCGAGCGCGAGTTTCGCGGTCGGAAGTTTGTCACCCACTACGAAGGAAAGCTGGACGGCGATCGCATCACCGGCTCGGTCAAGACCACGGGGCGCGATGAGCGACCGGTGACCCTGCCGTGGGAGGCGCGGCGAAAATCCGGCCAGTGAGCCTGGGCGGGCGGACGGTGCTAGCTGGCGCGAGGTGAGGCGCTCGGCGCGCCTATGTCCCCGGTCATGGAGAAAGGGTGTTGCGCGGCCCGGCGGCATTTCCCCAAGGTCGGAGCGTCGTCATGCCGACCTTTTCGCATTTTGTCTGGATCGCGTTGGGCAGTGCCCTGGGTGGGGTGGCGCGTTATGCCCTCTCGCTTTTCCTCGCGGACCGATGGGGCGAAGCGTTTCCCTGGGGCACCCTGGTGGTGAATCTGACCGGCTCCTTTGTGATCGGTTTTGTGGCGACCCTGGTCCTTCCGGAGGCTCGGTTTCTTGGCACCACAACCGGGCGATTGTTTGTGATGACGGGGATATTGGGAGGTTACACCACCTACTCCTCGTTCAGTCTGCAGACCTTCGCGCTGATGCGGGAAGGCGCCTGGCTGAAGGCGGCGGCCAATGCGGGCGGGACCTTTGTGCTGTGTTTTGTGGCGGTGGCCGTGGGACATGCGCTGGCGGCGTGGCTCAACGCAGCCAAAGGGGTCTAGCACCCCTGCTTAGGCCCCCTGTTTTTTCCCCTTGCGGTTGGGGAGGGCGCAGACGCAATAGCGCCCCCTTTTCCATGCCGATCCAAGCCCTGTCCCTTGACCTGATTGATGTGTACGGTGGCACCCAGACCCGGGTGAAAACCGACGACGAAGCCATTGCCAGCTACGCTGAAGAAATGGCGCAGGGAGCGGTGTTTCCGCCGATTGTGGTCTATTTTGATGGCGCGAGCCACTGGCTGGCGGACGGTTTTCACCGTTACCTCGCCACCAAACGATCCGGCGCGGAAACAATTCAGGCCGAGGTGCATGCGGGTGGGAGGACCGATGCCTTGCGCCATGCTCTGGGCGCGAATGCGACCAACGGGGTGTTTCGCAACAACGCCGACAAGCGCAATGCCGCGGAGATTGCCTTGGAAGAGTGGCCGGATCTGGCGAACCCGGTGCTGGCGGAGATCTGCCGGGTCTCGACCGAATTGGTGCGCCGGTGCCGGCAGGAGCTGGTGCAAGCCCAGCGGATTCCCGCCTCGGCCCAGGTGACCGGGAAGGACGGAAAGACCTATCCGTCCAAGATTGAGCGCGAGCCTCGAGGAAAGACCGAGCGCTCCTCCAGCGAAGGATCCGGAGGCGGAGGCGGGGGCGGAGCTGGGCGCTTTGCGGGCAAGGGCGATGGCGGGGCCTTGGGCGGAACGAACGTGGAGCTCGAGCACGAGGCGCGGGCCATGATTCGGAAAGGGGAGATGAATCCCTTCGAACTCCCCACGCTGACCACCTCGACACCGCACGACTATGCGGAAACCGTCATCGCGTTGTTGGGCAAGATGCGTTCCGACGACCCCAAACGCCCGGCGGCGCTCCTGCGGATCCGCCGCTGGCTGGACAAGGCCCTCGCCGGTGAATCCGGTCCCCTCGAAGCAGACCTCCAGGAGGCGGTCGAAGCATGACGGACGGCCCTGGGGCTGTGCTTATCTCCTTGGTGTGGAAATATTTGATGGTCGGGGCGGCGAGATTCGAACTCGCGACCTCTACGTCCCGAACGTAGCGCTCTACCAGGCTAAGCTACGCCCCGATCTCATCTTCTTGACGCCTTTCCGGCGTCGAGGGGTGGAGGAAAGGGGGGCGAGGGAGACGCAGCAAGAGCAAAGTGAGAATTATCCCGACGTGGCGTTCCCGCGGGCGCCTGTGCGGCAACTCAAGGAGCGGCCGTGGAAAATCGCAGTGGTCTGGGTGGGGTGGTCCCGCAGTCGCGAGAAGGCCGCGACGGGACCGACCGGTCCCGCCTCCGTGGTCCTTTTTTTTCACGCGACACCTATCCCCGCGGGGTCGACGACCCCGTGGGATTGGCGACGCGGCCACACTCGGGACGACGGAGGGGGGCAGGGTCGGGCCCGCCACCGGGTTCGTCCTTAGCCCGGGGTGACGTCAGCGAGGGCGTCGTGCAGGATTTCGGCGGGGTGAAGGGCGGTGCGGGCGGTGGCGTCGCGGATCTGGTGCCGGCAGCTGGTGCCCGGGGCGCAAATCACGGTATCGGGACTGGCGTTACGGACCGTGGGAAAAAGGACGAGTTCACCGATCTGTTGGGAGAGATCAAAATGCTCCTTCTCGTAACCGAATGACCCCGCCATGCCGCAGCACCCCGAGGGGATCACCTGCACCGCGTAACGGGCCGGCAGCTGGAGAGCGGCCACGGCCGGCTTGAGCGAGGAGAGGGCCTTCTGGTGGCAGTGACCGTGGAGTTTGATGGTCTTTGCTTCCGCCGTGAACGAATGGGACTCGATACGGCCCGCCGCGGCCTCGCGGGCGATGAACTCCTCGAAGAGCAGGGCGCGCTGGGCCAGGGCCCGGGCCGCCGGCTTGAGGTCCGCGCTGACCAGGTCGGGATACTCGTCACGAAAGGTGAGCAGTGCGGACGGTTCCAGCCCGATCAGCGGCTCGGCCTCGGTCACCACGGGGTGCAGGGCGGCAACGTTGCGGTTGGCGAATCGCTGGGCGGCGCGGACGAGTCCCTTCGACAGGTGCGCGCGTCCGCTCTCCTCGTGCCGCGGAATGATCACTTCGTAGCCGAGCCGGTTGAGGAGCGTCACAGCCTTGGCGCCGATGCGGGCGTCATGGGTCTGGGTGAATTCGTCGCAAAACAGGTGCACGCGTCCGCGCGGGTAGTTGTTCATGTGTGACGCGTCGGCCCGTGCCCCGCCCGGACGGGCCAGGATCGACGGATCCGGCGGGGTCCGGTTGCCATGGCGCGCGTGCCACGCCTTCAGGGTGAAGTCCGGCAGACGCGGCAGGCTCCGCTTTGGCGAGAACCCGGAGAGCCGCTTGATCCAGGAGGCGGTGAGCGGCTGGGTGACCAGCCCGTTGTAGAGCGCGGGCGCAAGGGCGGCGAGGCGCATGGCACGGGAAAAACCGGCGATGAGTCGCGAACGAAGCGGCACGCCGTGGACATCGTGGTAGTGCTGCTGCCATTCGGCTTTCAGACGGGTGACGTCGACGTTGGACGGGCATTCCGATTTGCAGCCTTTGCAGGAAAGGCAGAGGTCCATCACCGACTTGATTTCCTCGCTGTCCCACGGATTTTGCAGGTCCTTGGGGTGGGTCAGGACCTGCCGGAGCAGGTTGGCCCGGGCGCGGGTGGTGTCGCACTCGTTGCGGGTGGCCATGTAGCTCGGGCACATGGTGCCGCCGGTCAGGTGGGTCTTTCGGCATTCGCCGACGCCGGTGCAGGCCTCGGCGGCGCGCACAATCCCCTGGGTGGCGCCAAAATCGAAGAGCGTCGGATAGTCTGGCACCGCGTGGCCGGCCTCATGACGCAGGTGCTGATCCATGGGCGGGGTATCGATGATCTTTCCCGGATTCAGGAGGCCGTCCGGATCAAAGACGGCCTTGACCTCGCGCATCAGAGCGTAGCAGGCGTCTCCGACCATGAAACGGATGAACTCACCCCGCAGGCGTCCATCACCGTGTTCGCCGGAGAGCGAGCCGCGGTAGGATTTGACCAGGCTGGCGATATCGGTGGCGATGGCGCGGAACATCTCCAGGCCCTGCCTCGTTCGCAGGTCGAAGAGCGGGCGGGTGTGCAACTCCCCGGCGCCGGCGTGGCCGTAGTAGACGCAACCAATACCGTATTTGCCGCGCATGAGGGCGTCGAAGTCGGCAATGTAGGCGGGCAGGTCCTCGACCGCGACGGCGGTGTCCTCGACCACCTCACGGGGTTTGGCATCGCCTTTGACATTGTTCATCAGCCCCTGACCGGCTTTGCGCAGGTCCCAGACCCGGGTGCAGTCGTCGCCCCAGAGCACGGGAAATGCGTAGCCCAGACCGGCGGATCGCAGGGCGGATTCGAGCGTGCGCATCTCGTGCTCGATCCAGGTCCGGTCCTGGTGTCGCAACTCGACCACCAGCACGGCGCCGGGATCGCCCTGGACGAAAAACCGGTTCCTGGCGTGCTCGAGGTTCGCCTTGGTGCACTCGAGGATGTGACGGTCGATGAGTTCGCAGCCAAAGGGGCGGTGACGCATGGCGATCAGCGTGGCCCGCAGCGCCTCCTGGATGCTGCCGAAGTGGGCGCACATCAGGGCGCCCGGTGGTGGCAGGGGCTCGAGATTCAGTTCGTACTCAACCCCGAGGACCAGCGTTCCCTCGGAGCCGGTCAGCAGCCGGCAGAGGTTGAACGGCTGGGTGGAGGCAGGATCGAAGACCGCGCAGTCCAGCAGCTGATCGAGGGCGTAACCCGTGTTGCGCCGGGTGACGGTGGGTTTGGGAAAGTGATCGCGAATCTCCTGACGCCGCGCGGGATCGCCCAGCGCGTCCCGGAGGAAGCGGTGGATCCGGGTTTCCAGGGAGTCGGGCGCGGCGCACTTGCGGGCAAACTCGTCCCCGGACAGCGGTCCAAAGACCACCTCGGAGCCGTCGCTGAGCAGTGCCCGGGTGGAGACGACGTGGTCGCGGGTGGTGCCGTAGACAATCGAGTTCGCCCCGCAGGAGTTGTTTCCAATCATGCCGCCAATCATGGCCCGATTGGCGGTCGACGTCTCGGGGGTGAAGTGGAGTCCGTGCGGTTTGAGGAAGAGATTGAGTTCATTGCGCACGACTCCGGGCTGAACCCGAACGCGCCGTCGGGCCGTATCCAGGTGCAGGATCTGGTTCAGGTGCCGGCCGAGGTCGATGACGATGCCCGAGCCCACCACCTGCCCGGCCAGCGAGGTGCCGGCGGTGCGAGGAATCACCCCGATGCGATGCCGGCGGGCAAAGGCGAGCACGGCCCGCACATCGGCTTCCGTTCGCGGCAGGACCACGGCCCGCGGCCGTTCCTGGTATTCGGACGCATCGGTGGCATAAAGCGCCCGCATGGTGTCGTCCCCATGCAGTTCGCCTTCCAGCTGGGCGGCGAGCGGGCGGAAATCGAGAGCGGCGAACGGGGAGGGTGAGGAGGTCATGGCAAACGATCAGACATAAGGCGGACGACGGGACGCCGGCGGGCTCCGGACCCAGGTGAAGGCCCCGGGTGCGGGAGATTGCAATTCGGTGATCCCCCGTTCATTTCTCCCCGATTCCTCATGTGGCCCAGGCAAGTGAGTCAATTCAGTGAAGGTCCCATGCCGGTTTCACGACTAGGGAGTCGGTTGAGACCGGCCGAGTATGCACGCGTTGGCGCGAAGGCGATGATTGCCGGGGTTGCGCAGGGGGCAACGCTGGCCGGAACCTACCCCTCGATTAAGTGCGATCAGAAGAATATTATAATTAATTACAATGAAGTGTGTTATGGCGTTTCTAGGCAAAATCACGGTTCGGAGCACCGCCGGGGCTGTCTTAAACCCGGGCAAATGAGGCCGAGGAGGAGAAGAGAAGAGCGCGCCTTTCACAAAACGATTGATCTTCGAGTATACACGGGTATTTTATTTTTGTCATGAAGAGTGTCAATTCTGATATCGCCTACACCCACATCCGAAAGCACATCCTGAGCGGGCACTATCGCCCGGGGCAGCCCCTGATGACGAAGGAGCTGTCGGCGGAGATCGGGGTGAGCCGGACGCCGGTGCGGGATGCGTTGCGCCAACTCGAGGCGGATGGGCTGGTGATCATCCGGGCGCGGTTGGGTGCGAGCGTGAAGACGATGGATTTTCGTGAATTTCGAGAGATCTGCGGCCTTCGCCTCGCGCTGGAGACCTATGCGGCGGGCCTGGCGGCGGAGAATCGGACGGTCGATGAATTGCGTGAGATGAAGCAGGCGCTGGAGGCCATGCGACTGTGGACTGACCGGGCGGTGAAGGCTCCGGTGAAAGACCTCGCGGCGGTCCGGGAACTACGCAGTGAGGACGTGCGTTTTCACATCGCCATCATTTCGGCGGCGAAAAGCGAGTTGCTGAAGAAGGAAGTGCTGCGCCTGCACATTGTCAGCCGTGTCGTTTCGGGCCCGACGCCGACCTCCGACAAGCCGCTGCTCGAAAAAGAGCAGGAGGACATCCACCGGCAGGAGGTGCAGGTGAGTCACGACGAAATCTATCGCGCGATCGAAAAGGGGGATGTCCCGGCGGCCAAGGCGGCGATGGAGCACCACATCCAGGATATCATCGACACGAATATGCGAATGATGGCCCGGGCGGAGCATGTATCCGTGACCCGGCGCTTGTCCGAGGAAGAGCTGAGCTACTCGCCCTGAGCGGGCGGAGGGGGCGGGCGACGCGGCCGCGCCAACGCTTCAACCCAAGCTTCGAATCAAGCTTGGAGTCCGTTGGACGTGGGGTGGCCGACCCCGCGGGGATGGGCGACGCGATCACAAAACGGAGAGCGGTTCTGGGGAATTGGGTCCCTTTGTGGACTCGCCGAAGCTACCTGCAACTGAACGGCGGCCGCAGCGAGGCCACTGCCACGTGGCTGGGACCGTCTTCTCAAGGCGATGCGCCTGTGCCGCGGTGAGGACGCTTCGGTGGTTGCGTTGCACCTTTGGCGCCGGTGAAGGGCGGCCAAGAGGCAAATTCATCCAGACCCAAATCGCGGCGCTCTCGATTGGCGCAACCAGGATCCATGCAAAAATGCATACAAAATGAGCTGAGATTGAGATACCGGACCCCGGGGCCCGAAGAGGGAATGCGGCGATTGATCGCAGGGTGACACGGAGCGGCACCTCCGGTGTAGAGCTAAAATCGAGGTTCTACGATCGGTTCACCGGAAAATCACTTGACGCCAGAAAACGAAAATACCTATGTATACCCATGCGCAAATGGCGCACGTCTGGTTGGGTGCGGATGGACCGCGCCCCTGAACGCTTCCGAAACTCCGCGTTTCGTTGTCACCCACCGGTTCCCGCCTCCTTCGCCGCCTCTTCAACGCCCACGGTCATGTCACCTCGAACCTTCATCCGCGTCGCACCTCTGTTTCGCTCGGTCCTGCTCTTTCTCGGAGCGATCAGCCTGGTCGAGGCCCAGTCGAGCAGCCCCACCGCGGTGGGCAGCATTCAAGGCCAGGTTCTGAATGTGTCCTCCGGAAGTTTTCTTAATAACGCCCGGGTCAGTGTACCTGGGACCTCGCTGGAGACCTACACCAACGCGACAGGCCACTACTGGCTGACGCAGGTCCCGGCGGGAGCGACCGCGGTCGAGGTTCGTTTCCTCGGAATGGAGCCGCAGGTGGTGAACGTGACGGTTCCCGCCGGAGGCGTACTGAAGCAGGACTTCGAGTTGAATGTCACCGCGGGCTCAGCGGCGGGCAAGGTCGTCAATCTCGAGCCGCTCTCGGTTGAAGCGCGGGCCATGACCGGTCAGGCCGTGGCGCTGACGGAGCAGCGGAATGCTCCGAACATCAAGAACGTGATCTCGCTCGATGAGTTCGTCGACCAGGCCGAGGGCAACATCGGCGAGTTCATCAAGTACATCCCCGGCGTGGACCTGCAGTACAATCCGTTCAGTCCCCAATTTGTCACCATCCGCGGCATGCCGGCGAGCGGCACGTTGATCCAGTTTGACGGCACCCCCACCGCCTCGGCGCTGGGCGGCACCAGCCGGTCATTCGACGTCAATACGGCCGGCAGCGCCAACATCGACCGGATTGAAGTCTCGAAGGTGCCGACCCCGGACATGCCCGCCAACGCCGTGGGTGGGTCGATCAATGTCATCTCCAAGTCCGGTTTCAGTCGGAAGAATCCACTGTTCAGTTACAGCACCTACCTGACCTACAATGCAATCGAGGGCGAATTCGACCCCTCCCTGAGCAAGGTGGCCGGTCCGGACGGCAAGGCGAGCAAGCGTCCCGTCCAGATGGCCTACGACCTTTCCTACATCCTCCCGCTCAAGAAGAACCTGGCGTTCACGTTCGCGCTCACCCGGGCGCCCCGCTACAATCAGGTGGAGTACCGCTCGCCGACCTGGAGCACGGTCAGCGGCATCCTCGCCGCCTATCAGAACAACGAACTGGTCTCGGATGTGGACATCCGCACGGCCAAGGCGACGGTCGACTGGAAGATCGGCGCGAACAGCACGGTGCAGGTCAGCTATTACGACATGGATCGACGCAGTCTGACCCGTCAGGTCTTCACCCAGTTCAATCCTGGCGCGGGCGCCACGGGTGACCCCACCTTCATCCAGGGAGCGGCGACATCGGTCGGAAGCATGGCGCACAATCTCAGCGGCAATCAGCAGTATCGTGCGCTCGAAGTCATCTCGGCTAAGTACCGCTATGATGGGCCGGTGTGGAAGCTGGACGCCTTTGCCTCCCGTTCGGATGGCGGCACGACGGTCAAGGACATGGATGACGGATTGTTTGGCACGATTGCCAGCAGCCAGACCGGATTGGTGATCCGGGCGGACGGCCTCGACCGGATCGTTGACCGTGGCATCCCGAACCTCACCGCCACCCGCGCCGGAGTGGCTGTGAGCCCCTACGATGCGACCTCCTACACCATTGCTTCCGCCACCAGTGCGGCCACCGATGCGAAGAACACCGTGACCAGCTTCGGAGTGAATGTGGCGCGCGATTTCGACTTCAAGGTGCCGACGCGGCTCAAGTTTGGATACTACTATGAATTCATGGAGCGGGACAACCAGGGCGGTGTTCGCACCTACACCTTCACTCCTCCCGGCGGCGCCGCGGCCCGCATTGCCTCGAATCATCCGGTGTTCAATGACGCCTACTCCAGCCGCGCGCCCTTGACCGAAGTGTCGGGTCGTTCGATTCCGGTGCGCTACCTCAGCCTCGCCAAGTTGTACGATCTCTACGTGCAGAATCCCTCCTGGTTCGTGCTCAACGAGGCGACGGCGTACACCAACCAGGTCAATGCTTCGATCGAGCTCGAGGAGACGATTGATGCGTTCTATGCGCGCATTGACAGCAAATTCCTCGACAACCGTCTGTGGCTGGTCGGCGGGGTCCGCTATGAACGCACTGAGGACGACGGTCGCGGGCCGCTCAACGATCTGGGCGCCACCTACCAGCGCGACGCCAGCGGAAAATTCATCCGCAATCCCGCCAACAACCAGCTGATCAAGATCACGACCAACGCCCTCGCCAACGCCCGGTTGCAGTACACGGAACGCGGCGTGGCCAAGAAGACCGACTACGACGGACTCTACCCGAGTTTGAACGCGACCTATTCGTTCTCCGACAACATCGTCCTGCGAGCCGGGTATGCCCGCACCATCGGCCGTCCGGAGCTCGATGACATCATCCCGAGCATCATTGTCACGGATCCGAATGCCGATGCGGCGAGCCGGCGCATTACGGTGGTCGACGGGAATCTGGCCCCTTGGACGGCGGACAACTTCGATTTGACCTTCGAGGTCTATGACATCAAGGGCGCCACCGCCTCGGTGAGCGTGTTCCGGAAGGATATTGAGAACTTCTTCGTCGATTCCGAAACGCAGGTGACGCCTGCGGAACTGACCGAACTCGGTTTGAGCAACGACTACGCTGACTATTTCATCCGCAGGACCCGCAATGGTGGGACCGCGGAGATGACCGGAGTGGAGTTGAGTTACCGCCAGGTCCTCGGATTCATTCCGGTGATTGGTCGGCGCATTCAGGTGTTTGGCAATCTGACCAGCCTGGCGCTCGACGGAGACAATCCGGAGGATTTCGCCGAGTTTTCCCCACGGAACATCAATGGCGGAATCAGCTATGCGTACTCCAAGTTTGTCGTGAAGCTCGGCATGCACCACAACAAGTGGGTGCGCCGGTCGGTGGCGGCCCAGAGCGCGAACAACCTTCCCAACAGTTACAACTTCCGGGCTCCTTCAACCCGCTGGGATTTTTCGGCGGAGTATCGCCTGAACCGGCGGTTGTCCTTGTTCTACAGCGTGCGCAACCTGACGGCGGAGCCGGTCCGTCTCGAAATCCGCAGCCCGGGCCAGCCGGCGTATCAGCGCCCGCGGAACTATCAGTTTGTCGCTGCCAACCACACCTTGGGCATCAAGGGCACGTTCTAGTCGACCCGTTGAAAGTTGAACCACGGATGGACACGGATGGACACGGATGCTGATTCGGGGCTGGGCAGGAATCTTTCGGGAGCATCACTGGGAGTCCCGCAGTCGCGCAGGCGCGTCAACTTAAGGTCCGCAGGTATACCTTGCTGATTGGGATTGTGTTCGAGTGGAGGGCGTCGCTCCGGAGGCTGTCTCACGCCGGGGACGGTCCACGAACCGCTGCGTCCGACCGTTTTGGGTTCCGCGACGCGCAACCGGCGTCGTCGGAGCGACGCCCTCCAGGGGTCCACCCTGCGGGTTTCCAAGGGGCAGCGACCTGCGGTCGCTGATGTCGTCGACCCGGCACGACTGAAGGTCCCACTCCTGGAGGGCACTTCCGCAGTCGCGCAGGCGCTTCAACTTGAGGATACGCAGAGGTACCTGGTGATGGGGATTGGGTTCGAGTGGAGGGCGTTCCCGTAGTCGCGGGATCGACGCCGGGGGACGGTCCACGAACCGCTGCGTCCGACCGTTTTGGGTTCCGCGACGCGCAACCGGCGTCGTCGGAGCGACGCCCTCCAGGGGTCCACCCTGCGGGTTTCCAAGGGGCAGCGACCTGCGGTCGCTGATGTCGCCGACTCGGCACGACTGAAGGTCCCACTTCTGGAGGGCACTTCCGCAGTCGCGCAGGCGCGTCAACTTGAGGATACGCAGAGGTACCTGGTGATGGGGATTGGGTTCGAGTGAAGGGCGTTCCCGTAGTCGCGGGATCGACGACGGGGGATGGTCCGCGAACCGCTGCGTCGGACCGTTTGGGTTCCGCGACGCGCAACCGGCGTCGTCGGAGCGACGCCCTCCAGGGGTCCACCCTGCGGGTTTCCAGGAGGCGGCGACCTGCGGTCGCTGATGTCGCCGCCTCGGCACGAGCGAAGCACAGAGGCGGGACCGGGCGGTCCCGTCGCGGCCTCAGCGAGGCCGCCTACAGCCGGATCGGTAGCGTCGTCGTTCCGATCAATAGCCGCGGTCCCAGCGCGTGGTGATGTCGGCGGCGGCGGTCTCGGAGACCACGACGTCGGTGCGCAGGGTTTGTAACAGAGATTCAGGTACGAGCGGGGTCACAGGTCCGTGCATGACCAGCCGCGACGTCAGGCGTTGCCAGGAACTGAACGTGCCGCCGATCGAGATCGCGTGGGTCTGCCAGCGGTGTTTGGCGGCGACGACCTCGGCGGGTCCGATCGTGGCGGCCATCGGGGGCACGGCGGTGACATCTCCACTCGAGCCGAAGCAGCCGTGGAGCGAGTTCTGCGCGATGGTGAGCGGATCGAGCGTGCAGATGCGCGGACCCATTTGTTTCCATTCCTCGAGCGAAGCGGCGGCAAACTCCGGCGAGCCGGGGTCGACAAAGGCGAGGTGGCCGGTCCAGCCCGGACCGCTGTAGCACATGTCGGCGCCGCCGAGGTCGGCGAGCATCTTGCCGTAGACCTTGATGTTCTTGGTGGTGGGTCCGTGGACCTGTTTCTCTGGCGGGCGCAGCTTCGGATCGAGCTCCGACCAGAAGAAGCGCTTGAAGGCATGCATGAACCCGAATTCCCAGGACTCGGGGGGAGTCTCGCCGTGCTCATTGGCGTACTCGTCCATGTTGAAGGTGTGCAGCCAACGGCAGTTCACCCGGTGCTGGTTCAGCATGTAGGCGAGACGACGGTAGCGGGGAAGGGGATTCGGCGTGATGATGACGTACGGACGTTCCAGTTCCATCGCCGTCTTGATCCGATGGAAGATGTCATTCAGCCAGAGGAATTCGACGTCCGCGTCAGGCACCACCCGGATGCGATAGTCGGGATTCCAGTGTTGGGTGATGTGCTCGCGCTTGATCGCGCGGACGCGGGCGATCTCCTTGCGGTCCCGGAAGGTGACGAAGGAGGCCGGTTCAAATTCAAACGAGGTTGGCTTCTTTTTCATAAACGAGATTTCCATTCACCCAGGTCATTTGAGCGGTGAGCGTGTCGTCCCAGAGCACCAGGTCGGCGTCGGCCCCCGGTTCCAGGCGTCCTTTGCGGTCAAGACCGAGCAGCCGGGCGGGATTGAGCGTTCCCATCGCCCAAACCTGTTCCGGAGGAAGCGACAGCCAGCGGAGGAGGTTGGCGATGCCCCGGTCCATGGTCAGCGCACTGCCGGCGAGCGAGTTCTTGGTTTCGTGGCGGGCGGCGGTTTCCGGAGAGACCCGGATGGCGAAACCCCACGGCGTGGGATAGACCCCGGCGGGCAGACCGGCGCCGATGTTGGAGTCGGTGATGAGCACGACTCCAGCCCAGCCCTTGGCGGCGACGGCGGCGCGGATGGCGGTGGGATGGACGTGCACCCCGTCGGCGATGAAGTCGACCGACGCCCGCGGATCGGCGAGGATGGCCTCGACCGCCCCGACCGGGCGCACCCCGGGATCGGTTTCCGCCGGAGCGTAAAAGACGTCGTAGAAGTGGGTGGCGTGAGTGGCCCCGGCGTTGAGCGCCGCTTCGGTTTGTTCCGCCGTGGCCCGCGTATGGGTAAGGAAGACAGGGATACCCTTTTCCCGCAGTCGATGAATCACGGGCAGCACACCCGGCGTATCCGGGCTGACCGACATGGCGGCGACGCGGTGGTGGCAGGCGGTGAGCAGACGCTCGAGCAAGTCCACGTTGCCGGGCAGGGTGGGGCAGGCGGCGCCCCCGACCGCCATGAACGGCCCTTCGAGGTGCAGTCCGGGCAGATTGACGCAGGTCAGCTGCGGCAGGGTTTCGGTCAATTCCTTCAGCAAGGCGAAGGTCTCGGGCCGGTCGAACGGGATCACGGTGGGCAGCACCGTGGTGACACCGAAGCGGGCCAGCTCAGCCACCGCGGACCGGAGGCCCGCGGCACCGCCTTCGTACAGGCTGCGGCCAATGCCGTGGGTGTGGACGTCGATCAGTCCGGGAGTGAGCAGGCGGCCACGGCCCTCGACGCGGGTGGCATCCCCGGCCACGTCCGGAGCAATCGTCCCGGTGGCGGTAATGCGGCCGTGGCGAACCAGGACATCGCCGGAGGCGATGCGGCGGCCCGGCTCGACGAAACGCACGTCTCGGATCAGCAGGGAGGAGGTCATGGCTTCAGCCCTCGATGAGCGCGAGCGCGGCGTCGACGCTCAAGTTCTCGTGGACGATGCCCATGAGCGCCCGGGTGATGGCTCCAGGTTTGGCGTGCTGGATGATGTTCCGTCCGTAAACGATGCCGGAGGCACCCTGGGCGAGGAGGTCGTGGGTGCGCTGCAGGATCTCGCGATCGCCGACCTTGCCGCCGCCGCGTACGAGGACCGGGATGCCGCCCGCTGCCTCGACGACCTGGTGGTAGAGGCTGACATCGTCGGTGGGATCGGCCTTGATGACATCCGCGCCCAGTTCGACGGCCTGGCGCACGAGCGGGATGATCTTGCGAGGGTCACCGTCGACCATGTAGCCGCCCGCCTTTTCATTGGGCTGGAAGACCAGCGGCTCGACCATCATCGGAATTCCAAACCGGGTCGCCAGGGGTTTCAGGTGCAGGATGTTCTTCAGGCATTGCTCGCCCACTTCCGGTTCGCCGGGAATCTGGAACAGGTTCACGCACAGGCAGGCGGCATCGAGCCGGACGGCCTGCTCGATCGGCTCTTCGATCATCCGGCTGTAGAGTGTCCGCGGAAGGACCTTTCCGTAGACGTTGGCGACATCCACCCGCAGGACGAGCGAGGGCTTGAAGCGCCCGGGCAACTGCTGGAGGTGGCGCGCCTGTCCGACCGTCAATTGGATGGCGTCGGGGGCCGCGGCTGCGACCGTGGCGACCGCCCGGCTGATGGACTCGATGCCGGCGAGGAAACCGTACTCGTTGAAGAAACCGTGATCGATGGCCACGTCGAAGCAGCGGCGCGACACCGGATGAAAAAGGCGGTTGAGGCGGTAGGAGGTCATGAAAAACGTGCGACTAGGTGAATCCGAGTTCCTGGGCGGTTTCGCCGATTGCTTCGTCGATGAGGTCCAAGCCGCGAAGCAGCGTGGCATCGTCCATCACGATCGGCGGACTCATGCGCAGGATGTGGCCGGCAGGAATCCAGGCGAGTCCCTTGCGGAAGGCCTTCTGGTAGACCAGCGTGCCGGCCCGGTCGAAGGGCTCCTTGGTCGAGCGATCCTTGACCAACTCGATGCCCATCAGGCACCCCTTGGCGCGGACGTCGCCGACGATCTTGTGCCGGTCCTTCATCTTCTGCATGCGGCGCAGGGCGAGTTCGCCCAGGTGCGTGGCGTGTTCGAGCAGGTTCTCCTCCTCGATGACCCGGGTCGAGATCAGCGCCGCGGCGCAGGCCATGGGA
>JAXMHM010000051.1:0-52418 GCA_046346755.1 Opitutaceae bacterium | reverse complement strand
TTGTGCTCGGCCAGCAGCAGCACCCGCCGGCCATCGCCCGGCAGCGCGAACGCTCCGCGTTCATCCGTGCGGGTGGATTTGGAGGGGAGGAGACGCCCGTCCCGGTCGCTCGCCCACGTACGGATCCTCGCACCGGAAACGGGCGCGCCGGTATTCGCATTGAGCACAAATCCGCCATCGCCCTCGCTACCGGTATTCGAGTGGGTGATCAGCGCCAGGTCGCTCACCCACACCAGGCTGGCACTCACCCAATTATCGGTGTCACCGAAGTTGGCCGTGTGACTCGAAAGGATCACATAGTATCCGAGCTTCAGTGACCGCGGAGCCGGGGTTTTCTGGGTGCGCTCCCGGAAATCGCTGGTCGGCTCCAGGTCGGCGCTCCAGGCCAGGGCCGGGGTGGCCGCGAGCGCGTCGCGCTGCAGATCGGGGTCGACTTGTCCAAAGCTCCACCGCTGCCGCTGGGCATAGGCCTCGAAGTCGAGGGGAACGGCGCGGAAGTACACCCGGCTGACGTTGCGGTAGGTGACATCAAGCGTCGGCCAGGGCGCGTTCCAGACTCCTTCGGTGACCACGCGGGCCGACTTCGCCTCGATCTCCTGGATCACCGCGCGGCACATCGCGCCGCCCGCACTGCGGGGAAAGGCGTCACGGCCGCGTCGGGCGAAACCATGGGCGGCGACGGAGTCGCCTGCTTCGTGCAGCAGCCGTGCCAGCGTCGCGAGCGCCCGGGCCGACACCTCGTGGCCGGCGGTGTCCGCGGCGAATCGCTTCAAGGCGGACTGCTGGCGCTCCGCCTTGGCTTCCCCCACCGCGCTGTTGCGACCGAAATCCAGCCGGGCGAGATCGGCATCGTAGAAGGCCGAGCGATCCCGGTCGCTCCGATGGAACTGCAACAGGGACTGGTAGAGCCGGATCGCCTTCACCGTCGGCGAAGGCTCGTCACCCGACGGCGTGGTCCAGGCGGTAAACGCCGCCACGTCGTCGAAAATCGGGCTGTCGGCCTCCAGTACAACGGTGTCCTCGGCCTTGACCGCCCCCTGCTCGCCCGTCTGGTAGAAGGCCAGCGCCTCGTAGGCGATAAAGTCATACAGCGTCGGTCGGTAGACGTCGGGTACGGTGCCCTTTTCCAGAAGGAACTCATAGCTGTGGATCGGCGTCGATTTGAGCAATTCCTCGTCGGCCAGGGCGGCAGTGAAGCGACGATCGACCTCCGTCAGAATTTGCGCCAAGTCCCAGCTCTGCAGGTCGGTCCCGGGGGCGGACGCCGTCTGGGTCCTCTGCAAAAAGCGCCACCGGTTCTGTTGAAAGTATTGCCAGGTCCAGTGGGCGAGAATCGTCTGCAGCACGGGTTTCATTTCGCGAGGGACCGTTTCCAACTCCCCCTGGAGCCGGACGATCTTCTCCTCGGGTCGGTTGCCTTGAATCTCACCCTCGAGGGCGATCCTGAGTCCGAGCGCCTTGATCGCCTCGGGGTAGGCCTTTTCGTTCAGGCTGGCGGTCAAGATCGGACCCAGCCGGTCAATCGCGGTCTTGGGCAACCGCTGCTCGATCGCCTCGTTGACCTGTTTCCAGGCATCATCGCGCGGCCCGGCAAAGACGCTGGTGAGAACGGAGAGGAACGACATGACTCCAAGGACGAAACGGGAACGATGCTTCATGACGGGATTTCAGTAGGCGCAGATGACTGGCGTTCATATCCGAACCTCCCGGTAAGGCGACACCGTTTGTCTGCGCGAGCTTGGACCTGACCCCGGTCCGCGAGTGCCTGAAAACCTCACCGGATGCCACCCGGTGAACCGCATGGGGGGGCGGTGGGTTTTCTCCTCGCCGCCACTCGGCTTCCCCACTACACGCTGATGGTCAGTCGATTGGCTCAACCCTCACCCCCTCCAAACGATGAAAAAGTTCCTGCTCGCCCCGTTCCTGGCCGCACTTGCCATGTTTTTCTGGGGCTTCATCTACTACGGCCTCAGCGGTATTCCGTACAAGTCCCTCGCTTCGGTCGGCGATGTCGGTCCGGAGCTCAACAAGCTCTTCCCGACCGATGGCACATACGTGCTTCCCGACCCGCGCGGCACTCCGGAGGTCATCGCTGAACAAATGAAGCGCGGCCAATTCGCCATGGTCCACATCAAGAAAAGCGGGGTTCCGGAAATGGATCCGTCCGTCATGGCCAAGGGTTTCGCGCTCGAATTCATCAGCTGCCTGCTGCTCGCCTTCATGGTCCACAAGGCGGCGCCCTCGTTTCAGGGTTTTGGCGGCCGGGTCATGTTCAGTGTCACGGTCGGGGTGCTGCTCACGCTCTTCTCCAACGGGGGCCAGGCCATCTGGTGGCACCAGGACTGGGGCTGGCACCTCATGACGATGCTGCACGACGGGGTGGCGTTCCTCCTCGCCGGCATCGTGGTCGCCTTGTTTCACACCCCCAAGTCGGCTTAGCCCGACGGTTCGCAGCGCGAGGCGCGCCCGCACCCCGAGTGACGGGTTCAGGTCAAGACGTAGTTCATCTTTAGTTACAATCTGCGCCTCGCGACTGGGAGTGCACCATGCGGCCTTCCGGTCACCCGCATCCCTATCCCCGGGATCGGACCGTCGTGCCCCTGGCCTAACCCGGAAGTGCTATTCCGACTTGAGGTGAACTGGGATAAAACGGAGGCGTCGCGTGATTCACCCACCGGTGAGTCAAACCCGACATCACCTTAACCCTCCGTCCTCATCCTGGTTCACCATGAATCCACACCGTTCCGCTCTTGTCCTCATCCTCGGCACCGGCCTCGCGCTCGCGCTGCTCTCCGGCTGCACTACGACCGCCCCGACCATCCGTTCCCACCCTGACACGGCGGTGAACTTCACCCACTACCAATCGTTCATCTTGCTCAAGCCCCTCACCGCGCCGGCCAGGAATCCCGCCATCACGCCTTCGCTGGTGCGCGACCTTCGCGAGGAGGCCGCCCGTGCCTTTTCCGGGAAAGGCCTGAAGAAATCACCCGATTCGTCGGCCGACGCCCTCATTCTCATCCACGGCGGGCTCCAGGACAAACTCGAGGTCACCGAGCTGGGTCTGGGTTACGGCCGCTTCGGCCGTGGACTCGGGCACCAGGATCTCGATACCTACAAAGAAGGCTCCCTCTACGTCGATGTCTTCGACGCCCGGACACGCGAGCTGATCTGGCGCGGCTCTGCGGTGGCCGAAGTGAGCGGCATGCCCGAGACAACCCAACTCAAGGAAACCGTTCGCACCATCATCAGCCGCTATCCCAACTAGACCGTCGACCCCTTGCACCGTGGACCCCTCTCTCAGCCCATCAAAGCCGCTGGGCAGAGGGGATACCTGCTACTCGGCCTTCACTTCCGAACCCAGGTTGGCCATGTAGTAAAGCACCGGCACCGCCATGCGGCTGATCAGCAGCGATGCAATCTCTCCAAACATCAGACTGATCGCGAGACCCTGGAAAATAGGATCCGCCAGGATCACACTTGCACCCACCACCACCGCCAGCGCGGTCAGCAGCATCGGCCGGAAACGCACCGCCCCGGCCTCCACCACCGCTTCGCGCAGGCTCTGGCCATGGCTACGCCGCAATTCGATGAAATCCACCAAGATGATGGAATTGCGCACGACAATGCCGGCCCCCGCCATGAAGCCGATCATCGAGGTGGCGGTGAAGAAGGCACCCAGCGCCCAGTGCGCCGGCAGGATTCCGATGAGGGAAAACGGTATCGCCGCCATCACCACCAGCGGGGTGACAAAACTGCGGAACCAGCCGACCATCAGCATTGCTATCAGCACCAGCACGGTTGCAAAAGCCAGACCCAGGTCGCGGAAAACCTCGAGCGTGATGTGCCACTCGCCATCCCACTTCAACGCCGGTTCGTGATCGTCCAGCGGCACCTTGAGATGGTAGATCGGCAACTCCGCCTCGGTGGCCCCAAAGCGGCGGGCATCGAGCGCCCGAATCTTGTTGTGAATACCCACCATGGCATAGGCCGGACTCTCGACCGCACCGGCGACATCGGCGGTGACGTAGGTGACGGGTTTCAGGTTCTTGCGATACAGCGCCCGATCGCCCACCGCCGTCTCCATGCGGACCAGCTCGGAAAGCGGCACAAGGGGCGCGGTGGGATCGCGTTCCGAGCGCACTTGCAGGGCAAGCAGGGACTCGGCCTGGGATCGTTTGGACGCGGGCAGTTCCAGCAGGATCGGTACATCCTCACGCTCCGCCGGCCGGTGCAACAGGCCGACAGCCTGTCCCTGGGCCGCGAGGGCAAGCGTCTGGGCCACCGCATCCTCGGAAATGCCATGCAGGGCGGCCTTCACCCGATCCACGACAAAGCGGATCTTCGGCTGGTCGGCCTCCACGTACCAGTCGATGTCCACCACTCCCTCCGTACCCTCCATCAGGGCTCGCACTTCCTTCGCCAGCGCCAGGCGCTGACTTTCATCCGGTCCGTAGATCTCGGCGACAATCGACTGGAGCACCGGAGGCCCCGGCGGCACCTCCGCCACCGCGACCGCGGCTCCGTACTTCCGGGCAATCGCAGCCACGGCCGGACGGATCCGTTTGGCGATCGCATGGCTCTGGTCACTCCGCTCATCCTTCCCCACCAGGTTGACCTGGATGTCCGCCAGATTCGGTCCCTTGCGCAGGTAGTAGTGACGCACCAGTCCGTTGAAGTTGAACGGGGCTGACGTCCCGGCATAGATCTGAAAATCCCGCACCTCGGACGCTTGGCGGATCGCATCGGCCATCTCCCGGGCGATCCGGGTCGTTTCCTCGAGCGAGGTGCCCTCGGGGGTCTTCAGCATCACCTGAAACTCGGACTTGTTGTCGAAGGGCAGCATCTTGACCTCCACCGCACCCACCAGGACGAAGCCCACCGCAACGAGCAGCAGTCCGACAATGCCCCCAAGAAACGTCCAACGCCAAAACCGACTGACCAGCAGCGGATCCATCACGCGGTGATACAACCGGGTGAACCAATCACTTGGCGCCTGATCGTGATCCGCCGAACCATGTCCCCCCACGGAGGTGCCGCCGGAAAGCCGGCGCTTCAACACCCGGATCGCCGCCCAGGGGGTGATCGTAAAGGCAATGACGAGCGAGAACAGCATCGCCGCTGTTGATCCAATTGGGATCGGCCGCATGTAGGGTCCCATCAGGCCGCCAACAAACGCCATCGGAAGGATGGCGGCAATTACCGCCCAGGTCGCGAGGATGGTGGGATTGCCCACCTCATCGACCGCCTCCAGCGCGGTCTGACTGAGCGGCTGGTTCGCCGAGCCCGGCAGACGCACGTGGCGGACTATGTTCTCCACCACCACAATGGCATCATCGACGAGAATGCCGATCGAGAAGATCAACGCAAACAGGGTGATGCGGTTCAGCGTGTATCCGTACAGATAGAACACCATCAGCGCGAGCGCCAGGGTCGACGGGATCGCCAGCAGCACGACCAGCGATTCTCGCCAGCCGAGAAAGAACAGGATCAGCACCGCGACACCGAAGACCGCGATACCCATGTGCAGCAGGAGCTCGTTGCTCTTCTCCGCCGCCGTGTGGCCGTAATCGCGCGAAATGGTCACGCCCACGTCCGCCGGCAGGAGGGTGCCGCGGAGCGTTTCGACCTTGGCGAGGACGGTCGTCACGACATCAATCGCATTCGCACCGGGACGCTTGGCCACGCTCAGAGTGACCGCCGCCTCAAGGTCACCCGTCGCCCCGCTGCCGTGCAGCACATAGTTGGAGGGCTCCTCGGCGGTGTCGGTGATGACAGCCACGTCGCGCAGGTACACCGGCTGATCCGAAGCGACGCCCACGACCACCGCTCCGATGTCGCGTGCGTCCCGAAGAAATGCACCGGTCTCAAGCAGAAATTCCGTGTTCCCAAACGGACGTGAGCCAGCCTGGAGCGGCCGGTTCGCCTGCTGGAGGGCCGGAATGAGCTGGGCAACGGACAATTCCCGGGAAGCAAGGGCGGCCGGGTCGATCGCCACCCGCACCGCGCGCCGCGTGCCGCCGATGAGCACGGTTTCCGCGACCTGCGGCACCGACTTGACGGTGTCATCCAGCTGGGCTCCGAGCCGGCGCAGCGCGAGGTGATCGTGGACCCGGCTATGGAGGGTGATCGCCAGGATCGGCACATCGTCAATCGAACGGGCCTTGATCAGCGGATAGGTCGCCGGTGATGGGATCCGGTCTGTGTTGCCATGCAGCTTCTGGTTCAGCCGCACCAGCGCGGTCTCCGCGTCGCTGCCCACCTGAAAACGCACAATCACCATCGCTCCGCCGGGACTCGAGGTCGAGTACACATACTCCACGCCGGGGATCTCCCAGAGCAGTTTCTCCATCGGCCGGGTGACGCGGTTCTCCACCTCCTGGGGTGAAGCGCCCGGCATTCCGATGAACACGTCAATGATCGGGACCTTGATTTGAGGCTCCTCCTCTCGAGGCAGCATGAACACGGCAAAGGCGCCGAGCAGGATCGAGGCAATGACGGCAATCGGCGTCAGCTTCGAAGTCATGAACAGGCCGGCGATCCTCCCGGCCACGCCGGGTCGCGCCGCCGGGACATCGTGGGTCGAGCTCACGGCTGGACCTCCAGCCGCTGACCCTCATGGAGCGACGCGGGCGGGGCCAACACCACCTGCTCGCCTTCGTTCAGCCCGGCGAGAATTTCAATCCGGGTTCCGCGGGATCCGCCGGTCTTGACCAGACGCAGCAAGGCACGATTGCCTTCGCCGGCCACAAACACGCGCTCCATCTGCCCCCGGGGCGATACCGCCTCGGCCGGCACCAGCACCACCCGCACCACAGATCCGGGAATCTGGATACGTACAAATTGACCGGATCGGACGCCGGAAGCCGCCGGCACCGACAGTTTCACCGGAATGGAGCGGGTGGCGGCGTCGGCCGAGGAGGACACCTCCGTGAGCACACCGGAGAACCGGTGTCCCGGAATTTCGCACTCGATCGTGACTCCGACCACCAATGCGCCCGCCAGCGACTCCGGCACGCCCGCCTCGATCTCAAATGCATCGGTCCCTTCGACTTCCACCAGCGCCTGACCCGGGCCGGCCAGATCCCCGGCATTCACCCATCTGCGGGACACGACACCCGCGAACGGGGCGCGGATTTCGGAGTAGCCCAGCTGGATTTCGGCCTCCCGCAGCTGCGCCTCATTGCCGGTAAATCGGTCCTGCAGGTTGCGCACCGTCTCGGCCGTGCTCGCTCCCTTGGCCAGGAGTTCGGTTTCCCGCGCCAGGTCGCGGCGCGTGGCATTGAGCTGTGCGCTCGCCTGGGTGACACGGGCGGCGGCGTCTTCGGACGAGATTTTCACCAGTATCTCGTCAGCCGCCACTCGACGGCCGAGCGTCACCGGCATTTCAGAGATCGCCCCCATGACTTTCGCGGCAAGCACCGCCCGGCGCACGGGTCGGACTGTGCCCGTAACATCGGTGATCAGCGGCACCCGCTCGACCACGACCGGAGCGAGACGCACACGAACCGGAGGAAGCGATGGCTGCAGCGTAGGGGCATTTTCATGACGCGAACAGGCGGCAGCCAGAACCGAGGCAAGGGCAATTAGGAGAATCGTCTTCATGGCAAAGGAGGTCAGGGAAGCACCCCTGAGGGCCGACTTAGCCCGCAAGGAAGGCAGTGGGGGTGCTGTCGTGCAAAGGAACCGGCAGCGGCGGGAGAAGATCCGCGGGGGCATTCGGGCGGCGACGCCGTTTGTCCCCACCGCCGGGCGGACGGCTCGTACTCAGCGTTGACCACCCCAATGAATGACACCTTGGGCATCGACCCAGCCCAACTTCCCAAGGAGCCAAGTGGGAAGACAGAATCCGGTGACAGCGGACTGGAGGAGGTTCACTCCGACAAAACAGGTGAGCAGGAGCCACCAAGGGCTGACAAAATAGGTCAGCCCCGCACTCAGCAGGGTCATCATACCGGCGATGATGCGAATGAGGGTTTCAGTTTTCATGGGACTTTCTTATATCCATCTTCGCGTATATGCGCATCTTGTCAAGCCCAGCTCTTTGCCGATCCATTTCCACCCACAACCGCGAGCCGCAACGCCCTCCCCGGAGTTGCAAGCCGACCGCACTTACATCCGAGGTGATTTTCCATGAGCCTCGTCTGTCTTTGTCCAGAACCCCGATCCCCACTTCGGGCGACAGGTGGGAGTTACCTACCGCTTCGGGACCAACGGCAGAGACCGCGCGCTTGCGGACCAACCCATCAAGTCAAGAGCCGCGACATGACCAGCGCGCCCTTCGCCACTTGCTCGTGCCAGTAAACGAAAAAACCCTCCCGGGTCATCCGGGAGGGCGCGTCGGGCGTCGCCAGGGTCTCAGTGCGCGCTCAGTGGGCGTGCTCTTTCTTGCCTTCGGCGGGTTTATCCGCACCGGGCTTCACCTTGGCAAGGAACTTGGCCGGCTCCTTCAGGAAATCCTCCTCGCAGCCTTCGCAGCAGAAGATAACGAGGCGATCCGGTTGTCCGGAGACCCGATAGGCGAACTCCGGTGACTTGCCCATGCTGCCCAGGTCCTCGTCCGAAACGAGGCAGTGTTTGAGCGGATACGCTTTGCGGGCCTTCTCCAGCCAGGCGGCGTCCAGTTCCGAGGCGGGAACCAGCTTGCCAACCTGGGCGGAAGCGGCGGCCGCCCGCTCGTGGGTCGTCGGGGAGGCCTGGGGCGCAGCCGTCAGGCCGAGGGAAACAAGGCCGAGCGCAAGCGCGCACAGGCCGGTGGTGGCGGTGGTACGATTCATGGTCATAAGGATGGTGAGGGACGGTTTTGGGGCAAGGCCCCGATCAGTGACAAAGGATGCAGGCCGGGTTGGTGGAAGCACGGGTGTGTGTTGGCTGTCTGGACCGGGTTGGCTCAGGTGGGCGTCACCGGGACGCCGGACACAACGCCTTCGCGCGCTTCCCGGGCGAGCCGGCGTTCCCAATACCAGGTGAAGAACACGGGGACGGAAAAGAGCGACACTACATCGAAAACCATGCCACCCACCACCGGCAGCACCATCGGTAGCATGAGTTCGGAACCACGGCCCGTGGACCACAGCACGGGGATCAGGGAGAGCATCGCCGTGGCATTGGTCATGATCGCCGGCCGGCGTCGACGCAGGCCCGCGATGAACACCCGGCGGTGCACCTCCGCGACTGTCCCAGGATGCGTCTTGAACTGCTCCTGGATGTAGGTGCCCAGGAGAATACCGTCATTGAACATCACCCCAAGCAGGACCAGGAAGCCAACCACCACCGCGGTGGTCATCTCAGCACCCCACAGCCAAACGAAGAAGAAACCACCTGCGGTGGTGACGCTGGCATTGGCGACAATGATGATGGTGGTGATCAACCACGAACGGGTGCCCACGTAAATCAAGACCACCATCACCACCATGGACGCGGAAATGATCCAGCGCAGGGTGGCGTCCGCCTTGAGCTTCTGTTCGTAGCGGCCCACCCAGCGGTAGGTCGCACCGGCGGGAAGCGACAGCCGGCCGTCGGCCAGCGCCGCCCGCAACCGGGCGTCCGCATCCCGCACCACTTCGACCTCACCGCGTCCCCGGGCGTTCAGCAGGACATACTGGGTGCGTTTCCCGCCCTCGGACCGGATCGCCATCGGGCCGATCGTGTAGGTGAGTCCCAGCTCACTCGGACGTTCCCGGACACGTTCAACTTCACCGCGAGCCAGCGCATCCCGCACCGCTGCCGGCAGGGGGTCGCCCGCGGCGACGGTCAGCTCCGCGCGCCGGGCATCGAGGAGGACAAAATTCCGCTGCGCTGCGAGGGGCAGTCTCGAAAGGAAGCTGGCCGCGTCCGGCGCACCCGCCCGAAAGCTCAGCTCGTGAACGGTCGGAACCGCCAACAGGTGAATCAGGGGAATCGCCCCATGGCCCCCATCCATGGCCGCCACCTGGACTTGCAGGAGTTCGTCGGGATCGTCCCGACGCTCGCGGAGGTAACGGATGCGCACCGGATAGCGGAGCGCGCCCTCGACGGAGTAGGTCACCGCCATGCCGCCCAATGCGGACTCGATCGATGCCATGACCTGTTCATTCGACAACCCAAACCGGGCCAGCTTGGCGGAGTCGAGGCGCACCTCGGCGTAGGGTTTGCCTCCTTCGCGCTGCATCTGCACGTCGGTCGCTCCCGGGGTCGGCTGGATCACCTTCTCGGCGGCTTCGGCAAATTCCTCCAATGCATCGCTGTCATCACCGAGGACCTGCAGCGCAATCAGACTGCGGATACCGGTGGAGAGCATGACGACCCGCGTCTCGATCGGCTGCAGCCAGCTCGGCGCCACTCCGGGAATGTCTGCGACCGCGGCCAGCGCCTGACGCACCTCGGCGAGGGTCCGCGGCCGGCGGACACTGCCACCGTCGGACGTACTCATTTCGTGTACCGGCCATTGGGCGTAGGGTTTGAGGAGAATGACGGTCTCAATCATGCCGAGCGGCGCCGGGTCGAGGGCGGTTTCCGCCCTCCCCATCTTTCCCATGACACTCGCCACTTCCGGCACCGACTCAATCAGGCGATTCTGCGCCAGCATGATGCGCTGGGTCTCCCCCAGCCCGCCGGTGGCCGGGATCGACGGCATGAACAACAGACTGCCTTCGTCGAGCGGCGGAAGAAAACTCGAGCCCACGCCCGGAAACCGACGCGTCAGCGCGGCATCCAGCGTCGTGGCCGAGAAATCCGCTCCCACCGCGGAGAAGAGCTTGCGCAGCGGCCAGCTCAGGGTTGGCCAACCGGCACCAAGGAGGTATCCACCCAGGGCCATCGTCGCGATGGTGAGGGTGAACGTGACACGGTGACGCTGAATCCGATCGTAGGCCCACTCGTAGGCAACATGGATGGCGCGGCTCATCGGATTCTCCTCGTAGTTGACAAGGCGTTCCCGTCCGATCCGCCAGATCGTGAGGGCCGCCACCGCCCCAAACACCGGCGCAAACAGCCAGCCCGGTATCGTCACCGCCCAGCGTCCGTACTCCATCGGCAGGCTCCAGCCGTCGCGCACAAACCAACCAAATCCAACACCACCGGCAAGTCCGGCCAGCGCGAGCAGCAACGGCTTGCGCACATGCCAGGGCGGAAGCAGCAGGCGGCAAAGCACGGGAACCAACAGGGTGCCGAACAACACCGCTCCGCTGATGGCGAGCGACTTGGTCAGTGCAAGCGGCTCAAACAGGCGGCCCGCCTGGTCATTCAATGCAAAGATGGGAAGGAAACCAATGACCGTCGTGGCCGCCGAAGTCAGCAGCGGGCGGGCCACCTCCTGTGCGGCCCGCACCACCGTATCCGTAATTTCAGGATCGAAGGGCGAGGTCGGCATCGGCCGGTTCTGCTTTCGGCACAGCTCCTGCAAATCCACCAGGTGCTGGGTGATGTTCTCGGTCATGATGATGCCGAAATCGACCATCACGCCGATGGCGATCGCGATCCCGGCCAGGCTCATGATATTCGCCCCGATGCCAAATCCGTGCATGACCAGAAAGGTGAAAAGCATGCCGAGGGGCAGGCTGATCGCGACCGCGAGGCTGGCGCGGACGTGGAGGAGAAAGGCCACCACCACAATCACCGTCGTAAGAATCGCCTCGATCAGCGTGTGCGTGACCGTCGCCGTCGTTTCCTCGATCAATTCGGAGCGGTCGTAGAAGGCGGAGGTGGTCAGCTGCTCGCGCGCCAGCGTCGGCCGCAGGTCGGCGAGTCGGCGCTTCACGGCATCGATCACGGTCTTGGGGTCTTCCCGGACGCGCATGCCGATGATTGCACCGACATGCTCCTGATACCCATCCGCCAGCAATCCCTGTCGGAACTGTCCACCCAGATGAACCTCGGCCAAGTCGCCCAGTCGAACCCCGGCACCCTTCATTCGGTCTCCGCGAATGACAATCCCCTCCACATCTGCGACCGAACGGATGAAGCCCACCCCGCGGATCATGGTCTCCACTCCGCTCTGCTCGACGCTCATCGCCCCCACATCGCGTCCCGCCTGGCGCACGGCAGTCATCAACTGGTCCAAGGTGATGCCTTGCTCCTCGATGCGCGTGGGATCCACGTCGATCTGATACTCACGCGCCACCCCTCCCGCCGGCGCCACCTCGGCGACACCCGCCACTCCGCGCAACGCCGGCACCACAATCTGGTCGAGGACATAACGCTTTGTTTCCAGATCGCGCGGACCCTGCAGCGTGAACGCAAAGACCTGTCCCATCGCCGTCGCATCAGGACCGAGCCGCGGTATGACACCGGTCGGCAGGATTCCCTGCAACTGCGACAGCCGTTCCAGGACCCGGGTGCGGCAGTCGTAGAGGTCGCGGTTCTCCGCAAAAATCACATAGAGGTAGCTCGCGCCATAGAGGGACATGCCACGCACGGTTTGCACACCCGGAAGTCCCTGGAGCTCACGCGCCAGCCGGGAGGTCACTTGGGCGTCCATGTCCTGGGGGCTCTTTCCCGGCCACTCCGCCCAGACGATGACCTGATTGTCGCTCAGATCGGGAATTGCATCCACCGGCACATGACGCCACGCCCAAACGCCGGCAACCGCCAAGGCCAAGGTGGCGGCGAGGGTGATGAACGTATTGCGAATGACGAACGAGAGCATGGAAACTTGGATTCTCAGTGCACGTGCGCGGGAGCCCGGGCCACGGCGCCCTGCGGGAAGAGCAGGCTGGGTGTGCCGGCGAGCTGGGCCTGGCTGTCGATGAGGAACACGCCCTGCGTGGCCACTTCGTCTCCGGGCTTGAGACCGGCGCGGACGACATAGACGTCATTGCCAAATTCATCCTCCAGCCGGGGACCGAGAGCCAGGGGAGCCAACTCAAAGCGCAGGCGGCCATCGCGCTGCCGCTCCGCCACGCGCCAGGCAACGGAGCGGACTCCGGTGGAGAGCACCGCGGTCTTCGGTACGAGGGCGAAGGACCCAAACGTCTCGGGACGCGCCGGATCCGCCGCCTCGAGATCCGCGGCCAGCGTGCTCTCAAAGCGGGCATTGACAAGGCTGCCCGGCAGGATCCGGCCGGCCGGATCACTGAGGTGCAGGTGCACCTCCCGCGCGCGAATCTCGAGATTGATCTCCGGAGCCACCCACGCGATCTCGGCCTGGATCTCCGGAAGGGCGCCCTTGTCGTCCGAGGAGAGCCGAACGGGTAGTCCCGGACGGACCCATCGGGCCTGCAACTCGGGGACGTGCACCACGACCATGTAGGCATCGGGCTCGACCAGGCGCAGCAGCGGAGCGTCCGCCATCACTTCCTGGCCAATCTGCGGCAGCTGGATCTGCATTGCTCCGCCCTCCCCCTCCAGGGCCAGCACGGCCCGGCCGGCGAAGGGACTGCGAATCGTCACGGTATCCACGGGAGCGGCACCCCGCAGGATGGCCTCGGCCACCGGGGTGAGATTCCACCGCTGGAAGCGGTCGGAGAGCGCCCGGATCGTCGGCTGGTCCGTGAGCTTCACCGCCGCCGCCAGGTCGCCCTGCGCGGCAAAGACCTCGGGGCTGTAGAGATCGACCACCGGGTCGCCCACCTGGACCACCGTGCCGCGGTGGCGGGCTGCGTCGTGGCGCTTGACGATGCGTCCCGCGACGCGCGGGATCACGACCTGCAGGGTCCGGTCATCGTAACGCACCGCACCGTACGCCCGGACCACCACCCGGGCCCGTCCCTGGGTGACCGCTGACACCTGCACGTCCATCCGACGCTGCTGTTCGCGGGTCAGTTCGCCGGCCGTCACCTTGGTCATCTTCATGCCGCACACCGGACAGTCACCGGGCTTGTTTCCAATGAAATCCATCATCGGGCAGGCCCACCGCTCACCCGGCGTTTCCGGTGCGGAAGCGTGCTGCTCCGTCGCTACGAAGAGCGACGCCTCAGGCAGGAGAAAAACCAGTCCCGCACCGACCGCGAGCCCGGCGATACTGAAGAGGAGTCCAGAGGGGCGCATGGCGGTTATTTTTTGATGACCTCGTTGCGCAGGTAGTACGGGCCGTAGCGATCCGGATCGGCCTTGAACTTCGCCGGACACATCTTGCAGCCGAAACCAATGGTCTTGCCCTGGTACACGGCAGTGGGGAGCTTGGGGTCAACGTCCATGCCACAGATGGCACAAACCGTATTGACCGGAGCCGTCGCGGCCGTTTCCGGTGACACGGTGGGTGCAGCCGGAGTGGAGGCGCCGTGATGGGCGTGGGGAGCGGTGGCAGCACCGGGGGAGACCGACGAGAGTGTCCCGGTGGTGGGGATGGTCGGCGCAGGTGACGAAACCGGGCTCGCGGAGGAAGGGGCCGGCGTGAGCGGATTGCTCACCATCGGTGCATACTCGCCTCCCGCCGCAGGCTCGGCCGCGGCATGGCGATGCGGATCGAACCAGGCGGCGCGTGTGGCGAGGGCGATGAGCGCGCCGGCGACGAACGTGACGGCGAAGAGGGTCAGGTTGCGGATCATGGTGAATCAAGGTTGCACGTGAAGAAAGGGTTCCGAAGAGGCATACCGCCAGAGTTCCGCCCGCGCGGTGCGGGCTGCGGTGTCGGCTTGAATCACCTGGATTTCGGTCTCGGTGGCCTTTTCCAGCAGTTCGACGACGAGAAAGACGGTGGATTCTCCCGCGCCGGAGACGCCGGCCGAGCGGATCAGGGTTTCGTACTCGGCATTGAACCGCTCGAGGGTCTCGAGACTGAGGCGCCGGGCGGTCGCAGCCAGACGGTCGGCGCGTTCCGCGCGTGCAATGGCCGATCGGATACGGTGATGCACCGCCTCGGCATCGGTCTGCGCGGCCGACCGCTCCGCCTCGGCCGCGCGCTCCTCAGCGCGGGCATAACGGCGTCCGCGCCAGGGAATCTCGGACATGAACGCCACGCCGATCGTGTCCTCGTTGCCCATGCCGGCCCGCTCGCGCTCGAGGCGCAGGCCCACCGCGGTCATCGGTCGGGCGGAAGCACGGGCCATTTTCACCATCGCCGCCGCCTCCGCCGCCCGGGAGGCGGCCAGCCGGACGGACGCCGCCGTTTCCGGATCAATGGCCGCGATGTCCGGCGCGGCATACTCGGGCAGCGCACCCTCAGGAGGCAGACCCAATCGCCCGGCCACCTCCGCGAGCGCATCCGCCCGCATCCGGCGTTCATCCTCGATCGCCAGTTGCAGGGAGGCGATGCGCGTTTGCACCGCCAGCCGATCAGTCAGTCGCCCACCCCCCGAGGCCAGGCGGGAATCGACGCTGCGCTGCACCGCATCGAGACGGCCCCGCTGCGTTTCCATCAGTCGCAGACGAGCCTGGGCTCCCTCGGCCTCGGCCAGCGCCATCGCCGTCTCGGCCGCCATCTCTCCCGCCATCACCGCAAAATCGGCCTGCGCCATCGCCACACCGGCTTCCGCGCGCTCGCGGTCCGCCGCACGCTCGCCGCGCTTGGGCAGGGGCTGGCGCACGGTCAGTTCCCACATCGTGCTCCGTTCGTCCATCGGTCCCACCCGGCGCGACCCCATGCCCTCGATCTCGGGGTCCGCCAGCCGTCCCGACGCGCCAGTGCGTGCCTCGGCGGCCCGGATCCGCTGACGCGCCGCCTCCAACGCCGGTGCCTGGGAAACGGCCCGGAGCAACGGAACGGGAGATAGTTCTGCCTGCGCCATAGCCACGAGCGGAGCCAACAGGAAAAGTGCAAGAACGTATCGCATGGGCAAAGAAGGTCTTCAGGTGGCTACGCTAGCAGGCGCTTCCGCAGCCGCGGGAACGGCGCCGGTCGCGCCTCGCCGTCAAATCGCATCAACCCAACGGAATGGCAGTCGATTGATTCCGTCGCCACTGTAGGCGGCCTCGCTGAGGCCGCGACGGGACCGACCGGTCCCGCCTCCGTGGTCCGTTTGGTGGTCGCGACGCCAATCTCCGCGGGGTCAGCGACCCCGCCTACAACCGACACCTCTTGCTCGGTGCGGGGTGCAGCCATGGGTCCGAGGCTAGGTTGACGCCCCCACCCGCGGCCGCGGGCCCGCTCTCCACCCGGTTGCAGAAACCGGGGAAAACGGGTGCGCAGGCGCAAGAAACAGGCTTTCATCACCCACCCTAACCCTCATACCTCAGAAACCCTCAAAAAATCTTGAGGGTATTTCGCCGGCCGGGGGTAGTGTAGGAAAGAGACCACCATGAATTCTTCGCCACCCAATGACCCCCTGTCACCGCTGCTGGCGACTTGGCGGGTCACACCCAAGGTCGATCCACATTTCCGCACCCAGGTCTGGTCGCGCATCCAAAGCCGGGCCCGCGAATCCTGGCCCGGATATCTTCGTTCCCACCTCGCGCCCTGGTCCATCGCAGCGGCGCTGGTGATCGTATCCGCCGGCTGGGTGGGTCATGTGGCGGGCAAGGCGCGTCTCAGCGCCCAGCGTGACGCCATGGTGGTGAGCTACCTCGTCGATCTCGACCCCCGCGTGCAGGCCAAACTCCGTCCGTAGTCACTCGGTCTCATGAAGCACCTCGTCGTCACCCTCACGGTGCTCTCGCTCCTGGCCGCGGCGGTGGGGTACACCGCGTTTCACACCGCGGGAGATGCCCAGGTCAAGGCGGCGCTGGAGCAGCGCGACGCCATGGCGTGGCTGCGCACCGAGTTCTCCCTGACCGACGCCCAATACGCGCGGATCAAAGCCTTGC
The DNA here is from genome assembly GCA_046346755.1 of Opitutaceae bacterium. Taxonomy (GTDB): domain Bacteria; phylum Verrucomicrobiota; class Verrucomicrobiia; order Opitutales; family Opitutaceae; genus UBA6669. The sequence continues at coordinate 35,762 of JAXMHM010000051.1, read as the reverse complement.
ACGACCACTACTCGCTTGAGTGTGCCGATCATTGCCGGGCGATTCAGGAGGCCGAGGAGGCCCGCGATGCCTTGAAAACCGCCGGTGCGGACGCCCCCCGCCTCGCCGAGGCGGACCGCAAGGTGCAGCACCTCGAGCTGGTCTGCGAAACCGCCATTGCCGCCCATGTCCGCCGCTGCGCCGCCGAGATGTCGCCAACCTCCGCCGAGCGCTACCTCGCCCTCGTTCTGCCCAAGATTGCGGACTTCGACCACCGCGCGCCTCCCGACGTCGGCGTCAACCCCCACCGTCATTGAACCCGGCCCCCGCCGCGCTCGCCGCCCCGGGAGGGCGCCCCCCGTCTCCGGCATGAGCGCACCTCCACCCCACGCGCTTCCGTCCGAGCCCGACGATGCGGCGCTGATGCGACGTATCCAAACTTCGGATGAGCCGGCGTTCGCCCGGCTCATGCAGCGGTGGGAGCGGCCGGTCAAGGCGGTGATCGCCCGGATCGTCCTCAACACCAGCGAAGCCGAGGACCTCGCCCAGGAGACGTTCGTGCGCCTCTGGCAGCACCGCGACCGTTTCGATCCCTCCAAGGCCGTCAAACCCTGGATCCTCGGCATCGCCGTCAACCTCGCCCGCAACCGCCTGCGCTGGTGGCGCCGGCGCCCGAGCATCGCCTTGGACGACTGGACGGAGACCCCCGAGGCCGGCTCCGCGCCCGCGTCCCACGGTTCCCGTCACCTGGAACAGGCCGAGCAATCCCGCGCCGTGCGCGACGCCCTGGCGGCGCTGCCGCCGGATTTCCGTGAAGTGCTCGTCCTGTTCGAGTACGAAGGCCTGTCCTACGCCGACATCGCCCTCGCCCTCGGCATCACCCCCAAAACCGTCGAAAACCGCCTCGCCCGCGCCCGCGCCCGCCTCCGCCCGGTGCTTGAGCGCTGGCTCTAGGGGCCTGCGATCATCCGTACCGCCAGCGTTCCGGCAAGGCAGCCACGCGGTCCCTATGGAGGAGGCTCCGGCAGGCTCTTCCGGCTTCTCCAACCGTGGGTGGACTCTTCCAGTGACCAGTCGGCTTGTCTTGCCGGGCGGACTGCAAACCGGCCCCCTGAGTGACCCCCTTTCCCCATGTTACTCCGATTGCGCGTTTACTCGTTCATGATGTTGGTCGCGGGCGGCGCGAGCGCCGACCGGCTCCCCGGCGCCGAGGCTGCGTTGATTGAGGCGGATTTTTGCGTGTACGGAGGGACCTCCGGTGGAGTGGTGGCGGCAGTGCAGGCGGCGAGGCTGGGCAGGACGGCGGTGGTGATCGAGCCGGGCCGGCATCTGGGCGGCATGACAGCCGGCGGACTGAGCTGGACGGATGTTGGCAATAGCGATCGCGTCGGGGCGGTCGGCGGCATGGCCCGCGAAGTCTATGAACGCATCGGCGCGCACTACGGCCAGAAGCCCGGGACCGCGTTCGACACCCCAACCACGGCGGAGCAAGTGAAGATGGGCGTGGATTATCAGAAGCCTCCCTCGCTGGCGTTTGAACCGCGAGTGGCGGAACAGGTCTTCAACGAAATGGCGCAGGCCGCTGGCGTGACCGTACGCAAGGGTGAACGCCTGGTCTCTGTGCGAAAATCCGGGGCGCGGGTGCAGGAGCTGGTGATGGAATCGGGACTGGTGGTGCGCGCGGCCATGTACCTGGATGCGACCTATGAAGGGGACCTCCTGGCCCGCGCGGGCGTGGCCTATACGTACGGGCGCGAGGCCAACGCCCAGTATGGCGAAACGGCCAATGGTATCCAAGGTCCCGCGCTGAACCCGCGGGCCGGCAAAAGCCAGGTTCCAGTCGACCCCTACCGCCGCCGGGGCGACCCCACCAGCGGCATCCTTCCCTACCTGCTGCGTGAGGAAGCCCTCGGCACGATTGGAGCGGCGGATCGACGGATACAAAGTTACAACTATCGGGTGTGCCTGACCGACAATCCCGCCAACCGCATCCCGCTCGAGCGGCCCGCGGGGTACGATCCCAAACACTACGAGCTCCTGGCCCGCTGGATCGAGGCCTTGGAATCCGCCGGTACGACGCTCACCCTGCGCAACTTCCTCAAATACGATCCCCTGCAGAACCGGAAGTTCGATTTCAACAACCGCTGGTTCATTTCGACGGACTTCCTCGGCGGAGCGGAGGCCTATCCAGAGGCGGACCCTGCCACCCGCGCACGGATCGCCCAGGAGCATGAACGCTACCTGCGCGGGTTTTTCCACTTTCTCGCCACCGACGAACGCGTGCCGGTCGCGGTGCGGACCGAAATGAGTCGTTTCGGACTTCCCCGCGACGAATTCCCCGACAACGGCGGTTGGCCGCATCAACTCTACGTCCGCGAGGCGCGACGCATGGTCAGCGATTTTGTCATGACCGAACACTACGTCACGGGCGCCCGCCAGGCGCCCGCCTCGATCGGGCTCGGCGCCTACGGCGTGGACATGCACGCGGTCCGCCGGCTCGTCGTCCAGGGCCAGCCGGTCAACGAGGGCAGCAATGGGGTGCACGTACCCAAACCGTACCCGATCGGATATGGAGCCATCGTGCCGAAGGCCACGGAAGCGGAAAACCTGTTGGTCACGTTTGCACTTTCGGCCAGCCACGTCGCCTTCGGCTCGATCCGCATGGAGCCGGTGTTCATGACCTTGAGCCAGTCCGCCGCCACCGCGGCGGTGATCGCAATCGAGGACCGCGTGACCGTGCAGCGTGTCGACTACACGAAGCTTCGCACTCGCCTGCGTGCCGCTGCCGTGGTCCTGGACTGGCCACCCGACGACCGCCCGCGCTAGGCGGTCGAACAGAAGAAACCAGGTCGAGCCATCTGAGTTCATTTCGTTCAACGCCTCCGCTCGTCACCCGCTTTCGCGGCAATCTACGCATCGTTCTCGTCCTTCTGTCGGGCGGCCCGCGTCGTTCTGGTCTTGGCACGGGGAGAAAGGGGAGGAGTCCGTGTTTCCTCGCCGAGTCCGGCGGAAGAGACGCCGATCCGTGATCGCACGGAGGCACGGAGGGGGGGTGGGCCCCCGCAGCGGTCAAGCCACGCTCGAGGTGACCGGGCGCATGGCCGCAGATCCATCCTCAGCCCCCACCCTCGTTGTCACCCGACCCTCCGTGCCCCCGCGCCCCCGTGCGAGACAGGTTCGAATCCCCGTCTCTCCGCCCTACGCCAGAATCCCGCGCACGACGCTGGCGGGCTCGACTCCGGTCAGGCGTTGCTCGAGGCCCTGCTTTTTCACAGTGAACTTGAGGTGGTCGATGCCGAGGCAGTGGAGGAGCGTGGCATTGAGGTCATGCAGGCTGACCGGGTCGCGCACGATGTTGTAGGAGAAATCGTCGGTCTCTCCATACACCACGCCGCCCTTCACCCCCCCACCCGCCAGCCAGACGCTGAAGCAACGGGGATGGTGGTCACGGCCGTAGTTGGTCGCCGTCAGGGTGCCCTGGCTGTAGACGGTGCGGCCGAACTCGCCGGCCCAGATGACGAGCGTGTCATCGAGCAGGCCGCGCTGCTTGAGGTCGGTGATGAGGGCGTAGCAGCCGCGATCCGTGTCCAAACACTGGATGCGGTGATCGCCGGGCAGGTTCCCATGCTGGTCCCAGCCGCGGTGCAGGATCTGCACGACGCGGACATCCCGCTCCGCCAGCCGTCGCGCCAGCAGACAGCTGGCGGCGAACGAGCCCGGCTCGCGCACGTCCGGCCCGTAGAGGTCGAGGGTCGCGGAGGACTCATTGCTGAAATTCGTCAGCTCGGGCACGCTCGTCTGCATGCGGAACGCCATCTCGTACTGCGCAATGCGCGTCAGGGTCTCCGGATCGCCGTGACGCGCATGCGCGAGCCCGTTGAACTTGGTCAGGGAGTCCAGCATGGCCCGGCGGGTGCCGGCATCGACACCCTGGGGATTGTCGAGGAACAGGACCGGGTCGCCCTGCGCCCGCAGGGTCACGCCCGTGTGTGAGGTCGGCAGAAAACCGCTGCTCCACATGCGGGTGAACAGCGCCTGGGCCGAAACCTTCGGTGAGAACCGGGGGGTGAGCACGACAAAGGCAGGCAGGTCGTTGTTCTCGCTCCCGAGGCCGTAGGAAAGCCAGGAGCCGATGCTCGCCTTGCCCGGGATCTCGCTGCCGGTCATGAGGAAGGTGCAGGCCGGGTCGTGATTGATGGCGTTGGTGTGCACGCTGCGCACGATCGCGAGGTCATCGACCACCTTGGCCGTCCAGGGGAGGAGATCGCTGACCCACGCACCACTCTGACCGTGGCGTGCGAAATTGAAGACGGACGGAGCGACGGGAAACCGCGTCTGACCGCTGGTCATGGTGGTGATGCGCTGGCCCTGGCGGATGGACTCCGGCAGATCGACGTCAAAGTGCCCGCTCAGTCCGGGCTTGTAGTCGAACGTGTCGAGCTGCGACGGCCCGCCGTTCATGTGCAGGTAAATGATGCGTTTCGCCGTCGGGGCAAAGTGCGGCAGTCCAGCCAGCGCAGGATGCACGCGGGATCCGGGCGCACCGGCACCGGCGGCCGCGCCGGCCGCACCGAGGCGGGGCGCGAGCCAGTTCAGGGCGACACCCCCGAGGGCAAGCCCGGCGCCGCTGAAGAACTGGCGGCGGGTGAGGTGATTCAACGCTTCGTGGAGGGGATTCATGGCGGGCCTCAGTTGCGGGAGAGCGTTTCGTCGAGATTGAACAAGAGGTTGGCGACCAGGGTCCAGGCCGCGACTTCGGCCGGGGGCAGGTCCGCGCGGGCTTTTGACTCACCATTGCTCAGCACGCGTTTCGCCTCTTCCGGCGCCAGGGTGAAATGGGCGCGGTGGGTCTGGAGCGACTCCCGGAGCAGCGCCCGCTCCTCCGCCACCGGGGCTCTCGCCGTGACGGTGCGGAAGGCGCGGTCAAGTCGCTCCTGGTCGGTGCCGGGCTGGTCCAGTACGCGTTCAGCAAACCCCCGCGCCGCCTCGATGTGCTGCACGTCGTTCATCAGGGCCAGCGCCTGCAGGGGTGTATTGGAACGGTTGCGACCCACGCAGAAGGTCTCTCGCGCCGGCGCGTCGAAAGTCGAAAGCGCGGGCGCGGGCGCCGTCCGTTTGACCATGGTGTAGAGCGTGCGCCGGTAAAGTGCATCGCCCTTGTCCTGGACATAGGTCTTCGTATTGCTGCCGCCGAACGCCACCGGTTCCCAGATGTTCACCGGCTGGTAGGGGCGCACTGGGGGGCCGCCAATCTCGGGTCGGAGTAGTCCCCCGAGGGCGAGCACCTGATCGCGCAACACCTCGGCGTCGAGCCGGGGACGCGAACTGCGCGCGAGGAGGCGGTTGGCCGGATCGAGTTCCAGCAGGGACGGGGAAACCGCCGAGTCCTGCCGGTAGGCTCGCGAGGTCACCAGCAGGCGCACGAGGCGCTTCACATCCCACCCGGTGCGCATGAATTCCGAGGCGAGCCAATCGAGCAGCTCGGGGTGCGAGGGCAGCGCCCCCTGGGTGCCGAAATCACCCGGGGTCGTGACCAGCCCCGCGCCGAAAAGCTGCGCCCAGAACCGGTTGACCGTCACCCGCGAGGTCAACGGGTGGTCGGGCCGGACGAGCCAGCGGGCAAACTCGAGTCGCGTCACCGGATGTCCAGCGTTGTTCACCGGCGGCAGGAACGCCGGCACCGCGGCGGTCACGAGGTCACCGGGCTTGTCGTACTGCCCGCGCACCAGAATCCGCGCCGGACGCGGTTCGGGCAGTTCGCGGGCGATGGGTGACACCGGTCGCGTCATCTCGAAGTTCACCTGCTCGGCCAGCAGACGTCGGGCCGCGTGCACCTCGGGCTCCATCGCCGCCCGCAAGGGGGCATAGATGTAGTTGCGATGCCAGGTCCCCATCCACGCCAGCTCTTCCTTGGTCTGCTGCGTGCGGGAGAGTCCGGCGAGGAAGTTGACGTCGTGACGCAGCGGCACGCCCTTGATCGAGCGCGCGCCATTCTCCATCTGTCGGATCCACGCTTCCTTGGTCAGCAGGGGGTCCTCGGAGGCCTGGGGGCTGGTGCAGACCGCGCCCACGCGGTCGTACCACGCGGCGCCACCGCTCTGGGAGACGCGCAACCCGGTGTAGGCCTTGCCCTCATCCACGCCGGAGTCACAGGCCGTGAGTTCGAGTCGCACGTACGCACCCGTTACCGGCAGCGGGCCCTGGAAGATTGCGCTGTCGGCCACCTCCGGACCAAACGCGGTGCGGTCGCCCCAGATGGCGCGGCGGGTCTTTTCCTCGCTCATGAACTCCAGGCTGATCGCGCGCGGAGGATTTTCCGGGTCGATCCAGATGTGGACAAACGCCCGCGCTTCGGTGCGCGCGAGCAGGTTGACATCGCCGGCCGTGAAGGCAAACGGCCGATCCGCCGTGCCTTCCAGCCGCAGCGCGCGCGTGCCACCCACCACGGGAACATCGGGTCCCGTTTTCCATTCCCCGGCCGCGGGAGCGGGCAGGAACGCCGCCGGCGTGGGCAGATCCGAGTCCTCGGCCCAAATCACCTCGTAGGTGATGGGCACCTTCTCGTACTTGGGCGGCGCCAGTTCGCCGGCGACGAGGGCGTCCGCCCGCGCGGTGACGGCGGCTTCGAGGGGTTTGATATCCACGGCCAGGGTGTCAATGCGACGCTGCTCGGCGGCGTCACGGCCGATCACGGCCACCGGGCCGGACACCTGCACGTTGCCGTCCCACACCCGGTCCGCCAGGCCCTTGAAGATCGCACCGAGAGAATAGTACTCGCGCTGACTGAGGGGATCGAACTTGTGGTCGTGACACGACGCACAATTGGCGGTGAGGCCGAGCCAGACGGCCGCGGTCGTATCCACGCGGTCCGCCGTGGTGCGCATTTCCGCCTCCGCCTCGATTGCGCCGGCCTCCGCGGTCGTGAGCTGGTTGCGGTTGTAGCCCGTGGCCACGAGTTGGTCGGTGCTCGGCTGGGGCAGCTGGTCGCCCGCCAGTTGTTCGAGAGTGAACTGGTCGAAAGGCAGGTTGCGGTTGAACGCGCCGACGACCCAGTCGCGGTAGGGCCAGATGTTGCGGGCGTTGTCGAGGTGCATGCCGTGGGTGTCGGCATAGCGCACGGCATCGAGCCAAAACCGGCCGAAGTGTTCGCCGTAGCGCGGTGAGGCGAGCAGGCGGTCGACCACCCGCTCGAAGGCCTGGGGCGACCGATCCGCGAGGAACGCGTCCACCTCCGCCAGGGTTGGCGGCAGGCCTGTCAGATCCAGCGTCACCCGACGGATCAGCGTTTCGCGGCTCGCCTCGGGAGCGAACGTCAACCCGTTGGCCGCCAGCGTGCGGGCGAGAAAGCGGTCCACCGGGTGATTGCCGGCGCGGCGGTTTTCCGGAGCGGCCTGGAGCGCCTCCGCCGGCACCGGCGGATGGGCGATGGGCTCGAACGCCCAATGACGCTGGTACACGCCGCCCTGCTCAATCCACCGCTTGATGAGCGCGCGTTGTTCGGGGGAAAGCGGCTGCTTGTGCGACTCCGGCGGAGGCATCACCTCGTCGTCGTAGGTGCTGATGATGCGCTGCCAGAGTTCGGACTGGGTCAAATCGCCGGGAACCAAGGCGCGCACGCCCTCGCGCTCCGCGCTCGCACCCTCCGGCGTATCCAAGCGTCGATCACCCTTGCGGTGGGCGGCATCGGTCCCGTGACAGCTGAAACAGTTATCCGCAAGGATCGGCCGGATGTCGGCGTTGAACGAGACGGGTTGTGCGGACAGCGCGACTGCGGCAACCGGCAGGAGTAGGAAGTAAAAACGGTGCATCAGGACGGCGATCATCAAACGGGTGAAGGTCTCCCCAAGCTCCCGGATCTTTCGTGGAGGGCCGGCTCCAGCGGTAGCAGGACCGCGCCTTGCGCGGCAGACCCAACTTTGCCGAATCCATCCATGATCCGCAGACATTCGCCCAGAGGGGCGCGGACAAGTCCACGAGCGTGCCGGGGAAATCGGCGCACGGCGCATGCCAGCGTCTGACGGTTCATGGTGGTCGGAATGACGGCTACAGGGGGGATACTCACAGAATCGACCGGCTCACCACCGATGGACAAGCCGGTTCGCCAAGGATTTTTCTTGAATATTCAGGAGGTTCTCCCGGTTGGGAACCAGCGCCGAGCGTCCACCGAAGTCCCGGGTGCGGGAGCACCCTTTTCAGTATGAGACCGCCTCCAGTGGAGGGTGTCGCTCCGAAGACGCCGGGGACCGGTGCACGCAACACGGCGTCCGAACGCTCGCTTTCAAGCAACGCGGAACCGACGCCGATCCTGCGGTCGCGCATGTGAGTCAGCCTAGCGATCAGACGCTGGAAATGCCTGCGGTTCAGGTGGAGGTGGTCCCGTCCCGCGACTGCGGGACCGACCGGTCCCGCCTCCGTTGTCCGATTTCCTCACGCGACGCAAATCCCCGCGGGGTCTGCGACCCCACCTCCACCAGACGGCGACTTCGAACCGGGCTTTAGTTGACGCGTATTTCCAGTCACCGGAGGCCCGCTACTGCCCCACCTCCACCACCTTACCGCACCCAAGTCCCCGGAATCACCTGCAACCGAAGGAGTTCCTGCACCGCGAGCGCGGCGACGCGGCCGGCGCCGTAGTCGGAATAGTGGGTGTCATCCTTGACGCCCTCCGGCCAGCGCGGCTGGACCCCAGGGGCGTAGTGCAGGTGCAGGCGCTTCGATCCCTCGACGCCGTGTCCGCGTTCGAGTTCGGTGGTGAGCCGGTTCAGTTCAAGCAAAGGGACCGCCTCCTCCGTCGCCACTGCCCGCAGGGCGGCCGGGTAGTCACCGTGGGTGTCGATCAGCTCACCGGCCTCCGACCAGCGCCGACGCGCCACCGGAGTGGCCAGGAGGGGCGTGGCTCCCTTGGCCCGCGTTTCCCGGACAAACCGGCGGAGATTGTCCTGATAAGCACCCCGTGCCGCCGCATAAACCGCCGGCTTGTCGGCTTTCTCGTCATTGTGCCCAAACTGAATAATGACCCAGTCACCCGGTTGCAGCGCCGCCACCACCGTGTCCCAGCGCCCCTCATCAATGAAGCTCTTCGTGCTCCGGCCGTTCATGGCGTAGTTCACCACCCGCACCGCATCGCTCAGCCAGCCCGGCAGCGCCTGTCCCCAACCGGTCTCCGGATTAGGCGGGGTCTTCGGTTTATCCGCCATCGTCGAGTCGCCGATGAGGTGCAACGTCGGGACGGCTCCGGCAAACGAGGCAAACCCCACCCACATCGCAAACAGAACCCACACTTTCTTCCCCAAGATCATGCCTCACGGTGGCAGTTGGTCCGAATCAGGCAATCCCGTGCATTCACCCGAGAACCGCGATTGAACCACGGATCCCGCGGCCGCGCAGGCGCGTCAACGCAAGGGTCGGGCGAGGCAAAGAGCAGCGTTTCGGGTGGAGGTGGTCCCGCAGTCGCGGGAAGGCCGCGACGGGGCCACCCGGTCCCGCCTCCGCTGCCCGATTCCTTCACGCGACGCCAATCCCCGCGGGGTCGGCGACCCCACCTCCAACAGATGGCCATCGTGGATGTCACTAAAGTTGAGACGCAGGCGCGACTGCAGGTGCGGCATCCATCCGTGGTCCCTCGATCCACTCGTGGCGCGACCTTGGGGCCATCTCTTACCACCTGAATTTTCCACCCTCTAATTTCGTCTGAGTCGCAACCGCGGACTCAATCGTAGGGGCCGAGTCTCCTCATCGGTCTTGTCAACCCGCTGCCCTCAATGAAAGGGGACTTTTTGTCCGCCGGTGCGGACGGTCTGGCACCGTCGGTGCTGTCTGTCGGTGCATCCGCCTATCTCGTGCCCACCGTTCCGCCATGCGCCTTCCTTTTTGCACGCTGCTTCCGCTCCTGACTGTCGTTAGCGTCGCCCTGCGTTTCTTAGCTGCGAACGCGGTGGCGCAGGCTCCCGCTATTCCGGAGGCCGATCTGATCCTGACCAATGCCCACGTGGTCACGCTCAATGACCGCCGCGAGCTCTTCCATCCCGGGGCGGTCGTCATCCGCGGGAGCGACATCGTCGCCGTGGGTCCGGCTGCCATCGCCAGCGGTTACTCGGCGCGGCGAGTGATCGATGTCGCGGGTGACATCGTCATGCCGGGCATGATCAACACCCACACGCACGCACCGATGACCGTGTTTCGCGGGTTGGGCGATGATGTGCCCGACCGGCTGCGGCGCTTCATTTTTCCGCTCGAAAAGGCCCTGGTCAACCGCGACCTGGTCCGCTGGGGCGGTCTGCATGGCATGATCGAGATGATCGAGGGAGGGGTCACCACCATGGTGAACATGTACTACTTCGAGGACGAGGTCGCGCGCGCCGCCCGCGAAATCGGCCTGCGTGCCGTGGTCGGGCAGACCATCATCAATTTCCCCGCACCGGATGCACCGGAACCCTACGGGGGTTTTGCGCTCGCCAAAAAACTCATCGCCGACTTCCGGAACGACCCGCTCATCACCCCGGCCTTCGCCCCGCACGCGCCCTACACCGTGGACGCCGCCCACCTGCGCGAGATTGCCCAGGCCTCGGCGGACCTCGACGCGCCGGTCATGATCCACCTCGCGGAGATGACGGAGGAAATGACGTCACTGCGACGCGACTACAACCAGACCCCAGTGGAGTACCTCGACTCCCTGGGCCTGCTCAACCGCCGGCTCATCGCGGCCCACTGCATTTTCGTCAGCGACACCGACATCGCCCTGATGAAGGAGCGCGACGTCGGCGTCGCCCACGCCCTCGTCGCCAACATCAAGTCCGCCAAAGGCGTGGCTCCGGCGCTCAAGATGTACAACCAAGGCCTGCGCATCGGCCTCGCCACCGATGGACCGATGAGTGGCAACACCCTGGATATCATCGGCCAGCTCGGGTACGTGGCCAAAGTCCACAAACTGGACAACAAGGACCGCAACGCCATGCCCGCGATCCAGGTGGTCGAGATGGCCACCCGCGGCGGCGCACGGGCGCTGCACCAGGAGGACCGGATCGGCTCCCTCGAGCCGGGCAAACGCGCCGACGTGATCGTGATCGATACCCGTGCCACCCACATGATCCCGCTCTACGACGTCTACTCCGCCCTGGTCTACGCCGCCAATGCCCGCGACGTGCGCACGACCATCATCCACGGCCGGATTGTGATGGAGGACCGCAAACTCCTGACGGTCGACGCGGAGGCGGTGCGCACCCATTTGCGCGGCCTGGCGGACACCATCACCACCGCGGTCGCGGCCGGCATCAAATGACCTGGAAGACTGACTTTCCTCTCACCAACACCACCATGCACTCCCATCCGCTGGCCACTCTCCTCAGCGCCGTCGCCCTGACCGCGACTGCCTTCGCCCAGACTCCGGCGTCCACGCCGCCTCCCTCGCCCTTGCTGCCGCCGCCCACCACCCTTGAGGCGTTTACCGTCACCGGCACCAACCTGCGCATGGGCGAGTCCGCCGGTGCCGCCAACCTGCGCGTGCTCACCTCCGCCGAAATCGAGGCCTCCGGGCAGACCAACCTCGCCAACCTTCTGCGCAAGATTCCCGAAATCGGCGCTCAGGGTTTCGCGGAAAACCGCGTCAACACCTCCTCGCCGGGCTCCGCAGCCATCTCGCTGCGCGGACTGGGCGTCAACTCCACCTTGATTCTCCTCAATGGCCGGCGCGTCACCCTCTCTCCCCTCGGCCAGGGCGGGAGCGCCGCCGGTCTGGGAACGGAACAGTTCGTGGATGTGAACATGATCCCGGTCGCCGCCATCGCCCGCATCGAGGTGCTGAAGGACGGCGCGTCCGCAGTCTACGGTGCGGATGCGGTCGCCGGGGTGGTCAATCTGATCCTAAAGAAGAACCTGACCGGCTCGACCCTCACCGTCATGGCCGGCGACTTCACCGGCGGCATCACCGCCCCGACGGTCCGCGGCTCGGTCACCACGGGTATCAAAAAAGGCAACACGTCCGTGTCGCTCATCTTCGACTGGCTTAAGCGCGACAGCTTTCGCTTCAGCGAGTTTCCCCAGCCGGTGAAACGCCAGTTGCTGCTCGCCAGCAACACGCCGGGGTCCTTCGTGGTTCCGGTCGGCGCCACCGATCCGATCACCGGCCTCGTCATCCCCGCCGGCGCTGCGGCCGCCGCCCGCACGTTCACCGTGGATCGCGCCTCGACCGGCCCGAACGCCGTGTTCACTCGTCAGCTTCAGACGCAGAACACGTTCGACTCCAATGCCGCCATCCGTCCGCAGACCGATGCCGATCGCCGGGGGCTCGTGGCCATCGCCCGCCACGAATTTTCCTCCCGCCTCGCCGCCTTCGCCGAACTGGGCTGGCAGCACAATGAGAACATCGAGGCACTCTCGCCCGCGCCCATCTCCACGCTCAACACCATCACGCTGCCGGCCACCAATCCGTACAATCCCTTCGGAGTCGCTCTGGTCTCCAATGCGACACAGACGATGTTCTTTAGGTTTCTCGAACTGGGTGACCGCCTGACGACCACCACCAATGAAATGAAACGCCTGGTGGCGGGTCTCGACGGACAGCTGGGCGGGGACTGGACGTGGGACGCGGCGGTGACGTGGAACCAGCAGACGTCCCACCTCGACCACAAGAACTTTCCCGGACAGGACAAGGTCAACGCCGCCCTCGCCGACACCAACCGGGTCACCGCCCTCAATCTCTTCACCAACGGCACGACCCTGCGCAACAACCCGGCCACGCTGGCAGGCCTCGAGGGTGGCGTGACGCGCGACGCCGAGACCGAGATCACCGCCGTCGACGCCCGCACCACCGGGTCCGTGTTTCAGCTGCCCGGCGGCCCGATTTCCCTGGCGGGCGGTGCCCAGTGGCGCGAGGAGACCTTCAGCGACGCCCGCACCCAAATCCAGTTGCTCAACCAAGGCGTTCCCGTGGCGCCGGCCAGCGGCTCCCGACGTGTCACCGCCGCCTACCTCGAAGGCTCCGTCCCAGTGACCTCGGCGTCCCAGAAGATCCCCGGACTGCACGCGCTGGAACTGAATGTCGCCGGACGCGTCGAATCGTTCTCCGACAAGGGTGTCGATGACACCCTCGTGCCGCGGGCCGGACTCCGCTGGCAGCCGGTCGCAGATCAGGTCACGCTGCGCGCCTCGTGGGGCCGCGGCTTCCGGGTGCCGGCGCTGGCCGAGCTCAACCTGCCCCAGTCCGTCGCCATCTCCTTCAACCTCCCCGACCCGCTCCGCTTCGGCAAGCCGGGCGCCACCGCCAACGACAGCGGCACCGGCCAGCGCCAGATCCGCTCCGGCGGCAATCCGCTGCTCGAACCCGAGGAATCGGAGTCGAAGAACTTCGGCGTGCTCGTCTCGCCCTCGTTCCTGAAGGGACTGTCCCTCAGCGTCGATTTCTACGACATCGAGGTGACCGACCGTATCGGAACGGCCGCGACCCCGGCGATCATCCTCGCCAACCCGCAGCTGTTTCCCGGAGCCGTCATCCGCGCCGATCCGACCGCCAGTGACATCGCCAACAACCTGCCCGGCGAACTCCGCGAGATCCGCACGGTGCTTGGCAACTACGGCTCCACCCGCGCCAAGGGCGTCGATTTTGCCGCCGAGTACCGGTTCAGTACCGCCCGCTTCGGTCGCTTCACCACCCGCGCCGTGGCCAGCCTGATCAACTCCCAGACCCTGCGGACCCGCCCCGACCTGCCCGAGGTGGAGACCGTCGGGCTCTACGAGATCCCGCGTTGGCGCGGTGACGCCTCGGTCCTCTGGACCGGGGAAAAACTCTCGGCCGGCGTAAACGTCAACTACATCGGCGGATTCCAGGACACCTCCCCCAGCCTGCTGTTCGTCAAGCCGCAGTTCACGACCGATGTTCAGGTCAGCACCGCCCTGCCCTGGAGCCTGCGCTGCACCCTCGGAGTGAACAATGTCTTCGACCGTCTGCCTCCGGCGACCAGCTTCTCCACTGGCTACGCCGAACGCACCAGCAACATCCTGCCCCGCTGGGCCTACCTCTCGGTCGAAAAGAAATTCTAGATGAGAAGGGGTGCGAGCATCGCGGCTTGTCCTTAAACCTCGCTTCTGCCAGATGCTGAGGCACACCGCGATGCCCCACATTCGCCTGACCGCCTTCGCGGCGCGCCCGCTTGGGCGCGCCCTTCGTTTTATTGTTGTCGCTGCGCTCGCCCCATTGGGGGCAGCGGCTGCCGTGCATTCCCACGGCACGCTGCCGCCGGAGGTCCGGGCCGCCCCGGTGAATGAAGGCGGGCTTTCGCCGGGTGACACCGTACCGAACTTCCGGCTCGTCGACCATACGGGGCGGGCCCACGAATTGTACTACGAGGCGACCCGCTCCGTCATCGTCCTGGTCTTCACCGACCCGGCCGATCCGGGCGCCCTGCGTCAGGCCCGGGCGCTGCGGAAGCTGCGCGATCGGTTCCCGGCCAGCCAGGTCGTCGTCTGGGAGGTGGTCCCAGGACAGCGCATGGACCGCATCCGTCTCGCCGCCACCCAGGCCACGTTGGTCCTGTCCGATCTGCCGGCCCTGCACGATGGTGCCCAGCTGGTGGCCACGGAACTCGGTGCTTCGCTCAATGGAGAGACCTTTGTGCTCGATGCTCCCACCTGGACGCTGGCCTATCGGGGTCCGCTCGACGACGCCGATCCCACCCACCCCTTGGATACACCGCGCCGGGCCTACGCGGAGGAGGCTGTCGCCGCGCGCCTGACGAGATCGCCGGTGTCCACCGCCCGCCCGCCGTTTCGCGACGGCACGGCCGGTCTCGACCTTCCGCCCGCTCCGCCCATCGACTACGCGACCCAGATCGCGCCGATCGTACAGCAGCGCTGCGTCGCCTGCCACGCTCCGGGAGGCATCGCACCCCGGGCTTTCACCCGGTATGAGGACATCGCGGATCGTCCAGGTAACCTGCGTCAGGTGCTGCTGGAGCAGCGCATGCCGCCGTGGGACGCCGACGCCCGTTATGACGCCTTTTCGCCCAATGCCGGACTCAGTCCCGACGAAGCGGGACGACTCTTCGCGTGGGTTCGCGCCGGCGCACCGCGCGGCACCGCGCCCGATCCCATCGCGGCCCAGCCGCCCGCCCCTGTGCCCGACTGGCCTCTGGGACCACCGGACTCGATTCTCACGGTCTCCAACCAGACCATCCCCGCCACCGGCAAAGTGGACTACCGCTACCTTCCCGTGCTCGCACCGCAGACACGGTGGTTGAAGGCCATCGTCGTTCGCCCGGGCAATCGCAGCGTGGTCCACCATGCCCTCCTCTTCAACGGGCTTGAGGGGCTGATCGCCTCCAGCGGGGGCCTGGGTGGCAACTTCGCTGGCTACGTGCCCGGTATCGAACCCCGCTTCTTTCCCGCCGGCACGGGCAAACGCGTCTCCGCCGGGGACCTGTTTGTCCTGCAGATGCACTATGTGACCACCGGCAAAGTCGAGACCGACCGGACCCAGATCGGCCTCTACTACTATCCCACCGACCAACCCCCGGCCCGTGAACTCAAGACGCTGGCCGCGGGAGCCACCACCTTTGTCATTCCGCCCGGTGCACCAGAAGTGCCCGTCGAGGGTACCTACCGTGTCGAAAAGGACTCCCTGCTCTACGAACTCAATCCCCACCTGCACTACCGCGGTCGCTATGTCGGATACGAGGCGCTTTATCCCGATGGACGAGTCGAAACGCTGCTCAATGTACCGACCTACGACTTCGACTGGCAACGGGACTACCGCTTCGCAATCGCCAAGCACCTGCCCGCCGGCACCACATTGCGGGTCAAGGGAGCCTGGGACAATTCTCCGGAAAACCTGAGCAACCCCAATCCGCGCGCCACCGTGCGCTGGGGAGAGCAGACGGACGACGAGATGTTCATCGGCTACCTCAGCCTCGCCGACGCGCCCGCACCGGTCACGGGAGGGGTTTCGGCGCCCGTCTGGCCCGGTGCGCAACTGATCCACGGTTATGCGGGTCTCGCCCTGTCGTCCCGGGTCACCGCCCAGGGAACCGGTGTCCGCTATCGGGCCACCGGGCTCCCCGCGGGCATTTCCCTCGACGCCAGCACCGGCCAGTTGAGTGGCACGCCGCTCGTAGCCGCACGGACCCGCGTCGCGGTGGTGGCGGAAAACGACATCGGCGCCGTATCCGTTCCGCTTGACGTCGTCATCCTTCCCAGACCCACCGCACCCGTGTTCCTGAAACAACCGGCCAGCCAGCGCGGCAGTCTCGGAGGCAGCGCGGTCTTCACCGCCGAGGTCGCCGCCGATCCGGCCTCTACCTTCCAGTGGTTCAAGGGTGGATCCGAGTACTGCGCCGCAGAAGGTCCGGCGCTCACGCTCTCCAACCTCACCTTGGCTCACGTGGGCGACTACCGGCTCGTCGTCACCAACGCCGCCGGCTCCATCAGTTCCCAAACCGTCACGCTCTCCCTGGAGCCTCCCGCGCTGATCAACCTGTCCACGCGCTCGCTGCTCGCCCCGGGTCAGCGACTCATTGCCGGTCTCACCCTGACCGGGAACGCTCCCAAGCGGGTGCTCCTGCGCGCGATCGGCCCGACACTCGCGGCCTTCGGCGTCAGCGATGCCCTGCCGGATCCGGATCTGGCGGTCTATGATGCAGAGGGCCACCAGATCCTCGCCAACAATGACCAAGGCGATCTTCCGGCCTCTTTCTCACTGGCCGAAGTGACCGCCGCCACCGGCGCCTTCGCCCTGCCGCCCTCCAGTCGCGATGCGGCCCTGGCCGTGACCCTCTCGCCGGGGAGCTACACCCTGCATGTGACGAGCCGGGACACCCGCGGTGGATCGGTCCTCGCGGAAGTGTATGAAGCCGACCTCGGTCGCACCGAGGTGAGCAATTTGTCCTGCCGGCTGAGTCTGACCGCGAGCGCACCCACGCTCATCACCGGTTTTGTTGTCGCCGGAAACGAACCTCGGCGCGTCCTCATTCGCGCCGCCGGACCGGCCCTGGCCGCCTTTGGCGTTCCGAACACGCTGGCCCGGCCCCGGTTGTCGCTCTACCGCAGCGACGGCACCCGCGTGTCACAGGTGTCTGGTTGGGTCGACACGCCGGAACTTCAAGCCGCTCAGAGGGCCACCGGCGCCTTTCCTTTCGCCAGCGGCAGCGCCGATGCCGCGCTGCTCGTAAGCCTGGAACCCGGGAGCTACACCGCCCATGTGGACGGCGGCACGGGGGAGACGCTGGTTGAAGTGTACCGCATTCCCTGACGGCCGCGTGTGAGGCGCAGACGCGGGCCGGAGGTTGATCGGCCGCTCCCGCGTCACCAGCCTGCCGAAACGGGTACCCGCACCCGGCGTCATCATGTCGAACTCCGCCTTCCCCGATCACTTCTCCGGCGTCGCCCGGAGCTACGCCGACTTTCGCCCCACCTATCCGGGCGCGCTGTTCGATCATCTCGCGTCCCTCGTACCGCGAACGGCTTCGGTCTGGGACTGCGCCACCGGCAGCGGCCAGGCAGCGGGCGCCCTCGGCGCGCGATTCGCCCGCGTCACGGCGACCGACGCGAGCCAGGAACAAATCGCGTCAGCCGAACCGCACCCGAACGTCAGTTACCGCGTCGCCCTCGCCGAGGAATCGGGACTGTCCGACGCCTCGGTGGGTCTGGTCACCGTGGCTCAGGCGTTGCACTGGTTCGATCTTCCGCGCTTCTACGCCGAGGTGAAGCGGGTCCTGGCCCCGCAGGGCCTGCTCGCCGTCTGGTGTTACGGCATCACGGAAGTCGAGGGCGTCGCTCTCAACGCGGCCGTGCACACCTTCTACGCGGAGACCCTCGGGCCCTACTGGCCACCCTCTCGAATTCTGGTCGAAAAGGGCTACCGCACCTTGCCTTTCCCCTTCGCGGAACTGTCCGCCCCGGACTTTCGCATGGAAGTACGTTGGACCCTCGCGCGCCTGCTCGGCTACTTCAGCACGTGGTCGGCCACGACCCGCTACCAGAAGGCCAACGGACAGAATCCAGTCGAGCCCCTCGGGCTGGAGCTGGCCCGTCACTGGGGTGACGTCAACCAGCCGCGGCTCGTCTCGTGGCCGGTGGCCATGCGGCTGGGACGTTCCTAATCGGATACGACAGCCGCACTACAGGCCAAGCTTCTTCCGCGCCAGGGGCCGCACCAGGGCCGCGGGGGGATTGTGGGCGATCGCCAGCGTGTACGCCTTGCGGTAAAGCTCCATGGCACGCTCCTTTTGGCCCATCTTCTCATAGGTCATCGCGAGCAGGCAGGGCATGAACGGATCATTCTGACTGCCTTGCGTCGTCATGGCCTGGGTCAATTGCTTCTCCGCCGTCTTTAGGTCGCCCGTGTACAGGGCGACATAGCCCACCAGGTAGGGGAAAAACCGCTCCTGCGCCTCCGCCATCTTTGGATCGCTGTCGAGCGCCTGGCGCGCCGCCGTGATCTGCTTTTGCGCTTCGATCTTGTCGCCGCGACGGGCCGCCAGACGGCCGAGGGCGTGCGCGAGACGATAGTTCCAGAGACTGGCCGGATGCGTCTTCGGCTCCGGCTCCTTCAGTCCGAGTTCCGTTCCCTTGCGATACCAGTACTCCGCCGCGTCGAGGTCACCGGCATCGATGCAGACCCGAGCCGCCTCATTGGCCATCTCGCCCTGCTGATAGAAGGCATTCTGCGGATCGGCCTGCTCCCGCGTGACCCAGTAGGCGATGACCTGCTTTTCCAGTTCGACCACTTTCTTGCTGTCACCATCAAAGGCATACGACATGGCCATCGCCCGCTGCGCCGCCGCCTTGGCGGCCGGATCGGCCGCGGCATCAATTCGCTTTTGGAAAATCACCCGCGCCTCCTTCGTTGCTCCGAGGGTGTCCAGGAGGTTGGCGGCCGGTCCGGAGGTCGGATTGACGGCGATTTCCTTCCGCACGGCGGCGAGCGCCTCGGTCGTGCGTCCGGCCCGGATGTGCTCCAGCGCCTCGCGCAGGTTCGCCGGCTGGTCCTTGCCCTTGCCCTGGCCTTGGGTTTGGGACGGAGTCTGGGGCTGCTGGGCGGTGAGCCACGACGAACCGACAGTGAAGGAGGCAAGCGCGACGAGGGCGCGGAGAGGCAGAGGGGGCACGGGGATGATCATGGTGTGAGCGGGGTCGAGGAATCCACCCCGGGCCTACCCGCGATCCCGGACCGAGCCAAGCGCGAACCGTCGAAGAGCCGTCAGCGGAGAGACTGCCACGCCAGGGTTGACATTTCCGAGGAGGAGATTCCCTTGCTGGCACGCTCATGAAGTTGCACCCGCACTCACTCCGTTTCCATGGCTGGGCCATGGATCAGACCGTCACACCGGGGAACCCCGGTGTCGTGAGCTGACGCGTTTTCCTGCGGGATCTTCCCCGGGTTCGCGGAACTCAGCGAACACCGGGACATCGGGCGGGCCGGGACTCCACGTGGAACTCTTCGCCTGCGTCTAGCGCCGCTCACGCGGCTTCACCTTGTCCTTCTCTCTGCCCGTTCGCGCTCCGAGCGCACGGGCCCTTTGCGTATGCCCATTCCTTTCATGCTCACTCTGACCGCTCTTCCGTCCATCCGCCTGGTTCCAGCGTCGTCCGGCGTCATCCTCAATCCCGTAGTCCGGAGGCATCACCCATGAAACGCCTCACTCTCGGCCGTACCGGTCTCCACGTCTCCGACCTTTGTTTCGGCACGCTCAACTTCGGCTGGACCGTCAACGAAACACAGGCCTTCGCACTCCTGGATCACTATCATGCCGCAGGCGGAAACTTCCTGCATGCGTCGGCGTTCAGCACCCGCGGCAATCCCTCGCCTGCGATGGTCGAAAGCAGCGAGTCCTTTGTCGGCCGCTGGTGGCGAGACCGCCTCGTGCCGCGCGAAGCGCTGACCCTCTCGACGCGCATGGTGCTTCATCCCTGGCAACTCCAGGGGGCCACACCGCTGGACACGACAATCCGGATGCGCTGCGAGACGGCCCTGCGACGGATGCGCACCTCTCACCTGGATCTCGTTCTGCTCGAATGGAACCCCGCGCTCGATCCGATCGATGATGCGCTGGAATCCCTCACACGGTTGAGACGGGCCGGGCTCGTGCGCCACTTCGGCGCGGCCAACTTTTCCGCCTGGCGGCTCGTGCAGGCCCTGCATCGCTCCCTCCAGCGTGGCACGGATCGCTTCGATGTGCAGCAGATCGACCTGTCACTCCTGTCGGAACGCAGCGCGCTCGATCAGGTCGAGGCGGGCCAGGCCTACAACCTCGGGCTGCTCGCACGCGGCCCGCTGGCGGGCGGCAGGCTGGCCGGCCCTTCGGGCACGGCGCGCGGTCTCGCCGACCGGTCAGGCGGGGGCCCTGCTGCGGTCGAACGCGAGGGATTCACCCCCGCCCAGGTCGCCCTTGGCTGGGTGATGGCACGGGGAGCCGTGCCCATCCTCGGCGTCCGCACCTCCGAGCATCTCGAGGAGCTGCTCCAGGCTTCGCGCCTGAGCGCGGACACCCTGCTCACGCCCGGTTTCCTCACCACGCCCACCCCCTCCATCGTCTGAACCCCAACCCGAATCCCATGAATCCAAAAGTCATCTACATTTCCCGCGACGACCTCGCGCGCCTGCGCCTGCTGTTGTCCGCCCTGCGCGCCCCCCACTCCGCCTCCGCCCCGCTGCGGTCCGAACTGGATCGCGCCGTCGTGCTTCCAGAGCTGCCCCCCACCGTGGTCGGCCTGCACTCCACCGCCGAAATCGTCGACCTCGAAACCGGTGAGACCGACCGATTCACCCTCACCCTCCCCGAACAAGCCGACGCCACCCAGGGACGGCTCTCCGTCCTCGCGCCCCTCGGCACCGCTCTCCTCGGCTACGCCGAAGGCGACACCCTCGAGTGGCGCATGCCCGGAGGCCTCCGCCGCCTGCGCCTGCAAACGGTGACGCGCGCCAAGTCGACTGCGCGCGCATCGAAATCGGAAAGCCCGGAAGAAGCTCTCCCGTCTGCAACCACCTGAGGGTCCACCCTCCCGTCCCTTGTCTAACGGACGCGGAGGGCGCCCCATCGGATCCGGACAACCAACCGATTAGGTCCATTTCGCTTGACCGTGTTCTAGGTGTCCTATAACGACTAGTACACCTTGCTCCCCTTTCGCATCGACTTTCACAGTGGCGAACCGGTTTACGAACAGGTGATTTATGCCGCGAAGAAAGCGATTCTCTCCGGGGTACTGGCACCGGGTGATCGCTTTCCATCCGTGCGCAGCCTGAGCCAGGAACTCAAGATCAACCCGAACACAGCGCACAAGGTGGTGGCGGCACTGACGACCGAGGGCTTGCTCGCCGTGCATCCCGGCGTGGGTACCGTCGTCGCGTCCGGTGTTTCAGGATCGGCTGAGGAGCGCGCCCAGGTGCTTGTTCAGGACACCGAACGGCTCGTCGTCGAGGCCAGCCGACTTGGGCTGAGCGAAGAACAGTTGCTCAACGCCGTGCGCAAGCACTGGCGCAAACTCAATCCCTCCCCATGAATGCAATCGAATGTGACGCACTGACTCGACACTTCGGCAAAGTACGCGCCGTCGACAGGCTGACGCTTCAGGTGCCCTCAGGAAGCGTCTTTGCCTTGCTTGGATCCAACGGCGCTGGAAAGACCACCCTGCTCAAGCTGATCCTCAACCTGCTCAGACCCTCCTCCGGGCAGGCCCGGGTGCTCGGTGGCAATTCCGCGAATCTCCGGGCCGACACCTTTCAGCGGATTGGCTATGTGGCAGAAGACCTGATCCAGCCTGACTGGATGACGCTCTCGGCGTTCCTCGGCTACCACCGAAGCCTGTATCGCAGTTGGGATTCCACGCTGGAGTCGCACCTACGGGCCAAATTCGCACTGCCGGAGGGCATTGCCGTAAAGCGATTCTCTCGCGGCATGCGCATGAAGGCCATCCTGGTCTCATCGTTGTGTTTTCGTCCCGAGCTGCTCATTCTGGACGAGCCCTTCAGTGGCCTCGATCCCCAGGTCCGGGATGATCTCATAGAAGGCATTCTCGAACTCATGGCGGCGGGCTCACCGTGCACGGTGGTGATCTCCTCCCACGACATCGCAGAAATTGAGCGTCTGGCGGACTGGGTCGGCATTCTTTCCAGCGGTAGACTCGTCCTGGCGGAACCGTTGACCGAACTTCAACGCCGTTTTCGCAGAATCGAGGTGATCGGTCCGGATGCCCGCCAGCGTATGCCAAATGCCACGCCCGCGACATGGATTCGCACCGAGGCGACAACCCAAAGCTTGATCCAGTTCGTCCATACCCAATTCGACACCCAAACGGAAGCAGAGCTCCGTTCGATGTTCGTCGGTGCCCGCATCCAATCCACTTCCCTCTCACTCCGGGAGATCTTCCTAGCCACTTCGAAACTCTCCCCCTCTGCCAACGGACTCCCGACATGAACTCATTCCTGGCCGTCCTGAAGAAGGACCTGCAGCGAAACTGGATCCTCCTGCTGACAGCGAGCCTGACCTGGGCAGCCTGCCTGGCCACGGCCCTGTTCTATGAAGCGAGCCCCGAGCCAAATCCGCAGCCTTTGCGTATTTCGCTACTGACCGTGGGCATCGTTGCGAGGTATGTCCTTGTCGTCGTGGTCGCCGTCGCCGTGGTACAAGCAGACCACCTTATGGATGATCGGGCCGGCTGGCGCACCCGACCCATTGGCCGAAAAACACTGGCGCTTTCCAAGGCGGTCGCACTGACCTTGGGTCTCGTCGTGCCCTCGTTCCTGTTGGATACGCTTGCCCGTTTACTCCTGAGCACGAGCCTTGTCGAAGCGCTCCTCGCCAGCGCTGCGACGGCTGTGCTACTCCTTTCGGCTCTGCTGTTCGTGGCCCTGCTGTCGGCGCTGACCCGTTCGCTCACGCAGTTCGTCCTCCTGACCTGCGCCATCGGAGTTGCTGTGACCTTAGTGGCATTTTCCACCTCGGGGGGAATCGCCTCGAACATGAAGGTTTCGGTCGATGGCATCTC
The DNA here is from genome assembly GCA_046346755.1 of Opitutaceae bacterium. Lineage (GTDB taxonomy): Bacteria > Verrucomicrobiota > Verrucomicrobiia > Opitutales > Opitutaceae > UBA6669. The sequence goes on along the minus strand of JAXMHM010000051.1, from coordinate 12,812 downwards.
CCTGCCGATCGTTAACATTCTGAACGCCTCCAACCCTGAGCTGGTTTCACCTACAACCACGTGGCTAGTTTCAACAAGCTGCCTCTTTCTCGCCGGTGCTCTCTCCCTAGGCGTCACCTTCCTTGTGGGCAGGCGGATTGTCGCCTATGCGACAGGCATCGTGACCTACGGCATCGCTGTGATGGCACCGGGCTTCTGGCTTTCGGGCATGAGTCCGGAATTCAACCAAACCCCTTCGGTGGCGCCGTCACCTTCGTCCGCCAAGGTGACAAGCGCCGGGAAAACACTCTCGCAGCTGTCGTTGATTCATTCGACCTCCGTCGTCAACTACACCCTCCGGGTCGACGGCCTGGAAGCGGGTTGGACGATGGACTGGTACGGCGTTGCCTTGAGGATCCAAGGTTCAAACAACCAAACTAGCCTGGGCAACGCGTATGGCTCCGGTCACGACCTGAGGGCGGCCGCCTCAGCCGCCGCACGAGCGATGCTGAATCGCGAGGACCGGACAACCGTCTTTGTGCCGGGAGCACTTTGCCTGCCGCACTCCGACCTTGAGTCACTCAGCGGAAACAGCGCCCGGATCGAAGGTTCGATCCGCGTCTTGCCTCGTCTTTACCGGGTTGTACAAACGCTTCCCCTCACTCCGGGCACCCAACGGCAAAAGAGCGGAAGTCGCTGGAGACTTGTCACAGCGAAGGAAGGTCCGATGGAGGTGGGGAGATCAACGGACATACGGCTCTGGAGTGTAACGGTCGACGCCATCATTGGCAGCAACCCTGCATCACGCCCGGAGGTATTCCAAATGGTGTTGGTCAACGAACCTCGGCAGGAAATGGCTCTACCGGCATTCAACGTCAAGTCTACCTCGTTCGACTTGGGAGTGCTGCGGATTCAACGGACCGAATTTGCATTCGCCCGCGACTATCGCGTCTACCCGGAATTGTACGCGGGTTCACGCCACGAACTCGACGAGTCCTGGATGAAAGATGCCACGTTGCTGATCCTCTCTTCCTCGCCAGGACCCGCTTTCACGGTCCCGCTACTGGATGACAAAGCGACTTTCGTCTCGTTGCCAGGGCGGTAAGAAGCCCAGCTTCGCACGGGCCAGGACCGTGTGCGTCCAGTTCGAAAGCGTCACTCCCTCACGGCCGCCGCGCGGCGCCCCGTCAGCGTCGGGTGCTCGGTTGGGCCGAAGGCCACGTTGTTCTGGGCCTGGACGGTGACCTGGTCGCCGGTGAAGGTCAGGCGGTAGGTGACGTGGAAGGGTGTCTCGTAGGCACAGGCCTTCACCACGCACGTGGTGTCGCTCTCCCACCCATACGTGGCCGCCATGGGCTCCTCGGTCCGCGGGGACAGCACGCCGGCGGCCACCGTGCCGCGGCCGCGCTGCCATTGGCCGTGGCCGCAGGGCAGCGAGGTGGTCTTCCCGTGCTCGGTGATCGTGAGGTTCAAGCGTCGGGATCCGGACTCGAATTGAACCGCCAGCGACTCCCATCCCAGCGGGTTCGACGGAAACGCATAGCTGCCGCTGACGGCCGCTCCCTGCCCGGGAGCCGCCGCACCCGAGGCGGGCGCGACTTCGAGTGTCGCCAGGCGGCGGCGCAAAGCCTCCTGGGCCGTGCGGTCCACAGGGAGCGCACCGGACTGCTGGAGCGCGGGCAGCAATTTGTCCCACAGCACCTCGAGGACCTTGCCCATTTTGCCGGTGCCCGACGTGATCGCGACGACCGTATCCTGGGCCGGCATCACAACGGAAAACTGGCCGAACGCGCCGTCGCCGCGATAGGCGCCGTGACGGCAGCGCCAGAACTGGAAACCGTAGCCCTGGTCCCACTCGCTGTCCGGGTTGCTCCCGTTCGACACCTGCCGGGAGGTCGCCAGTGCCACCCACTCTGGGTTGAGAAGCGTCTTTCCCTCCCACCGGCCGCCCTGCAGGTAAAGCTGGCCGAACTTCGCAATATCTTCCGTGCGCACGCGCAGGCCATACCCTCCCAGCGAAATGCCCTGAAAATTCGCATCCCAGACGGGGCGCTCGACTCCGAGCGGCTCAAATAGGCGCGGTCGAAGGTAGTCGGCCACGGTCTGACCCGTGACCTTCTGCACCAGCGCGGACAGCATGAAGGTCGCGGCCGTGTTGTATTTGAAATGCGTGCCGGGCTTGTGCGGCACCGGCATGGCGAGAAACGACTGCGCCGAGACCTGGTCAGGCGACGTAGGCGGCTCATCCTGGTGACCGGTGCTCATCGTCAGCAGATCGCGCACCCGCATCGCCTTGAGGTTCTCGCCCGGATTGGCAGGAATGTCTCCAGGAAAGTGTGACATCACGCGGTCATCGATGCTGAGCTTGCCCTCCGCCACAGCCAGGCCGACCGCCGTCGAAGTAAAACTCTTGCTCAGGGAGAAAAGCACGTGGTTGTGCTCCGGTCCGTACGGTGTCCACCAGCCCTCCGCAATGACCTGACCGTGGCGCACAACCATCAGGCTGTGCATGCTCTCGACTTCCTTGTCCAACGCCTCGACCAGCGCCAGGACCGCACTCGAGGAAACACCCTGCGCCTCGGGTGTGCTGCGGGGAAGGGGCGCCGCGTCAAGACCGACACAAAGGGACATCCACCACGCGGCGGCAATCCCTCGCCAGACACACCAACAGGGGTTACGAATTTGCATGAAAAGGAATTCACAGCCTGACAGGACGGTCGCTGGCTGTCGCTCCGATTCTTCGCACGTCCGTGGCGCCAGGCCCGTCCGTCCAGCCAGATTCCATCTCCATCTTCATCCGCTTCGGATGCCGGCCGCGCCTCACCTGAGTTCAGCGACCTCCGAACCTCAGGGTCTTGAGCATCGTCTCCAGGTCCTCCACCTGCCAGCGCAGCACGCCAGCGCGGGTTGAATCACGCGACTCCTCCATTTCGACCTGGTGTCGAAGGTGATCGATCTTGGCGTACAGGAACGCCTCCACATCACTCGCGCGGCGATGCAGGATGCCATCATTCTCCGGAGGCCCCGCCGTCTTGTCGCTCACCGCCGCCACCACGGCCCACATGTCGGACTCCGTCATGGGTTCTTCGTGTTTCTGAATCCGCGCGCCCACGAGTGTGCAGGTCTCCTGGTCATCCAGCGTGACGACGAGACGATGCTGTCCCGCATCCTCGGTCATCACAAAGTCCCCCACCACGCGGCCGCAGAGCTTTCGAGCGACTTCGACCGACTCCGGGGCGGGACGCTCAATCAGCCAGATCCAGACTTCATCGCCCACAAATCCGTCAGGATAAAAATACTCGCGCACACACCGCAGCTCCAGTCGCCCGTCAGCGACATCGACCCGCTGAATTTCCCCCTGAAAATAGCCATGCATGGATCTTGGTCCCAACGCTATCCGCCCACCTCAGGCAGAGCAATCTCTCTCCGGCTCGCCTCCGCTATTACATCCCGGCTGATTGCTTGCATCAGCGGGCATTCAGGAGGGCGATTCGAGGCCTACGGGTTGTCCGGACACTGCCCGACGCTCTCCCTGGGCACCTGGCGGCGCAATGACGAGCCGTGGGGTCGTTGAGCGGGCGGGAGACGTTCCGCTCAGCGTCCCGTCAGGATTTCCGCAGCTTCCCGGTTGCCGCCCCGCCGCCAACCTGCCACCCTGACGAATTCCCTCCCCATGATCAACCGCCGCACGCTCCTGGTTCTGAGTCTCGTCACCCTGTCCTTTGGCTCTCATTTCATCTCCCCCGCAGGGGCCGCCGGCACCACCGGAGACACCCGGGTATTCGAGCTGCGCACCTACACCGCGTTTCCAGGCAAATTCGAGGACGTGCTGGCGCGGTTTCGCAACCATACCACCCGCCTCTTTGAAAAGCATGGCATGACCAATATCGGCTACTGGGTGCCCATGGAGAAGTCCGACGGTGCGGGTGAAAAACTGATCTACCTCCTCGCCCATGCGAGTCGTGAAGCCGCCACCGCTTCCTGGAAGGCCTTCAGCGCCGATCCGGTCTGGAAGGAGGTCCGCACCGCGAGCGAGGTCAACGGCAAGATCGTCAGCAAGGTGGAGTCGGTCTTTCTTTCCGCCGCGGACTTTTCGCCCCCCGTGCAATCCTCGGCCGCCACGTCCGCACGGGTGTTCGAGCTGCGCACCTACACCACCCCGGAAGGTGGTATCGCCGCATTGGATGCGCGCTTCCGCGATCACACGCTGGCGCTGTTCAAGCGTCACGGAATGACCAATTTCGCCTACTTTCACCCGATGGACGCGGACAAGGGCGCGGGGCGCACGCTCATCTACCTGCTCGCGCACGCGAATCGCGAGGCGGCGGCCGCTTCGTTTGCCGCATTCCGCGCCGACCCCGTCTGGGTCGCGGCCAAGGCCGACTCGGAAAAGCGTGCCGGTGGACCGCTCACCGTGCCACAGCCGGACGGCGTGCGCTCGGTCTTCCTCACGCCAACCGATTTCTCCGCCACCCGCTGACCGGCATCAGGGGCGGCGACATGATACAAACCCGTGCGCCCGCAGTTTGCAGACCGGTCGGAGCGCTCCAACGGCTGAACCAAAATCAAAACGTACGGATTGTTCCGAGGGTCACACCAGTGCGCTGAAAACTCCGTCCGGTCATGCCCGCCAACCCGTTCCAGCCTTCGTGCCGGAGCAGGTCCAAGGTCACAAGCAGGCGATGGGTGAGCTTGATCCGTGCACCGGCGGTGACCATCGCATGCCAGTCATCGCGCAGGGCCGGAAAGTAATCCGCCTCCTGCGCACGAGCCCCGAGGCTCAGGGTGACCACCGGATGCGGCGTCCAGGTCGCGGCGACATCGAAACTCAGGTCGCGGTAGGCAGACTTGCCCGTGCTCGACAGAAACGTCCATTGCATCGCCTTGGCCGTCAGGCTGGCGGTGCGACTGAGAGGCAGCGCGCCCGCCGCCTCAAACCAAAGTGACCGCACGCGCCGGTCCGGCATCACCTGCGGATCCACCGCTCCGGTGAATTGACGAAATTCAGGTCCCGCCGCGAAGGAGAAGCTGCGTCCCGCCTGCGGCCGCGCCTCCCAGCCCAGCACGACGCGATGATAGCGATTGGAGTACTCGAAGCCCCCGCCAGGCAGCGGAATCGTTGCCTGGCGCTGCTTCCCCGCCCGCACCCCCAGGGTCCAGCCAGATTCAACCCGGCGCCCCATTTCCAAGCCGACCACGGCATCACGCCGGTCAGTAAAGGACACACAGCCGCTCTGAACATGCGTGCGATAATCGTAGTCCAGCACCGCAATCGTGGCGCGGGCGAATCCGATCGATCCCTCCTCCAGCAGCGCGTGCGCCTTGAGTCGGTGCTGCACCTGATTGCGACGCTCACGCCAGAGCGCGAGCCCGTTGGCGTTCACTCCGGAAGCGGAGGCGAGGTCGTCCTTGCTGCCATCTACATAGACAGTGGACGCATCGACACCCGCGCGCCAGCCGGCTCCTTTCACCCCCTGGACCAGCGCAAGCCGGTGGAGCCTGAAATTCTCCTGCGACAATCCATCGAACACGACCTGCTCGCCGGCATAGGCCAGTCGGCCTTTCGGCAGCCGCAGGGCCACGTTGATGGCGCCACTCCACGTCACCGCATCAAAATCACCCAGCACCTCGGACGATCCGGAACCGGAAGCGCGGGGATTCGAATCGTACCCCACCTTGGTGGTGAACCCGCCCTCCCAAAACGACGGCTCGGCCGCGAGGCGGGTCAGTGAGAACACGAGGAAGAAGAAGCAGAAGTTGCGCATGGGTAAGGCAGGCGCACGCGGAGGTGCGCCCCGGAGTTAGAGGTTCGCGGGTGCGGAGGGAGGGACCCTCGAGGGGTCAATCTTGTATTGGGAAGTTTGGATGCGTATCGTTGGCATCAGACAGGCAGTCGCCGAACGAGGCCGGCGCCAAGCGATCAAACGGCTCGGAAACGCACTTCCTGCGTAGTGACAAAAAAGTGACGTGTAATTGCCAACAGATGCGCAGGACATTCCGGAAGCCGGGCAGGCGATCTGCATCAAGGCGCGCGCAAACAGCTTGCCGGCAGCATGAAGGGCACTGTTTCGGCGACGCCCCGCCCGGCCCCGCTGGACTGCCGCCGAGACAACAGCGCGCCCCCGACCACGCCCACACAAGCGTGCCGTTCTCCTAGGTAAAACGACGCACGGGACGGTTTCTATTGCGTCTGGGAAACGTCATTCCTGCGTCGCCATGCCGACCCGCCTCAAGTCGCTTGGAGCATGTCGGTAACGGACTACGTTAATCCGTGAATTCCGCTGCAACTGAGCCGCATCATGTCAGGGAGTCTGCGCCGCGCGCCTCCCCGCCCCTGACCCTGATTCAGGGAAGTCCGAGTCGGACGATAGGGTGAAAATGAAACTTTGGTCCAGCTCACTTACCATACAGTCACGCGTTCGCATCCTTGTCGGTCTCGGCATGGCACTGGGCGCACTCATTGGCACCTGCGCTTACTTTGCGCTGACACGCACGGCGGCGATCGCCGAAAAACAGCTCGGGGAACGACTCCTGCTTGGCGAAAAGGGACGGCTGGAACTCGCCACCCGCACCCTGTCCGACTCCCTCGCGTCGGCGATGGCTGACATCAAGGATCACGAGGCCCAGACCGAAGCCCTGCGAAAGCGGGTCGCCGGCCTCCGCTATGAGTCAGATAAGTCTGGATACTTCTTTGTCTACGAGGGCACCGTCTGCCAGGTCATGGGACCGAATCCCTCCATGGAAGAGAAGGATTTCGCCGACCGCGTCGACTCCAACGGGGTGTACTTCATCCGGGAGCTTGCCGAGCGGGCGAAACAGGGCGGCGGTTTCGTCAACTATGTGTTCCCGAAGCCAGGCACGACCGAGCAGCCCAAACTGTCCTTCGCCGTCATGATTCCCAATACGCATTTCTGGATCGGAACCGGCATTTACATCGACCATCTCGCCCGCCTGCAGGCCGAAAGTGCCCAGGGCATGCGCGCCGCGATCCTCCCTCTGGTCCGGGGCGCCGCCATCGGGGGAGTCCTCGCGCTGCTGGCCCTCGCCGGCGTCTCCATCGTGATGGAGCGCGGCATCAGCCGCCCCTTGCGCGTGGTCAAGCAGGCCCTCGCGGCCAGCGCGCAGCAGACCACCCACGCCTCGGGCCAGGTCTCCAACGCCAGTCAGTCGCTCGCCGCCGGCGCCAGCCAGCAGGCGGCCTCGATCGAGGAGACGTCCGCCTCGTTGGAAGAGATGCGGAGCATGACCCGTCACAGCTCCGAAAACGCCTCCTCGGCCAAGCGCACCGCCGCCGCCGCGCGCGAGGCCGCCGAACTGGGCACGTCCCAGATGTCCCGCATGGCGGTCGCCATGGGAGAAATACAAGAATCGAGCTCGGAGATCGCCAAGATCATCAAGACGATCGACGAGATCGCGTTTCAAACGAACATCCTCGCACTCAATGCCGCGGTCGAGGCCGCCCGCGCCGGCGAGGCCGGGGCGGGATTCGCGGTGGTCGCCGACGAAGTACGTAACCTCGCCCAGCGGAGCGCCAATGCCTCCCAGGAAACCGCCTCCAAGATCGAAAAAGCGATGGAGCGTAGCCAGCAGGGAGTGCAGTTGTCCCGCTCCGTGGGAACCAGCTTGTCCACCATTTTGGAGCGCAGCCGCGAAGTCGACGCCCTGGTCGGCGAAATCGCCACCGCGGCCACCGAGCAAAACCAAGGCATCGAGCAGATCGCCACCGCCGTCGCCCAGATGGACGAAGTGGTGCAGAAAAACGCCGCGGGCGCGGAGGAAACCGCCAGCGCTGCCGAGGAACTCAGCGCCCAATCCCACGAACTGCAGGAGGTGGTCGATCAGCTCGACCTGCTCGTGGACGGCCACCGGTCCACGTCAGCATCCGCCAGCGACACCGTCTTCGCCCCCCCACCTCCCCCCGCCCAGGCTCATCCGACCCCTGACACCCCCACCCGTCCCCAAAACCGACGCCCCCCCACCAAAGTGTCATTCGCCAGATGACACTTCGCCCGTCCCTTCGCCTCACGCCTCCCGGCAAGGTGTCATTTGCCAGATGACACTTCGTCCGGGTAGCGAACCGGTGGGTGGAGGGGGGTGTCATCCGCGGAATGACAGGGCACGGGGCACGGGAGGAGGGTGGCGGGGCTGGGGGCCGACGTGGGGGAGGTCGAGGGAGGGTGTGGAGTCGAGGTTGAGCGTGGGGCGGGGTAGACGCGTGGTTTGCGGTGAGGGGTGTAACCGCTTGCCGTGCCTCCGGGTTTGGTGCGGAGTGGAGAAGTTCGGCGTCTCCCGCACCTCCCATGCAATCTCCTCTCCCGTCACCGCCCCTGCGGCAGGAAACCTGGTCCGTCGGTCTGCTGTCCGGTGCCTGGGCCGACCTACGCCACGCCGCGAGGCGGCTGGCCAAGACCCGGGGCTTCACCGCCGTCACGCTGCTCACGCTCGCCCTTTGCATCGGAGCCAACACCGCGATCTTTTCCATGGTGTACGCGCTGATGCTGAAACCGCTGCCGTTTTCCCAACCCGAGCGCATCGTCGAGATCTATAATACGTTCATCAAGGCCGGCCTGAACAAGGTGCCGAGCAATGTGGTGCAATACCTCGACTACCAGGAGCACGCCACTTCCTACGAGAAACTCGGCCTCTGGTCCCTGACGCAGGGGCTGCTCGGCGAGGACGGCGCCCAGGAACGCATCTTCGGCGCCCGCGCCACTCCGGATTTGCTGGAACTACTGGGGCTTCACCCGGTGGTCGGTTCGTTTTTTACGATGGAAAACTGCCGTCCGGCGGCGGACAAGGTGGTGATCCTCGCACAATCGTTCTGGCAGACCCAGTACCAGGAGGATCCCGGGGTGGTGGGGAAAAAGATCCGGATCGACGGAGAAATGCTCACCGTGGTCGGGGTCGCCCCGCGTGCCCTCGAGGCCTTCAACGCCCGTGTGCGCTTTGTCCGCCCGGTGTCATGGACGCCCGAATCCGTCAACCCGGCCGCGCGTTATGCCCTGGGCATTCAACTCTTCGGCCGGCTCAAACCGGGCGTCACCGACCAGGCCGCCCTGGCCGAAGCCACCGCGATCGAACGGCGATTCTATGACGCAGCCCCGCCGCCGTCGCGGGACTTCGTCGACCGCTCGGGCCACAAGATCGCGATCGGAGGCGTGCAACTCGAGCGGGTCAAGCCTCTGCAATCCGCCCTCTACCTGCTGCAGGGCGGGGTGATCTGCGTGCTCCTGATCGGCTGTGTCAACGTGGCCAATCTCCTGCTTGCCCGCGCCAATGGGCGGCAGTCGGAAATTGCGATTCGGTTCGCCCTCGGGGCGACGCGGTGGGTGATCGCGCGGCAATTGCTGGTGGAGAGTCTCCTCGTCACCGCCCTGGGTGCCGTGCTCGGACTGGGTCTGGCGTCGGTGGCATTGGGTGCCATCAACCACTACATCGCCCAGTTGATGCCGGACATGCTGCCATTCGTCCTCGATCAACGCATGCTGGGCTTCACCGTGGCGGTGTCCGTCCTGGTCGGGTTGTTCATCGGTCTTCTCCCGGTGGTGCACATCCTGCGCGCCAACCTGATGGAACTCATTCACAGCCAGTCTCGGGGCGCCTCGGGCGGGATCGGTGTGCGCACCGTCAGCAGCATCCTCATCGTGGGCCAGGTCGCGTTTGCGCTCATCCTGCTGGCCGGCGCCGGGCTGCTCATTCGGAGTTTTGCCAACGCCGTCTCGGTCCAACCAGGGTTCGACCCCAGCCACGTGGTGACCGGTCGCATCGCCCTGCCCGCCGCCCTGCGCACCAATGACGAGGTGGGCAAGGCACTGCAGGAGCGCCTCAAAGCCGCACTGGCCGAGATTCCCGGCGTGACCTCGGTGGGTCTGGCCCTAGCCACGCCGTTCCAGGGTTCCCTCCCCATCAATGCCCTCAGCCTCGCCGAAGACCCGTTGCCCCCGGGCTCGCCTCAACCAAGTGCGTACCGGGTGGTGGTCTCACCTGGGTATGCGGAAACACTGAAGCTCACGCTTCTCGAGGGACGCTTCTTCACGCCAGCCGATGCCGTGCCCAACCGCCCGGTCTACATCATCGATGAGACCTTCGCGAAAAAGTACTTTCCAGGACGGTCGGCACTGGGCGGTCGCTTCACCTTTGGAGGGCGCCCGGAGAAGGACGCCGATTGGCCCACCGTCATCGGTGTCGTGAAAAACGTGCCCCACAACGGCGTCGAAGACCGCAGCGGCCTGCCGTTCATTTATCAGCCGCTGCTGGGACGCTCCGGCGGCTTGACCCTTTTCCTCAGAACTGAGCGTCCCGCCACCGAAATCCTGCCCGTAATCCGAGAGAAACTCAGGACCATCGATCCCGCCATTCCACTCTTCGACACCGGCTCGCTGCAGTCGTTCATCGACCTGTCGTTCAACCACCGCCGGTCCATCATGATCCTGCTCGTCAGCTTCGCCCTGCTGGCCCTCTTCCTGTCCGCGATCGGTATCTACGGCGTGCTTGCCTACGATGTCAGCCAGCGGACCCGCGAAATCGGCATCCGTGGAGCCATCGGAGCCGGCCGCGGACAGATCGTCGGCATGATTCTCCAACAAGGGCTGTGGAAAGCCGTCGCCGGCCTGGTGGTCGGGATGATCGGGGCCATGCTGCTCAGTCGCTCGATGGGCTCGCTGCTCTTCGACGTCCAACCCACGGATCCCTTCGCCTACGCGTCGGTCGCGCTGCTGCTGCTCGCCGTGGCCGCCCTCGCCAGCTACCTCCCGGCCCGCCGCGCCGCCAAGATCGACCCCATGGTCGCCCTGCGCGACGAGTAAGCTGCGTCGCCGCGAAAGGGCCCCACCCTTTCACCTGGGCGAAACTGACGGAGCGGACGACAGCGATGTCGATGATCTTTACAGACTTACAGCGCTCGTCGCCAATAAGCACATCTACTGGAAGTTGTAAGCCATTCACCTAGAATATCCTCCAGCTTCGCAATCGCGACCGTAACAAGATGGCGCATACTCTGCTAACAGGAAGGTGAAGGGAACGATGGTCGTTCCTTCCAGCCCACCTCCCCCGATGCTCTCTGCCCTTAGCGTGTTAATGGCCGTCCCGGTTGCGGCCGTGCCAGATTCCGGTTCCACTGCGCTCTTCTTTGGCGCCGCCGTCATCGGCGCGGGACTGATTGCCCGTTTTCTCAAGAATCGAAAGTCCTGATCCAGCCTCACCCTCGACCCTCTTATGCTTTCCTCCCTTTGCTCGTTCCTTGCTTCCATCAATATTCCGGTACCGGACTCGGGCTCCACGGGGTTCCTGCTCGGAGCGGCAGTCATTGGCACCGGACTGTTGGCGCGCTTCTTGAATAACCGGAAGTCTTGACGTTCTCCTCGTTTCCCATCTCGACCCACCACCTATGATCACCGCCGCTTCCTCCGTTCTCGCCTCCTTTGTTGTCTCTGTACCCGATTCCGGCTCAACCGGTTTCCTGCTCGGAGCTGCGATTCTCGGTGCTGGGCTCCTGGCTCGTTTCCTGAAAAACAGAAAATCCTAAACGTCGCGTCGGCCGCACCTCCGGCCGGCGGCAATGTCGGGGTTCCTTACAGACTTGGAGCACGACGGACGGTGATCGTTCTCCGAAACTGCACCCATCCCTATTTTTTGATCCAGTCACCGACCATTCCACACCATTGTCGTGGAGTGGCTCGCGCCATGCTAACACTCTGACACACGGACACCCAATCCGTCGTCACCCCCCCCAACTCGTATGTTCTCCGCCCTCACTGCTGTCCTCGCTTCCGCTGTTCCCCAATCCGTGCCCGACTCCGGCACCACCGGTCTCCTTCTCGGTGCCGCTGTGATTGGCGCCGGTCTCATGGCTCGATTCCTGAAAAATCGGAAATCCTGAAGTCTCATTTTCTTTGTGCGGTTTGCCGCCCAGGCCCTCGGGCCTGGGCGTTTTTGCGTCCCGAAGGAACGACCCGCCTGCCGACATCACCCCCGCGTTGGCTCTGAGTTCAAGATGGCGGACGGGCTCCCGGTTTCGGCGCGGGCGACGGACCCACCGCCACCGTCTCCGCTTTCGGACCGCGGCGCCGAATACGGAAGGGCTCCCAGAGCCGACCCCACAGGTCCTTCGGATAGTCCTGCTGGCCTTCAAATCCGAACGCCACCGGCGCCTTCCGGTCTTTCGGCCAATAGGCCGTGCCAAAGAGCCAGTCCCACAGGACAAGATTGACGCCGAAATTCTGTCCGCCTCGGCCGTGCATCTCGACATCGTGATGCCAGGCGTGAAAGCGCGGAGAGGTGATCACATACCGCAGGGGACCAAAACCCCACGGCAGGTTGGCATGACTGAGCTCCTGAGCCAGCAAACCGATGATCACGACGGCAAAGATGACGCGGTCGTCGACTCCAAGCACCACCAGCGGCAGGTAGATGATCAGTTTGTGCAGGACAATTTCGCCCCAGTGGGAGCGAAAGGTCGCCGCCCAGTCGAGCTGCTCCAACGAATGGTGCAGGACATGCAAGCGCCAAAGCCAGGGATTGAGGTGCATCCAGCGATGCACCGTCCACTCGATCAGATCCTTGACCACGAAAACCGTGACAAACTGCAGCCACACGGGCCAATCCGAGATGAGCCGCGCCGACTGCGGGGTGGGCAGTCCGAGGTGCAGGAGGGTCGCATCCAGCCAGCCAACCAGCCAGACCGACGCCAACGCCAGCATCCAGGAGATGTACTGAGTGTTCAGCACCATCCACACCAAGTCCTGAACCAGGTCATCCCGCACCACCGCCTGGTCAGGGCGGGGAGGCTGTCTCACAACCTCCCGCCCCTTGCTAAATTGTAAAAAGAAGGCCCT
>JAXMHM010000050.1:0-53721 GCA_046346755.1 Opitutaceae bacterium | reverse complement strand
CGTCGCGTGCGATGGGATGCCCGGACACTTGAGGTAAAAGGAGAACCGGAAGCCGCGCGCCTAATCCGGCGCAGCTATCGCAAGGGATGGGAGCTGTCCTGATTTTTCCGACTTCCGCGATCGGATGCGGAGACGCGCCGCCGGGCAAGTCGTGCCCAGGTGTAAGCAGGTCAGATCCGCGTATGAATTGTCGGCGGGCCGACCAGCGCAGCCACCGGGCGCGCGGATGATTTCGCTCGCCAAAAAAACGGCTCCCGGCCAGAGGGTGGCTTCGTCGTCCTTTCGTGAGCGAACCTCCCAAAGTCATCAGCGACCTGTCCCGAGCCGAGGCGGCCCGGTGGTTTGCCGACGAGGTCCAACCTCACGAGCTCCAGCTGCGCGCGTGGTTGAAGAAGCAGTATCCGAAGCTTGGTGATGTGGACGATGTGGTCCAGGATTCGTTTCTCCACCTGCTGAAGGCGCGGGCGACGGGTTCGGTGCAGTCGACCAAGGGCTATCTCTTCGGCATTGCCCGGCACCTGGCGCTGCGCACCTTTCGCCGGAGCAAGTTTGTGGCCGCGACGTCTGCAGAAGGCCTGGCATCCGACGAGGTGATGGACGAGTCGGCGGACGTCGCTGAATGGGCCAGTTTGCGGAGCGAAGCCCTGTTGGCGGCGGAGGCGATCAAGACATTGCCGACCCGCTGTCGGGAGATATTTGTCCTCCGGGCCATCCACGGCCTGAGTTACGACGAGATTGCTCGGCGCTGCGAGTTGTCGCCCCAGACCGTGCGCGTACAGATGGCCCGTGGCGTGCGAAAGTGTGTCGAATTCCTCCGGAGCCGGGGAATCGAGAAACGATCGAGTCACCCATGAAATCCGGTACCCACACTGTAAATGAGCGTGCCGCCGCCTGGTTGGTGCGGCGCGATGCAGGTCTCACGCCGGCCGAAGAGCGCGAGCTTGCCCAGTGGTTGCAGGAAAGTTCCGACCATCGCCAGGCTTGGGAGGAGGCGCAGGCGGTCTGGCAGGGCGTGACGCGGCCCGATGCGACCTTCAAGGAGACCGTGCTGGAGGAGTTGGCGCGTTGGGAGGCACAGAAGCGTGAGCGCCGTCGGCGGCTCGTGCCGTTTCTGACCCTTTCGACGCTCGCCGCCGCGGCGGCACTGGTGCTCGTCTTTCGCACACCCGACCCGGTGCCGACTGGGACGCAGGCACCCGCCTTTGTTCAGAGACCCCAGCAGCAGCGCCTGGAAGACGGCTCGCGGGTGCAGTTGAACGCCGCGACAGAAATCGAGGTTGATTTCACACCCTCGAAGCGCCGTGTTCGCCTGCTGCGCGGAGAGGCCCATTTTGACGTTGCCAAGGATGCAGCCAGGCCGTTTGTGGTGGCGGTAGGAGCGCTCTCGGTCGAGGCGGTGGGCACTGGATTTTCGGTTCGCATCGAACCGGACAACCTCGACGTACTGGTCACCGAGGGAAAGGTGAAGGTGGTGGCCTCCGGACGGAGCGAGGCGCTGGTTGCCGTGCTGCCGCTGGCGGCAGGTGAGTTCGCTGCCATTCCCCTGTCGGATGAAGCGGTTCTGCCAGCTGCCGGTCGGGCTGTTTCTCCCGAGCAGATCGACGAGGCGCTGGCCTGGCGCACGTTGCGCGTGGAGTTTTCCGGAACGCCACTCGCCGACGTGATCGGGCTCTTCAATGAGAAGAGTCGGATCAAGCTCAAATTGTTCGATTCCTCCCTGGGTCGATTGCGGGTCAGCGGTACGTATTGGGTGAATAACGCGGAGGGATTTGCGCGCCTGCTCGAAAACGGATTCAGCATCCGTGCAGAACGAACGGGCGAGTATGAAATCCTGCTACGGCCCTCGGCTGAAGGGGGCTGAACGCCGATCGACCGACTATTTTTTGAAAAAGTGGGTTGCGGCGTAAACAGATTGCGGCTCTCGAGGCACGCATGGGCAAGTCCCCATGAAGTTTTTCTCTCCTCTCGCCCGACCTGGATTGTACGCCGTGGCGCTCCTTCTCCTCGGTCTTACTTGGCACACGGTTCTGGGTGCGTCTCCCGACGCGAAACGCCAATTTGACCTCCCGGCCGGTCCGGCGGAAAAGTCACTGCGCCTTTTTTCCGAGCAGTCGGGAAGCGGCATCGTGTTCGCCACGGACAAGGTCCAGGATGTGCGGACGAACGCCGTGCGCGGGGAGTTCACGGTTGCCGAAGGTTTGAAGCGTCTGTTGGTCGGCACGCCGCTGCTGGCGGTGCCGGATCGGGACACCGGGGACTTTTCCGTGACGAGGAACGAGAGCCCAAACGGAGAAAGGACGGCGTCCGTGGAGAGCCGCCGTCCGGCGAACGCTAGTCTCCAATCTGTTTCTGATCAGCCCGTTCATCCCTCCGAAGCTCCGGCGGCCGAATCGACCGGCACCCTCCGGGGTCGTGTCTTCAATCGGGGCTCGGGATCATTCGTCCAGCATGCACGGGTCAGCGCGGGCGGTGTCTCGGTGATGACCGATGAGTCGGGGGGATACCTGCTGAAACGGGTGCCGGCAGGGACGGTGGAAGTAACCGCGACCTATCTTGGCTTCAGTAGGCAACTCCGGTCGGCGCAGGTGCGGCCGGGCGAGATGACGGATCTCGATTTCGAAATTGGTGGTGCCACGGTTGTCACCACGCGTGAAGGCACCGCGGTCGAATTGGAGGCGGTGCGCGTGGTGGAGGACCGCGAAATGAGCGCCCAGGCCCTGGCACTGAATGAGCAACGCAATGCACCCAATGTGAAGACGGTGGTGGCATTCGACGAGTACGATGCCGGCATCGACGGTAACGTGGGCGAGTTCGTCAAATTCCTACCCGGCGTTGCGGTGACCTATTCAGGGATCCTTCCGACCGACATTTCGGTGCGGGGCATGCCAGGAAGCACCACGTCCATCACGATTGACGGTGGGGCGATCGCGAACACCACGCAGGGTGAAAGCCGGAATGTCGGTTTGTCGGGTGTGCCCATCACCAATGTCTCTCGGATTGAGGTCACCAAGATGCCAACGCCGGACATCCCGGCGAGCAACACCGGAGGCGCAGTCAATCTCGTGAGCAAGAGCGGTTTTGAGCGCAAGCGTCCCTCGTTCAACTACCGGGTCTACTCCTCGTTCAACGCGGACTACGGATTGAACCTCGACAAGACGGTGGGTCCCATGCCCCGGCTGACCACCCGGCACATCCTTCCGTCCGGCGAGTTCAACTACCTCCATCCGGTCAACAAGTCGCTGGCCTTTTCGTTTTCTGGTTCCTACCTTGCCAGCTACATTCCGGTGGAACAGGTGTTTCCCACCTGGGACCTCGTCAGTATGCTGCAGACGTCGAGCATTTGGGGTACCAGCCCCCAACGGCTGACCAATCGGAACTGGCAGGGGGGGATCGAGTGGAAGCTGGGCAAACACGTCTTCGCGCTCAACTACAACACGCGCCTGCGAAAATCGAGCTACGCGGCCTCGACCTTCAACGTCAACTATGGGGCTGGCGCCACGGGTGGACCCACGTTCACCCAAGGCGCGGCGACGGCGGCGGGGTCGGTGACTCAGGCCTTCACCTGGATGAACTCCAACTCCGACGTTCATCTCGTCACGCTGCGTCACAAGTTCTCCGGTGACCTCTGGAAGATCGATGCCAACGCCAGCTTTTCGGTGGCGGACTCGGACCAGCTCTCCGCTCCGGACACGTTCTACAGCGTCGGCAACAGCCTCGGAAGTCTCGTCATTCGCGGGAGCGGTGTCGGCGGTTCGGGCGACAGTAAGGAGAGCGTCTTTCCAGCGGTGCTGACGTTTGCCGACCGGGCGGGTGTCCCGGTCGACGCGACCAACGGCGATCTCTACACGCTCACCCAGGCCAATACACGCGACCTGCGGTTTTCACGGGAGAACCGGCAGCTGGTTGTCAACGTCGCGCGCCGGTTTGCGGGCAAGTGGCCGTTCACTCTCAAGTCCGGACTGTTTGTCGCGACGGAGGACTTTGATACGGTCAATCGGTCCGAGGCGTTCACCTTCCGGCAGGGGGCCAGTGTCGCGGCGCGCCAGGCCTCCAACTACCCGGTGCTCGATCGAGAGTACTCGGCTGCGGCTCCCCCTCTGCCGGACGGCCGACGAATCCAGTGGATCAGCCCGTACAAGATGTACGGCCTCTTCCTTGCGAATCCGGGCTATTTTCTGCGCAACGATCAGGCCTTGTACACGGGCATCGTGACTTCCTCGAAGCGGCTGCGCGAGACCATCACCGCCAGTTACCTGCGCGGCGACCTCAAGCTATTCAACGATCGTTTGTGGCTTGTGGGTGGTTTTCGCTATGAACACACGGCGGATGAAGGCACTGGCCCGCTCAATGATCCCTCGGCCGTCTATGCCAAGGATGCGAACGGGAACTACCGACTCGACGCGAGCGGGCAGCGGATCTTCCTGACCAACGATGCGTTCGAGCGCATCAAGCTGCAGTATCGCGAACGCGGGGCCACCTCTGACCGCGACTATGACGGGTGGTTTCCGAGTCTCAACGCGAGCTATACACTCCGTGACAATCTCGTCGCTCGCGTGGGTTACGCGCGCACGTTGAGTCGTCCGAATCTGAACTTCATCCTGCCGGGAGTCACCTATTCCGCGGTGACGGCCAATCCCCAGACTATCACCGTCGTCAACACGGGATTGAAGCCATGGACCGCCGACAATTTCGATGTCACCCTCGAGAGCTACCTCATCAAGGGAGGCTCGGGCGCCGTGTCGGTGTTTCGCAAGGACATCGAGGACTTCTTCACCAGCGTCGTCACCCCAGCCACGCCTGAATTGCTGGAACTTTACGGCGTCGATCCCACCGCCAGCCTGGCGGACTACCAGATCGTGACTCGGGGCAACGGTGGCTACGCGCGCATCCAAGGCATGGAATTCAGCTATCGGCAGTCGTTCCGCTTTCTTCCGTCCTGGGCACGCGGACTGCAGGCGTTTGTGAGCTACACCACACTTTCGCTCGATGGTTCGGCGACCTCGGATTTCACTGGCTTTAACCCGCGTACGCTGAGCTGGGGCGTTAACTTCACACGTCCCCGGTTGGTCGTGAAGTTCAATATGGCGCTTCAGGACGAGACCCGCCGGTCGCCGGTCAATCCTTCCGCCGGCATCCCGGCGGGCACCTACCTCTGGCAGGGTGAGAAACGGCGATCGTTCCTCAGTGCGGAGTACCGGATTTCGCGGAAGTTGAGCCTCTTTGGCTCGGTCAACGACTTCCTTGAGGGAGGCTTCGACGAGATCCAGAAGCGGCACACCGGTGGCGGCACTCCCGGGTATGCGCAGTACCAGCGCATCCAGGAGTGGGGCATGACGGCGTCGCTTGGGGTCAAGGGTGACTTCTGAGCGGCTTGATGGTTCGAAACTGAGGGAATGATTCCCTCAGACGGAGCCCCTTTTCATGAACTGCCTTTCGCCCATTCTCCTCGCGATGTCCATCTCCGTGGTCGCGGCCCTTGAGGCTGCGCCCCCCCCATCGGTCGCACCCCGTGGATTGGGTGACCTCACGGGCGATTGGCAGCTGTTGGTGGATGACCACCTGGTGGAGTCGAAGCAGGGGGTCGAGCGTCGCTACCACGCGTTCTCGAAACATCCCGCCAATCCCGTGCTCACGGCGACCGAACCCTGGGAGGGCCGTAGCGTTTATGTCTACGGGTCGGTGCTTCCAAGTGAAACGGGTCGCGGCTATCGGGCGTGGTATCATGGTGCCAGCAGCAGGGACACGTACTTCAGCGCCTACGCCACGAGTGAGGACGGACTGACCTGGAGCAAGCGACCTCTCGGCCAGGTCGAGTGGAGCGGTTCGAGAGAAAACAATCTCTTCCTCCAGCGCACCCAAGAGGACCACCTTCCGCAGGTGCTGCACACGCCCTGGGATCCGGATCCGAAACGCAAGTATCGCATGCTCAATTACGACTATGCCCGCACGCCGCCATTGCATATCGAGTCGGGATACTGGGGTGCGTACAGTCCAGACGGAATTGCCTGGACCGATGCGCCCTGCAACCCGGTGTTGCGTGACCAGGGGGACGTGGCCAGCTTCAACTGGGACCCTCATACGGCCCGCTATGTCGGCTACACCAAGGTCCGCAACGTCCCGGTGCGAGGTGCGCTGCGGCGCTCGATCGGTTTTACCGCGACCCGCGACTTTGAGTCGTGGCCGTCCTCGCAGCTCATCCTTGTTCCGGACGAGTTCGACGATCGCTGGGTCACGAAACCGCTCCAGCGAACTGATTTTTATGGTTTGTCGGCCTTTGCCTATGAGTCGATGTACCTCGGCTTCCTTTGGGTGTTCCGCATCACGGACGGTCGCAATGACGGCACGCTTCACTGTGAACTGATCAGCAGTCGGGATGGCGTGACGTGGCTTCGACCGGAAGGAGACCGTGCGCCGCTGCTCCCGGTGGGCAAGGAAGGTGCCTGGGATGACGGACAGGTCGTCACACCCAACCATCCCATCGTGGAAGGTGACCGCATCACCCTGTTCTATGGAGGCCTCGATGCCACTCACCAGCCGCCCCCTGGGAGTCCGCCTCGCCGCGACGGCATTGGGATGGCTCACCTGCGCAAGGATGGATTTGCCTCCCTGAACGCGGGTTCGCAGGTCGGGGAAATCGTCACCCGCCGTCTCTGTGGATTGACCGGAACCTTGCGTGTCAATGCTGATACGGCGGGAGGTGAGCTGCGGATCGAGGTCCTCGATGAGCAAGGCCAGGTTGTACCCGGATACAGCCGTCAGGAGTGTCGTGCCGTGGTCGGAGACGGATGTGACCTGCCGGTGACGTGGATGCGCCATGTGACACTGCCGCCGAACCCTGGCTCGTTGCGCCTGCGGTTTGTGCTGCGGGAAGGAGCCCTTTACTCCTTTCGCGCCGGAGGGCCGATTGCGCTGGCCGAACCACCGAAGCCGAAAGAGCTCAAGGTGGAGTTTGCGGAAGCAAACGCTGACTACCGACTTGTCGGATCAGCCCGCCGCGATCGGGGGACGGACGGAAATCCGGTTGTGATCCTCGCATCGGAAGCGGGCAAAGGCCCAGGGGCGCTAGAGCTCGTGGGAACCACTCACTTGGGCGCGCACTTCACGCTGTCGGCGCGGGTGCAGCTGAAAGGCCGAAACACCCAGCGGTTGTTCAGCACGTATCGGGGCAACGGAGAGTTTTCAGCCGGTGAGCTGGTTTTTGATGTGCATCCACGGAGCGGAGTGCTTCGTCTCGTCGTCAATGGACAGCGGGTCTACGGACGACCGCGTTACCTGAAGCCGGACCAGCCCCATGATTTTGCCGCTGTTTACGAACGGGGACTGGTGGTGCTGTCGGTTGACGGTACGGAGGTGGCGCGCTCGGGCGTTCGATTTGGTACCGTTCACTTGTATGACCGGTCGGGTGCTGCCGAGTACTTTGACCGTCCCGATGCGTTGCCCGACGTTGGCATTCACCTCGCCTCGGACCTGCGGGTCGGTGCGGATACGGAGAAGTCGGAAGCGCAGCTCGAGGGTATGATCTCGAAGGTGGGGGTGTCCTGGGGCGCTTCCTCGCCGGTGCCTGAAGCTGGAGATGGCAAGTGAGCCCTGCCGTCCCGCACCGCTTGAACCAGCGACGCTTGTTTGTGGCGGAGCGACTTGATGGTGCCCCGCGTCGGAGCGTTCACCTCCTTTGAGATATCAGGCCGCGGATTGTGCCCGGCGGGTGGCGAGTTGCGCCTGGATTTCTTCCACACGGGCCCGGGTCAGGGGGTAAAGACGGAGGAGCAGGATCGCGCTGGCAGTGCCGGCGGCCGGGATGGCACAGAAGAGGAGGCGCATGCCGGTGACGGTGCCGGGCGCCTGGTTTCCAGTCAGGGTGGCATCGAACCCAGTCACGTTCAGGACGAGACCGGCGAAGATGAAGGACAACGACACTCCCATCTTGGTGATCCAGGTGTTGGCCGCGGAAATCAGCGCCTCGCGCCGGCGTCCGGTCAGGAGTTCATCGTAGTCGACAATGTCCGCTGTCATCGAATTCACCAGGATGAGGTAGGCCGCCAGCCCGGGCGCGTGGAGCAGGGCCGTGGCGAGCTGGAGGTAGGGGAGCGACGGGGTGTAGAGCACCCACTTCAGCACGGCTGAAATGCTGACCATGCCGAGGGAGAGCATGATCGCCCGGTGCTTTCCGACCTGGTTCGACAGCCACAGCATCATCGGAATCGAGAGCATGGCGAGCAGGTTGAACAGCGTACCCCAGATCCCCATCATCGTGGCCGCTGCCAGCTTGTCGCCTCCGAAGACGTGGTAGATGTTGATGTAGAGACCGAGGCTGGAGACGGTGTAGAGTGAGGTCATGGTCACCAGGCAGGCGAGCGAGAAGAGAAGCAGCACGCGGTTGCTCATGACCGCCTTCATCGCGTGCAGGAAGGGCTCCGGTTTCTGCCGCTGCATCGCGGCCGTGTCGGGCGGTTCCTTCAAGGTCAGGGCGGGGATGAGGCAGATGACAATGATGAGCGTGCCGCAGACGCAGCCGACAATGCGGGCGCCGTCGAGCACCGTCTGGAAGGCGGCCAGCTGGCAGAGCGGGTAGAGCCAGCCGGTGGTGAAGCCCACGATCTTGTGCGTGACACCGACGTAGGCGAACAGCTTGGTTCGCTCTCCGTAACCAGGCGCGGAGGCGATGCCGAGCGCGGTCCAGGGGACCGTGAACAGGGTCATGCCGGTGAAGAACGAGAGGATCGTGAAGAGAAAGTATCCAAAATAGAAAGTCTGACTCGCATCACGCGGAAGCCACCACATGGCGGCGAAACTCACACCGGTGAGGATTGCGCCGACGACCATGAAAGGCCGGCGGCGTCCCCAACGCGTGCGGGCATTGTCGGACCAGTTGCCGACCAGCGGGTCGGAGACGGCGTCCCAGAGCCGGGCGATGGCAAGGACGATGCCGATGTGCACGGGATTCATGCCCAGTGCGAGATTGAAGATCGGGTTGGCGAGGTACTGCGGCGCGGTGTTGCCGAACTGCTGCAGCCCGCCGCCCACGGAAAAGACAATCTTCTCCCGCTGGCTGAGCGTGTCCGCGGCGGGTGCTGGGTGTTCCGAAGAAACGGATGGGGGCATGGGGTGGGGCGGGAAGCGGGTAAAACGGCGGGGGGCGCTGGATGGCGGCGCCCGGGAAGACGGAGCAGCAAACCGCGGCCCAGGCGAGCCGCGGCGTGACGACGGAGCCTCAGCCCTCGCCGTTGTAGATCGCCAGCGCGCGCGCGGCGTCGGCCCGGTCGTGGATCATGGCCATGAACGCGGCGACAATGCGGGCCGGATTGGGGTGCTGGTAGATGTTGCGGCCGTACACGAGTCCGTGCGCTCCCTGGGCGAGGAACGCGGCAGCCTCCTTGAAGACGGTTTCGATGGGCTTCTTGCCGCCGCCACGCACGAGAATCGGGCAGCGCGCGGCCTGGACGACCTCGTGATAGTCCTCGGCGTGCTCGGTCGGGTCGGCCTTGATCACGTCCGCACCCAATTCACGGGCCTGGCGCACGAGGGGGATGATGAGCTTCTTGTTGCCATCGACCTGGTATCCGCCCTTGGCCTCGTTGGGTTTGAGCACGAGCGGTTCGATCATGAGCGGCATGCCGTAGGTTTCGCAGACGACCCGCAGGCGCGCGGCATTGAGCACGGTTTGCCGGTGCAGATCGGGTTCGCCGGGCATGAGCAGCAGATTGCAGACGACGCACGCGGCATCGAGCTTGAGGGCCCCCAGGATCGGTTCATCCCAGTGCACGAGCTGGTCGAACATGACCTTGTGCGTCGTCGGGTTATAGAGATTGCCGACATCGGTGCGGAGCACGAGCGCCGGCTTGCGCGCCCCGGGAATCGACTGGAGCACGTCGGCCTGGCCGACATTCATCTGGATCGCGTCAGGGCCGGCGGCGACGAGGGACTTCACGACGGCAGGCACGTCCTCGAGACCATCAAGGAAGGCGTGTTCGTTGAAGACGCCGTGGTCGATGGCGACGTCGAGGCAGCGGCCGTCGGCTCCGAGGAAGCGATTGAGGCGGACTTTGTGAGCGTTGAACATAGGGTCAGGGGAGAGGAGGGATGATCACGCCATGGCGAGAGGCCAGGACGTCACGGGTGCGCGCGGTTTCTGTGACGAGCCGGGTGTCGTCCCAACCCAATTCAGCGGCGGCGATCCGGGCCAGGGTGTCGAGGCGCCTCGCGTCGAGGCGTTCGTAGAGGGCGATCGGTGTGCGGCGGAGCAGCAGGTCATCCAGATGCACAACCGCTTCGTTCCGGAGGATCGAGCGCAGCGCGGCTTCGCTGGCGGTGTCGGGTGCGGGTTCGCCGGGGATCGGTCGCGCTGCTGACGAGGCGGTGCGTGAGCGTCCGAGGTCGGTGAGGACGCGATCGGCGACCTGCTCGCCAAAGGCCCGGAACGTGGTCCACTTGCCGCCAATCATGGCGTGCACGGGCCAGGGCCGATCCACACCCGGCGGCAACGTGCGGCAAGAGTGGTCACGGCTGATCCGTCCGGTGAAGCCGTCGCCGCTCGCCGGCAGGGGACGCACGCCGCAGAAGTGCGCGAGGATATGCTCGCGGCCGAGCTTCAGGTGAGGGAAGACCGTGCGCACGCTTTCGAGCATGTAGTCGATTTCCCGGTCGTCACACACGGCATCGTCGGGCGTGTCCACGCGGATGTCCGTCGATCCGACGAGGACGCGACCGTTCACCGGAAAGAAGATGCAGATGCGACCGTCCGGATTCTCGTAGAAGAGTTGTTCGCCGCGGCAGGCCGCGAGGAGTCCGGGGTGATCGACCACGAGGTGCGAGCCCTTGGTGCCGCCGATCCAGCGTGTCGGCTCACCGAGTGCAGAGTTGGCCAGGTCGATCCAGCCGCCGGTGGCGTTTACGACCACGCGCGGTCGGATGGTCAGTTCGCGGTCGCCGGCGGTGTCGCGCAGTACGATGGCCGCGCCGTCGCGACGCACGAGACCGCAGTAGTTCAACGCCCGCGCGCCCGGGTGGGCGGCGCAGGCATCGGCGATCAAGTCGAGACAAAGGCGCTCCGGCAGCGCCACCTGGGCGTCGTGATAGGTGGCGGTGCAGACGATGCCCGGATGCAGCTGCGGACGAAGCTCCAGTGCCTCGGTGCGCCCGGTGAAGTGGTGAGTCGGCAAGGCTCGGCGTCGGGCGGTGAAGACGTCGTAGAGGGTGAGTCCCACCTTGATCAACATCGCGCCGCGAGCCGAGGGTGGCGTCGAGAGACCGAGAAACCGTTTCGTCGCATTGCCGAAGCCGGACCAGCGCGAGAAAATCGGGATGGTCGTCGGCAGCGGACCGACCGCGTGGGGGGCGAGACGGAGAAGTCGGTCGCGCTCGCGCAGGGACTCCCGGACGAGGCGAAATTCGCCGTTTTCCAAGTAGCGCAGCCCACCGTGGATCATGCGCGAGGACGCCGAGGTGGCGCCGGCGGCGAAATCGGCGCGGTCGACGAGCAGGGCGTCAACGCCGTTCAGAGCCAGCTCGCGCAACAGTCCGGCGCCGTTGATGCCTCCACCCACGATCAGCACCTCGACGTCCGGATGGAGGGCGAGTGCGGCGAGCGTGGGGGCGCGAGGCGGCAGGCGCATGCGTTCAGAAGGTGTTGCCGCCGTTCACCGCGATGCACTGACCGGTGACGAAGCCGGCTTCCTCGGCGGCGAGGTAGGCCACCGCACCGGCCACGTCGGCAGGCACCCCCTGGCGTTGCAGCGGCACCGTCTGCGCATAGTGGTCAAGGGCGGCCTGCGGCGTGCCGGCATGACGGGCGACGGGAATCCACCCGGGTGCGACGAGATTGACCGTGATCTGCCACGGACCGAATTCGCTGGCCCAAGCCCGGGTCAAACCGACCATGGCGGACTTGGCGGCGACGTAGGCGCTGAAATTGGCGTTGCCGAGATCGGCGACCTCGCTGCCGATCAGGATGATCCGCCCCCAGCCGGCGCGTTTCTGGGCGGCAAGGGTGGCCTGCGTGAGTAGAACCGGGGCCTTCACAAAGAAATCAAGCTGATCCTGAAAGTCAGCCCAGCTGTAGTGCTCCAGCGGTTTCATCGGCTGAGGACCGGTGGCGTTGTGAACGATGATCTCCGGGGCGCCGAACACCCGGGTGGTCTGGGTGACCAGTGCGGAAACCTGGGCCGGATCACGGATGTCGGCGCGCACGGCCTGAGCTGCACCGCCGGCAGCTCGAATCTCGGCGACCGTATCCTCCGCTGCGGTCGCTGATGCGAAATAATTGACAACGACGCGATGGCCGGCGCTGGCCAGGCGCAGGGCGATGGCGCGGCCGAGGCCTTGGGAGGCGCCAGTGACAAGGGCGGTGCGGATAGGCGTGGTCATGCGGCGATGAGATGGGTGGAGGGATGGAGCAAGACGTCGCGATTGTGGAAAAGCCCACGCAGTCCTTTGGTTTGCCAGTCAAAGGCGACAAGCCGGTCGTGTTTCGAGTCCGAGTAGGTGACGGTGCCATCGGGCTGCCAGGTGATCCCTGCGATCCATCCGCGCTCGAATCCGTGGTCGGTGGTCATGTCGTAGCGTGCGACCACCAGCCCGGCCCCGTCGAGTTCAACGATGCGTCCGCTCGGCCCCAGGCTGACCAGCGTGCTGCCACCGGGCAAACGCAACGCCTGGTAGGGCGTCCCTTCGACGGGGGCGTGCCAGACGAGGCCTTGCTCCCACGTGTACTCCGCGACCTTGCGGTCATGCAGGCAGGCGATGAGCAGACGGCCGTTGGCCTGCAGCCGTACATTGCGAAAGAGGTTGTAGGACGGAGTGAGATCGGGTGCCCGCGGGACATTGACCCTGCGAACGATGCGGCGCTGGCGGTCGAGCGCGTAGACCTGGGCGCACGAGGTGTCGGCGACCAGGACCGTGCCGTCCGGCAACCACTGGCAGGCGGAGACAAAGACGTCGTCGATCGTATGACGCCACACCTCGCGCCAGTCTGCATCCAACTCGATCACGGACCTGCGCGTGGTCAGCAGCAGGTGTCCGTCCTCGCGCCGGTCGAGATCGAGGGGCAAGTCGTCGCAATCGAAGTGCCGGGTAACTTTCCCCGCGCGGTTGACGGCGATCACGCGCTGGTGGCGGGCGTCGTGTTCGGCGGCGACAAAACCGAAAGGGAAGGCCGGGGCGTCAGGCATCTTCGTTGCTTAGGTGGGCGATGAGTTCGGATGAACGTGGCCAGGCGAGTTCGACGTGCTGGACCGCGAGGCTGGCGCGAAGGTCCGAGCCCGGAAGCGCGGCAAGGTGCTCGAGGCCTCGCTGCATCGCGAGGGCGGCGGCCGTGCCGGCGGCCTGGCCGAGCTGCATCATCGTGCGTGAGAGGCGGCAACTGGAGGCGGCGACGGAGGAGAAGCTCGCGCCACGGCAGGCGACGGCAAGATTGTCAAATTCGACGGGCAGCAGACTGCGAAACGGCACCCCGTAGGGCTGCGAGACCTCACCCGTTCCCGCGCGGCCCGTGTCGGCGCCGTGGGTGTCCCGCGCGTGGTCGGCAATCGTGACGATGTCGTCGTGCGTCTGCCCCGAAATCCCCGCAATCAGGTCGTGCTCGGTCAGGACGTAACGTCCGATGAGACGCGGACCCTCGCGGACACCGAGGCCGGGCGCGACCCAGTTGACGTGGTAGGCCTGAAACTCCGGGAACACCGTTTGTACGTGATGCCAGTGCGCGACGATGCGTCGGCGGCATTCCGCGTAGGCCCGGTCATAGCCGAGGTTTGCGGTTTCTCGGCCGGCCATCACCGGCAGGACATTGATGTTGTAGTCCCCATTCGGGTACTGGGTGCAGGCCGCGTGGGGGAAGGTGTCGGCCCACCAGCACCGCGAAGGAATGTCCGCGGGCAGTGGGTCGATGGCAGGAGCGGTCTTGTCCCGGCGCGTGATCCGGTAGATCAGCGTGGTGCCATTGAGCCGGTCGTTCGGCTCGCGCGGTGCGCTCGGTTCCCCGTAGAGCGTGCGCGGCTCCTGCCCGAGGGTGGTGCGGCAGCCCAGGTGGCGCGCCAGGTGGATGTCGGCGGTGGCGTCGACAAAGTATCGCGCCCTCACGGTGGAGCCGTCGTCGAGCGTGAGGGACTCCAATCGGCTGCCGCGGGCCTGCGCACTGGTGAAGGCGTGTGGCGTGAGCACCGTGCAGCGGCCGGTCTCCGCGAGCATCCGTTCCATCTCCGCTGCGTAGGGCTCCGGCTCGTAGGGCACGCCGTGCCAGTGGGTGCGCCGGAAGGCCTCCGCCTGCGGCAGGGGCGGGGCGCCAAAGCGGCGCAGGGTGTCCAGGTAGCGGGCATCGGGGTCGATGACCTGTTCGCCACCAGGGAATTTAGGGTTCACCTCGGGACCCTGCCAGGCGTAGTGCCGTCCGAACTTGTAGATGGCGATCGCCTGGGGGATTCGCTTCAGGCGTTTGTAGAGGTCGAACGGGATGCCCGTCCCGCCCACCCCCGGCTCCCAGTTGTTGACACCGCCGCGGGCGGCATTGCCTCCAAGGGAGTCGCTTTTCTCGATCAGGACAACGCGCGCACCGAGCCGGGCGGCGGCCAGGGCGGCGCCGAAACCACCCGAGCCGGCACCGACGACGGCGAGGTCGAAGTTGGGGGTAGACATGGGGAGGAGAGCGCCGACCGGAGTGTGCCGTTCGCTCGGGGTGCTCACATCGGGTTCACTTCCTGAACCATGGGCCACAGGATGGTTTCCTGAACACACAGGTGGGGCGGCAGGGCGCAAATGTCTGCCACCAGGCGACCGATCTCCGAGGGCTGGATACACTGGGCAAGCGTGGCGGGGTCGCGTGAGCCGAGGCCCGCGGCGTCGGTGAATTCGGTCGCGCCCCAGGAGGGGCTGATCGTCGTGACACGCACGTGGTGCGGACGTAGTTCGAGGTAGAGCGACTTGGCGAATTGGTTGAGCCCCGCCTTGGCGGCACCGTAGATGCCCCAGGTTGGCCAGGCATGGTGGGCCACGCTGCTGGAGATGTTCACGATGGTGCCCGATCCCTGTTTGCGCAGCAGCGGTGCGAAGCGACGGCAGCCGTAGAGGGCGCTCGTGAGATTGAGCGCGATGACAGCGGCGATGCTCTCATCGGTCTGGTCTTCGGTCGCCGCGATTTTGACGCCGCCGCCTGCGTTGTTGACGAGGATGTCGACGCGTCCCGTATCCGAGAGCAACCGGGCCAAGACGGCGTCCCAGTCGGCGGGAGAGGTGGCGTCGGCGCGCAGGGCAATCACGCCCAGTTCGCGTGCAGCGCGATCGAGGGCCGCCTGATCGCGGCCGGTGATGTAGGTGCGGGCACCGGCCGTTTGGAGGGCGGCGGCGATGCCGCGGCCGAAGCCCTTGGCGCCGCCGGTGACGAGTGCGGTTTGTCCGTGGAGGGGAGGGGGCATGAAGCAGGGGAGGGGTGGAGAGGAACCTAGAGCAGGTTGTAGCCGAAGCTACGGGAGATGGTGCCAGCGGCGGTGGCGACGAGTTTACCCATGCGGCCAAAGGCAGATTCTGGAAAACGGAAGCTGGGCCCAGTGACCCAGATCGCTGCGACCGGGTACCCCCGGTGATTGAAGATCGGCGCGCCGATGCAGTGCAGTCCCTCGATTTCCTCGCCGTGATCGATGGCGTAGCCCTGGGCCACGACCTGCTCGAGTTCGGCTTCGAATTTTTCGCGTGAGTCCAGTGTGCGCTCGTTGAAGCGGGGGAACTTCATGCGTTTCAGCAACGCGTCGCGTTCGGCGGGCGGGGCGAAACCGACAAAGACCTTGCCCGGAGCCGAGGTGTGGAGCGGGAAGTGCGTGCCCGGGTCGACGAGGAACTTCACCGGCTGGGTTGAAGCCACCTGTTCGAGCACCACGCCCTGCAGCTCGGCGCGGATGCCGATGAGCACGGTTTCGCGGGTGTCGTCGCGCAGGCGCTGCATGACCACGAGCGAGTGCTCGATGAGCTTGTCCTCGCCCACGGCCTTGTATCCGAGGGAGAGCAACTTTCGGCTCAGCCGGTAGCGCATATCCTCACCCTCGCGCAGCAGGTATCCGCGTTCCTCGAGGGTGCCGGTGAGGCGGAAGACGCTATTCGCCGGCAGGTCGAGCGCCTCGGCGATCTCACGCATGCGCATGCCGTCCGGATGCTGCGCGAGCAGCTCGAAGATGTTCAGCGCGCGGTCGAGCGCAGGCACCTGGTACGGGTCACTTTCCGCCGCGGGGGCGGCGGGAGTTTTGCGGGGTTTCATTTTTGTGACTTGACTAATGGAACAGTGTTTGACTAATGGAACAAGTAGAAAGTTGGTCTCCCCTGACTTTTCCCGCGGCGCCGGCCTCCCTGGCGAAAGCGCCTCGACCCCTCCAACCCCTCCGCATCCCATGCAACACCCTACCCTGCGTGCAGGCCTTGGCCTCACCCTGATGCTCGCGCTCACCCCCTTGGCGTCCGGGCAGCGAACCGCCGCCGTGGCCGCCGCTCCCTCGCCGGGCGACGATGAGAAAATAGTCCTGAGCCCGTTCGTGATATCGGCCGACGCCGACGACGGCTACGCTTCGACGCAGAGTGCGAGCGCCTCGCGCTTCGCCCAGAAGCTGAAGGACATTCCCCAGACGATCACCATCCTCAGCGAGCAGTTCCTCAAGAACATCGCCGCCACCGATCTTGCCGACGTCATGCCGATGCTCGGCGCCAGTATGTCGGCCGGCACGCGCAACCAGGACACGTTCACCATCCGTGGGTTTCCGGTGCAGGAAACCTACCTCGACGGCATGCGCGACGTGCAGGAGTGGGGCGGCGGCGACTTCGTCCATGTGCAGCAGTTGGAGGTGGTGAAGGGTCCCTCCTCGAATCTTTACGCCAATCCCAAGGGGTTGGGCGGAATTATCAATAGGGTTTCCAAACAACCCCGGGACCGGCAGTGGCAGCAGTT
The DNA here is from genome assembly GCA_046346755.1 of Opitutaceae bacterium. Lineage (GTDB taxonomy): Bacteria > Verrucomicrobiota > Verrucomicrobiia > Opitutales > Opitutaceae > UBA6669. The sequence goes on along the minus strand of JAXMHM010000050.1, from coordinate 36,806 downwards.
GGCGGTGACCATCGGCGACTACAGCAATTATCACTTCACTGCTGACGCCACTGGCCCCATCAACGACGCCAAGACTCTCCTGTACCGCGTGAATTTTGCGTACCGCGACTTGGAGTACAACCGTGACTTCAAGAGTCTCTCCCGCTTCTTCCTCGCCCCTGTCGTGCAGTGGAAACCGACCAAGGCCACGACGCTCACGTTTACGGGCGAATTCATGCGGCAGAAGTACCAGGAGGACAATTTCATCCCCTCGGTGCTGAATGCCGCCACCGGGTTGCGTGAGCTCACCGTGCCTGATACCCGACGCATTGACGAGCCGTGGGCCAATTCCCGCATCGAGAAGGAAAAAGTCCGACTCATTGCCGAGCATCATATCAACGAGAATCTGATTGCGCGCGTCGCGGCGCAGCAGACCTACATCAACAATCCAATCGAGCAGGTCGAGTTCCTCAGCCTCGCAACCGATAATCGCACGGTGAACCGGCAGGCCTTTTGGCTCAATCGCTGGGAGGACTACACGTTCTTCGAAGCCAATCTGTACGGTCGCTTCCGCACGGGCCAGGTCGAGCATTCGTTCATTGCCGCGGCCGACACGTTCCTGACGGACTTTCGGAGCAACGTCCGACGCGTGCCTCTCGCCGCCATCGACCTGCTGAATCCGGTCTACAGCGCCCCCAAGCCGGTCTTTCCGGCGGGCAATGCCGTGACCAATACACTCGGCGAGCTTGAGACGTCGGGTTATTCCGGCACCTACCAGCTCAACGCGTACGACAGCCGCTTCATTCTGCTGGCTGGTTGGCGCGAGAGCACGGTCAAGAGTTCGCGCTTCGTCGAACTCGGCAACGGTCCGTTCCCGAAGATCACCGATCCTGACACCCAGGCGGGTTCGCCGCGCTACGGTGGCATCATCCGGCCGCTGAAGCCGCTCGCACTCTACTACCAGTACAGCGAAGTCTTCCAGCCCCAAGCTGGCGGCGCGCTTCGCCTCAACGGCTCGCCGCTGGATCCGGTGACCGGATCCTCCGAGGAATACGGGGTTCGCCTCAACTTCCTCGACGAACGTCTCAATTTTGAAGCTGTGAAGTACGAGATTGTTTCCGACGGGCTGGCCGTGCGCCTCCCGCCGCCGAACAATTCCTTTTTTGAAAACAGCGGCCAGCGTGTCTCCGACGGCTACGAGTACACCGTGACCTACAACGACCCGCGTCTCACCGTTCGCGCTGCCTGGGTCACGGTCGACGTGCGCGATACCACCCCGGGCGTGCTCGCCGTCCAGATTGCCGGTCAGCCGGAGAAACTCGGGCAGGTCCTGGTTCGCTACAAGTGGCCCAAGCTCGGAAACTTCGGTGGGCTGTCGGTCGGCGGACAGGTGGTCTACACCGGCGATCGTCCGCTGGCGACAGCGGTCACCACCCAAAAGATCCCTGCCTTCTCGGTGTATGGCCTCAACGCCAGCTATGGCCTGCGCAAGGGAATGAACGTGGCACTTGCCCTGAGCAACCTCTTCGACAAGCGAACCATCTATAACAACAATGGCATCCTCTGGCGGCCGATCGACCCGCGCATGATGAAACTCACGTTGTCCCAGTCGTGGTGAGTCCCGTCCGCGCCACCCTAAGACTTCCATTGTCCGGTCGTGTCCGCACTGCGGCGGTCGCGACCGTCCTCTTATCCTGTCCATGCGCTTGAAAATCGGATGTGGCGAGTGGGGCTTTCGCGAGCTCCCGATGGCGGAGCACTTTCGCATCGCCGCGCAGTTCGGTTTCCGGACGCTTGAGTTCGGTCTCGGTGGGGGCCAGACCGGCCGACTTCCGGCTGAGCCCACCGCCGGCGAGGTCGCGGAGTTTCGCGCGCTCGCCTTGCACCATGGCATCGCGACGCCCGGCTGCTGTCTGGAGAACGACTTCACGTTGCCCGACCCCATCGCCCACGCGACTCTGGTCGCTGCGACCCTCCGCCAGATCCAGGCCGCTGCGGCCTGCGGAGCGAGCCAGGTCCGGCTTTTCGCCGGCTTTACGCCCGCCGTGGCCATGACGCCGGAAATCTGGGACCGGATGCTCGCTGCTTTTCGAGACGCCGATACGCTCTGCGAGCAACTCGGCCTGACCATCGCGGTCGAGACTCACGGCCGGATCACGATGCGCGACGGCGCCGCCATCCACGAGCACACCGTCAGCACTGATTCCTCCTCGCTGGCGCGCCTCCTCCGTGAGCTCCCCCCGCGCGTGGGGTTCAACTGGGATCCGGGTAACCTCAAGGCGGTTGCCCCGGACGACCGCCTTTGCTCGTTGCCGCTGCTCAATGGTCGGATCACCTATTGCCACCTCAAGGATTGGCGACGGACGGGTGCGGGCTGGACCGCCTGTGCTGTGGGCGACGACGACCTCGACTACGGTCCGCTGCTCCGGCAGGCTCGCTACGACGGCGTGTACCTGATCGAATACGAACCGACCCACGATCCTGTGAACGGCCTCCGCCGCAGTCTCGATGCCCTTCGCCGGCTCGGTTTCGAGCTGGATTTCGTCTGATTCCCTGTCTCCCGTCGCTGACCGACCCGCGCACTCCGGCCCATTGCCACCCGCCATGCCGGTCGCTTCGAACCCACGCTCCGCCTTCCTGCTCGGCCTCGACGTCGGAAGCACCGTCGTCAAGGCGGTGCTCTTTGATCTTCGTGGTCGCGAAATCGCCGCCGACGAAGCGACCGTGCCCGTCGACCGTCCGTATCCAGGCTGGGTCGAGCGCGACGCCGATGCGACCTGGCGCGCCGCTGCCGCGGTGATACGCCGGACGGTTCGCGGTCAGGCCGCCCGGATCGCGGCCGTCGGAGTCACGGGCTGCGGAAACGGCGCGGTCCTTCTCGACCGGAGCGGCCGACCGATCCGAGCCGGAATTCTCTCCAGCGATACGCGCGCCGCTGATTTTCTGAAGCCGGCCGACGAGCATCGTGGCCAGCAGGCCTATGCCGGACAACTGCCCGTCTTGCTCGCCTGGCTGCGCGACCACGAACCGGCGGTTGCGCGCCGACTGGCCAGCGCCGTGTTTTGGAAGGACTTTGTCCGCGCCCGGCTGACCGGAATTGTCTGCTCGGATTTCACGGACGCCGGCGCTGCCGGTCTGCTCGACTTTCCCGCCCGCCGACTGCGCCGGCGTAGCGCGGGATTGCCGCCGCTGCGCGAGAGCCTCGCTTCCGCCGGTTCGGTCACCGCTGCCGCCTCCGCCAGCACCGGTCTGCAAACGGGCACGCCCGTTTTCACCGGGTGCATCGACTGTGAGGCCGCGGCCCTCGGCAGCGGCGTGCACGCGCCGGGCGAGGTTTCAGTTGTGGCCGGCACCTGGTCGATCAACCAGGCTTACGTTTCCCGGCCGCCGCGACGTGGCCGGCACTTTCTGGTGAATCAATCCGTTGAGCCTGGGCGCTGGCTGGTCCTCGAGGGCAGTCCCAGCTCAGCGGCGAACTTTGACTGGGCCCGACGTGTCCTCGGTGGCGATCTCGATGCCGAGCGAGCCGTGTCGGCCGCCGCCCGGGCGCCCCGCACGGGCCTCCTCTTTCTGCCCCAGGTGCCCACCGGCCATGGGGTCTTCGTGGGCCTCGACTCCAGACACGAACGCGGCGGACTACTCCGCGCCGTGATGGAGGGCATTGTCTTCGCGCACCGCGCGCACCTGGACCGGTTGCGCGCGAGCGTGGGTCGCGTGCGCCGCGTAACGCTGGCCGGTGGCGCTGCTCGCAATCCAATTTGGTGCCAGCTTTTTGCCGATGGGCTCGGTTGTCCTGTCGACATCCCGCGCGGAGGTCAGCCGGGTGCGCTTGGCGCCGCGTTGTGTGCGGGTGTCGGTGCCGGCCTCTGGCCCTCGGTCTCCGACGCGCAACGCGCATTGGTGTCACGAAAGAAGAGTTACCTGCCGGATCCCGACCGACGTGCCGAACTGGCCGCTGATTATGTGCGTTACCGACGGCTCTCCCGTGCCCTCTCCCTATGAACCTGCTCCGTTCGCTGCTTGTTTCCCTGAACCTCTTCGCCGTCGCGGGCGTGTCTGCCACCACGGTCATCTGGGTTGCCCCGACCGGTCGCGACGATGCGGCCGGCACGCAGGAACAGCCCTTTGCCACGCTTGCCCGGGCCCGGACTGCCTTGCGTGACCACGTGAAGAAGGGCCTGACCGACGACGTTGCGATCCGCCTGCGTGGCGGGGTTCACCGCTTGACCGAGACCTTGGAGTTCACCCCCGAGGAATTGGGTGACGGCCGCTTTCTCGTGACCCTCGCGGGCCAGACGGGTGAACGGGCGGTCATTGCCGGCTCGCGGCCGCTGCCAGCCACCTGGCGCTCGACCGGCGACACGCTCTGGGTCCTTGCTCTGCCGGAGGCGAAGTCGGGCGGATGGGTGTTTCGCAGCCTCTTCCGGTCGGGAGAGAGCGTTCCGCGAGCCCGGGAGCCCGATGAAGGTCACTACACCGTCGCCCAGGTTGCGGACGAGCGTCGCCGCCTCACTTTGAATGAAAAGCTGCCGGCTGCCTGGAGCAGCTTGACCGGCGTCGAACTCAACACCACGGCCCACTGGCATTTCAATCGGCAGCCGCTGACAGAGATCACCGGAACCGGCGTGCTGGCCCGGCGCGGAATCGGCACTGACGTCAGCAGCTCCCGCATCTCGGAAAAGTCCCACAGCCGCGTCTGGCTGGAGAACGCCCTGGCTTTTGCCGACACACCCGGCGAGTGGTTTCTGGATACCGGTGTCGGCGAGCTGTACTACCGCGCCGCGGCAGGCGAAGACCCGAACCGTCAGGTCTTCACGGCCCCGGTGCTGCGAGAGTTGATTGTGGTGCGCGGCACCCCTGACCGCGTGGTTCGTAACTTCCAGATTCGCAATCTCGAACTGGCTGAAACCGACTGGGAGCTTCCCGCCGAGGGCCGACTCGGCGTGCAGGCCGGTGCCTGGGCCTTTGATCGCAGCCGCACCTTCTCGCCGGGCGCCGCTTTGCGGTTCATCTATGCCCGGGATTTGCGCGTGCAGGACGTGCGCTTTCGCGATTTGGGTGACGGAGCGGCCAGCTTCGAGGTCGGCACGAGCCGCAGCCTTGTCAGTGGCTGCGAATTCCTCCGGGTCGGTTCGAATGTCGTCCAAGTCGGCCGCATCCCCGCGTACACCGGCGTCGGGCATCCTATGCACGCCGACTTCGCCGACTCGCGCTCGCTGATCGACGAAAAAGGTGTGATTCCCAATGCCCAGGAAATGTGGGACCGCAGCACCCGCCTCGCCCCCGAGGCCCCGACGCAAATCACGATCGCGGACAGCACATTCGTTGACTGCGGCCATCTCGACTACGGCAGCGTCGCGGTGTGTGTAACCTACGCCCACCATGTGACCGTTGAGCACAATCTCTTCCGCAACCTGCCCTACACCGCCATCAACGTGGGCTGGCGTTGGGCGCCGGGACTGAGCAATTGCCACAGCAATTTGGTCCGCCGCAATCGGATCGAAGGCATCATGCGCCAGGCGGGCGACGGCGCGGGCGTCTACCTTGCCGGCGAGCAACCGGGCACGCGCATCATTGAGAACTACATCACCGACAGCGGGCGCAACTACTGGGCGCATGGCATTTACCCGGACGAGTTCAGCGATCACATGGAGATTGCCGGCAATTTCGTCACCCACGTGCTGGACCACTCGATCTTCATGCACAAGAACGGTCCAAACCAGCGTATCTACAATAACAATGGTGAGCCCGGGTCGACTGCCATCACCGAACCCACGTCCCGGGGTACGCGATGGGTAAAGTTCTCGCCTGAACGCGCGCCACCCGACCTTTCGCTCTACGGTCCGCGCCGTGTCTTCCCCTGACCCCGCACCTTCACATTCGATTGGCGTCAGCCGCCCCGAACCTCAACTGCGACCCCACTTCCTCGATGACAGCCCTCATCCGTCCGTGCCTTCATCCCGCACTCCGACTGCTCCTCGTGACCCTCGCCAATCTGTCTGCCGCCGTGTCCCTGCAAGCCGCAGCGAGCCATTTTTGGGTGGCCACGGATGGGAATGACGAAGGGCCGGGCACGTTGGACCGGCCGTTTGCGACGCTGGACCGAGCCCGAGAGGCGGTGCGAACCACGGTCCAGGGGGGAAAGCAGGACGACGACATCATTGTTCACCTTCGTGGGGGAGTCCACCGCCTCAATCACACCCTTGAATTCACGCAGACCGAGGTCGGGGAGGGTCGCCACGCCATCATCTTCACTTCGCAGCCCGATGAGCGTGCGGTGATCTCGGGTTCCCGTCCAATTGCGGGCACCTGGCGCCGGGTGAAGGACGAACTCTGGTCGCTGGCCGTGCCGGAGGCTGCACAGGGTCGGTGGATTTTTCGGAGTCTGTTTCGCTCCGGTCGGTCATTGCAGCGTGCGCGAGAGCCCGATACCGGCTGGTTCGTTCCGTCTTCGGTCGATTCGGAACGCCGTCGCCTGACTCTCAGTGAGCGTTTGCCCGCTGCATGGGCGGGCGTGACCGGGGTCGAAATCAACAGCGTGGCCCACTGGCACTTCAATCGGCAGCCCGCGGAGGAAATCACCGAAACCACCGTCATTGGCCGTCGTGCCATCGGTTCTGACGTCAGCAGCGACCGCATGAGTGAGAAGGCGCACGCGCGCATCTGGCTCGAAAACGCCCTCGTGTTTGCCGATGCGCCGGGGGAATGGTACCTCGATTCCACTCGCGGCGAACTGTTCTACCGCGCCATGCCCGGAGAAGATCCCAACGAAGCGACATTCAGCGCGCCCGTGTTGCGCGAATTGCTGGTCGTGCGCGGCACGGCGGACCAGCCGGTGCGCAACGTGCACTTCCGGGGCATTGAATTTGCCGAGACCGACTGGGAAATGCCTGCTGAAGGGAGGCTCGGCCTCCAGGCCGGTGCCTGGGCCTATGACCGTAGTCGGACCTACACGCCGGGCGCGGCCCTGCGGTTTGTCTTCGCGGTCCGGATCTCGGTCCAAGACTGTACGTTTCGCGATCTCGGTGACGGCGCGCTGTCATTTGAAATTGGCTCCCGTGAGGGCCTGGTCCGCCAATGCGACTTTGAGCGGGTGGGTTCCAATGTCATTCAGGTCGGTCGCATGCCCGAGTTCACCGGCGACGGTCATCCCATGCACCGCGATTTCCGGTCGCCGCGCGAAAGGCTCGACGGGCAGAAGACCATTCCCACCGTTGATGATATTTACCGTGAGATCAGCACCCGCGTAGCCGAGGCACCCGGACGAATCACGCTTGCGGACAACCGCATCGTCAATTGCGGTACGCTCGACTACGGCAGTGTGGCGATCCTCGTGGGCTATGCGCATCATGTGAAAATGGAGCATAACCTGATCCGCGATCTGCCGTACACCGGCATCAGCATCGGCTGGCGTTGGGCGCCGGGTTTCACGCACTGCCACAGCAACCTCGTCCTTGGCAACCGCATCGAGCGTGTCATGCAGCAGGCTGGTGACGGCGGTGCGATCTACCTTGTCGGCGACCAGCCCGGTACTCGGGTGATGGCAAACTATGTCCACGACAGTGGTCGCAACTACTCGTCGCACGGCATCTACGCCGACGCTTTCAGCGACCACATGGAGATTTCTGACAACTATGTGACCGGGGTCATGGACCGATCGCTCTACCTGAGCAAGAACGGTCCGGACATGGAGGTGCATGGCAACAATGGTGAGCCAGGTCCGACGCTTGCGACCGGCGGCAACGACCGCGGCGGACGGTGGGTGAAGTTTTACCCCGCGCGCACGCCCCCCGATCTCTCTCTTTACGGCCCGCGCCGACCCTCCCTCCCATGAATCTGAGCCACCTGATCGACGGTAAGTCCTTTGCGTCCGACAACGCCCGTTGGGGCGATGTCTTCAACCCCTCGCGTGGCGAGGTCATTGCCCGCGTGCCCATGGGCGGCGCGGCTGAGGTCGATGCCGCGGTGCAGGCTGCCGGCCGCGCCTTCCGGACCTGGTCCGTGCTCCCGGTGCCGCGGCGCGCGAGTGTGCTGTTTGAATACAAACGTCTGCTGGAACAGCACGCGGATGAACTGGCCCGCCTGGTGACGCGCGAGAATGGCAAGACCCTCGACGAGGCGCGCGGTGATGTGCGGCGCGGGATCGAGGTGGTCGATTTTGCCTGTGGCGTCGCGCAGTTGACGAAGGGCGAGAGCCTGCCGCAGGTCGCCGAGCAGATCGACGCGGTGACGATGCGCGAACCGATCGGCGTTTGCGCCGGGATCACGCCGTTCAACTTTCCGGCGATGGTCCCCATGTGGATGTTCCCGCTGGCCATCGCCTGCGGCAATACGTTCGTGCTCAAGCCGAGCGAGAAGGTGCCGCTCACCGCGCTCCGGCTGGCGGAACTGTTTTCCGCGGCCGGGCTTCCGCCTGGGGTGTTCAATGTGGTGCATGGCGGTCGTGAGGTCGTGGATGCGCTCTGCACGCACCCGGGCGTTGTTGCCGTAAGTTTTGTGGGATCGTCCGGGGTGGCGAAACATGTCTATACGCTGGCCAGCGCGCATGGAAAGCGGTGCCAGGCCGCCGGCGGCGCGAAGAATGTCCTCCTCGTCATGCCCGATGCCGAGCCCGACTCCACCCTTCGCGCCATCCTTGGTTCCTCCTTTGGTTGCGCTGGTCAGCGCTGCATGGCGGGCTCCGTGCTCATGGGCGTAGGTCGTAAAACGGCCGATGCCTGGCGCGATCATGTCAGTGGCGCTTTGGCCGGACTCAAACTCGACGACACCAGCGCCAACGACGCTGCTGGAATGGGACCGGTCATCGACCGAGTGGCCCAGAAACGTGTCGTCGGCGTGGTCGATGCCGCGGCCGCAGCCGGCGCGGAGGTAGCCTACCGTGGCCCGGCGCCCGAACGTGGATTCTTCGTCGGTCCGACGCTGCTTGACCGTGTCGAGCCGCAGATGTCCGTCTTCCAGGAGGAGGTCTTCGGTCCCGTGCTTTCGCTTGTGCGACCGGAGACCCTGGACGAGGCGATCGCGACGATGAACCGACTGAGTTTTGGCAATGGTGCGAGCATCTTCACCAGCAGTGGCGCCGCCGCCCGGCAGTTCACCCGCGAAATCCAGTGCGGCATGCTGGGAATCAATGTCGGCGTTCCCGCGCCGATGGCGCTCTTCTCCTTCAGCGGTTGGAACGCGTCCTTCTATGGTGATCTTCACGTGCAAGGTGCAGAGGGCGTGCTCTTCTACACGCGGCAACGCGTCGTCCTTTCCCGCTGGGACAAGGGTTACGTGCGGGCCCAGGGTTGGTGAACCCGTCGCAATTTCGTGTGCTCATGATCTCCCAGTTCAATGTTCCCTCCACGATCATCACCGGCGCCGGCGCGGTGAAGGAGCTGGCACCGCAGCTGCAGCGCCGTGGCCTGAAGCGTGTGCTGCTGGTCACCGACGCCTTTATGGTGTCGAGCGGCCTCGCGCCGCGCGTGGTGGCCGACCTCGCCGCCGCCGGTGTCGCGGTTGACGTTTTTGCCGACGTGCAACCCGATCCGAGCGAGGACAACGTCCTTGCGGGTTTCGCCCGGCTGCAGACGGCAGGTGCCCAGGCCGTGATCGCCCTGGGCGGCGGCAGTCCGATTGACTGTGCCAAAGTCATTGCAGTCCTTCCCACCAATCCTCCGCCGCTCGCCCGCTTCATGGGCCGGCACCAGGTGCCCAATCCGGGATTGCCGCTCTTTGTCATTCCGACCACCGCCGGTACCGGCAGCGAGGTCACGAAGGTGGCGGTGATCACGGATACAGCGCGCGACGTGAAGATGATGATGCTGGACGCGCACCTGCTGCCGACGGTGGCGTTGGTCGACTTTGAGCTCACGCTCAGCATGCCGGCGGCGCTGACTGCCGCGGTCGGGGTCGATACGCTGACCCACGGCATCGAGGCCTTTGTGTCCCGACTGGCGACACCGCTGACGGATCCACTGGCACTGTCCTGCATCCGGCTCGTGGGTGAGCATCTGGAGACTGCTTGGCGCGAACCCGGACACCGGGCTGCGCGCGAAGGCATGATGCTGGCGGCGACCCAGGGCGGCATGGCCTTTGCCAATAGCAGCGTCGCGCTGGTTCATGGCATGAGCCGGCCGATTGGCGCGCTGTTTCACGTACCGCATGGGATCTCGAATGCTATGCTCCTGCCGACCGTCACGCGATTCTCCGTGGCCGGTGCACCCGCCCGTTATGCCACGGTGGCGCGGACGCTGGGGTGGGCGCAGCCGGGAGCAGGAGATAACGACGCGGCAGCGTCGTTGGTGGACGGACTCGAGGCTCTCAACCGGCGGCTCAACATTCCCCGCCTTCGCGACTACCCGCGAATGGAGGAAGGCCGTTTCCGAGCGCTGCTTGAGAAGATGGCGGGGGATGCCCTTGCATCGGGGAGTCCCCAAAACAACCCGGTCGTGCCCACGGTGGGGCAGATCGTGGAGCTGTACCGGCAGGCCTGGTGAAGTCATGACCATGGACTCCCGGTCATTGACGAGAGGTGGGGTGGGGCCCCGGCGAGGCGACCGTTGCCTTGGCCTGATCACGGGTATGCTGGCCCTGTCGACTCCCTGGTTGCACGCGCAAGGTTACCTCGAGCTGGAGATCGCCGCTTCGAATCCCCTGAGGATCGAGCAGGCGCGGGAGCTGGACGCGTACATTCAGTCACAGCTGCGTGATCGCTCTGCGCGTGCCTCGCTCTTTACTCCCGACTACTCGTCGCCCGAGGCCTTTGTTCGCTCGGCGGCGGCGTACCGCGAGGCGTTTGCCCGTGCGATGGGTTACCCGCCGCCGGGTGCGGTTCCGGCGGAACCCCCGCGGTTTGAACCCTTGGGTGAGGACGAGATGGGTGTCTACCGGCGGGCGTTCATCCCGGTTTTACCCGGGGTGCAGGCCACGGGCATCTATATTGTGCCGAGGCAGCGGGCGGGACCCGTCCCTCTGATCGTGGCGCAGCACGGAGGTGCCGGTTCACCGGACCTGGCGTTGTTCCAGGGTGGGTCAAACTACCATGACATGGTGCGTGGAGCGGTGAAGCGAGGCTATGCCGTATTCGCACCCCAACTGCTGTTCTCGACTCCGGGTCTGCCCAAGGAGAATCGACGCGACACCGACCGCCGTCTGCGGTTGCTGGGCACGTCGATCACCGCGGTGGAGGTGGCCAAGATTGTGCGATCCCTCGATCAATTGCTGGCCAGGCCGGAACTGGATCCGTCGCGGGTGGCCATGATCGGGTTGTCCTATGGTGGATACTACACGCAGGTGGTCACGGCGCTGGAACCGCGGATCAAGGTGGCGGTGAGCAGCGGGTATTTCGGCGTGAACGAAGGACGTCACGCGGAAAACGAACTTTCCATTCCCTCCGACCTCGAGTTTCCCGGACGCATGACGCTCTTTCGCGATCCCGATCTAGTGGCGCTGATCTGTCCCCGACCGCTTCAGCTGCAGGCGGGTGACCGCGATGCAGTCCATCACTGGCAGCCCGGGCAGGCGCTGGCGGCGGAGGCCGCGGACTACTACCGAAAAGTCGGCCGGGCCGAGGCTTTTGAGCACCGGATCTTCGCGGGCGGCCATGAGTTCAACGACGAACTGGCCTGGGCATTCGTGGCGCGACACCTGTGACGTGCGGAAGGTGGTGTTGAGTGGGTGGCCGTGTGGGTGAGATCACGGTTTTTCGCTGGTAATGGGCGAAGGGGAAGGGCAGGCTTCGGGAAGGAAACTCGGTCGGCGGGTTGACTGCGATTCCTCCCTTGGCTCCATGGACGAACGCTTGTCACCCGGATTGACCTACCGTCAGCGGGTGCTCGCTCGGAGCTGGATTGTGCTGCTTCCGCTGGTGGTTGGCTTGTGGTTGATGCTGGAGAGGCTGCGGGTCGAGCAGCAGGGCTTGGAACGAGCGATCCGCGACGCGCAGGTCGAAGGGCAAAGGCTTGAGGCGGAAACAACCCCGGGTGAGCCTCCGACGGGAATGGCCTTGAGCCCCGAATTCAAGCCCACTCCAGTTCCGTCGGTGAAGGCGAAAGGGCCGGCAGGATCGCTGGACCGTGACGTCCTTGGTGACCCGGAGCTGGGACTGGCGGTGGCCCGGCGACATCGACGCTATGCGTTGGCGAACTATCGTCGGGCGATTGATTCGTTGGAGCTCGCTGCCACAGAAAAGGCCCGGTTGAAGGAATTGATCGCGGACCGCTGGCTGGCGCGCGAGGATGCTCGGGAGATGTTCCGTCGGTTCGGAAACCTCTCACCCGAGCAGGCGGCCCAGGCGACGGCCGCGGCGCAGGCCGAAACCGACGCCTCGATGCGTTCCCTGTTGGGCGAGGCGCGGTATGCCCGGCTCAAGGAAAACTACGAACTGGAGTCCGAGAAAGGGATGAATTGGCAGCAAGTGGCGGGGTTCTGGGACGCTGGCGTGCCCGTATCGGAGGTGCAGCTACTCGAACTCGCGCGCGCGCATCGCGAGATCCGGCAACGGCTGGGAGAAGGCGAGGGGAATGCGCGGGATCCCGCCACGGGAATCAAGCCCTCCGAGACCTTGCTTTTGCAGGCCGCTGCGAACTTCCTGTCTCCGGCGCAGCTTGAGTTCCTACGGGAGGAGTGGCAACTGCAGGCCCGCCTCGCACGGGCTTCCCGAGAGGTGGATGCGCTGCAGAGCCAGGTGCGCGGGCCGCGTCGCTGACACCCATGCATCGCGTACATCTTCCTTTCAGCCTGGCGCTCCTCGTGGTCGCAGCGGTCCTGGTGGTGGCGATCTGGATGCAGACGGATGAGCGGAGCCAAAAGCAGTTGACCCTGGATCGCGAAACCCGGCGGATCGCCGCGCTGCGGGCGCGGGCCGAAACAACGACGTACCGACTCAAGTCCGGCCCCGATCCTGCGTCTCTTTCCCCGGGAGCATCTGCGCCGGCGGCGAATCCGGCCCTGCGCGCGGCCATCGCCGCCCGCGACGAGGTGCGCAAGGAGGTTGCCCGCCGGGCGGAACGTCGCCAGGTCGTCAACCGCTACCTCGCGGGAATGAATGCCCTTGACCTTCCTCCGGCAATGCTGGCGGCACTGAAAGATCTGCTGGTGAGTCACGCAGCGACACCTGTCGCTGCGCGCGGTGTTTCTCTGGCCGAGTACAGGACTGCCTTTCAGGCGGCGGAGGCCGCGCTCCGGCACCGTGTGGGCGCACTGATCGGTCCTGACGCCGCGGAGGTGCTCATGGCGTCTGCGATTGAAGGCTCGCTCGACTGGACGCTGGGCACGGATTTGTGGGATGCGGGAGTGCCGCTTGAACCTCATCAGACCGAGGTGCTGGCCCTGGCTGCTTTGCGCTCCGGGTTTTATCCCTTAGGGGTGACGATCGAAGTGAGCGGCGAGAGCGCACCGGATCCGGTCACAGGTCTCAATCCAAGCGATACCCGTTTCTTGCAGGCCCTTCGGCCCTACTTCACGCCGGCCCAGCTGGAGGCGATCTCCCGCAGTTTGCGCGAAGAGCACCAGTACATTCGTGCCATGCGCGCTTATCGAGAGAAGCTCCGTTTGTCCGCGGGGGGGGCGAAGTGAGCGAGTGAGTCGACGTTCCCCGGGTTGTGGCGGAAGGGCATGGGGCGGTTGGAGGTCGATGGGCACGGGAGTGCGCCCCATGTTCGGTGACGAGTCGCAGGGAATTCACCGATGGGGAGTGTGGGACCCGATCTCTGGAACGCCCGACGCAACGGCGTTTCTACCGTCCCGTCTCGAAACTACATTCACCCTCAACTCAAAACTCCCATGCCTAGCGATTCACTGAAGAAAATCCTGATAGAAGAAATCAAGGACCTCTATCATGCCGAGGGGCAGTTGGTGAAGGCCCTGCCGAAACTGGCCGAATCTGCCACCAACGAGCGACTCAAGGAGGGCCTGCTCCATCATCTGGAGGAGACCCAGCAGCATGTGCAGCGTCTGGAGCAGGTGTTCGGACTGCTGGAGGTACCGGCGAAGGCCAAAACCTGCCCGGCCATGAAAGGACTGATCGAAGAAGCGAACGAGCGCATAGCGGAACATGAGTCCGGGCCTGTGCGAGACGCCCTCATCATTGGAGCCGCGCAACGGGTGGAACACTACGAAATCGCCGCGTACGGGACTGCGCGCGCCTATGCGGAGGAGCTGGGAGAAGATCGGATCGCCGCGCTCCTTGATGAAACGCTCGAAGAAGAAGGTGCCGCCGACCGAAAGCTCACGGAGATCTCCGAAACCGTGAACAGCGACGCGTGCACCCCGGCCGGCGGCCTCGCGGAATAGCGGTGCAGAGAGGTCTCCCAGGACTCCGCCGAGACCCCTCTCGCTCCAGCTGCGGATCGGCGAAACTGCCTGGTCCGTGGCGCTGATTCCTGGAAGTGATCCGGCCGCTGCTCAATTTGGGCAACCCTCATCACGACCGAGCGCTCGCACGGGTGGCCCGGCGAGGGCGGTAAATGCACAGATTCACCGCACCTGATTGGCATTTATCGCTCCCGGAGCCGCGTGGCCGGCCGGGTGAGGTCGAACGGAATTCGCCCGGCAAATTCTCGCCTGCGTGGCCCCGGACTTGCAGTGTGCGAGCCGTGAAAATCGCGGTGATCGAAGATGAGGCCATGGTGAGGAGCATGGTGTGCCTGATTTGCCGTCAGCATCCGGCCTGCGAGCGTGTCGCCGAGGCGGCGAACGGCGCGGCGGGACTGGCCCTGTGTGTGTCGATTCGTCCTGATTTGGTGCTGCTCGACATCGACCTCCCAGACGTCGACGGTCTCGACTTGATCGACCGCATTGCCGAGGTTGTGCCAGCCGCGCGCATCGTCGTCCTGTCGGCACGAACGGACGACTTTTCCCTGCACCGTTGCTTTTCCCGCCACCTGCATGGCTTCATCGACAAGAATGAACAGCCGATCGACGCGGTGCCGGAGGCGATCGACGCCGCCGCCCAGGGTCGCACTTATTTCTCGCCGGCGGTGACGCGGGCGCGGGCCGCGCTCCGCGACAATCCGAATGCATTCTCCAAACTGCTTTCGGAACGGGAGCAGAACCTCCTGCGGCTCTTCGGGCTGGGACTGAGCAACGACGAAATCGCCCGAAGAGTCAGCCTGAGTGTGATGACGGTGCAAAACCACCGACGCAATATCCTCGGCAAGCTTGGCCTCCACAGCACGCCTGAACTCATCCGCTACGCGGCGGAGCGCGGCTTTACGCGGTTTCGTCCCTCGCCCCGGGGCGGGTCTGACCGGCCGTAGCCGGTTCTGCGGTCCGCGTCGCCGCCTTATCCAGCCAGGTCCGCACCTGCGCATGCACGATCGCGCTCCGGCGCTCAAGTTCGCCGAGAAGCCTTGCGTGATCGGCTCCGCTATCCAGACGTTCCAGCGTCTCCTGCATCTCCGCCGCCGCCCGGCGCAGGCTATGAGCTCCGACCAGCGAGGCGTGCGAGCGAAGTCGGTGGGCGGTGCGGGCGGCCTGCTCCGTGTCCCCCTTGGCGAGTGCGCGCCGGAGGGTGAGGGTGTGGTTGGCGAGGGTTTCGAGGTACTGGAAGGCCGCGGTGACGGCGTCGGATCCGCTGCCTCCTCCTCCGACCAACGCAAAGACCCGCGTATCCAATGGTTCATCTGACCCGGAGGCCGTTGGGATGGGGCCGCTTGTCCCCTGGCGGTGTTCGCGGGCGGTGCGGATCAACTCCTGCAGGGTTTGCGCCGAAAAGGGCTTGAGCGCAAAGCCCTCCATGCCGGAGGCAAGGCACTCGCGTCGAATCGCATCGCTGTCGTGGGCCGTGGTGGCGAGAATGATCGGGGGGTGGCCGTGGGTGCCGGCCGGGCGACTCAACTGGCGGGCCACTTCGCTGCCCTTGACCGTGCCGAGTTCCCAGTCGAGAAGCACGAGCGCATACTCCGTCCGCGCGGCGAGGGCGACGGCCGCGCCGGCATCCGAGGCCACGTCCGCCTGATAGCCGAGTTGCTCCGCGATGCGCGCACTGACGATGCGATTGTACGCCTCGTCTTCGACGATGAGTGCGCGTTCCCCGGGCTTCGCCATCACTTCCACCGGACTGCCGGGAGATTCGTCGCGCGCGCCTGGCTCCCCATCTGACGCCGCGGGCAGCCAGAGGCGGAGGTAGAAGGTGGCGCCGGGTGCATCCGGAGAGCCGGAACCGGAGGGGCTCTCTACACCGACAAAACCGCCCATCAGTTCGGCCAGGGCCTTGCAGGTGGCGAGACCAAGTCCTGTGCCGGATACATTGCCTTTTTTGGCGTGGGATCCCCGCACGAATTTCTTAAAGATGAGCTGCTGTTCGTCGGGAGGAATTCCCGGGCCATGATCGGTCACGCTGAGCGTGAACATGACCGCCGGACCCGGCCGGTCCCGGTTTGCGTCGCGTACCCCTGGGTTGTCCTCCGCGGCTTCCCCCGTGAGGGTCAGCTCAAGCGGTGCTCCCGGTGCGTACTTCAGACCGTTGTTGATGAAGTTGGCGGCGATCGTCCGGATCTTTTCGAGATCACCCACCAGGGCGCGCGGAACCGTGGCTTCGACTGAAACCCGCAGTTCGCACTCCCGTTGCGCGGCGGATGCGCGAAAGACGCCCACGAGGTCATCCGCAAGGGCGTGCGGCGAAAACGGCCGCGGGGTCAGGGTGACCTGGCCGTACTCCAGCTTGGAAAATCCCAGCACATCATCGAAAGCTCGGGTCAGGGCCCGCGCGCAGGAACCGAGTGAGTCGGCCAAGGTTCGGGTGCGCGCGTCGAGCGGGCTTTCGTGCAACATGCCAATCAACCCCACCATGCCGTTGAGCGGATTGCGAATTTCGTGGCTGATGTTCTCGAGGAACTCGGATTTGGCGGTGTTGGACAAGGTCAGCTCCCGCGTTCGATCCGCGATCAGACACTCCAACTCGGCGTTCTTTCGTCGCAGACGTCTGACCCGCCAGGAAAAGGCAGCGGCTCCCGAGGCCAGGCAGAGCAACACGCCACCAGCCACGGCCCATCCGCTCATCCACCAGGGCCGGGCGATGGCGAAGGCGTACTCGGTGGCAGGGCCTTCGCGTCCTTGAGCATCGATCGCCCTGGCGGCAAAGACATAGTGACCGCCGCCGAGTCCCGTGAAGTCGCGGGCGGTCGAGGCTTGCGGTTCGCTCCACTGTTTCTCCACGGGAGACAACCGGGTGACGAAGCGCACCGAGTCTTCAAGGGCCGGAACGGCTCGGAATTCGAAGCGCAGGCGCAACGTATCCACCAGGAGGGGGGTCGCCTGCTCGTCTGACGCGAGCAGCGGCAGTCGCCGTCCGGACTCGTTTGTCACAGCGGCGAGCAGGGTGGCCGGCGGACTCGAGGGGGCGGGGAGTGTATCCAGCTGGACCGATAACACACCGTTCGCGCCCGAGATCCAAAGGTGATTTCCCGAACTGGTTTTCACTGCGGTGAGGGCGATCGGCCCGATCCGGTCGAGTCCCGGGATACACAGGGGTGATACCTCGATCTTCGATTCGACCCGGGTCAGCCTCACCACCACGGTCGAGTCCCTTCCATCGGGCCGCGCCAGCGCGAGCACGCTTCCGTCCGGAAGTTCACGGGAGGCGGTCTGGAGGTTCCAGCGCAACAGTTCGGGCTGGGGCGCGAGTTCATGCCGATCGGACGCAAAGAGGAAAAGCGGGTTGCGCGAAAACACGCCCACGCGGCCACCCACGGTGAGCAGGCTTGGGCGTTCGGTGTTGATGGGCAGTTCATGCCCCGGACGTAGGTGTTGGAGCAGGACGAGGCGCGGAGTGCGACCCGGTGCGGCGTCCAGGCGATAGCGAGAGACGCCGCGCTGTTCGGTGGAGATCCATAGCTCTCCGGCGCCGTCTTCGACCATGGCCACCGGCGTGTCACCGGTATCCTGACCCAGGTCGCGCGGGATCCAACTCCCGCTGCTGGCGGCCGCGGCGGCGCTGGCTTCGTCTTGTCCGGAATCGCGTTGGGCCTGAATGACCGCGCGGCGCGACTCGAGGGCCCGGATTTGACCGGCGCTGGTGAAGTAGAGCCAGCCCGGACGCCGTCGAGAGACCAATAGCAGGGCCGTGTCGGTCGAAGAGGCGTATTCGCGATTCCATAACCCTGAGGACCACGACCAGACACCCCCGAAGCCGCCGACCAGAAGCTCACCGCTGTCCAAGGCGGCGCCTTCCCAGAGCAGCGCTTCCAGGGCAGGCAGGCGTTCGAACCGGGCGGAACGCTCGGCAGTGGCGGTTTCGAGGTGATGAACGGACCGGTGAGAAAGGGCCCAGGTCTGTGTTTCGGTGGCGATGATCCGTTGGGCCCCGGCGCCAAGGCCCTCGCGCGCGGCGAAGTGCTCGACGGGTCCGAGCGCCTCGATTACGGCCAGGCTCCGGGTCAGACCGATCCACAGGCGACGGTCGCGGCCCAGGTGCAACCGATGCACGCTGTCGTCGGAAAGGCCGTCGGCTTCCCGAAGGTGTTTTCGGACCATGCCGTTGCGGTCTGCAATCACCACCCCATCGAGCAGGGTACCAATGGCGATGGAGCCATCGGGCAACAGGGTCGTCCCGGTGGGCAGTTTGCCGGCGAGGACCGACGACAAGGGCTCGAGCCGTAGCCAGGTGCCGGCCTGCCTGAAGTACGCTCCCTCACCCGTGATCAGGCCGATGTTAGATGGCGAGCCCGGAGAACGCCAGGCGGCGAGGACCGGCCGGCCGGGGAGCGCAGGATCGGGGATGACTTGTTCCGGTCCGGTCGGCCCGACGCGGAGCAATCCCGCTCCAGATTGGTAGATCCAGAGGTCGGAGCCGACTCCGTCGGACGTAGTGACCGGGATGGGGAGCAGCCGAGGAACGGCGGGCAGAGGCCAGGATTCGAAGCGGGTGCCCGTCCATCGCGCCACGGATTGAAGGGTGACAAAGACCGGACCCTCGGGCGTGATGGAGCAGGCCCAGACCTCGTCGAGCGGGTTGCCGGTGTCAGCCTCGTAGCGGGCGCGAAGTGAAGTCCAGTGCCAGGCTCCGGTGGTGTCACGTTCCAAGAAACCGATGCCTCCAATCGCACCGGCGTAGATCCGCGAGGGAAGGGAGCGGTCGCGTTCGTCCACGGCGAGCGCCCGAAAGGCATAGGCGCCGGGTGTCTCCACCGCCTCCCAGCGATCCCCGCTCGCGAGTGTGAGCCGATGTGATCCCAGGACGCGGGTGCCGTCTGATGTTTCGGCAAACGCCCAGGCGCTGCCCTCGCCGCCGGCTTCAACGGTGGTCAGGTTCTTGATCAATGGAGCCGCCCGCGCCGCCACCGGAAACAGACCGGGCAGTCCAAGTCCGAGGAGGAGGCAGAGAGGCAGGCGACGCACGGGGCGGAGCATGCGGTCGATTCAGCCGTCGGCAATCTCTGGACGCACCTGCGCCGGCTGACTAAATTTAGTCAAACAGGGTCGTTGGGCTGCGATCAGCATCCAGTAAGTCTCGACCCGAACCGCAACCTTGGGGCGATCCAGCCGCCCTACTGCTTCGTCCTTTCCACCACCCGACCGTGCATCCGAACACCACTCCTTCATTCCGACCGGGCTTTCGCCGCCCGACTGCAGGATCGATCCTCCTCGCCGCCTCGCTCTTCGCGGCCATCGCACCCGTTGTTCACCTGCACGCGCAGACCCGTCCCGCAGTAGACGCAACCGCGTTGCGCCATGGGTCGCTCACCGGAACCTTGGCGGCGGCTCCCGGCAAACCTCTTACCGAGGTCGTGGTTTCGGTGCGCGAGACCGGAGCCATGTCGACGGTGGATCGCCACGGTCGCTATGAATTCACCGGCCTGCCGGCCGGCACCTACACCCTCGTTGCCAGTGGGCCTGGTTTCTCGCGCCTTCGGATCACGGACATCGTCATCCGGCCGGGGACGGAAACTCTCCTCGGGATGCAGGAGATGCCGGCCGTGGTGAAGGATGGTGAGGTGCAGCAACTGCAGGAAGTCGTGGTGAGCGCGAAGAAGGAGCAGGATATCCAGCGACTGGATCGGTTCCTGGTGGAGGAGTCGAAGGCGAAGCCCTTCAGCGACTCGAACGTGGACATCCCGCGCACCATGAGCGATCCACAAGCTTACTACATCTTTGATTCCAAGGCCATTGATCAATCGGGTGCGCTCAACGTCGAGGATTTCCTAAAGCAGCGTCTCACCATGGGGTCGACGAATGTGTCGAACGATCAAAAGAGTTCCTACTATGCAAACTTCACCCAACGCTCCAACAGCAACATCGCGCTGCGCGGACTGGCGAGTTCCCAAACCCTGATTTTGGTCAACGGCCGGCGGCAGGCGAATGTGCAGCAGGGCGGGACCTATTATCAACCGGACCTGAATGGCATTGCCCTCGGGTCGATCGATCGGATTGAGATCCTGCCAAGTTCGGCCTCGGGCATCTATGGTGGCGGGGCCGTGGGTGGTGTGATCAACATCATCACCAAGCGTGGGTTCAATGGCGGCGAATTGCGGGTCTCGTATGGCAGCACGTTCGATACCCATTCGCCCGCGACAACGGCTGCGCTGTCCTACGGATTTTCCCTCGAAGGCGGGCGGACGCAGGTATCCCTGAGCGCACAGCACGCGGAGGAGTCACCCCTGCAGGTCAGAGATCGGGGATATCTCCTCGACAACTTCCGCCGCTATGTTTCGAACAATCCCGCCGCGGTCTTGAGCAGCTCGGGATTGGCTTCTTTTGCCCCGCCATCCGGAATCATCGTTGCCCAAAGCGGAAATCTGGCAGGCACCAATTCCAGTTTCATCGTCATTCCCGATGGCTACCCGGGAGTAGCGATCGCTGGATTGACGCCTTTGTTGGCTGGAGCCGGTCAGTATGGCCGCCTGACCGAATCGTTTCCTGACAGCAGCCAGCCGAACATGGGCCTGCGGCAGGAGCTTGGTTCGCTCAACCGAAGAAAGAGCTTTCGGGCGGAAGTGCGCCGTCAAATGACGTCAAACCTCGAGGTATTCGTCGAAGGCACCTACTCGAGCAACTTTGGGGATGGCAGCACCAGTCCGCTGGCGACGGTGGTGGCGTTTCCCATGCCGGCCAATGCACCCTCGAACCCCTTCAAACAGCCGGTTTTTGTGTCCTGGGAGCAGAAACAGGCGTTGTATCAGCGGTCCAATAACTACAGCCGGGGGGCCGCGGCCGGTTTCAAGTTGAAGCTGCCGAAAGAGTGGCTTGCCGAGGGTGATTACAGTTGGAGTCGCAGCTTTTCGCGCGGCGAGTGGCAGGATGGCTATCCGATTCCGCTTTCAGAAAGTCTTTCGAGCGGTGCCTTCAATCCGCTGCGGGACATGAGACTGAATCCCCTCGATATCACTCCCTACATCCTGACCACGACTCAGACCTATCCGTCCACTTCCAATGTGACCGCACTGCGGTGGTGGGGACCGGTGTGGACGTTGCCGGCTGGTCCGATCACGCTCAATGGAAACTCCTCCTATCGCAAGGAAGGCCTTCCTTGGGGAAGGAGCTACGCGGAATCGCAAGTCGTTTCCGCGCAGACGGAGAGCTACACGGCAGGGCAGGTGCAGAACATCACCTCGACCAATGCCGAGTTGACCTTTCCGATCTTCAGCCGAAAGAACGCGCGGCCCGGGCTGGCTCAACTTGACCTCCAAGTGGCTGCCAGCCGGGAGTGGTATGGCGTCAAGACGACACGGTCGACTAGTTCAACTTCCACTAACTACACCATTGTATCGGGAGGTGTGCGGAACACCGCGCCCTTTCTCACGACTCACACCCTTGCGAAGTATGACTCCGCCAACCCGACGTTCGCAATTGGTTACAGTCCGATCAAAGACGTCATGATCCGGGCCAGCACGGCGACCGCGTTTCTTCCGCCAGGCTACTCGCAGCTTACGGCCGGCGTGTTGGGCACGCGAGCGAGCAATGTGGTCGACCCTCGGCGTGGAAATGCCAGCACCTCCGTGTTTACGATTACCGGAGGGAACCCCAATCTTACACCCGAGGAGTCGCGCAGCACCTCAGGTGGGGTCATCATCACCCCCCGGTTCATCCCCAATTTGAGACTGTCCTTTGACTACACCGAGATCACCAAGAACAACAACATCGGGAACATTGGCGCACAGTTGATCGTGAACAACGAGGCGGCGTTTCCCGACCGCGTGACGCGCAATCCGCTGCTCCCGGGCGACACTCAGACCGTCGGGGTGATCACGCGTGTCGACGCCACGCTGCTGAACCTCTACCAGACCGAAATCGAAACCTTTGATGCGCGGGCCGACTATCGCTGGGAGACGGCCGAGCGGGGTACTTTTTCAATCGGTACGCTCGCCAGCTGGCAGCCGCACTTCAAACAGCAGCTGTCGTTGACTGCTCCGATGCTCGAGTACGCCGGTTATTCGTCCGCAAACTATCCGCTGCGATTCCGCGCCCATGGCACGCTGACCTGGGAGGTGCGACGCTGGGTCATGGGCTGGACCACGACCTACTTCGACGAGTACAAGATATTTGCTGCGCCGCTCACCACCGCCACGGCGAATCTCATCAGTCAGGGAGCTCCAACGGTGGGTAGCCAGACCGTCCACGATGTTTTTGTCAGCTATCGTGTGCCGCGTGCCGAACAAGCCGCGCGGTGGCGCGACCGGTGGCTCGCAGGCACCGATATTCAGCTCAATATCAGGAATGTCTTCAATACGGCGCCGGAATTCGATGCCACGGCTGCGAGCACTCAGTATGGCAGCCCTTGGATCGACGCGCGCATGATGGAATTTTCGGTTTCGGTGAAGCGCGTCTTTTAGGATCGGCGGTCGGCTGGCTTCCCGTTTAGGTCGTGCTTGCCACCCGCAGGGACGGGCAAGCGCAAGGGTGGAGGTGTTTGCGGACGCCTTCGTATCCTGTCCAAGAATCAGACAGCGTGGGCGGCGTTGAGTCGGGTCGAAAGGCGGGACGTAATGCCGGGCATGTCCCCCCTGACCTCTGGCCCTCTCTCGTCCGTGGCGCGAGCGCTGGCGCTCGCTTTGGCCGTGATGCTTCCAGTTGCCCGTGCGGCCGCCCGTGCGGCCGCCAACACCGTCGTCCTTGAACTTCAGCCGACCAAGGAGTACCCGCGGAATTCGGAAGGCTCGTTCGTCACCCTTAAATCGGGCCGCATCCTTTATGCTTATACTCAGTTCTATGGGGGCGACCGGGATGAGAGTGCCGCCCGGATTGTGGTGATCAGTTCCGACGACGCGGGCCGGACCTGGAGTCCGAAGCCGCGGGTGTTGGTGGAAAACGTCGGCAGCGCCAATGTCATGAGCGTCTCGTTCCTGCGCCTGCAGAACGGCCGGATCGGGCTGTTCTACATCAAGAAGCGGAGCCGGATCGAGGGCCATCCGGTCGCGCAGTTCAGCGATGACGAGGGCGAAACCTGGAGCGCGCAGCAGACGGTGATTAAGGCTCCGGGCTATTTCGAATTGAACAATGACCGTGCCATCCAGCTCAAGGGCGGACGCATTGTTTTGCCGATCGGTTCGTACCGCTTGAAGGATACCGACGCGAGTACCTATGACTCGCTCGATTTCCGGGCGATCACGATGTGGTTTGTCTCCGACGACAACGGGGCCACCTGGAAAGAAGCTCCGCAGTGGCTCGCCGCGCCCAATCCAAAGTCGCGCGAAGGACTGCAGGAATCGGGGGTGGTCGAACTGGCAGACGGTTCGCTCCTCGGCTGGTTCCGCACCGACGAGGGGTCGCAGTTTATGGCGCGGTCGCGCGACCGCGCCGAGTCGTGGACGCCAGCGACGCCCTCCGAGCTCAAATCCCCGACCTCGTGCGCCGCGATCAAGCGTCTGCCCGGTTCCGCCACGCTCCTGGCGGTCTGGAACGATTATAGCGGAGCCTTTCCGGTTCCGACCCTCACGGTCACCGATCCCGCACTGCAACGTCGGATGGCCAACCGCCGGACGCCGTTGGTGGTGGGATTGTCGACCGACGGCGGCCTGACCTGGCCGAAGCGCCGGCTGCTCGAGGGCGAGCCCGACGGCTGGTACTGCTACACCGCGGTACATTTCGTAGAGCGCGCCGTGCTGATGGCCTACTGCGCGGGTGACCAAAAGGTGGGCGGCCTGAATCGTCTGCGCATGCGTCGGATCGATCTCGATTGGATTGCGGGAAAATAGCTGCTTATGCTCAGCTCTGAGCCAGGCAGTTGGACCACGAATCCCGCAGTCGCGGGACGAATGGACGCGAATCCGGAGGACGACAGGACGGGTCGCCTTTGAACCGACGTTGCGTTGGCTGAACTCACCTCACTCTGCATGCAGGCCGACTTTTCGTTCACCCACTACACGATCCTAATCCTCTACGTGGCGGCGAGCCTGGCCGTGGGGCTTTGGTTTGCCCGCGGTCAGCGTAGTGCCGAGGGCTACTACCTGGCCGAGCGTTCGGCCCCGTGGTGGGCGGCGGCCATTTCCATCATCAGCTCCGACATCACGGCGGTCAGCTACCTCGGCTGCGCGGCGCTCGTCTTCACGAATGACCTTCAACTCCTCATCGGCACCTTCACCCTCCCGCTGGCGGCGGTGTTTGTCAGCGTGGTCTTCGTGCCGTTCCTGGCCCGGCGAAAGGCCTTCACGGTTTATGAGTACCTGGAGCAGCGATTTGGTCGCGGGGTGCGAACGATGGCCTCGGCGTTGTTTCTGCTGACGCGGGGAAGCCATCTCGCGGTCGCGCTGTTCGCGGCCGCCTTGGTCATGTCACAGGTGATGGGACTGTCGCTGGGCGGGTGCCTGCTGCTCATGGGTGGGCTGACCACGCTTTACACCGTGCTGGGCGGCATGAAGGCGGTGCTCTGGACCGATGTGGTGCAGTTTTTTGTGCTGGTCGGTGGAGTGATCGCGGTCCTCGTGGGTGTCGCCTACCAGTTCCACTGGGACCTTGCAGAGATCTGGCGCCTTGCGTCCCAACCCGTGCCGGCAGGCGCCCCCTGGTTGCAGGGAAAGGTCGAGACGGAGGGGCATACCCGGATCGTCGACCTGTCACTCACTCTGACCCAGATGAATCTCTGGGCCATTGCCATCAGCTCGTTTCTGCAGTCGATCGGCTCGTACGGCAGCGACCAGGTGCTCGTGCAACGTTACCTCGCCGCCGGGTCTCAGCGTCAGATGGTCTGGTCGCTGCTCGGCGGTGGCCTCCTGATCGTGCCGGTGAACATGCTCCTGTTTGCGACGGGGGTGTTCCTGGTTGCGTACTATTCTCACTTCCTCGGCGATCCGGGGCATGCCTGGGTCGCGGGTTTGACCGATCCCAACCGGGTGATGGCCCATTTCATCGGACATGGACTGCCCGGGGCGCTCGGCGCGCTGGTGCTGGCGGGACTCTTCGCCGGCACCATGTCGAGCTTCTCCGCCGGGCTGCACTCGTTGAGTACGGCGACCTATGCCGATTTCATCGCCCCGTTTCGTCCCCAACGCACCGACGATCGGCGAGATGTGCAGGTGGCGAAGCGGGTCACGGCCGTGTGGGGCGTGGCCATTGTCGCGGCGGCTTTGCTCCTCGGTGGCCATGACACCATTTTTGCCATCCTCGCCAAGGTGATGAGTCCCTTCTCCGGTCCGCTGGTCGGTATTTTCCTCCTCGGCATGCTGTCAAAGCAGGCGACGACACGGGGTGCCTGGGGAGGGACGCTGGCCGGCGCGGCGGCGACGGTGGCCGTGACGCAGTTCACCCGAGTTCATTGGTTGTGGTACTACGTGGTGGGGTCTTTGGTGACGATTGGAGTGGGGTTGGTGCTGAGTGCGTTCTCGCCGCGGTCCGCAGGGCAAACCCCGGCCATGTCCGACTGAAGAACGAGCGACATGAACGCAGCGTGTAGAGAGAACTCACAGGGACCCCGTCTTCGTAACCAGGCACTTCCTGGACCGCCCACTCCTGAAGCCTGACCCCTGATCGCTGAGTCTCAGTTCCTTGGCCTCCGACATTCGACATTCGTCATTCGGTATTCGTCATTGGCCATTGGCCCCTCCAGCCCTTCCTACCCGTGATGAACGAAAAAGTGGGCGGAACGTGGAAACTGTGTCAGGTTGAGGCCGGTTTGGGGCACTTGGTAGGTGACATGACTCCTCTCCTTTCCTCTTCGTCGGCTCCGGCCGACTCAGACTTGGTGGCTCGCAGCCTGGCGGGCGAACGGTCGGCGTTTGGTATGATCGTCCGGCGTTATCAAACGCTGGTGTGTGCGCTGGCCTTCAGCGCGACGGGCAATGTGCGGCGCAGCGAAGAACTGGCCCAGGACACGTTTGTGGCGGCGTGGAAGCAACTGGCGTCGCTGCGCGAGCCGGCGAAACTGCGGGCGTGGCTTTGTGGCATCGCGCGGCACACGATCCGGCATGACTGGCGGGCCGAGCGGACCTCGCCGGCGCGCTCGGCCGAGCCGCTGAGCGATGCCGACGAGGTGATGGATGCGGAGCCGACACCCGCCACCCGTGCCATCACTGCGGATGAACTGTCCCTGATGTGGCGTGAGGTCGGTCAGTTGCCGGAGACCTACCGCGAGGTCCTGGTGCTCTACTACCGCGAACACCAGTCGGTCGCGCGGGTGGCGGAATCGCTCGAGTTGAGCGAGGATGCCGTGATGCAGCGACTGTCCCGGGGACGAAAGCTGCTCCATGAACGCATGCTGGGCCTGGTCGAAACTGCGCTCGCTCGCAGCAATCCGGACGAGGGCTTTGCGCTCGGGGTGCAGGCGGTGCTGCCGGCGCTGGCGTCGGGCAGTCAGGCGGCCGGACTGGGTTCGGCCAAAGGGCTGGCGATGAAGGGCGGCGGCGGACTGACGGCAGTGCTGCTGCCCTTCGTGGGCCTGCTGGCGGCGCTGGGCGTGAGTTGGGCAAGTGTGCGCGCGGCGCCGGCCGGTGCGTCGCGCCGCTACCTGATCCGCTGGAACACGGTGTTGTGGTGCTCGATTGGCGCACTCCTGCTGGCCCTGCGTCTGACGCATGCGCGGGCGGAGGCGGCCGGCTGGGATCTCGCCACGGTCCTATCGGTGAATACGTGGATCTGGTCCGGCTATGTGCTCGTGCTGACCACCCTGCTGGTCCTGATGTATCGACGCGGAGAGGCCAAAGCAGCGACCGTCGGTGGCGGCGATACTGCCCAGGTCGGCGGCCCGCCGGTGAAGCGTGGGGTCGCGGTGCTGGTCGGGACCTACGTGGCCTCCACGGCGTGGCTGGTGGGATTTGCCTGGATGATGGGAGATGGCCTTGTCGCGGCCGTGGTGGTGGGCGTCACCGTGGTGCTGGCGGTATGGAATCACCGTCAGGCGCGAATGCGCCGGGGTGTCGCGGCGCACCGCCTCGCCATGACCTGCCATGCCGGGCTGTGTCTGTTTTTGTTGGCGGTGGTGAACCTCCGGATCGAGCCTTGGCTCGCGACGCTCTACCACGTATCGCGTGCGGCCATGCACGAGGCGTTGCCGATCGTGACGATTCACGGCGTGACGGTCGGGGTGATTGTGTGGGCGGTGGCGCTGCTAGCGATCACTCGGCGCGGAGCGCGCCGAGAAGGGAAGGGCGAAGAGGGAACCAGCCCGCGGGGCTGGAATGACGAATGACGAATGACGAATAGATGAATCGGAGGACGGAGGTCGGGGGGGCAGCTAAAGTGGTTGCGGCTTTAGCCGCATTTGGGTCAGGGGGTGGCGGTGGTAAGTTCTGGGATTGGTCTCTGATTTCTGAAATCTGTCCTCTGTCCTCTGCCGACCCCGGGTGGCGGGCGGAGTGGCGTTCTTGCCATTGACTGGGCGGAGGAATCAGTTTGCCTGTGGGTATGCCCCTTCGATCCTTTCTTGGAGTCGCACTGCTAGCGGTGGGTTTTCTGGCGGCGGGGGGAGGGCGGTTGCAGGCACGGGATGGCGGGATGGATCCCAGCATCGAGCTGCCGATCTCCGTGCGGACCCACGTGGAGCGGCCGTTTGGTGGATTCCGCCGCAAGCCGCCCCCCGTCAATGGCAAGGTGTACGGCATCCTGTCGATTGCGCAGACCAAGGAGTCGGCCCCGATCGTTCAGCCGATTTCCGAGAACGCGATCCTCGCCCAGCTGCGTTCGGTCCTGGGCAAGCAGGGGTTTCGGGAGATCGTCGCCGGGGAAACCCCGGACATCATCCTCACGGTGCTCTACGGCCGCGGATTCCTGCGCAATCCGTACATGCGGGGTGTGATCGAGGACCCCATCTCGGATCCGCCGGTGGTGACGATCTTGGGGGCCACGCCCGACTTTCTGGTCAGGATCCGGCAGGCCAACTACGAGTCGAAACTGCAAAAGGCCCAGTCTGAAAAGCTCTACATTCGAATCACGGCCTGGGCTCCACCCCAGGCTGCCGTGAATGGCAAGAAGCCCGAACCCAAGATCCTTTGGCACACCACCATGGTCCACGATGATGCGCGTCGCGACCTGAACTTGGTCTACAAGGACATGCTCGAAGCGGGCGCCCCGCTGTTCGACAAGGAGATCCAGGTCGAGGAGGTCGAGATCCGGAAACGCAATCCGCAGGGCACCGTCGAGGTGGGCGTCCCCGAGATGGTTCCGCCCGCGACTCCCCCGAAAGAGTAGCAGGCGCGAGCGGTGGGTGCCGGCAGCGGTTCACGCGAAGGCGCGAAGCCGCGAAACGAGGTCAGAGGGCTTACTTGAGTGACGCCATGTCGATGACAAAGCGGTACTTCACGTCGCTCTTAAGCATGCGCTCGTAAGCCTCGTTGATCTGATCCATGCGGATCATCTCGATGTCGCTCGTGATGCCTTGCCGGCCGCAGAAGTCCAACATCTCCTGGGTTTCAGGCAGGCCGCCGATGAGCGAGCCGGAGACCGAACGCCGGCGAAAGAGTAGCGGGAACGCCGCGACGGACAGTGGCTTTTCGGGGGCGCCGACCAGCACGAGGTTGCCGTCCCGCTTGAGCAGGTTGGCGTAGGGGCTCAGATCGAGCGCGGCGGAGACCGTGTTCAGGATAAAATCAAAACTGCCCGCGTGGGCGGCCATCTGGGCATCGTCCTTCGAGAGGACCACCTCATGCGCGCCGAGCCGCAGGGCATCGGCGGTCTTGCCGGGTGAGGTGGTGAAGAGCACGACGTGCGCACCCAGCGCCCGGGCGAACTTCACCCCCATGTGGCCGAGGCCGCCCAAGCCGACGATGCCGACCTTGTGTCCGGCTCCCACCTTCCAGTGACGCAGGGGAGAGTAGGTCGTAATGCCGGCGCACAGCAGTGGGGCGACGGCGGCCGGGGAGAGATTCTCGGGGATTCGCAGCACGAAGTCCTCCGTCACCACAATGCCCTGGGCGTAGCCGCCCAGCGTGCCGCCGCCGAGGTGCTTGTCCGTGCTGCCATAGGTCATGACCATTCCACTACAGAACTGCTCGAGGCCGGCATGGCAGTCGGGGCACGTCCGACAGGAATCGACCAGGCACCCGACACCCACCAGATCGCCGGTCTTGAACTTCTTCACACCGGGGCCGACCGCCGCCACGCGGCCGATGATCTCATGGCCCGGGACAGCCGGGTACTGCGTGAAATTCCACTCATTGCGCGCGAAGTGGAGGTCAGAGTGGCAGACGCCGCAGTAAAGAATGTCGATCTTGACGTCGGTCGCGCCAGGTTCGCGACGGGAGATCGAGGTGGCGGCGAGCGGCGACTTGGCGCTGCTGGCGGAATAGGCTTTGACGGAGTAGGCGCGAGGCGTGGGCATGTGTAGAACCACGGTAGAAGGGAAGCGAAGATGAGTCAACGGCCCACGAGTTTCATCAGGCGCTCGGGATAGCGTACAGCCTGGAGGGGGGCTTGGCCGGCGGCGTCGCCATTTCAGCGAGGCGTCCGCGACGCACCGGCCCACACACATAAACATAACGCCCTTAACCGCAGAGCGATAAAGGGCGCGCGGGTTGGCAAGTAATTTAGGAAACTGGCACTAGAAACGAT
The DNA here is from genome assembly GCA_046346755.1 of Opitutaceae bacterium. Classification (GTDB taxonomy): domain Bacteria; phylum Verrucomicrobiota; class Verrucomicrobiia; order Opitutales; family Opitutaceae; genus UBA6669. Next base: position 6,932 of record JAXMHM010000050.1, on the reverse strand, counting down.
GCGTGACCTGCGTCTGCAGCGTGCGAGGCTGAGAGGGATCGATGGCCGCGGTGTGTTGATGTCCGACCGCAAAGCGTTCGTCCAACACGTTAATCATCTGGAGCTGCACGGTCCACTTCTTGTTCGGCGCAAAGCTGACCCAGAAATTCGACATCGTGCCATCCTTCAGCCGGAGCGCGGGGTTAATGCCGGTGACCGTGGCAGGTGTCGTGCCTGCCGGCAGGATCAGGGTGTTAGCCGTCGCGAGCCGCCCGGTTTGACGATTCGCGCCTCCTCCCACCGCGAATTTCTTGAGTGGGCCAGACTCGAAATTGTAACGCGTCAGGATGCTCCATGCACCCGTGAACGTGTTGGGAATCCGGTCGTAACCATTCTGGTCCTTCACCGAACCTTTATAGTAGTTGAGTGTGACCTGCCAGTTCGGCATCGGTCGCACGAACAAAGAGATGTCGCCACCCCGCTGGAGCTGTTTGCCGATCAGGTTCGAATAGGTCTGGTTCGTGACGGGAGAGACGAGCCCGGTATTGATGGCTACGTCTTGTAGTTCGATGTCGAAGAGGCCGACGGTCGCCGAAATGCGTCCGTCGAGGATGTCGGTCTTGAAGCCGATCTCTTTGCCTGTGCCCGATTGGGCGGGGGCGAAGGTACCATCGAAGAGACGCGCGTTTTGGGGCGTGACCGATTGGGAGTGCAATCCGTAGATGCCGATGTCTTTGGTTACCCGCAGCAGAAAGCCGACGCGGTGCAGCAATTCGTTGACACGCGGCGGCGAGATGGTGGCCGGCTGTGGATTAGCCAGGGCGGCAAACGGGCGATTCTCCGTCGCTGCGACCTGATTGAACTGCGCGAGACTTCCCACGACCGTGAATCGCTTGGGCAAGACATCGATGTTCTGCTGGGCATAGAAGTTGGTCTGCCACGTTTCCGAGCGTGTGCCGTAGTTCACTCCCGCCACAGCCGGATCAAAGTAGTAGGCGGAGTTGCGGATCATGATGTCCTCCATCCGAGGGTTGTCCACCGGCACCGCGAGGAACGTCGCCCGACCGGTGGCAGGAATGACAAAGTTGTTCAGCCCGGCGGCTCGCCGGCCGATGCCGCGCGCGGCGTTGTCAGTGCCAAAGACCGGGTCCTGTCCGAAAAAGTTGGGTTTGTTCGTATTGTCCTGGATCTGGGCGCCAAAACTGGTCCGGAACTTGCGCTTCCAGACCAGGTATTCACCGGTCACATCCAGGCTGCCCGAAAACAGGCGTTGGCCGAGGTTGTTGTTGCGGGATGAAAACACGATCTCCCGGGTGGCCCAGTTGATGCCACTGTTCAGAAGCACGCCCTGATTGTAGTAGTTGCGACTCGCGGCGCCTCGCAGGGCCAGATTCCAGTTTCCGCCCAGATGTTGGTTGAACAGGATGCGTACGGTGCGGTCACGCCGCTTGACTTTGGAGTTGTTGGTGAAGGTCGAGAAATAGGCTTCGTCCCGGTCCCAGCCGTTGTAGACCTCGCCCTCGGGCGTGACGAAGAAGTTCCGATGCGGGTCCGATTTGATGTTCGAGTACGTGTAGTTGATGCGCAAGGTGTTGCTCGGGCGCTTCATCTCAAGAACAACGTATCCGACATCCCGATCGTTCGAGAGCGGTTTCCAGTAGAACCGCCCCGACTGCCTCACGTAGTCCACCCGGTACGAGAACTTGGCGTCGCCGATCTTGCCGATGACGCCGCTGTAGTCGAGTTCCACGCGCTGGAAGTTCCACTGATCGAAACGAGCCACCACGCTGCCGCCATTGCGGCCGGTGGGAGTGCGCGTGTTCTTCAGGATCGCGCCGCCGAGGTTTCCGGTTTGGCCCACTCCGTAGAGCACGCCAACCGGGCCGCGCACCACCGTGACCGAATCCGTGGTAACGGGGTCGAAATTGTAGTCGACCACGCCATCCGCGTACATGCTCACGCGGACACCGCGCAGCATGGCCGAATCACCCTGAAAGAAGTTGGACCCGCCAGAATAGTTGACGAAGTCGGAGGTGTTTTCGGAGCCGAGGTCATTGATCATGTCACGGGTGATCACGCTGATCGACTGGGGCACCTCCATGATGTTCTCGTTGGTGCGAAGGGCCATGCCCGAGTTCGGGGTGTTGTAGCCCGTGTATTCGGTCATGACGACTTCGTAGGGGTCGAGTGCGACCACCCCGTCTTGGGCACTCTTGACGGCTGAGGCGGCGGGGGCAGGGGATGGCGCCGGTGCGGTTTGCGCCAGCGCCGAGGACACGGAAGCGGCCAGAATGACCGCGAAGCAAATCCGTCTGGAAGAAGACAACGGTTTCTCAGTGTTCATGGTGTATGGGAGTTGCGGGTTCGCGCACAGACCACGGCAAGAAATAGTGTATACGCAAGAATATAGTGTCGACCATGGGCGACAACTGCATGCCAACCCTAAATTAGGACCGGAGCAGTGCTCAAGAACCTGGCGAAAGCTCCCTGGCGTTTGCACGGGTGAATTCGCAGGGCGGTTCGGTTCAATCCGCACCTCGTCATTGTATGCAATGGCGGACCCTGGTGCAGACGGGCAGGCGACGAGCACCATGAGCGCGCGGTTCCGCTGTGGACGCTTCCAAAGGGAATGCGTCCTGAAATGGCGGCGTGAAGGGCGCGGGCCGTCTCGTCGGCTCCGGCGATGTCCCGCGGTCGCCCCGGCGGGCCGATGCGGGGCGGCTCGATGGAGGGAGAAGCAGCGCCGCTGGCGGCGCTGGGCTTCGTCCTCAGGCTACCGGTTTTCCGTGGTAGCGATCGACCCGGACGCGAGCAGTGATTGCGTGAGCGTGCATCCGCTCAACATCGCACTGCCGCGCGGTGACTTCACCGACGCTGACGCTGGCGGCGGCGGTCATGCGTTGGTAGGTGACAGTCTTGAGGAACTTGCCGACCCAAACTCCGCCGGTGTAGCGGGCGGAGCGACTCGTCGGCAGGATGTGATTGGTGCCGATGCTCTTGTCACCGTACGCCACGGTGGTCTCTTCGCCGATGAAGAGTGAACCGTAGTTGGTGAGCCGATTGAAGTAGTAGTCGGGGTCCTCGACGTGGAGTTCGAGGTGTTCCGGCGCGTAGTCATCCGAAATCGCGATGGCCTCGTCGCGGCTGTCGGCCACGTAGAGTTTCCCGAAATCGCGCCAGGAGAGCTGTGCGATGTCGCGAGTGGGAAGGACGGCGAGCTGGCGTTCAATTTCGCGCTCCGTTTCGCGCGCGAACTTCTCGCTCAGGCAGACGCAGAGCTGACCACTGTTGGGATCGTGTTCGGCCTGGCCGAGCAGGTCGCAGGCCACCAGCGCGGGATCAGCGGAATCGTCCGCGATGATCGCGATTTCGGTCGGTCCTGCCAGCAAGTCGATGCCGCACTGGCCGAAGAGCTGTCGTTTTGCCTCGGCGACAAACTTGTTGCCGGCGCCGCACAGGATGTCGGCCGGTTCGACGACACCCATGCCGAAGGCCATCAAGGCCATCGCCGGCACACCGCCGATCACGAAGATCCGGTCGGCTCCGGCCTTCTTCATCGCGTTGATGGTGGCAGGATAGTACCCGCCGCCTTTGGTTGGCGGCGTGCAGGCCACGACAGTCTTTACGCCTGCGACCTTGGCGGGAATGATGCTCATCTGCGCCGAACCGAACATCGGGTAACGCCCGCCCGGCACATAGCTGCCCACGCAGCGAACGGGAATGTGCCGGTGTCCGAGCCACACGCCCGGGCGCGACTCCACTTCAAGCGCAGTGAGTGTGCCCAGCTGCGCCTTGGCGAACCTGCGCACATTGTCCTGGCAGAATTCGGTGTCACGAAGCAGCTGGTCGGAGCACTGCGCGACCGCTTCTTCGATCTGACTGGCCGACAGTTCAAAACTCGTGGGTGACCAGCCATCGAACTGCTCGCTGAATTCCCGCACGGCGGTCATGCCTCGTGCGCGGAGGTGTTGCAGCATTTCACTGACGTACTTGGCCGTTTCCGGGTCCGTCTCGAACAAACGATGCCCGCCTTCTTTGATGAGTTTCATGGGTAAAGGGAGAGGGTTCTACTTGGGGGCCGTGAATGAAGGGGATTGGTCTCTAAACCGGGTCAGACTGCGATAACGCCGGGCAGACTCCCGTGGGTCGCGGCGGGGCAGGCCTGCCTCGCAGGGCGCCATCGAGACGGGATGCAGGAAGGAGCGACCATTCACGTTGTACTGTATACCGTTGCATGCCGCAGCCTCCAAGAGTCAATCGAATTTGCTTGGACGGCCTCCGGTCGGATCAGGAGGGAACCCATGACGGCTCAGGGCTCGCAGGGACGGTGCCGCCGGTTCGGCTGCAGCCGAGTGCCTGCCATGGCCTTCGTGACTCGGCCGGGTTGGGAGATCAGGGGACGTAGCTCAGTTCCTCTTCGGTGAGAGGACGACTGACGCGTCCCGATTTGGAACTCGCCAGCACGCGAACGGTGTTGTCGACAATGTCCTGGATGTGTTTCGCCATCGCATCGCGTGCCGTGGTCGACTCGCCCTTGGCAATGGCGGCGTAGATCTGCGCGTGCTCGGCGAGAACGCCGCGCCGGCGAGCGTCGACTGCCTTGCGATTGACCGACGCCTCGGTTTCCGGGACCGGCGTGGAAACGACCCGGTTGATCAAGTGGAGCCGAAGGATTTCGGTCTTCATCAAATCATTCTTGGCTGCGGTCATGATGGCGATGTGGAAGCGCACATCCTCCCGTCGCAACTCCTCGAGTACCGGCTCTTCCTTGTCCCTCGGGGTGGTCACAATCAGTTCCGTCAGCCCACGCATGGCGTCGAGTGCGTCGGAAATCTCCCGCAAGTCCTCTTCGGTGCGATTGATGGCGGCGAGCCCCGCCGCGAAGCTTTCCAGTGCAAGTCGCAGGAGGCACATCTCTCGAAACTCCTTCATCTCAACTTTGCGCACACTGGCGCCGAGGTGAGTTTGGATCGTCACCAATCCATCCGCTTCGAGCTGGCGCAGGGCATCCCGTACGGGCGTTCGGCTGACACCGATCTCCGCCGACAATGTCTTGGTGGTCAGACTCTGTCCGGGCGCGTATTTTCCGCCCAGGATCCGCTTCCGGATGTAGTCATAGGCAATATCGGAATTGACACTCTTCATGGGCAGTCATGACATACTAGTGTATACATGTTGATCAAGGGTGAAAATCAGCCTGCGAGCACAATCCAGTCCGGCGCAACCGGGCGGGTGGTGTCAGCTTCGCGAGCCGCCCGTACCCTCGACCATGCCTCTGCGTAAGCCGGAGATCCTCGGTTGGGTCGGCCGCCAAGCCGGTCACCTGCAAGGAGCAGGCGATCCGATCCCCGCCGCGCTCGCTGCTCTGGTCTATGCACCGGACGGGGAGGCGGGTCTGACCGAGGGGGTTGACGGGCCAAATTCGCATAAGGTGGCCCGGGTGGACCGTCTCCTTCATGTTCGGCGGGGCGAAGACCGTCAAGCTACGGGCAAACGAGTCATCCGTCGCCGGTCTTGGCTTCGTCCGAAGCGGGACACGGTGGCGCATCTCACCGTGCGCCAGCTCCGATCCGTCCCGAGGAACGCAACTGATCCTCTTCTGCGGCCGGAGTCGGGAGACGCTGGAGTCGTCAGAGCCAGTGCCAAGGTGACGTCTGTGCAGTCCTGCCACCGTGCAACCCCGGTGAACCGGCGGCTCCGGACACGGGTTCCCGGAAGGCAATGGCTCGTATCCATCTCCTGTCCTACACCGGGTTCTGGACCCGGAACCACTTCCTCCCCATGAACCAAACACGCCGATCGTTCCTGAAGAATACCGTGGTCCTGACCACTGCGTTGCCGTTTGCCCGTTCCGCCGAACCGACCAAGGGCAGCGTCCCGGCCAGCACCCTTGCGCAGGAGAAACCGCATGTCTCGCCCGATCCGATGCCGCGCAATGTTCCGCACATGGTCGAAGCCGACGGACGGCTGCGGTTCGATTTCGGTGAGCAGCGCATGGTCATTGACGGCGGCCTGCAGCCATTCCTGCTTTGTACGAAAGACGGTACCCTCGTGGTCCAGGTGCAGTCGCCCCATCCTCCGTTTGAGTCAGCGCGCATGCACTATCCATTTGCGATGTGGACGGTGATTTCACGCGATGGCGGAAAGTCATGGACGCGCCAGCCGATCACCCCCGGCGACAACGGACTCAACACGGAGGGTGGTACGGTGCAACTCCGGGACGGCACGATCCTCGGACTCGACACCTATGTCACGCCCGGGCCGAGCGAGGGTGTTGGCTTGGGGCAGCTTTACACGTCTCGCGACGACTGGCGGACGCTTGGTGCGGCGGAAGAAGTCACTTTCGACCTTCCCAATATCAACTTCAAGGCTTCGAAGGACGATGGCGGACATCCCCACGATGCCCAGCGGCTCCACCGCCGGATCCTCGAGTTGCCCAACGGTGATTTGATCACGACGCTTTACGGTCAGCTTTACGGTGATGCCACGCCCTCCACCTACATGCCTCTGATGATGAAGGCTCGCGTGATGCTTCTTCGCTCCGTCGATCGCGGGCGGCGTTGGAAATTGGAGGGTACGATTGCTGTGGATCCCGGCGTCGGCACGGAGGGTTTCAATGAGCCTGTGCTGGTTCGCATCAGCCGCGGTCCCTTTGCCGGCCGGCTTCTGTGTTTGATGCGCACGGGCCGCGACCTGTATGAGGCCTACTCCGATGACGGCGGTGCGACGTGGTCGTCGCCGCGACCCCGGATCTTTGCGGGTCTCGACGTGCACCGCACCGAGCTCTGGGTCGACATGTTTCGCCATCTCAAGGGCCGCGGCGGCAAACTGCTCGACGAAAAGAACCCGGACGATCTCAAGGGCGCGGTGGTGGATCCTGATCTGATTGAACTCCGAAGCGGGATGCTCGTCGCCACGTTTGGCCTCCGGATTCCACAGAAGGCCTGCTGGCC
>JAXMHM010000005.1:0-237049 GCA_046346755.1 Opitutaceae bacterium | reverse complement strand
CCGGCCGTCACCATCGATGTCGCGGGCGGCGATGCAGACATGGTCCTTGGGAGTGAGGTCGCGAACCATGACCGACTTGCTCCAGGAGGGGTTCCGGTACCAGGCGATCTCGCGGGCATCAGCGAGGAGGAGGTCGTCCCGGCCGTCGCCATCGACGTCGGCCACGGCCAGGCCGTATCCGATTTTAATGGACGTATCGATTGACTGGGCCCGGAACGGCAGGGCGTTTGCCGTGGCTGCCGGCGCCGCCGGGCCGGAGAAGGGCAGGGTGGCGCAGCCGGCGAGCGCGAGCAGGACATGGTGGCGGAGGCGGTTCATGGCGGTGGCGCGCACGCTGGCTTACCGCTCGATGTCGGACTGCAGGTACGCGGTGATGTCCGCCACCGTTTGTGGCGTGAGTCCGAGCAGTTCCGGTGGGAACATGAGGGACGGTTCCAGCGGGGTGACCGACTTGATGCGTTTCTTCCAGACCTGCTGGGTGGTGCCGCCCATCGAGCGGATCGTCACCGGATTGCGCTGCGAGAGCAGGATGCCGTCGATCTTCAGGCCGTCGATCGTCTCAATCCGGCTGCCAGCGTAGCCGTGCGAGATGTCGGCGGACGGCTCGAGGATGGCTTTGACGATGACCTCCCGCGGCTGCTGTTTACCGAAGGTGGTGAGGTTCGGACCGAACTCGTTGCCATTGCGGCCGATCTTGTGACAGAGGAAACAGGAGGCGACCGCGACCTTGCCTCGCTCCGCATCGCCGGTGAGTTCGAGGATCGCAGCCACGGTGCCGATCGGTTTTCCCGCCGGCGGTGCAGGGGGCATGGTGATGGCGGTGAGGGGCGCCTTTTCCGGGTTCTCCAGCCCGCGGGCTTCCATCACGGCTCCGACGTCGAATGGCTCCCAGGTATTGCCCATGCGATTGCTCAGCCACCACCGTGCCTCCTCGGCGGCCGGGAAGTTCTTGTCGGCCGCGAGATCGGCGACGGCGGTGACCGCGGGCAGTGCCGGGATGAACGCGAGCGCAGTGAGGGCGCGTTTGCGATCCTCCGGGGAGAGCGCGGGGGATTGGGCGCGACGCTTGAAGTCGTCGGCCGCCTCGGTGACGTGCAGGCGCCAGGCAAGTCCGGCGAACGCAGGTGTCCACTGGGCCGGGTCGGCTGGCTGGTCGCGCCGCAAGGCCGCGTAAATCTCGCGTTCCTTGCCTTCGCACCCGGTGCCGAATGCCTCGAGGTACGAGCGGTCCCGACCGTCATAGTTCCGGGCGATCTGGACCAGCAGGTCGCGGCTCTTGGCGACGGGCACGTCCCGCAGCATCAGGGCGGCATCGCGACGGATCGCCGGTGAGGCGTCGGACGCAGCCTGGGTGGCGAGCGAAAGGAGGTCGACCCCGGCACGGCGCAGGGCGCGGAGGGCGACGAGCCGCTGCGTCTCGTTGCTGGAGCTGAGCAAGGGCTTGACCGAGGCGACGCCCGAGGGGCCGAGCTGTGCGAGCAGCCAGATGGCACGGGCGGCGAGGAAGGGATTGGGATCCTTGAGCAGGGCGGCGACCGCGGGCACGGCACGTTCGCCCTGTGCCTTGAGGCGGGTGAAGCCGCTGTTGCGCACATTGACGGCGGGACTCCGGAGCGCCTCGATCTGCCCGGCGGTGGTGGCGAGGTCGAACGCCGGCACCTTGGATTTGAAGCCCTTGGGAGCGATCCGGTAGATGGTGCCGCTCGTCGAGTCGTCGAGGTCGGCGTGTCCGCCCACGCGCGGGTCAAACCAGTCGGCGATGTAGATGGCTCCGTCCGGACCCACGGTCACATCGGCGGGGCGGAACCAGGTGCGGATCTCGCGGTTCACCTTGCCCTGAACAAAGTCCGAGCCGGCGAACTGGCGGGCAGGGTTGGAGGTCACGAAGTCAAAACGTTCCAGCTTGAAGCCGGCGCCATCGGGCTTCGGAAAGTAGCCGAACACCACATTGCGTCCCGCTTCGCAGGCGAGCAGGAGGCCGTTCCAGGCGTCGCCGAGCGCGCCGTTTTCGTAGATCGTCACCCCGGTGGGCGAGCCGCCGCCATAGATGTCACCCGCGGGCATCGAACCGGGGTCCTCCTGCCGCCACTCGGCGATCGGCGTATCCTGTCCGGGTCTACGATCGGCCTGCCAGGAGCGCTGGCCGTCGAGCGAGGCGAAGCCGGCGTTGCCGTACTCGAGCACATGGGACACGCGGCAGGCGGGAGGATCGTCATTGTCGCTCTGGAAGATGTCGCCGAACGAGCTGACGATTTGCTCGTAGCTGTTGCGGTAGTTGTGTCCCATGATCACCACGTTGGTGCCGTCCGGGTTCATGCGGGCGGTGAAGCCCCCGATCCAGATGCGGCCGTCGTCGCTGCGCTGTCCGGCGATCTCGGTCGGATTGAAAAGTTTCGGCAGCTTCGGGTTCTGCGGGGGGTTGGGATTGTAGGGACTGCCGATGCGAAACGTCTTGCCGGAGCGGTCGGTGAACACGGCGCCGGTGTTGCCCATGTTCCAGTACCAGAGACCGTCCGGACCGGCAGTGACGGAGTGGAGGCTGTGGTCGTGATTCTTGCCGTGAAATCCGGTCAGGAGCACCTCGCGGCGATCCTTGGCCGGATCGAAGCGTCGGTCGCCATCCACGTCGGTGTAGACCAGCAAGTCCGGTGGTTGTGACACGACAATTTTGTCACCCAGCACCGCCACCCCGAGCGGAGCAATGAATCCAGGCTCCTGGACAAAGGTGCTGGTGGTGTCAGCCCGGCCGTCGCCGTCCTTGTCTTCAAGGATTACAATCCGATCCCCGGCGGGCTGGCGGTTTTGGTGCCGCCGGTAGTTGACGCCTTCGGCAATCCAGAGGCGCCCGTCCTTGTCGAAATCCATGTTGGTCGGATTGCGCAGGAGCGGTGTGTGGGCCCAGACCGTGATCTCAAGTCCCTCGGGCACATTGAACAACGTCGAGGGCACAATGGTGGGTTCAGGCTCCTTGGCCGGGGTTTGGGCGGGCAGGGACAGGCTGGAAAGGCCGGTGACGGCCAACGCGGTGGCGACGCGCAGGGACCGTGGGAAACGGGGAATGAGGGGCATAAGGTGGCCGTGGGTACGGCGGAGGCTAGAAAAACGGTCTGTCCCGGAGAGGCGAGCCGGGAAACCGGGATGCGCGGGAAAATGCCGTGAAGCGGGCCGGCCAGGGGGCGCGTTGCCCCGAGGAGGTGAGGTGGGCCATTCACGAGCGAACGGTTCACTGAAAATCAGGGTGAACGGGCAAGGTTGGGGGCTTGCGCTGGATCGCGAGTGGGCTGCAGTTCTTGGGAACTGCTGGTCGAACCCTCGCCCCCATGTCCGTCCTCTCCCTTCGGTTTTCAGGTACGAGCCTCTTCCGGCTGGGTCTGATCGCGATCCTGAACCTTCCGGCGGCGTCGCTCTTTGCCACCATGTATACCCCTCTTGACTACGGAGCCCGACTCGACGGCAGCACCAGCGACCGGGCGGCTTTGCAGGCTGCGATCGATGCGGCGCATGCGGCCGGGGGAGGCACGGTGGTCGTCCCTGCCGGCCGGAAGCTGATGAGTGGTTCGATCCAGCTGAAGTCGCGGGTCACGCTCCACCTCGAACCGGGTTCGCGACTGGTCGCCAGCACAGAACGCGCCGACTACCTGGATCGGGCGCTGATTCAGGCGCTCGATGCGGAGGACATCGCGATCACGGGTGAGGGGACCATCGACGGCCGGGGCGTCGCCTTCATGAAGGAGGAACTCCCGCACATCTTCCGGCCCGCCGACTGGCGGCCCCGCCTGATCATTTTCGAGGGTTGCCGGCGCGTACGGGTGCGGGATGTCACGTTGCGGGATTCCCCTTCCTGGACACTGCATCTGGCGGGTTGCGAGGATGTGACGGTTCATGGCATCAGCATCCTCAACCACCTGAAGATTCCGAACTGCGATGGCATCAATCCGGACCATTCGCGCAACGTTCGCATCAGTGATTGTCACATCGAGGCGGGCGACGACGGCATCGTGCTGAAAAGCACCCGGGCGTATGAGCGCTACGGTCCCTGCGAGTCCATCACCGTGACCAACTGCACGATCACCTCGAGTTCCGCGGCGCTCAAGATTGGCACCGAGACGGTCGGGGTGATTCGGGATGTGGTTTTCTCAAACTGTGTGGTGCGCAACAGCCACCGCGGCGTGGCGATTGTGCTGCGTGACGAGGGATCGATCGAGAATGTGCTGGTGGAGAACCTCGTGATTGAAACTCGCCTGTTGCACCCGGATTGGTGGGGCGCAGCCGAACCGATTTATATCAGCGCGCGGCCGCGGAGCGCCGGCGGACGATTGGGGACGGTACGCGGTCTCCGGTTCCGACAAATTCTGGCGCGAGGAGAGGGCGGCGTGTTTGTCGAAGGGTCGCCCGGGCGTCCCATCGAGGACCTGCGGATGGAGGACGTATCGGTGGACTGGAGTCGCGCGGGGGGACGACTCGAAGGCCGCATCGATGTGCGCCCGCCTGAGTCACTTGGCACCACGGTGGAGGGTGTGGCCGCCTTTCGCGTTCGGGGCGTGAACGACGTCCGCCTGCGGGACATTCGCGTGCGCTGGCCCGCGGTGCGACCCGAGGGAGCGGTGGCGGTCGAGGCGCACGGTGAGGGAGTGGTGGTGGAAGGCCTGCGGGAAGACACCGCGGAGCGCGTGCCGGAGGCGGAACAGATCAAGAGGATCCCGGAGAGGTAAGACGGACGGATCGTCCCGGGCTGAACTTTTGCAATTTTTTGCAGAGAAACGGGTTCCCACGAGGTGTTCCTTGTGCTGGGTTAGGCGGGCGGGAGCGAGGACTCCCGGACTTTCCCCAACGACTTTCGCATGCGACGGTGGCACGAATTCTTCTTCAATCTGCTCGTCCGGCCTGGCGTGGACCGGGCGCTGATGGTGAGCTGCGGGGTCGCGGCGGCCTATCGGTTTTTTCGTCGCTTTCAACCCGACCACCCCCGTGGCGATGGGTATGGGATCAAGCTGATCGCGGTTGGCTTGGCGGCCTGGGTGGTGGGCGCAATCGTCTCCGCGGTCGTCAAGCGCTGGCTGGGGATCGACGAATACTCGCCCGGCGGCGGTCCGGTGCGACGGGTTCTGCTGGCGGTGGCGGTGCTGATCACGCTCTTCGGACTGCCATCCCTTCCCTTTTTCCAGGTGCAGGAGGGGTGAGGGTGCAGCAGGACCAGCCGGCTAACGGCCGAGAGCACAGCTTGAATTCTCGGAATGGCCCTCAGTACCGCCGTTGAAGCAAATCGATCCGGAGGTAAACCACGGATGGACGCGGATAAACGCGGATCCGCAATAGGAAGGGTCGTTCAACCACCCGTGAATGCCCATTTTGCAGCGCTCGTTTTGTATCCGTCGTGATCGGTCCCGCGACTGCGCAGGCGCGTCAACTTAAGCTCGATCCAAGGTCGGCGTTTGTTGGAGGTGGGGTCGCCGACCCCCCGGGAATTGGCGTCGCGTGAAGAAATCGGACAACGGCGGCGGGACCGGTCTGTCCCGTCGCTGACTCAACGAGTCCGCCTACCACCCGAACCCACACCTCTTCAGCGTCTAGGTCGTTGGGTTGGCGCGCCTGCGCGGCCGCAGGATCCGTGGTTTGTGAATGGATCGGGTGCCGCTTTGTGCGCTCCTTGCGTTCACGGTGGCCGCTTCAGCGGTGGGATTTAGGTCGGTGCAGCTACGCAGCCGGCTCCATTTCCCGGGGGATGATCGGAATGCGCAGCCGTTCGACGCCGCGCAGGACGGTGGCCATCGCGGTTTCACCGATGCGGTCGCCGGTGAGCAGCTTGTGCAGGTGCTCCACCCGGGGTGTCGCCGTCTGGTCGAGGGCGATGAGGATGTCCCCTTCACGCAGGCCGGCGCGGGTGGCCGGACTATGGGCATCGAGGCCGATGATGAGCACGCCGGTGTCCTGGTGAAGCCGGTACGTGTGGACCAGCTTGCGCAGCAACGGCACCGTCTGGCCGGCCACGCCGATGAAACTCCGGCGAATCCGGCCGTCCTTGATCAGCCAGCCGGCGACCCAGCGGGCGATGTTGCTGGCGATGGCGAAGCAGATCCCCTGGGCGGGCCGGATGATGGCGGTGTTGACGCCGATGACGGCGCCGTGGGCGTCGAGCAGGGGGCCGCCCGAGTTGCCCGGATTGAGCGAGGCGTCAGTCTGGATGATGTCGTCAATCAGACGTCCCGAACCGGCGCGCAGGGATCGGCCCAGCCCACTGACGATGCCCGCGGTGGCCGTTTGTTGGAAACCCATGGGGCTGCCGATGGCGATGGCGATCTGGCCGGGGCGAACGCGCCGACTGTCGGCGAGCGACAGGTGGGTGATGTCACTCGCCTGGGCGCGAAGCACGGCGAGATCCGTGTGGGGGTCGTCGCCAATGAGGTCGGCGGGAATCCGGCGGCCGTCCGCGAGAGCGACGGACAGGCTGCGGGCGCCGTGCACCACATGGCTGTTGGTCAGAAGGTAGCCATCCGGGGAAATGAAGAACCCCGAGCCGCTGCCGCCCTGGGGGTCGGAGCGGGCCTCGATGTGGACTACCGCCTCGCGGGCCCGGTCGATGGCGGAACTGACCGCCTGTGAGTAGCTGTCGAGCAAGGCGCCGTCGCCATCCGGAGGAGCCTCACCGGTGGAGGACTCGGCCGGAGCAGACAGGTCATTGAGAAGCTGAAGCGTCATGATACCTGCCAAGGAATGCCAAGATGCCATTCCTGCAACTCGGCCTGGCGACCGGGTCGGGTGGTGCAGCCAAACTTGTAATGGAGAGTCAACTACCCTTGCCGTCTTTGCATCATGCCCGGCGACCGTTGCCGCACATGGTCAGGGTGTCACCAGATCGCTGTACTCCGGATGCCGGGTGAGAAAGAGCGCAACATAGGAGCACTGGGGCACCACCCGCCAGCCGCGACGGCGAGCCTCCCGCAACGCGGCGTGGGCGAGGGTGGAGGCGACCCCGCCTCCGCGCCACTCGGGTGGCACATAGGTGTGGGTGAAGGCGACCCGGTCACCGTCCGGCACGAATTCCAGCACCGCGGTCAGTCCCTCCGCACTCAGTTCAAACCGTTGCTCCAACTCGTTGAGCTGCACGGGAGTGGAGGGCGCGGGAGAAGACATGGGATAAGTTGGATGGCTTCCTGAGAGGCAGGGCACGTCCGGAGTCGATGGGTACGATCGTTCTCGGCCCCAAGGTGGAAACGGGAGTCGAGAGGAGCAAGCCTTGGCACTTCAGCCAGGGACGCTCAGAGGTCCATAGACACGCCGGGTTGATTGTGCGCGGACGATCTGAATGGGGTCGTTGATCGGCCTGCCCGCGCTTGTCCGACGGCGTTCTGGAGTTGGGTAGGAGCTTGTTAGCTTGTTGGACTGCAGAGTCTTGAATCGGCAGTGGCGGTGATGGCAGCTGGCTTCGTTTTTTTCGAAGGGGTGTGCGGATAAGACGATGAGCGCGATAGGGGAAGGTGCGATAGACTGGGGGCATGAAAACCCAAGTTTCCTGCGCCACGCCCGAGGCGGGTGTCCTGTTGGATGTACGTCGTCACTGGTTGCGGGTCCCGAAGATCCGTTTGTTCCAAGTCGATCCGGCGGGGGCCGGGGCTTCACCGTTCACCTCACCGGCTCACACACCGGTGGAAGTTTCCGTCTTTCTGAATGGAAAAGTCATCCAGCTTCCCTCGAAGTAGGGCGGAGTTCTCGGGCATGGAGCTTTACCAGTTGCGCACCTTCGTGATGGTGGCGGAAGAGGGGATCCTCTCCCGGGCGGCGGAGCGTCTCTTCACCAGCCAGTCGGCGGTGAGCGCGCAAATCAAGGCGCTCGAGGAGGAGTTTGGGCTGAAGTTGTTCGAGCGGACGCCGGCGGGCATGGTGCTGACCGCGGCGGGAGAAGCCCTCTCGGATCAGGCGGAACGCCTGCTCACGGCGTCCCGGGACCTGTCGCTTCAGGCGGCGGCATTGAAAGGCACGGTGTCCGGAAACCTCCGTCTGGGATTGAACAACCCGGCCCGGTTGCTGCGGAGCCACGAGATTGTTTCCCGTCTCGCCAGACAGCATCCGGAGCTGCGATTTGAACTTTCCTATGGCAGCAGTGGAGCGGTGCTGCAGGGACTCGCCAACCGGGACCTTGACGCGGCGTTTTTTGAGGGTTCCTGCGAGAACCCCGAGATCGGAGCGGTGACGCTGACACACTTTGATGTGGTGGTGGTGGTGCCGCGAGCGTGGGCGGCCGACCTGGACCGACCGGATTGGTCGCGGCTCCGCGCACGTCCGTGGGTGTTTGTGTCGCCCCTCTGCTCCTACTACCGTCTGCTGGATCAGCTGTGTCAGCGCGAGGGGATCTCGCTGCAGGCGCGGTTCCAGGTCGAGGAGGATCAGACGGCGATTGAGTTCGTGGCGGAGGAAATGGCGATCGGCGTCATGTCGATGGCACAACTCGAGTCGTCGCCCCTGCGCGACAGGGTCGCGGTCTGGCCGCACTTTTGTCACAAGATGCCGCTGTCACTCGGCTATCTCCGCGCCCGAGCCGAAGAGCCGATGCTTCGGGCGCTGCTGGAGGCGGCGCGCTCGGTCTGGGCTGGCGCGGATACACCGGTCGCGCGCTAGCCGGGGCCTGCCTGTGACTGTGAGGAGGCGGGAGTGGCGAAATCGCCGCGGGTGGCGCAGTTGATCCAACCGGTGGCGCCGCTGGCGTAGTGCTCTTTTTTCCAGATTGGGACGCGGGCTTTGGTTTCGTCGATGATGGCCCGGCAGGCTTCGAACGCCGCGCCACGATGGGCGGCGGTGACGCCGACCCAGACCGCGAGCTCGCCGAGCTGGAGAAGTCCGGTGCGGTGCACACAGGCGGCTCCAAGGATGGCGTGACGCGCGGCGACTTCGGTGAGGATGCGGGCGCCCTCCTTTTCCGCGAGGGCGACATACGCTTCGTACTCCAGGGCCCGGACCGCCTGGTCCTCGTTGTGATTGCGCACCCACCCCTGGAACTCGACGTAAGCTCCGGCCCGCAAATCGAGCAGGTCGCGCGCAAGTGTCGGCGGGTCAAGTGGGGCGGTGGAGATGCGAAACGTCATCGTGAAGGGCGTCGGAGGTGTGACCACGAATGGACACGAAGGGACACGAATATCGGAAGGAGTATGACCGCGGATGGACGCGGATTCGGACTCAGCCGCCGGCGACGGGTGGGATGAAGACGAGTTCGGCTCCCTCGCGCAGCGGTGTGTTCCAGGGAGCGAATTCGCCGTTGATGGCGACCCGGACGCGGTCGACCGGCAGGGTGAACCCGTGGCGGGCGCTTAATTCGGCGTAGAGGGCGGCTGCGTCGGTGGCGGACGTCGCCAGCACCTCGCTGGAGAGGCCTCGCTGCTCGCGCAACAGGGCGAAGTAGTGGAGTTGGACGGACGTCATGGCGTGGCGGCGGAGGCTTGGAAGTGACTCTTGCCGCCGGTTTTTTCAAGTAGCCGGACCGATCCGATGACGATCTCGTGGGAAATGCCTTTGCCCATGTCGTAGAGCGTGAGGGCGGCGACGCTGGCCCCCGTCAGCGCCTCCATCTCCACACCCGTTTGCCCAAGGGTTTCGGCCTGGCAGGTGATGACCACGTCCATCGATCCGTCCGCCGCGGCCGGTCGACTCACAATGGTCACCTTGCAGTCGGTGAGCGGTAGGGGGTGACACAGCGGAATGAGGTCGCTGGTGCGTTTGGCGCCCATGATGCCAGCCAGGATGGCGGTCTGGAAGATCGGGCCCTTGCGCGTGGCGATGTCGCCGTCGCGCAGCAGCGTGGCGAGGACGGCGGGCAGTTTCACCACCGCTTCGGCGCGGGCGGTGCGGTGCGTCACGGGCTTGCCGCCGACATTGACCATGGCGGGTTGACCTTGGGAATCGAGGTGGGTGAACACGGAGGAGGGCGCCAGCCCGGGGGGGCTGGAAGTGCGAAGGGTGAAGAGTGAAGGGCGAAACCGCGGAGGGGGCTGGAATGACGAATGACGAATGACGAATGACGAATGACGAATGACGAATGACGAATGACGAATGACGAATGACGAATGACGAATGACGAATGACGAATGACGAATGACGAATGACGAATGACGAATGACGAATGACGAATGACGAATGACGAATGACGAATGACGAATGACGAATGACGAATGACGAATGACGCCGCGCTCCTACTTTGATTTCGGTTGGAAGGCGAGGTTCTGGATTGAGGCGAAGCTCAATGGTCGAGGTCTGGACGTGGATGTGAGTCGTCGTTGGAGGTGGCCTCGTTGAGGCCGCGGGACTCACGCTCAGGTCCAGGCGGTGAAGGGCACGACGTGGTCGGCGGGAAACGTTGTCTGCGCGGGCAGTTCAACGAATCCGTCCGTGCCGATCAGGCCGGCGAAGTCACCGGACGTATTGACGGGGTCGGGGGTGGCTTGGAGGACACCGTTCGGTTGGGAGCGGACGTGGACGGGCAGAAACCGCGTCACGTGCGGGTGGGCTTCGATCGCTTCGGTCAACTGGACCCAGCGCGGAGCGGCGACCGGACCACCGCTGGCACGGACGAGGGCGGGCAGGACGTAGCGGTGCAGGCAGGCAAAACACGAAACGGGGTTGCCGGGCAGGGCGAACACCGGGGTCTTGCGGCGGCTCATGCCGAACCACATCGGTTTGCCGGGGCGCTGGGCAACGCCGTGGAACACCTTGGTGACACCGAGGTGACTCAGGGTGGTGGGCAGGTGGTCGTGTCGCCCTTTGGATACGCCGCCGGTGGCAATGACCACGTCGCACTCGGCCAGGACCCGCTGCAGCCCCGCCTCGATCTCGGCGGGAACGTCCCGCAGGTGGAGCAGCTGCACGAGGGGGAAACCGGCCTGCACGAGGGAGGCGCGCAGGGCGAGGTCGTTGCTCCGCCGTATCTGGTGCGGCATGACAGGCGAGGCC
The DNA here is from genome assembly GCA_046346755.1 of Opitutaceae bacterium. Classification (GTDB taxonomy): domain Bacteria; phylum Verrucomicrobiota; class Verrucomicrobiia; order Opitutales; family Opitutaceae; genus UBA6669. The sequence goes on along the minus strand of JAXMHM010000005.1, from coordinate 226,114 downwards.
ACCTCCACCAGTTCGTCGCCGGTGGAGACAACGGCGATCTTCGGCAGCGCGGCAACCGTCACACTGCTCGCGCCGCAGGCGGCGGCGACGGCGATTTCCCTCCCGGACAGCCGCGTGCCGGCCCGGACGACGATGTCGCCCTGCGCGTGATCGCTGCCGATGCGATGCACGGCCGCGCCCGGCGTCAGGCGGGTGGCGGTTTCGGCGGAGAGGGTCACCCGGTTGCCATCGCGTTCCGTGTCCTCGTAGGGCACCACGCAATCCGCGCCTTTGGGCAGGACGGCGCCGGTCATGATCTCGATGCAGGCATCGGGATCGTCGGGCAGCGTGCGGGCCATCATGCCCGCGGCCTGCGGAGTGCCGTCGACCTGGAGCACCCGCGCGCCCGTGGCTGTTCGGCGGCCGGCGGCGCGGAGGGCGAACCCGTCCATCGTGACCCGGTCGAAGGGTGGCATGGCGCGGTCGGCTAGGACGTTCCGTCGCAGGATGCGTCCCGAGGCCGAAACCAGGGTGCAGTCTTCGGAGGGAAAGGCGGCGATGGCGCTGAAAACCAGTTGGGCGGCCTCGGGAGGAGAAAGTGGCATGGCGGGGCGAGCGGGAGCGGAATCACCCTGAGGAGCGACCTCCGCCGACGCAATCCGGGGTTGGTCAACGAGGACGACTGGGGTCATGACGCTGGGCGATTCATGTGGAGTTGCGGAGGAACCTGATTCAAGTGCATGGTTCCGGCCCGTTTCCTTCCCTGATGTCCACCGGCCCCCACGACTGTTACCAGCGACCGCTGCGCGACCTGCGCATTTCGGTGACGGATCGCTGCAATTTTCGGTGTCCCTACTGCATGCCCCGCGAGGTGTTTGGGCCGAATTACGCCTTTCTCAAGGACCCGCAGCTCATGTCATTGGAGGAGATCACGCACATTGCCGGGGCCTTTGTCGCGCTGGGGGTGGAAAAAATCCGCCTGACCGGGGGCGAGCCGTTGCTGCGCGCCGATTTGCCCGACCTCGTGCGAGCCCTCAAACAGGACCTCGGGGTGAAGGACGTGGCGCTGACCACCAATGGATGGCTCCTCGAAAAACGGGCGGAGGCGCTCCGGGCGGCGGGGTTGGACCGGATCAATGTGTCAGTGGATTCGCTCGATCCCGACACCGCCGGGCGCATGAATGGCCTCGGGTTTTCCGTTGAGCGCGTGCTGAAGGGCATCGCGGCAGCGGCGGCGGCCGGCTTGTCGATCAAGATCAATTGCGTTGTCCAGCGAGGGGTGAATGACGGGCAGCTCCTGGAGCTGGCGGGTTATTTCCGGGAACGTGGCTATCCGTTGCGATTCATCGAGTTCATGGATGTCGGCAACACCAATCACTGGCAGCGCGATCAAGTGGTTCCGGCGAAGGAGATCGTCGACCGCCTCCACGCCCGCTGGCCCCTCGAGCCGGTGGGCCCGGCCTATCGGGGCGAGGTGGCGTCGCGGTACCGGTATGCCGACGGCCGGGGGGAGATCGGTCTCATTTCATCGGTGACCGAGCCCTTTTGTCGCGACTGTCACCGCGCCCGTCTCTCCGCCGATGGACGTTTCTTCACCTGTCTCTTTGCCGCGCTTGGCTGGGACGTACTCGGAGCCTACCGCGCCGGAGCCCGGGGCGGAGAATTGGAGCGCTTTCTTGCGCGCATCTGGACCGGGCGACTCGACCGCTACAGCGATGAGCGCGCCGACCTCCTCGCCCACGGCGAGATCCGCCCGAAGGCCGAAATGAGCTACCTCGGCGGGTAGGTCAGTCGTCGCGATGTCGGTGTTCCCCGAGCCCGCCCAGACGCGCGGAAACACGAAGGCGGCAGGTCTCCCCTGCGATCGCTGTGCAAGAGGGCGAGCGGACCGAAGCGAGTCGGCTTGACGTCGATCGCCGCGGAGTAGCACGGTACTGCCGACGGTTCGACACCGTGACCGGCCCGTCTTGGATACACGCCAATCCGCTTTATCGGCATGCCAGAGCAGCAGATTCATCTCGATCTCGACCTCGGATTCAGCGAGGCGCCGCCGTGTTTGCCCGATCTGCGCGATGAGATTGGGCGCACTTGGGGTTTGCCGATCGGCCGTCGGGTCGAGGTGGGTTTGCGTGGAGGCGAACGCTCGGCGATCGCCGGGGTGCTGGAGCTGCGACAGACACCTGATTTTCCCTGGGATCCCCGGCAGGCGTTGCGGCTGAGCGTCGCCGGATTCGTCTTCAGCAGCCGCGAGATCGACCGTTGGACGCTGCTCTGATTCTGCGACTACTTCCAGTCGACCAGGCCATACTTGTCCAGGATCTGCTTGAGTTCACCGCTGCGGCGGGCTTCGGCGAGGCCGGTGTCCCAAAGCGTAGCCAGGCGCTGGCCGCGGGTCCCTTGGGCGGTGAAGGCGAGGTAGATAGGCTCCGATTGGTGGAGGTAGGCGACGCGGTAGTCGCCGGGAGACTTGCCCAAGCTCTTCACGGTCCAGATCCAGACGGCCACGGTTTCGGCCATGACATCAATTTCGCCCCGATCGAGTTTGGCGATGCCGTCCTTCAGGGGGGCGTCGCCGGAGAACCAGGTGACCTTCGGAGCGGATTGCTTGTGGGCGTAGTCGTCGAGCGACTCCCAGTAACTGTAACCCTCGATCAGGCCGAGACGGATTTCTCGCAACAACGGCACACTTTGAAACGTCCAGGTCTTGGCTTTGGGTACGAACAGCCCGACCCGAGGCAGGCCGATTGATTCGGCCGGCAGAAGCAGTCCCTTGGCCTCGGACGGGTTGGCGCCGATGACCCCTTCAATCTCGCCCGCAGCGGCCGCCTTCAGGGCATCGGTCCAGGGCATCGTTTGGTAGTCGACGGTGATCCCGTGTTTTGTGAACACCCGGCGGGCAAGTTCCACCACATAGCCCGGACTCTCGGTCGTCGGGTCGCCGTTGTAGGGCATCCACTGATCGGCGCGCAGACGAATCGTCTCCGCAGCGGAAGCAAGTCCGACTCCCATCATCAGATGAAGGCAAAACAGGACGATGAACGTACCCACCTTTGCTTTTGGGGTATGAAGGGAAATCATGGGACTGTCCCTATCGGCAGCTTCGAGGGTGGCCTTTACTACATAGTTTCCGGGTTTTCCTCCTGTCCCTTTCTTGACCAGTGAGTTGCGTTTATTCTGCTTTAGTTGTCGGCATGCAGGAATCGGTTGCTTGGCCGGTTTGGGTCCCCCGGCGTGGGGTCAAGGCAAGCGGTGCGCAGAAGCGCGGGTCGAGCCCAATGAAGTTGGCAGGCGCGGAGGGCAGGGCCGAGTCCGATGGAGCGGTCAGGGGGTGGGCAGGGAAGGAAACTGGCGGCCGGCATCGAGTGCATCGATCAAGGCCATTGAGATTATCAAATCACGGTCATCGTCGAATTGCGCTACACTGGGGCCGAAGCTCAAACCGATCATGAAAACCAAGTCTCTCTGGTTCAGTGCAGTCAGTCTCGTGGTGGCGGGGTGGACTCCGGTCCAGGCCGCGGAACCGGCGCCGGCGGCGACCGTCGCGGAACGCATCGGCGTGTACGATTCGCGGGCGGTGGCATATGCTCACTTCTGGAGCGCGGACGAGCAGCGTCGCCGCGACACGGTCATCGCCGAGGGAAGGGCCGCGAAAGCGGCCGGGAAAACCGCGGTCTTCGAGGAAAAGAGCCGCCTCATGAGCGACTACCAGAAGCGCATGCACGAGGAAGTGTTCAGCGACGCCCCGGCCACGGAAGCGATGGCGGCGTTGGCGGGGAGGATGCCCGCGCTCCTTGGCGAGTTGGGTGTCACGCGCCTCGTTTCGCAATGGGACACGAAGTCCCTGCAGACCGTGCCTGCGTCCAGCCGAGTCGATGTCACCGAAAAACTCATACGGGCGTTCATCACCCCGGACGAGAAGCAGCGCAAGGTGCTCGACTCCATGAAGACGACCAAGCCCGTGCCGCGCGGGCAGATCGGTCGGGCGGGTGCTTGATGACCCACGCAGCGGCCGCGGAGTCGTGCGTTCACGGCGCGGCCGCAGTGGGGCGGAGCGCGGCGGTGATTGCCTCGAACCAGGCCTGGGCGATTTTCTCCAGGCCGGCCTTGGACGGATGCACGCCATCGGGCAGGAGGTCGGCCGGGGAAAGGGCGGCGTAAAGGTCGACCCACGCAATACGCTGGCCCGCGGCGCGGCGGGCGGCGACGGTCGCGGGGAGCGATTGGTTGTAGGCGGTCACCTGCTCCCACCCGGTCCGGGGTGCCGCCTGGGGCGTGATGGTGGCAACCAGCAGCAGGGCCTGACTGTGTTCGCCGATGGTGCGGATCAAGGTGTCGCGCGCCTCGGCGTCGAAGCCATTCGCGCCCGACATCAGGAGTATGAGGTCGGGTCGGTGCCGGGCCAGCACGTCCCGGATGCCCTGAACCGAGAGGGACGGCTGGTTCAATGCCGCGAGCACGTCCTTCGGCGTGGGCACGACGCCGCCTTCAAGGATCTTCTTGTTGCTGAAACCGGCGAGGCCCTGGTGATCCGGGTCGAAGGCGGGGTCGGGTCCGGCGAGGGTTCCATAGGCATAGTAGCTCAGGTCACCGACAAAATCGAAGGCGATCCCGGCCTGGCGGAGCCGGTCCTGGAGCGGCTTCCGGTAGCCGCCGGCATTCGGTGACGCGAGGCCGATCGCCTGACCTGCGTAGGGACCAGACTCATACCTGTCGAGGTAGGTGCCCCGGGTGATGCTGTCGCCGAGGGGGAGAATCCGGAGCACTCCGGTCGGCGACGACGCCTGCACCGGCGGAGGAGGGGAGGCGGGTTCAGGATAGGCGACGATCGCGCGTTTGCCGCCGCCGATGTTGGGATTGTACTGGCCGGCGAAGCTCCCCCGTGGGTCGGCTTGATGCGACGACCAGACCAGCACCATGCCCTCGCGTGTGAAGGCGGCCGACGGGTAGATGTTCTGCCGGTCCCGGGCGGCGACACCGTCGTCATCGATGATGACTGGCGGGCCCCAGCTTTGTCCGTGATCTGAGGATACCGCATAGCAGAGCGGCGTGCGCGGGAAGAAGGCGCCGCGTGCGATGGGTTCCACATGATTGTAGAAGACGATCAGCCGGCCGTCAGGCAGTGTCTTCAGCGTCAGGGACGAGCAGGCAGAGAGGAGTGTCGTGGGTTGCGGTGACGACCATGTTTCGCCGCCGTCGGCCGACCGGGACGCGTAGAGGAAACCGCTTCCAGTCCGGGCCAGCATCAGAAGCTGACCGCCCGGGATTTCCGCCACGGCGGGTTCGGCCATGCCCCGTTTGTCGTCCAGGGTGGCGGGCTGGCGCGAGCGCGTCCAAGATTTGCCGCCATCGTCGCTGAAGAAACAGAGCCCCACGGTGCGATCACCCTCGATGTAGCCGCCGGCGCGTTGGGCGACGTGGGCCACCGGGACGATCAGGCGGCCGCTGCGCAGCTGGATAAGCCGGTCATTCATCACGTACCACACCCCTTCCGGCTCGCCCACGATCCGCGCGGGTGTCCAAGTCTCGCCGTTGTTCTGGGAAAAGGCGATGGCGGGCAAGCCGCCGCCATGCAGGCCGGCGACGTGTCGATGGGCGAGCAGGGCGAGCCGCCCGTCCTGCAAGCGCAGGAAGCTGATGCCGCCGTCGCTGATCATGCCGGGCAGCGTCCACTCCATGCGGAGGCCGCCCTCCTTCTGCCACGTCCTTCCTCCGTCCCGGCTCCGGTAAAGCGGAGGCACGGGGTGGGTGGCGGCCAGCTGCTCGAAATTCGTCGGGGGCCGACCCCACGGCGCCGCCATCAGCAGCTCGCCGTTTTCCAAGGCGAAAGTCCCCGGACCGATGAATGAGCGCTCCGCGGAGTGGGGCAGGAAGATCGCCGGTTCGACGACAAAGCGGGCGCGGCGAAAGGGTTCCGTGGGTTTCGCGTCGACAGGGGCCGGCTGCGCGCGGGCGGATCCAAGGTTCAACAGTCCCAAAAAAACGGGAGCAAGGAGGACAATGGGCAGGTAACGTGAGGGCAGGGCCATGGGTCGAGGGTAGGAACAAGGGAGGTGGAAACAACCAACCCCGGGGTTGAGGGCGGTGGCGCGTGGGGAACTGGGCGGAACACACGCGGACTCCAAGCTGTTTCCTGCCGAAGCCATGTGCGAGGCTCGTCCCCAGGTGCCTCCGCGGTACCAGCGTGAAGTGGAGGAGCCAACTCCATGGCCAAGGCGGTCGCGCCTCCGTTCCCCGTTGCTTCGTCGTGACGCCAAGCCCTGCGGGTCGACGCCCCCTCCTGCAGCGAACCCCGACCTCGGATCGACGTTGCGGCTCCGCGCGAGCCCTGCTGGGAGGGTCGAGCGAGCCCGGCTTTCCCTCGTAGTTCTACGCAGGAATCCAAGCCCGAATTGACTGGCGGCAAAAACGGCAGGTCTGTTTTCTTGGTATCATCCGTGAAAGTCCGCGTTTTACCCTGGTTATGGCTCCTGCTTGCCTTCGTGCCGAAATTGTCGGCCACGTTGGTGCTGGACGTGAACTGGTACACGTGGGATAGCGGCGACAATTCCTCCTTGTGGGAAAGGCCTGCCAACTGGGTGGGCGATGTCACCCCGCCCAGCAGCCCCACCACGGGGGTGACCTTTGGCACGGGCAATCAGACCACGGTGAATGTCGGCACGACTCGGGTGCTCTCCCAGGTGCGCTTTGATACTGCTGCACAAAGCTTTACGTTGAAGCTGGGCACGCTCTCGTTTGAGTCGCGGGGCGGTGGCGAGGTGCCGGTGATTGAACAGGGTTCATCGCAGGCGCAGGTCATCGAATCCGATCTCTCGCTCAAGGCGGGACTCCGGGTGGATGTTTTCGGATCAGGGTCCTTGCGACTGGGTGGCTCCATCCAGGGCCAGGGGACGCTTTTCAAGGAGGGCACCGGCGGCGACCTCATCCTTTCCGGCAATAATGCTGCATTCACAGGAAATGTTTTCATCAACTCCGGTACCTTGCGCGCGGCCAGTTCCAATGCGCTGGGGGATGGGGTGGGCAAGACCACGGTCGCCTCGGGTGCGACGCTGTCGGTGGGCTCCCTCAGCCCCGGCAACCACGTCATGCTGAGCGAGCCGATTCACATCTCCGGCAACGGGGTGGGCGGAGTGGGGGCCATCAACAACCTCGGCAATTCCAACACCCTCTCCGGGGTGGTGACGATGCAGTCCGATGCCCGTGTTCAATCCTCGGCCGGCACCTTGGCTTTGTCGGGGGGCGTTTCGGGTGACGGCAAAACGCTGACGGTGGGGGGCGACGGCAATGTGGCGATCAACGCCTCGATCGCCACCGGCTCCGGCGGTCTGGTCAAGGAGGGCAAAGGCACGCTGACCCTGGGTGCGGCCAACAGTTTCCAGGGCGCGACGACCCTGCTGGAGGGCAAGATCCTCCTGCAGGCGATGCAGGTGTTCAGCGACACCAGCGGGATCACGGTGAGTCAGTCCTCGATCCTCGACTTGAATGGCTTCAACGAAACGGTCGGCAGTCTCTTTGGCACAGGTACCGTGGACTTCGACGGCGCAGTCCTCACCTTGGCCAATGGCGCCAGTTCCTTTGGCGGGCAGTTCACGGGGTCGGGCACCTTGCTGATCAAGGAGGGAGCCTCGCTTTCCCTCGATGCCGCCTTCAATAACCCGGGCCTCAACATTGTGCTCGATGGCGGCACCCTCCTGCTCGGCAGTGGGTTCCAGCACAAGTTCGGCAGCCTGGTGATCACCGGCAATTCGCTTCTGGATTTCGGAGGCAGCGGGGCAACGTCGGTGCTGTTCAGCAACCTGACGGGCGAAGCGGGCAATGTCCTGACGGTACAAAATTGGACCAACGCCCTGGATTATTTCTTCGTCCAAAGCAGCCCCGGTCCTCAGGGGACCGCACCGACCAACCAGGTGGATTTCACGGGAACACCGATCGATACCTGGACGGGTGACGACACGAAGTGGCTGGCCTACGCCAACACCACCTATGGTCAACTCACCCCCGTGCCCGAGCCGTCGACCTACGGCGCACTCCTCCTGGGCGCGTTTTCCGGTCTGGTGTTGTACCGGCGCCACCGTGCGGCGAAGCGTTCTGCCGCTTGACGTGTTTGGTAGGGTGACGGACTGTAGCTGCCCGCCGCCATGTCCACCGCACCCGCGCCTATCCCTGTCACCGTCCTCACCGGCTTCCTCGGCGCCGGCAAGACCACGCTGCTCAATCGCATCCTGACGGAGCAGCACGGCAAGAAACTGGCTGTGATCGAGAATGAGTACGGCGAGGTCGGAGTGGACAACCAACTGGTCATTCAGAGCGACGAAGAGATCTTCGAGATGAACAACGGGTGCATCTGCTGCACCGTGCGCGGCGACCTGATTCGCATCCTTGGCCGGCTCATGAAACGGAAGGACCGGCTCGATGGCATCCTCATTGAAACCACCGGGCTCGCCGATCCGGGGCCGGTGGCGCAGACGTTTTTCACGGATGACGAAATGCGGTCCCGCTTTCGTCTCGACGCCATCGTCACCGTGGTCGACGCCAAACACGTTACCCAGCACATCGACACCTCCCCGGAGGTGAAGAAGCAGATCGCGTTCGCGGACGTGCTCATCCTCAACAAAACGGACCTGGTCTCGAACGAGGATTTGAACGCGCTGGAGGCGCGTATCCACAAGATGAACGCCCCGGCCAAGGTGCTCCGGGCCCTGAACGCCCAGGTGCCGCTCTCCGCGGTGCTCGATGTGGGCGGCTTCAATCTCTCGCGCGCCACCGACCTCGATCCCGCCTTCCTCGAACCCGAGTATCCCTTCGAATGGGCGGGGATCTATGCGCTGCCGAAAGGCACCTGGGAGCTCGCGATCGGGCATTGCGACCACGACCACGGTCATGACCATGATCACGGTCATGATCACGGCGAAGGGGAGGGTCATCACCACCATCACCACGGCAATGAAAACGAACTCGACCTGGTCGTGCTGCCGGTGAAGTCATTTGACGAGAAGGACATCGCTGCGGCCCGGGAGGCGGCGGTCGTGACCTATTCCGACTGGGAAACCAAACTGGCGCCGGGAGAAACCGTGGTGCCGGGCGCAAAGCTCTATCGCCTGCAGCTCGAGGACGGTCACGCCCATTTCAAACTCAAGCTCGACGAGCCCGGCCTCTACGCGGTCTTCGAGCAGAACGGCGAGACGCCCCTGCACATTGCGGTGATGGGACAGAATGCCCGACCGGGCTGGCAGCAGGACTACCATGCGCACCATTCGCATGACGACGAGGTCTCCAGTGTCGGCATCAGTCATCCCGGAGACCTCGACGGAAACCGCCTCAACACCTGGATCAGCGAGCTCCTGCGCACCAAGGGGGGCGACATCTACCGCATGAAGGGGGTGCTGAGTGTGAAGGGCACCCCGAAGCGGCTGGTGTTTCAGGGGGTCCACATGCTGTTCGATGCCAAGTTTGACCGCGAGTGGGGCCGTGATCCCCGGACCAATACGCTCGTGTTCATCGGCAAGAACCTTGATCGCACTGCGCTGACCGAGGCGTTCAAGGCCTGTCTGGCCTGAGCACCTTTTGACCGATTTCATGGCCCGCCGCCGTCCCACGACCCTGACTGCCTGGTTGCACCGCCTCACCGCGGGGCTGGGGGCGAGCTTGGTCCTGTTGCTCGGCGTCCTGACGGTGAGCCCGGAGGCCCATGCCTGGCTGCATGCGCTGCCGGATGACGGAGCCGATGCCTGCCACCACGGCCATGCGCACGGCTCCCATGCCCCGCACGTGCCGGTGACCACCTCGGATGAGGGGTGTGTGGTCGAGTTGTTCTCCCAAGGTGTGGACGTCGCGGGTGCGGCCTGCGTACTCGACGTCCATCCCAACCTGGGCGTGGACGGTTCAGCCGTTGCGCCCGAGGAACTGCACCTGTCCCCACCGCGGTACCTGTGGCAGCCGGAACGAGGACCGCCCGGGTCGTGCTAGCCCCCTGGTAGAGGCGACTTCCCGCCGTCCGCCTTTGAGGTGGGCCGTGGAGTCGCGATTGCGATCCGCGCCACCGGCCACGGAGGTTCCGTCGGCAGCACAGGGCGGATCTCCGCCTGTTTCCCTCCAGCGACGCGACCACGGTCGTGCCGCTGAGACGTCCACACTTCCCGGCCGCGCCGCGCCGCGTCAGGCGCTCGCGACCGAATGTCCGGCACGACCGTCATGCACCTTTTCCCTTACTCTCTTTCTGCACTCTGCCTCTGCGCCACCGTCCCCGTGGTCGCCCAAACCCCGCCTCCGGACCCCACGTCCGAAGATCCGGTTCACCTCGAAAACGTGGTCGTTACGGCCACCCCATTCCTGCGCAATCAGGCTGAAATCACTGCTGCCTCCACGGTATTGACCGGACGCGCCCTGCAAGTCCGCCGCCAGGGCACGCTGGGGGAAACCCTCGCGGGCGAAGTCGGCATGTCGTCGACCGCCTTTGGACCGGGCGCCGGCCGACCGGTCATCCGGGGGCTCGGCGGAGATCGTATCCGAATCCTGGAGAACGGCGTCGGCACGGTGGACGCCTCGGTCACCAGTCCCGACCACGCGGTCAGCGTCGAACCCTTCCTTGTGCAGAGCATCGAAGTGGTGCGGGGACCCGCTTCCCTGCTCTACGGCAGTTCGGCCGTGGGCGGGGTCGTCAATCTGATCACCCATCGGATCGAAACCGAGCTTCCGGAAAAGACGGTTTCTGGAAAATTCGAGGTCCGCGCCGGCACCGGGGCCAATGAATTCGGTTATGGTGCGGTGACCGACCTCGCCCTGCACCGGTCCAAGACGAGCGCGCTGGTCGTGCACCTGGACGGATTCCGACGCAAGGCGTCCGACCTCGAGATTCCGGGATTCGCCGAAAGCGCGGCACGGCGGGCGGCCGAGGCGGGGGAGGCGGCAGCCGCGGGCGAAGCGGCGCCGGAGGAAATTTCCGGTGTGCTGCCCAACACCCGCGTCGAGTCCGACGGTGGAGCCGCCGGAGTGTCGTGGGTGACTCGTCACCTCGACTTCGGTTTCTCGTTCAACGGGTTCAACACGCTTTACGGAGTGCCCGGTGGCGCCCACGCGCATGAATCCGCGGTCGAGGAGGGCGCTGGGGAGGAGGGCGAGCACGGCGACGAGGCCGTTCGCATTGACCTCCGGCAGCGTCGGGTTGACGCGCAGGGCGAGCTTCGCCTCGACGGGGAGCTCGTGAAGACGATGCGGCTGAAGTTCGGTCGGGCGGAATACCGCCACCAGGAGCTGGAGGGGGATGCGATCGGGACCGTGTTCCGGAACCGCGGGTTCGACAGCCGGTTTGAACTGTTGCATCGCCCCCTCGGCGGAGTGGAGGGGTCGTGGGGAGCGCAGGTCACACGCAGCGATTTCTCCGCCGAGGGTGACGAGGCGTTTCTGCCGCCGTCTCTGACCGAGGGACGCGCACTCTTTGTCTTTGAGGAAGCGAAGACCGGTGCCCTGACCTGGCAGGTGGGTGCCCGCTACGAGGATCAGGAGATCACACTCCGGGACGGCTCGGACCGCCGCCGCGACCGGTCGTACAGCGGCAGCGCCGGAGTGGTGTGGGCCTGGGCGGATCCGTATGCGTTGGCGCTGTCGGTGACGCGGACCGAGCGGGCGCCCAATGCCCAGGAGCTCTTTGCCGACGGCCCGCATGCCGGCACCGGGGCCTATGAGGTCGGGGACCGGAACCTTGGCCGCGAAACCTCAACCGGGGCGGAACTCAGCCTGCGCCGCCGCAGCGGAAGCGTCACCGGGGCGGCGACCGTTTATGTGAATTCATTCTCCGGTTACATCTTCGATCGACCGACGGACGCCGAAGAGGACGGCCTGCCCGTGTACCGGTATGTGCAGCGCGATGCCGACTTCTGGGGGGCCGAGGTCGAGGCCATCCTGCACCTCCATGAGGGCCGGCAGCACCGGCTTGACCTGCGGGTGGCGGGCGACTTCACCCGGGCCGAAGAGGCGTCCGGGATGGCGCTGCCGCGCATTCCGCCCCTCAAGGGCAGCGCCGGTTTGACCTGGTTGGCGGGCGGTTTTCTGGCCGGAGCTGAGGTGCAGCGCGTAGCGCGGCAGTCACGGGTGGCGGAGGGGGAGACGCCGACGGCCGGCTACACCCTGATCAGTGCCTATGGATCCTACCGATTCACCCTGGGTTCCGTGGTGTGCGATGCGTTCGTCCGTGCGACGAACCTGGGCGATGCCGAAGCCCGGCCGCATACGTCCTTCCTCAAGGACGTGGCGCCCCTCGGAGGGCGGGCGGTGTCGGCGGGATGGCAGGTGGCGTTCTAGCCAGAAGGGGCAGTGGAAGTCAGACCGGATTCAGTTGGAGGTGGGGTCGGCCGACCCCGCGGGGATTGGGGTCGCGTGAAGAAATCGGACAACCGAGGCGGTCCCGTCGCCGCCTCATCGAGACCGCCTCCAACGGAATCGCTGCAATTTCCCGCGCCCGACTACGCCGGTGTCGCCGGCGATTCGATACCGAAGACGGCGCGGGCGTAGTTTTCGATGTTGAAAGGCTGCAGGTCCTCGGCCTGTTCGCCGAGGCCGAGGAAATAGATGGGCAGCTTGAGCTCGCGCCAGATTCCGACGATGGCGCCGCCGCGGCTCGTGCCGTCGAGCTTGGTCACGACCAGCCCGGTCAGGCCGAAACTCTGGTGAAATACCTTCGCCTGCTCGATCGAGTTGCTGCCGAGCGATCCATCCACGACCAGCCAGCGGTGCTGCGGAGCGGTGGGGTCATGCTTCTGCAGCACGCGCCGGATCTTGGCCAACTCCTCCATCAGGTTGCTCTTGGTGTGCAGCCGGCCAGCGGTGTCGATGATGAGAAAATCGCGGGCGCGGGCCCGGGCGGCCTGGAACGCGTCGAAGGCCACCGCGGCGGCGTCGGCTCCCGTGTGACTGGCGATCAGCTCGAGGTCGAGCCGCTGGGCCCAGGACTTGAGCTGCTCGACGGCGGCGGCGCGAAAGGTGTCGCAGGCGGCCACCGTGACCGTGGCGCCGTCCTGCTTCAGCATCCAGGCCAGCTTGGCGGACGTCGTGGTTTTGCCCGAGCCATTGACCCCGATCATGACAATGGTGGTTGGAGGGGTGGCGGCGCGGGTCAGAACTCCTTCGCTGCCGGCGAGCACGCGCCGCAACACCGCCGCCCCGATCGCGGCGGCGTCCTGGCCGCGCAGGTCCTTGTCCTTGCGGGTGGCTTCCTTGATTTCGGAGAGGATCTCCTCCGTGGTGGCGACGCCGAAGTCGGCGGTGTAGAGGGCCTCCTCGAGGGTTTCGAGGGATGACGCGTCGATCGAGCGTCCGGAGAAGAGCCCGCGCGTCTTTTCAGCGATGGCGCTGACCGTCTTGGCGAGACCGTCCTTAAATTTTTTGAAGAGACCGAACATGGAATGGCAGAGGCGGAAAAACGCGGAGTGGCGGAGGCGCGGAGGTTGGGATGCGCTGAGACGCTGGGGCGCGGAGAACGGAGAGCGGGGGATGAGACGGGTGCTTGGATCAGGACGATCGGTCGGAGGACAAGAAAATCGCAGAGAACGGGTGAAGCCGTGCGGTGGACCGGATGGCACTCCGCGTCACCGCGCCTCCGCGTTTTTCCGGGTTTTCCTCAGGCCGGTGTCTCGGCCTTGCGGGCGTCGCGGCCGAGCTGGCCCTTCAGGCGGTCGAGGATGCCGTTGATGAAGCGCTTGGCGTCGTTGTTGGAAAACTGCTTGGAGAGGTCGATGGCCTCGTTGATCGAGACGACGGGAGGGATGTCGTTCCGGTACTTCATCTCGAAGATGGCGAGTCGCAGGATGGCGAGATCGATCTTGGCGATGCGATCAAACTCCCAGTTGTGGGCGAGCGACCGGATGTGGCCGTCGATCTCCGCCATGTGCTGGATGGCGCCGTGGATCAGCTCCTCGCCGAAGGCGTAGTGTTCTCGTGGATGCTCCTGGCTTTCGAAGAAGACGCGCAGGTCGTCCGTCAGGTTCATCGGCGGGTTCAGGCTCCAGGCGAAAAGGTACTGGAGGGCGGCGATGCGGCCGTCGCGGCGTTGGGCGAACTGAGCTTTGCTCATCGGGAGAGGGGGAAAGAACGTTGGGTCGAGGAAAGGAGCTCAGCGTCGCAGACGCCGGTGGAGGGCCGCCATTTCGAGGGCGGCTTGGGCGAACTCAACACCGCGGTTGATCCGGCCGATCGTGCGATCCTCGGCCTGGGCGCGCGTGTTGGCCACGATCACCCCATTGATTACCGGGGTGCGGCGGGCGAGGGAGATGTGCTGGAGGGCCTGGGAGACGCTGTTTCCCACCATCTCGTGGTGGTTGGTGTCGCCGCCGATGAGCACGCCGAGGGCGAGGGCGCAGTCGAAGCGACCGCTGCGCAGCAAGGCGTCGATGCCGTAGGGAATTTCGTGCGAACCCGGTACGCGCTCGAGGCGGATGCGGGAGGCCTTGACGCCGGCGGCGATGAGCGTGGCCTGGGCGCGTTCAACCAGGGCGTCGACCAACGTCTCGTTGAAACGGGATGCGATGATGCCAAATGACAGGCGCGAAGCGTCGAGGGCGCGGGACTTGGGGGCGTCGAGGCTCATGCAGGAGAGATAAACGGTGACGGGAGCAGGCGCGGACCGGGTCAGAGCGGGACTTGTTCCACGAGCTCGAGTCCATAGCCGTCGAGGCCGATGACCTTGCGGGGGTTGTTGGTCATGAGCCGGATGCGACCCAATCCCAGCGCGGCGAGAATTTGGGCGCCGATGCCGTAGTCGCGGAAACTCATCGCCGGAGCGCCACCCCCTGGGCTGGCCTGCAGACGACGGAGCATGAGATCGCCGGCGTTGGCGGGCTCCATGTAGAGAATGACGCCCTTGCCGGCCTTGGCGACCGCGGCCAAAGCGGCCTCGAGGGAGCGGTGGCTGTCCATGCCCTTGGCGCGGAAGACATCGCTGAGCAGGTTTTCGCTGTGCACCCGCACCAGCGTGGGTTCCGGACCCGGGGCGCCCATGACGAGGGCGAGGTGGTGGCGACCGTCGAGCCGGCTGCGAAACACATGCAGGGTGAAGTCACCGAAATCGGTGGCAAACGGCTGGGTGGAAACGCACTCGATCAGCTGGTCGCGGCGCACCCGGTGTTCGATGAGCTGGGCGATGGAGATCATCTTCAGCCCGAACCGGTGCTTGAACTCGATCAATTCCGGCAGGCGCTGCACGGTGCCGTCGTCGTTGACCAGTTCGCAGAGCACCCCGCTCGGATGCAGGCCGGCCAGGATGGCAAGATCCACGGCCGCTTCGGTGTGGCCGGCGCGTTCGAGCACACCCCCGGAGCGGGCGCGCAGGGGAAACACGTGACCCGGCTGGACCAGTTGTTCCGGGCGCGACTCGGCGCCGGCGAGGATTCGGATCGTCTGCGTCCGGTCGTAGGCACTGATGCCGGTCGAAATTCCCTCGGCGGCGTCGACGCTGACGGTGAAGTCGGTGCGGTGGGATTCCCGATTGCGGGCAACCATGGGCCCGAGCCCGAGGCGCTTGAGTTGGTGTTCCAGCATGGGCACGCAGACGATCCCGCTGCAGTACCGGATCATCATGTTGATCGTCTGCGGGGTGGCCTTGGAGGCCGCCATGATCAGGTCACCCTCGTTCTCGCGGTCCTCATCATCGGTCACGATCACCAACTTGCCTTCGTTGATGTCCTGTACGACAGCTTCGACGCTATCGAAGGGTGATGAGGAGAGAACTGAGCTCATTCGAGCACGTTCCTTGAGTCGGAGAGGAGTGTCAACCCGTGGACAGCCGGGGTGGGTCCGGGGAGCATTCATTTGCGTTAAGCCACCGGACCGGGATGAGGTTCCCGTGGTTTAGGAAGAGAGGGTGGGGCACGGGAAATCGGGCAAAAATTGTGCAGATTCGCCAAAACCCGGCCATTGCCAGCGGAGCCGGGGCTGTTTTGATTGGACTCTTCCATGCGTTTCCGAATCTCCCACCGCACGCACTACCGCTATGCCGGCACGGCGTCGGAGTCGTTCATGGAAGCGCGGTTGACGCCGACCGATGACGAGAACCAGCGTCGCTGCTCCCGGCGGCTGGTGACCATGCCCCCGTGCAACATCCACACCTATGCCGACTACTTCGGCAATATTGTGGAGACGTTTTCCATCGTGAAGCGGCATGAGGAGCTGCTCCTCGACAGTGTCAGCGAGGTGGAGACCTCCCTGCGTGACGTGCCCAAGGCGGCGTACGACATCAGCATCTCCGAGGCGCGTCAGATTTTTCGCAGCGAGCGGCTCAAGCTTTTTGAATTCCTCATGCCTTCCCCGGCCATCTCGCTGTCGGCGGAGGTGAATGCGATCGCCAACCGCTTTTTCAAGCCGAGCGATGCCTTGGGACCCTCTCTGCTCAAGCTGAATTCGTGGATCAAGCAGACGTTCCGCTACCAGCCCGGAGTGACCCGGATCGATACTGGCATCACTGAAATACTTAAGTTACAAGCTGGTGTTTGTCAGGATTTTGCCCAGCTCATGATCGCGATTCTGCGTTCGGCCGAGATCCCGGCGCGGTATGTCACGGGATACATTGAAACCGAGACCCAGCGCCGAGCTTCGGAGGAGCAGAAAGATCCGAAGCTGATTGGCGCGAGCGAGAGCCATGCCTGGGTCGAGGTGCACCTCCCCGGCGGGTTTTGGTGGCCGCTCGATCCGACGAACGACTGCCTGGCGGGTGAACGTCACGTCAAGGTGGCCATCGGGCGGGACTATCGCGACACGTCGCCGACGAGCGGCGTGTTCAAGGGCACGCACACGCAAAAACTGAGTGTGGCGGTGCTGATGCAGCGGATCTGAACCGGGGTGGCCCCGGTGTGGGCACCACCCTCGGATTCTCCGGTTGGCAAGGTCTGTGTCCCCTCGGAGCGGGAGACTGCGCAGGGCCTTAGCGCAGCTTGGCGAAGGTACTTTGCAGCAGCTGGAGGTCGCTGGCGCCCTTGGTGCGTTCGCGGGCTTTGGCGATCAGGTTGGCTTCGAGCTGATTCTTGGTCGGGCGCTTCTTGTCGAGGAAGACGCCGAAGAGCCCCGGCCAGGGTTCGGAGGCGAGCCGATAGGCGGCCACGTCGTCGGTGGTGTCGTGACGCGTGGCGTCCTCCGGCGTGCCGTCGTTTTTCTTTTCCTGGATCAAGGTGAAGGTGCCGCCCTTGCGGGGTACGCTGGTGTCGAACGCGCCCGGATAGAACTCGACGCACTCCGAAAGGATCTCGATCACCGAGAATCCGTCGTGCTGCGCTGCGCGCATGATCATCTCGGTCATGTGATTGACCTGGGTGGCATGGCTGCGGGCGATGAAGGTGGCGCCGCTGTCGACCAGCTTGCGCATCGGGTTGATCGGCTGGTCAAAGGCGCCGGTCGGGTCGGTCTTGGTCTTGAAGCCGATGGGGGAGGTCGGCGACGTCTGCTTCTTGGTCAGGCCGTAGACAAAGTTGTCCATGATCACGTAGGTGAGCCGTGGATTCTTGCGAGCCACGTGATCGAGGTGATTGCCGCCGATGGAGAACCCGTCGCCGTCGCCGCCGAAGACGAAGACATGCAGGTCGTCGCGGCCCAGGCTCACGCCGGCCGAGAACGGCAGCGAGCGGCCATGGATGAAGTGGCCTCCGTGGGTGTTGACGAAGTACGGGAAACGTGACGAGCAGCCGATGCCGGCCATCGTGACGATCTTCTCGTGCGGGTAGTTCAGCTTTTCCAGGGCTCGATAGTAGCAGTGCAGAACGGCGAAATCGCCGCAGCCCGGGCACCACGTCGGGTGGTCGGCGGTCAGGGCCTTCTTGGTCAGGGGGGCGCGGTCGGTGGCGGGCAGGGCGGGCGGAAGAATCTCGGGGGCGGACATGGGGTTGAAGAGAAAGGAGGTTGGGGACGGAGTGGACGGGCGGTGGGGGCGCGGGCTCAGGCCGGGACGCCGTTGCGGGCGCTCAGGTGGGTGACGCCGTTGACAATCTCGCTGACCTTGTAGGTGAGTCCGTCGGTTTTTGTCAGGCTGCGGATGGCCGGGTTGGCGTAGCGGGCGCGGAGCAGCGTCGCGAGCTGGCCGTATCCATAAAGGCCCTCGTCGTTGATTTCGACGACGATGATCTGGCGGTAGCGCCGGAAGACGTCCTCGAGGCCGGGCGGCAGCGGATTGAGGTGGCGGAGGTGGAGCTGGGCGGCCTTGGTGCCGGAGTTGCGAATGCGTGCCAGCGCCTCGCGGACCGGGCCGTAGGTGGAACCCCACCCGACGAGGAGGACGTCGCCCTCCGGGTCGCCAAAGGCCTCGGCCGCGGGCAGGGTGGCCGCCAGCGCCTTGAGCTTCTCGCGCCGCTTGGCGGTCATCTTGGTGTGCAGCTGCGGACTGCCGGTCGGGTGGCCCAGTTCGTCGTGTTCGAGACCGGTCACGGTTGGATACACACCCGAGCCGACGCGCGATCCCGGGGGGGCGTGGCGTGTGATCCGGTCGAGCGGATAGGGCTTGAAATCGGCCGGACGTGCGGAGAGGTCGGGCGCGGGGTCGACCATGAGGCCCGCGAGGTCCGGCTCGTCAAAGGCCTCGATCCGCGAGGACAGGGCCTGGTCGGTCAGGATGATCACCGGTGTGCTGTAGGCGCGGGCGATGCGGGCGGCCTCGATGGCGATGTAGAAGCAGTCCTCGACGTCGCGCGGCGCGAGCACGACCCGCGGGGCGTCACCATGACTCCCATACAAGGCCTGGAGCAGGTCGCTCTGTTCCACGTTGGTCGGCATGCCGGTGCTGGGGCCGCCGCGCTGCACGTTGATGACGATCAGCGGCATTTCCGACATGACCGCCCAGCCGAGCGCCTCCATCTTCAGGGAGAGACCGGGACCGGAGCTGCCGGTGATGGCGAGGTGGCCCGAGTAGGAGAAACCAAGCGCGTAGGAAACGGCGCCGAGTTCGTCCTCGGCCTGGACGAAGAGTCCGCCGTATTTGGGAAGCTCCGACCGCAGCATTTCCATGATGCTGGACCACGGGGTGATCGGGTAGCCGGAGCCGTAGCGCACGCCCGCGGCGATGAGGCCGTAGGTCATGGCGGAGTTGCCGTCGAGCGTGACCTGCGCGCGGGTGCTGGTGCGGGTCGGCGGGTTGAAGCGGTAGAAGCAGTCGCGCAGGTTGTCGGCCGGCCAGGCGTAACCGGCGTCGAAGGCCAGCATGGCGTTGCGCACGATGTCCTCGGTCTTGCCGCCGAAGCGCTCCTTGATCAGGCCGCTCAGCTTGGCGACGTCGAGGTTGAAGACCCGGGCGATCAGGCCGAGCACGTAAAGATTCTTGCCCTTGTCCTTGGACGAGCCACCGACGGCCTCGACCGTGCCGCTGGTGATGGGGGCGGCGACGGCGGTGAACCGCTTGTCGTCCGGGTTGGGTTTGACGTGGTCCGCGTCGTAGAGGAGCACGCCGCCAGGACGGAGGGAGGAGAGGTGGTTCTCGTAACTGTGCTGGTAGAAGGCGACGAGGAAGTCGGCCTGATCGCCGGACGAGAGGATGTCGCCCGTGCCCATGCGCACTTGGAAAATGGACGGCCCGCCGGAGATGGTGGACGGGATCGTCATGTAAGTCATGACGTCCTGGTCGCTGCGACCGGCCAGGCGGGCGAGGAAACCGCCGATCGTCTGGATTCCGTCCTGGGAGTTTCCGGCGAGCCGGATGACCACATCGTTGAGAGCGCGGGCTTCAGCGGCAGGCAAGGCAGTGCCACCGTTGTTTTCAGCGGGATTGGGGCTAACCATATTGGGGGAGGTAAGCGGCTGAGCCTGCGTCGCCCTCCTGCCAAGTCAAAGGCAATGAGAGCCGGGTGGCCGGACGTGAGTGAACCCACGCGTGCCGGAAGCGGCAGGTTTGGGCCGTCGGCCTCCCGGGCGTGGGGAGGCTGGCGGGTGGAAAGGGGTCAGCCTTTGAAGTCGATCACGTGCGACTCCAGGGCGGCGTCGTCGCCATTGAGCAAGGTCACGTAGACCTTGAACACGAGAGGGGGACGAACCGGTTTGTTCGACTGCAGGGTCAAACCGTCCCCGGAGGGGTTGAGCACGGCGCGGACTTCTCCGGTTTTAAGGGGGGGGTTCCACCGGGCGGTGGCGCGGCTGGCCGGGCTGGAAATGGGTTTCTTGGCGGCGTCGTAGAACCCGAGGCGAAACGTGCCGCCCTCGAGGTACAGGCTCATCCAACCTTCCCCCCGGGGCACGGATACGCCGGGCAGCACCGGCTCGGCATCGGGTTCCTTGCCGGCGGTCACACGCGGTTTCGCGGGCGGCGTCGACTGGGCCAGTATGGGGACGACCATGCCCAGCGAAGCGGCCATCAGCAGCGTTTTCAAAACGGGGGCGCTGAGCGTCATGGGGAAATCCTACGGACATGCACGCTGAGCACAAGTGCCCCGGCGTGAAGAAGCCGTGAAGTTTGGGTGACGGGGGAGGGGTCTCCGGTGCGAATTGACGCGGTGGAGACGAGCGAGGCATGCGCCCGTGCTAGGGGACGCGGTTTGGGTCGGAGCGAAGGTCGGCTTTCAGGGCGCGCCAGCGGGCGAGTCGCTCGGCGATCTTGGCTTCCCAGCCGACCGATTTGGGCGAGTAGAGGGTGAGAGGGGTGGTCAGATAGTCCTGGCCTGAAATGGCTTCCGGGTAGTCGTGAGAGTAGCGGTACCCTTTGCCGTGACCGGCCTGTTTGCTGGCTTGGCCGCTCTTGTCGCGCAGGGGCAAGGGAACGGGTTGCACCGGCTTTTCCTTCAGCGCGCGGTGGGCTTCGCCGAGTGCCAGGGTGGCGCTGTTGCTCTTTGGGGCGCAGGCAATGTAGAGCGTGGCGTGGGCGAGGGTCAGTTCTGCCTCGGGCAGGCCGATGAAGTCGCAGGCGTGGTGGGCCGCGACCGTCAGGGGCAGGGCTTGGGGATCGGCGAGACCCACGTCTTCGCTGGCGAGAATGACCAGGCGTCGGGCGATGAAGCGGGGGTCCTCGCCGCCGGCTAGCATCTTGGCCAGCCAGTAGAGAGCGGCATCCGGATCGCCCCCGCGGCAGCTCTTGATGAACGCCGAGATCGTGTCGTAGTGCTCGTCTTCGTTGGCATCGTAGCGGATGCGTCGCTCCCGGGCGAACACCTCGATGTCGGCGGGGGTGAGCGTGGCTCCTTCGGCCATGCCCAGCACGATGACCTCCAGGGCGTTGAGCGCACGGCGCAGATCGCCATCGCAGAGCACGGCGAGGTCTTGGAGCAAGGCATCGTCGGCGGTGACGGACCGGGTGCCCAGACCCCGGTCGACATCACCCAAGGCCCGGCGCAGCACGCTGGCCACGGCGTGGGCGGAGAGCGGCTCAAGGCGGAACAGGTGGCTGCGCGAGAGCAGCGGAGGATTGACGTAGAAGCCGGGGTTGTGGGTGGTGGCTCCGATCAACCGGACCACCCCTTCTTCCACATCGGGAAGCAGCAGGTCCTGCTGTGACTTGTTGAACCGGTGCAACTCGTCGATGAAGAGCAGAGTGCGGGCTTCCGGGCGCCGACGTGCGGCCGCGAGGATTTCGCGTAGCTCGGCCACGTTGGACATGACGGCGTTGACCCGCACGAAGCGACTCCCCGTTTCGCGGGCAATGGCCTCGGCGAAACTGGTTTTGCCACAACCCGGCGGCCCGTAGAACAGCAGCGACCCAAAGCGGTTGGACGCCACCAGACGCGGCAGCAGGGCGCCTGTCTGGGTCAGGTGCTCCTGTCCGACGATTTCGGAGAGCGAACGCGGCCGCATGCGGGCGGCGAGCGGCTGGTGCGACGCCGGCACGGCCGCGGCGCCCCCGCCGGCCGCCGGGGAGACCGGCTCGCTGGCTCCAAAGAGATCGGTTTGGTCGTCGTCGGGCATACGCGGCGTACCCACGCCGTCCCCTCAACGCCGCAAAATCCCAGCTCCGACGCAAAGCCAAAGGACCGCCCGATTTCCACCCCAGCGGCCCCCGCGGTCACAAATGAAGGGACAGGCTCGTTTTCTGCAATCCGTCGAGGTTGCTCAATAAGGGACAGGCTAATTGTAGGCAACCTTAACAGGTTGCGTATCTTTCGGCGGACCGAAGCCGCTTCGACCTTCCCTCGGCGTGAAAGCGCTGGCGGGCGATAGGACCACGCTGGTGAGGACGTACTGAGGCCGTGTCTTGCCCTGAGCAATCCCGGCAGGTTGCTCAATAAGGGACAGGCTAATTATTGCAATCTGAAGAGGTTGCATAAACAGGGACAGGCCCAGTGGAGTCCTTGGGTGCCCGAGCGGGAGAGCGGCGCATTCGGGTGGCCCGTTTTCCTCCTGCGCAGACAGCACCTCGGCAGAAGGCAGCCGTAGGGCACGTATTTGTAGCAATTTATATGCATTATTCTTGGCACGGCCGCGTCGCTGCGTCTGAACCGTGGGCATGTCGGATCGGACACTGGGTCAGCGAGCTCCTTTGCTCTGGGTTCTTCTGCCCTGGGGAGTGGGGTTGACGTTGGGGAGGATCCTTCCGGGGGCTCCCACGGGCTGGCAGTTGGGTCTCTGCCTGACCGCGGCCGTGACGGTGGCGGGGTTGGGAACACGACTGATCCGCGGGAACGGATGGTGGGTGGGACTGGCGCTGAGTCTCACGCTTTCCGGCTTTGTCATGTACTCCCTTGCCCGGGCACGGCTGGCATTGTGGGAGACCCTTCCCCCACGCGAGGTGCGGATCGAGCTCGCATGGGAACGCCTCTTTCCTGCCGGAACCGATCCGCGCAAAGTCAGCGGCTGGGGAGTCGTTCGGCGCGCCGCCGCTCCGTCGTCCGAGTTGGTGGGACAACGAATTTATGTAGCGGCCCGACTCGCACGGCTTGGTCCCCGCCCGATCCCATCCGAGGTGAACGAAGTGGTCGGTCGCCTGCAGCGGCTTCCTAAATCTCCGGCCGCGAACACCTTTGACGGCTACCTCGCCGGCGTGGGTCTCAACTTCAAGTTGACCCAAGCCCGTTCCGTTCGGGTGGTGCAAGAGGCCACGTCGTACCGTCGCTGGTGCGAGGCCGCCCAACGCGAGCTGAGTCGCATCCTCGGCTTCGGTTTGCAGGCTCATCCCCGGCTCGAAGGAATCTTCAAGGCGATGGTCCTGGGCCTACAGCGGGAGCTGAGCGAAGAGCAACAAGTCTGGTTCACCCAGACCGGCACGCTGCACCTCTTTTCGATCAGCGGCATGCACATCGGAGTCATCGCCATGGCCCTTCACGGGCTCCTCATGGCGTGCCGCCTCCGACCGTGGGCCATTTTTGGCCTGCTCGTGGTGCTGCTGTGGTTGTACGTGGATGTGACCGGTCGGGCGCCCTCCGCGCTTCGCGCCTTCCTTATGGTATTTCTCGTCGAGATTGCCTTTGTGCTGCGGCTACCGCGCAGCACCGTGTCCGCCTGGGTGGCCTCCGCCTGGATCGTGCTCGTGTTCGATCCAATGCAGCTGTTCAGCGCCAGTTTTCAGATGAGTTATGGCATTGTTGGAGCCCTTCTGTTGCTGGGGCTGCCGCTGGGAGAGGCGTGGAACCGCAGGTGGATTCCTTTCCGCTCCCTTCCCCCCTCAGCCTGGTCGTGGAGACACCGGTGGGTTGCCGTCGGCCTCGCCTCATCCCTCAACACGGCGGCGCTCGGACTTTCGACCCTGCTGTTGAGCGCGTTGACCGGTGTCCTCTACTTCGGGCTCCTGACCCCCGGTGCACTGGTCGCGAATCTCGTCGCGATCCCCCTCGCATCGATCGCCATCCTGGCCG
The DNA here is from genome assembly GCA_046346755.1 of Opitutaceae bacterium. Classification (GTDB taxonomy): domain Bacteria; phylum Verrucomicrobiota; class Verrucomicrobiia; order Opitutales; family Opitutaceae; genus UBA6669. The sequence goes on along the minus strand of JAXMHM010000005.1, from coordinate 202,406 downwards.
GACTGGCATCCCTGGTCTCCGGATTGCTCGGAGCGACCCACCTGAGCCTGGTCTTCAATCACGGTGCCGCCCTGGTGCTCTGGCTGGTGGAACGGCTGCTCGCCTGGTTCTCCGATCAACCGGGCGTGCATCTCGCGGCTTCGTTTTCCACTCCTGCCGTGGGGTTTGTGGCGTTGACCGGCCTGATCGGCTTGCTGTTGGTGGGCTTCCATTTCGGGTGGAGCCGCCGCGTGGGAGGGTTTTGGCCCCCTTTTGTTTACACCGGCCTCGTGCTGATCGTGCTGGTCTCGTACACGCGGGTCCCTTGAGATGACCCCATGAAGAGCGCCTACGAACTCGCGATGGAGCGACTGAACAAGTCCGACCCCACTTCCGGCAAGAAACTCACCCCTGAAAAGAAAGCCCGCCTGGCGGAAATCGACACGATCTTTAAAGGCAAAATCGCTGAACGTGAGATCTTTCTGAAAAAGCAGCTCGATGAAACGCTGGCTGACGGCAAGTACGACGAGGCGGAAAAGGTCCGCGCCCAAATCGCCGCCGAACGCTCCCGCCTGGAAGAAGAGCGCGAGGAAGAAAAAGAACGCGTGCGTCGCGAATAGGACCACCCTTCCGTGCCGGGGCGGAGTCGGAGATACGGCGCCGACTGTAGGTCCGAGGGCATCCGCGCAGTTGACCCGCGAGAGGTGAGACCTCTAGCCTCGAACTCTTATGTCCTCGCCGAACGTCACGCCCGACAACCTGATGGAGGCCATCGTTTCCCTCGCGAAACGCCGTGGCTTCGTGTTTCCGTCGTCTGAAATCTACGGCGGTTTGAACGGGTTTTTTGACTATGGTCCTCTCGGCGTGGAGCTGAAAAAGAACATCCGGGACGCCTGGTGGCGGGACATGGTGCAGCGTCGCGATGACATCGTCGGTATCGAAACGTCGATCATCATGCACCCGAAGGTCTGGCAGGCTTCGGGTCACGTCGAGGGTTTCACCGACCCGCTGGTCGACTGCAAAGTGTCCAAACAGCGGTACCGCGCGGACCAGCTGTTTTTCGCCCCGGTGGTGGTGGATGGAAACACCGTCGGTTACGTATCGGCGCTCGAAAGTGACAATACGACCGGCGCCCTGCAGGAGGCCGCCGAGTTGTTCAAGCGCAAGAAGGGCATCCAGGGCCAGCTCGCACCGGTGCAACCCCGCGACATGACCGAGGCAAAGCCCGAGGAGATCGTGCTCGTGCCGTCTCCCGCCACCGGCGAACCCGGCAGCCTGACGCCACCGCGCGCCTTCAACATGATGTTTGAGACCTACGTCGGCGCTCTGCGCGACGCGTCGTCGGTCTCCTACCTGCGCCCCGAAACGGCCCAGGGCATGTTCGTCGATTTCAAGAACGTGGTCGACACGGGCCGGGTGAAACTGCCGTTCGGCATCGCCCAGATCGGCAAGTCGTTCCGCAATGAGATCACGCCCCGCAACTTCATCTTCCGCTCACGCGAGTTCGAGCAGATGGAGATGGAGTACTTCATCCATGAAGATGCGGACTGGTCCAAGTGTCACCAGGAGTGGATCGAGTGGTGCCGCCAGTGGCTCATCTCAGTCGGCCTGCCCGAATCGCACCTTTCGCTCTACGCGCACCCCAAGGAAAAGCTCGCGTTCTACTCCAAGGGCACGGTGGACATCATGTTCCGCTATCCCTTCGGCGTGCAGGAGCTCTGGGGCATCGCGGCCCGCGGCAACTACGACCTCGGCCAGCACGCGCAGGCCTCGGGCAAGCCGCAGGAGATCTTTGACGAGGCCTCGAAGAAGAAGTTCGTTCCCCACGTGATCGAGCCGGCGGTCGGCGTCGACCGCATTTTCCTCGCGGTGCTGTGCGCCGCCTACGCCGAGGAGGAGGTCAAGGACGACAAGGGCGCGGTCGAAAAGCGCACCGTGCTCCGCCTCAGCCCCCGCATCGCCCCGGTGAAGGTCGCGGTCCTGCCGCTGCTGAAGAACAAGGAGGCGCTCGTCGGTCGCGCCCGCGAACTCTACAAGAAACTGCAGCGCCGCTACGCGGTGTTTTATGACGATGGCGGCGCCATCGGCCGCCGCTACCGTCGCCAGGACGAAATCGGCACGCCGTGGTGCGTGACCATCGACTTCGACACCATCGAAAAGGACGGATCGTTCACCCTCCGCGAGCGCGACTCCATGCAGCAGCGCCGTATCCAGGAATCGGAGCTCTTCGCCCTGCTCGAGGAACAGGTGTACTGAGCCGTCCGGCCCCCACCGTGGCCTCCGCCCGACGATCGGTCCGGCCCAAACCGACGCCGGGCGACGCGCCCGGCAAACGGTCCAAGCCTTCGGCGCGGACGTTTCGCGACGCTTGGAGCGACGAACTCGCCGGGCGCCTGGGCCGCGCGCTGCTGCCCGCCGAACTGCGGGCGCTGGAGTCCATTGACCGCCTCTTCGGCGACCTGGTCCGGCGCGGTGGGCAGCTGCACTTCGCCGACCTCCAGAACCGCGGTTTTCTTCTGCCGACGCAGGTCGGCCGCGATCCGGCGGAGGTGGTGTCGGACGGGTGGTGGAATCCCGGAGACGTGCCCAAGGACCCCTGGCAGCTCTGGCGTTTCGTCGCCCACGAGTACCTGCGCGCAGGCGTTCCCGTGCCGGAGGCGCTGGCACTGATGGCGGATCCCGAAGCCACGGCCGCCGCGGTGAAACGCCGGCGGCTGCAGCGCGAACTGGACCGGTGGGAGGCCTGGCCGCCGCACCAGCGGGTGGAACGGCGCCCCACGATGAAATGGGCCGCGGTCAAGGATGTGCGCCTGGCGATTTCCGAGGAAGGGGCGTTTTTCCTCGAAGTCCGTCCGTCCCACGACGACCCCTGGCATCCGGCCCCGATTGCCGTGTTGGTCGCGATTCCGGGGCTGCTGCCGAAAGCGGTGCGGCACCTGTCCGCACCGGAAGGGGCGTTGATGCTGGCGCTGGCCGCAGGACTGAAGACGCAGCGCCGCACCGGGCTGGGCGTGCTGCAAACCCGCCGTCCGGTCCCCGAATGGCTCGTCGCCGCGGTGCTGTCCGTCGAGGAGGCGCGCGCCGCCGTGGTTCTGCCCGATGGATCGCCCTGGCACATCGAAGCCGAGCCTCTGGTCTACGAGGGCGTGGCCAGCCACGACGTGGCGGAACGGCTCGACCTGCGGCTGGTGGACCCGCACGGGCGTCCCGCACCGACCGCGAAACGGCTGACCAATCCGCCGGAGGTTTTCTATTTCAACGCGGGCAAAATCTATCGCGGACCGGGTCCGCTGCCTGCGACCCATGTCAGCCGGCTGGCGGCCAGCGATCCCGCGATGCGTGAGCGCTTGCTGCGTCACGGCGTGAAGGTCTCCGAAGCCCAGGCGGTGGCCGTCAAGACGGTGCCGCTGCGCCCCGTGCTGCGCGTGTGGACGTCACCGGTGACGGATACCCTCGCCCTGCCCGCCCTGCTCTTTGTCCACCTCCTCGCCCGGAGCGAGGATCCTCCCTGCGAGCGCATCTGGACCGGTCGCGGCTGGGCGTGGAGCGAGCAGCGTGAACCCCCGCTTCGTCAAAGTGGCGATCCCATTTGGGAGTTCGACCACCGGGCGGCCAATGCGGTCGGGGCGTTTTTCGCGGACTTCAAACTCGGCTGGGACCATGGCCACCATGCCTGGGCCCGGCCGCTTCCCCGGGTGTTTCCCGAGGAGTTCCTGCAGTGGCGGGACACCCTTCCGCCCGGCTGTGAAATCGAGGCGTTGGGGGAGCTCTCCGGGTTGTTTGGTCCCGTCGTGCAGGCCCGGATGGACTGGTCCCTGCAACCCGCGGCCGGGGGCGGGCGCGACTGGTTTGACCTGCAGGTCGGACTGCACATCGACAACGCCACGCTCACCCCCGCCGAAGTGGCGCTGCTGTTACGCTCCCACGGAAAGTGGGTGCGCCTGCGCGAAGGGGGCTGGCGCCGCGTGGAAATCCAGGGCCTCGGGGCGGCGGGTGACGCGCTGGAGCGGCTCGGCCTCGGCTCGGCCGAGACCCTCGCCGAGGGGCGGACGGTCAGCCATCGCCTCCACGCCGTGCAGTTGTTGTCGGAAGCCGAGGAACTGGCGTCCCGCGACCGGGCGCTGGCCGATGAGCTGCGGGAGCGCGCCCGGCGCATGGCGGCGCTTCCACCGCCCCAACTGCCGGCGGGTCTGCAAGCCACGCTGCGTCCGTATCAGGAAGAGGGATTCCGTTTTCTCGTTCATTTGTCGGAGCAGGGGTTCGGAGGCGTGCTGGCCGACGACATGGGCCTCGGCAAGACCGTGCAAACGCTGGCGTGGATGCTTCACCTCGCGCTGGGCAAGCGGGAGGAACCGGATACAGGGCCGCCGGGTCCGGCGGGGGCGCGCCGTCCGTGGCGGGCGCTCGTGGTGTGTCCCAAAAGCGTCATGCACGGCTGGGTGAGCGAGACCGCGCGGTTTGCACCGGCGCTCGCCACCGCTGTGTTTTCTCCGTTTGCCGGTCCCGGCGATTTGACCGGAGCGGGTCCGGGCATTGTCGTGGCCAACTACGTGCAACTCCGGCTGCAGGGCGCCTGGTTCCAGGGGCAGACCTGGGATGCAGTGGTGCTCGACGAGGCGCAGTTCATCAAGAATCCCGCCAGCCAGACTGCCGTGATTGCGCGCACACTGAGGTCCCGGCACCGGCTGGCGCTGACCGGCACCCCGATCGAGAACCGGTTGCTCGATTTGTGGAGCCTGTTCGCCTTTGCCCAACCCGGACTGCTCGGCACGCAGTCGCAGTTCCGGCGCAGCTACGGGGAGGAAAACGCGGCGGCGAGCGCCCAACTGCACCGTCGGGTGCGGCATTTTATTCTGCGCCGGACCAAGGCCCAGGTGGCGACCGACCTGCCGTCGCGCACCGAGGACGAAATCGTCGTCACACTCGAGGGCGAGCAGCGCCTCCTCTACGACGCCGAACTCAAGCGCGCACGGGCCCACCTGCTCGGCGTGGACACGGATCGGGCGCTCGACGCGGTGCGGTTCAACGTCCTCGCCAGCCTCCTCCGTCTCCGGCAGATCTGCTGTCACCCGGGCCTGATCGATCCGTCTCACGCCGCGCTGCCAAGCGCGAAACTCGACGGACTGGTCGAGCGCCTGGAGGAACTGGCCGAGGAGGGACACCAGGTCCTCGTCTTCAGCCAGTTCGTGGGCATGCTGGAGTTGATCCGCGATCGTTTGGTCGGGGCCGGCATCCGGCACCTCATGCTGACGGGCGCGACGGAGAACCGTCAGGAACTCGTGGCCCAATTTCAGACGGATCGTTCCCAGACCGTGTTCCTGCTCTCACTGCGCGCGGCCGGCTTCGGTCTCAATCTCACCGCCGCGAGCTACGTCTTCCTCTACGATCCGTGGTGGAATCCGGCCGTGGAGGCCCAGGCGATCGACCGGACCCACCGCATTGGACAAACCCAGCCTGTGGTCGCCTACCGTTTGCTGGCCGAAGACACCATCGAGGCGAAGATCCGGCTGCTGCAGCGCGAGAAGGCCGACCTGGCTTCGTCCGTCGTGCAGGAGGAGTCGCTGGCCAGTGTGATGGATTTGGAGAGCCTGCGGCGGATCCTGGAGTAGGGGCACGAACCCGGGAGGGGCTGCATCCCGCGCTTGCGCTGGCGCCGGGAACAGGGATTTTCAGGCGATGTGCGCACCCAGGCCCCTTTGCGATCCCCGTCGGCTGCTGCGCCGCGCCGGTCTCGTCGCCGGAAGCTGGGTTGGACTCGGACTGCTGGTGCTGGCCGGCGCCTGTCGGCCGAGCGGGTCGGGTGACGCGGTGTCGAAGGCGAATCCGCCGCCCGCCGTTGCCGCTTCCGTGCGCACGGTGGCGTCGGCGATCGGGCAGACGTCCGGCACCTGCCGCGAGTGTCACGTCCCGCAGTTCGACGGCTGGTCGGGCACCGATCACGCTCTCGCCAACCGTCCGCGCTCGGCGGTGCCCGAGGCCACTCCGGCCTGGGCCTCGGCTCCCCCGTCGGCCCCCGGTGAGGAGATGGCCGGGGCCGACCTGATCCTTGGGCACGCCCCGCTCTGGCAGCCGCTGGTGCCCAAGCCGGGCGGACGCTGGCAACCGCACGAACTCGCCTACGATCCGGTGAAAAAGGACTGGTTCAATGTGTTTGGCAGCGAGGGCCGCCGGGCGGGTGAATGGGGCCACTGGACGGGCCGCGGCATGAACTGGAACTCGATGTGCGCCCACTGCCACATGACCGGGTATCAAAAGAACTATGACGCGACGACCGACTCGTTCCATTCGACCTGGGTCGAGCACGGCGTCGGCTGCATCCAGTGCCATGGACCCACCGCCCCGGGCCACGGTGCGAAGGGTGCGCCGGCCACCCCGTGGGTGTCGGCCCCGCCTTTCCGCGGCGACCGCCAGCGCATGATGCAGACCTGCGCGCCCTGCCATGCGCGCAATGAACAGCTGACCCTCGATTTCCAACCCGGCGATCTGTACCACGATCATTACCGGGTGACGCTGCCCTCGGAGCCCGGGATCTTCCACCCGGACGGCCAGCAGCGCGACGAGGACTTCAACTGGACCTCCGTGCTGCTCAGTCGCATGGGGCATGCGGGCGTGACCTGCATGGACTGCCACGACCCGCACACCACGAAAACCCTCCTGCCGGTGCAGAACAACGCGCTCTGCCTCCAGTGTCACAGCGCACCGGGACGGGTGCAGCCCAATGGGGCGCGGGCCGTGCCGATCGATCCCGTGGCCCATTCGCGGCATGCGGAAGGCTCGACCGGCAACCAGTGCGTCTCCTGTCACATGCCGACCACCACCTACATGCAGCGGTCCCCGCGGCATGATCACGGCTGGCTGAAACCGGATCCGCTTCTCACCAAGGAACTGGGCATCCCCAACGCGTGCAGCACGTGTCACGCGGACAAGCCGGTTGACTGGGCGATTGCCGCGGTGGATACGTGGTACGGCTCGAAGATGGAGTCGCGCCAGCGGTCGCGAGCCCGCGCGGTCGCCGCGGCGCAGGCCGGGAGGAGCGAGGCGGCGGCGTCGCTCCTTGCGCTGCTGGGCGGCGAGGACATCCCCGCCTGGCGGGCGACCTATTTTCAATTGCTGACCCCGTTTCTCGGGGGAGACTCCGGCCCGGCGATCGTGGCCGCCGCCCAGACGGCTCTGACGGCGGGCGACCCGCTGGAGCGCTCCGCGGCGGTGCGCCTGCTGGGGGCCCATGAACCCTCGCGCGACCGGTTGCGTCCCCTGCTCCAGGACCCGGTGCGACTCGTGCGGCTGGATGCGGCGTGGGCGTTGTCACCCGAACTGGCGGCCGGGTCGCCCGCCCGGAAGGAGCTGGATGCCTACCTTGCCCTCTCGCTCGACCAGCCGTCCGGCCGTGTCCGGCTCGGACAGGATCTGGCGAACCAGGGTCGACTGCTTGAGGCGGAAACGGAGATTCGAAGGGCAAGTCAGTGGGATGCGAACTCCCCCGTGATCCACGACACGCATGGCCTCGTGCTCAACGCCCTAGGGCGCAACCTGGAGGCGGCGGCCAAATTCTATCGCGCGGCGCAGCTGCAACCCGCAGACGCCGAGGCGGCGATGCGGGCGGCGCTGGCCTATGCGGAGGCCGGCCACCTTCCCGAGGCGGAGACCTCGTTCCGGCTCGCCCTGGAGCGCGACCCGACCTTTCACCGGGCGTGGTACAATCTCGGACTCCTCCAGGCCCAGACCAACCGCCTGGACGAGGCCGTTGTGTCCCTTCGGCGGGCGGAGAAGGAAGGTCCTCGTTCGGCGGACTATCCCTTTGCGTTGGCCACGGTCCTGCTGCGACGCGGCGATCGCGACGGTGCGATGGAGGCGGCGCGGCGCGCGCTCGCCCTGGATCCGAACCAAACTGGAGCTCGCCAAATCCTGGGCGTCGGACGCTAGTGCCCCGGTGAGGTCGGCTTAGAGCCAGCCGGGACGATATTCCTTGGTGATGAACTGATTCGCCTCGGCGAGGTTCGTCACCTTCATCGCGGCGGAGTCCCACTCGATGCGACGCCGCGAGCGAATCGCGACATTGGCCAGCAGGACGGCTTCGGTGAACGGGCCGGAGTAGTCGAAGTTCGAGCCGGGTTTCGGGCCGCCCTTGCAGCCGAGGATCCATTCCGCGAATGGACCGTCCTTGACCCGCGGGATGGTTTTGGGAGGCAGGGACGGCCCGATCTCGCGCATTTTCACCTCGGGGATGATGCGCACCGAGTCGTAGTAGAAACTGCACAACACGGTGGCCTTGCTGCCGAAGAGCAGCGTGCCCGCCTCGGAGGGCAGATCGCGTCCGAGTTCCAGTTCCTGCGGCAGGGGCGGGAGGATGCCGCCGTCCGACCAGGTGTATTTGACGGCGGGCATGGAGCCGCGCGCCGGAAAGTGATTCGTGACAATCGAGGCGAGCGGGCAGGCGACCTTGCTCGCGCCGGTGGACATGGCCTCGACCGAGGTCGGCGCGCCGAGGTTGAGGGCCCAGTAGGCGCCGTCCATGATGTGGCAGGCGACATCGCCGAACGCGCCCGTGCCGAAGTCCCACCACCCGCGCCATTTCCAGGGCAGGTAGGCGGGATCATACTCCCGTGCGGAGGCGGTGCCGAGCCAGGCGTCCCAGTTCAGCGTCTTCGGGACGACCGGGAGAAACTTCGAGTGGTCCGGCGGATTGAAGGAACCGACTGGCTCGCGCCACGGGGGATAGAAAGGCCGGTTGGTCCAGCTGACCACCTCGCGCACGTCGCCGAGGATACCGGCATCGACCCACTCCTTGAGCAGACGACAGCCCTCGCCGGCGTGCCCCTGGTTGCCCATTTGCGTGATGACCTTCTGTTCGCGGGCGATGCGGCGCAGCTCGCGGGCCTCCCAGACCGTGTGGGCGAGCGGCTTTTCCACATACACGTTTTTGCCCAGCTTCATGGCGGCCAGCGCAGCGGGAAAGTGGGTGTGGTCCGGCGTGGAGATGGTGACGGCGTCGATCTTGTTTCCCAGCTGATCGAACATCTTCCGGTAGTCGTCGAACCGGGCCGCGCTCTCGTGGCGCCCGGCCTCCGCCGGAAAACGCTCCTTGAAATTCTTCAGCCCGGCGTCGGCGCGCGCTGCGTCCACGTCGCAGATGGCCACAATGTTCTCGTCCTTGGTCCCCTCCAGGGCGGCGCCCCCACGACCCCCGGCGCCGATGATGGCGACATTGAGCCGATTGAGCGGGGAAGGCGTGCCGGCGGGCTGGGATTTCAGCACGGCCGGAAACGCGAGGGCACTGGCCGCGGCGGTGGTCTTCAGGAAGTCACGACGAGATACGAGCGGATTCATGAGGGTGATACGGAGGTTTGGGCAGGGACGAACACGGTGGGCGCGGACCCTGGCGCGCTGGGGAAATTCAGCATCGGAAGGACCTCGCGCCGCGGCAAGAACGATGAGCGGAAGGGTCCGGCTCTACGGCGGGCAGGGTCAAAAGGGCTGGCTGGTTCCCCTTAGCCATGACCCTTCAGACGGGAGACCACGAATTGACACGAACGAACACGAATCCAGAGGGACATGGGAGGAGTTGGTTCGAATTGAATTCACCCAAAGGTGAACCGATACCTCGCATTTCTCCGTGCCTGTTTTGATTCGTGTAGATTCGTGTCAATTCGTGGTTCAACTGAATGCTTCCGGCTTAAGTTTGGTGCCTGCGGAGTGTCGTTAGCACCCCCAAACCACTTGGCGGGCTGCAGCGGTGCGTGGAACGGGAGATTTCTAAAAGCGATTGTTGTGCATTCCATTTTCGTCTCTGTTCTCTGAGGCCATGGCGCGCGCTCGGTTGCTTTTTCGTTTGTTTCTCGTGCTGCTCGCGGGGTGGGTGCTGTTTTCGCGCCAGGCGAACGACCGGTGGTGGTGGCGGCCCGCGTCGTTGGGGGAGGTGGTGATCTCCGGTGGATTCAAGGTGCGGGGCGACCTTCCCGGGGTAATGCCGACGGTCTCCGGCGCGGAGTATTGGAGTTCGTGGAGCGGCGATGATCGGTCGGTGGGGGATCTCATGACGGGCGCGTTTCCAGCACCCAACGAGTTACGCGCCCGAATTCGTGGCTATCCCACACTGCCCGGGAACCGTCTGCTGATTGAGCATGTGGCCACGAAGGCGTTCCTGCCTTTCGTGAATCACAATCCGGGTGAACAGTGGGAGTCTGTGACAGTACGCCTGCCGGCTGCGTGGAAAGGGCAGCAAGTTCGGATCGTAGCCCAGGACCGTGCCGTCGACTGGGGTGGCTGGTTCGCGTTGCAGCAGGTGGAGGTTTCGCGATTTTCCCTACTGACTCCCGTCGTGCGTCACCCGGGAAACCTGCTGCTCGTGGCAGCCGTGGTCGCACTGGTGGCGGCTGCGGCGCACTTGCGGGTGACAAGCAAACTTCCCCTGCCGCACTACCTTGCGGTTCCGTTGGCGCTTGGCTTGACCGCCCTCCTCGGATTTGCCGTTTGGGGCGTCTACTTGATGGGTCCGTCGTTGGGACGGGGGGTGGCCTGGACGGTCGTGGGCACGGCTTGGGTGCTCGTCCTGGTCGAACGCGGAGCATGGCGCGAGGAGAGTGGTCGGCGATGGGGTGATATCGGGATGCCCGTTCTGATAATGGCGCTGGCTGCGGTGCTGTACTTCAGTGCCCTGGTGCTCTATTCGCCGGCTTTGCCGATCGAGCGCCTGGCGGCCTCGCGGTTTCTGCACAACCTTCCGGCGGACAATGCCATTCCCCACTACTTCGCGGAGGTGCTTCGACGAGGCGATGATCCTCGGATTGGATTCGGTGACTGGTTGAGCAGCGACCGGCCGCCCCTTCAGACGGGGTGGATGCTCTTGGTTGCCGGTCCCTTGGCAGATCGGGGAAGGGATTTTGTGGGCCTGGCCCAAGTGGCTGGCATCCTCTTTCAGCTCGTTTGGGTGCCCGTGGCGTGGGCCTGGCTTCGCTCCCAAGGCCTGAGCCAGGGCCGTGCGACCCTGGTGGTACTGGCAATGCTCCCGGCCACCGTCCTTGCGATCAACTCGCTCTATGTCTGGCCCAAACTTGTCGGGGCGGCGTGGATGCTGTTGGCATCGATCCTTTGGCTGGGACGAAAGGGCCCAACCGCCCTTGAGGCCGCGGCCGGAGGCGTGGCGGTGGGTCTGGCGTGGCTTTCGCATGGAGGGGTGGCCTTCGCCGGCTTGGCACTCGCACCGCTGCTGCTGTGGCGCTGGCGGCGACTGGGACTGCGCCCCTGGATGGCGGCCGGCGCTGGAGCGTTGGCGCTGGCCCTGCCGTGGAAGGCGTATCAGAGTTTCTACGACCCGCCCGGGTCCAGGCTCCTGAAGTGGCACCTGGCCGGAGTGATTCCGCCGGACGCACGCGGCGTGGGCGAAACGTTGCGCACGGCCTATGCCACCACTCCCGTGTCCCAATTGGTGGAAGCGCGACTGATCAATGTCCGCACGTGGTTTGCCGGGAATTGGGGGGCACGGTTCTCTCCGATGTCCCGGGCGCTGCAAGTCAGAACCGATGAGGCGACCTTCCTGGCGTTCTCGCTCGGATTCTGGCCGATCGGGCTGATTGTGGGATGGGTGTGGCGTCGGCCCCGCGCGAGTGAGATGTCGCCTGTGGACCGTGCCGAGTCGGAGGCACTGCTGTGGGTTTCGGCCACCGTGGTGATCTGGACCCTGCTCATGTTCATCCCCGAGGCGGCCCGCAATCATCAGGGAACCTATCTCGTTCAACTGTTGTTTTTCCTCGCCGTCGGTTCCCGTCTCCTACGTGTCGCCCCCGGAGTGTTTGCCGCGTTAATGATCCTCCACTGGATCAACTTCGCGCACCTGTGGCTGAGTGCGCCGCCACTGCCCCTGCCACCGCAGCGGGATGGGGCGGCCCTGACGGTGTTGGGGTTTTCCTTCGTGGCGGTGGCGGTGATCGCTGGATGGGCCTGGCGACAACCGACCGTGGATCCACGGGTTGCTCCTGCGGCGCGGCGGTGAGGGGGTATTGAACGGTCGATGTACTGAGCACTGCGATCTACCCAAAAAACACGACAAGAGACTGATCCCGTTGTTGCTGTCGGCGGTCTCGCTGAGCACAGCACCGGCCGGTCCCGCCTCCGTTGTCCGAGTACTTTATGCGCTGCCAATCCCCGCGGGGTCGGCGACACCACCTCCAACGGACGCGTTCGTTGGATCGCGCTTACATGGAGGCGCACGCGCCGGACGCGAGGCCCGGACCTATGGGGCCGGTGCCGCGGCGGCGAGTTGTTTCTCCAACTCGCGGTAGTCCGTTTTGCCCGTTCCGAGCTTGGGGATGGAGGCGACGACCTTGATCTCGCGGGGCATGGCCAGATTGGGAAGGCCCTTGGCGCGGAGGGCGGCGCGCACCTCGTCGAGGGTGAGTCGCGTTTCATTGGTGATGGCGATGAGTTTTTCTCCCTTGTCCTCGTCGGGACGCGAAACGACCGCGACCTGGCATCGCAGCCCGTGTTGGGGAAAGGCGCCTCCAAGGGCGTCCTCGACCGCGGTGAGGCTGATCATCTCGCCGCTGATCTTGGCGAAGCGTTTCAGCCGACCCTGAATCTTGATGAAGCGCTGCTCGTCGACCGTGACGATGTCGCCGGTGTCATACCACCCGTCGAGCGCCTTGAACTTGGCGTTGGCGTCCTCGTTGAGGTAGCCCTTCATGACATTGGGACCCCGAACGAGCAGGCGTCCCCCGGTGGTGACGCCCTCGATGGGAGTGAGCTGATATTCCATGCCCGGCATGAGCCGTCCGGCCGAACCGTGACGCGGTGCCAGGGGCGTGTTCACACTGATGACCGGACTGCACTCCGTGGCCCCGTAGCCCTCGAGGATGCGGATGCCAAAACGCTGCGCCCAGAGTGCCGACGTGGCCTCCTGGATCTTCTCCGCGCCGGCGAACAGGTAGCGCAGCGACCGGAAGTCGTAGGCGTGCGCGCGACGGGCGTAGAGGTTGAGAAATGTATTCGTCGCCAGCAGCACCGTGCTGTTCTGCAGGTACGCCACCATCGGCACGATGCGGTAGTGCAGGGGCGACGGGTAGAGAAAGGTCGAGAAGCCGCGCAGCAGCGGGAGTAGCAGACCGGCGGTGAGTCCGAAACTGTGAAAGAGCGGCAGTGCGTTGAACATGCGGTCGTGGTCCTGCAGATCGCTGATCGCGAGCAGCTGGCCGACATTGGCGAGCAGGTTGGCGTGGCTCAGTTCGACGCCCTTGGGCACGCCCTCCGAGCCGCTGGTGAACAGCACCACGGCAGTCGCCTGCGGGTCCGACACGGGGGGGCGTGGCAGGCGGATGAGTCGCAACAGGGCGGCGGTGCGTGCGCCGGAGCCAATGGTTTTTCGGACGTCCTCGAGGTAGACGAATTTCAAACCGGCTTCGAGCAAGGGCTCGACCTTGAGGCGCGCCTTTTCGATGAATGTCCGGGAGGTGAGAATGTGAGTCAGTCCCGCCAAACGGGCGCAGGCCAGCATGATGGAGGGTCCGGTCGTGTAGTTGAGAATCGCGGGCACCTTGCCGAGCGACCAAAGGGCGTAGAGTGTCACCGGCACGGAATTTACGTTCGGTAGAAGGACTCCGACCCGCACCGACTCGGCCGGCAGGAGGGAGCTGAAGCGCCGACTGAGCAGGGCGGCACCCAGGTTCAGGCGGCGGTAGGTCAGGGCTCCGGTGATGTCCTCGAGCACGACGTGACCCGGGCGCAGGGCGGCGGTGGTCCGGATGGCTTCGGCCAGCGTGCGCGGCCCCATGGCCAGATCGGTTGCGAAGTGCTGTTCGATCATGCGGTCGCGGACCCATTCCGTCAGCCGGTCGCGGGCTTCGGCGGTGCTGGTGCCCTCGACCTTGGGCGGGGTGAGCGCCGGACTGAAGTGCAGCGAGACGCGCGGGAAGCAGCGCTTGTCGTCCCGGTTGCGCGAAAACGGCAGCCGGTGGGCGCCGCGCAGGTAGGCGGTGATGACCCGGGCGCCGGTCTTGTGCAGTAGGAACCCGGTTCCGTCGAAGAGCTTCATCAGCGAGCCCGTGTCGGAGATCCGGCCCTCGGGAAACAGCACCAGCCGTCCGCCGCCCTGCAGGTACTCGGCCATGTGTTTGGCGGCGTAGGGAGAAAGCGGATCGATCGGAAAGGTCCTACGATTGTCCATGATCCAGCGATGCAAGGGAGACGCCTTGGCGGTCGTGGCCGAAGTGACAAAACGCCAGTCACCGTCGAGGCAGGCGCCGAGGAACAGCCAGTCGAACCAGGAGACGTGGTTCGGCAGCAGCAGCACCGGGCCCGGGGTGGACAGGACCTCGGTGCCGTGGGCGCGAAATCGAAACAGGATCCGCAGCAGGAGACGAAGGAGCAGAAGCATGGTGGCGTGGGAACAGGTGCGATGTGTGACGAAGAGTATACCGGGAAACCGGAAAGCGTGCTTATTGATAAACTTGATGACACCCATTCCGGGAGTCGATGCCCTATCGTCCCCGGGAGGGGTGGCAGGGGGCGCCGACACTGTTGCCATGACGCGGCGGCGGAGTGAGAGTGGGGCCATGGCGATGAACCTCCACCACCTTGAGCTTTTCTACTACGTGGCCCGCCACGGCGGGATCAGCGCGGCGGTCCGGCACATGCCGTATGGTGTCCAGCAACCGGCGGTCAGCAGCCAGATCAAGCTGCTGGAAGAGGACCTGGGTGTGAGGCTCTTTGAGCGCCAGCCCTTCGCGCTGACGGAGGAGGGGCAAATCCTCTGGGCGTGCGTCCAGCCCTTCTTTGAGAGCCTTGCACCGGTGCGCGCCCAGCTGAGGCAGCGCGGTTCTCCCCAACTCCGCATCGGGGCGGCGGAAGTCGTGCTGCGCAACCACCTGCCCCGCGTCATGCAGCAGGTGAAACGGGCGCAACCGGGATTGCGCCTGACCCTTCGTTCCGGACTGCAACCGGAGCTGGAGGCTGCTTTGCGCGACCGCGAAATCGACCTGGCGGTGGTGCCGGTGCGGGGTCGCCTTCCGGCCCGGGTGCACAGCCGGAGCCTGCTCTCGCTTCCCCTGGTGCTCCTGGTTCCGACGACACTGCGGATGCGGTCGGCGGCGGAGCTGCTGGCCCGGGGAAGGAACCGGGAGGCGTTGATCAGCCTGCCGGCATCCGAGACCGTCTGCCGGCTGTTTCAGAAGGGATTGAAGCGTCGGGGCGTCGAATGGGCGCCGTCGGTGGAAGTGGCGTCGATGAGTCTGATCACCCGGTATGTGGCCGATGGTTACGGCGTCGGACTTAGCCTGCTCGAGCCGGAGGTGGTGAAGCATCCCCAGGTTCGCGTGCTGCCGTTGGAGGGCTTCGACGAAGTGGAGGTGATGGCGCTCTGGCTCGGGCGGCCGAGTCCCCTCGTGCAGGTGGTACTCGACGAGATCGATCGCTACGTCGCGCAGCACTGGCCCGAGCCGGCGGCGTGAGCCCGGAACCATGCGGTGGAACCACGAATGGACACGAACGGACACGAATGAAAACAGGAAACGAGGTTTGCGACGGATTGGTTCGCTCTTGGGTAAGGCAGATTCAGGTGCTCGACTGCTCCTCTCTCGCTCTGGATTCGTGTCAATTCGTGGTCTCTCGTTTGAATGATTGCGGGCAAGTCAGGGCTGGCGCGGCGGACGGCGCGCGGCGTCGGAACAATCGCACCCCCGGGCGTTCAGCGGACCACGCGAGGGTCGGTCTTGATGAGATGAACCACCTGGCCCTCGGTCTTTTTGGCGGCGGCGAACTCGCGTCCCAGACGATTGTTCGAGCGGTCGCGGGCGCTCTCCTGGGGGGTATTGGCTGAACCGATTTCGTGGGCTTCGGTGACCGCTTCGGCGAACTCGGGGCCATAGGTGCGGGCGAGCCAGTAGCTCCAGAGCACATGGCGCGTGGGATCTTCGCGGAAGCCGGGATCGGTGGCGGCGAGCCGCTGGGCGTTGCGTTCGGCGTAGTCCTTGATGCGGAGGAGCACGGGAGCCTTGATCGGATGGCGTGAGATCAGGTCTTTTTCCGCGGAGGTCAACGGGCGGTAGTAGCGTCCGGACAGCACGTCGAGGTCCGTCCGCTTGATGCGCAGCTGGGTTTGCCCGTCCTGGCGCAGGGTCTCGATCCGCACCATCATCGGGATACCCCGGAGACGAAAGTGCAGGCGTGCCGAGAGATCGAGCGGGCGAGGGGACGATCCTTCGGTGAGCAGAAGTCGGACGGCGCTGATCTCCGCCTTGGCGACCGCGCGGAGATTGGAGGATAGGGTGATGTCGGGGATCACGACCCGTCCGTTGTCGATCCGGTCGAGAGGCACGTCGAGATCGTCGCCTCCGAAGGGCACGTCTTCCGGTGCCGAGAGACTGACGGAACCATCGATGCGAATGCCCTCGATCCGAAGTTCCGCCCGCCACGGCCACAGCCCCGACAGACGGGCGGTGACCTGGGTGGCGCGCACCCGCACGGACTTGGGTTGCGGCTGACGTCGGCTCGGCGGCGGCACGGCCTCCGCCGCGATCGGCGCCCAGCTCAGCGTCATCCAGGGGATGACACTCGCTTCGGTGAACTCCACCCGGCGAAGCTCGCCATTGCCCCGTTGGGTGGCCTCGATCAGGGCGGGCAGGCGCGAGCGCGTCACCCGGGCCAGTGCCCAGCCGCCAGCCAAGTAGACTATGCCCAAAAACAACCCGGCACTGATCCCGGCGGCGAGAAGGAGGAGGGACCAGCGGCGGCGCATGGCGGAGCAGGAAGGCCGACCGGCCTCCGGCCGTCAACGCCGGGCGTTTGACGGTCGGGCGGCCGTCCTCGTCCCGGTTTGGCTGGATGCCGCATCCGACGACGGTGTCATCCGCGGGATGACACTGGATGCGCAAGCGGGCCGGGCGGATTTGGGTGCGGTCAGCGACCGTAGAGCTCGCCGAGGGAGCGGAGGTAGGTGGCGGTGGAGCCGAACATCCGGTCGAGTTGGGGGGCCCGGTAGCGCCACTGCCAGTTGCCCTCGGCCTTGCCCGGGGTGTTGAGCCGGGCTTTGGAGTCGAGGCTGAGCAGGTCCTGGAAAGGGAAGACCGTGAGCCGGCTGACCGACTGGTAGCCGGCGCGGATGAAGTCCCACCCCAGCTCCTCGCCGCTGACGCGCAGATACCGCCGGGCATGGTCGCGTTCCTTCTCCGAAGCGGTGGCGTACCAGCCGAGGGTGGTGTCGTTATCGTGGGTGCCTGGATACACCACCGAGTTGGCGGTGAGGTTGTGCGGCAGGTAGAGGTTCTTGCTGTCGCCTCCGAATGCGAATTGCAGGATCGTCATGCCGGGCAGGCCTGTTTGCTCGCGCAGGCGGACCACGGTCGGGGTCAGGTCGCCGAGGTCCTCGGCGATGATGCGGGCGTCCGGGAAGGTCTGCCGCACGATGCGGAAGAACTCGAGTCCCGGGCCGGGCATCCAGGCGCCGACCTTGGCGGTGGCGGCTGGGTAGGGGATGCGCCAATACTCATCGAAGGCGCGGAAGTGGTCGATGCGCACCACGTCGTGCAGGGCGAACGAGGCGCGCAGCCGTTGCAGCCACCAGGCGTAGCCGTCGCCAGCGTGCACGGACCACCGGTAGAGCGGATTGCCCCAGAGCTGGCCGTCGGCGGAGAAGTAGTCGGGCGGCACGCCGGCGACGGCAAGGGGCCGGCTGGTTTTCTCGTCGATCTCGAAGAGGTGCGGCGCAGCCCAGACATCGGCGCTGTCGAGGGCGACAAAGATGGGAATGTCACCGACGATCGAGATGCCGCGTTTCGCCGCGGACGCCCGCACCCGGGCCCACTGCCCGAAGAAGAGGTACTGATAAAAAGCGTGGGCGTCGATTTTGGCGGCGAGGGTTTTGCGCAGCGTGGACTTTTGCGATGCGGGGTAGGAGCGGGTCTCGTCCGGCCAGTCCCACCAGGGCTTGCCGTTGTAGTGGTCCTTGAACGCGCGAAACGTGGCGTAGGGGACAAGCCACTCCGCATGCTGCGCCTTGAAGGCGTCAAAATCGCCGTAGGGCAGGGTGATGCGACCCTTGCTGAACCGCTCGTAGGCCTTGGCCAGCAACGGCCACTTCAGCGAATAGAGCGCGCCGAAATCGACGCGGTCCGAATTCAGGAACAGCAGTGGCCCGAGGGATTCCTGGGGCAGCAGTCCGTGACGACACAGCGCGTGCAGGTCGATCAGGTACGGATTGCCGGCGAAGGCCGAAAAACACTGGTAGGGCGAGTCACCGTAGCCCGTCGGCCCGAGCGGGCAGATCTGCCAGGTGCGCAGGCCGGCCTCCTTGAGAAAGTCGAGAAACCGGTCGACGGCGCCGTCGAAGGTGCCAATGCCTTGTTCCCCTGGAAGTGACGTCGGATGCAGGAGCACGCCGGCGGAGCGCTCGGTCAACCAGGAGAACAAGGGCGTCCCGGTGGCGGCGGGAGCGACGGAGGAAGGAGGCATGACGCGAGCCTCAGGGAAGGCTGGGTCGCGGGCAATCCCGATGACGCCTGCCCTTCAGCCCGGGCGGAAAGGTCGCCGATGGAAGTCGTTTGCGGTGTGGGCCTCGAACCCTCCCACCTCTACTCGCACCGCAGGGCGATGAGGGGGTTCACCCGGGTGGCGCGGCGGGCGGGAATGTAGCAGGCGAGCAGAGCGATCCCGGCGAGCAGGAAAGCCACTCCCAGCAGCGTCAGCGGGTCACGATCGCCCACGCCGACGAGCAGCGAGGCGAGCAGCCCGGTGAGGGAGAATGCGCCGGCGACACCGATGAGCAGACCGAGGGTGACGTCGGTGAGTCCGGCCCGGAGCACCAGCTTCAGGATTGAGGCCTGGGTGGCGCCGAGAGCCGCGCGAATACCCATTTCGCGGGTGCGCTGTTCGACACCGTAGGAGACCACGCCGTAGATGCCGATGGCGGCGAGCAGGAGTGCGACGCCGGCGAAGATGCCGAGCAGGTAGGTGCGCAGCCGATTGTCGCCCATGGATTCGTCCCGGAGTTGGTCGAGGGGCTTCATTTCCGGCAGCGTCTGGTCCTTGTTGACCGCGAGCACCGCCTTGCGGATGGACTGCTGCAGGAGAACCGGGTCCATCGCTGCCCGCACGACCAGGTTCTGACCCGTTTGCGGGCTTTGCGAGGTGGTCACGTACATGCCCGGACTGGGCTCGCGGGCGTCGAGACGGTCCACCCGTTCGTCGTCGATGATGCCGACAATTTCCCAGGGGATGTCGGGGCCGAGGCCGGTTTTGCCATAAAAAATCTCCTCCACCATGATCCGTTTCCCGATCGGTTCCTCCCCGGGGAAGTACCGTTTGGCCATGGCTTCGTTGATGACCGCGACCGGTGGCGAACCCTTCACATCGCGCTCGGTCAGCCCGCGCCCTTTCGTCACACGGATACCGAGCGTCTGGAAGTAGGAGGGACTGATCATCTTGAAGAAACACGCGCGGCGGCCGGCGCGATCCGAAACCTCCTGGTCGGCCCGATGGAAGGGCATGCCGTAGCCCCAGCCGCTGAGCGGCAGCGCGGAGGTCACCGCGACGTCCCGCACGCCGGGCACGGCGGCGACGGCGTCGGTGACGGAACGCAGGTAGGCGTCCAGTGCGGCTTCGGTTGGATACTGTTGGGAAGACAGCGGCAGACCGGAGGTGATCACATGGGTGGAGTCGAACCCGGTGGCCACCTGGTGCAGGTTGACAAAACTGCGCAGCAGCAGACCCGCGCCTGTCAGCAGCACAAACGCCAGGGCCACCTCCGCGACGACCAGACCGGTGCGCACGCCGTGGCGGTGCCGGCCGGTGCCCGAAGCCGCGCTGCCCTGTTTCATTGCGCTGGAAAGATCGGGGCGCGTGGCCCGCAGGGCGGGAAAGAGGCCGGAGGCGACGCCCGTGAGCGCGGCCAGTCCGAGCGTGAAGAGCAGCACGGGTGTATCCATTTCGACCTGAGCCTCACGCGGCAGCGAGAACGGCGGGAGAGCCAGGCGCAGCGACACCATCATGAGGTAGCCGAGGAAGAGCCCGAGCAGCCCGCCCGCGGCGGACAGCAGCACGCTCTCGGTCAGGAACTGCCGCACCAGCCGGCCCCGGCTGGCGCCGAGCGAGGCGCGGATGGCGACTTCGCGCTCCCGGGCAAGCCCCCGGGTGAGGCTGAGGTTGGCGAGGTTTGCGCAGGCAATGAGCAGCACCATGCCGACCGCGGCGAGCAGGACGTAGAGCGAGCGCCGGAGTGATTCATTGATGACCGTTTCGGAGTAAGGATCGACCGCCACGCTCCAGCCTTTCTTGATGTCGGGATAGTCCTGCGCGATGCGATGGCCGATTGCGTCCATTTCGGCCCGGGCCTGTTCCAGGGTGACGCCTGGTTTCATGCGGGCGACGGCGCCGAACCAGTGAAAATTCCGTGTCATGTTGCCGGGCGAGAACGCGAGAGGGCGCCAGAGTTGGTTGAAACTCCCCTGGTCGAAAGCCCCGCCCTGAGGCAGGATGCCGATGACGGTGTGCGGTTCTCCGTCCAGCAGGATCGAGCGTCCGACCAGGCCGGGGTCGCCGCCAAACTGGGTTTGCCAGAGCGTGTGACTGATGACGGCGACCTGGTGTTTTCCCAGCGTGTCTTCGCCTTCTCTGAACGTGCGACCCTGTGCGGCCTTGATGCCGAAGACGTCGAAGAAAGGAGCGGATACCCGGGCGCCTCGCAGGCGAATGGGCTGGTCGACGCCGGTGAGGGTCACCTGGCCTCCGGATTGGGCGGCCATGGCGGAGAAGACCGTGTTTTGCCTGACCCAATCGAGGTAGTTGAGGGTGGAGATGCCGTTCACGCCGCCACCGGGTGGACGTTCCAAGACGCGGACTATTTGATCCGGTTCGGGGTAAGGCAGCGGGCGAAGCAGGACGCCGTTGACGAAGCTGAAGATTGCGGCGTTGCCTCCGATGCCGAGGGCAAGGGTGGCGAGGGCGATCACGGTGAACGTGCCGCCGCGGACCAAGGTTCGGTAGCCGAATTTGATGTCTTGCAGGAAGTCGCTCACAAAGAGGGGGGGTGGTACCTTGAGTACCTTGCGGCAGGAAGAAGGTTACGAAAAAAGTGCGGCAAGTTGCAGGGGATAGCGCGGACGAGCGGACTAGATGCCTGGTGCCGGGTAGCCGCCGAAGGCGGACGCGACGGGGTGGCTCCGGGTGTGGCGTGGAGGGAGGTAGAGCAGGGGCGTAAAGGCGCCGGGCTCGGTGCGGTGCGGCGGTCGGCCGACGAGCAAGGCGACCGCGGCACCGCGAGGAAACGGAGAGGGGAAACGTGGCTTACATTCCGGCTCGGTGGGCGGCGCAGGACTCACGACGGCGCGGCGTCGGAGCGGGCTTGAGTGTCGGCGCGGCGCTCCGAAAGAACGGGGAAGGACGGCCGCCTAGCGTTTCGGAGTCACCCCATGGCCGCGGGCAATCGAGGCGACGGAGATAGCGCCACCGGTCAGGGTGAAGCCGCCATTGAACGGGTTCTCAGCGAGGAAAAGCGGGGTGTCCAAGTCGGCGAAACGGAAGCCCCCCTGACCTGCCGCGAAACAGGCGGACACCGTCATGGCCAGGATGGATTCGACGTTGCCGCCGATCATCAGGGCGAGACCCGATTGGTGGGCGATTTGGACGATTTCGAGCGCTTCGGCGATACCGGCCTTCATCAGCTTGATATTGATGACATCGGCGGCTCCGGCGGCGACGACGCGCCGGGCATCGTCGGCGGTGGTGACGCTTTCGTCGGCGGCGACCCACCAGCCGCTCTCGCGACGAAGGGCGGCGGCGCCGTCGAGGTCGGACTTCGCCAGCCATTGCTCGAGCAAGGCGGGCGTGATGCCGCGGGATTTGAGCCCCTGCACGAGCACGGTGGCGTCGGTGCGGGAGACGCCGGCGTTGCCGTCGAGGATGAGCGGGGCGTCGGGCGCGACCGAGTGGATGGCGGAAAGCCGGTCGAGATCGTGAAGCGGACCCGCCTTTCCGCCGACCTTGACCTTGATCATGCGAATGCCCCGGGCGCGGATGTCGCGGGCGGCGGCGGCGGCTTCGTCGGCGGTTCCCGTGGTGACGGTCATGTCCGTTTCCAGTTCGGTTCCGACGCCGCCGAGGAAGCGCCATAGGGGCAGCCCGAGGTGACGGGTCCAGGCATCGAGCAGTGCCGACTCAAAGGCGCATTGAGCGGAACCGCAGGTGGCGCCGCCGCGTTCCCGGAAAATCTGCGCCAAGCGCTTCCAATCGCCGTCGACCGCGTGCCCAGCGAGCCAGACGTGAGCGGAACGAAGCGCGGCGAGGGCGTGGGCCTGCGTCTCGCCGTTGTACGGAGGCAAGGGGGCCGCTTCGCCAAAACCCACCGATCCGTCGGAGAGCTCCAAGGTAACAAGTACATTGTCGGCCACGGCCTGGGCGCCGCCGGAAATACCGAACGGTGTGAGCAGCGGAATGGTGAGCGGAGCGAGGTCGAACCGACGAATGTGAAGGGGCGAAGGCACGTCCCCACGCCACCTTAAACCTGGCAGCCGTGCAAGCCGGGGAGGCGCATCGGCTTGGGATTGCCGCGGCAGCGAGGGGATGCGGCGCCCCTTTCCGCAACAGCCAGCCCGTTGCCACGAGTCCAAACTCGCCAAAGGTCGCACCACCCGAGGCAACCTCCAGGCCTTGCGCTATAAGGGACAGGCTAAAATTGAGCAACTCCATGAGGTTGCCTGCAAGGGACAGGCTATTAAAAGCAATCCTTGGGAGTTGCTTCGTTCGGCCGCGCAGTGGGATGACGTGGAGTTCGAGGTCGACAACGATACGTTCGGGGGCGGGAATTTACGGGTACCCTGGTTCGTTGCGTTTACCCCCCCTTTGCCATGCCGCTCCGTCGTCTGTTTACCCATCGTTGCCTTTGCGTTCTCGGTTTGATGGTGGCTGCAGTCAATTTGAGCTGGGGGGCACCGACCAAGAACGTGCTCTTCCTCATTGCGGATGACCTAAACACCCTCCTGGGCTGTTATGGCGACCCACAGGCGCGCACCCCCCATATCGACCGACTGGCAGCCCGTGGGGTGCGATTCGACCGGGCCTATTGTACGTTTCCGCTCTGTGGTCCAAGTCGGAACTCCATGCTCACCGGGCTCTATCCCAATAGCACGGGCATCCTCGCGAATTCGCAGGTTTTTCGGCAAACGATTCCCGCGCAAATCAGCCTGCCGCAGGCGTTTCGCCAGCAAGGAGCCTTTGTCGCGCGGGTGGGTAAACTATATCACTTCGCCGTGCCCAACTCGATCGGCACCGATGGTCACGATGATCCAGCCTCCTGGGAGCTGGAACTCAATCCGGCCGGGGTGGATCGGATGGAAGAGCATCCGCATATCTTCAGCCTCACCCCGGGCCAATTTGGCGGCACCCTGAGCTGGTACGCGTCGCCGGCCCCGGCCGAGCGTCACACCGATGCTCTGAACGCCAGTGACGCCGAGTGGGTGCTGGAACGCTGCGCGCGGGGGGGCCACCGACCCTTCTTTCTCGCGGTGGGTTTCTTCCGGCCCCACACCCCGTACGTCGCGCCAAAGTCCTACTTTGATCTCTATCCCCGGGACGCGATGCGGGTTGTGCCGGACGTGGCCGCTGATCAGGCTGACCTGCCGGCGGCCGCCCTCGGCAGCGCGAAGAAAGAGCAGGATCGCATGACCGACGACCTCCGTCGGGAGGCGCTGCAAGCCTATCGAGCCAGCATTAGTTTCATGGACGCCCAAGTAGGCCGAGTCGTGGCCGCGCTCGACCGCCTGGGTCTCGCGGAAAACACGATCATCGTTTTCACCAGCGATCATGGTTATCACACCGGGGAGCACGGCCTTTGGCAAAAGTTGAGTCTGTTCGAGGAAAGCACGCGCGTGCCCCTGCTGATCATCGATCCAGGCGTATCCGCCAAAGGCAAGGTGGCCCGGACTCCCGTCAGCCTGGTCGACCTCTATCCCACGTTGGCCGCGAGCGCGGGGGTCACCGCACCGTCCAACCTGCAGGGACAGGATCTCGGTCCCATTCTGCGCGACCCCGCTGTGCCGGGTCGGGGCTGGGCGCTCACTCAGGTCACCCGCGGTACGGCCCAGGAGCGCACATTCGGCTATTCGTTGCGCACCCCGCTTTGGCGCTACACCGAGTGGGATGAAGGGCGAAAGGGTCGCGAACTCTACGATTCCACGAAGGATCCGCGGGAGCTGACCAATCTGGCCGAACAGGGCAGCCATGCGACCACCGTCGCCGCGTTGTCGCACGACCTCCGGCAGGCCGTCGCCGCCACCCTGCCCGCCCAAGGTATTCCAACGGTGAAGGAAGGTCTGTGGCTGCCGCTCCTCACACCGCCTTGATGCACGAGCCACTCCGGGTGGTGCTCATCCGGCACGTCTGTATCCTTCAGGGTTGCGTTGATTTGCCCGGCTGGGTGTCACGCGACTTCCACGTGAGCACGTGGTACGAGGCGACTGTGTCGCCCACATTTCGCAGTCCATGGGGATCATTGGGCGCATAAAACAGCACGGAGCCGGGGCCGACGCGCTGGACCTGACCGTTGAGCTGCACCTCGATGGTCCCTTCTTTGATAATGATGATCTCCTCCCACGGGTGCCGATGTGGAGCGTGCGCGGCCTTGCCGGGAAGCAGGGTGGTCACATGGCATTCCAGCTCCAACAGGGTGGCGGTCGGGGCGTTGAATACATCGCGTCGCTGCCCGTTGGCGGTCGCTTTCACCACCAGTTCGTCCCACGGCAGGATCTGGGAAAGGAGTCTCGGTCGCGGATCGTTCGGCGCAGCGCTGACCACCGCCGGCGCGCGTGCCGGGTCGGGGGCGGACTCCGCGGCGCATGCGGGTTGGATGAAAACCAGGAGAGCGGGCAGACAAGCCAGGGCGGCGCGGGCTACATGGATGCGGGGGAAGGTCCAGGATGACATGGGGATGAGGCGGGCGATGGAGGCAAGGCGCGGAGCGGAGCCCGGCCCATGGCGCGACGTTCGCGTCACATCGGCTATTAGAGCGACGCAGCGATCCCACGCGATGGATTTCTGACCGCCGCGGTGACGGGGCCGGGCAGGAGCGTTTCGTACAATTGATGTCGCACTGCCCGGGCCTGAATGTACCATGCAGCTCCCTCGCGAGCCCTGTCGTCGGCGGCTGCGAAGGCCCTGTCTTTCTTCATCATGTCATCCAATACCCTTACCCGTCGCGACTTCGTCAATCTCTCGGCAGCGGCTCTGGCCATGCTGGGCTTATCGAGTTGTGTGAGCCTGACCCAGGCCCCGCGCAAACCTCGCCCCATTGCCCCCGGTGCCAAAATCCGGATCGCCCAGATTGGTTGCGGTGGAAAGGGCTTCAGCGACATCAGCAGCCAGGCGGACGAGGACGTGGTGGCGCTGTGCGACATCGACTGGGAGATGCCGAAGGTGAAGGAACTGTTCGAGAAATTCCCGAACGCAAAACGCTACAAGGATTTCCGGAAGATGCTGCTCGAGATGGACGACCAGATCGACGCCGTCTGCGTGAGCACGCCGGATCACATGCACTTCCTGCCCGCCTACATGGCGATCTTGCTGGGCAAACATGTTTACGTGCAAAAGCCCCTGACGCAGACGGTGGCGGAGGCGCGCGAATTGCTGCGCCTGGCACGGCTGAATGGTGTCGTGACCCAGATGGGCAACCAAGGCCACGCCGGCGAGGGCATCCGCCTCGTTCGGGAGTGGATCGACGGTGGCGTGCTGGGCGACGTGCGCGACGTGCAGATCTGGACCAACCGTCCGGTCTGGCCGCAGGGCATGGCGGACTGGCCGGTGGCGGAACCGTTGCCCGAAGGTCTCAATTGGGAAGGTTTCCTCGGCCGTGCGCCCCAACGCGGGTACAGCAAGGACATCCATCCCTTCAAGTGGCGCGGATGGAAGGACTACGGTTGTGGCGCGCTGGGCGACATGGCCTGTCACCTGATGGACGCCGCCTTCTGGGGCCTGCGCCTCGGGGCTCCAACCACGGTGGAGCTGACTGAAATCAATGGAAACTCGAAGGTGGCCTTCCCGAATTCTGCGGTCGTGACCTATCAGTTCCCGGCGCGCGGCAAGATGCCGCCGGTCAAGCTGACCTGGTATGAAGGCGGCCGGAAGCCCGAACTGCCCGCCTCGATGGCGGGACGCGAACTGGCCAAGGGCGGCCAGCTCATCATCGGCGACAAGGCGACTGTGTATGATGGCAACGACTACTGCAACAGCCCGCGCATCGTGCCCGAGGCCCTGTGGCAGCAGCTGCGCCCGACGCTTCCGCCGCGCACCCTTCCGCGCGTGCCCGAGGGCAATCCGCACAAGGAGTGGACCGCGGCGATCCGCGCCGGCAAGCCCGAGCTGGCAGGATCGAATTTCGAATACTCGGTGCCGTTCACCGAGATGGTCTGTCTCGGCACTCTCGCCATTCTGGTGGGCAAGAAGTTCACCTGGAACAGCGAATCGATGCGCACCAATTTGCCCGAAGCCAACGCGCTGCTGTACCCGCAGTACCGCAAGGGCTGGCGTCCGCAGGACCTGATGTGAGGTGTTTCGACGGACCGGGGAACGCGCCCACCGGGGCGCTCCCCGGACTGCGTTTCAGCATGTGCAGGGAAGGCGGCGCCGCAAGTGGCGCGCATTCCCCGAGGTAGTTCACAGGGTCCTGAGGCACTCGGCCGGGTCGATCCGACGGAGTCGTCGCCAGCTGGGCAAACAGGCAATGGCGGATACGCCGACAATGACCAGTGTGGCGCCGGCAAAGGCCCACGGGTCCCTCGGCGTGACGTCCGTGAGCAACGTCGCCAGGAATGGCGACGTCACGGCCGCCACGCCCAGCCCCAAGACAAGCCCTCCTCCGATTGCGATCAGATTGCCGCGGACAAAGGGTCGCCAGAGCGTCCAGGGATCGCCTCCCACGGCAAGGCGGATGCCGAATTCCCGGGTGCGCTCCAGCAATTGTGAAACCGTCAGGCTGTAGACACCGACGGCGCACAGCAGCACTGCCATGAACGCGAACAGAAGGGTCAGCCGGGTGGTCAAATGCACCACCTGCATGCCCACCTCCAGCTGGCGCGCAAAGGGCGCGCCGAAGTAGAGCGGGAGGCGCGGGTCGATCCGCGCCGCCTCCGCCCGCAGCGCACTTTCCTCGGGCAGTGCCTGCCCGCCACGCACCAGCAGGAAGTAGAACAGCTGCGTCTCCCGACCCATCGCGGTGAACACCGTGTCGTGCTCGCGCAGCATCGGCCCGCCCGAGCGGATGTCCTCGACGACGCCGTGGACGACAAGCGGGCGCCGGGTCGCCCGCAGGTTGTAGCCTTTCCTAAAATACAGCTCCTTGCCGACCGGGTTCTCGCCGGGCCAGAGACGCTCCGCCAGTCCGCGGGTGACAATTGCCGCGTCGACCCCGCCGGCGGAATCCCCGCGGAGAAAGGTCGTTCCGTGCACGAACGGAATCTTCAAAGCGGCAAAAAACTCGTCACTGACAATCAGGTGAATGGCGCGTCCATCGGCCCTCCCTCCGTCGAGCCCGCCCTCGGTACGGGCATAGAAACTGTCCGGCCGGTTTTCATAGCCGGGCAGCTCATGGGCGAGCGCAGCCGCGCTGACTCCGGGCAGGCCCCGCAGGCCGGCGAGCAGGCGTTCGCACAAGTCGCGCCGCGCGGCGGCGTCGGGGAAGTCAGCCGGCCGCATGCCCGTGCGCAGGTTATAAACGGGCTCCGGATCGAAGCCCCAGCTCAGGAGATTGAGCCGGAAACTGGAGCGCAGGAGCAGGGCCGCAAAGACTGTCAGGACTGTCAGCAGAGCAACTTGGATGGACAGCAGCACGCGACGCCCCACCGACTGCCGCCGCCGGCGGGCGGGAGTCGTGCCGCTCCGGATCAGGGATTCGACCGGGGTGCTTGCCAGGTGTAGGACCGGTCCGATCGATGTGAGGAAGGCCGCGAGCAGGGCGACCCCCAGTCCGAGGACGACGTGATGCCGTTCGAGCGAGAATGACAACCAGTAGGGAGCGTCCCACAGCCGGAGTGCAGAGTAGACCTGGGGCGCGAGCCAGAGCAGGGCGACGATGCCGAGCAGCGCGCCCGCGAGCGTGACGACCAGCAGGTGCAGGAACACCCCCCGTGCAATGGCGAAGCGCGGTATGCCGAGCGCGGTCGCCGCCGCGATTTCGGGAGCGCGACTGGAGTATTCGATCAGCACCTGGTGGGCGCTGTTGACGCAGCTGACGGCGACAAACACGAGCGACAGCACCAGGAGGATCAGGGCGCTGCGGCGCAGTTGCGGGCGGAGGTAGACGTACCGAAACGGCTGCAGGATGGGCGCCAGACCCTCCCGTGCGGTGCGGACCTCCGCGGTCCGCCGGGTCGAGAGCCGCTCAAGTTCGTTTCGCGCCGATTCGAGCGAAACTCCGGGCTTGAGCCGGGCCACAATGTCGAGGATCGGGGCGCTCCGCGAGGGAAACGAGGGATGAAAACCCAACGCGAGCCACACATCCTGCTGGTTGGGAAAATGAAATCCAGGGGGCATGACACCCACCACCACCGCGGGACGGCCGTCGACTTGGAGCGTCTGTCCGACGATGGCCCGGCTGCGATGGAAACGCCGTTCCCAGAATGCATCGCTGAGCAGCACCGCGGGCGGGCACCCCGGGACATCGTCGTCCGGCCCGAACAGTCGTCCGAGCACGGGTGCGACCCCGAAGTCGCGCAGCAGCTCCGACGAGAGATTGGCGCCAAACACCCGTTCGACACCGCCAGCTTCAGGCGTACCGACGAACACGGCCCGGTGCAGCACGGCGGCTGAGAAAAGATCGAAGTGCGACTGTCCGTTGCGCCAGGTGACATATTCGTCATGCGTGGCCCGGACGCGCGCTTCGGCATCGACCGCGGGCCGTTGGTGCAGCGCGAGCAACCGGCCTTGCGGGTCAAACGACGGCTGCCGAAGGAAGAGCGTGTGAAAGACCGCCCAGCTGACCAGCGCGAGCCCGATGGATACCGAAAACGTCCCGAAGAGCAGGGCGCCCTGGGCGGGTCGCCGGAGCAGACGTCGGAACGTGAGACTGAGTTCGAAGAGGAGCAGGCGCATGGACGGCCCGTGGTGGGATTGGCCGACACCCTCCGAGGTTCGCGGAGGTGGAGAGGATGACGCCGGAGGCACGCCGCGGGGGCAAGGATGAACCTCGGTCCTTCAACGGCTGAATTGCTCCCGGAGTGCGAACTGTCCCGTGAATCAGGTGCTGGGTCGGCGCGACCACGAGAAGGCCCCTGCGAGCGCGACTCCGCCAAAGAGCAGCAGCAGGGGATAGGCCTGGGCCAGGGCACCCGGACTGCGGTTGGGAAACGACAGGGCGTGCACCAGGGCGTTGATCAGGACCACGGCGGCACAGGCGCCCAGGCAGGCGGTGGCAATGATCCAGGCCGGACTCAGTTCCCGTGCCCGGAGGGTTCGGAGGCCGAGTGCGACCCAGGCGACAAGGCCGGCGACAGCGACACCCGCACCCACCCAGCGCATGAGTTTTCCGATACGTTGCAGGAGTCGGAGGCGAAATGCGTCCACCGGCAGGACACGGGGTGCAACTTCCGGTGCCTCCGGCGAGGCCGACAGGTGCCAGCGCGTGAGAGCGGAGAACGGGGCCAGCAAGTCCGAGGTGCCGCTGCTCTGCCCTGGGTGGCCACTGAAACCGCGGAACGTGACGAAATAATCGATGTAGTCGGGCAGGACTCGCAGGAACCGCGTCAAATCGCCCGGACGGAGTCGCGGCGCCAGCGAGTCACTCCGTGAACCGGAGGGCAGGCGTCCCTCATCGCAGGCCTGGTTGATCTCGAGCCCCATGCGCCGGTAAACGTCCAAGGCCTCGGCGGCGCTGGCGGGCCGGTAGACCTCGGTCACGGCGTCGCGCAGAAACCAGATGAACCACCCCCCGGCGATTTCCCGTTCGAGGCGGGGCCGGCCCGTGTACGGCTCGCTGACGCCGGCCCAGAAGACCGCGTCGGGTCCCTCCAGTTTTTCACGCAACCGCGCCAGCGTCGGACTCACCGCATAGGCCTGCTCGCGCGCGGCCCGGGAGACCGGAGTGAAAGGAAGGGCAGGCCCGACCTCGATCCGCTGCAAGGCGCCATAGGCCGCGGCAAATTCCGGCGCCCGCAGCTCCACGGTGCCAAACCAGCCGTAGTGCCGGGCGTTGATGGAGCAAACCACGCTGATCAGGGCGATGGTCGCAGCCCCGCCGACCAGGAGCGATGCTCCCAGCTGCTTCCGTTGTACGCCGGAGCGGCTGCGCCAGGCCGCGTAGGCCACGAGCAGCACCAAGGTGGGTGCGATCCAGACGCTTTCCTCGCGCGTCATCCAGAGGGTACCGAAGCCGACGCCGGCCAGCAGCCCCCAGACCGCCCGGCGCACGGACCCCGGTGGGTCGGCGCGAGTGACCAGGGCGATGCCGGCGGCGACTGTGAGCAGCGCAGTCGGCGTATAGAGGTTTTGTCGCAGCACGCGGCCGAGGACCGACAGGTCGTACGACATGGGATTCCACCACAGCAGGGCGAACAATCCGAGGGCGATGCCGTCGTTCGCCAGGACGGGCCGCGCTGCGCGCACCGCCAGTAGGCAGGCGAGCAGGTAAAACAGATGTTGTCCGACGGGAAGCGGCAGACCGATGAGCGCGTGTCCGGCGATCCAGAGCGGGTACATCGGGCCCTTCATCAGGGTGACGTTCTGGTAGGGACCCAGCCAGTCGCCGTTCAGGATGGACTGTGCCAGCTGGATGAAGAGCGCATCATCGTAGAAGGCCCCGCCGATCGCGATCACCGGCTGGGCGGCGACCAGCCAGAGTTTGAGTGCGACCAGACCAACACCGACACCCAGCAGAATCCGACGGGAAGGCGGGTGCATGGACTCGTACCTCAAGTCGTCGCCGCGCCGGTCGCGGGTGATTTGCGCGGCGGGGACGGCCGTATCTGTAATCCCAGCACGCTGAGGAAGAAGCTCCCCAGCATGACCTGGCACCCGAGGGCGAGGGCCCCGGCCCCCGGAATGACCCAGCGCATGACGTGTCGCGGGTCGAGCGGACCGAAGGCATGGCTCTTCCAATGCCAGACCGCTCCGAGGGAGAGGCCGAGTCCCACCAGCACCAGGGCGGCGCCGACGCCGAGACCCGCTTCGAGCGAGAAATAGGTGTAGATCCGGTCATTGCGCGCCGACGCGGGCATGAGACCGGCTTGCGTCGCGTACAACCGCGAGCAGAGGGCGAAGAACACCGCTTGAAACCCGATCAACGTCGCCAGGGTGCCGAAAAGCAGCGTGTTGATGTCGAACTCGATGCCGCCGAGCATCCGGGGAGCGGGCGCCAGGCAGGCGACCGTGGCCAGACCGGCCAGCATCAGGAGCAGCCCCGGATAGAGAAACAGCCACCGCGGGCTGTACAGCAGCATGAAGCGCAGGTGACGCCAGCCATCCCGCCACGGACGCAGGTGAGGCGGCCGACCGCGTTGATCGGGGCGCAGCACGGTGGGCACTTCGCTCACCCGAAGCCCGAGCAGCATGGCCTTGATCACCATCTCGGAAGCGAACTCCATCCCGGTGGTCCGAAGATCCATGGCGCGGTAGGCGCTGATGGAGAAGGCGCGCAGGCCGCAGTGAAAATCGCGGATCGGGGTCCGGAAGAACAGGCGACCGATGCCGGAGAGCACCGGATTGCCGAGGTAACGGTTTTTCCAGGGCATGGCCCCGGGCTGGATGCCGCCGCGAAACCGATTTCCCATCACCAGGTCGTCACCGTCGCGCAGACGCTCCACAAATCGACCGACGTGGGTGAAGTCGTAGCTGCAGTCGGAATCCCCCATCAGGATGAACCGACCCCGGGCCGCCTCGATGCCCCCGCGCAGCGCGTTTCCGTAGCCCTTGGCGGTCACGTTGACGACGCGGGCGCCCGACTGCGCGGCGATTTCCTGGGAACCGTCGGTGCTGCCGTTGTCGGCCACGAGCACCTCGCCCACAATGCCCTCCGCAGCGAGGGCCCCGCGGGCTTCTCGCACGCAGCGTTCGATGGTGGAGGCCTCGTTGAGGCAGGGCATGACCACGGTCACTTCCAGCGTAGAAAGGAGCGTTGAGGGTGCAGCGTGCATCGAAACGGTTGCGGAGCCGAGCAGGTTGAAAACAATATGCTTGTGGCCTCCGCGAGCTCAATCGTCGGAGCACCCGGGCTCCGGTGTGCGGTTCAGCGGTGTGCGAAGGCCTTGCGTGTTGTCGAATCCTGGACTGGTTTGCTGGCGATTCCACGTTCCCTGCATGACGCCTCCGTCCGCTCAAACCCCTCCTGAAACCGTTCCTCCGACCCTGGGTCGTGCCTCCGCGGCGGCGGCGGGCCTGACCGCCGTGGTGAAAACGACCCATCACACGTTGGGCCTGGCCGGGGTCATGGCGGGAACGAAGGCGCTGCTGAAGGTCAATCAACTCGACGGTTTTGACTGCCAATCCTGCGCATGGCCGAGTCCCGATGCGGATCGCCACGTATTTGAGTTCTGTGAAAATGGCGCCAAGGCGGTCGCGGATGAAGCCACCACCCGGCACATTGGGCGTGCATTCTTTGCCCGGCACTCCGTAGCCGACCTGCTGGGCCGCAGCGACTACTGGCTCAATGCTCAAGGCCGGATCACCGAACCGCTCGTGCTCCGGCCGGGGGCGACTCACTATGAACCCATTGCGTGGGACGAGGCGTTTTCCCTGGTGGCGCAAGCGCTGCGGTCGCTGCCGACCCCGGACGCCGCGGCTTTCTACACCTCCGGCCGCACGAGCAATGAGGCAGCGTTCCTGTACCAGCTGTTCGCGCGGCAGTTCGGGACCAACAACCTGCCGGACTGCTCGAACATGTGTCACGAGAGCAGTGGCGCGGCCCTGAGCGCGAGCATTGGAATCGGCAAGGGCACGGTGACCCTGGATGATTTTGAGCGGGCCGACCTGATTCTGGTGATTGGCCAGAACCCCGGCACCAATCACCCCCGGATGCTGACGACGCTGACCGAGGCGAAGCGTCGGGGAGCGACGGTGGTCTCGATCAACCCGCTGCCGGAGATTGGAATCGAGCGTTTCAAGAACCCGCAGGACTTTCTCAATCCGCTCAAGGTGCTGCCGACGCTGCTCGGCAATGGCGTGCGACTCTCCGACCTGTGGCTCCAGCCGCGGATCGGAGGCGACCTCGCCCTCGTCAAGGGCCTGATGAAGGCGATGCTGGCCCTGGAGGACGCCGCTCCGGGCACGGTGATCGATCATGCCTTTGTGCAGGAGCACACCCACGGTTTCGAGGCGTTGCTGGCGGACCTGCGGCAGACGTCGTGGGACGACATCGTCGAGGTCAGCGGAGTCAGCCGTGCCGAGATCGAGGACCTGGGCGCGCGTCTGGCGCGGTCGCGGGCGACCATCTGCTGCTGGGCGATGGGCCTGACCCAGCAGCCCCAGGCGGTGGCCACGATCCAGCAACTGGCCAACCTCCAGCTCCTCCGTGGCAACATCGGCCGGCCGGGCGCGGGACTTTGTCCGGTGCGCGGACACTCGAATGTGCAGGGAGACCGCACGATGGGGATCTTCGAGCGCATGCCCGGCTGGTGGCTCGACCGACTCGACCGCGAGTTCGGGTTTGCGTCACCGCGTCACCACGGACTCGATACCGTCGACGCCATCCGGGCGATGCACCGGGGCGACGTCCGGGTCTTCTTCGGCCTGGGAGGGAATTTTCTTTCCGCCACGCCCGACACCGAGTTCACGGCCGCGGCCCTCCGTCGCTGCGAGCTGACCGCCCAGGTTTCAACCAAGCTGAACCGCTCCCACCTCGTGACCGGCCGGACCGCCCTCATCCTTCCCTGCCTGGGTCGGAGCGAGCGCGACCCCCAGCCGGCCGGCGAGCAGTTTGTCACGGTGGAGGATTCGATGGGCATCGTGAACTCCTCACGCGGCCACGCCGACCCTGCCTCGGCCGACCTTCTCAGCGAGCCCCGCATCGTCGCCCGCCTGGCGGCGGCCGTGCTGGAAGGGCGAACCTCCGTGCCCTGGGCGGAGCTGGCCGACGATTACGATCGTATCCGAGAACACATTTCGCGGGTGGTGCCCGGATTCGAGGACTTCAACGCCCGGATCCGGCGCAACGTGTTCTACCTGCCCAACGCCCCGCGCGACTCCCGCGAGTGGCGCACGCCGACGAAACGCGCCAACTTCTTCACCGCACCGATCCGTCGTCACCCGCTGCAGGCCGGCGAGTACATCATGATGACGATCCGGACGCACGATCAGTTCAACACCACGGTCTATGGACTCGACGACCGGTACCGCGGGGTTTTTGGCGGACGGAGGGTCGTGTTCATGCATGCCGACGACATCACGGCGGCGGGATTGATGGCCGGCCAGTTTGTCGACCTGCGCAACCAGCACGGAGGCCGCGACCGGGTGGCGGAGCATTTCATGGTGGCACCGTACCGAATCCCGCGTGGCTGCGTGGCGACGTATTTTCCCGAGGCCAATGTGCTCGTGCCGATCGACAGCACCGCCGAGGTCAGCAACACCCCCACGAGCAAGTATGTCGTGGTGACGGTCAAGCCGAGTGCCGACCCCCAGGCCGCGCTCCAAGCCCGGGCGGCGGAGTCCGGGAGTTGATCCGCCTCCTCCGGCCGCCGGGCGCAGGGCCGGCTACGTAGAGCGCGGAATCTGCGATTTCGTTACGTTGGCGATTATGCCGTAACCTGATGTCCTGGAGTCGGTTTTACGCAACCGGGGCAAGGAGGCAGGTTTTACAATGAAACAATTCACCGGATCGTCCGTCTCAAGGAGTACAAGCTATGAAAACCCTCCCACTTCTATTGACCCTTGCGCTGGCTGGCACTTCGGCGGCGGTCGCCGCGGTGGACAAGCCTGAGCCGACCCGCGTGGTCGTGAATTTCTTTGAGCCGGAAAAGTTCACCGATGTGAAGGACGGCTCGTTTGGCACCGATAAAGGACGCGATGCGACGCTGAAGGAGCTGCGCGACTACATTGTCGAGCGAGCCGAGAAGGCGCTGCCGGCCGGCCAAAAACTTTCGGTCACCTTCCTCGACGTCGACCTGGCCGGCGACTACGAGCCGTGGCGCGGACCGCGCATGGATGACGTCCGGATCGTCAAGGACATCTATCCCCCGCGCTTCAAGCTCGCCTTCCGGATTCTGAACGAGGCGGGTGACACGGTGAAAGAGGGCGAACGTCAGCTCACGGATCTCGCCTTCATGAGCCGCCTGACCATCAACCGGCAGGACCCGCTCCGCTACGAAAAGGATATGTTGAACGATTGGATACGCTCCGACGTTCGGACCAAGTCTTAAGCCGCCCGACCCGGGCCTCTCTGTTTCGCGCCGCGACCCTGATGGGTCGCGGCGCTTTTATTGCGGGGTGATCCCGGGCAGGCCCGCGGGAGAGGCCGGTCCGGCCTGCACGCGGTGCGCCAGAGATCTTGAATCCATTCCGGTCCGTGTTCATCGGTGGTGGGCGCGACCGAAGCACCATCCTCCCTGTGGACTCACCGTTGAACCCTGCTGACGACTCCACCGCCCGCCTCGACAAGTGGCTCTGGGCGGTCCGCCTCTTCAAGACCCGCAGCCTGGCGGCGGCGGCGTGCCGGGCGGGCACGGTGACCATCGCGGACCGGCCAACGAAACCGGCCCGGGAGGTGCATCCCGGCGAGGTGATCGTGGTGCAACAGGGGGTGGTGCGTCGCACCGTCACGGTGCTGGCCGCACCCGTGTCACGGGTTGGGGCGCCGCTGGTCGCGCAGTTCTGCACCGAGACCACGCCCGCCGAAGAGTGGCAGAAGGCAAAGGAGCAGCGCGTGCAGCACCTGCTGGCCCGCGAACGCGGCACCGGACGTCCGACCAAACGCGAACGTCGCCAGCTGGACACGTTTCTTGAGCCCCCGACCTCGAAAGATGCCGGCTGAATCCGGTGTGCGTGCCGAGTGCTCCCGAATGTCAACGTGTGCAATCCCGGATCGATGACCG
This sequence comes from Opitutaceae bacterium, assembly GCA_046346755.1. Classification (GTDB taxonomy): domain Bacteria; phylum Verrucomicrobiota; class Verrucomicrobiia; order Opitutales; family Opitutaceae; genus UBA6669. The sequence continues at coordinate 166,449 of JAXMHM010000005.1, read as the reverse complement.
GCGGAGGTGGGGTCGCCGACTCCGCGGGGATGGGCGTCGCGTGAGGAAATCGGACAACGGAGGCGGGACCACCTCCACCTGGACTCCGGGCAATTCCAGCGTCCCATCGTCAAGTTGGGATGTGCTGGCTTGCGAGAGGAGGCGCTACGGCGTCAGCACCACATCGTCGCGGGTGTGCAGAACCCGATCCGGACCGGCGGAACGAATTTCCATGCTCGTACCGCTCAGTTGATGGAAAAAGTAGGGAGTGCCCCAGCGATCCACGAGTTCACCGGCGGCGTTGATGGCGGGGAGACGACGCGGCAGGAGGGCGATGCTTCGCGGGTTGTTGCCGGTGAGTGATGCCGTGATGTCGCGGTTCTCTCCCCAAGGGTTCCCCTGATGAGGAAACAGGGTCTGCCAGGAGCGAAGCAGATCGCTGAGCAGGGTGAGGTCGTCCTGCACGGTGAAACCCGGGGCATTGAGGCGTTCGATGCCATCAAAGGCGTCCACGTCTTCGGGATGACGGGTGGGGACGGGCGAAGCGGCCCGGCTGGTTTCGGGAGCGCCGGAGGTGGGACCCAGTGGAGTCGCCGGCTTGCCGGCGGAGGCCGGCTTTCCGCGGTTGCCTGACTGCCAGATGGGCAGAAGCAGGAGAAACAGCCCGCAGCCAGCCCCGATCATCACCACCCAGAGACGACGACGCGGAGAAGCCATGGGCCGATCAAGACAAGGCCGGGTCGAGGCGGCAAGGACGGGGAACCACCAGATGACGGACGAGCGACTTCAGCCAAGAACCGCAATTGAACCACGGATTGACACGGATCAACACGGATACAAACGGGTTGTTCCAGAGTGGGCAGTCACCCTGCAGGTGAAAGACTGCTGCTGTCTCGATTCCGTGTTTAACTGTCCCGCAGTCGCAGGATCCGAGATTTACGAACGGAACGATTCGCTTCACCTGCAGACAATAGCTTCAGGTGTCGCCGGGTCAGGCGGGACGGACTTCGGATCGCGTGCGGTGGACACCCCCGAACCAGAGAACGAGCAGGGCGAGGGGCTGGAGCAGCGCCATGATCAGGAACCACAGGCCGTAGCCCTTGCCCTCGACGGCGTGCAGGAGCGGACCGAACACGGTTTGCAAGGCTTGGTCGAGAAAGCCGGCGGGTTTTGAGGAAGGTCCCGCCACCATGAACGCGACCAACGTGTTCATGATGATGCCGCCGACCGTGCTGCCGGCGGCGACCACGCTGAAGACGGTGCCGAGGGAGTGCTGCGGCACGACGTCGACGACGAGCGAACTGATGTTGATGAGCCAGGCGAGGGCGGCGATCACCGCCACCACTGTCAGCGCGATGGCCGTGGTTGTGCCGCTCACGCGGGAAATCAGCGGTGAGACGCAAACGAGGACCGCACAGCCGGACATGACCCAGAGCCGGCTCACCGCCGGCAGCCGGCCCCGCTTGATCAGGTGTCCGGAGAGCCAGCCGCCAGCGATGCTCCCGACGCCGGCCGCGGCGTAAACGATCCAGGTGATGGTCAGCTGACCCTGGGAGAGCGAGCGCTCGGCGTTCAGGTATTTCGGAAACCAGAACTGGTAGAAGTACCACACCGGGTCCGTCAGCAGCCGCCCGACCAGCAACAGCCAGACGATGCGGCTGGAGAAAACTTGTCCCCAGGTCCACGGCTTGCCGACGTCCTGAGGCCGCTGACCGGCGTCGGAGGCGATCAGGGCGCGTTCGCTTTCGGAGAGAAAGCGACTCTCCCCGGGTTTCCGGTAGAAGAGTAGCCAGGGAATCAGCCAGAGTAGACCGGCGGCACCGGTGATGATGAAGGCCATCCGCCACCCGGTGCCGTGACCGAGCAACGAGGCGAGGAAGGGAAGGGATTCGGCGTAGGGGTAGGCCGCGAGGGGGATGACCAGGTAGGGGGCGACGGTGGCGCCGATGGTCGCGCCCATGGTGTAAAAGCCGATGGCAAGCGCGCGTTCCCGGGCCGGAAACCACTCTGAGACCGCTTTGGATGCGGCCGGCCAGACTCCTGCCTCACCCAGGCCGAGCAGGAAACGGAACACACTGAGCGAACGCAGGCCGTGCGAGGCGGCCGTGGCCATGTTGGCGATCGACCACCAGACCACGAAAATCACCATGCCCGCCCGGGTGCCGACCTTGTCGGTGATCCGCCCCGAGACCAGGTAGGCGATGGTGTAGGCGACCAGGAAGATGTTGACGACATTGGCGTAGTCGCGGTCATCCATGCCCAGGTCGTGCTGGATGGTGGGCGCCAGCGCCGAGAGCGTCTGCCGGTCGACATAATTCAGCACCGCGGCGCCGAACAACAGGGTGGCGATCCACCAGCGCAGGCCGGGGACTTTCAGGCTGGATCGGGACGGGGTGCTCATGGAAACGGCGACACTCGGCGGGGGGAAACCCTCTCACTTTGAGGGAAAGGGCGGGGCGGGACCGACCGCCGACGGCGACGGTCGCTACCGTCGAGTCCCAGGGCAAGGGGTTGTCGAGTCAACGGTTGACCGGGGGCCCACCGCGCCCCGTGTCACGAATCGGCGAGAGTGCCCCTGCGGTCGCTCCACCCGATTTCGTTTCCCGCGACATTGAACCGTTCCACTGCGCCCGAGGACGTACGAACTAGGGCTTGGCGTGTTTGAGCAGAAAATCGACGATCGGGGTCGGATCCTCGAGACTGTGTGGGTGGTGTTTGCCGCCCGGTTTGATGATGACCTCGATGAGTCCGCCCAGGGCGCGGTAGCGTTCGGCGAGGATGGCGGTGTTTTCGGGCAGCGGCACGTTGACGTCGGCGTCGCCGCAGACCGAAAGGATGGGAATGCCGGCTTTGGCCACCGGCTCGACCCGATCGATCGGACTGCCCTTGAAGGCGGTCAAGCCGGCGTCGTCGAGGCCATAGGCATCCATGCATTGGCGCCACAATTTCGCTCCCTCGGGGGTGGCCTTGCTCCGTCCCGGCCAGCTTTGGAGGTTTAGGACCGGAGCGTCGAGGTAGAGTGCGGCGACGCGATCCGGGTACGCGACGGCGAAGTTGAACGCGTAGAGTCCACCTCGGCTCAACCCCTCCATCACTGCCCGACGCGCGAGGCCATGGGTGGCGATCAGGTGCTGATAGTATGTGTCGAAGATCGCCATGGCGGGCGGGGCGCCGTAGAGATCGCTCGCCTGGATGAAGGCCACGTGCCAGCCGCGGGCGAGCAGGGCCAGGTCTGCCTGGGGAGCGTGGCCGAAGAATTCGGTGCGCCAGATCCACGGCCGGCCGGGCGCGGCCTGCTCGGGCAAGACCAGACGGCAGGGTCGACCGGCGACGGTAAACTGGAGCTGGCTGAATCCATTCCACGTCGTCATCGAAACAGGATTGGGCATATCCTGAGGCGCCGGGTGGGCGGCGAAGGTGACGAGCGGAGCGAGCCAGCACCCGAGGCAGGAGAGGATCAGGGAACGCATCAACAGGGGAAACATGGCAGGACGTTGACGGCTGGGAGCGTGGCGGGAAAGCGAAGAAAGGTGGTCCGGAAAGCCAACCAACATGCCATTGCGCAACTTAAGCGTCATCCAAGGTCGGCGTCTGGTGGAGACGGGGTTGCCGACCCCGCGGGAATGGGCGTCGCGTGACGAAGTCGAACCACGGAGGCGGGACCTGGCGGTCCCGTCGTGGTCCCGTAGTCGCGGGACGGGACCACCTCCATCCGAGACCGCATCAGCCTAATTGGCTTTCCATGAGCTGACGCGAAGGTGCGCGGGTGGGATGTGGCAACACTTCTGCGTACATCCGGTTCAGGCCGGTTGAAACGCGGATGAACGGTTCGGGTGCATTTACCGTGACTCCGGATTTGCCACGGCGGCGAGGATCGAACCGTATGGCGAAACCCTCCATGGCTTTCCTTCCCCGTGCGGCCCTTGCCGCCTCGTTTCTGCTGTCCTGTTCCTTCGGGTCACTTCACCTCACCGCCGCCGACCGCCTGACCACCGGTGAATCCACCCTTGCCGCGCTGTCTGACTTCCAACCCACCGGCACCAATTGGCAGGTCGCGGGTGGTCTCGCCGGCGATCCCCGACGGGAGAAAGTCCTCGTGCCCGTGGCCGGCCAGGGCCTGCTCGTCAATCTGCCCGACAAGGTCAACCGCAAGCACCTCTTCTCTGCGTGGGAGCACGGCGATCTGGAGGTGGATCTCGAATTCCTCCTGCCGCCGGGGGCCAACTCCGGGGTCTACTTGATGGGGCGCTATGAAGTGCAGCTGCTCGACAGCTGGAAAGTGCTGCAGCCCAAGCCCGGCGATTGCGGCGGAATTTACGAACGTTGGGACGCGAGCCGCGGCAAGGGCAAAGAGGAGTTTGATGGCGTGGCGCCCCGGACCAACGCCTGCCGGGCGCCCGGGCTTTGGCAGCGGCTGCAGATTGTTTTTCAGGCGCCCCGGTTTGATGCGTCCGGGGCCAAGGTGCAGTCTGCCCGTTTCCTGAAGGTCGTGCTGAATGGCACGGTCATCCACGAAAACGTGGAGGCGAAAGGCCCGACTCGTTCGGCCGCCTTTGAAACCGAAGCGGCTTGGGGTCCCTTGATGATTCAGGGTGACCACGGCTCCCTCGCCTTGCGTTCGATTCACTGCCGGGTGCCGGGTCCCAGTTCCGAACCCACCCTTGAAACGGAGGCGCGTCCGCGGCGGGTCCCGGCGCCGATTCGTGTCGATCCCACCGACCGTGTTCTCGTCCAGCGCGGGTTCGTTCCCTGGGATCCGAGCAAGCGCGTGTACGCGTGCTCCGTCGGAACTCCGTCCCGCCTGCATTTCGCCTACGACTTTGAAACCGGAGCCGTTTTGCGGGTCTGGCGTGGCGGCTTCATTGACACGGCGGAAATGTGGGAAAGCCGGGGTGAGCGCCAGACCGCCCGGCCGACGGGAGCGCCTCTCGATCTCTCGGCGAAGCCGACCGTGGCGCTGATCGAGCAGCCGCTGGTGGATGGATGGCCGACCAGTCCCGGCGATCTTTACGTCTCCGATGGCTACCGGCTCGAGCCTGACGGTACGCCGGTCTTTCTCTCGCGGCTGAGTACCCTGACCGTGGAGGATCGACTGGTCCCGGCGCCCGACCAATCCGGTTTGATTCGCACCCTGGTCGTCGCGGGCCGCCGGTCGGGTTGGGCGGGGTTCGTGCTGCTGGCCGAGGCTGAAGTGATCCGGCGCGTGCCGGGCGGGTTCGTCGTCGGCGACCGCACCTGGTACTTGGATTGGCCAGAGGACTCGCCCCATCAGCCGGTGATTCGCTCCGTCGGCGGCCGGCAGCTCCTGCTGGTGCCGGTGGTCGAGAAGACCTTGGGCAAACCGTTGGTCTACACCTTGGTCTGGTAACCGCCCCATGAACACCCCTTCCATTTCCCTGGTAGCTCTTTTTTCCCGGACCCGCGGTGCCCTGAGCTGTCTGGCGGCCGGCTGTGGACTTCTGACCGTCGGCTCCCTGGAGCTGCGTGCGCAAAATCCCTCTTCGATTGAACGCTTTGTCGCGCCCTCCTCTACGTTGGTGGAGCGTGAGAACCGCCACTGGCGTCGCACCCCGATTCCCGTGCCGGAGTCCATCGTGCTGGAAGTCAGTGGCATCCTCCCGGTCGCGGGAGAACGCCTGTTGGTGTGCACGCGCCGCGGAGAGATTTGGTGGATCGACGGCGCCTACGAGGATGATCCCAAGCCACGCGCCAGCTTGTTTGCCTCGGGATTGCACGAACCGCTGGGGCTGGCCCCGGCGCCGGGTGGCGGCGTCTACGTGGCCCAGCGTCAGGAGATCACGCGGATCGATGATGTCGATCGCGATGGCCGGGCGGACTCGTTTCGCACCATCTACCGCCTGCCCATTTCCGGCAACTACCACGAGTACGCCTTTGGCCCGGTGCTGGCGCCGAATGGCAATCTGCGCGTCACGCTCAACGTGTCGTTTGGGGCACCGACGCAGAGCTCCGTGCCGTGGCGCGGGTGGATGATTGAGGTCACACCCGATGGACGGATGACGCCCATCGCGGCGGGACTGCGTTCACCGGCTGACCTGTTTCTGACGTCCAAGGGACTTTGGCTGTTCTCCGAGAATCAGGGCGAGTGGGTGGGCTCCGGACGGGTCACCGAGGTACAAAGCGGAGATTTTCTGGGTCACCCTGCCTCCCTGGCGTGGGCCCACCTGCCGGGTTCGCCCGTCAAGCTAGGCCCCGACGATGTGATTGGGGAGGGCGAGCCGATGCATCGCGTGGTGAACCGCATGCCGGGTTTGAAACCGCCGACGGTCTGGCTGCCGCACACGGTGTTTGGCATTTCCAACGCGGGCCTGGCGGAGGATGTGACGGGAGGACAGTTCGGTCCCTTTGCCGGCCAGCTCTTCGTCGGCGACCAGGGTCAGAGCAAACTCATGCGCCTGAGTCTCGAGCAGGTCCGTGGAGTCTGGCAGGGGGCGGCTTACGCGTTTCGCGAAGGATTCGACAGTGGCGTGCTGCGCGTGCATGTCGGCGAGCGCGGACGAGTCTTTGTCGGTGAGACGGCGCGCGGCTGGGGTTCGGTCGGCCCGAAGCAGTACGGCCTGGAACGCCTGACTTACACGGGAGTGATGCCCTTCGAAATCCAGGAGATCACGGCGCAACCGGACGGGTTTCTCCTCCGGTTCACGCAGCCGGTGGACCGGGCCACGGCTGAACAGGCCTCGAGTTATGCCATCGCCGGCTTCACCTACAGGTACCACGGCACCTATGGCAGCGCTCCGATCGAGCGGCTGGCCTGCCCGATTCGCAAGGTCGAGGTGTCGGCCGACGGCCTCACCGTGCGTCTGGCCGGGGCCTGCCTGCGGGAAGGTTATGTGCACGAGATCAAGATGACCGGGGTTCGCTCCCGGGATGGCAAGGAAACCGTGCTGCATCCAGTTGCCTACTACACGCTGAACCGCATTCCGGTGGGGCCGCGGATCATCCCGGTTGATCCGGCGGACCGCGAGTGGTGCCAGCAGGCGGTGCCGGTCGTGGCGATGGCTCCGTCGCCCAAGCGCCCGGCGTCCGCGCCGGCGGATTGGAAGAACAAGGAAGGCGACCGCCAGATCCTGCTTGGCACCCTGCCGGGCATGAAGTTCGACCAGGAGTTGATCACGGCGAAGGCCGGAGAGAAGCTCCTGATCGTCTTCCACAACAAGGACGACATGCTGCACAACTTTGTGCTCTGCGCGCCCGGTCGGGGACAGGCGGTTGGGGCCGCCGCCCTGGCTCTGGGCGTCGAAGGAGCAGCCCGTGGCTACGTGCCGGACCTGCCGGACGTTCTGGTGCACACGTCGCTGCTTTCGCCCGAGACTACGGACCGGATCTTTTTCACGGTCCCGGAGACATCGGGTGACTATGACTACATCTGCAGCTTTCCTGGTCACTCGGTGATCATGAAAGGCGTGTTGCGCGTCAGCCCCCGGTAGTCCGACGGTCCGAATCGCTGGAGGTTTGCTCTTTGTCGGTGGGACTGATTGGCCCATGCCACCCCTATGACACTGACTGCTTTGCGTGCATGGTCCCTGAGCCTTGGCTTGGCGATGGTGGGCTTTGCCGCGGCGGGCGCGGCGCCTGAGGCGGAAAAGGCCGCCAAATCCGAGGTGCCTGCGCCTCCCGCCGAGTTCAAGGAGCCGAAGTGGGTGTTTTCGCTGCTTCCGAAGTCGATGCAGAAGGACCCGCGGCTCGATTACACGGTGATCACCGAGATGACACCGGCGGGACGGAAGCTGCCCAAGGTCACGCCGGAAAGTCCCGCGTACTACGAGCTGTTTTCAGCCGGCTACCGTCAGTTGGGGGATGCGCCCGGTGACGAACGCACCCTGACAGCGGAACAGATGGAGCCACTGCTGGTGAAATCGCTCCATCACAATGGCTACCTGCCGGCCAAGCGTCCCGAGCATGAGCCTTCGCTCCTGATTCTCTACACCTGGGGTTCGCACAATCGCCTTGTCGAAGGCGACGAAGAGAACCCCTCGATCTCAAGCGATCGGATGGCCAGGAACCTTCTCGAGCGGGCGGCGTTGGTGGGGGGTGACGGATTTGCCCGCGAGTTGCTTAAACTCATGAAGGACGCGGACACCCAGCAGGCGGCGGCGGGAGTGCCGACTCCGCCCGGCGGCCAGCCCGTCTTTGATCCCGGCATGCTCCAGTTTGCCAATCCAGTCAGCCTTTTCCGCTCCAAGTCGGTGCGCAATGCCTTCCTCCTCGATCAGACGTCCGACTCGGTCTACTACCTCGTGGCGTCCGCCTACGATTACCGCTCGGCGGGCACGCCCAAGAAAGTGCTCCTCTGGCGCACCCGCATGACCGTGTCGACCCAGGGAGTTTCCCAGCCCCAGACCCTGCCGGTCCTGGTGCAGGCGGGTTCGGTTTACTTTGGGCGCGACATGAAGGAGTCGGCGATCCTCAGCAAGCGCACGGTCCGGGAGGGTACGGTCGAGATTGGCGCCCCGACGGTGATCTCAACCGAGGATCCAAAGTAGCATTGGGCCGGGGATCGTCGCGCTGGAGTAGTTGAAAGTCACTACGGTGCGTGGGGTGTTTACCGGAGGGAAACCGTCCCGGGAGCAGGTGTGACAACCCTCTGATCTCGGCGATTTTCCGAGAACACGCGCTTCCGGCTGCGAAAATGCCCCGGCTGATTCAAGCCGCCGGGCTTTGCGTCGATACCGGGGCGTCAACGCGGAGCGCCTATACCCGACCCCTTCCTACCATGAGCGATTTTTGGGACATTACAGACGAGGATATCACCATCGTAATTGCCAGCCACAAGGCCAAGGCGACGGTTGAAGTGGCGCGTGGCGCGCTCGACGAGACGCGCATCATCGCGAATCTCAGGCCCATTGCGGACTTTGCCGACCAGGTGTCATCAGCATCGTCGGACATCGAGGACCAGTTGATGGCCGCCGGCATCATCCCGGCCGGCGTGAAGAAATTTCTCGCGCCCGCGGTGGTGACGTCAGGCTGAAGTGTTCGGTTTGCGGCGGGAAGCGAGACGGACACGATCTGTCACGGAAATTGCGATACAACTCCGGTGCCGGTTGGAGGTCATCCCGTGGTCGCGCAGGGGCGACACCTTTGGTGCGATCCGAAGGCACCGTTGGGTGGAGGTGGGGTCGCCGACCTTCGCGGGGATTGGCATCGCGTGAAGAATGCGGACAACAGAGGCGGGACCGGTGGGGCCATCGCGGCCCTCCCGCGACTGCACATGCGCGTCAACTTAAGCTCGATCCAAGGTGGGCGTTTGTTGGAGGTGGGGTCGCCGACCCCGCGGGGATGGGCGTCGCGTGAAGAAATTGGACAACAGAGGCGGGGCCTGACGGTCCCGTCGCGGGACGGGACCACCTCCATCGGAACCGCTGCTTCTGCATGAAGCGGTGCGGTTTGTGAGTGTGCCGACGCCTCCTGGCCAGCCCCCTGGCCGCAGAATTTTGAAAAAAGATGGTCACCCCCTCTATTTTTTCTCCAAGCTGTTGCCGTTGTAACCTGCGACGACGGCTTCCGTCTTCTCCTTCCATGACCCTCGTACACTCCCTTCAAGTCCAGCAGAGCCACCGAAACACGTGGCGGACGGAGACGTCGCGAGGTCAAAGCACGACCATTCGACCGGTGACGTCCGACTGTTCCGCGAACACAACGAAATTGGCTCGTTTTATGGCGGATTACGTCCGTCCCGCACCGGGAAGCTGAGTTCACACCGCATTTTTTTCGCACGGTTGAACCCGCTTCCCTCCCGGAAGTGGGTTTTTTGTTGTCCATGACATCCCAACGCCACCTCCGGAATCCGAGCCACCGCGCTCGTTTCACTTTCAGATTCCTTTGTGGCTTCACCGCTGAGCCCAGTCGCAATCAGCCAAGGTCCGCATCAAAGCCCGCGGCCTTCCAAACCACGACGCATGCTGCGCGTGAGAGGGATGCAGGTGAGTTCTTTTGTCGAAAGGCTCGGAATCCGAATTTGATTTGGGTTTCCGAGTGAGATGCCTGCCGGAGGCTTGGTTTCCGGCATTCTCATGTTCAGGTGCGCTCCGAGAGCGTTCAACGGCGACGCCGGCCTGAGGATGAGCCCCTTTTCGGACGGTCAATGAGGGCACGCTGGTCAGGACGTACGGGGTATCCCGCCGCAACCGGCCCGTGAGCGACCTGGTGCCGTCCGACACCCCTTTTCCCTTTTGCCGGAGTGTCCTGGGGGACGCTCCGTGCATCCCATCACCCGCGGTCATTGAGGGCAGACGCACGGAGAAGTCTTCCGGCGCTGAGCGACCTGAAACCGCGGTTTTCTTTACCCGCTTGCGGGTGGGTCCCGGTCTGTCTGGCCCGTCCGTGTGCGTCGGATTCGGGCAAGAAAAAACCCGCCTACCCCAGGCGGGTTTTAATGACCTAACACCAACAAACCTAATGAACTACACAGAGGTAGACGTGGTTCGGGCGTTTTCGCTCAAAAATACCGCCACTTTTTTGGGGATTTTTGAAAACAGGGGGTCGCAAATCCGGGCTTCGGCCGGCGGTAGTCTCCCTTAATATTTGGAATATAGCCGGTTACAACAAAAAATTCCGGTTCTTCAATTCCTTCACTTTCCTGTCCCGGCCGCGTTTTTTCTCGTGAACGCGGACTCTCCGGTTCGTTTCCCTTGGGTGCGAACGTGGTGACAAGGTCGGCCGTTGCCGAGAACAACGGAAGAGCGTGACGCCTCCGACCTTCGAGCCAGGCAGGAAAAACTTGGCCCGTGCCGAGCGGTGGCTTTGCCGCCCTCGGCCGGGAGCGGGGCGGCGTGGCTGACGACAAACGAACTCACCGGGGCGACCGCGTGGGCCGACAGGCCTGCGTTCTCCTTTTCCCACCATGCAAGCTCAACTGACAGACACCCGGTCCTTCGAATTGACCGACCTGCTCGACCTCGTACCCACGGCGGTGGCCGCGGTGGGGCGGCGTCTGCCAGCGCATGTCGATCGTGATGACCTCTCGTCGGCCGGTTATCTTGCTTTGGTTCAGGCTTTTCCTCGTGCACCGCGCGTCGAGGGTGAGGCCCGGGCCTTTCTGCTGCGCCGGGTGGCGGGTGCGTTGCGCGACGAACTCCGCCGGTCGGACGGGGCGGGACGCCGCGCGCGTGCGCTGGTGCGACGCTACCGTCAGGTGGCGGAGTCCCTGGAAGCAACCTTGGGGCGTGAGCCCACTCTCTTTGAAGTGGCGGAGCGCCTGCAGGAGCCTCCGAACCGTCTCGCGGCCGCCTTGTCCCGAGCCGAAGCGGCAACGGCGGTGGCGGACGGGGAGGCGGTGCTGGCGGGCCTGGCCTCGGATGCCACCACCCCGCTGGAGGACGCCACCCGTTTGGAGCGTCAGGTCCAGGTTCGGGCTCTGCTGGCGGTGCTGACCCCTGGGCAGCGCGTTGCCGTGGCGCGTACACTCTTGGAAGACAAGACGTTGGACGATGTTGCAAAGGAGCTCGGCGTCACGGTGGCGCGCGCCGGACAGCTGCGATTGGCTGCTCTGAAGAAGCTCCGGTCGCAGCCGGATGCGGCGCGCCTGTGGACCGAACTGGTGGAGGAGCGGTGAGCCGCTGGATGGCAGTGGTTCACCGCTCCAACGAAGGAACAGGCCCGCTGGAGTCCCCGATCACGAGTTGAGAGGGTAGCATGAGATCGGCGAAGCTTTCGTCGTCCGCCCCGGTGCTTCCGAGCATCAGGCGGGCGGCCGCTTCGCCGAGTTTTGCCGGATCGGTGCCGGCGCCCGTGACGCTCAGGGCGTCGCCCGTTTGGGCGCGCGGTGCGTCGGCGCCGACCACGCTGAGATCCGTGGGGACCTGCCAGCCCTCGCGTTGCAGCACCTTGATGGCACCGGCGGCCATGAGGCAGTTGTAGGCGACAAACGCAGTCGGAAAATCCCGTCGCTGGCTGTCGGCCAGCATGGCATGGATCGCTTCACCCCCCTCGGCCCGGTCCGCTTCCTGAAGCACCACGGTGTAACGTTTGTCGAGAGACAGACCCTGCTGTTGCATCGCGGTCTTGAATGAATCCAGCCGCATTTCATGACGGCCGAGACCGGCGTTGCCGCCGAGCCACCCGATTCGCCGGTGACCCAGGCTGTACAGGTGTTGCACCAAGGACACGAGCGCATGGGGCTCATTGCCGAGCACGGAGTGGCAAAGTCCGGAGTATTTGGCGGACACCGCCACGATCCGGCGTTCAAAGCGCCGCACCTCGTCGAGGAACGGCCGCGCCACCTCACCGAGCAAGACGACGCCCCGCAACGAGTGCCCGGCGGGAAAGATCCGGATCAGTTTATCCCGGTCGAGCAAGTCTTCCGAGCCGAGGAACGTGGTCGTCAATCCCTGGGCTTCGAGCACCGTGTGCAGCCCGTGCTGCACGTGGGCAAAGTAGTGACTCAGCGTGTGCAGCCGCATCGGTGAGCGCAGAATGAATCCGACCTGGCGCGGTTGGTTGACGCTCGGAGAGGACGCCAGCCGCATGCCCTTCGGATGATAGCCCCGCTTGATCGCGTGTTCCCAGATCCGCTCGTACGTCTCGGGGCTGATGCCCTGCCGGCGACCGTTCAGCACCAGTGAAACCAGGGCTTGTGAGATTCCCAACTCTTCTGCCAGTTGAGTTTGCGATACTTTCCGGGTGACGCGGGCCACAGGCTATAGCTCCGCGAAAACGAAGGGGAGAGGCAACCTCTTAGTGCGTGGGTCGCCATGAGCGGCCGGGGCGTGCGCCGGGGCGCGACGGAGTGCGTTGGACGCGGGGCCAACAGGAGAATGCGACGAAACTGCGTTCGTCGCAGGAGACCGGTGGGTTGGCCGTGCTCGTGCGGAACGGGCGCTCCCGGGTTGTGGTTCGTCGTGGAATGGAGGCCTTTCGTCGAAAGAGGCTTTCGAAACGCGCGTATCCGTGTGCCCATCGACGCCGTTCGTTAGACCTATGAGTAAGCCGACCGCCAAATGGCTGGGGATCCTTGGCCTTTGGGCCTTTGTCGGCTTTGTGCTGTCCACCGAGGTCTACTTCAACCTCCGCGTCACCCGCTCGGACGTGTCCTTTTTCGAAGTGGCCCAGGCCCAGTACGCGCGGGCGCTGCTCTGGGCGATCATGGCGCCGCTGGTTCTCTGGCTGCGCGTGAAAGTGCCGCTCAGCCGCGGGCGGTTTGCCTTTGGCGTGTCTTTCCACCTCGTGGTCAGTCTCGCGCTCATGATGGCCTACTACCTGGGCCGGATAGCGTTGCTGCTGTTGCTGGAAAGCGGATCGCTCGAGGAGTTCTGGACGGTCGCCCACCAGAGTTTCTTCGGACGCAACCTGATCGACGCGGCCTACTACTGGGCGGTTCTGGCGGCAGGGTATTCGCTGGAGTTATACCGCCGCTTCAAGAACGAGGAAGTGAAGGCGGCCCAGCTTGAATCGCGGTTGATTGAAACGGAGCTGAAGGCCCTGAAGCAGCAACTGCAGCCCCACTTCCTGTTCAATACCATGAACACGATCGCCGTCCTGGTGCGGGAGGGACGAAATGACGATGCGGTCACCCTGCTGGCCCGACTGAGCGCCCTCCTGCGGATGTCGCTCGACCTGAGCCGGGTCCAGGAAGTGACCCTGCGGCAGGAGATGGAGTTCATCGACCGTTACGTGGAAATTCAAAAAGTGCGTTTTGCCGACCGCCTGACGGTGCGGACGCGGATTGATCCGCAGGCCCTGGAGGCGCGCATCCCGAACCTCCTGCTCCAGCCGTTGGTGGAGAACGCCATCATTCATGGCATCGCTCCGCAGACCAAGCCCGGCACCGTGGAACTGATCGGGCGCGTCATGGGCGGTCGCATCCAGGTCGAGGTCCGTGATGATGGCTGCGGATTTGTCCCCGACAGTCCCGACAATCCACGACTGCGGAAGGGCATTGGCCTGGCCAATACCCGTGAGCGCCTCTCCAAGCGTTACGGCCCCGAGTGCGAGTTTGCGGTCAGAAGCGGGCCCGGTCAGGGCACCTCGGTCTGGATCGCCTTCCCCTTCAAAAGCTGATTTTTCTCCGTCATGAGCACGAATCGAACCTCCCCCGCCACCCACGCGCCTGTCCGCGCCGTCATAGTTGATGATGAACCTGCGGCCCGCCGCGGCATCCGCCTGTTGCTGGACCGCGATCCTGACATTTCGGTGGTCGGCGAAGCCGGGGACGGCATCGAGGCCGTTGAAGTGATGGAGCGGTTACGTCCGGAGCTGGCGTTCCTCGACGTGCAGATGCCGGGTCTCGACGGGTTCGAGGTGCTGCGCCGCGCGGGCGGGGCCGCCCCGGCGGCGGTGGTGTTCGTCACTGCCTATGACGAGCACGCCCTGAAGGCCTTTGACGTCAACGCGGTCGACTACGTGCTCAAGCCCTACGAGGATGTCCGCCTCCTCGCGGCGGTGCAGCGGGCAAAGACCGGGCTCCGGGGACGGGGTTCGGATGTGCTGGCGGCCCGCCTCGCGAAGCTGCTGCAGTTTGTCGAGAAGGAAGGGGCGACGAATGGCGATGCACCGGTGGCCGAGGGCGAGGAACGGTCGGATCGCATCCTGCTGAAGTCGTCCGGAGAGATTTTCTTCCTCAAGGCGGACGAGATCGACTGGATCGAGGCGGAGGGCGACTACATGAAGTTCCATGTCGCGGGACGCGCCCACCTGCTGCGCGAGACGATGGCCCGCCTCGAGGCGCGCCTCGATGCGAAGCGCTTCATTCGTATTCATCGTTCCACCATCGTGAACATTGACCGCGTGCGGAAGCTGACGCCCGCCTTTGCCGGCGAGTATGCGGTGGTCCTGGCCGATGGCACCAAACTCCGGCTGAGCCGGAGTTACCACGAGCGCATGCAGGCGGTGATGAAAGACGTGCTCTGACGCGGGTGGCCGGTGGAATTTGGAATCCGAATTCCAAAGTCCCGGGAGAAAGACGGCGAAGTGGAATGTCCGTGACGAATTCCAATCGTGGCGGCTGCGTGCCGCGTTTCATCGCGGAAATTGAGCTAAGTCATCCCGAATCTGGACGAGCGAGTTTCGATCTTGGGACGCCGGGACTGGTAGTGGTGCAGCGGTTGCAGAGCGAATGGGCGCGCCTGAACCGAATTCCGACTGGGTTCACCGCAAAAGCGGCCGATTTCGTCGCATTCCCTGCATCGCGGCAGGGAGGTTGCGTGTTAGGGAGGACATGCGCCCCACGCTTCTTCTGCTGATTGTTGTCTCACTGCTGATCGCAGCCCCTCTCAAGGCCTCGCTCGAAGATGTCCGTCACGCCCAGGCTCTCCTCGGACCCGGAACGTGGAGCCAGCTGATCCGGATCGACAATGACCGCCCCACGACGGTGCACCCGAAGAAGACCTATGGGCTCGTCTTCGAGTTCAATGGGATCCTCTGGTTTTATTCCGCCGGTGACGGCACCCAGAGCCTCTCCCTTTACACCGGCCGGGTGAACCAGGACCGGGCCAATCTCCTGCCCCTCCTTCAGGAAATCAACCCGGGGTTTGGCCGCTTCAAAGTCATTGACGACGAGCTCTTTGTCCCGGCCGTGAACCGGACCCTGCCGAACGGCTGCTTTCTTGAGAGTATGGCGGCGGCCCGGGTTCGGGCGGCGAGGGGAGAGACGATGGAGCAGGCGGGCATTCTCCTCTACTATGCCGCGACGGGCACCCGGGTGGCCGGCCACGCGGTGTTTGCCTTCAAGACCCCGGGTGGTGTCTTTGTCGATGACTCGGCCCGGACCCGCTCGGCCCGCATTGGTGAAAAATGGATGGATTCCCCGATCGAACTGGCCCGGAGCTATGAGCCCGATCTCAAGGATCGCCTCGTGCAGGCCCGCCTGGTGCCGGTGTCCGCTTCCAACCCGGCCAGCGGCTATGCTGTGGCGCCGGCGGCCGTGGGAACGGCGGCATCCTCGGTGAATTAACCCGATCGCTGCAACTTTTGGACGGGTTGTCGGGTTGAAGGAGTGTGCGCCTTTCCGGCTTTGCCGTTCAATCCAACCGCCGCAGCCTCTGGACAATGTCCGGAGGTTGCGGCGCGCTCGCTTTTTGGGGGTCGGCCAGGCGTGCCGCCCACCTTCGCTTGCTTCGCGGCGCGTGATCGGCAACCTCTCGGCTTTTACCTAAACCGCATTCCACTTCATGGCATCGACTCCTCCAGCGTCGGTGGCGCCCAAAGCGGCGCCACGTAAGAACTCTTCAACCAAGTGGATCATCCTAGTGATCGCGGTGGCGTTGGTGGGCCTCGTTGCCGCCGTGATCGTCAAGCGCAAGGGGATGGAAAAAGCGACCGTCGTGACCTTCGAAAAGGCCGTGGTCAAGACGATCACCCAGCTCGTTTCCGCCACGGGTAAGATCCAGCCCGAAGTGGAGGTGAAGATCTCGCCTGAAGTTGCCGGCGAAATTGTGGAACTACCTTTGCGCGAAGGAGCTGCGGTAAAGAAGGGCGATCTACTGATGAAGATCAAGCCCGACAACTACCAAGCCCAGGTGGAACAGCGCGAAGCCGATCTGGCCGCCGCCCGGGCGGCGGCCGTGACCAGCAAGGCCCAGCTGCTCAAGGCGCAGGAGGACTTTGCGCGGACCCGTGACATTTACGAAAAAAAGCTCGTGCCGGATTCCGACTTCACCGCGGCCAAGACTTCGAGCGAAGTGGCCCAGGCCAATTACGACAGCGCCCTCGCCCAAATCCGCCGGGCGGAGGGGCAGCTCAAGCAGGCCCGTGATCAGCTGGAGAAAACCACGGTTTACTCGCCGATCGATGGCACCATCAGCGCCCTCGCCAGTGAAAAGGGCGAACGGGTGGTCGGAACCGGGCAGTTCGCCGGCACCGAGGTCATGCGCGTGGCCAACCTCGATTCCATGGAAGTGCGGGTGAATGTGAACGAGAACGACGTCGTCAACGTCAAGGTCGGGGACCGCGCCCGCATCTCCATCGATGCGTATCCGAAACGTCGTTTCGTCGGTGAGGTCAAGGAAATCGCCTCCTCGGCCAAGACGCTCGGGGCAAACTCCCAGGAGGAGGTGACCAATTTTCTGGTGAAGATTCGGGTGCTTGACCGCGACGTGCCCCTGCGGCCGGGCATGAGCGCAAACGCCGACGTGGAAACCACGACGGTCGAGAATGTCGTGGCCGTGCCGATCCAGTCCGTGACCGTGCGCACCCGGGAAGGCTCCAAGACGATCGAACAGCAGGCGGAGGAGCGGGAAAAGAAGGCCAAGGAAAACAAGGGAGACGGCGCTGCGTCCGCCGTCAACCAGCGCGAACAGAAGGAGCGCGAGCGAGCGGATCGCGAGGCGCTTCAGCGCGTGGTCTTCGTGCGCAACGGTGACTCCGTCAAGCAGGTGGTCGTCGAGACCGGCATTGCCGACACCACGCACATGGAAATCAAGAAAGGCATCAAGGAGGGTGAGGAAGTGGTGAGCGGAAGCTTCAGCGTCATCACCCGCACCTTGAAGGACGGCAGCAAGATCCGCGTCGAACCGCCAAAGAAACCGGAGGGGAAGTAAGTGCGCACCCGCCGGACACCCGGCCCCCTGGTGATTGCGATCGAGGGGGTGACCAAGCTGTACCGCATGGGCGAGGAGACGATCCATGCCCTGCGTGGCGTCTCGCTGGAGATTCGCCGGAACGAGTACCTCGCCATCATGGGTCCATCGGGCAGTGGAAAGTCGACCCTGATGAACATGCTCGGGTGTCTCGATACGCCGACCGCCGGCCGCTACGAATTCACCGGCAAGAATGTCGCCTCCATGACCGACGACGACCTGGCCGATATTCGCAATCGCGAGATCGGCTTTGTCTTCCAGACCTTCAACCTCCTGCCGCGGTCCAATGCGCTCCACAATGTCGAGTTGCCGCTCATCTACGCCGGCATCGGGCGGCATGAGCGCCTGGAGCGCGCTCGGCAGGTTCTCGATTCGGTCGGCTTGTCGGAGCGCATGTACCACAAACCGAACGAACTCTCGGGTGGACAACGTCAGCGTGTCGCCATCGCTCGGGCCCTTGTCACGCGTCCCTCCATCATCCTCGCCGACGAGCCGACCGGAAACCTCGACTCGAAGACCGGCGTCGAGATCATGACCCTGTTCGACCAACTCTATGAGCAGGGCAACACCATCATTGTGGTCACCCACGAGGAGGACATCGCCCGTCACGCCCGCCGCATTGTCCGACTGCGGGACGGCCTCGTCGAAAGCGACGAAACGGTCTGATCGAACCGGTTCGAACCCCGCACTCCTCTCGTTCTGCCACACCCCGCGCCGACCTTGAACGCCTTTCCGCCATGCGTCGCCTCCTCTACGAGCTGACCGAGTCCTTCCGGATCGCGTTTGCGCAGATCCGTGCGAACAAGATGCGCTCGGCGCTGACCGCACTGGGTGTGATCATTGGCATTGTGGCCGTGACCCTGATGGGCACGGCGATCCGGGGGATCGATGAGGGGGTGAACCGCAGTCTGTCCGGCTTCGGTGACGAC
This sequence comes from Opitutaceae bacterium, assembly GCA_046346755.1. Taxonomy (GTDB): domain Bacteria; phylum Verrucomicrobiota; class Verrucomicrobiia; order Opitutales; family Opitutaceae; genus UBA6669. The sequence continues at coordinate 148,013 of JAXMHM010000005.1, read as the reverse complement.
CTCCTCTACGTCACCAAGTGGCCCTGGCGCGATGTGGACGATTGGTGGAATTTCCGCAACCGGCGTCCCATCAAGACCATTTACGCCGCCCAGGTGAATGAGTGGATCGCCACGCGTCCGGGTGGACCGTTGTTGATGGCGATCCCTGCGGCCGAGCGGCAAAGCACGATTGTGCGCGGTGAATTCCGGGTGAACAACATCTATACCCTGGGCACCACGGCGGACTATGCCCGCGTGGTCCGCTCGGAGATGAAGGAAGGACGTTTTTTCAGCGAGTTGGAGAGCCAGGCGGGACGCAATGTCTGCGTGGTGGGTTATGACGTGGCGGATGCCCTCTTTCCCGGAGAATCGCCGGTCGGCAAGTCCGTCCGGATTCGCGGGCAGAACCTGGAGGTGATCGGGGTGGCGGCCCGCCAGGGCAGCTTTCTTGGCATTTGGAGCTGGGACTCCATGGTGGTGCTGCCGCTGACCACCTTGCGTCGCTACTTCATGTCTGGCGACAGCGGGCAGCTGCGCATCAAGGTGGAGGTGACCCGCATGGCGGAGGCGAAGGACGAGCTTCGTGGACTGATGCGCCGGATCCGTCAGCTGGGACCGGAGCAGCGGGATGACTTTGAGATCAATGAGCAGGGAGCGATCCGCGAGCAGCTCGATCCGATCAAGAACGGCATTGCGTTGGCCGGCCTGTTCATCACGGGACTGGCCCTCTTTGTCGGAGCGATCGGGATCATGAACATCACCTACGTGAGTGTGAAGGAACGCACCCGGGAGATCGGCACCCGCAAGGCGCTCGGGGCGCGGCGCCGGACCATCCTGCTGCAGTTCTTGATCGAGGCCGTCTGCATCTGCCTCGTGGGCGGAGTGGCCGGCCTGGCCCTGGCTGGGGGCCTCTCGGCGATTGTCGCCGCGGCCGCGCCGTCGTTTCCGCTGGTATTTTCCGTCGGGTTGGTGGTCACGGGCCTGGTGATCTCGGTCCTCACCGGCATTTTCAGCGGCTTTGCGCCGGCCTGGCAGGCGAGCAAACTCGATCCGGTGGTGGCGCTTCGTTATGAATGACCTGTTGCACCCGTCCCCCACCCGGGAGCCGGGCCGCGACGAACGACCTGCACGATGAACCTCTCCGAAATCCTCAAGCTGGCCTTCGCGGCGCTGACGGCGAACAAGCTCCGCTCGAGCCTGACCATGCTGGGCATCGCGGTGGGCGTGTTCTCGGTCATCGGCGTGATGACCGTCATCTCCGGGCTGAGGGCGAACATCGAGTCGGGCCTCAACGTCCTCGGTGCAAACTCCTTCCAGTTCACCAAGTATCCGGCGATCAACTTCAGCGATCCCCGCCAGCGCTTCTCCAACCGGCGCGACATCGATTTCGCCATGGCGACCCGGTTCAAGGAAATGATGGGCGAGGAGGCCGAGGTCAGCCTCCAGATCCGCCGGATGGGCCGTGTGGTGACCTACCACGACCGCCGGACCAATCCCAACGTCATGCTCGGCGGCGCGGATGAGGCGTTTTTGGCCAGCCGCAATTTCGAAGTCGCGGCCGGCCGCAACATCGGGCCGGGGGATGTCGAATTCGGCCGGGCGGTGGTCATCCTGGGGGCTGACGTGGTCAACCGGATTTTCATCAATGAGGAGCCGCTCGGCAAACTGGTGCGGATCGACGGGCAGAACTACACCGTGGTCGGCGTGCTGGCCTCGAAGGGGTCGGCCTTCGGGCAGAGCCAGGATAATGTGGCGGTCATCCCAATCACCCAATTTTTGGATACGTATGGCCGTTCCGGTCGCTCGATCGGGATCAATGTGCAGGCGCACTCCCAGGCCGAGCTGCCGGTCATCCAGGACCGGGCGACCGGCGTGATGCGCCTGGTGCGTGGACTGGATCCGGAGGATGGCAATGACTTCGAGGTATTCTCCAACGAGTCCCTCATCGAGGCCTTCAACAACATCGCGGGCGTGGTGGCGGTGGGTGCGTTTGTCATCAGCGCGATCGCACTGCTCGCCTCGGGCGTTGGAGTGATGAACATCATGCTGGTGAGCGTGACCGAACGCACGAAGGAGATCGGCATCCGCAAGAGCATTGGGGCCAAGAAGAAGAACATCCTTGTCCAATTTCTGATCGAGGCGGTGACGCTGTCCCTGGTCGGCGGACTGGCGGGCGTGCTCTTTGGCATTCTGGGCGGCAACGGCGTCGCCCTCATGCTCAATGCCGCGCTGGTGTTTCCCTGGGCCTGGGCCGCCGCCGGGGTGATTGTGTGCAGCGGCATTGGCATCACCTTCGGCCTCTATCCGGCCTGGAAGGCAGCCAACCTCGATCCCATCGAGGCGTTGCGTTACGAGTGAGCCCTGCCCTGTGGAGGGCTTGGGGTGCGGGATGGCCCGGAAGCTCCCGGGCCGGCGGTCAGCCGCGGCGGATTTCGGATCCGTTGAAGCGGATCTGGATGCGGTAGACCTTTTTCACCCGGCAGCGGATGGCGCCCGTGGCGAGATCGACCCGTTCCGGGATCTCGATGCGGTGCAGATCGACGACGGCGTGGAAGCCGCGCTCGCTGTAGACGTCGATCAACATGGCCAGCGCCAGCGGCTCGTCGAACACGGGATCCTCGGAGTTGACCAGAGCCACGCCCGAGATCGCATGCCGGAGCACGATGGGCATGATCTTCTTGTCGATCACGTAGATCACCTTTTCAAAAAGCTCCGTGTGCTCGAGTTCGTAGCTGTCGAGCCGTTTCACCAGTTCCTGGCGCGCGTGAATGACGATCTGGCTGGCCAGAGGCAGGCACCGCAGGCGGTCGTGGGTCCGGGGGTCGAGTTCGAGCGAGCTCTGGTACTGGAGTTCGTTGAGGATGTTCTGCTCGACCTCGCCGACCGAACCCTGCGCGTTGATGAAGTGGTAGTGATAAACCTCCTTCAGGGATTGCAGGGCGTCCCAGGTCTGTTCCTTGAACACGCGGTACCGGCGACGTGCGAGCGTCTCGTCATAGTCCGTCGCCCGTTCCTCCAGCAACTCTCCGATGCCCGTCCGGCGCACCTCGTCGTTGTGCGCCTTGACCTCGCGTCCGCGATGAAGCTGCCGCTGCACCGACGTCGTCTCATCGACGAAAAGAACCATGATGTGGATGGTCGGTTGCCGGAAATAGATCCCGAGCGGCGTGCCGTGAAATTCGCGCCGGAGCGCCTGCATGCGCAGCACCAGAAGCTTGAGGCACTCGACCTGAACCTTGGTGCGGGGAAAACCGTCCAGGATGACACCGTCGCGATACTCCGGATGCAGCAGCCGCCGTAGCAGCAGCCCCACCACTTCACGGTCGCCCACCATGCCTCCGGCATCCTTGATTCGGCGGGCGGCGGGTGAGTCCAGGAGCGCGCTGATCACCACGGGCTCGCAGGTCAGTCCCCGGGCCCTGAGGATGAAGGAGGTGTTGGTGCCTTTGCCGGCGCCGGGAGCGCCACCGAGCAGAATGAATTCCTTGGGAAAACGCAGATTCTCCCGGCCGACATCCGCCTCCAGGTCCGCCCAGACCGCGTCAAAAATCAGCTGGGCATCTTTGATCTCAAGATCCTGGATTTTCTGGGACGGGGTGGGTGCCGCGGGTTTCGGGGCCGGTGCAACAGGCGGCGGATTGACGGAGGTGTCCATGGCAGGGGAAGGGGCGATTTGGACCCATTTCACGCCGAGTGGCGACACCAGAAATCGCCCGGTTCGTTCGTGAGGTTGCCACCGGACATCGTGCAATTCACCGCTCAAGACGCCGGCCCGGCCGGGAAGTTTGCATGAATCACCGGGCCTTTGGACGGGCGATTCATCGGTAGAACCAGTATAAACTGTTCCGGAGTAAATAGTTAATAGAACTGATCTCGAACTGGCATGCGGTGGGCATTACAGGGGCTATGCTGTCGCAGCCCATCCGTTCTCCGCATTTACATTGGGCCATCACCTTTATACTTCTCTCGGTGGTGACGATGGGATTTGCTTTCGTGGGAACCGATGGCGAAACCGTGAGTCTACCGCTTTGTGCTGTGGCTATGGTTTTTTTCGGGCTTGCGGTTGCGATGGTGGTCATCGTTCCCCGGCTCGGTGAAAACCACCCGGTACAGCGTTCTTTGCGACGTGTCATACGCTTCCTGAAAGCATAGCTCTCAGGATTGTTAGTTGAAGCTGGACCTGGCGGGGCTGCTTATGGCGGCCCCGCCTTGGCTTTTTTGGGGATGGCTTTTCCGCAATCGGTGAAATTGTTTTAGATCGTTGCCGTGGTGAACCTCGGCCGCGAAAATTGGTCGATGGCGCGCAGTTCTGCGTGCTTCCCGCTCCTCTTTTTCTCATGCGTGTCCTGATCGTCGACGATGAAACCAGTATCCGGCGCACCACCGCGCTCGCCGTCAAGAGCATGGGACACGAGCCGTTTGAGGCCACGAGTGCGGTGCGAGCACTGAAGGTCATTGAGGAGGAAGGGTGCGAGGTGTGTTTCCTCGACCTGAAACTGGGGAGCGAGGACGGGCTCGAGGTGCTGGCACGGCTGCAGAAGGCCTATCCTGCCGTCGCGGTTGTCATGTTCACGGCTTACGCCACCATTGCCACGGCGGTGGAGGCGATGCGTCGCGGGGCCTTTGACTTCATTCCGAAGCCCTTCACGCCAGATCAAATCCGGCAGGTCCTGGACAAACTGACACGGGCGCGCCGGCTGGAGAACCGGGTCCACCAACTGGAGTCGCAGCTCGCCGCGGAATCACCCCCCAGCGAATTCATTTCGGCCGAGCCTTCGGTTCAGAAGTCACTGGAAATTACCTTCAAGGCGGCGGAAACTCCCGCCACGATCCTCATTCTCGGACCCAGCGGTACGGGCAAGAGCGTGCTGGCGCGCGAGGTCCATGTCCGCAGCGCCCAACGCGAATCCGCTTTTGTCACGGTCAATTGTCCCAGCCTCTCGAAGGAACTGCTCGAGAGTGAGCTCTTTGGTCACGTCAAAGGCGCCTTCACCGGAGCAACCTCCGACACCACGGGCAAAGTGGCCGCTGCCGATGGAGGCACCCTCTTCCTCGACGAGATCGGTGAGATGCCCCTTGAGATCCAACCCAAACTTCTCCGGCTACTACAAGAACGTGAATATGAGCGTGTTGGAGAGTCGAAGGTCCGTCGCGCTCAGGTGCGGGTGGTGGCTGCGACCAATCGGAATCTCGCCGAAGAGGTGAAGGGGGGCCGGTTCCGTGAGGACCTCTATTATCGGCTCAATGTGATCAGTGTAACCCTGCCGGGTTTGCGTGACCGGCCCTCCGACTTGAGTCGCCTGTCGGAGGCGTACCTGAAGTTCTTTGCCCAGAAACTGGGCCGGTCAGCCATGCGTTTCTCGCCGGAAGTCAGCACGGCCTTTGCGCACTACGGGTGGCCTGGCAATCTGCGCGAGCTACGCAATGTGGTCGAGCGCGCCGTGATTCTGGCGCACGGCGACGTCATTGTGCCGGACGATCTGCCGGACGATTTCCGCGTGAGCACTGAAATGACACCCGCCGTGGGGGCGCGCGTGACGTTGGAGGAGCTGGAGGCGGCGCACATCCGGCGCACCCTTGCGACCTCACGCAATCTGGATGACGCCGCCAAGGTGCTGGGGATAGATCCTGCCACGCTCTACCGCAAACGCCAGAAGTTGGGTTTGACCTAGGCCGAGGTTCGGCCGGCGTCACCGACCATGCTTCGCACCCGACTCTATCTGGGACTGCTGCCGTTGTTGCTGCTGTTCCTCGCGGTCGGTTTCTACGCGCTGATTGTCTGTCGCGGCCTGGCGAAGTCGATCGAGGAGGATCTGGTCCGCAACTACCGCACCCTGATTGGTGGCTATGAGCTGCGCGAGGCGGCCAACCGCATGTACGGCGCGCTCTCCCAGCTCAACCGCGCCGACACGCGCGAGGCGCGACAGGCCTTCGAGGAGGAGCGGTCGCGGCTGAAGCGTCTGCTCTTCGATCAGGCCATGGCGTCGTCCGGTTCTCCGCGGGCGGCGCTGGTGGAACGGATCGATGCGGCGCATCGCGAACTCCTGGCCCAGGCCGAGGCCTCGCTTTTACCAGGCTCGCAGCATGCGCTCGACCAATACCGTGCGGCGGAAGGCAGGTTCTTTGGCGCGCTGGCCGCGATTGAAGCACTGGCCTATCAGGACTACGCCCATGTCCAGGCGGTCAGCGCGAGCGCGGCACGCACGGTCAAGGTGGCCATCCGGCTGCTGGCCGGAGCGATGGTGGCGGCGATTCTCTTGTCGTTGTTTCTCAGTTACAGGCTGGCCCGGGGCCTGCTCCGGCCGATCCAGGCCGTCACCACCTCGGCCCGCGCCTTGGGCGAGGGCCACTGGGAGACCACGGTGCCGGTGGTCTCCGATGACGAGCTGGGCCAGATGGCGGCGGTCTTCAATGACATGGCGGGCCGGCTCCGGAGCTACCGCGACGCCATGAAGGAAGAGGTCAGGCGGGCGCAGCGGACCACCGAGGCGACACTGACGGCCTCCCCGGATCCCGTGCTGGTCGTGTCTCGGGAGGGGCAAACCGAGCTGGTCAATCCCGCGGCCCACGAGGCGGGTCTGGGCGTCGGCGACCTGCCGGAGACGCTTGCCACGGCGGTGCAGCGGGTGATCGCCGCCGGCCAGCACGATCTGCCCACCGGCTATGATCGGGTTGTGACCTTGCGCACCGGTTTGGGGGAACGGCACTACCTGCCGCGCATCCTGGCCATCAGCGACTCCATGACCGGGTTGAACGGGGCGGCGGTCATTCTCCAGGATGTAACGAAGTTCCGGCTGCTGGATGATGCCAAGAACAACCTCGTGGGCACGGTCAGCCATGAATTAAAGACGCCCCTGACCAGCCTGCGGCTTTCCGTCTACCTGCTGCTTGAGTCGAACCTGGGCCCGCTCACCGCCGACCAGCGTGAACTCCTCGAGACGGCACGGGACGGTGCGGACCGGCTGCTGCGGATCATCAATGATCTGCTCGACCTGTCCCGGCTCGAGGCGGGAGTGTCGTCACTCAACCGGACCGAGGTCGGGCTCTGCGAACTGCTGGGGGACATGGCGCGGGAGATGAAGCCGTTGGTGGAGGCGGCCGCCCAGGTCATTGTCATCGATTGCCCCAAAGAGGCGGGGGGAGTGTGGGTGGACCGGGATCGCATCCGCCATGTCTTCATCAATCTGCTGAGCAATGCCTCCAAGTACTCCCCCGCCGGAGCGAATATCACCCTCTATGCCCGGCCGTCCGATCCCGGCTTTGCCCGGTGCGGGGTGCGCGACCAGGGGCCTGGCATTCCTCCCGAGAGCGCGGCGCGGGTGTTTGACCGGTTCTATCGGGTGCCCGGCCAGACCAAGATGGGGGCCGGCCTCGGCCTGACCATTGCCCGGGAGATTGTGGTGGCCCACGGGGGGTCCATTGCCTGCACCAGCGAGGTGGGGGTTGGGAGTGATTTTTACTTTGTTCTGCCCCGCACGGACTGAGTGACCGTGGGTCTGGGGAAGGGATGCCTCCGGGTGGTTCCCAGGAAAAGTTTAGGAAACTATCCGGTGGTGCTGGCACAAATTCCTCGAACCGGGTACTGCTTTACCGTTGCGGCCCTCCTGCGAACCCGTGTTCGTTTTTGGACCCGGCTGCTTTTTTCCCTCAACCCACTCCCATTATGTCAAAGTCCAATCGCTCTTCGTCCTCACCCGAAGCCCTCCTAAACGACCTTCGCGCGCTCCTCTCCGAGGCAGAGTCGCTGACGACCGGCACGGTCGCCGAACAGACCAGCGACCGGCTGGCTGACCTGCGCGCCCGCCTCAAGGAAGCCCAGGAAAGCCTCTCCGAGTACTACGAAATCGCCAAGGAACGCGTCACCGAGGGTGCCCGCCGCACCGACGCCGCCATCCGCTCGCATCCGTATGAGTCCATCGTCGTCGCCCTTGGCGTGGGTGTGCTCATCGGTGCACTGATCCGTCGTCGGTGATTCCCGAAGCCATGGATACCCCGAAGGCTACACCCGCTCCGGGGTTCATGGCGTCACTGCGGGCGCTGGGCGACAGCGCCCTCGAAGCCCTGCAGAGCCGGCTGACGCTCTTCTCTGTCGAATTTCAGGAAGAGCGTCTCCGCCTGGTTCAGCTGGTGATCTGGCTGACCGCGGCGATCTTTACCGGCGTCATGGCTCTGGCCTTCGCGAGTCTGGCCCTGGCCTTCTGGCTCTGGCAGAGCTCCCCGCTGATTGCCGTGAGCGTGCTGGCCGGGGTTTACCTGCTCGGCTTTGCCATCATCGCGATCTCCTTCAAGCGGTACCTGGCGCGGCAACCGCGTCCGTTTGACGCCACCATCCAGGAGCTGGAACGCGACCGTACATGTATCCGCGGGAACAACTGACCCTGTTGGAGCACCGCAAGGCGATCCTGCAGGCACGGATCACTCTGCAGCGGATCGAACTGGCCGGACATCTGCACGGGGTGACGCGTCCCCTGGTCTGGATCGACGACGTGCGTTCGCGCTGGCAGGGAATGCCGTCAGTGATCCGCCTCTTGGCGGGTCCGATGATTTTTCTGGTTCAGCGCCTGCTGGCACGTCGACTGTCGACGGGCGGCCGCGTGCTGGCCTGGCTTCCGGTGGCCTGGCGGGCCTGGAAATGGGTGGCTCCGTTTCTCAAGAAGAATCCCCGTCCCGAGGAGACCTGAGGGCGGCCGCCCACCTGGTTGTCACGTCTTGCGACGAATGATCTGAGGTGTGGCCTCGAGCTGGCCGCGCGTCACCCCGAGTTGATTCAACACCTTCAACTCGCGCCAAAGGTCAGCGCCCGAAATCTCGCCGCGAAGCAGCTGGCGATAGCAGCCCAGCGTGCGCACGACCTCGTCCGCGCTCTCATGGATGAACTCAATGCGGAAGGAGCGGGCACCCAGGTCGAGAAACCGAGTCAGGTACTCCGCGCCGGTCTGAGCGCGATTGTTGTAGACGGTGTTCCGGCAACCGGCGTCCGCCTTGAGCGGCAGCTCCGCGCCCACCCGGTCGCGCAGCACCACGCGGTGGGTGTCGCAGGGTCGGCCGCAATCGCGGTAGTCCTTGCCGGAGGAAAGAAAAGCGCAGAACACGCAGTGCTCCATGTGAAACATGGGCATGTGCTGATGCAGAGTCAGATCGAACCACGAGGGAGGCGCCGTTTGCAGCAGGGATTCCAGTTGGGCGACATTCAGGTCGTAGCTGGCGGTGACCCGCTCGAGTCCGTGTTCCCGGATGAAAAGTTCAGCGCTGAGCGGATTGGCGACATTGAGGGAGAAGTCGCCCCGCTTGCGTTCGCCGGCAAAGAACGCGAGGTGGTCGTAGTTGCGGACCAGATATCCATCCGCCTCGCAGGAGCGCACCTGACGGAGGATCCACTCTTCGCCGGGCTTGAAGATGCGCGGGGGAGCGACCCAGAGGCTCGACGGTTCCTTCGTCCCGGCTTGCAGGCCGCGGAACCGGGTCACGGCCTCGCGGTAGTGCTTGGGATTTTCAAACTCACAGTAGAACGTGCGCGCCCCGGCCGACCAGGCCGGCTCCAGCTGCGACAGGTCACGCAGGGTCGCGATCACTTCAGGTTCGGCGCGCGCCAGGGGGGCAGCCGAATTGGGTGCGGATTCAAGCGTGACCAGCGGGGCGGTTTCCGTGTCCACGAGCGTCCAGCGCCGGGGGGCGGCCCTCAGCCGGTCGAGTTCGGTGGCGGCGTCGCGACGAAGGCGGTTGAGTTCGCTGACGGGGAGGATGACGGAACCTTCGAGGTGACTGGTCAGTCGGGCCAGCTTGAAGGGAGTTCCGCCGAGGCGTCCGATCTGATCGCGCAGACGCTCTTCGGTCAGGGGCTGGTTCTGGGCCGCAGCGAGGGGGACGGCAGACTCCAGTTTGACCACGTGTCCCTGCCCGTCGTCGAGCAGGAGCGTGAGCGGGGTCCCTTCGCGCCCGTGCACCTCGGCTGAAATCTCCCTCTGAAAACGAATTTTCTCGCCCGCAAACGTGGCGCGCACCTCGCGGTCGAGCGCGGGGTCGTTTGTCTTCCACACGCGGTTGCCGGGGTGGATCCGGCGGAAATCCAGATCGCCTTGGCCGAAGCGGAGCACGGTTTCGCCGTTCCTGGTTTCCACCTGGTAGACGCGACCGCCTTCCTCCCGCTGCTCGGGATTGCCGGCGTCAAAGACCACGCCATCACCCGGCTTTAGCGGCGCGAGCAGACGCAGCGTCACCTGGTCGGAGGTCACCCGCGTCACGTCGCCGAGGTAAACACCGCGTTTGGTGCCGAATCGCCCATGCGCCAGCTTCTGGTTGTCGATGCCGCGGAACCAGCCGGTGTAGAGTCCGCGTGAAAACGACATCTCCAGCTCGTAGCGCTCCGTGGCCGGCGCCGGGGCGGGGTGGTTGGGATCTGCGGGCACGTTCATGGCCCGGTCCAGCGCCTGCCGGTAGACCCGTGTGATGCTGGCAACGTACTCAGGGCTTTTCAGACGTCCCTCGATCTTCAGCGAGGCCACACCTGCGTGTATCAGATCCGGCAGGACATCGAGGCCTGAGAGGTCCTGCGGGCTGAGCAGGTACTTGCGATCACCGAGGTCCACCTTCTGCCCGTCGGAGTAAAGGTCGTAGGGCAGGCGGCAGGCCTGCGCGCACTCACCGCGGTTGGCGGAGCGTCCGCCGAGGGATTCGCTTGTCAGGCACTGGCCCGAGTAGGCAACGCACAACGCTCCATGCACGAAGACCTCGAGGGGCAGGGCGGAGGCAGGGGCGGCTGACGCCTGCGCCTGCTGGATCTTCTTGATGTCGGCGATCGAGTTCTCGCGGGCGAGCACGACCAGGTGGGCGCCGAGGGAGCGGGCGAAGTCGACTCCGGCGGCACTCGTCACCGTCATCTGCGTCGACGCGTGAATGGGAAAATCCGGGGAAAGCCGCCGGATCAGCCGGCAAATGCCGACGTCCTGAACAATCGCAGCGTCGACTCCGGCGGCGATGATGCCACGCAAGTAGTCAGCCGCGTCGGCCAGCTCGGAGGGAAAGACGAGTGTGTTGAAAGTGACGTAGCCGCGCACTCCCCTCCGGTGCAGGAATTCCATCAGGCCGGGCAGATCGGCCTGGGTGAAGTTCTTGGCCCGCATGCGGGCATTGAACCGTTCCAGACCGAAGTAGATGGCATCGGCGCCGTTCTCCACCGCGGCGCGCACGCAGTCCCAGTCCCCGGCCGGCGCCAGCAATTCCGGTCGGACCCGCGGCGGTGGGAGCGCGGGAGCCGTCGACAACGCTGCGGTGGTGAGCACAGGACCAGACATGGGCAGGTGAACAGAGTTATCCACGAGTGCAATGCGGGCAACCGCAATCCCGGTTGCTGTCTAAGCATCTGAACAGGAGCAATTTAAACGCGGAGACGCAAAGACGCAATGATCGGAGGAAGCGGGGTTTTGTCCGGAAGGGGTCACGGCCCCGCGCGACTTCCCGCGCCGGCGAGGCCTGGTCAGCGGTGGCGACCGTGACGGAAGATGTCCCAGACCACATACAGACCAAGCAGGGCGGACAGGAGGTAGCCGACCATACCAAGTGCCGGATAACCAAAGAGGTAAGGCGGAATGCGGGTGGTGACGATCAGGGAGGAGCCGACGATCAAGGACCCGATGATGACCCCCAGTGTGATGCGATTGGAGGCGGTCTTGAGTGCGTCATCCAGCTCTTCCAGGCCCTGATGCTGAAACTTGATCGTCAGGTCGTCTCGTTCCAACCGCCGCACAATGCGACGCAACTCTCCGGGCAGTTCTTTGACCCCGATCAGGGTGGAGCGAATCACATCCCGGGCGTCCCGCCACAGCGCACGAGGCCGGGTCCGGGTGCGTTGGAGTTCGACCAGCACCGGTCGGGCGTGTTTGCGCAGGTCGAAGGATGGATCCAGACGCCGTCCCACCTCCTCGATGGAGAGCACCGCCTTGGCCATCAACGAGTAATCCTGGGTGATGTTGATGCCGTTCTGGCCGAAGATATAGAGCAGCTTGAGCAGCGCGCGGCCGGTTTGTTCGCGGCCAATCTTGGGATTGAAGTCCTCGCGCAAGGCGAGGGTGACGTCCCGTTCCATGCTCCGCAAATCGACGCCGCCCGAGGGTGCACCGATGTCGGCGGCGATTTCCACGATGCGTTCCGCGTCCTGTTCCACCGATGCCAGGAAGAGATCGGCCAGGGCCAGTCGCAGCCGGCGGGTGAGGTTTCCCGCCAGACCCCAATCGAGCAGGCAGAGGCGTCCGTCCGGCAGCACCAGCACATTACCCGCGTGGGGGTCGGCGTGAAAAAATCCGGCGATCAGGACCTGATGGAGCAGGGATTCGGCGCCGTGCGCGGCCACCTTGCGGGCCTGCTCCGGAGCCATCTGGACGTCGTCGACGGAGTGACCGTTGATGCGTTCGGTGACCAGCACCCGTTCCGAGCACAGGTCGTCGAGGACCATGGGAGCAAAGACCCGGTCCGGGTGCGGATTGAGTGCGTTGAAGTACTGTTGATTGCGGGCTTCGTTGCGAAAATCGAGTTCCCTCAGGATGCCGGCCCGCAGTTCGGCGACCACCGCCGGTAGATTGTAGGGAGCCAGGCGCTCGACCCGCTGGTGGAGCTGGGAGGCCAGCCAGGCGAGCAGGTCAAAGTCGGCGAGGACGGTTTTTTCCAGATTTGGTTTCTGAATTTTGACGGCGACTTCCCGTCCATCGTGCAGGCGGGCGAAATGAACCTGGGCGAGCGATGCGGTGGCGGCAGGTTTCTCCTCGAACGAAGCAAACAAGTCCGACAACTCGCACCCCAACTCCTCGACCAGCACCGGCTTCAGGTCGTCGAAGGGCAGGGGTTGCACCTCGTTCTGCAGCTTGCGCAGTTCGAGGACCAGCGCGTGCGGCAGAAGATCGGGCCGCATGCTGAGGAGCTGGCCGGCCTTCACGAACGTCGGCCCCAGTTCTTCGGCCGCGAGACGCACCCGTTCGTAAAATGTCCGCGGGGGAGTGGACTTGGGCACGAAGCGCGACCAGATCGCCTTCGGCAGCTCGATCTGGTTGAGCAGATCGGCGAACCCATGCCGGGCTAAAACGGTGAAAATCTCTTTGGCCCGGACCGCGTTGCTGAAGAGATCAAAGGGTTTCACGGCTCGCCGGCGCGCGTCGGCGGCGGGGTGAGCTGCTTCTCCAGCGCGAGGACGCGTTGCTCAAGTGCGGTCAGGCGCGCTGTGGTCTCCGCATCGGAGCGGTCGAGCACGCTCTTGATCTTGGCGCTGAGCGTCTGGCTCATCTCTTCGAATTCCCGGCGACCTTGCTCGGCGATTTTTTCGGCCATGATGCGGGCGTCGGCCGAGGTGACTTTTCCCTGTCGAACGAAGTCCTCGAGTGCAGCTTCCGCCTTTTCCTTGGTCACGACCGCAGCGCCCACGCCTGCGAGCAGGGTTTTCTTGATGACGTCGATCATGGCTTCACGATGTCACCGGATCCGATCCGAGCAACGGGAAAGCCGCCATTTTCCGACTGGGACTGCTTTTATTCTCCCGATAACCCGCCATCCCTCATTCGGCCACTGCCGGTGCGGTGGGCGGGTGGCGGCCGGGACGCGCTGCGTGCGGAGCAGCGGCGCGCAGGCGCGCGGCCAGGAAGACGGTCAGGCCAAAAAAGCCGACGGAGAGCAATCCGATGCGCGGGTAGCCCACCAGGTGTCCCGCCGCATTTCGGGTCACCAGGTACCCGGCCACCAGATTCGCCAGACCGCTGGCAGCCTGCTGAACTGCAGAATTCACGCTCATGAACCCTCCCCGGTAACGGCCATCGATCGCATTGGTCAGCATGGCCATGGCGGGGGAAAAGCGACCCGACATGGCCACCATGAACAGCGCGGTCACGGCCATGGCGACCGCGATCGGTACTGGCGGCAGACTGGTGACCACCATCACCACCACGGCCGCAACAATGGACAGCCAGATGAGGACGTGGAGCTTGTCGTAATGATCGGACATCCGGCCGAACCACGGATTGGTAAAGAAGGTGACCGCACCCCCGGCGAGGTAAATGAGCGGTAGCTGGGCCTCCGTCAGCCCGACATTTGCGACCATGGCCGGCGCCATGAAGGGGATCACGCACCCGCCCGCAAACACCAGAGCCGCGCTCATCATGAACCCCTTGATGTGCACCGGATGGGAGAGGATCGACAGCATCTGTTCGACTGGATGTACCGCTGGATGGATGGAACGAAGCGAGGGCAGCACCCGGTAGGCGACGGTCAGGATGATCGCGCTTAGGACTGCGAGGAGAAAGAAGGGTGCGTGCCACTCGAAACGCGCAGCCAAGGTCAGACCGGCGGGAACGCCGAGAACCGAGGCGAGCGGAAAGGCGGACATCACCACTCCCATGGCACGGCCTCGGCGTTCCGGCGGCACCACGTCCCCGACCATCGAGACCACCACCGCCCCCGCAATTCCGCCGAACGCGCCCGCGCAGAGTCGGGCGACCAGGAGCAGAGAGTAGGTGGGGGCCAGCGCGCAGGCTAGCGTGGAAATCCCGAACCCTGTGTAGAGAAACAACAACGCTGGCCTCCGATCGAAGCGATCGAGGAAGAAACCGCCCAGTAACCCGGTCACTGCCGCCGCGATCCCATACGAAGCCACCAACCGCGAAAACTGCGCTGGACTGATGGCGAAGACCCGCATGAGCTGCGACCCCAGCGGCATCATGATCATAAAGTCCATGATGTGCGTAAACTGCACCGCGGCCAGCATCGCCAACAACATCCGCTCGTTGATGGGCCGAGCCGACCCGGACGAATCCTCCATGCCGCAGTGTTTGGGAATGTGGCCGATCCGCAACCCGCACGCGCAGCCGGACCGAAAAAATACCGGTCAACCCTCCCGTCTCCGGATGTTCGGGCGGTGTCCACCGGGGTGGACTGGCTTCACTTCAGCCACTCGCGCAACGCTCCCAGAAACTGCTCGGCGCCTCGACTTTGGTAGCGCAGCAGGTGGCGGATCACCGCCACTTCGCGCTCGGGCTCGCGACCACTTAGCCGCTTATAGACAAGGGATTTAAGATCGTCTTTGACGCGGCAGACCTGGGGCAGAATGGAGATCCCCAGACCCAGTCCCACCAGCTCCTTGACGGTGGCGACCTGCGAGCAGCGATAGCCGATCTTGGGCTCGAAGGCGTGATCGCCGCAGAAGCGTTGGATCTGGAGGGTCAGGCTGCTGGAGTCGCCTAGGAGAATAAAGGTGTGCTCCGCCAGATCCGTCGCCGTGACCGTGGGACGCTTGGCCAGAGGATGTTGCCGGCCAGCCACCAGAAGAAGGGGCTCCTTGAAGATCGGCTCAATGGAAAGGCGGGGGTCTTTGACAGGAAGGGAGGTGAGTGCCAGGTCGAGCTCCCCCTCGATCACCGATCGCACGAGGTGGGTGCGGAAGTCCTCGCGGGCATGAATCAGCAGTCGGGGAAACTCGGTTCGACACCGGCCGATCAACTGAGGGAGCAAGTAGGGAGCCACGGTGGGCGTGGCCCCGACCACGATGCGTCGGTCGAGCTCCGGCGCGTCACTCAGCTCCCTCGCGGCGTCGTCGACTTCGGCGAGGATACGCTTGGCTCGGCTCAAGAAGGTGCCGCCCGCCTCCGTCAGCACCGCCTTTCGCCCCAGGCGGTGAAAGAGTTTATGCCCCAGTTCCTTTTCCAGATTGATCACCTGCTGACTCAAGGACGGCTGACTGACATGGGCTCGTTCCGCCGCGCGGGTGAAGTTCTCGGACTCGGCGACGGCAATAAAGTACCTGATTTGATGAAGTTCCATAGGGCTATCCTATGGATTGCATAGGTAACGATTATTTCCCCTATCGCAATGCTCAGGTATGATAGTCGCCAAGTACTCAGCGATGGGTGCCCCACTCCGCAAGGGGTGTTAACCTACTACAGAAAATAACCATGAAATCCTCACGTAGCACTTACGCCATCCTGGCAGTCCTCGCGATTGCCGCGCTGGTGACGGTGACTTCTAACCTACACATCCAGGCGGGGAGCGTTGCAGCGCTCTTTGGCTATGGAACCGTTGTGACCGTCCTGGCTCTCGCGATTGGCGACTACCGTTTGGTAGCGCGTCGCGCCTCGGCCAAGTAAAACGCGATCAGTTGCAATTCAGCAACTTAGGCGTTAAGTCACCCAAATCCCAAGCAGTCGAGGCCCGGAGCAATCCGGGCCTTTTTTGTGTCCCGACCGAGCCGGCGGCGGGTGGGTCCTGGCGCGCCGCAGACCCTGCGGGCGGGGCAGAACGCTGGCACCTGCCCGGAGGGACGGTGCCGGGCAGGGTCCGGAGAGTTGCAGAAAGGCGCAACTTTTGTCTGGGCGGCGGGTTTTCGAAGGTGACCCCCCACCTCCGCCCGTCGCTTTCCGGTCGCGTCCGGTTTGCGCAATCAGCCAAGGGCGGGCGACGGGGCCCGACCCTCAATTCCCTCCACCTGTGCTTTCCGAACTGCGTTTCGCCCTGCGGTCTCTGCAAAAGTCACCGGGGTTTGCCCTGGTTGCCATCCTGATCCTCGCCTTGGGCATTGGCGCCAACGCCGGCATCTTCAGTTTTCTCAACACCATCCTGCTCCGGCCGTTGCCCTACCCGGAGTCGGACCGGCTGCTCTTTATTGGCGAGGCGTCCCGGCAAGTGCCCAATATGTCGGTGGCCTATCCCAATTTCCTCGATTGGCGGGAGCGGCAACAGCACTTCACGCACCTCGGCATCTTTCGCAATCAGAGCTTCAATCTGGTCGGTGCCCAGGAAACCGAACGCCTGGTGGGTGGCCAGATTTCCCATGACGTGCTGCCGGCCTTGGGCGTGGTGCCGACGGTCGGGCGTGCTTTCACCGCGGCGGACGACAAGCCGGGCGCGGCCCGAACCGCTCTGATCAGCGACTCGCTTTGGACGCGAATGCTGGGGGGCAGCAAGGAAGCGTTGGGACAAACCCTGACGCTCAGCGGGGAGGTTTATACGATCATTGGCGTCATGCCGGCAGGATTTCGTTTTCCAAGTGGAACTCCGGACGTCTGGGTGCCGTGGGGATTGTTTGGCGACCTGAACATGAATCGCGGCAACCACCCTGGGTTGTACTGCGTGGGTCGGCTCAAGCCGGGTTCGACGTTCGAATCGGCCCGGGCCGACCTCACGACGATCGCCCAGCAATTGGAAAAGGAGCACCCGACGAGCAATACCGGCAATTCGGTGTCCGTGCAGACGCTGGCTGAACGCGCCGTGGGCCAGCAGCGGGCTGCGGTCTGGATCTCATTTGCCGCCGCAGTGGGTGTGCTCCTGATCGCCTGCGCCAATGTGGCGAGCCTGTTGCTGGCCCGGGCTGCCGCCCGGAGCAAGGAGTTTGCCGTGCGTACGGCGCTCGGAGCCAGCCGCAGCCAGTTGGTTCGCATTGTTCTCATGGAAAGTGCCTTGCTGGGTTTGGCCGGTACCGCGGCCGGCCTGTTGGTCGGTTATGGCACTATGCAGGGCATCAAATCCCTTATCCCGGCGAATTCGCCCATCGCTCAACAGACCACGATGGATCTCACCGTCCTGCTGTTCACGGTCCTGGTGGGAGTGGGTGTCACGCTGCTGTTCGGGCTCGTGCCCGCCTTCATCAGCTCCCGGGTCAATCTCAGCGAAACCCTCGCCGCCGGGGGGAGGTCGGCCGGTGGTCATGTCAGCGCCCGCTGGCGGTCAGTCCTGGTCGTGACTGAATTCGCACTCACCCTGGTGCTGCTCTTCGGGTCGGGGCTGATGTTACACACCCTGCGACACCTGTACGCGGCTGACTTGGGTTTCAAAACCGACCGCATTTTAACCTTTGGTTATGCCATGCCTGGCAAGGACTGGCAGGATGCCACTCGGCGTCGTCACTTGCTCGATCGGGCCTTGGAGCGGCTGCGAGCCATGCCCGGGGTGACTCAGGTGGGGCTGACGAATCCCCTGCCCCTGAGCGGGGGTGGCAACCAGACAAGCTACCTGATTGAAGGCATGGAGGATCCAGGTCCGGGAAAGTGGTTCTCCACCGAGAACAATGTGTCCAGCCGGGAGTATTTTGAGGCGATGCGGATTCCTTTGCTGCGGGGACGGCTGTTCTCTGGGACGGAGAAACCTGAAGATGACCGCGTATGCCTGATCGATCAGCGGTTCGCCGAGAGTCATTTCGCCGGGCAGGACCCCATCGGCCGCCGGGTCCGGTTTGGTGGCCCCGTGGGCACGCCGACCTATGCCACGATCATCGGAGTGGTCGGCCATGTTGAAAACTACGGACTTGGGCAGCAAACGCGCGTGCAGCTCTATAGTCCCTACACCCAGATGACTCCGACCAACGTGACGTTTGTGCTCCGGACCAGCTTGGATCCCGCCGCCCTTACCTCCACGCTGCGGAGCGCGTTGCGAGAGCTGGAGCCGACGCTTCCGGTGTTTGCGGTGGTGACCATGGATGAGCTGTTTACCACCTCCGTCACCAACCAGCGCATCATGCTGACCATCCTGTCCGTCTTCGCCGGAGTGGCGCTCCTGCTGGCCGCGGTCGGGCTCTATGGCGTGTTGAGCTACATCGTCAGCCAGCGGACCCGGGAAATCGGCATTCGCCTGGCGCTCGGAGCCACAGTCGAATCGGTGCGACAGTTGATGCTGGGGGAGGGACTTCGCGTCGCCCTGGTCGGGCTGGGGCTCGGATTGCTGGCCTGCCTGGGACTTGGTCGCCTGATGCAGAGTGTCCTGTTTGGCGTGTCGCCGCTCGATCCCATCAACCTCACGGTCGTGGCTGTGGTCATGATCGTTATCGGTCTTTTGGCCAGCTGGGTCCCTGCGCACCGGGCCACCCAGGTCAATCCGGTGGAAGCGCTGCGGAACGAGTAACGACGGGTTGCAAGCACCGGGTGCTGTTCACCGCGTGCCTCAGGCCGGCGTCAGACGTTGCAGGAGGGCGTGCAGGAGCGCGAGTCGCGGAGTGGATACACCGGCTGCCTGGGCGCGGCGGAGGGGCTCGCCCCAGATGGCGTCCACCTCGAGGGGACGGCCCGCCTTGAAATCGACCAGGCTCGACGGCTGGTACGCGCCCATCGGCGGGGTGACGTCAAACTGCTTCTGGGCGAAGGCCGCCGGTACGTCGAAACCCAGGGCGTGGGCGGCGGCGCGCACCTCTTCCATCAGGGCACGGACCTCGCCGGCGAGGTGAGGATCCGCGCAGATGACATCGGTGGTGATTCCGCCCGCCGCCACGCTCAATCCGTTGAAGGGAACATTCCAGACGAGTTTTCGCCACCGCGCCTCGGCCAGGCTGTCCACGCAACGACAGGGCACCCCCGCGTTCTCCAGCAAACCGGCCACGCGACGGGTGCGATCGGAGGGTGGCCGGCCATACTCGCCCAGCGTAATGGAGCCGACATGCAGGCAGTTGACCTCACCGGGCGCCACTCGCATGCAGGCGATAAAGCAGAGCCCGCCGAGGATCCGGCCACGGTCCACCCAACGCGCCAGGACCTCCTCGTTGCCCAGACCATTCTGCAGCGTCACCACGAGCGTCTGCGGGCCAAGCAGCGGCGGCAGGAGTTCGGCGAGGTGGTCGTTGGCGGTGGCCTTGAGGGTGACGAACACCAGATCGACCGGTCCGATCTCGCGGGCCGAGCGGCTGACGCTGACCGGAAACAGCGTTTCGGTCCGGTCCTTCGTGTGCAGGGTGATGCCCCGGGCCCGGACGGCGTCCACTTCGCTGCGCAACAGAAAGTGGACGTCCTGACCCGTGAGCGCGAGGCGCGCCCCGTAGTAGAGCCCGATGGCACCCGCTCCCAGAATGGCGATGCGTTCAGCCATGCCTGTAGTGCGTTGGTGGTGACCGGACTCCGTTGCCCGTCATTCCTTCATCGATTCGCGCAGGACCACCGGCTTGCTCGTCTTCGAGCGCAGTTTGAGGTTGATGAACTCGACCGCACAGGAGAACGCCATCGAGAAGTAGATGTAACCCTTCGGGATATGCTGGTGCAGGCCTTCGGCGATGAGCGAAACGCCAATGAGGATGAGGAAACTCAGAGCGAGCATCTTCAACGTCGGGTGCTTGTGCACAAAATCGCTGATCGTGCCGGCAAACATCAGCATCACCCCCATGGCGATGATCACGGCCGTGATCATGATCCAGAGCTGGCTGGCCATGCCGACCGCGGTGATGACCGAATCGAGCGAAAAGACGATGTCGAGGAGGAGGATCTGGATGATCACAGAGGTGAAGGAGGCGGCCACGCGGGTGGTGCCGTGCGATTCCTCTCCTTCCAGTTTCTCGTGAATCTCGAACGTGCTCTTTCCGATCAGGAAGAGACCGCCAATGAGCAGAATGAGGTCGCGTCCCGAGATGGAGAAACTGAAGACCGAGAAAAGCGGGGTTGTCAGTTTGGCGATCCAGGCAATGCCAGCGAGCAACAGCAGCCGCGTGATCAGCGCGAGGGAAAGTCCCAGTTGCCTGGCTTTGGCCTGCTGCTCCTTGGGCAGCTTGCCGGCGAGGATGGAGATGAAGATGATATTATCGATCCCCAGTACGATCTCGAGCGCGGTCAGCGTCAGAAGCGAAATCCAAACTTGTGGGTCGGAAAGGAATTCCATGGAGAAGGGGTCACACGCAGCCAGAACGAGTGCCGGGGGTCAATGCCATGCGGACACTGTTTCCTCAACTCAGGTGGGGAGCACCCAGGCGAGCCCGAGCTTGAGCCACAAGGGAATCACCACCAGACCGCCCACTGTCGTCCCAACCACCACCTGCACTGCGGTCAAGGGCTGTCCCCCATAGTGCTTGGCGATGACGAGCGAGAGAATGCCGGCCGGCATGGCCGCCTCGACCACCATGACCCGTTTCAATTCCACCGGGCAGGGGAGGAACTTGGCCGCCACGAGAAAGAGGAGGGGAAACAGGCAGAGCCGGAGCAGGCAGGAGTAGGGAGTGATGCGCCGATCCACCAATGTCTGCGGGCGGGTGAAGTGCTCCCAGACCGAGGCGCCAATCAGCATCAAGGCCAGCGGCACCGCGCAGGCGGCGCACAACCGGACGACGTCGCGGATCACGCTCGGCACATAGGGAGTCCAGTGCAGTCCATTGACCACGAGGGCGATCACCAGCGCCGCCACCGGAGGATTGAGCAGTTTTCGCCAGCCTTCACGGAGGGACAGTCCGGACAGGACGAGGATTCCGACCGTCCAGATCGCCGCTTCGCATCCCACGTTGTGGACCATCAGCACTCCGAGACTTTCCTTCCCAAACAAATTGGTCATCAGGGGAATCGGGATGTATCCGTAGTTATAGATCCCCACTGCGAAGGCAAAGGTGCGCAGTCCGTGTCCGGTCGTCAGGCCCATTGCACGCCCGGCCGCCAGTGAAAGGCCGATCCCGCCTGCCATGGTGACAAATCCCACCAGCGGGGCGTAGACCAGGTTGCCCGGCTGCTGCAGTGCAACGTTTCCGAGGACGCTGTCGAAGATCAGCGTGGGATAGAGAAAATTGACGACGACCTTGAGCAGACTGGCGTCTGCCTCAGCCGTCAACCAGCCGACGCGCCGGAGGCCGGCGCCAATCCCGATCAGCAGAAAGACGGGTAGGATGAGGAGGAGGAGTTGCCAATAGGATGGCATGGGCGGGACAACGACAGAAAGCGGCCGGGCGGGAAACGAGGAACTCGGCGACCCGTGGATTATCGATCGCCTTCCGCCGGGTCGGACGCGGTGACTGGTGCCATGGAGGCCCGGCCGGCCAGCCAACCCGTCGTCCAGGCGGCCTGGAAGTTAAAGCCGCCGGTGATGCCGTCGACGTCGAGCAGTTCGCCCACACAATAAAGTCCCGGACAGACCCGGCTCTCAAGGGTCCGAAAATCCATCTCGGTGCGCCGGACGCCGCCACAGGTGACAAACTCCTCCTTGTTCATGCTCTTACCGGTGACCGCAAACGTTGCCGCGACCACCTGGCCGGTCAGGGCTTGAACGGCGTCGTTGGATGTTTGGCTCCAGGGCGTCGTGGATCCGATTCCGGCGGCGGTGACGAGCCGCTCCCACAGACGACTCGGTATCCCGAAGGGTCCCCCGGAGCTGACTTGGCGTTTGGGGTGCTGGCTCCGAAAGGAAACCAAGGCCTCCCGAGCGCGTTCACGCGAATACTCCGGAGCAAAGTTCAGCTCCAGCGAGAACCGGTAGTTGCGGGTCGCCAACTCGCGCGCCCCCCACGCCGAGAGCTTGAGCACGGCGGGACCGCTCACTCCCCAATGGGTGATGAGCAAGGGTCCACGTTCACGCAGGGACGTCCCCGGAACCGACGAAGCGGCATCTTCGACCGACAGCCCGGCCAGATCGGTCAGCCGGGGATCCACCACGTGGAACGTGAAGAGGGAGGGCACGGGGGGTTCCAGCGTGTGACCGAGCGATTCAGCCAGGGAACGACCTTTCGGTTCTTTTGGCCCGCCTTGGGCGAGGATGAGCCGGTCGACCTGTTCCACCGACCCGGTCGCGAGGGTCACGTTAAAACCCACCCCTCCTGGTCCCCGCGTCACCGCAGTGACGCCGCAGCGCGTGCGCACCTCCACGCCTGCCTTGGCGGCGCTGGACTGCAGGCAGTCGACGATCGTGCCTGAACTGTCGGTGACGGGAAACATGCGACCATCCGACTCGGTCTTGAGCTCCACGCCCCGCTCCGCGAACCAGGCCACGGTGTCGCGGGGGCCAAAACGATGAAACGCCCCGAGGAGTTCCCGGCTCCCGCGAGGGTAGCGTTGGATGAGTTCGCGCGGTTCGGGGCAGGCGTGAGTGACGTTGCAGCGACCTCCCCCCGAAACCCGGACTTTGGCCAGCGGGTGCGCGGTGGCCTCGCACAAGATGACCCGGCCGCGTCCCGCCGCGGCCTCCGCCGCCGCGATGGCGGCAAAAAAGCCGGCCGCCCCGCCGCCGACCACCAACACGGTATGTGAACCCATCGGGCGAGTGAGTCACGGCCCGCCAGCGATGTCGACCCGCGGAACGAGCCCTCGCTCCGGGAAAAATAAAACCGCCGATGCAGGGCGCATCGGCGGGTTTTGAACGGACGAAAGAAGGCAGAGCTTACGGTTGGGCTTTGTCTTTGCCCTTGCCTTTACCCTTGCCGCCGGGCCCGGGCCCCATGCTGTCGAATTTGGCCTGTTGTTCCGGGGTGAGCAGGGCGCGGATCTGGCTGGCGTGAGCCTGGCGGATTTCGCGCATCTTGCCGCGTTTGTCCTCCTGTGCGATGGAGGTGTCGTCACGCAGGGCCTTCATTGCCTTCCCCTCGTCTTCGACGATGGGTTTGATCTTAGCCACTTGATCGTCGGTCAGGCCGAGCTGCTCCGTCATCATCTTCAGATGATCTCCACCTCGCATGCCCCCCTTGCCTTCGCCCTTGGGTTTGTCCTGGGCGTGCATGGTGGGAAGGGCGATCGGTGTAATCAGAGTAAACGCGAGGAGGAGGTATTTGAACGCTTTCATATCTAGGCGAGTGAGTTGAATTGTGACGGCAGACGTGCCGCCAACTGAGAGATAGACGACCTTGCAGGTCCAAGGTTACACTGGCCGGCTCCATGACGCCCGCCGCCCTGAGTGCCCTTGCCGAAGCCACCGTCGCCGCCACCCAGCGTAAATTGCCGCCGGCCCTGCGGGTTCTGGCCGCGGCGGTGCCCGTCATTTATCATGACTGGCCCAGCGATGAGATCCTCGGGGACGAGTTTGAGCCGGACATCCTCGGTATGTTCGTGGGGCCACCCCACGGTGAGCCGTCGGGCGAGCACTCGGAGCCTCCGTCGCAAATCTTGTTATTTGTTCTGAATTTGTGGGATTACTCGGAGGAAGATCCCGCGATCTTCAAAGAGGAGGTCAAACTGACCTACCTGCACGAATTGGGACACTACTTCGGCTGGGATGAGGACGAAGTGGCGGCTCGCGGGTTGGATTGAGCGGAAGCAGCTAATGGAATTCAATGATTGCTGCAAACGTGGTCAATCGTTTGACTACGCCGATCGAACTCGTCCGTGTCTCCCCAGACGCCGGGGTTTCCGACTTATCTCATGCCTGAACGTGTTTCCTATCGCACAACCCGGGCCGGGATTGTGCAGATTGCCACCCGACTTTCGGTTTCGCCTTCCACGGTTTCCCGGGCCTTGCGACCCGAGACGGCCCACCTGGTGCGGGCGGATCGGCGCAAAGAAATTCTCGATCTGGCGGAGAGGCTTCATTTTTCGCCCAATCCCGGCGCGCGCATGCTGCGCAAGGGCGTCAACGCCTCCCTGACCGTGGTGGTGCCGTTCGATGAGAACATTTTCTTTTCCGAGTTCTATGGCCGGTTTCTTTCCGGCACCCTGCATGCGGCGGCGGCGCGAGGATGGGACGTGCATATCTGCACTCTGCGGCGGCAGCCTGGTTCCGATTTGCGTGAGGCCCTGCAGCACCTGAGCCTCGACACGTCCGGACTCATCTACCTGGCTGAGCCGCTTTCGCCCGCGGATGTCCAGCTTCTCAGCGGATACCGTCGTCCTCTTGTCCTGACCAAGTCGGTGTTGCCGCCCGGCGTGCCGGTGAAGGAGATCGGGGTGCCGGTGGTGGGGGTGGACAATCTCTCCGGGGCGCAGACGGCGGCGAGTCTCCTCCTCCAACTCGGGCATGTCCGGATCGGACTTCTCCTCGGACCTTCCGGATCCAGGGACGCTCAGGAGCGTAAGAAGGGCTACCTCGATGTCCTGGATCGAGTGGGGGCACGTCCCCGTCCGGAGTGGATCATCGAAGGTTCTTTCTCGGCCGAAACAGGCCGCGCGGGCGCGGCCGCCTTGCTGGCAACCGCCGATCGACCGACCGCCTTGTGCTGCGCGAGTGACGAGATCGCCTTTGGAGCCATCAACGCCGCCCGGGCGGCTGGTCTGCGGTGCCCGGAGGACGTTTCAGTGATGGGATTCGACGATGGTCCCTGGGCGGCGGCCTGCTGGCCTGCACTTACGACCGTGCGCCAACCGCTCGCTGATGTCGCCGAGCGGGCCGTCAGTTTCGTGGTCGAGGCCGCCAATCATCCCGGCAGCTCCATCACCAGCCCCTCCAGTGATCTGTCGGCTGCCCTCGTCATTCGGGATTCCACCCGCGCGCTGAGCTCGCCCAGCTGAGCACGCCGCCGATGCTGGCGGAGGCAAGGGGGCGGGAGGATGGATTGCTTCCGGTGGAGGGTGTTCCCGCAGTTGCACCTGCGCGTCAACTTAAGGACCGAGCCTAGAAACCGCCTACGTTTCGGCTGGAGGTGGCCTCGGTGAGGCCACGACGGGACCGATCGGTCCCGTCTCCGTTGCCCGATTTCTTTACGCGACGCCCATCCCCGCGGGGTCGGCGACCCCACCTCCACCAGACAGCGCCCTTGGATCGCGGCTGAGTTGACGCGCGTGCGCAGTCGCGGGGTCGACGCCGGTTGCGCGTTGCATTGGGCAAGCACGGCTGGACCTGTGGCAGACGCGACGCACGACCGGCCTCGAACCCGCCGAAATCGTTTGCAGTGATCGTTACCTGCCACCGAGGAGTGGAAGATCGATCGAGGGCCGTTTTGAGGGCAGAATACCTATGAAACTACCCCGGGGAAATCCGGGTGAAATCCCGTCGAAACAAAGGTGGGATCCATTTTTTGATTGCACTGCAAACGTTGTCATTCAGTCTCTGATCCCATCAGCGGTGCGTCCCCACGCAGCACCCCTCCGCTCACCTCCCCCTGTTTTCGCAGCCGATGTTGTTCTGCCTGCCCCGTCCTCGTCTGGTTACGGCTTTGGTTTTTTCCGTGGTCATGTCCCTCGCCACGCAGGCGGAGCCCGTGCGAACGACCGGGGCTCCCATGCCTGGCCGGCCGGGGGCGATGCTGTCGGCCGAAGATGATGCGTTTTTGGAGGAGCTGCAGCGGGCCAGCTTTCAGTTCTTTGTCGAGCAGACTCATCCGCGCACCGGATTGGTGCGGGACCGGGCCCGGGCGGACGGACTGCCCACCGAGGGCAAGGCGAGCATCTCCGCGTCGGGGTTTGCGCTTTCCGCCTGGACGATCGCGGCGCACCGGGGCTGGGTGACGCGGACGGAGGCGGTCGAGCGCGTTCGGATGATGCTGCGGTTCCTCGCGACCGGGGCGCAGCGCCATCGCGGCTTCTTTTATCACTTCATGGAGATGGACACCGGGGAGCGCGCCTGGAAATGCGAACTGTCGTCCATCGATACGGCGCTGCTGCTTTCCGGTGCGATCGTCGCCCGCGAGTTCTTCCAGGACCCGGAAGTCACCACCCTCGTCAACCGGATCTATTCCGAGATCGACTGGAGCTGGTTCCTCAACGGCGGCCGGACCGTCTCGATGGGCTGGCACCCGGAGGCCGGCTTTTCGCGTTTCCGCTGGGTCAGCTATTCCGAGCACATGATGATGAGCCTGCTCGGTCTGGGAGCCCCGGAGCACGCCCTGCCCGCCGAGTACTGGCAGGCCTGGAAGCGCATGCCGAGCGGCAGCTATGGAAAATTCCACTACATTCAGGGCCCGCCGCTGTTCATCCACCAGTACGCCCACGCCTACGCGGACCTGCGCGACCGGAGGGATGCATTTGCCGACTACCACCACAACTCGGTCCTGGCCACGCTTGCGCAGCGCCAGTTCTCCCTCGACCTGCGTTCCGAGTTCCCCAGCTGGGGCGAGCGCCTCTGGGGTCTGACGGCCTCGGACTCGGCCACCGGCTACAAGGCCTGGGGCGGGCCGCCCCGCACGGTGGAGTTCAACGCACTCGACGGGACCATCGTTCCGTGCGCCTCCGCGGGCTCGCTGCCGTTCGCGCCCTACGAGACGCTCATGGTGCTCCGGCACATCCGCACCGTCTATGGGGACCGGACTTGGAAACGCTACGGCTTTGTCGACGCCTTCAACCCCGAGACGGGCTGGGTCAACAGCGATGTCATTGGTATCGATGTTGGCATCACGCTGGTGCAGGCGGAAAACGCGCGTTCCGGACTGATCTGGAAGCTGTTTACTCCGACTCCCGAAATCCAACGGGCGCTGGCCAGGGCCGGATTCCTGTCCCGGAGCCGCGAATTGCCGTGGGCCCAGCGCGACGAACTGCGCGGTCTGGCGGCCGCGGTGTGGGCCTCGCTGTCCGAGACCCCGGCCGATGCGGCCTCGGCGGGACTGCGACTGACCGCGGTGCCGGCTGCCCGTGCCCTCGGGCTGATCTCCGGAACTGAGGCCGTTACCCTCGCGCGTCAGCACCTAAACCAGGTGCCCGTACCGGGCGACGAGGTGGCAGCGGCGGGTTATGCCGCGGGGCTGGTCACCGTGCGCCAGGCCATTCCCGTCCTCGCCCCCGAAGCCAGCCGGCAGCTCGAACTCATTCGCTGGGAGGATCTGCCCAACACAGCCGAACGACTCGGATCCGCCAGCCGGCTCGCGCTCTTCTTTCGGATCGCCACCGGACGAAGTGAAGGGTCCGCATGGACGCAGCTCAAACGGGTGCCCGAGGCGCTTGGCCCGGTGTTTGTCATCGCTCCGGCAGTGGTCTCCGACCAGCTGATTCCGGGACTGTGGCTGGATGAGCGTTCTGTGATCTCCGGCGCTTCGGCCGCGCAGCTGGCCTATCACCTCGCGCTGCCGCGGGAGGGCACGTCCACGCCTGCCGCCCGGCCGGATGCGCTCACCACCGCGCTGCTGCTGGAACACTTTCCCGCCGAGCTGATGAACCGCATGCCCCCCGCCTCCGACCGCAAGGCCTGGATAGCCGCGGCGGCTCCGGCGGAACGTGCCGCGTTGCTGGTCGGCCTCGCCAATCTGCTCGTGCCCGACTGCGTCCGCCTGTGGTTTCAGCAGGATCCGCTGGTGCGTTCGGCGCGCGCCGCCATTCCCGAGTTTTCCGAGGCACCCTTTGGACCGAATACCTCCCTGCTCTGGCGCCTGGAGCTGGCGGGCCCCGTCACCCTTCCACCGGTCCGCCGCACGGTCGCCGTGCACAGCTCGCGCCCGAAGAACGAGTGGGTGTGGACCACCCTGGCCGGACTCGAATACAAGGATTCGCCCGCCGACGTGCGCCCCGAGGATCCCGTGCTGGAACTGCGATTCGCCCTCACGTGGGACAACGAGGCGCTTCACTTTCACGCCGAGACGATTGACACGCCGCCCGACGGAAAGCGTCCGGCTGATCGCAAGGAGTTCGTCGAACTGCTGATCGACGCCAAACGCGACGGCTTGGTGTGGCGTGGCCCCGAGGACCTTCAGTTCGTTTTCCGCTCCACCGGTGAAGCCTGGGAATGGGGTCACAACCGCCCCGCTACCGCCCGTATCAAGATTACGGAGCGCGGCTATACCGTGGATGCGGATATTCCCTGGTCCCAAATCGGTCTCACCCCGGGCAAGGGCCTTGAACTCGACCTCAGCGCGGCCGTCGCGACCGATGGCCGCTATGAATGGGAACCTTCGCTCAAGCTGAACTGGCGCATGTTCCAGCGCGGGGACGAACGCTACGGGCTGGGTACGGTCCAGCTCGACTAGCAGCACCCCAGACCGGCCCTGAATCCTCGAACGCTCCGTCCTCCTCTCTCCCCCTTTCCTCTGCCTCGCAGTCGGAATTGAACAACGCACACCTCATGAAAACTAAAATACCCCGTGGTATCGCGTCGGCCTTTGGGCTGGCGCACGGTCTGACCCTGACGACCGCACTCTTCGCGCAAGTTGCGCCCACCGCCCCGCTCGCAACCAACCGAGAGGACGAAACTGTCATACTCGAGACCTTCACGGTCAACACCGACAAGGACAACGGCTACATTGCCGTGGATTCGCTGGCGGGTGGCCGCACCAATACGCCGATCAAGCTGACACCGGCGTCGATCTCGTCGCTCACGCGCACGTTCATCGACGACCTTGGCATTCAGGATGTCCGTTCGGCCCTGCAGTGGGCGACCAACGTGACGCCCACCGATCCCCAGGCCGGACGCGGCTTCGGTGGCCAGGCCTTCCACGGCTGGTCCTTCAACTTCCGCAGCGCCGGTGCCGGCGAACAGGGAGGCCCGGGGCCGACGCGGAACTACTTCTCGTTCTATCAGAATGGAGACTCCTACAACGTTGAACGCGTGGAGTTCCTCCGCGGACCAAACTCCATCCTGTTTGGTCTCGGCACTGTCGGCGGAACACTGAGCACCTACACCAAGATTCCGCGGCTCGACAAGAAGTTCGCCGCCACGACCCTGTCCACGGACAACAACGGCACGATTCGCGGCGAGATCGACTACAACACCTATGCCGGGGACAGCTTTGCCCTCCGGGTCAATGCGCTCTACGATAGAAATCGCGGCTGGCGCAACAACGACAAGCACGACAAGGAGGCCCTCGATGTGGCGATGCTCTACAAGTTGTCGCCCAAGACGACCGTCCGGGTCGAGCTGGAGGCCGCCCGGATCGAAAAGACCCTCATCAGCACCAACATTGGGGACAAGTATTCCGGCTGGGATGGCGTGACTGCTTCGAACACGTGGGGTGCGGCGCCGACTGGAGGCAATGCGCGCACGACCCTGATCGGCAATGCCGGCGCCTGGGGTGACTGGCTGAGCAAACTCTGGATCTATGCGCCCTCGTTGAGCGGGGCCAAGCAGCTCCAGGCCTGGCATGATGGCTACGCGTCGACCAACTCGGTCGCCGATAGCGGCCAGGCGCTGCCCGAGCAGCCCTATGCGGGCTGGTTCCCGTCCCAGGCCAAGCTGCCGTGGGAGACCACGTACTCGTCGTTCGCCAAGATTCCGGTGCGAGCCAGCAAGGAGTGGACCTATGGCAGTGGTGTATCTAAGATAAACTACGAGAATATCACGATCTGGCTCGACCAGAAGGTGAACGACAACATCGACATCTCGCTCTCGGCCTACCGGTACAAGGATGATGACACGGCCCGTGATTACGAGGGCACCGGCGGCGCGGCGGTCGACATCAACAAGCAACTGCCCGACGGTTCGGCCAACCCAAACTTCGGCAAACGGTTCGCCGACTTCTTCCTCAGCAAGCAGGTGCAGACGCGCAGCTCCGACGAGCTGAACGCCCTGGTGAACTACCACTTCGATTCGTCGCTCTTCGGCAAAAAGTGGAGTCAGCTCATCCAGGCCTCCGCCTCGCGCAAGGAGAAGATCACCACCGCCCGCCAGTACCTGGCCCAGGTGGGCAATGGAACCTCGATCACGAATCCGGCGGACTGGGTGCAGAACATGGTCTTCGGCCGCCTCTACCTCGATCAGCCGAACCTGAAGATGGAGATCCCCGAGGTCGTCAACGGACGGAACATATCCTACATGCAGAAGGCTGATGGTTACTGGTTCGATCATGACGACACGTTCAAGCTCACCGAGTACGCGGTCATGTCGCACAGCCGGCTCTTTGACGACTCCCTCAGCATCCTCGCCGGCGCGCGCAAGGACGAGTACACCGAGCGCATGGTCAAGCAGCGCGCGGGCCCGGCGCTCACCGATCAGATCCTGAACGAGGACAAGAGCGTCAATACCTACTCGCTCGGAGGCGTCTACTGGTTCAATGCGCTGGGCGTCTTTGCCAACTACTCGAAGAACATGCAGCCGCCGAATGCGGGCTCGCAGCCGATGCTGAATGGCGAGCGTCCCGATCCGTCCAAGGGCAAGGGGCTGGAGTACGGACTGCGGCTCTCCACCGGAGACGGCAAGTACTATGCCACCGTGACGCGCTATGACACGCAGGCCGAGGGCTTCCTCGTCGAGAATCCCGTGGACATCCGCGGGATCTGGCAGGCCTACAATGTCTCGAAGGGACAGAGTGGCGATTCCGGCAAGGGCACGATTGCCTTTACGGACACCACCTCGCTCGACGTGACCGGTTACGAATTCGAGATCACCGCCAACCCGACGCGCAACATCCGCCTGCAGGCGAACTACGGGAAACCGTCGACGAAGATCGTCGACTACTATCCGGACTCCCGCGCCTACTTTGCGGCCAACGAGGCGGCATGGACGGCGGCCATCGCGACGGCGGACACCACCCAGCACGGCACGGACCTTCGTTCGAAGATCACCGCCGTAAAGGATGCCCTCGCCCAGGCACTGCCGGGCGCGCGCCAGCCAGGGTCGGTTGACTACACGGCCAGCGTCTTCGGCGCCTACACCTTCGATCACGACGATCTGAAGGGGCTTTCGCTGGGCCTGGGTGCCTCGCTCACCGGCCAGAAGTACTTCTCGACGGCCAACAAGTTCGAGAACTTCGGTCAGTCGGTCAGCAATGTGTATGGAGTGATCGCCTACGAAACCAAGTGGGGCAAGACCGCGGTCCGCCTGGCGCTCAATGTCGACAACGTGCTGGACGAAGATGATCCGATCATCTCCGGGTACCACTGGGGATGGGAGGACACCACCGGTCACCGTCTGGCGGACAGCTACTACTACCAGACTCCGCGTACGTACCGTCTCAGCGCCCGCTTCACCTTCTGACCCGGGCGGGTTCGGGTGGGTGCGCCCTTGCCGCGAGGCGCGCCCGCTCTGGTTCGCAGGGAGGACCCGATTGGCACTTCAGTCGGGTCCTCGCTCCGCGGCGTTCTCATCTTCTTTCACGCTGCGCGCGAAGGCGCCGCTGCGTCTCCCTTCATGGGTGGGCGACTTCTTACGACACACCACCGGCAGATCCGGGGCTCTGGCGATTTTGGCGGGGTGGAGCTGCGCACCGCGGGCGGGCTGACCGCTCAGGTGCTGCCCAACGGGGCGTTGTACTCGCTTCGTCACGGTGACACCCTGATCAATCAACTGCTGCCTGGACCGGCGGAGAATGGCCTGTTTCGCCTGGTCCTGCGCGTAACGCGGGCGGGAGGCGACCGCATGGTCCTTCCCCTGGTCGGCCCTGGGCTCCGGTTTGCTGCAGAGGGTTCGGGTGCTGCCTGGGCCAGCTGCGATCCCGACGGACGGATCGAGTGTACGACCACGCTCCAGCTCCATCCTTCCCTCGCCGGGTGGGCCTGGCGGATCGTGGTCCATAATCGATCCGCGGGTCCGCTCACCTTTGACGTCCTGCACGCCCAGGATGTCGGTTTGGCGGATACGGCCGCGGTGCGCGGCAACGAGGCGTATGTTTCTCAGTACACAGATTTTTTTCCGGTCATGGACTCCCGCTGGGGCCAGGTCCTGCTGGTCCGACAGAACCAGCCGATGTCCGGGGGACGCAGGCCCTGGGCCGCTTTCGCCTGCGCGGAGGGATCCGTGGGCTATTGCACGGATGCGTGGCAGTACTTTGGCGTCGATCATCGCCTGACCGGCGAACCTGCCGCCCACCGTGACGCGTACCTGGCGTCGCGACGCCTCCAGTATGAAAGCGCCCTCGCCGGGCTGCAAAGTCGTTTGATCACGGTGCCGGCACGCACGGTGACGGAAGTGACCTTCTTTGCGCGGTTTCTCGAGGATCACCCTTCCGCTTCGGCCGCGCCCGATCTCGACCACCTCCTGGCCCTGCTGCCGCTCGAATGGGCAAGCGTTCCGCCGCCGCAATCCCTGGCCCCCGCTGTCTCCAGCGTCTTCACCTCCGGGCCATGGATTCACGGTGCGTCGCCTACGGAGGCGGATTGGAACCGTTGGTTTCCCGGTCCCCGGCGCCAGGTTGAGCGGGACAGCTCGGGCCGGCTGCTGTCGTTCTTCCACGGCCACGACTGTCACGTCGTCTCGCGCGAGAAGGAGGCCGCGGTGTTGCGCCCCCACGGACACATCCTCCGCAGCGGGGTTTCTGACTGGGTGGAGGAGGGGCACTTTGGTCTGACCTGTTATGCGTCCGGCGTTTTTGCAGCCCAGGCTTACTGCGGAAATCCCAATCTGGCCCGGCTTCTTTCCGTGATGCGCAACCCGCTCAATGTCGCCCGTGCCTCCGGGCAGCGCGTGTGGGTTAGGTTGGGAGGAACGTGGCGGCAGTTGGGCGTGCCGTCGGCCTTTGCGCTCAAGCCTGGCGAGGTGCGCTGGATCTATCGCTTCGATGCAGCTACTGAGATCGAGGCCCGCGTGTGGTGTTCGGCGACGAGTGCCACCTCGTTCCTGGAGTTGTCGATTGCTGCTGGCGGAGCGCGGCAGTTCCTGGTGACGCATCAGCTGGCGCTCGGCGCAAACGAGTTTGAATCGGGCGGAGACCTGGTGGCGCACGCCGAGGAAGGCTGGATGTCGGTCCGGCCCTCACCCGCGGGATTTGCGGCGCGACACTTGCCCGACACCGCCTTTGCGATTGCGGCCGCGGAACCCAGCTCGGTGATTTCAGTCGGTGGGGATGAGTCCCTGTGGGAGGATGGCGCCGATCGCGGCGGCCCCTACGCGACGCTGGTCAGCGCGCCTGTGCTGCGATGGGGAGTGGTGCTGATCGGAAGCGATCGCGGGGTGCAGTCGCTTCCTGATCGTGTCGCTCTGGCCCGGCAGGAGTGGTTGCGCGACGCACCCGGTGCCCGGCCCCCGCAGGCTCCGGTGCGCCTCCTGGGAAGCCGGGACTCGGCCGTGGGCCGCGTGGACGAGATCCTTCCGTGGTTCGCCCACAACGCATCGATTCACTTTTCGGCGCCACACGGCCTTGAACAGTACGGGGGCGCAGCCTGGGGAGTGCGAGATGTTTGCCAAGGGTCGGTGGAGTGGCTGCTGGCTTCCGGACGGTTCGACGTCGTCCGCCGGATTCTCCTGGAAGTTTTCGCACAGCAGTATGCACCGGAGGGAAACTGGCCGCAGTGGTTCATGTTTCCCCCGTTCCGGTTCATTCAGCAGGCGCACAGCCACGGCGATGTCTGCTTCTGGCCGGTCAAGGCGCTGGGCGACTATGTCGAGGCCAGCAATGACATCGCGATTCTGGCCGCGCCGTGTGCCTACACTCACCCCGAGTCCTTTGAGTCCTGTGGACCCGTGGAGTCCCTCCAGCAGCACTGCCAGCGCGTCATTCGCCATGTGGAGTCGCGTTTCGTGCCCGGCACCGCGCTGGTCAACTACGGGGATGGCGATTGGGATGATACGCTTCAGCCGGCGGATCCGGCGATGCGCACCCGGATGATCAGCGCCTGGACGGTGGGGCTCGCGTTCCATACCTTCCGCCAATGGGAGAGCGTCTTGCGCCGGGCGGGAATGAGCGCCCCCGCGGATCATCTGGCCGGTCTTCTGATGCGGATCCGTGCGGACTTTGCCGCCGTTCTGATGCCTGGAGGCGTGGTGGCGGGCTTCCTCGTGACTCAATCGGATGGCCGCTTCCGTCCGATACTGCATCCCGAAGACCAAGTCACCGGGATCCGTTTCCGTCTGCTCCCCATGACCCGGGCGATCCTCGCCCACCTCTTCACGCCTGAGGAGGCGCGACGACATCTGGCCCTGGTGCGCAGCGAACTGAGCTATCCGGACGGGGTCCGCCTGATGAGTGCGCCGTCAGCCTACCACGGCGGCTGCGAACGGCTGTTCAAGCGGGCGGAAACGGCTGCCAATGTGGGCCGCGAGATCGGCCTCCAGTACGTGCACGCGCACCTGCGCTACGCCCAGGCGCTGGCCCGGGTGGGGGACGCCGAGGGGCTCTGGCTGGCGTTGCAGCAGGTGAATCCCGTTGGCCTGCAGATCACCGTTCCCCAGGCCGCGATCCGGCAGTCGAATGTGTATTTCTCCAGTTCCGATGCCGATTTCGCCGACCGCACGGAGGCTACGGCCCGCTGGTCGGAATTGCGGTTGGGCAAGGTTTCGGTGCGGGGTGGCTGGAGGCTCTACTCGAGCGGCCCCGGCCTCTTTCTTCGCACCGTGCGCGCCGAATTGCTGGGTCTGCGCGAGTCGTTCGGCCATGTGATCGTGGATCCGGTGCTTCCCAAGGCGCTCGATGGACTGACGGCGACGGCGCGTCTTCGTGACTTCCCGGTTGAGCTGCACTACCGGGTGAGCGGAGAAGGAGGCGGTGCCAGGAGGGTGACCGTCAATGGCGGGGACTGCGTTCCGGAGGGCAGGGAGGACAATCCCTACCGTCCCGGAGGACTCCGGCTGCCGGTGGCTGGATTGGATGGACTGCTGAAGGCGTCCGGCAACCGGGTCGAGGTTGACCTGTAATGAAACGGTGGATTCTAATCGAGCCGGAGCGGAAATCGGCGCGGAACCTGTCGCGGATCTCCCCCCGACATGCTCCTCGCCCGGGGATTCGGCCCCGTTGTGTCATCCCCTGCCGCACCCCTTTTCCATGAACCTTCCTCCCTTCAACCCCTGTCTTCGCACGAGCCCGTGGATTCGCGCTTCCCTGATTGGAGTCGCGGTGCTGCTCCCCGGAGTTCGCGCCGCCTTCTACGACCAACATGTCATCTTCGACAACGCCCTGGCCCGGGGACCCTATCCGCATTCGGAGACGTATGTGGTGGCGCCGAGTACGCTGGAGACGCGCCAGGGCAATATCTCAGTGGTGGGCGACCGGTTCGTCAGTGCGCCGAGCGCACTCCGGATTGCCTGGAAGTCTGCGACCGGTGGCGATTGGCGGGTGACCCTGCGTACGCCCGGGACCGACTGGCGGAAGTTTGTCATGGAGGGGGACACCTTGGCGTTCTGGTGCTATTCGGAACAGGCAATCAGCGCCGAGAGCTCTCCCCGGATCATGCTGTTCGACCGGAACAGCCGCACTTCCCCGCCGCTGACCCTGGTCAAAGGAAACGAGGTCCTGCCGGCCCGGCAGTGGACTCGCATCAGGTTGCCGTTGGGTCGCGACAATTCACTGTATCGAGAGACCACCGACGATACCTTCAAGCTCGCGAACACGGTGGGTGTCATCCTTGTGCAGGGGCTTGACGATGGTAAGGATCACGTTGTCACCCTCGACGACCTGGTCTTGCTCGATGGCGCGGTGCAGGACTCCACACCGCCCGCCGCGGTGGAAGCCGTCACGGTGACGGGGTACGAGCGCCACTGTGAACTTGCGTGGAAGCTCTCCACCGACCCCGACGTCCTTCACTATCGCATCTATCGCTCCTGGAACGGACGCGACTACGAACCGGTGGGCACCCAGCGTGCCGACTGGGGCCGACAGGTGGACTTCACGGGTGAGCCCGGGCGCCAGGTGCACTACAAAGTCAGTGCCGTTGACCTGGCCGGCAATGAGTCGCCGCTGTCCCGGGACGTGGTTGCACAGACCCGGCCCATGGACGACCGCGAGCTCCTCGACATGGTCCAGCTCGGCTGCTTCCGCTACTACTGGGAGGCCGGGCATCCGCGGGCCGGCCTGGCGCCGGAGATCGTCCCGGGTGACGAACACCTCATGGCCCTGGGTGGCAACGGATTTGGGGTGATGGCCCTGCTGGTGGCAGCGGAACGTAAGTTCGTCACACGGGAGGAGGCGGCGCAGCGATTGCTCAAGATCCTCCGCTTTCTTGACGCGGCGGACCGCTACCACGGTGCGTGGTCTCACTATCTCGATGGGCGCACCGCCAAAACCGTGGCCTTTTTTGGCAAGTACGACAATGGCGCGGACCTGGTGGAAACGGCGTTCATCATCCAGGGATTGCTGGCGGCGCGGCAGTATTTTGATCGGGACACGCCCGCGGAGACGGAAATACGGGCGATGTCCACGCGGTTCTGGCGCGAGGTGGAGTGGGATTGGTTTCGCCGGCAGGCGGACAGCGACGTGCTCTACTGGCACTGGTCTCCCACCTACGGTTTCCACATTCAGCATCCCCTCATTGGCTGGAATGAATCGCTCATCATTTACCTACTAGCCATCGCTTCCCCGACGCATCCGGTTCCGGCGTCGATGTGGCACAGTGGTTGGGCCGGGCAATCGCAGCGGCATATCGACTACCGGCGCGGATGGAGTCGGACCAAGGAGGGGGATCGCTTTGTGAACGGCAATTCGTACTACGGCATCAAGCTGGAGGTAGGAGAGGGCAACGGTGGAGAGCTTTTCTTCACGCACTTTTCGTTCATGGGATTTGATCCGCGGGGGCTGCGGGACCGCTACACGAACTACTTCACGAACAACCGGGCCATCGCCCTGATCCAGCACGCCTATGCCCGGGAGAATCCGCGGGGGTATGTCGGTTACGGGGCCGACTGCTGGGGACGCTCCGCCGGTGTCAACTCAGGGGGAGGACGAGCGATGCCGCGCGACGACAATGGCACGATCAACATCATGGCCTCGCTTGCCTCCATGCCCTACACGCCTGATGAATCCATGGCTGCGTTACGGCATTTTTATCGCAAGCTCGGCGATCGCACCTGGGGTCCCTATGGATTCTACGATGGCTTCAATGAGACGCAGAACCGATTCGACAAAGACTACATGGCGCTCAATCAGGCGCCCATCGCGGTCATGATTGAAAACCACCGATCTGGCTTGGTGTGGAAGGCGTTTATGTCCAACCCCGAGATCCGCCCCGCCCTGGAGGCGATCGGTTTTCGTCCAGATCCCTGATTGGCAACCGGAGACGTGGCGCCGGGACCGCGCGGTCGGTGTCAGGTTCCGGCCGTCCGGTCCGGTTTACCACCGGAGCCGGGCGAGCGTGAAATCGGCTCGGCCGCGGGGTGGACCGAAGCGCGCATCCTCTTTCATCACATCCTCCCAATCCCAGACCCCGACTTCCGTCGGCAGGCGGGCCCGGTTCGAGCGTAGGATCCTGCCCCCCGAGACGGGTTGAAACCGCTCGGCCA
Organism: Opitutaceae bacterium; assembly: GCA_046346755.1. Lineage (GTDB taxonomy): Bacteria > Verrucomicrobiota > Verrucomicrobiia > Opitutales > Opitutaceae > UBA6669. Next base: position 110,420 of record JAXMHM010000005.1, on the reverse strand, counting down.
CGGTGGCGGCGTGGGCGCGTTGCATCGCGCCTTCCAAGCCGGCGGGCAGCGAATCCTCGGTGACGACAAAGCGGCTCATCTCCACCACGCCCTCCGGAGTGCTTGCTGGTCCCGGTGCGGCAACGGGATTCAACGGGCCGGGCCTGGAGATTGAGGCGTCGGGGTAGGGATAAAGCTGGGACAGGGCCTGAAAGGTTCGTGGCGAACGGGGTGCGGTTTCGCTCGCACGAAGACTCGAAGCGACCGCTGCCGACACGACGATGACACTCGTGAACAGGAGCAGTCTCCGGGCGCTCGAACCACCGAAGGGACTGAAAGCGCGCATGAGCGGGACGCCGAAAGCGCGCGGGGAAACCGTGGGAGGGGGCATGGGTGAAGTCTCCAGTCAGGTCCACTACAGCGCCGCGCGACGTGCCCAGCGCCACTTCCCTCAGGCAACGGCACAAGGAAGCCGGGGCGTAGGACGAAATTGACGAATTTTGGCGTACATCGGGGCTGCAGGGGACAAATCGGGGTGACCAGGGTTTCGCCGGTTGACTGTGTAAGCAAATAATGGGGAGCGCGTTAAATAACAGGCTTGACCAAGGCGATAATAGGTAACCAAAGTATTACATATTCAATGGACGAAGCGTCGCAGGATCGAATGTTCTTCGCGTTGGCGAACACGGTTCGCCGGCAGATCCTGGACATCGTCCGTCGGATGCCGGGTTGCAGCGTCAACGACGTGACCAAGTATTTCCCCATCAGCCGGATCGCAGTGTTGAAACACATTGATCTGCTCGATGAGGCCGGGCTCCTGGTTTCACGCAAAACCGGTCGGGTCCGGGAGCTTTATCTGAATGCGATTCCCATCCAGCAGATCATCGATCGCTGGACCACCGAGTACGCGGAGTTTTGGGCGAGCCGCGCGATGGACCTCAAATTCGCCCTCGAGCAAGCCGAACCAACCTCCTCACCGTGGCCACCACCCAACGCACCGTCAGTAAAGTGATCATTCGCGCCCCGATTCAAAAAGTCTGGGACGCTCTGACCCAATCGGGAGTGGAACTCCCTTTTTTCTTCGGATCCGTCATGCACACCACCGGCCTCAAACCGGGTGCGCCGCTGCGCATGCGGACTCCGGACGGCAAATACACCGGCGTGGTGGGTGACATCCTGGTCTGCGAACCCCCGTATCGATTTGCCCACACCTTCAAGTTCACGCACCTTGACGATCCCGTCTGTCGCGTCACCTACGAGCTCAAGGAAGTGGAGGGCGGCACCGAGTTTGTCCTGATTTCCGACGAGGTTCCGGTCGGCACCAAGACCGCCAAGGCCATGGCCCAGGGCAATGTATTCATCACCGAGACTCTCAAGGGCCTCTTGGAAACCGGGAAGCCACCCTTCGGCAAACGCCTCATCCTGGGCATCATCGCCTTGACACGGGGCCTTTCCCCCAAGGCGTCGCTGAGCGAGCACTGGCCGTTCGAGCGCCGGATCAGCTAAGCCGGTACTCGGCAGTCGAACCGCGAATCGACACGAATGAACCTAACCCCCGCGATCGCATCGCGGGGCGTGCGATCAATAGCCGGCGTCAGCCACCTGACGTCGGACCTCGGCCACCGCTGCGGTGACGCCGGCGGGCATGCCCTTGGACCAGACGCACTCGATGGTCAGACGCTGGCACCGCGTGGCCTTGCGCAACTGCCGCAGAAACGGGCGAAAGTCGTCCCCACGGAATCCAGGCTCACGACGGTCCACATCTTCAGCCAGGTGGGCATGCGTCACCATGGCGGCATGACGTCCGATGGGATCGGGAGCCTCTCCGTTGCGCAGCATGTGGAAGAAATCCACCAGCAGCTGGACGCTGGGATGGTTGCAGCGGTGGACTGCCTCCGCGCCTTCGTCGATGGTATTGACGAGGTTGCACTCCACCCGGTTGAGCGGTTCGACCACCACCTGGATTCCGTGACGCTGGGCGATGGGTGCCACCACCTGCAGGGCCTCGACATACTGTTCGAACCCACGGATCGCGGACCAGCCCTCCGGCATCTGCCGGGCTCCGGCTGATCCAAACACGAAAATCCGCAGATTGAGAGAGGCGGCCCGGGCGAAGGCTACCTCGGCATAGCGGGCGAGCCGGGCGGAATCGACCGAGGGACCGGTGACCTTGAGGTCCGCGGGGAGGAAGCAGTTAGCCGCCGGTGTGGGCTTCGGGCTGGTCCGGGTGGCCGCGGCGTTGGGGGCAAACGCACTTTCGGGCTTTTCCGGCAGCAGCAGATTTTGCACGTGCGCCTCGATGAAATCGAAGGACAGGTCCGGGAGTGGCGCGATGTCCGCCGGGGTGGCGCAGATGCCGATTTGCATGGTGGGAAACGATCGCGTCCGCGGGCGAGTGGTGTCCGGCCTAGAGCGTTCCGGCCTGAAGGCCGAAATAGCCGGCGGCGTTGTCGTAGCAGATGTCGCGGATCAACTTGCTCACTTCGGCCTCGTCGGCCGGGATGAGGCCTGCCTCGACATCGGCTCCGATCATGCTGCAAAGCAGGCGCCGGAAGTACTCGTGGCGCACATAGCTGAGGAAGCTGCGCGAGTCCGTCAGCATGCCGACAAAACGGGAGAGCAGGCCGAGCTGCGACAGCGCGTTGATCTGCCACTCCATCGCCTCCTTCTGGTCGAGGAACCACCAGCCGGAACCGAACTGGAGCTTGCCCGGAATGGTGCCGTCCTGGAAGTTGCCGATCATGGTGGAGAACGCGTAATTGTCCGCTGGATTCAGATTGTAGAGCACGATCTTCGGCAGCTGGTTGTCGCGGTCGAGGGTGTCGAGGTAGCGCGAGAGCGCCCGCGTCTGCGGGAAGTCGCCGATCGAGTCGACACCGGCGTCGGCGCCGAGGCGTTTGAGCAAGCGGCTGTTATTGTTGCGGAGCGCCCCGAGGTGAAGCTGCTTGGTCCAGCCGCGCTTGGCGTCCAGGCGCCCCAGGTAGACCATGATGAACCAGACAAACTTCGCCGTCTGGTCCGGCGTCGCCGCGGTCCCGCTGCGCGCCTGGTTGAAGATGGCGGCGGCCTCGCGTTCGGTGCAGTCGACATCGGGGAGCGCCTCCAGGCCGTGGTCGGAGAGCCGGCCGCCGATCGAGTGGAAGAAACCGTGGCGCTGGTCGAGGGCCTCGAGCAGGGTGGCGAGGGACTTGACCTCGATGCCGCTGCGTTGGGACAGCAGGTCGCACCAGGGATTGAAGACGGCCGGAGCGTTCACGACCATCGCCTTGTCGGGACGGAAGGTCGGGTAGACGCGGGTGCCGAGCCCGCTCTTGGCGATCGCCAGGTGGTGTTCGAGGGTGTCGGCCGGATCGTCGGTCGTGCAGACCACGTTCACGCGGTTGCTGGTGAGGATGCCGTGGGTCGAGAGCGCGGGCGTGCGCAGCTTCGCGTTGGCCGCCTCCCAGATCTTCGGCGCGTTGGCTTCGTTGATCAGGAGGTCGATGCCGAAGAAGCGGCGCAGTTCCAGGTGCGACCAATGGTGCAGCGGATTGCGCACGAGCTGGGGAACCGCGCGGGCGAAGGCGAGCAGCTTGTCGTAGTCGCTCGATGCCTTGCCGGTGATCAGGTCCTCCGGCACGCCGGCGGCGCGCAGCGCCCGCCACTTGTAGTGATCTCCGCCCAGCCAGATCTCCGTCAGATTCGCGAACTGCTTGTTGCCCGAGATCTGGTCGGGGGGCAGGTGGCAGTGATAGTCATAGATCGGCTGCTTGACGGCGTGATCGAAGTAAAGTTTGCGCGACCAGGCGGTGGTGAGGAGGAAATCCTCGGGCAGGTAGGGTTGTGACAGCGACATGGCGATCAGGAGCTTAGGAGACGAGATGGGCGCGGATGTAGTCGTAGCTCTGGCGGATGGAATCGAACGGGTCGCCGGGCGTGGTGTCCTGCTCGACGATGAACCACTCGCAGCCGGACTTTTCCGCTTCGGCGATGATGCGGTCGAAGGGCAGGGTGCCGGCCCCGATTTCACAGAAGCAGTGTTTGTTCTCCTTCGTGAAGCCGTAGTCCTTGAGGTGGATGAAAGGCAGGCGGCCCCGCAGTTTCCGGCACCAGTCGACAACGTCACCGCCACCGTAGTGGATCCAGAAGGTGTCGAGCTCGCCGACAAGGTTCTCCGGCCGGGTCGCCGCATAGATGTACTCGAGCACGGGCGCGCCCTTATATTTCACAAATTCAATGCCGTGATTGTGGTAGCCGAGCACCAGTCCCGCCTCGCGGAGCTTGGCTCCGGCGGCGTCGAGTTTGCGCACGAGGGTCTCGACCACCGCGGAGTCGGTAAAGTCGATCCCCGCGGGAAACGGGTAGGCGGTCAGGCGGCAGTTGAGCTTGTGCAGGCGCTCGATGACCGCCTCGGTCTCGTCGAGGATCTTTGCCCCCGGTTCGTGGGTGGCGCAGATTGTCAGTCCCTCGTTCCGGCAGATGGACACCAGTTCCGCTTCGGGGATGGGACCGGCTCCGCTGATCTGCACCGCGGTGTATCCGATGGCGCGGACCTTGGCCGCGGTGGCGGCGAAATCGGTCGCGGTCTGGCAGTGCTGGCGAAGGGTGAAGAGCTGGATCGCGACCTGGGAGAGTTTCATGGCCGTCGGGGGTCAGCGGCCGAAGGACTTGGTGAAGTCGTCCCCGCCGGCGACGATGGTGCGGGCTTTCTTCTTGGTCTTGGCGGATTCGGCGATCTTCTGCTTGAGCAGGCGTTCGTACTTCTTGCCGTCAATCGGCAGGGAGACCGCCTTGTCGGTCCAGGCCGACATCAGCATGGCGTTGGCCAGCTCCACCGAGTGGATACCTTCCACGGCCGGAGCCACCAGGGTCGCCCCGCGCAGGATGGCGTCGACGAAGTTCTGCAGGATCTCGTTGTGCTGACCGCCGTGGCTCGCGGCCGGAACGGTGATGTCCCAGCTGTCCGGACGCGCGAAGGCCTGGGTCGATGTCTTCGAGAACTCGGACATCGGGACCTCGTTGCGGGTGAAGGAAATGGTGTCGTTCTCGTAGACCAGCCGGCCCCGTTCGGCCGCGATTTCGAGACGGTTGGTGCCGGGGGCTTCGCCGGTGGAGGTGATGAAGACGCCGGTGGCGCCATTGGCGAACTCACAGTAGGCGGTGACGTCGTCCTCGACCTCGATGTCATGGTACCGCCCGAATTTGCAGAAGGCCCGGATCGAGGTCGGCATGCCGAACATCCACTGGAACAGGTCGAGATTGTGGGGGCATTGATTGAGCAGCACGCCGCCACCTTCGCCGGCCCAGGTCGCGCGCCAGCCACCGCTGCCATAGTAAGCCTCGGTTCGAAACCAGTTGGTGATGATCCAGTTTACGCGGCGCAACTCGCCCAGTTCTCCGCTTTGGATGAGCTGACGGATCTTCCGATAGTAGAGATCGGTCCGCTGATTGAACATCGCCGCGAAGATCTGCTTTTTGTTGCTGTAGGCGGCGATGAGGCGCTCGGCGTCGGCGCGGTGAACCGAGATCGGCTTTTCCACCATCACATGCAACCCGGCCTTGAGCGCCTTGATGCCGAGCGAGGTGTGATCGTAGTGCGGCGTCGCGATCAGAATCGCATCGATCAGGCCGGACGTCATCATCTCGTCGACCTGGGCGAACCCCTTGACGTTGGGCACCCGGGCGAAACGCGCGGTGTCCATGTCACTGACGGCGGTCAACTCAAGTTGCTTGATCTTTCCGGCCTGGATGTTGGCCGCATGCGCGGACCCCATGTTGCCGAGACCAACAATGCCGATGCGTACCTTGTCCATAGAGCAGATTCAGGGTTGGGATGGGGAGACGTGAGAGTTCATACACCCGCATACGCGGAGCAAGGGGAGGGCCGATGAATGTTAACCCCGGGGCCAAGCGGGGTTCCGGCCGGGCACGGCGAGTCCGTGCGACCGGCGGGAAGAGGAGCGTTGTTACCGGCGGCCGCCGCGGGTCAGACGGCTGGCCGGCTTGGCGGCGGCAGCGGCCGCCGCCTGGTTGGTTTCATCAAAGAGCGCCGAGTAGATGTAAGGGAAGTCGGGGAACTTCTTCCGTTCAATCGGCGTGTTGATGAACCGTTCGATTGAGCGCGCATTGCGCACATCGTCCTCGGTCACGAGCGTGAACGCCTCGCCCGTGTTCTGTGCCCGGCCGGTGCGGCCGATGCGGTGAACGTAGTCCTCGGCATTCTCCGGGACGTCGTAGTTGATGACATGGGACACGCCGGCGATATCGAGGCCGCGGGCGGCGATGTCCGTTGCCACCAGTACCTCGAATTTACCCGATTTGAAGCCGTCGAGGGACTCCACGCGCTCGCGCTGGCTGCGGTCGGAATGGATCACGCCGACGGTGTGCTTGGCGGCGAGGAGACGGTGGGCAATGCGGTCAGCCCCCATCTTGGTCCGGCAGAAAATGATCACGCTCTTGAACTGCGTTGCTTCCAGCAGGGTGAGCAGCAGGTCGAACTTCTGCGACGCCACCACCGGATAGAAAGCGTGGGCGACGGTTTCAGCGGCGGAGCGGCGCTGGCCGATTTTCACTTCGACGGGCTCGTGCAGGGCCCAGCTCGCGAGGGAGGCAATCTCGGGCGGAATCGTGGCGGTGAAGAACAGCGTTTGACGTGACTTCGGGATCTTGGAAACGATGCGTTTGACGTCCGGGAGGAAACCCATGTCGAGCATGCGGTCGACTTCGTCCATCACGAGGATCTCCACCCCGGCCAGGCTGATCGCACCCTGCTCCATGTGATCGAGGAGGCGTCCGGGTGTGGCCACGATGATGTCGACGCCGTTCTCCAGGTCCTCGCGTTGTTTACCGTAACCGACGCCGCCGTAGATCACGGTCACGTCGAGGTTGGTGTACTTGCCGTAGGTCTTGAAGGCCTCTTCGACCTGGAGCGCCAGTTCGCGGGTCGGCTCCAGGACGAGGCAGCGGGGATGACCGACCTTGGCGTCGAGTCGTTGCAAAATGGGAAGGGCAAACGCGGCGGTCTTGCCGGTGCCGGTCTGGGCGGAACCAATCACATCGCGCCCCGAAAGCACGACGGGGATGCCCTGGGCTTGGATGGGGGTCGGCTCCGTGTAGCCCTTTTCCTGAACGGCGAAAGCAATGCGGTCCGACAGGCCCAATTGGGTGAAGGCATTGTCGACCTTTGGCACCTCGGGTTGCGGTCGGGGTGTACGGGAGCGTTTCGGTGCGGCAGGCGTCGCGGCGGCCGGTTTGGTCGTTTCTTCTCCGGGATGACGCTCGCGTTCACGTTCGCGACCTCGACCGCGCCCACCTCCACCACCCCCAGCGCCGCGATCCGGACCGGAACTGCCGTGCCGAAGGGGTCCACGGGAGCGGCTTTCATGTCCTCCCTGGGAGGCGGAATCGCGTGGCGCACGATCGGTGCGCTCGCCGGTCTTGGGACGGGATTCCCGCCGGCGGGTGGATTCAGCGTGGACCGTGCGGGCGGGGTGCTGAGAGGCCGGAAGGGAGGGTTTGGCCGCCTCTTTGGCGGGTTTGGCATCGGGCGAAGGGCCAAGTGTCCGGCGCAGCTTCGCAATCAACTTCTTCAGCATGTTCTTTTGGGCGAAATCATAACTCTCGGAGAAACCCGGCCCATTGCAACCTCCGATCCGGTCCGTGCGCCGACGCCTCCCGGCTAAGTTCGCGGGGTGTACCGACGCTGGTGGAGGCTGGCCGCCTGCAAACGGCGGAACTCCCCCAGGTTTTTGACCGCCTTCAACGCAATCAATTGACTGGCAAGATTGCCGACCGCGGAGCCTTCAAGGTCAAAGGCCACGACCGGAATCCCGGCGGCATCGGCGGTCGCCTGGCAGAGCAGCCGGTTTTTCGCACCGCCACCGACCATTAGGATCCGCTGGAACGTCCGCCCGGCGAGGCGTTCAAAGGCCCGTTTGGCATCGGCATGGCCGCGCCCGAGTGAGTCACAAATCAGGCGGACATACCCCGCGAGGTCTTTCGGGGGTTTGACACGCCGCTTCTTCAACTGCGCGTCAAGGGCGGCGCGCATCGAGATCGGATTGGCCAGCGCCGGGTCGACCACATCGATCAGCACCTTGGGCGCGGGCAGGGCCTCGGCTGCCGTGATCAGGGCCGCCCACTCGCGGTCGGTTTTGGGGCGGGCGGCGAAGTCCTTCAGCGTGCCTTCGAGCAACCACAGGCCAATGACATTGGTCAAGGGGTGGTAACGTCCGTCTCCGGTGCGCTCATTGGAGATCCGGGCCGCCTGCGCCTCTTCGCCCAGAACGGGTTGGTCGCCTTCGAACCCGACCAGGGACCAGGTGCCGGAACTGAGATAAAGGTCCGAGCCATCCGGCGAGGCAGGCATGGCGTCGTACGCGCAGGCCGTGTCATGTCCCGGAACCGCAATGACGCGCGTGCCCTTGAGCGCGGGGAGGTCCCCAGAGACCTTCGATCGCAGCGTGCCAAGCCGGGTTCCCGCCGGCACCGGCGTGCTGAACCAGGAGGGGGGAAGTCGGAAGTGGTCGAGCGCCGGACGCGACCAGTCCTTTCCGTGGACGTCGATCAACTGCGAGGTGCTGGCGATGGAAAACTCCACCTCCATCCGCCCCGACAACAGGTAGTTGAAGTAGTCCGGCAGGAAGAGGCAGCGCGTCGCCAGATCGGTGATGGCGGGACAGTTCGCGACGGTTTCCTCGAGCTGCAAGGACGTGTTGTAGAAGACGTTCGGAATGCCGGTGGCGGCGTAAATCCGATCACGGGCAGCGCGGGTGTCGCCGAGTCGTTTTAATCCCGGCTGGGTGCGGCTGTCGCGGTAGGCGTGTACCGGAAAGACCAGCCGACCCGCATCATTGAGCAGCACGTAATCCACCCCCCACGTGTCGACACCGATCGATGCCAGCCGGGCACCTTTGGGCAACGCGGCCGCCACGGCCTTGATACCGGTCTGGACCTCATGCCAGAGCCCGCCGATGTTCCAGTAGTCATGTCCGTCCAACGAATGGAACGTATTGGGAAACCGATGCACTTCACGCAGGGTGAGTCGGTCTTTGGACCAGGTGCCGAGGATGACACGGCCGCTGGTGGCGCCGAGATCAACGGCGGCGACGTAGAGCGGAGAAGAGGACATAAGCAGCGAGGCGGGGAGGGGAAAATGGCACGGTGCCAATGAAAACTGTCACAATCTACCAAAATCTATCAGAAATGTTCAATTGGGTTGCGCCGAGTAGGTCATTCTTTACGGTCGCCCCTCCATTGCTATGCTAAACCACGAGCGGTTGCCGATCACTCAGCGTCGGGTGCAAATGATGGCGACATGCCTCTGCGATGCCTTCTATGATGATGTAGCGCGGGCCACAGTGGAAGTACTTGAGCATCTGGGTGTTGAGGTCGAGTTTCCGGAGGGGCAGACCTGTTGCGGCCAGCCGGCGTTCAACGGAGGAGACTGGGAGGCTTCACGCAAGGTGGTGCGCCACACGGTGCGGACGTTTGCGGGAGATTTGCCGGTGGTGGTACCGAGCGGATCGTGTGCCGCGATGCTGTTTCACGGGGCGCCGCTGGAGTTCGAAAAGGAGTCGGATCGCGCCTCGGTCGACGCCCTGGGACGCCGGACGTGGGAGGTGCTCGACTACATTGTGAACGGCCTGGGCGTGACGTCGTGGCCGGGGCGTTACGACGCCAAGGTGGCGTTTCATCGGTCGTGTCACTCCCGGGGCACGAGCACGGGCGAGGCCGCCACGCGCTTGCTGGGCTCGATCGCGGGCCTGACCGTGGCTCCGTTTGGCGAGGGTGAACAGTGCTGTGGCTTCGGCGGCACCTTTTCCGTGAGTTTCCCGAACATTTCCTCCGCGATGGGCTCGCTCAAGCTCGACCACATCCGCGCGGTCCAGCCCGACGCCCTGGTCTCCGCCGACATGAGCTGCCTCATGCATCTCGGCGGTCTGGCGGAAAAGGACGGCAAACCGATCAAGGTGCTGCACGCGGTCCAGGTGATGCGCGACGCCTTGCGCAACGGCGGACTGCTCGGACCCGGAGAACGCCGATGAAATTCCAGCAAATCGACCAGTTTGCCGCCCGGTTGAAGGCCGACACCCGGGCCTCCGTGCACAGTGGGTCCAAGGCGGGACACGAGAAGCGCACCGCCGTGCTCTTCGACCACTACGCCGATCCCAACCGGCTGCGCGAGATCGCCGGCGAGATAAAGCAGCATGTTGTCGAAAATCTGGATACCTACCTTCCGGCCGTGGAGGCGAAGCTCCAGTCCAACGGCGTCAAGGTCCACTGGGCCTCCACCGCGGAGGCGGCCAACGAGGCGGTCTACTCCATCCTGCGCGCGCGCGGGGCGACGAAGATGGTCAAGGCCAAGACCATGGTCAGCGAAGAGACCGAGCTGGCCCACTACCTGGAGAAGCGGGGGGTGGAGTGCGTCGAGACCGACCTGGGCGAGTTCATCATCCAGATCGACGGCGACCACCCGTCGCACATCGTCAAGCCGATCATCCACAAGAACCGGCGCGAAATCGCGACCTCGTTCGAGCGTCATGGTCTGGGCGCCTACAATGATGATCCCGAGACCATCACGCGTCGGGCCCGCGCCCACCTGCGTCACAAGTACCTCCAGGCCGACGTCGGCCTGACCGGTGCGAACTTTGTCGTGGCCGAAAGCGGGCGGATTGTGCTGGTGACCAACGAGGGCAATTCCCGTTTCTGTCTCGCCGCCACCAAGTGTCACATCGCCATGGTGGGCATCGAGAAGATCCTCCCGCGTGATCGCGACCTCGGCCTGCTGCTCAATCTGCTGGCTCGCAGCGGCACCGGCCAGCAGCTGACGGTCTACACCGAGTTCATCAGCGGTCCGAAGGCGGCGCCGCAGGAGGACGGCCCGGAGGAGATGCACGTCATCTTCGTCGACAACGGCCGGACCGACGTGCTCGCCAGCGAGTGTCGCGACATCTTGCGCTGTATCCGCTGCGGTGCGTGCCTCAATGTCTGCCCCGTCTACCGGCAGGCCAGTGGACATGCCTACCGGAGTGTCTATCCGGGTCCGGTCGGCGCGGTGCTTTCGCCCCTGCTGGCGGGCAAACAGTTTCCCGAGCTGGCCGACCTGCCCAAGGCCTCGTCGCTCTGCGGCGCCTGCAATGAGGTCTGCCCGGTCAATATTCCCATTCCTGACTTGTTGCTGCGGCTGCGCGAAAAGGGAAAACGCGAGGGCAGCGAATCCGCCGCCGCCGCCACGCCACCGATGGGTGCATGGGCTGTCATGGCCACCCAGCCCGCGGCATGGAAAATGGCGCTGTTCGGCGGCAAGATCATGAATGTACTGCCGACCAAGTACGTGCCGGTCCCGGCGCTGCAGGCCTGGCAGGCAAAACGCACCTTGCCCGCCTGGCGCGGAGGCGCTTTCCGCAGCTGGCTGCGCGATCGCGCGCGGCCAGCTGCGGAAGGGGGAAGTGCGAAGAGTGAAGAGTGAAACCGATCGCCGATCACCGATCGTCTTTCGCCCTTCGTCCTTCACTCTTCACTCTTCGAACTTCGCACTTCCCCGTCTCCTTCCGTTTTTCACTCTTCACTCTTCGAACTTCGCACTTCTTCCATGTCTTCCGATCGCGATTCCATCCTCGCCCGCGTGCGCTCTGCCCTGGCCCCGCTGCCGGAGCGGGCGGCCTTGCCGGACTGGGAGCGCGAACTGGTCATTATGCGCAACGCGCGGGGGGCGGTGGACGCGGTGGCGTTGTTTTCCCAGCGGTTGAAACTGGTGAATGGCACGCCGCTCGGCGCCGTGGCGGACTTGGTGTCGCTGCTGGAGAAGCATGGCTGGCGTCGCGGTTACTGCGACCCGGCGCTCTGGCCGGCGCTCAAGGACTCGTTTCCGGCCGGGTTCACGGTGGAGACGCAATTTGATCGGACCCGGGTCGACGACTACCAGTTTGGCATCACCGAAGCGGCCGGCGCGATCGCCGAAACCGGCACGGTCATTCTCACCGACGCCAGCACGTCGCGGCGCCTGGCCGCCCTTGCGCCGTGGGTGCACGTGGCGGTGGTGTCGCGCCGCCGGATTTTTGTCGACGTGCCGGAGGCGGTGGCGGCGCTTGGTCAGGATCCCAATATCATCTGGTGCACGGGTCCCTCAAAAACGGCCGACGTCGAAGGCATTCTGATCGAGGGCGTGCACGGTCCGGGTATCCAGGTGGCTCTGCTGGTGGAGTGACCGCTCGCGTCGCCTCGTTGCGTTGCGGATCGCCTGTACGTTGGTAGGGCTGCGTCCATGCGCGCAGGGCTCGCGCTGAACGCCGTCCAGTTCGGGAGCGCTCAGCAGGAAGCGCGCAAATCCGTCCCTCACCCGCCGCCGCCGGTTACTTCGCTCCGCCTGCCTCGAGCTCCATCAGGGCCATGAGAAACGGGTCGGGTCCACCGGGCTGATAGCCGAGGTTGCCGAGGGTCTTCCCGTCGGGGTTGACCACGACCACCGTCGGGTAACCATCAATGCGATACTTCTTGGACAGGATGCGGTTCTGCAGGACTTGATGCTCCGGCAGCTTGAAGGTCCGGGGAAAGTCGAGTTTGACCAGCACCAGTTTGTGGGCGGCGTAGGCCCGGAACGCCGTGGTCTCGAGAATCTCGGCGTCGAATTTCTTGCACCAGCCGCACCAGTCGGAACCGGTAAAGAAAAGAAAGACCTTCTTGTTTTCCGCGAGCGCCTGCTGCTGGGCGGCATTCGCGTCCGTTGACCAGACCAGCGGTGGAGCTTTGACCGCCGGGTTCGCGGCCGGTTTCGGCGATTGCGCGGGGGTCGCGTCAGGCGGGGGAGGAGTCCGGGTGGACGGCGTCGCGGCGACCGGTGCGGTCACCTTGATTGAGGTCACTTTGCCGTTGGCGAGCCGAATGACGTGGGTCGGATACGTGAGGACTTGGGTCGTGCCCGAGCCCATCTGACCGGCCGGCCGGCCGAGTTCGTTTATGACATCCTCCTGGGTATCACCCACTTGGACGGCGAAGAGCTGGCACGGCAAGAGGGCCGCAATCCCGCTGAGGAGAAGGGTCAGGCGTCGCATCCGCTAAAGATCGGTGCACGGAGACGATTCTGGAGCTCCGACTGATCGGGGTGAATTCCTCAGCTGGATGCGGGTTCCGGCGGCAGCGGGGGATCGTCGGTACGGTCATCCTGGGCCGCCCGCCTGCGCTGCGGCCAGGCGTTCGCAGAATCGGGCCATGCTCCGCGCGGCCCGGTGCAGAGCGCGGAGGTGGACAAACTCGTTCGGGGCGTGGACGCAGGCATCGGGGGTGGAGGCACCGAGGTTGACCGCGGGTGCGCCGAGCGATTCGGCGAACAGGGCCAGCACGGGGATGGAGCCTCCGGTGCGGGTCTCGTACGGCACTGCGCCGTAGACCTCGGTCAGCACCTCGGTCAGGATGCGGTTGGCCGGGTGGTCGCCAGGAATCGCATAGGGCCGGGCGAGGCCTCCCTCCGCCGCGAGCGAGGACTGCACGCCCGGCGGGGTGTGGGCCGCGAGGTGTCGCTCCAGCAGGGCGAACATGCGCGCGGGGTCTTGGTTGGCGACCAGGCGGCAGGTGAGTTTGGCGTGCGCTTCGGTCGGGATGATTGTTTTGGGGCCGGCTCCCTGGTGGCCTCCCCAGATGCCATTGATTTCGACCGTGGGCCGGATCCAGGTGCGTTCGATCGGACTGTAGCCGGGCTCGCCGTGAAAAGCCGGGATCCCGGCTTCGGCCATCCAGGCGGCTTCGTCGGTGGGAACCCGGGCGATGGCGGCGCGATCCCGCGCCGAGAGTTCGAGCACGTCGTCGTAGAACCCGGGGATGGCGATCCGGCCATTGGGATGCCGAAGCGAGGCCAGCATGCGGCTCAGGGCCTCCAGCGGATTGAGCACCGCGCCGCCATGGATACCGGAGTGCAGGTCATGGGACGGGCCCCACACCCGCAGGCGGGCGGCGATGATCCCACGCAATCCCAGCACGACCTGGGGCTGATCCGCGGTCCACATCGAACCGTCCGCGCTCATCACCAGATCACACGCGAGCCGGTTTGCCTCCGCCTTGACGAATGCGCCGATGCTCGGGCTGCCGAGTTCCTCCTCGCCCTCGATGCAAAATTTCACGTTCACCCGGGGCCGGCCGGGGCACGCGATCAGGGCTTCCACCGCGGCGATCGCGGCCATCACACCGCCCTTGTTGTCCGAGGCCCCGCGCCCGAAGAGTTTTTGGTCGCGGATCTGGGGCTCGAACGCCGGCGTGGTCCAGAGCTTCTCGGGGTCGGCCGGCTGCACATCATAGTGGCCGTACACGAGCACGGTGGGTGCTCCGGCCGCGTGGAGCCACTCACCGTACACCACCGGATGGCCTGCGGTAGGGCACACCGCGACCTGCTCCAGTCCCGCAGCGGTGAGACGGCGGGCGACCCAATCCGCGGCCCGCAGGACATCCGGTTGGTGGGCGGGGGTGCCGGATTGGCTGGGGATGCGGATGAAGTCCTTCAGGTCTTCAACCAGACGATCTTCACGCGCAGCGAGGTAGTCGAGGGGCGTCAGGGACATCGCGGCAGACTGGTCCTCTGACGTCGGCCCGCAATTCCTTTTGGCGCCCCGGGCCGGGGCCTTCACGCACGCCGTGGCGGAGGGCGGGCAAGACCGGCGATGCACTCAAGACAAGGAGAACCGGGGACAGACCGGGGCGGCCGTCGCCCGGCGACGCGACCGAGTGACACAGGATCTGGCAGGACGCGGGCGGCGAAGTTACCCGGCAGAACGACCTTTGGAGTCCCCGCTCTCCGACTCGGCCGCCTGGGCCTTCTTGCGCCGCACCACGGCCTGTCGCAAGAGGAACTCCACCTGACCGTTGACGCTGCGGAGTTCATCGGATGCCCACGCTTCCAGCTCCGACCAGAGCGTCGGATCGATTCGGAGCAAAAACGCTTTGCGGTCTTCGGAGGCCATGCGCGATCACCCCCCGCCTTACGACGGAGTGGGAAAGGAGAGGTTATTCCAACCGTCGCGCTGGCGCGTCAAGCCAGGCTTTGTTCCGGACACGCGCAGCCCTTTTGACCACGGGTCGTCACCCTTCGTGTTCATGCGTGCAAGACGGTATCGATTCGCCGCCCGGATGGCGCGGCTCAGTTGTAGAGGGTGCCGGTGTTGATGACGGGATGGGCCTCGGACTCGCCGCAGAGCACGACCAGCAGATTGGACACCATTGCCGCCTTCCGTTCCTCGTCGAGGGCGACGACCTTCTTGGATGACAGTTCGTTGAGGGCCATCTCCACCATGCTGACCGCGCCGTGCACGATCTTCTGGCGGGCGGCGATCACGGCCTCGGCCTGCTGCCGGCGCAACATCGCCTGCGCGATTTCGGGGGCATAGGCGAGGTGGGTGAGGCGCGCTTCTTCGACGTGCACGCCGGCCTTCGCCAGACGTTCCTGCAGCTCCCGTGTCAGGGCGGCGGACACGTCGCCAGCGCCGCCGCGCAGCGTGACCTCGTTGGGTTCACCGTCGTCGTAGGCGTAGTTGCTGGCGACGTGACGGACCGCGGATTCGCTCTGGATCTTGACGTAGTTTTCGTAGCTATCCACGTCGAACACCGCCTGTGCTGTGTCCTTCACCTGCCAGACCACGACCGCGGCGATCTCGATCGGATTGCCGCGCTTCTCGTTCACCTTGAGTTTCTCGCCATTGAGATTGCGTGCGCGCAGCGAGATTTTGAGCTTCTTGTTGAAGGGATTGGTGAAAAAGAAACCACTTTCGCGCACCGTCCCCTGGTAGGCGCCGAACAGAATCAACACGGCGGCTTCGTTGGGCTGGAGCGTGAAGAACCCGGACGAAATCGTGATGCCCGCCAAGAGCGAGATCACGGCGAGGATGAGGAGGAGCGGCCCGCCGCCGCGGATCGCGGTGATCAGGAGAATGACTGTCAGCACATAGAGCGCGACGTTAAGGAACAACATCAGCCAGCCATTGGAGGCACTGACCTTACGTTCACTGTTCTGGGAAGAAGCGGACAGGTGAGAGTCCATAGTTGAGGGAGGTTGAGATAGCTTGATGATATCACTTCGCTAGCATGTCAAGCTAGTTTCGACGTCGAGCGTCCGCAGCTGGAGGTTGGAGTCCGGGCTGGGGAGTCCATGGCGGCTTCCTGGTCGGCCGAGCCGCGCGGGCAGCCGGGGTGGTGCCGGAATGGGGAGAGGCCGTTTCCCTTGGACTGTTCCGGAGCGGGTCGGAGTGGAGGTGGGGGATGCGCGCGAATCGAGGATCGGCGTGTAGTTGAGTTTAAATACGCGACCGAACCTGCTACCCAGATTGCGCAGGGTGGGGGTCCCAACCGTGATCGCCCTCCGCCGCGGGGGGCGGCACTGCAGAACCTGCGGATCAAGGTGGGAACCTTGGAGAACCAGTGCCGGCGGCTCGGTCGGGAGTGGGGGGAGCGTCTCGCTGCTCTCCCGCTGGCCCCAGCCCGCAAGTAATGGCGACAGGCTTTAGTCCATCTCGACTGCCGGGTCTAGCGGTCTGCCTCCACGCGGCTCGGTCGAAACAGCCAGCCGCGCAGGGACTGCTGGCCCGCCAGTGGAATTCCACAAAGCAGGTGGATGAGCTGGGAGTCGAAGGCCGCCGCGTCCGCAAACAGACGAAGGGCCTGTCGCTCGTATTCCTCCTGCCGATACTCACGGGCCGCGTGGAACAGGACAACCGGAAGCTGGTCGTGTACCGGATCCCACCAGTCACCCGGGGTCCGTCCAGTTTCCTTGAAGGGCCACGAGGGCGGTGGGTAGGGGCCGGTGTGGGCGGCTACGGTATCCAAGGCTTTGCGCAGGCCTCGGTCCTCCTCAATGGTGAAGTTCCACAAGTCCACGCCGACGTGACCCCCGAGGGTGGCGAGGTTGAACAGGGCGTAGAGATGGAAGCAGCTGTAGCTGAACGACCGGGTGCGGTTCCGCTCGACGATGAAGTAGCCGTCGGCACCCACCGCGTCGCGGATGCGTTCCCGGGTGCGTGCGATCATCTCGCGGGCCAGCGCCTCGTCCCCGATGAACAGCGCCTGCGCAGCCACCTGCGCATGATAGAAACTGGCGATGTTCGTGCCGGCGGTGCGGTAGGTGTCATCGGCCCGGCGGCGCTGGTTGCTGACAAATTCGCGAAACCACGCGACCATGCCCGCCTGATCCGATTCCGTCCAGGCGCGGCTGCCGGCCAGCAGCCCGATGGCGTCGATGATCCGTGGCAGGAAGCGCGTATCGATGGCATGGGCCCGGCCCGTGTGCTGGCCGGGAACCATTTGGGCGAACTGCACGTCCGGGCGCATCGCTGTGGCCGGATCCAAGAACCACACTCGCAGCAGATGCGCCGCCCGGTGGGCACAGTGCTCCCGACCGGTCAGGTAGTAGGTCAGGGCCAGCACTTCGGCCGCCTGGGTGAGCCGCTCCAGGGGCACGCGGTCGTAGTCCTGCCACCACTCCGGGTTGGTGAAGCCGTCGCGCCCAACATAGGGAAGTCCGTCGGGCTTGGACGGGTCGGGCCAGACGTAGGGCGCCAGGCTCAGGTAGTCATGCTTGTCTCCAGACGGAGGCACCCTGCTCTTCAGCACGACCGAGAAGGGTCCCACATCCATCGCGTCTGCGGCTTCGAGCAGGAGGTGACGGAGCGATTCCCGCAATCTCGGGTCGTCCCGGGCAATCCGAGCCTTCGCCTCCTCCAGTCCCGGGCGACTCATGCAAAAGACTCTGGGCGGCTTCGGAGGGGGTGGAGTTTCAGCCTGGATGGCTACGGGGGACAAGCACAGGGAGAGAATCAACGATGCGATCAGGGGTTCGCGCCTCATGGGTAGGCGGGAGTGTGGCGTTTCCCCCGAGCTTAACAACCCCGGGAATTCTGCGGTCCTGCGACGGCGTCGCCTTCGGACAATTCACCCGCTGTCGCCAGCGGGGCGGCAGCCAAAGTGCGGAATGAGGCACGAGCCCCGTGCGGGTGAACGACCTCGGGCTATGGCGCCGGGAGGAGTTTCCAGTTTTGTGTTGGCTCCGCGGGGATGTCGGGGTGCCGTCGGACCCACTCGATGATCAGGTCGCGAATTTCGACGTTCGAACGGTCCAGAACCTTGGCGCCGCGGAACATGGTGTATCCACCGCCGCCATTGAGGCGGTAATTGTTGATGGCGACCTTTAGCACGCGTTTGGGATCAAGCGGTGCGCCCTGAAAACGAAGATCGGTGATCCGGTCGCCCTGCGGGCGCGTCAGATCGAGGGTGTACTCCACGCCCTCCGCGATGTCGAAATTGTAGCCCGGGATGGTGGGATCGGCGAGCTCGGCCGGTGATTTGCCGGCTAAGTAGGGCAGGTAGTAGCGGCCCGAGTGCTCGAGGGCGGCTTTGACCTGCGCACCGGTCAATTCGATGGTGACGAGGGTGTTTTCGTACACGTAGAGGCCGGCGATTTCGCGCACGGTCACGGGACCCTCCGGCAGCGTGGCGTTGAGACTGAAGGCGGCGGTGAAGGACACGTCGGCGCGGCCGGCGTCGAGCTGGACACGCTGGATCAGGTCGATGATGGCCGTGTCCTTCAGGCGGGCTTCGCGTGAACTGAGCTTCCGTGCGCTTCGGCCCAGCGGTTGTGAAAGCCACGCCTGGGTTTCGTCGTGGTACGGTTTGACCAGGGCGAGAATTTCAGGATCGGGGGTGGTGGCGAGCGTGACCGGCACCGTGACGGACGACTTGGCCACCACCGTCCAGCGCGCCTGGGGGTTGGGCCGGTCAAGGTAGACATCGGCGCGGGCCAGGCGGTCGCCCCAACGCCCCGCCTGTGTCAGCAGCGCTCCGCCGACCGAGAGGCCGGCGACCTCGCGGTGCGTGTGTCCCATGAAGATCAGATCGATGCCTGGCACGGCCCGCGCGATGGCAAGGGCGGCGTTCTCGTCCGGCACCTGTCCGGGAGCGGCGATTCCGGTGGACAGATTCTCTTCCAGCCCCATGTGCATGGCCACGACCAGGACGTCGACACGCTCCTGCTTCCGCAGCAGCTCCACCCAACGCCGCGCCGCCGCGACCGGTTGCGCAAAGGTCAGCCCAGCGTAATTGGCCTCGTTTTCCCAGCTCGGAACCCCGGGAGTAGTGAGACCTAGGATACCGACGCGCACCCCTTGAACCTCGCGGACCAGATAGGGCGTGTAGACGGGATCGGTGGAGCCGGTCTTGTAGATGTTGGCGGAGAGCCAGGGAAAGGACGCCTCCTTGCGTGCCTTCTCCAGCACGGCGAGACCGAAGTTGTACTCGTGATTGCCGAGGGTCAGGCTTGCAAAGCCGAGGGCATTCATCGCCAGCATCATCGGGTCGACGGGCGCGTTGTTGATCCGGTTGTGATAGTAGGCGAGCGGCGTGCCCTGAATTGTATCGCCGCAGTCGATCAGGATGAGCTGGGGGGCATCCTTGCGCGCCGCCCGGATCAGGGTGGCCACCCGGGCCAGTCCGTCGGCCGACGGCTGGTTGGTGCCGTAGTCAACCGGATAGATATGCCCGTGCAAATCGGTGGTGGAAAGCACGGTGATCTGGGCGCGTTCGGCGGAGAGGAACGGCACGCACCCGAAAACCAGCAGCGTCGAGACACCCAGACTGCGAAGAAACCCGTTCATGGCTCGAGGACTGAAGCAGGTGCCGGACCCAAGGCGAGACGAAGCTGGCCACGAGCCCGAAAGGTTTCCGTGAGGGCTCCGCAACAAGAACCCCTCCGCGGATTGGATCACGGCAACGCGGGGCGGACGGACAGCGCCAGGCAATCTGCCCAGTCGACTCCCGGCACGAACGACTCACTTCGCGGTGAGGCATCGCTGGACTCGTTCCTTCGGGACTGCCAATGGCGCTCCGGAGTGTGGTGGGCGTTAAGCTGCTGATCCGTTGAGAATAACGAAAGACGATGGCTGGTGGGACACGGCCGGGGCTCGCCGCGCCGGTCTGCGGGTCGCAAAAACTTCCGGCTCGCCCGGCGCGGAACCGTCCTCAATTCTCCCGCCGCACCCGCCCGGGTGGTGGAATGGCAGACACGCGGGTCTTAGAAGCCCGTATCGAAAGATGTGCAGGTTCGAGTCCTGTCCCGGGCACCAGTTCTAGAGGAGAGCTCAAAATCTCATACAGATTTCATACAAATCCCTGCATTAACTACCTCGTTTTCATGTTTTGGCAGTCCACGACCGCTTCAAAAACCCGGTTCGGGCGAATCAACTTGTGACAGGACTCTTGCCGAGCTAAAGCTCCGCCATGGCGTCGCAGCAAGCGATTGAACTTCTGAAGGCCCTCATCACCTCACATGGACGTGGTGACGAAACCTCCTTTGAAAAGGCCACGGAGAGCATTATCCGGCAGCTCGCTATTGAAAATAAGCCAGGCGAAGCCAAGTACCTCCGGGACGCGGCGACGGCAGTAAAACATAACGGGGCGAATGGAAAGTCTCTTGCCGCATTCCCAAAGTCGTCTCCTTCCGCGGGGCTTATTTCGTTCACGCAGGGAGTGTCTGAAGAAGCTCTTTTTTTCGATCCTGAAACCCAAGTTGCGCTGGAACGGGTTTTGGCCGAACAGCGGGCTGTCGCCAAACTTGCTGAAGCCGGACTTCGCCCCAAAACGAAGCTGCTCTTTTGGGGTCCTCCTGGGTGCGGCAAAACTGCCGCAGCGCGTTGGCTCGCTGCTCAGCTTGGAATTCCGGTTGGAACGGTTCGGCTGGGAGCGTTGATCACTAGTTACGTAGGCGAAACAGGGTCGAACATCCAAAAAATATTTTCGGCAGCTGACCAGTCTCCCATGGTGTTGCTGCTTGATGAAGCAGACGCGGTCGCAAAATCCCGTGACGACGAAAATGATGTGGGGGAGCTTCGAAGAGTAGTTAACGCCCTTCTTCAAGGGCTCGATCAGTTCACCTCCAGGCGTAGCATAGTCATCCTGGCGACAAATCATTCTTTTCTTTTTGATTCTGCGCTCTGGCGTCGTTTCGACGATGTGGTGGCTTTTCCGTTACCCAAAGAAGCTCAGAGAGCAGCTGTGCTGAAGCACCTAGCGAGTGGACTCAAAGTCAAAGGTAACCTAACAGGCGTAGCGCGAAAGTTAACAGGGCGGTCCTTCGAGGAAATAACGCGGTCCGTCGTCGAAGTTGCGAAGAGTAGTTTGATAAACGGCACTGCGGATATTGAGGCAGCCCAGATCCTCGCTGCTGCTGCACAGTGGCGCGGGAAAATGAGTTCAGCCCTGAAGAAACCTAAACGGAAAAAATGAATTTAGAGTTACCCCCCCTTTCGTTTCCACCACCCCAAATAGCAGGCCGTCGTCGAGAGCGGCGCGGATTTATAAAGCCGCCGCCTATTCCAGCGCAGGAACGTCGGGCGATCGCCCTCAACATCCAGCGAAGTTTCACCGAAGTTACCCGGGCCGTACGCGCTCTGACGCCTGAGGCGAAGAGGGCGGTATTTTTGAAGCTCACACATGATCGCCCCATCGCGAAATCCGACCTCCAGGGCACTGGTCTAACGGTTCTTGGACAGAGCGGAGAAAACACAACTCTTGTAGTGCCGAAAGAGCCGGGCGATCTTTCAAAGTTAGCAGAGCGAATTGATACATTCGCTGCCGGAACGACGGCGGGAAGACCGAAGGGAACGGAACTCGCAACGAACGTTAAAGAGGTCGCACTCGGAACCCCCCAAGACAGGCTTTCAGACGATTTCGCAAAGAACTACGAGCAGCTGGTTGGCTCAGAGTTCGTGAAATACGAGATCGAAGTTGCTAGTTTCTCAACCCACCCGGTGGCCGCACGGCGCGAAGTTGAGTCAATCGTCGCGGAGATCCGAACGGAACTCGGCGGCGGCGTTCATGGTCGCATCTACGAGCACGAAACACACGGGAGAGGTGCACGTGTTTTGCTCAGCTCAACCGGATCCAAGCTGAAACAGTTTGTCGAAGACCCTAGGTGGTACCGAAAGATCGTGCTTTTCGACGAGCGGCCAAAATTTGAAACTTTTCACACCGTTCTCGCGGACTTCAACCTTCAGAACGTAGTGCTTGAATCCCCTCCTAACGACGCCGAGACGGTATGCGTCATCGACTCCGGTGTTGCCGCCGGGAACGCCTTTCTCGAACGCGTCGTTCGCAGAGACATCTCGAAAAGTTTCATCTATGGCTTTTCTGCCTTGGAAGATTCCCAAGGGCATGGTTCGGGGGTAGCGTCACTCGTCTCCTACTATCCGTTTGATATCAGTACGGGCGCAAGAAACGCGGCTGGAGCGTTCGTTGCGAGTGCAAGGATTACGAACGACGATGGACAGTTGGACTACCCATTTACCGCCGACATCGAAGGCGATCGGGCTAATGAATCCCGACTGCTCTCGCGAACGCTCCGCGATATAGTCGAGCACTACCATCCGCTGGGCGTTCGAATTTATGTTTTAGCTTTTCAAATCCTCGGTCATATCTGGAGCAAAGCGACGAGACGAATCGTGCCCCGCAACGCATGGTTAGCTCGGACGATCGACCAGCTTTCTCGGGAATTCGATGTAGTTTTCGTGACGATAACGGGCAACGTTAGTCCCCAGGATATTCGGGATCTACTTCAAGAAAAGAGGCACCCCCATTATCTGACTTTGCCGTTAGCAAAAATCCACGATCCTGGTCAGGCAGCGCTGGCAGTCACGTGTGGTTCAATTGCGCATTCCGCAACGGTAATAACCGCACCGCATACCCCGATAGCGCTTGTGGACCATCCCTCGCCTTTTTCCCGCAGCGGGCCTGGCTTCGGCGATTCGATCAAACCCGACTTTGTAGAGCGTGGAGGAAATCTGGTTCACGATACTCAGCTTGGCGTCGTGCTTTCCAACGCTGGTACCAACGTCCTGATGGCAAGCGGGCGCGTCACACCCGCTCTTCAAAACAATAACGGTACGAGCTTCGCAGCACCGAGAGTCGCGCACCACCTTTCTTTGATTAGTCGTGATCTGAAGAGTGCGGGTATAGCTGCTTCGGCTCCGCTCCTTCGCGCATTTCTCGCGTGTTCCTCCGATCTGCCGCCCGAAATCCCGGATGTTAGTTCGGATGACCATAGAACGCTCGTGGGGCACGGGCTTCCCAATGGGTTTACCGCGACCGACTGCCAGAATCATTCCGTACTTTTGTATTGGCAGGGACGCGTCGACGCAGACTGCAATGTCATCTTCAGAATACACGTCCCCTCTGGTCTTTCCACTTCGGGGCGAGGTCCCAAACGGATTGTGGTAGCCGTAGCCTCTGCTCCACCCGTTCAGCCGTGGGGCGTGGAGGAGTATTTGGGTGCCGAAATGAAGTTTCGTTTATTTCGCGGTGATCGCTCGTATGCGGACATAGAAAAATCTCTTCAACTAGAGGAAGGTGAAGCAAATCTTGCCTCGAAAATCGCGAATGACGATATGCAAGGTGATCCGGGAATCACCGCTCGTTCAACCGGCACGCTGCAGCGCGCTGTCTTTGCGTGGCATGATCATGATCCTGCGTACAGTGCTGACGATTACACGCTGGCGATATCTCTTTCCGACGCGTCGTGGATCAAACCGGATACGCTCGTGCCGCTAGCTGTTACCGTGCGACTTGAAGATAGAACTTCTCGGTATCAGCAACTGTACGCGCGAGTGAGAGCTCAAGTTCAGGCTCGTGCGCGAGCATAGCGGTCGGTTACGAGCTACGGCCACTTGCCAGACTCTTGGAGCTTTTTCTTGACGTATCGGTAGAGTGGGGATTCTCGCGCAATCCTAACTCCGTTCGCGCCTTTAGATGAGGTAAGTTCAGGTTCTCGACACCTTCTCTCTTCCTATTGATTCGTGTCCGTTTGTGGCTTCTCTCGTCGGAACGGTTCTTGGCACAGGATCCAAAGCTGCGTCGTGAGTCGGCTGGTAATGCAGGAGGCACAGATGCTGGTTGAAATGTCGAGGCGCTTTCGATCGACCTATCGCTCCGGTTGGTTTGTACCCACATCGATCGACCACTTCGGTTCGGATTGGCGCGTACGGTTGCGTGTGGAAACGAGAATTGCGGTGAAGAGAACCACAAAGAGAAGGTCGACCATTCCTGCGGCCATCAGGGTGAACTGCCCGGTGCCGGCGTTCCAGGCGGCGACGCATGCCGTGAAGTAGAAGAACTTGCCGGCGGCTCCTGCGGCGAGCGCCGGCAACCGCGCCGTGGGCAGCCAGACCGCCAACAGATAGGCAGCGCCCCAAGCGATAACGTTGATCCATGTGCAGCGGTAGAAGAAGAGCACCAGTGGATCCGACAGCGAGAGCCTGTCGTGAAAGAGCTGGGCGAAGTGTTTCGCGGGGTCGAGGAGCGCACCGATGCCGCCGACAATGTTCCAGGAAGCGGCGGCGAGCAAAGTCACGCGCGGCCAGGCGTCCGTGGTGATGCGTAGAGGGGCGGCGGAAGTCGGCAGCGGCAAGATAGGGAATGGAGTGGGAGCGAGTGATTTCATGGAGCGGAAGAGCCTCAGAATAGCATGTTCCAAAGTGGGTGAAAAATACCAGTTTGCTTGTCTCGCGATACCCGCCTCGTATAGTCGCTTCCCGCATGGAACTGCGGCACCTTCGCTATTTTGTCGCTGTCGCGGAGGAAGAGAATGTGACACGTGCCGCGGCGCGTTTGCACGTCTCGCAGCCCCCGCTCACCCGGCAGATTCATGACCTCGAGGACGAGTTGGGATTTGCTTTGTTCGACCGCACCGGAAAGGCGGTGCGGCTGACGGATGCCGGCCGTGTATTCCTCGATGAAGTGCGGACCGTGCTCGCGCGCATCGATTCCGCGGTCACGGCGGCGCGGACCGTTGCCGAGGGCGTTGGTGGGGAACTGCACGTAGGATACGCACCTTCGCCCACTGCCGGATTCCTGCCGGAAGCATTGCGGGCCTTTCAGCGGCGTGCGCCTGGTGTGCGCGTGACGCTCCATGATCAGACTTCGCCAGAAATGCTCGCGGGGCTGCGCGAGGGCAGGCTTCACGCGGCGCTGATCATGGAGCCTCCGCGGGCAGCGGCGCCGGGAATCGTATTCGAGCCGGTGCGGTCCCACGCGATGGTCGTCGCGGTACCGCCCGCGCACCGCTTTGCGCGCAAGCGCGGATTGACCGTCGCGGACGTGGTCCGGGAACCGATCGTGGTGCTCGCGCGGAACGAGTATCCAGATTACCACGCCCTGCTTGGCCGCGTGCTCGGACGTAGGTTCAAGGAGATGCGCATCGGCGCAGAGTGCGACAGCGGCATGAGCCTGATTGCCGCGGTGGAGGCGGGCAAGGGCGTGGCCTTCGTCGTGGCCGGTTTGTCGGAGATAGCCGGACGCCGCCTTCGATTTGTCGCACTGGCGCCGCCGTTGCTGCGGGGGACTGTCGGAATCGCCTACCGTCCGGAGGCACTTACAGTGCTTGCGCGCACGTTCCTCGAGGTGGTGCGCGCCAGGAGGGAGCTTTGACCCGGCTGGGGAGACAAGAACGGGTCGATCTCAACTTGAAATCAAACTGGCGCATAGCCTGACGGGGCTCCGATCGATGGCGTTTCATGCAGCTGCGCGATGCGTCCGTCGAGTGCAGAGATTTCTGGCGTTGATTGTCCCAATGGGCGATAATCCGGACGCAGCGGGTTCAAGAGTAAGTTGGTTGCCTCGGAGATGAGAACGGCCGGCACTGCCAGCGGCCTCGCTCACTGCGCTGGGATGGGCAGTAGAAACCTGAGTGCGCTCGAGGATCAGGAGCAGACAATCGCGAACGCAAACCCGTCGTACCCTTTGCTGCCCACCGTTTGAATCACGGTGGAGCTCAGGCGGGGCTCGGCGGCCATTTGTTCGGTCAACCGCCGCACGCCCTGGACATTGACGTCCGGGCTCGCCGGATCGATGACCTGGCCGTTGCGCACCACGTTGTCGGCGACAATCACCGTGCCGGGTCGGGAGAGGCGGAGCGCCCAGGTGAGGTAGTCCGGGTAGCTCGCCTTGTCCGCATCGAGAAAGATGAAGTCAAAGGGACCCTCCTGCTCGGCCTCCAGCGCGGGCAGCGTCTCGATGGCGCGGCCCACCCGCACCTCGACCACCCCGGCGAAGCCGGCCCGGGCGATATTCTCCCGCGCCACCGCCGCATGGCGCGCTTCACTCTCGAGGGTGATCAGCCGCCCGCCGGCGGGCAGCGCCCGCGCCAGCCAGATCGTGCTGTACCCACCGAGGGTGCCGATCTCGAGGATCGAGCGACTGCCGTGCGCCTGGGCCAACAACATCAGGAGTTTCCCCTGCAGGGGTGAAACGTGGATCGACGGCAGCCCGGCGGCTTCGCTCGCCTGCAACGCCGCGTCCAAGACGGCATCCGAGGGGGCGAGGGCTCGGGAAAAGTAGTGATCCACGGACGACCATGTTTCCTGGGACATGGTTGTTGGTGGGTTCACCACGTCAGTTTTTCAAGGCTGTAGGTGCCGCCGAGATCGAGGGTCGTGAGGGTTGAACTCGGGCTCGCCAGGAACGCTTCTTTCGAAACACGAATGGACACAAATTGAAACAGGATCGGAGGGTCGCAAAAAACTTGAGCCCTGGAGGGTGAGGTAAGGTTGGGCAGCAGTCTGGTCCAGGGCTCGTCCGAATTCGTGTTGGTTCGTGTCCATTCGTGGTCATTCGCCTGCTTGGATCCGGCTAGCGAACGTGCAGGAAGTGGGTCCAGTCGCGGTGCTTCGCCTCGCGGATGGCCAGGGACATCGGGACTGAAGGTGGTGACTTCGGCACGCGGTGCAGCCGCAGACCGGCCTCGTGCGGCAGCCGGTCCGACTTGGCTGAGTTGACCGACTTCTTGGCCCAGACGAGATTGTCGAAGGAGTCCTTACCGCCGCGCGAACGCGGGATCACGTGATCGAGGTTGCCGCCATCGCGACCCACGAACTCGCCCGTGTACTGACAGACGCCACCGTCACGCTGGAGAATCGTCTCCCGGGAGAGGGTGGGACGCATGACCGGCATGCTTGAGTAGTTCGTGGCAACCAGGACGGTCGGGACTCGCACACGGCGATTCGTGGATGCAATGACGTGATCGAAGTCGCGGATGGGCAGCTGCAGCCACTGCTCCCACTTTACGGGATTGAGGTACTGGGGCTGCGTGAAGTCCCAGGTGCCGTCGGGAAGTGTGCCGTAGCTGATGTCGATTGCGACGGCCGGAGCAATGCCATCGGACCCGCCGCACATGGCGACGAGCGCCTGCTTGACCGTGCGGTGGCCGATGGGCTGCCAGGCGCGGTTGAGGAGGAGGACGATGGGTTTGTCGAGGACGTCGGACATGATGAAAGACCGGGTGTGCTCGTTTTCGTGGTGTCAGATGGCGGAGGATGGAGGTCACGCTCCCCAGCGGCATGGAGCCGCCCCTTCGCTTTCGAAGCGAGGTCGACCGCTCGGTCGATTCATCCTCCAAACTGAAAGTGGCGGAAGGCGCCGGTCCTGCCCCGGAAGCGCTGAACGCGCTCGCGCCGGTTTCCAACCGGGCACCGCACCTCGGCGGCTTTGCCTTCCATAAAAATGGACCCCGCGCCGGGATTCTCGCCCGGACCCCGAGGTTCGAAGCCTCGTATGGTATAAATTCCACCACGCGGAGAAAATGTTGGAGCGCCCGCCCGGATTCGCACCGGGACTATTGCCTCGTTAGGACCGAGGATGACTTCTGTTTGCCGACGGGCGCCTGGTCCCCGCGGAAGGACTTGCACCTTCATGGAACCGCTTAGAAGGCGGAGGCCTATCTGTTCGAGCCACGCGGAGAAAAATGGAGCTCCCATCCGGATGTGCGCCGGACTCCTCGCATTACGAGTGCGATGCGTCGCTGTCTACGCTTCGGGAGCAGGGAAAGTGGTCTTCTCACCAGGACTCGCACCTGGATTTCGAGCTTCGCACGCTCGCGTCCTTCTGTTGGACGATGAGAAGATGAAGGGGTGCCGACGGGGGGACTTGCACCCCCAAGGCTCATCCGTTCTGAGCGGAGCCAGTCTCCTAAATTCCCAGTAAACCACGTCGGCAAAATTGATGGGTGACCGCGGGGAGAATCGCACTCCCAAGGCTGTTCCGGTTTAAGTGGACCCCGTCTGCTATTCCGGGTGAACCACGCGGCCACTACACTGCAAATGGAGCTCCGTCCCGGATGTGCGCCGGGCTCTCCGCCTTACAAGGGGGGAACGTCGCTGTCTACGCTTACGGAGCAAAGGTGTGGGTGCCGGCGGGGAGACTTGCACTCCCTAAGGTTCATCCATTTTGAGCGGAGCCAGACTGCTAGATTCCCAGTGAGCCACGCCGGCGTAAGGAAGAAGTGGTGCGGATGAGAGGATTTGCACCTCCATGATGTTGCCACCGGCAGGTTCTCGCCCTGCTGCGTCTCCTGTTTCGCCACATCCGCATAGAAGTCTGGTTGGCCCGGTCGGCTTTGCGCCGACGCCTCTCGGATTATGAGTCCGGTGCTTTGCACGCTAAGCTACAGGCCAGTGAAGCAGTGGAGCCACCGGAGGGAGATGCACCCTCCTCTTCCCGATACCAACAGGATGCGTCGCTGACTACGCTTCGGCGGCAAAATGGCGGAGAACAGAGGTCACGCTCCCCAGCGGGACGAGCCCGCCGATCCGGGTTCAAGCCGGTCCCGTTCCTCGAACGGTTTGTTCTCCCTTGGTCGTCGCGTCCGGGATTGCACCGGAGACCTCCTGCATGTCGGGCAGGCGCTCTGTCTGGCTGAGCTACGCGACGAAAAAGTGGCTGCGGATCCAGGTGACGCTCCTGGGACTGCCGGGTCAGAGCCGGCCGCGTTACGGTTACGCCAATCCGCAATAGGAAGAAGTTGGTCCAGGTGGAAGGAATTGCACCTCCGATGCCGATCTCTCGGCGACGCGTTTACAGCGCGTTGCATTGCTGTTGTGACCCACTTCGCCCGCGTTGCGGGCACCCGCGTGGGTCACCCCTCGCAGGCTCGGAGCTTCGCCCTCTCCGCGCTGCCGCGCTCCGTCTGCAACACCTGGATACACATGGGAGCACGGGTCGGATTCGCACCGACAACCTTCGCCTTATGAGGGCGACACTCTGACTCGTTGAGCTACCGTGCTGTGAATGGTGGGGGCGGTGGGATTTTCGCCCACGACCTGCCGGGTAAGAACCGGCTGCTCTGAAACGCTGAGCTACACCCCCAATGGCGGAGGAGAGCGGACCTGCCCCGCGCCGGGCATGACCCCGGGTCCGGTTTAGCAAACCGGCGGTCCTTCTGATTTGGACTCCTCTCTTCCTCCGAAAGCTGGCTCCGGGACGTGGACTCGCACCACGATTCTGCGGTTCAAAGCCGCGTGTCCTACTATTAGACGATCCCGGAATGAAAGTGGTCGGGACAACAGGGTTTGCACCTGCGACCTCACCGTCCCGAACGGCGCGCTCTGCTGCTGAGCTATGTCCCGAAAGAGAGTGGCTCTGGTGGAAGGTAACGCTCCTTCATGGGTCGAGTTAACAGCTCGGTGCCTTGCTTGTCGGCCACACCAGAATGAAAGTGGTCGAGACGGAGGGACTCGCACCCCCGGAATGCCTGGGTGTAGGCCAGGTGCCTTAGCTGCTGGGCGACGTCTCGAAAAAATGGCGGGAACGACGGGACTTGCACCCGCTGACTCGCCCGTGACAGGGGCTTGATTCGACTCCTTCATCTCCGTTCCCGAAAAAAAGTGGTCAGGCAGACGGGATTTGCACCCGCTTCCCCACCTTCACAGGGTGGTGCCCCTCTGACTGGGCCGCATGCCTGATGGTCCGGGCGGGGAGAGTTGCACTCCCGGTCCCTCGGTCCCAAGCCGAGTGCGTTGGCTGCTACGCTACGCCCGGATGAATCAGAAAAGTGGGAGCAGGCGCGGAGTCGAACCGCCTCCCCTGGGATATGAACCCTGGTGGATCCCCGATCTGCCTGCTGTGAAGTGGGTGGACTGGATGGGAGTTGCACCCACCTCAGACTCGCTGCCAGCGAATCTCGCCGCTCTCGGAACATGCCAGCCCGTGAAATCTTGGTGGAAACGACGGGACTTGCACCCGCCCAGCGGCACTGCGAATGCCACTCGCCCCTATGGAACATGCGTTCCCATGAAAATGGTGGAGGCCCCCGGAGTTGCACCGGGTTCTCGCGCTCTTCAGGCGCGCGCCATCACTGGATCGGCCTGACCTCCAAGAAAACTGGTCCTCGAAGACGGTATCGCGCCGTCGTCTGCCGGTTATCAGCCGGCTGCTCTGCTTTTGAGCTACTCGAGGGATAAAGTGGCAGGGGCGCCCGGGATTGCACCGAGCCGCGGAGTTTTGGAGACTCTGCAGGTCACTGGACCATCCGCCCCTATGGGTGCAGGACCGGGATTCGAACCCGGGATCTCCTGGTTATGAGCCAGACGAGCTGCCGCTGCTCCATCCTGCAACAAAGTGGTGCCCGTGGCCGGTATCGCGCCGGCTACCTCTGTTTGGAAGACAGACATGTATCTATGAACACCTCACGGGCATGAACCGGTTCGAATCAACGAGACCGGGGAAAGTGGAGTCGGCGGGAATTGCACCCGCAGCCTGCTGCGTGCAAGGCAGCCGCTCTGCTGATTGAGCTACGACCCCGACGGATCGGGAAAAATGGACGACGGCAGCGGGATCGCACCGCTCAAGACGCCGGGTTGCAACCGGCCGGATTCGCTAGCTTCCTCGCCGTCGATGAAAGGATTGGTCGGTCCACAGGGATTTGCACCCTGGCATGACGGCTTAAAAGGCCGCTGTGCTACTGTTACACCATGGACCGGTGGAGCGCGCGCGGGGAATCGCACCCCGATCTCCGCCTTGGCAGGACGGCGTGTTGGCTATTGTACTACGCACGCAAAGGGAAAGTGGCAGCCCGTGCGGGAATCGCACCCGCGTCTGCTCCTTGAGAAAGAGCCATCCTGCTCCTAGACGAACGGGCCACAGAGAAATTGGTCGCCCCAACGGGATTTGCACCCGTGTCCCCCAGGTGAAAGCCGGGGATCCTAAACTCCTAGACGATGAGGCGATGGAAAAGTGATCAGGAGAAGATAGGGCCGGTCATCCGTTTACACCCAGTAGGGCGCACCCTGATCTTCTCCTGGATGATGCGGGCGCTTTGGGAAGCGACACGCACCGTACCACGAAAAAGAACACACCCCTCGATCCCTCTCGACTCGGGTGGAGTCGGATTGGTTCGCCGCAGGATTTTGCGGGGTTGGCTGATTGGCACTGGGCTCAGCGGTGAGGCCACATAGACGACTGAAAAGCGTTGTAGGAGGACAAAGCTCCGCCCGGCCGTTTGAGACGGGAATCCGGACTCTTCCGGAGGAACAAAAAACCCACTTCCGGGGAGGAGGTGGGTTACTCGAAAGTCACGCCTGATTCGTAGTCAGGTTCGATTCACCCTACCTCTGGTCGCATCGCGACTCCAATGGGTCTGTTCACTAAAATAGGAACACATCTTGGGTTGCCGCGAGGCGCGTCTTGCGGGCAACAGCCCGCGAAGGCCCTGAATGGGGAGGGCCGGTCGAAGCGAGGCTGTTGAGAGGGAGCGCATGGAAGGCGGAGAATCAGGTGTTCACGTGTAGCAACGTCACAATGACGTTGAAAAACAAGAGGGGGTTACATACCTCCGAAGCAGGCCGTTGAAATCCAGTGGTTTGCCGTAAGTGGAAATGTGCTCCCGCTCCCGTTTCCGGGTGGAGATGAATTGGGAATCCGTTTCTGAACCGGGAATCAGGCCCGACTTGCCCATCTCGGTGAGGCGGCGATCGTCCGCGGGGGTTCTCCACCTGTCTGAAGGGGTCCAAACCGTCTGTGCGTGCGCTGCTTCGGTTCTTGCTCCTCGGAAGTGTCCGAACTCAAGTCACTCGATGCGACGCTTATTTGGCGGAATCATCGGAGCTGCGTTTTTCGGCCTGTGCGGAGGGCTCCTCGGCGCGCCCTTCCAGGTGTCGGTGCGCTGGCTCGAGAATGCCCCGAGCGGGGAGGTGGTGGTGGCGCGGGGAACGGTGCGTTCCCTCGCGGTTGTGGGCGGCGAGGCGATGGGTCACGACGGATTCCGTTTTCCGGAAAAGGCGCCAGGCCGGCTGGACCTGACTGTCGATGGGGAAACGGGCAATGGGCTTCCGACGCTGGTCACCGTCTCGAACGCGCGCCGGACCTTCACGTTCCGACCCAGCGACGTATCCACCGTGGCACCGATCTATTTGCCGGGCGACCACGTCATCGTGACGCCTGCGGACGACCCACGGAGTGCGGAGAGCATCGTCGCCGCCCTGCAGACTCAGTCAGGTCGTTCCAAGCTGCAACAGATCGCCACGGAGCCGGAGGAGAGTTTTGCGGACGCGAGCCGGCGGGTGAGGGACACGCAGGTTCAGACGTGGCTGGGGGTTTCGCGTGACTACCGCATCTTCCGGGTCGAGGAACACCTCGACTGGATCCGCCCGCACCTCGCCGGTTGGGACTCGATCCTGCCGGAGTCGCCAGGACAGCAGATTGCCTACCAGTTTGGTCTTGGCCGGGGTTGGGGCCCGCGCGACCTCTGGAAACGGCGGCTGGATGAGGACGTGCTTCCCATTCTGCACGCTACGCTCGAGGACGAAGGGATCCACTACGAGTTGACCTTGCTGGCGAGCCTCGAGCAGCAGACCTTGACCGCTTCCCACATTATCGGGACCGACTATTTGATCGCCGATTCCCGAGGGCACGGAAGGATGCTCACGCCCGCGCAGGCGGCAGAACTGGAACGTCGGCGTCAGGCGGAACCCAAGGATTCCGAGGAAACAGTGCTCTACGGCCGCGCGGTCGCCACCAATCGGGGACACGCTCCCCACTATGCCTACTTTCGCCTCCCTTCCCCCGTTGCCACCGTGATTGGAAAGCCGACACCCGTTTCCTCGTTCGACCCGCGGACCGGGCAGGGATCGTTTTCATCGGGGCGCGTCTACGTGACCGGCCGTCTGAATGGACAACCCGCATCCGGGCCGGAGGCCGCGCGTTTGCTGCAGCCCGGAGAGACGGCGGTTCTTGAGTTCCAGCTTCCGCACACTCCGATTTCGCGTGAGCGGGCGCTGCGGCTCGCCGAACAGTCCTTTTCGACACGCCTCGCCGAGGCGCGCGCCTTCTGGCGGTCCAAGCTGAACGCAGCCGCCACCTGGCGGCTACCGGAGCCGCGCATCGATGCGATGGTTCGCGCCGGCCTCTTGCACCTTGACCTTGTCGCGTACGGGCGGGAGCCCGAGGGCCCCGTGCTGCCGGCGGTCGGCATCTACACCGCCATTGGTTCGGAAAGCGCGCCGATCATCCAGTTCATGGACTCGATGGGCTGGCACGACACGGCGCGGCGCGCAATCGACTACTTTCTGGAAAAGCAGCACGACAATGGTTTCATGCAGAACTTCAATGGATACATGCTCGAGACCGGGGCCGTGCTGTGGACCATGGGTGAGCACTATCGCTACACCCGTGACGAGGCGTGGCTGCGTCGCGTCCATCCCCGCGTTACCCTGGCGTGCGACTACCTGCAGGCCTGGCGCCGGCGGAATCTGCAACCCGGGCTGGCCGGCGACGGCTACGGGATGCTCGACGGAAAGACGGCGGACCCCGAGGATCCTTATCGCTCCTTCATGCTCAGCGGCTATGCGTACCTCGGCCTGGTGCGGAGCGCCGAGATGCTGGCGGGCATTGCGCCGGACGAGTCCGCGCGGTGGCGCAAGGAGGCCGATTCGCTGAAACAGGACGTCCGGGCCTCGCTCAAAGGCTCCATGGAACGTGCGCCGGTGGTCCCCTTGGGCGACGGAACCTGGTCCCGGACCGCCGCGCCCTGGACGGGCTATCGCGGTCCCGTGGCTCTGCAAGCAGACGGAGGAAATTGGTACACGCACGGTACCATGACCGCCCGGGACTCCCTCCTCGGTCCACTCTACCTGGTTTTCCAGGAGGTCCTGGAGCCGGGTGAAGTCGAGGCAGGCGAACTACTACGGACGCACAACGCCCTCATGCTCACCCCGGAGAATGTGGCCTTCAGCCAGCCCTACTACAGCCGCCATCCCTGGGTCCACCTCAAGCGGGGTGAACCCAAGGCCTTCCTGAAGGCCTGGTACAACAGCGTGGCCGCTCTCGCGGATCGGGAGACCTTCACGTTCACCGAGCACTTCTTTCCGGTCAGTGCGCACAAGACGCATGAGGAGGCGTGGTTCTTGATGGAAACCCGCTGGATGCTCTATCTGGAGGAAGGGGCCACCCTCCGGCTGCTCGCCGGAGTGCCGCGTGACTACCTTGCAGCGGGACGTCGTATCCAGGTGGATCGAGCGGCAAGCTATTTCGGGCCGATCAGCTTCCAGGTCGAAGCGGTGAGTCGCACCGAAATCCGCGCCTCGGTGGAATGCCACGGCACCCGGCTCCCGACCGTTGTTGAGTTTCGATTGCCGCATCCGGAGGGACGACGACCGGTGTCTGTTGAGGGAGGCCGGTATGATCCCGATCGCGAGAGCGTGTTTCTCCCCGCCGTTTCCGGTCGCTCGTCGCTGGTCCTGCGCTACTGAGTCCAGCGCGACGGGAGGGCTGACGACTTGCAGGGCGTCGAGGACTGCGGGTGGGTTGAGGGCGCTGTTTGCCGGAGCGGGCAGCTTTGGTCGTGGTATTCCGGGGAACTTGCTCCCATGACCGACCGTCCCGATAGGATTTACCTTTGTGGTCCCCAGAAGGAACCGAAAGTTCGCACTCGTCCATGACTGCGTTGCACTCCAACAGTCGAGGCGGTCCCCCATTTTCTCGTGAAGGTTGCTTCCAAGCTCACGTTTAGAGGCCCTTTGCGGGCCGTTCCGTTCTCGCGGTCCTCAAGCGCTCGACGAACTACGCTGGTTCACTGTCTCCGATACCCTTGAGGTCTGCACCCCACCAAACCTCACACCCCATGAAACTTTGCCTCTGGTCCTGCTTCGTTTTTTGGCTCCAGGCGTCGATCGCTTTGGCCGATCTGCCCTCGCTCACGATGGAACCTTCGCCCGGAAATCCGAGAAACTCCGAGGGCTCCTTCATCACCCTGAAATCAGGGCGCATTTCCTTCTACTACACCCAGTTCTACGGAGGACTGGAGGACTATGCACCGGCGCGGATTGCGGTGATTCATTCTGACGACCAAGGGCGAACCTGGGGACAGCCCGAGGTGTTCGTTGAAAAGGGAACCGCCGCAAACGTGATGAGCGTGTCGCTGCTCCGGCTGGCGAGTGGGCGGATTGCCATGTTCTATCTGATCAAGCAAAACGCCCTCGATTGCGGCCCGTTCATGCGTCTGTCCACTGACGAGGGAAAAACCTGGTCAGAGCCAAAGCGTGTGATCGATGCTCCGGGCTACTTCGTGCTGAACAATGATCGCGTCATTCAGACTCGGACCGGGAGGATGATTGTACCGGTCGCATTCAATCGCTTGAAACGGCGGGAACTCGATGAGACTCCGGGTACGAAGGCGTTTAACGATAGCCGTGGCATCGCGATGTGGTTCTATTCCGACGACGAAGGGCTCACCTGGAAAGAAGCCACCACTTGGTGGGCGATGCCTTTTCCCAGCCAGCGGGGGCTGCAGGAGCCCGGCGTCGTAGAACTCGCTGACGGCTCGCTCTTCTCCTGGGTTCGCACCGACCAGGGAACTCAATTTGAATTCCGGTCGTCCGATGGCGGCATCAACTGGACTCCACCGCAGGCGGGCAAACTGGAGTCTCCGCTCTCTCCCGCCAGCATCAAACGCCTGCCCGGTTCGGACTCGCTGCTCGCGATTTACAACGATCATTCAGGGCGGTTCAAATTCGATGCTGGCCGGCGAGCGCCGTTGGTTGCGGCCGTTTCAGACGACGGTGGAAAATCCTGGCCGCGGCGGAAGGTGATCGAAGCCGACCTTGCCGGGTGGTATTGCTACACGGCCGTGCATTTCACCAACGATGCGGTGTTGCTCGGCTACACCGCGGGCGATGACAAGGTGGGGCGCCTCGCAAGGCTCCGCATTCGCAGGATCGAATTGCCGTGGCTGCCCTAGTTCGTGGGCTCGCCTCGCGTGTCGTTGGGCTTGGGGTGCTGCCTTTTCGGTGATTCGCTCGGGACAAGACGCCGTTTATGAAGAACCACGGGCGTGGATGTGTGAATCACCGTCCTCGAGGTTGAGATTCTCGGGCCAGCGGAGCTGTACGCCGCGGCATTCCAGCGCTGCCTGGAAGGCGGCCAGATGCCGGTCGTTGTGTAGCACCACGCGTGGCCGGACGGAATGGTCCAGGGCGTAGGCACACAACGTCCCTGCGGCTTCACCGACGTTCCACTCAACCGGGTGCAAGCGGTAGCAACCGTTTGTGATGTGAGTGACGCCGATGTTCTTGGCGGCAGGAAGCAGGTTCTCCATCCGGACAGGGATGAGTGCGCCCAATGGAATCCGGAAGGGCAGTGAGGCCACGTCGATGTAGTTGTCGCCGCCGCTTGAGGGATGCAGGTCGATTCGATAATACCCCACCCCAACGGTATCGTTGTATCGTTCGGCGAGCGTATCACCGGAACGGAACGCGGCGGACAAGTCACGCTCCACGATGGTTCTTTCAGCACGAATCCGGCGTGATTCACGAATGTAAGGAGCAAGGGCCAGGCCATCGCCTGACCCAAGCAAATCTCCGCGCAGTCGAAGACCGGGCCAGCCAAGTCCCCCGTCCGGTCGCGGCGCTTCGGTTTGCAGCCAATAGACCATCGAAAGGCTGAGCTGCCGAGCCGCGTTCAGATGCACCGCGCGGGTTTCCTCGCTGGTTGTCAGCAGATCGCCCTCCATGTAGTCGATCATGGGCCAGTTCACCAGTGTCACGTCGCTTGCATAGGCGCCGGGAACAAACAGGGAGCGATCCAGGATTCGACGGTAACTCCAGAGGCCGGAAAACGGTATGGGTGCCTCATTGTGAGGATCGAAGCGGTAGCGAATTGGCGCCAGGGTACGCGGATTGACCGCATTCCAACTCAGCAGTGGCCCGGGCCAGGGCGGGCGAAGTGCGGGACGATAGTCTTTCCAGTAGCCCCAGTCGGCCGGTGGCGGGATGACATGATTTTCTCCAGCCCGGTGCTCCAGGGCAAAGCAGAGCGAAAACGCCTGGTTGTTTCCTGGTGCCGCATGTTCCGGGGCATTGGCTTCGCCGGTTTGAGCACGGGATTCGGCGCCCGTAACATACTCTGCTCCGGCATACGGGAGGAGATCTCCGTTCTCGGTGGCATCCAGGAAGTAGTCGGCGGTGATGGCGGTTTCGACTTGTCGGGCATCACTCACGACCACGGCGGCGAGGTGTGCAGCATCGCGGAGATGCACGCCGGCCAGACGATGTTTGCGCAGAATGCGAACGCGACCGGCCGATACGTGGGGAGCTAGCATCATCTCAAGTGAAGCCAGCGCAACTCTCGGCTCATGGCAGAGGGGTGAGACCCAACCGTTGCCCGGATTGAGGTGGTCGGCGCATCGGTAGTGCGGCAGCAGCGGGTAGTTCTTGCGGTAGTAGTTGCGTACCGTCGCACGAAAACGGCGGTAGCTGAAGGTACACCCTTGATGCTCAATCCAACCATGTTCGTCCGGCGGGACAGCCTGGGAGGTCAACTGCCCGCCAATCCAGACCGTCTCCTCGGTCAGAATCACCTGTTTTCCGGCTTCAGCGAGCGCGAGCGCAGCTGCGCATCCACCCACGCCACCGCCGAGGATCGCGACGTCGGCTCCAAGTTTATGATTCATTTGAGGTAGTCGAGTATTGTCCTGCTGGCACGATGGATGCCGGCATCGGGTGGCACGACAGATGAAGTTTGGTTCCCACAGGAAACCACGATGGTTTGTCGTGGTTCTCATTTGGCGTAATGAAGTTTCGACTTGAGCGGGAGATAGACGCTTGCTCGGGAGATGACCGGTGAAGCACCGCGCTACTTGACCTTGGCGTCGCAGGTCGCGGCGCGAATTCTGCAGGAGATCGACGACGGAACCTGGGTGGATCGGTTGCCCGCGGAGCGCACGTTGGTTGCCAATCTGAAGGTGAGCCGCAAGACTTTGCGCAAGGCGCTCGACGAGTTGCGGCGCGATGGCTATTTTGGCCCGGCGGGTCGATGGGGCAGGACAATCACACGGCACTCGGCTGACGCCACGCCCAAGCCGTCAAACTCGGTGGCCCTGCTCACGCCGGAACCGCTCGAGCAATTGCGACCCTACACTGCGATGTGGATCGATGGCCTGCGGTCGATGCTGTTTGAGCGCGGTTACCGCCTGCTGACTTTCTCCGGACACGCGTACTTCAGCCAAAGGCGTAGCGATTCCTTGAGCCGGCTCGTTCGGCAATCACCCCAGGCGTGCTGGGTTCTGATGCGCTCCAGTAGCAGCGCGCAAAGGTGGTTTCACCAACAAGGAGTACCCTGCATCGTGGCCGGATCTTGTCACCGGGGGATTTCACTGCCGAACCTCGATCTCGACTATCACGCGATCTGTCGGCATGCGGCCATCGCGTTGTACCGGCATGGACATCGCCACATCGCGTTTTTGAACCGACAAAGTCAGCGCGCGGGCGATCTCGAGAGCGAAGCGGGTTTTCTGGAAGGCGCGGCGTCGGTCGGGGCCGATGCGGTCATTGCTCGGCACAACGGCACGGTGGTGGGGGCATACAAGCAATTGACTCGTCTGTTCAAGTGGACCCCGCCCACCGCCCTGTTGGTGAACAATCCCGCATTCTACCTCACCACGGTCGCGTTCCTGGCGGAACGAGGGCTCCGGGTGGGCAGGGATGTGTCGCTCGTCTCGCACGACAATGACGATTTCCTCTCCTACCTACGACCCATGCCTGCGCGATATTCAGTCAATCCCTACCTCTACGCCCGACGCTTGATGACGATGTTGCTGCAGAGGATTGCCGGGCAGGCTCCGAACCCGCTGGCACAGCGCATCGCGCCGGACTTCCAGCCGGGGGAGTCGCTCGCCCAGCCACTCTTGGTCCAACGCTCTGACGGGAACAAGCGCACGGCTGCAGCAAGGGCGCGGACAAAGGCGGGTTGACGCCAAGGCCGGGTGACCGAAATAGGGAGCTGCTGCTACTCTGAATCGAAAGTTTTCAGCAATTCGCGAAAGCCGTAGTTCATAATTCTAACATCGCCTGCGGCGCCGATGAACTGCGCACCCAGCGCTTTCACCCGTCTATAGTGCTCGAGATTCAGGCTGATCGTGCCCCAGAACTTCTTGTGACGCCTGCAGGCCGCCGCAAGTTGGTTGATGGCGTCGAGAACTTCGGGATGGTCCACTTCGCTCACGCGCCCGATGCGGTGGGCATAGTCACCCGGGCCGAAGAAAAACCCGTCAACCCCCTCCACTGCCACGATTTCATCGAGACGCGCCAAGGCCTCGGGCGTCTCAATCTGGCAAATGATCGCCACCTCGTTGTTCTGCTGACGCACGTAGTCGAGCGCGGGAACCGTGCCATAGCGCGCATCCACTCCGCCGGCATTCCAGCCACGAAGTCCCGTGACTTCCCCGGGAGACGGACGTGGATTGTTGAATTTGGCCCATTGGACGACGTTTCGGGCGTCCCCGGCATTCTCCACCATGGAGCACA
Organism: Opitutaceae bacterium; assembly: GCA_046346755.1. Lineage (GTDB taxonomy): Bacteria > Verrucomicrobiota > Verrucomicrobiia > Opitutales > Opitutaceae > UBA6669. The sequence goes on along the minus strand of JAXMHM010000005.1, from coordinate 70,881 downwards.
TGATCCCGCCCACACCGGTCTCCATCACTCGCATCACGGCTTGGTAGTCTGTGGCATGAAACCGGGCAATCGTGCTGACGGGATAGGCACGCGCAACGAGATTGAGGATGGCCAGGTCCTGCACTGCGATATCCGCGTGTTCAAGGTCGAACCAGAGCGAGTCGAATTTGCCCCGAGCACAGATGTAGTCGACATGGCGGGGCGAAGCAAAGCCGCCGAGACTGTACATGTTTTCAACTTTTCCGGCCCGCATGTGGGCGAGAAAGCGATTTGAGTGAGTTGCATTCATAGTTAAACGGGGGAGCCACGTTTTCGGGTGAGGTGCACCGCGAAGGCGATGACGCAAAAGGCTGTGAGGTGGAGAAACCCGAGAGCCGTGAAGACTGGAGTGTAGCCGAAGTCGGCAATCACGCGTCCGGCCACAAGTGTGGAAAGAATGCCGCCGAGGCTGCCTCCGAGGGCCGAGAGCGACAGCATGGTCCCCACATTCTGTCGCTCTACGGACTCGGAGATGAAGGTCAGCTGATTTGCCATCCAGCAACTCTGGGCTCCCACCACGATCGCAATCAGGGCAAGCGCCTGCCACGCCACTTCCACCCGCACGGCGAGAAGCGCCGCTGGCGTCAGGCAGGCGGCCAGAGCCATCATCATGCGTCGCGCTCGCGAATGAGACCAACCACGCCGGATCAGGAAGTCGGAAATGGCACCCCCACCGGGTCCGCCAATGTCGGCCGCCACAAATGGAATCCAGGCGACCATGCCAATCAGTGCCAGCGAGAAGCCTCGTTCGTTCTGTAGGTAGTCCGGCAGCCAAAAGCCGAAAAAGTAGTTGATCGAATCGGTCAAGAAGCGCGCAAGAAACATGGCCCAGCAGAGTGGGTAGCGAAGCAAGGTCCACATCGAGGCCGGAGAGGTGACATTTTCACCCGTCTTGGAGTGTGCTTTGATGTAGTCCAGCTCGGAGGGTGTAATCCGCGGATGCCGCGAGGGTGTCTCGTAAGTGCGCCACCAGATGACCAGCAGGACCAAGCCTAGCGCGCCCGTGATAAGGAAACTCCAGCGCCACCCGAAGTGCAGCGTGGTGAATGCGACAAGGGGTGGTGTGACGACGGCGCCGAGAATTCCGCCGTTCGAGAAAATCGACATGCTCAATCCCCGTTCGCGTGGCGGCACCCACTCTGCGATGGCTTTCACTCCAGCCGGACTGTTGAAGCTTTCGCCGAGGCCGAGCAGGAAGCGACATATTGCCAGGGTGATCCAGCCGATGGCGGCAGCGTGCAACATCCCGGAAAGCGACCAAAATCCCAGGGCAACGGCCAAACCCACCTTGACTCCGATTCGGTCCAGGATGCGGCCGCAAAACGTGTATCCAATCGAGTAGGCGGTGAGGAACGAAGCGACGACGTAGGAATACTCAACCGAACCGAAATCCAATTCGTCCTTCAGGGTTGCGGCCATGACCGACAACGCCTGGCGGTCGATGCTGTTTACCATGGTGGTGAGACAGAGCAACGCGACAATCACCCACCGTTGGCGGTCTCTCAGGAAATGGGCGCCAAATAGAAGACGCGTGGACATTACGGGGGATCAGGGAAGCAAAGACCGCGTCGCGTGTTGCTGGAAAACGCTTAACGAGACGAGGGCCCACCGCTGGCGAGACTATAAAACCGGGTGCTATCCATATCGACCACCACACGCACGGGTCGGTCCGTTGGGATCATGCGCTGATTCCTCCACTGCGCGGTCCAGTGGTAGGCATCCGTCCGCAGTTCCTCGCTGTTTTCCAACTCGTATCCAACGATCGGTTCTCCGTCGGCTTCAAGCAGTGCGACACGCATCCTGCCGCGCGAAGCATCGGCGTTGATCAACAGCTCTCCGGCACTCACCCAGAGTGGCTTGGTTTCGAAACGTCCACCCTCAGGACCTGCGTCGAGCGATGCGTAGCCATGGAGCCGCCAAACGGCCCTCCCGATGGTCATGCGCTTGGGCGGGATGGGAGCGCCGTGCCCCGTGGCCATGGCGGTATAGTAGACCCACGTTTCGGTCGCGGTGTCCACCGAGGTGCTCGAAACACTGAGGATTCCACCTCCGTCGAAGGTGCCCGGCGCACCGCGGGGTATGACTGGAATGCGAGGCATGGATCGGCGCCAGTGCGTGCCGTCTGTGCTGGTCGCAAGTTGAACGTCAAGCGGACCCGACCAAGGGCTCTGTCCCGCACCCATTTTTTCGCGGGGTCGCAGTTCCATCATCTGGAACATGACAGGTAGGCCGACATAACCCGCCGCGTGCGGGAATACTGCCATATCGTAGACTTCGGAACGTTCGCCTGCGTTGCGCGACCAATCGTCATCGGCCTCGTCGGGCGCGAAGACGAGCTGAGGTTCGGACCAGGTTGTGAAGTCACGGCTGCGTGAGAGCCAGACAACGCGCCGGTCGAATCCACGGACGACTGCAGGACGTTTGTGGTAGGCGAGGTATTCGCCGGTGTTCGGATCCTGCGTAAGCGTGATGGTATCGGAATGAGACAGCACCGGGGTGTTCAGAGCGCTGGTCCAGTGGATCCCATCGGGAGAATAGGCTGCGTAGTAGCTCCGATGAATCGTTCCGAGCATCTTGTAGCGTCTGGTCGGATCTGATTCGAATCGGTCGCGCAGCACCGTCGGACTGTTGAGGTCGTAAACGATGTTGTTTTCTTTGGAGCCATCGAAGGCGTGCAGGCCGAGATTGGGTCGCGTCCAGCTGATACCGTCCGTCGAAGTGCCGTATAGGACGAGGAAGTAGCCGTTGCCGCGAAACTGCGGTACGCGCCCGGTGGCGGCGCGGTCCTCTTCGCTCATGCCTGCTGCGGCCGCTTCCGGTACACTCAGGTACCACAGTTGGTACAGGTTGGTGACCGCGTCATGATACACGCTGCCAAAGGCATAGATGCGGGGGCCCTCCCACGGATTCTCCCCCAGCAACACCGGCCCGGAGCTGGGCCGGGCCGGATGGATCGTACGCACGATATCGCGTTTCGAAGCGAGGCCACTGTCGTCCACGAACAGCAGCGGCAGCGAGTCCATGCGGATGGGTCCTGCGGCGATGAGCGCGTCTGCGTGCAACAGGAGGCCAAGTCCGAGCCCCAAATGCTGCAGTCCTGCCGCGAGACACGTACGACGAGGAAGCGAGTGGGAGGTCGACATTAGAACTTGTAGCCGAGGGTTAGGCGAAACGTGCGGGGGTCTCCGACGTAGACGCTCGTGTTGTTCGAGGCGGTCGTCGCATAGATCTTGTCGGCCGCGTTATCCACGTTCAGCTGAAACGACCAGTTTTTGTTAGCTCGGTAGGAGGCGAACACGGACCATATGCCGTAGGACGGCAGAAAGAAGGTGTTGTTGGGGTCGCCGGCGCGACGGTTGACGTATTCGTACGCAGTGCCGATTGAGAGCTGATCCAACGCACCCTTTATGAAGGAATACTTGGCCAGGCCCTTGTAGCTGAATCCCTGCGGAACTCCGTTCGTCAACAAGCCGGTAGAACCCAGTGACTCCATGTCGCCCAGACCAACCAGCGCGGTGAATGCGGGCGTTGGCTGGAATGCAATGTCGGCTTCCCAGCCCTTGATCTGCTGATTGGCCAGGAAAATCGTGGTCGGAACTCCGTTCAGGGTTGGTCCGTTGGCGGTGTTGTTGTCGAGCGTGATGTCGAACCACGAGGCGGTGGCCACGAGGCGAGCCTCGAGCAAGTCGAGCTTCACTCCAAATTCGTCCATTACGCCCCGCTGATTGCTCAACGGGAGCACGACAAGGTCGGGGTAGCGGTTGTAGGTGCCAAACTTCGGAATGAAGGTCTCCGAGTAGTTGTAGAAAACCGACACACCTTTCACTGGCTTTCCGACAATGCCATACTTTGCTGAGGTGTCGTGGCCTTCCGTGTGCGTCGCAGTGGTGTTCAGCAGGTTTTGGTTGTCGTTCGTCGCATTATCGTACCGGAATCCAGCGACGACGATCAGGCGATCCTTGAAGAGGCTGATGTTGTCCTGCACTCCGTAGTTGAAGGATCTTCCGCGGGTGGTCGTGTCGACGGAGCGAGTCAGCGGCAGGCCGAGACGGTTGAAAACGGGATCGTACGTTGGATTTAGGTAGTCAAAGGTCGGAGTGGTGGCCAGTGGCGAGACGTGGCGCCGATTGTCGCCCGACAGTTTGTTGTAGCCGCCGTAGAACAACACCTTGTGCGTGGTGGGCCCGAGGATGAACTCGGCTACGTTGTCCCAATATAGGCTCCGATTGATCAGATTCTGAGTCTCCGGTGCGTACTGCCGACTATGGCGGATGGACCCGAATGCGGAAGGATTGTCAAAGTCGACCAGCAGGCTTCGTTCATCACCGATCAGCACTCCCTGTGGGTTGTAGAAGCGAATCGAACCGGCGGCGGACATGATGTAGCGCCTGTGCTGTCGGTTCTCCTGCGAGTAGCGACCGGTGAGACGCGAGGTCAATTTGTCGCCGAGGAATCGTTTCTCCAGGCCCGCCTCGCCGAAGTGTTTCCAGAAGTTGAAGTAGGACCAAGGGTCGGAGGTGACATTCTCGCGATTGAGGAAATTGGAGATCTGACCGCGGGCGTTGGCGATCCAAGAGCCCTCGACATTGGGCAGGTTGCTGAACTGGTGTTCGTAACGGGCCCAGAAATTCAAATCACGCGACGGAGCGAAGGTGAGGATGGGACTGAAGACCTTGCGCTCGTAGTCACGATCGAACCAACTCTCGCCTTCCGTCCAGGCGCCGATGGCGCGGTACTGCCATTTTCCGGCTTGGTCGATGGGACCGGTGGCATCCCCTTCGGCGCGATAGATCTGGTGGCCGTTGCTGGAGGTCACCGTCGATTGGAGCGAGTAGCGCGCAACACCCAGCGGCTGCTTTGCAACGCGATTGATGATGCCTCCGACGCCGTGGGAACCGTAAAGAGCTCCGGAAGGCCCCTTGATCACTTCGATGCGTTCATATGGCGCGAGATCGAAGAAGAATCCAGCCATGCTCGTGCCCTCGGGCAGACCGTCCCGCAACATGGTGCCGCCGTTTGAAGATCCGCGCACGATGAACTGACCGTTGAGCGGGCTGCTGGCGTTGCTGATACCGCTGACGAAGCGCAGCACGTCGATGAACTCGCGGGCTCCGGTGTCCTCAATCAGCTGGCGGTTTACGACGACGACCGAGCCCGGGATGTTTTCAAGCGGAACGTTGATGCGTGAGGCGCCCAGCGCGTTGGTTGACCCGTAACCTTTGTCGCGGCTGCTGTTGACGGTGAAGACCGAGAGATTGACGAGCTCCGGTTCGATCTGGCCTTGCGGTGGAGTCTGCGCGAATGCGGTGGTCCCCGTAAAGAGGGCCGCGGAGAGGAGAGACGAGGCGTTTCGTTTCATCGCTGTGGGGTGGTTGCGGGGTTGAACAATCCCGATGCTCCCCGAGGCCCAGCCAGAGCCAACGCCGCAGGTTTGGTCCCCCGTGGAGACCAAGATTAGCAAATCACGTTTCTGGGACCATCCTGCCGGTATGCCTTCGCTGCCAGCTCTTGCTCGTGTTCAATTCGGCAAAGCCCGCTCCGAATCATTGTCGACGGGCGGGCTGGTCCCGGGCCTCCGCCTCAGCGTGCCGCGGAACGGTGCGCAGGTGATGATCAATAGGTAAGTTCTGACCTTCTAGAGGGAGTGCTGGCCGCGGCTCCGCCACCAGATCGCGATGGCGGCGATGACGGTGCCGCCGGCCAGGGCGACCAGACCGAGCGAGATAAAGGCGATGTAGCCGGAGCCGGTGCCCGAGTCGCGGGAATCGTTGTACTTGACGGCCTCAAGGAGGATCGTGACGGCGGTGATCATGGCGACTATGGAGGCGAGATCGATTCGGAGGAGCAGCCACCAGCGACCCGAACCGGGCACGAGGAAACAGAGAAACGCGAGCGGCACGAAGACGAGCGGCACGGTCCAGCCGAGCTGTCCGAGGAACTCGTTGCCGGCCTCGGTGGCCGGCTTGTTGCGCTGGGCGAGAAGCCGGGCGGCGAGGCAGAGGAGCAACCAGTAGGCCTCGGGCCCGAGCGCGTAGGTGAGCAGGCGGTTCATGGCGGCGATGTTACCCGAGGTGTTCAGGTGACGGCATGGGCCGTTCGGTCAGCCGGCGGCGTCGAGCCAGCGGGCGGCGAAGTCGGTGCGATCAACCGGCCAGGCGCGCCAGCGCGGAGCCCGGAGGGTCGTGCCGGGAAAGCCGATACGGGCGGATTCTGCGAGGTTGTGGCAGACGACACGCAGGTCGTCGGTACACCAGAAATCGCGGGCGGGGGCGGGATCGGGGGCATGGCGGGTAGCGAGCACGACGGCGCGGGAGAGCACGAGACCGCTCATCGGCGGGAGGATGCAGCCGAGCGACACGAGCACGCCCTGGAGACGGGAGAGCACGCCTTTGCCACCGGTGGAGTGTTCACTCACCACGCAGGCGGCGGGTTTGCCGAGCCAGAGCGCGGTGCCCTCGGCAGGGGTGGCGTCCTCGAGGAAAGCCTGAAGCACGCTGCTCCAGGAGTCCCAATGCGTGCCGGTTCCGATCAGGAAGCCGTGCGCGGCGGCGAGACGTGGGCGCAGATCGGCGAACGACGCGGAGTTCCCCGCCAGGGTGACCGCATCGACGGTGGCGGAACGCGCGAGGAGCTGGCGCGCCCGGGCGAGGAGCACGGCGGTGTTGCCCGCGTCGCCGGCGAGGGAGGCGTTGAGCAGGAGGAGGCGGGGTCGAGGACGGGCGGGCGGTGCGGTCATGGAGGACGGTGGGCGACTTGCAGGCGGGGAGCCAATCCCCAACCTAAGCGGCTGCCTGGGCGGGTTTGGCCGTGCGCGCGGATGGCGGAGCCTTCTGAGGGCGAAGTTGAGCCGGACCCAGATCCCCTGGCGACGAAGGAACGCACGAGCTCCTGCGCTGAGCGGCGGTCAAGCGGCCCCTGTTTCGATGCCTACATGCCCCAGCCGGGACGGTAGGTCCGCGCCAGGAGGGCGTTGGCCTCAGGGGCATTCGTGACGCGGAGATGAGCGGCGTCCCAGTCGAGCCGGGTGCCCGTGCGGTAGGCCACCGCGCCCAGGTGGATGGTCTCCATGAGCGGGCCGGAGTAGCCGAAGTGGCAGGCGGTCGGGCTTCCGGTCTTGCACGCGGCGACCCATTCCATGCGATGGCCGACTTCAGCCACGCGTCGGGCCGAAGGGAGGGAGCGGTACGCCGCCATCCACTCGGCGCGCTGGCTGATTTCCATGCCGATCGAAGGCGGAATGCTGGCCGCTGGCGGCACGAAGCCGGCGAACTTCGCCTCCGGCCAGAGCATCCAACGATCATAGTTCACCAGCAGCATCCCTTCGGTGCCGCGGAAAACGCCCCAGGCCCAGTCGGGGAACTTGTTCTCCGCAAAGATCGGCGGAGGTTGGCTGCCGTGGGTCCAGGTCAGGGTGACGGGCGGCCGGTTGCCGCGGGCAGGGAACTGGTAGCGCAGGTGCAACCGGGACGGGGTGGTTTCAGGGTGCGGGGGCGGCCCTTCCGCCTCGACCGACAGCGGATGGCGGAGGTCCAGCGCCCAGAAGGCCAGATTGAAGAAATGGCCGGCCATGTTGCCCAAATTGCCGCAGCCAAAGTCCCACCAGCGCTGCCAGTTCCCGCCACAGCCTCGCGAATACGTGGGGTGGTAGGGCCGGTACCGCGTCGCCCCGAGGAACAGATCCCAGTGAAACCCCTCGGGCACGGGCGGGGTCTCGCTTGGGCGCTCAGTCGGGGCGGCTCCGTCGCCGCGCGGCCAGATATGGCACTCCTGCACCGCACCGATGGCGCCGGACCGGATCACTTCGAGGATCCGGCGGTAGTTTTCCGACGCGTGAATCTGCGCGCCCAACTGGGTTGCGACCTTCTTCTCGGCCGCCACCTCGGCCATCAGGCGACCCTCGATGACCGAATGGGCTCCCGGCTTCTCACAGTACACGTGTTTGCCGCGCCGCATCGCCGCCAGACTGATCGGAGCGTGAAGGTGATCGGGGGTGCTGACGACGACGGCGTCGATCTGATCGTCCATTTCGTCGAGCATGCGGCGATAGTCGGAATACCGTTTGGCGTGCGGGTAGCGGGCGAAGGATTCGGCGGCGGGATTGCGCCTTCCGGGGACGAGGCGGGTCGCTGGCCGATCGTCCACGTCGCACAGCGCGACGATGTTCTCTCCCGTCATCGCCGGATAGGTCGCCGGCTGGATGAGCATGTTCTTTTCGAGAAACTCGACGTTTTCGCCCGCGAAGTGGGCCAGGTTCCAAGCTCCCATGCCGCCGATACCGACGGCTGCCACGCGGAGTTTCTCGTTGGCCTGGTAGGTGCGGGCCGACCGTGCGTCCTTGAGGATCAGCAATCCCGCCGCGCCGCCCACGGTGCCGAGAAAACGTCGACGATTCCAGAGTTGCGTCGCTGTGCTCATGAAGGACGGAACGCCGGCTCGTTCCGGGGAGCAAGGCGAGAGTTGCGGTTCAGGTGGCATCGTCTGGACTTCAGGCCTTCGTGGTTTTCACATCCCCCACAACCCGCATTTCGATGGCCCGCCTGCCGAACCTCTCGCCGCTGCCCTGCATCCTTGTCCTTGTGCTCTCGTTTGCTCCCCCCGCCATCGAGAGCCGGGCTGCGGACGTCGAGGAGGCGGTCGCGCGCGTCCGGCAGCAGGCCACCGGGCCGTCGCTCATCAACGACTCGCTCCTGCGCGGTCTCGGCGCGAATCCCGCCAACCTCGAGGTGGGCCGCATGCTGTTCAATACGACCTGCGCTGTCTGTCACCTGGAGAACATGCGCGGAAAGGCCGGCAACGCTGCGGTCATCGGTTCCGACCTCACCGACAACATCTGGGACCGTGGCGGGCGGCCGGCCGATATCTTCACCACGATCATGAACGGCGCATTCGATACCGGCATGCCACCGTGGAAAGACGCGCTGGGCGAGGAGAAGGTCGCGCTCGTCGTCGCCTACATCCTGAGTCGCCTGCCGGTCGTCGAGACTCCGATCTCCGCGGCCAATGCCGCCCACAATGCCAAACTGAAGGATTGGCTCGGCCGGCGGGACGACATCCCCCGACCCGCGCCAGGCGATCCGCCCCGGCTGGTCTACTTCCCCGTGCACCTTCCGGGGGGCGAACTACTCGAGGCCCTCGGGTTGGTCTATGCCGACGGAAGCGTGCTCCTGTACGACCAGGCCACCCTCGCGCCGCACAGCGTGTGGTCGGGCGCGACGATCGCGCGGGAGCGGGCGGCGATCCGGGGTTTTCACCTCGAGGGGCGGCGCATCCTCACGTTCACCGGCGCGGCCAACGCCCTCTCGCTTGCCGGCCCTGGGGCCAACCCCGAAACCCTCCGGCGCACCCTGACCGAGGTGGTGCGAGGCAAGGACGGGATCGAAATCCGGACCCGCGCCACGCTTGCCTCGGGCGAAACCGTGATGGGCAGCGAACTCCTCGCCCTGACCCCGGCCGACGCCGGCGTCGTGCTGCGTCGAACGCTGACGTTCGAGGGGCTCCCGGCGGGCACCACCCTCGGGATCGCTCCCGGCCAGGTGCAGGGAGCCTCCGGGGACAACGGGGGATCCCTGCGGACAACCGGGCGGATACAGCCCGGCGAGCAGGGTGTGACGGTTGTTCCCGCCGCAGGGGTCCGCCACGTGGTGATGGAGTGGGCCCACACGGCGGTGTCACCGACGCAATCCCCGGCGGAGCCGGGGGTGAAACCGGCCGCCTTCACCTGGGATGCCTGGGTTCCCGGTTCCGCCCAGCGGCCGGGTTACCGGGCGGTGCAGCATCCATTGCCGCGACTGCCGTCGGGCGAGGACCGCGTGCTTCCGTTCGCGATGGCGACCGATGCCGTGACGGGCACGGTGTACGTCGCCTCCGGAAAACTGGGCGAGATCTTCCGGGTCCAGGTGGATGCCAAGCCGGGCTCGCTGGCCACGCTGATCGACTTCACCGGGACGCACTTTCAGGACATCCTCGCGATGGCCCATGATGGCAGCTCCCTGCTCGTGCAGCACCGGCGAAACCTGACCCGCGTCCTGGACAGCGACCGGGACGGCGTCGCTGAGCGACTGGAGCACCTGATGTCCTTTCCGCAGTTGCTCGATCCGCGCTCGTACGACTGGGGCTACGGCCTGATCCCGGACAAGAACGGCGGATACATCGTGAGTTTCGCCCCCCACGCGGTGGGTTCGCAGGAAATGAAAGGAGCGGGATCGGCCATCCGGATCCACCCCCATCCGACGGGCTGGACGACCGAGGAGGTAGCGTTTGGCATGCGCAATCCGGTGGGGTGGACGCCGGGACCGGATGGGGAGGTCTTCTTCACGGACAACCAGGGCAACTGGATGGCGAGTAACCGGCTGTCGCACCTTGTGCCGGATCGTTATTATGGCTTTCCGAATCCCAAACAGCTGGACGTTCGCTCGAAGCCGACCGGCCCGACGGCCGTCTGGGTGCCGTACGGCTGGGCGAAGTCGATCAATGGCGTGACCTATGACACCACTGGCGGGAAATTCGGACCGTTTGCCGGTCACTTCTTCCTCGCTGAGGTCATGGAAGGTGGCGCGATCATCCGGGCGCAGTTGGAAAAGGTGAAAGACCAGTATCAGGGAGCCTGCTTCCCGTTCTGGAACCGCGGGCTGCTCGGGCCGGTGACAGTGACCTTCGATCACGTGGGGCGCCTGTGGGTCGGCAGCCTCACCGAGCCGGGTTGGATGCGCCAGCCCGATCGCGGGGCCCTGTACTCGATCGAGTACACCGGCGAGGTGCCATTCGAGATTCAATCGATTTACGCCCGGCCGGATGGCTTTCGGATCCGGTTCACCACTCCGCCCGGCCGCCGGGCCGCCGAGGCGATTTCGTACCGGATCGAGCACTACCGCTACGACTACTCCTCGGCCTACGGTTCGCGCGAGATCGACCGGACGGCGGTGCCCGTGCGCAGTGTGACCCTGCAACCCGACGGGACGGATGTGGACCTGATCCTGCCCCCGCTGGTGAAGGGACGGGTCTACCGCTTCGATCTCGATGTCGGCATCACCTCCGAGCGGGGTGACCCGCTGGCCAACGACCGTGCCGCCTACACGCTCAACGAGATTCCGGACGCGCCGAACTGAGGTTCACTCACGGCTGAAGCGGAGCGGCCTTAGGACTAACGGAGGGCGTTCCCGCAGTCGCGCAGGCGCGTCAACCGAAGGAACGGGTGTGGGAAATTGCAGCGGTTCCGATGGGGGTGGTCCCGTCCCGCGACTGCGGGACCGCGACGGGATCGACCGGTCCCGCCTCCGTGGTCCGATTTCTTCACGCGACGCCAATCCCCGCGGGGTCGGCGACCCCACCTCCAACAAACCCTGACCTTGGATCGAGCTGAAGCTGACGCGCATGCGCGGTCGCGGGATCGACGCCGGTTGCGCGTGGCGTGGGCCGAGAACGTACGCATGCGGTGGCGCTGGGATCGTCTCCCGGCACCGACGGAGCAGCGCCCTCCAACAGAGGCGGGCCCCCGTTCCCTGCCGAACTCGTTGGTTGACAGTCCCGGGCTGAGACCTGTCTCGTCGTTGCATGATCCCGAGCCTGACCTGTGAGTCCAATACCCCGAGCGGCCCGGCGCTGCGGGGCCACCCCGTTGCCCGTAGGGTGGGCGCAGCCTGTATCGCACTCGTCCTTGCGACCGGCGTAGCCCTGGCCGCCGACCTTGTACCCGAGGCGCCAGTACGGGTGGGCACGGTGATCGATGGACACGTCCACCCGTCGCTGTGCGTGGCGCGGAATGGGGACGTGCTCGCGGTGTACAACCAGCAGGGCGGCGGCGGGAAGGAACTGCTCCTCAGTCGTTCGAATGATGGCGGCCGGACTTGGAGTGCGGCGAAACCGATACCCGGGATTGACCATTGCTCGATTTATCCCGGTTCGCTCACCACCCTGAGTACCGGACGCATCGTCCTTCAGTGGTCCTGTTATCACTCGGAAGGCGAGAAACTGTGGCGTCAGCCGCACTATTGCACGAGCGACGACGACGGTCGCACGTGGTCGGAGGTGCGTGAGATCCCGCTGCCCGACCTCACGAACTACAGTTGCCTGCGTCACCCGCTCTTGGAACTGGCGCCCAACCGGTGGGTGCTTCCGCTGTACGACCGTACCATTGTCTTCGATCCCGCGACCTCGCGGATCGAGCCGTTCGGGGATGGACGCCGTCACGGCCTCGTGCCGATCGTCAAGACGCGCGCGGGCGCCATCCTCAGTGGCGCGCCGGTGGCGAATTCCGGCATGCCAATCTCCACTCCGATCAACCTGGTCCGCGGACTCCGATCTGTCGATCAGGGCCGCACCTGGCAGGCCCTGCATGCGCTGCCGACGTTCGGGGTGGCCGGCTACGATCTGACCGTGCTCCGCAACGGATGGATCGTATTGACGTCGATCGTTTACGGCGTCGGCCAGGATGGCGAATGGGCGTACCAAGTGAGTGTCTCGCGCGACGACGGACGCACCTGGGAAATGGATCGGGCCGTCACCGTCTATAACCCCGGCCGTCGCATTGCTGGCCGCGGCTGGCCGCGCACCGTACAACTCGACAACGAGACGCTGGGCACGCTGTTCTACGACCTCGACGCGAACCAGGCCTGTGGACCGGGCGTTTTCTTTGTCCGCACCCCGATCCGGGCCCTGGACGTTCCCGCCGCGCAGGCTCCCGCGGGAAAGTGACTCTGCCCCGCCCGGCGTTGCACGCGATCCCCTCGCCTGGACCCACATGGCCGCGGGTTCGATGGAGGGCGTCGCTCCGCGACGCCGGTTGCGTGTGGCGAATGTCGAAAACGATCGCATGCCGTAGCGCGAGGACCGTCCCCCGGCGCCGATCCCGCGACTGCGCATGCGCGTCAACTTAAGCGCGATCCGAAGTCGCCGTCTGGTGGAGGTGAGGTCGCCGACCCCGCGGGGATTGGCGTCGCATGAGGAACTCGGACCACGGAGGCGGGACCGGTCGGTCCCGTCGCGGTCCCGCAGTCGCGGGACGGGACCACCCCCATCGGAACCGCTGCGATTTTTCACGCCCGCTCCTTAAGTTGACGCGTATGCGCGACTGCGGGAGCGCCCTCCAACGGAGCGTAGCGGTCACGTCGATGGAATCCGAGAAGACCGATGCTCTTCACCGTAGGTAGTTGAAGAGTAGTGACGAACCGGCGGGTCGCACGCACCCCGGCCTACCGACCCGGTCCGTCGCTTCTGGTCTTTCCTTGGGCTGGTTTTGGCCTATACCCCGCTTATGAAGGATGATTCCGTTTTTGGCCCGGTCCTGCAGGAAACCGTGCGCCATGCCCTGGCTTACCTTTCTGCGCTGCCGCAATCCTCCGTTTCCGCCAAGGCCACGTTGGAGCAGTTGCGCGCACGGTTGAGTCGGCCATTGCCTGACGGTCCGCAGGAGCCGACCGCCGTGATCGGCCAACTCGTGCGCGATGTGGAAGGCGGCCTGACCGGCAACGCCGGCGGCCGTTTCTACGCGTGGGTCATCGGCGGGAGCGTGCCGGCGGCGCTGGCGGCCGACTGGATGACCTCGGCGTGGGACCAGAATGCGGGGATGTATGCCGTGGCCCCCGCGGCCGCGGTGGTCGAGGAGGTCTGCGGCCGGTGGCTGCTGGATCTGCTTGGGCTGCCACCCCAGGCCAGCTTCGCCCTGGTCACGGGCTGCCAGATGGCGCACGTCACCTGCCTCGCAGCTGCGCGCAACGGCGTGCTGGCACGTCATGGTTGGGACGTCGAACAGCGCGGTCTCATGGGTGCGCCGCCCATCCGGATTATCACGGGTGATCAACGCCATGGTACCATTGAACGCGCGCTTCGTCTGTTGGGTCTGGGCCGGGACTGCCTCATCGACATCCCGGTCGCGGCCAACGGCCAGCTCACGGCTGCCGCGCTGGCTCCCGTGCTGGCTGCCGCTCCTTCGCAACCCACCATCGTCCTGCTGCAGGCCGGGGATTTGAACACCGGTTCCTTCGATCCTTTTTCAGAGGTCATTCCGCTGGCCCATCAGTTCGGGGCCTGGGTCCACGTCGACGGTGCCTTTGGGCTCTGGGCTGCAGCCAGTCCGCTCCATCGTCACTTCACCCAGGGCGTCGAACAGGCCGACTCCTGGGCCACGGACGGTCACAAGTGGCTCAACGTTCCCTATGACTGCGGCTATGCCTTCGTGACGGATCGACAGGCCCATTACCGGTCGATGGGACATCATGCCAACTACCTCACCCATTCCGAGGCCGCGCGCGACCAGGTGGACTGGAATCCCGAATACTCCCGGCGCGCCCGCGGCTTCGCCACCTACGCCGCCCTCGCCAGCCTGGGCCGCGACGGCGTGGCGCGCCTCGTTGCCGGCTGCTGTCAGCACGCGCTTGCCCTCGTGACCCGCGCGGGCGCGCTTACTGGGGTGGAAGTGCTGCACGTGCCGCACATCAACCAGGGCCTGTTGCGTTTCCCGGACCCTGCCTTGGATGCCACGCCGCAGGACCATGACCGCCACACGGAATTCATCGTGGCCCAGGTGGTCGCCTCCGGTGAGGCGATGTTTGCCTGCACGACCTGGCGGGGCCGGCGCTGCATGCGCGTCTCGGTCTGCGGCTGGGCGACTTGCGAGGCGGACATCGAGCGGGCCGTGTTGGCGATCGACCGGGCCCTGCGAAGCGCAAAGACGCGCTGACGCTAAGATCGACTTGCAAGGTTGCACGGGTGGAGGAACGGACCTTTTCTCGATCAATCGACTAACATTCCGTTTTCACGCGGGCCCAGGGATCGGCCGGGGGGGTGGCCTGTGTGCTCAACGGGACGCTGCAGCGTCACTTCTGAGTGAAGTCGATTACCGCGAGTTGTCCGGGGCTTTTTTCCTCGGTGATGACTTCAAATCCGCGATTCGCTCGTTGGAAACTGCTTCCCTTGCTGTCGAAGAACTCGAGGAAAGCGTGTCCCTGGGTCCGGTAGCGCCCCTTCCAGCCGGAGATGGACTCGCAGGTGGCGATGTCGACATTGAGCACCGTGACCGTGATGGAGTCCGAGCCGGCCTTGAATTCGTAACGAAAAAAGCGTGACGCGCGCGTGGCCGCCACATCGGCATGCGCTTGGGCCGACGCGGCGGCGGGTTCAGGCGGAGTGCGCGTCGGGTCGCCACGTGGACGCCTCGTTTGGCTTGCCGCCCCGATGTCAGGTGCGGTTGCGGCCGCGCCCGCCGCGGGTGACCCTACGGCGGAGGCGGGAGGCGTCGCCGGCAGAGCCGGTGCGCTCACAGTTGAAACGGACGTGCCGGGACGTTCACCGCGCTTTCGAAACTGTTCGGCAAACGGCGGAGGGATCAGTCGGGCCGGCACACTGTACGCTTTACCTTGGCTCAGGAGAAGAACCTTGTCGGTTTCTGCGTCGTAGGAGCGGAGGTTTACATCCCTCAAGGTTCTGCCATCGAGCAGATCCAAACGCTGAAACTCCGCTGCCGAGGTGATCGCGCTGGTCCACATTCCCAACGTCACGAACCAGACTAGCGAACGGTGCAGGTAACGCATGTAAGATACAGTTACGGCACACGCGGCAGAGGATTTAGCACGACCTAAAATAGATTGCAGTCTGTGCAGGTGCGTCGGCATCAGCATGGAAACCCGCGTGGAACGGAGTCTGAGCTCGACTCACAAACCGCTTTTTTTCATCCATTTGGGTCACGTTTTTCCGGGGCTTGATTGCCCAAAAGTGAAAACCAACGATCCGGATGGCCTGTCACCTATCTGAGCGGACCGTGCCTGTCAGGCAACGGCGCAGGTGTCCTTAGCCAAGGCTGCCGCGGCCGATGCCTGAAGCTCTTGAGCTGAATCCAATCCCCACTCCGATGAATTTTCCCCCTGTACCGTTTGCCACTCACCTCGGACTCGTCGTCGCTTTCTCCCTCATGAATGCTCCTGCACACTCCGCCTCGTCGGCCAAGGACTGGGTCGTCCTCAACCCGCTGCCTGACCCCATCGGCTACGCTGGCATGGCGGCTGGGGTGCTCGACGGACGCCTGGTGGCGACCGGCGGCACTCAGTGGAGCCAGCCGGTGTGGCTGAAAGGCACGCGCAAATTCAATGACGAGATCTTCGTCCTCGGCGGCCTGGACCAGAAGTGGCAGGTCTCGTCTGCCCGTTTGCCCGTTGCCTCCGGCCATTTCGCCAGTGCGGCGTTCGGTCAGGCGATTTATTTCGCTGGTGGAACCCACCCCGGTGGCTGCCTCGCCACGGCCTACGAGTTGCGGGCGGAGGGTGGCAGCTACGTCACCCGCAGGCTCGCCGATCTGCCCAAGCCGACCGGCTACGCGGCCGGAGCCATCGTGGGAAGCCGCTTCTTCGTGATCGGCGGTGTGCCCGACCCGACCTCGACTCAGCCGACGAACGAGGTCTGGTCACTGGACCTCTCCTCACCCTCCGCGCGCTGGGACCGCGAGGCCGATCTGCCTGGTCCCGGCTTGCTGGTGCCCGCAGCATCATCGAGCGGTACTTCGGTGTTTGCCTTCGGTGGCATGGCCTATGACGCAGCCGGCAAACCCGTCCCCTCGGCCGCAGCTTACCACCTGCCCAAAGCCGGCGGCGTTTGGGAACGCCTGCCGGACATCCCGCAGCCCCGCGTTGGAATCAACACCCCGTGTCCGGTGCTCGCAGACGGCACGATCTGGCTGATCGGCGGGTACGCTGAGGTCTGGCGTGGGGCGCAGCGCGAACACCCCGGTTTCGCGGAGCAAACCTACTTCTACCACATCGCCCAGCGCACCTGGGTGACCGGACCGAAATTGCCTAACGTCGGCGCGGGTGATCGCGACGTATCCGGAGATGTCGGCCCGGTGCCCACCATTGGTGCGCCGGTTGCCGTCTGGCAGAACCACGTGACGGTCGTCGGCGGCGAGGTCCGCATCTCGACCCGCACGCCTTCCGTGATTGCCTGGCCGCTGAGCCGGTGAGGTTCGCGAGCGGCCAGCGCGTGCACCTGCCTTTTCACCTGACCCACGCCGAGCTCTGTTCCTTCTGGATCCAGCCATGAGTTGCAACGGGCGTCATCCGACCGTGTCCAAGGCCCTCCGCGTCGGCCTGCTCGCGCTGCTGTTCAGTGTGACGCTTGGGGCCAATCCTCCGTCCACCCCGCCGCTGACGATCATGCCGTTCCAGACGGCGACCTTCGTCCGCGAAACGGAGGTAGCGGCCGAGCTGAATGAGTGTGCCGAATTCGCGGCGCGGTTGCTCTACTGGACCGACACGCCTCGCGATCCCGTCGTACTGGCCGGGCGGGTGGTCAAATCAGCGCTCATGCCCTTTTTCGACGAGTGGCGCGGGGCTCGTGCACCGGGGTCGGCTGCAGCGAGCGGCCTGGTGCGGTCCCGCTTGACCGAGGTTTACCGCGTCCTGACGGGCCCGCGCCTGGGTCGCATCGTCATCGAAGCTGAGACTAAGATCATGCCGCCCGCACGGACCGACGCCTTCGGTGACAGTCTGACCGAGGTTCCCTGGGTGCTGGAAAATCGGCGCGGAACAGCAGTGCGGTTCGCCTTCTCGATGCCCGGCGCCGGTTCGTCCTTCTTCAGCACGACGATGGCTGCGGGTCAGACACGCGGCTTTTTTCTGCCGCTACCCGCCGTGACGAGGGAGGAGGTTGATTTGATTGTATCCACCGGCGACACCGAGCAATCCTGTCGATTTCCCCTACGGCATCACGCGCGTGGCTCGCTCGTGGTGGAGGTGCTCGACGAGAAGGGATCACTCACCCCGGCGAGAGTCTACCTGAGCGGAGCCGACGGCCGGGCGCACGCTCCGTCCGACACTGTGCATCGCATCGTCAGCGGGGAATTCGGCCAGCCCTTCGCCGGAGACGCCTATTTCCACACGTCCGGCCGCTTTGACGTTGCGGTGCCTGTCGGCGAGGCGTCCCTCGAAATCGTCAAGGGCCTCGAATACCTTCCGGTGCGGGTAACGGTGCCCATCGGTCTGGACCGGCCCGCGAAGGCGACGGTCCGTTTGGAGCGCCGGGCCCACCTCAACGCCGAGGGCTGGTATTCGGGCGACGTGCATGTGCACGCGAATCTGTTCGCGCAGACTCTGATCACGCCCCGCGATGTGCTGCTCGTTGCCCAGGCCGAGGACCTGAATGTCGTGAATCTGCTGCCCTGCAATGATCCACGCACGACCACGATCAGCGACCGCCAGTATTTCACGGGGAGGCCCGACACCGTGTCGACCCCGGATCGCATCCTCTACTTCAACGAGGAGATGCGGAACGACATTTACGGGCATGTCGGTTTCCTCAACCTGAAGACCTTCGTCGAGCCAGCCTACTTCGGTTGGCCGAACTCGCCGTTTCCGTACGACCATCCCGGAAATTTCCCCCAGGCGGCGAAGGCCAAGGCGCAGGGCGGAGCCGTGGTCTATGTGCATCCGGCGCTGCCGAGCGAGTTTCCGGTCGATATCGCCCTCGGCGTGGCCGACACGATCGACGTGATGAGCCAGAACGCGGAGGACCTGCCGACCGAGTATTGGTATCGCCTGCTGAACTGCGGCTTTCGCTGCCCGATCTCCGCGGGCACCGACTCCTTCCTCAACATTCCGCAGCACATTATCCCCGGGGCGGGCCGCGTCTATGTGAAGACGGGGAACGCGTTTGACTACCAGCGCTGGATCGACGGCTTCCTGGCCGGGCGCAGTTTCGCGACCAATGGCCCGCTGGTGAAGTTCACGATCGACGGAAAGGAGCCCGGTGCGGAAATCCGGGCCGACGGTCCGGTGGAAGTTGAAGTGACCGGTGAGGCGCGGTCGATTGTGCCGATGGTCGCGCTCGAACTCATTGTGAACGGCCGAGCGGTCCGCCGCTGGGAGGCGGGCAGTGATCCGTATGCCGTGCGTTTCACCGGCCGACGCACGCTTGACCAAAGTGGCTGGGTCGCCCTGCGCGTGCGCGGAGCCGGGCACCGGCTGGCGCCGAATGACCGCGAGGTCTACGCGCATACGTCGCCGATCTACGTCAAGGTGGCCGGACGACCCGTGGCGTCGCGGGAGGATGCGGAGTTCTTCATTGGCCAAATCGACGCCCTCATTGCGAAGATGGATGCGCGTGGGAACTTCGAGCATCGCGGCCAGCGGGATACGATCGTGGCGCGATTCCGCGAGGCCCAGGAAATCTACCGGGGGATCGCCGCCGCCGCGCGGCGTCGGAACGACGAATGACGAATGACGAATGACGAATGACGAATGACGAATGACGAATGACGAATGACGAATGACGAATGACGAATGACGAATGGGGTGGGCGGCGGGCGGATGTCAGAAATCAGAGGGTAGATCAACCAAAGTGGCTGCGGCTTTAGCCGCATTCAGAAAATGCCGTTTCAGGATTAAGTTCGGTCTCCGCGAGCTCCGTGCCTCCGTGCGAGGAAACGAGCGAGGATCGGGTCTTCCTGAGAGTTCTCGCTGTGATCTCTGAGCTCTTTGTGGCTAGACTCGTGCTGCCACCATGAACGTCTTTTTGATTTCCTGCGCTTGGGTACGGAGGGAGTTGGCGGGAGGACTGCTACTGCTGGTGGGGTGGGTGGGGTCGCTTTCGGCCGCGACGTACTATGTGGACTATGGCGAGGGGAGTGACCTGGCGGACGGGCTTTCGCCGGGGGCGGCGTGGAAGCACAGTCCTGGGGATCATAATGCGGGGGGGCGGCCGAAGGGCGTCGCGCTGGTCGGGGGAGATCGCGTGGTGTTCAAGGGCGGGGTGGCCTATGGCGGAGAGATCGAGGTCCGGGTGTCGGGCACGGAGGGGAAACCGATCACCTGGGACGGGAACGTGGCAGGGGCGTATGGGGTCGGGCGGGCCATTCTCGACGGAGCCCGAACGATCCGGGGGTGGAAGGCGGTGGAGTCGGCGGAGATGGTGCTGGGCAATCCGCGCTGGAGGGACATTCGATACGCGGACCTGGACGTCGACCTGTCCTCCAACTTCAACACCGGGGAATTTGTGCTGCACCGGGACAACACCGTGGCACGTCAGGCGCCCTGGCAGCGGCTGTTTCTGATCGATGGGCAACGGAGGGTGCTGCCCATCGCGCAACAGCCCAAACCCAGCGACCCCTTCTATCCGGATCTGCCGGCGGGCTTTTACAGCACAGCTCATCCGCTCACGGACGATTATCCCCATCGACTCATCTACGAGGAGGGCACGCGCGGAAACCGCAGCACGCCGCTGATCTCGATCGTATCCGGAGGGCCGAATGCACCGGTGATTCAGCCGTTGAACGGCGGGAAGGTCAGCGTTGCGCTGGCCAAGCAGGAAACCGTGGCTGAATTCGGCTTCACGCTGTTTCGGCCCGCTACCACGCCGGCCCCGGAGCAGGTGGTGTTCTTCGTGGATGACCAGGAAGTGATCCGGGTCTCCGTCAACGCGGGAGAGACCCGGATGCAGCGGTTCGCCCTGCCTCATCCGGTCACGGTGCGGAAACTCACGTTCCAGCCGCTGACTTCGGACCCCAAGGCCCCGGCCTGGACCAAGCTGCAGCAGATCGCCGCCTTCGACCCCACCGGACGCAATGTCCTCCAGCACCCGATCTCGAGCCTCCTCCAGGACGAGGAGCGGATCACCCAGGCGGATCCGTCCTGGTACGAGCGCGCGTTCATCGGCGTCCACGGCGGCAACAACCACGTGTACTTCGCGCGGGTGGCCGGTTACGAGCCCGGCACCGGCCGGCTGCGCGTGCCGCACTTCAATGCCACGACTTATCCGAAGACCAACTACGCCTTGTTCAATTCACCCCGTTTCCTTGAGCAGCCGGGGGAATGGTGCCTGCAGCCCCTTGAGTCGGGAAAAACCCGCGTCTTCCTGCTGCCCGAGACCGCGGGGACGGCGGAGCCGGCCGACATCGGGTACCCGGTGGGGAAGAACGCCATCATGCTCGACGGAGGGGCTTCGCACATCGAGGTCCGGGGCTTTCTCATCCAGCGCTACGCCGCCGGTTCCGGTGGGGTGGCCACGCGGGGACGCGGCGGGGCGCGTCCGCATCACCTCACCATCGCCGACTGCGAGGTTCGATTCATCAGCGGCAATGCCGGCATCAGCCTGAACCAGGCCGAGGAGGTCGTCGTCGAGGACTGCCTGATCCATCATTGCCCGGGGTGGACGGTGGGCATCTACGTGAACCGGGTGAACGGCTTCCGCCTGAGCCGCAACCGGCTCGAGACCAATTCCGGGTCAGGGATTCGCCACTACGAATCAGCCCGTGGCGTGATCGAGGGGAACGTGATCCTCAATCACTTCGGCATGCACTCCTCCGCCCTCAACCTGTATGAGGGTTGCCGCGACATTCGTATCGAGGGAAACTACCTCCAGAACGTGATCGCGATCAACCGCAATGCGGAGAACCTCGTGTTCCGCAACAACGTCGTGGATGGCATGGGCCGGGCGGCGGTGACCGTGGCGTTGTGGAACAGCGGCCGGGTGGGTGGGCGGGCGCTGAAACACCTCCATTTTCTGAACAACACCTTCGTCAACACCGACCGCCGGCAGGCTTGGTCGGGGGCCATCTTCGGGCAGTCCGCCCAGAGTCCGAGCCCGCCGGAGGGCCTGATCATCCGCAACAACCTCCTCGACGGCCTCTCCGAGGATCTCCCCGGGATCATCGAGGGCAACCTCTACACCCGCAAGGTGGAGGACCGTTTCATGGGTCCCGGCTGTGAGGTCTATCCCGACCTGAACGTCCTGTTCCTGAACCCGGCGGCCGGCGACTACCGCCGCAAACCCGGCGGACCCAAAATGGAGGTCGGGGCGGAGGTGGAGCCGCCAGTCGCGCTGGGGCTGGAATGACGAATGACGAATGACGAATGACGAATGACGAATGACGAATGACGAATGACGAATGACGAATGACGAATGACGAATGACGAATGGGGTGGGCGGCGGGTGGATGCCAGAAATCAGAGGGCAGAGCAACCAAAGTGGCTGCGGCTTTAGGCGCATTCAGGATATGCCATCTCAGGATCAAGTCCGATCTCCGTGAGCTCCGTGCCTCCGTGCGAGAAAAGGATCGATGTTCGGAAGATCGGAAGGGCTCGCACGGAGGCGCGGGGGCACGGAGGTGGAGGAGTGGACGCGCGAAGCGGGGCAACCGGCCTGCGGTTTTGTCCGCATCCCAAGTCAGGGTTCAGAGATCAGCGGACACTCGGAGAGGTCGGAGGCCAGTGTCGCTAGCGAGGGGCGAATGCGAATTCACACGGGCATCCGATCTCTGCCCTCCGGGCCTCGGGCCAGGGCGGGACGCTACGGACTCAGGCTGGCTACGGCTTCCACCAGTTCATTTCCGTAGAGGCGGACTAAGGCACGTTGGTCGTCGGTGATGGTGTGCGGCTCGGTGTCGAGGAGGCAGAGGTAGCCCATGGCGTGGCCGGCAGGGGTGCGCAGCACGAGGCCGACGAAAAGGCGGACTCCGCGTTCGGTCACGAAGGGCTTCTGTGCCATGCGTCGGTCCTTCTTCGCGTCTTCCACCGCCAGGAGGTCCTCCTCGGAGGCGAGTTCGCGGAGAAAGGCCCGGAGGAGGGGCTCGCGCAGGCTGTCACCCTCACGCCGCAAGCCCAGGCGCGGCGGCCAGAAGGCCTCTTCGGTGTCGATGAGCGACACGAGGGAGACCGGAACCTCGAAGGCCTGGGCCAGGGCACGGGTGACGCGTTCGACCCACGCTTCCGGCTCCAACGCCGTCAGTCCGAGGCGACGGCTGTGATCCTCCACGGGCACCGGAGCGTCCGGAGCCGGGACCTGAGGGTCGGGGGACGCGTCGCGTGTCGCGGACGGGTGCTCGCGCGCCCATCGCTCGATCTCCTGCACCGCGCTGCCGAGCTGGGTGACGACCGCCTCCGGCTTGGGGTGGTGCAGGCGCAATTCCAGTTCGCGCGGGGTCGCTGCACCGGTCCAGATGCCGACCACCACGGGCAGACGGGGTGACGTTTCCTTGATCCACCGGCAGGCCCGCCGCGCGGCGCCGAGGGCGGAGGGTGGCAGGGCGGAGACGAAGACCACGGCGGTGCCGTCACGGAGCAGGCGCTCGCTCTGTTCCTGGGGTGACTCCTCCACCGGACTGACCACGACCCGCAGCCCGCGATCCCGCAGCAGGTGTCCCAGCATCAGCCCCGCCAATTCGTCGGCGTCGTCGGACGCCGGCACTCCCCAGACCAACGGCGTGCTGTCGGGGTGGGTGGGCGGCGGCGGGGGCCCGACGGTGTCCTTGCCTGTCGGTGACGCGACGCCGGCGGGTGAGGTGCTCGGCCTGTCGGTTTCGCCCCGCCGTTCCAGTTCCTCGATCAGTTCCCGGCCGGCTCGAAAGATGAACTGCTGCCGGACTTCGGCGAGCGCGCCCGAGTGGCGGTCCTCTTCGGCCAGGAGCAGGGCCGGCAGGAACATCTCGTCGTAGAAGGCGCCGAGGGAGCGCGACTTGATGAAGCTGGTGGCGAGATCCTGCATCTCGTCTGAATCCATGGAGAGCATACGCTGGTAGAACTGCGCGGGTGGCTCCAGCACCGGCTCGCTGCCGAGGAGCGTGCTGAGGAACCAGAGCCCGGGCACGTGTTTTCCCAGGACCAGCAGGCATACGGTCAAGGGAGTGGACAGCACCAGCCCAACCGGGCCCCACAGCGCGGTCCAGAACACCGCCGCCACCAGCAGCGCGAGGTTGGAGATGCCCGTTCCGGCGCCGTAGAGCCACACCTCGATGAAGTTGTTGCTCACCAGTTCCATCACGAGGAAGAGGACGAGCGTGGAGATGAGCATGCTCCAGCCGGGGTCCACGGCGAAGGCCAGTAACACGGGGAAGGAGGCGGCGATCCAGGGACCCAGAAACGGGATGTACCGCAGCAGGGTCGCCAGCAGTCCCCAGAGCGGCGCGTTGGGAACGCCGATCAGGTACAGGCCGATACCCACCGGCACCCCATAGATGGCGTTCACCACCAGCTGCATCAACAGGTAGCGCATGACCCGCCGGGCCGCGTCGTCGAGGGCCTGCGTGGCCAGGTTGATTCTCCCCGCGCTGACCACCTTGATGAATCGGTCGCGCAGGTCTTCCCGCGCCACCAGCATTGCCACAAACAGCACGAGGATCACCCCGGTCTGCGCCAGCGGCCCGGCCACCGTTTCCACCGTGCTGCCGAGGAGTTCCAGCGAGTTTTGCTGCCTTTCCTCCACGCGCACCCGCACGGGTTCCGGTTCCCCGGGTTGCCGGCGTCCGTTCGCGTCTGCGGGAGTCGGGGGCGGCTGGGGAACGTTGTCCTGAATCTCCCGCTGCAGCTTCTTGATCATCGCGGAGGTCCGCTCGAGCGCCGGAGGGGTGGCGGGCGACTTGAGGGCGGCGACCTTCTGCAGGATATTGCGCTCGTAGGCGGGCAATTCTTCGGCGAGGTGGAGCATCTGGGTGCCCATCACCCAGCCCAACCCGCCGACCACGGCGAACACCGCCAGCACGACCGCAGTGATGGCGAGGCTCTTTGGCACCCGCCAGCGCATCAGCCGGCGCACGGCGGGGGAGAGCAGAAACGCGAGCAGCGCCGCAAACACGATCGGCATGATCACCGTCTGGCCGACCCACAAGATGCCGATCACCAGGGCATAACTTGCCAGCGTGATGAAACGCTGCACGGACTGCGACTGCGTGGGTTCTTGGGCGAGGGTGGGCAAGGTCGGGGAGGAAACAGCCCCGCGGCCGGATCGCGCGCCGCAGTCTGGACTCCCTGACCCACCCGCGTCCACTCCGTTCCGGGCGGCCGGTGGGATTTGTGGTCGATGGTGGGAGCTTCTGCCCGCGCCGGTTGAAGGGGACGAGTGTGCCGGCGACGAGGGGTGCGGGTGGTGTTTGGCGGGGCGTGGGGGTGGGGGTGCGGGGGGCGGGGGGCGGGGGGCGGTCCACGAACCGCTGCGTCGGACCGTTTTTGTTTCCGCGACGCGCACCCGGCGCCGTTCCCGCGACTGCGCATGCGCGTCAACTTAGGGAACGGGTGGGGAAAATCGCAGCAGTTCTGGCGGAGGTGGTCCCGCAGTCACGGGAAGGCCGCGACGGGACCGATCGGTCCCGCCTTCGTTGTTCGATTTCTTCACGCGACGCCAATCCCCGCGGGGTCGGGACCCCACCTCCACCAGACGGCGACTTCGGATCGCGCTTAAGTTGTCGCGCATGCGCGACTGCGGGAGCGCCCTCCACATCCTTCCACCGCTCATTGCGTCTCCCCTACCTCATTTTCTCAATGTTGACGCCTATGAGTCAGCGACCCCGCAGGGATAGTCGTCGCTGTCAGGCGCGCACGCGCCACCGCGTGGGGGAGACACGATGTAGCTCGGAGGCGCTACTGCCAGTGTCCCTCGAAGAAGCGGACGGCGCCGCCTTCCTGGTTCCAGCGCGGGGCCACCCACACGGCGCCGGTGAAGGGAGGCACCTCCCAGTGTCCCGCCATCCAGGCGTAGCGGCTGTTCTGCCACGTCCAGTATCCAGGAATCCAGACATGGCGGGTGGAGGGGCGCTCTGGGACGGCCTCGGGCTGGGGCGCCGGAGGAGCCTGGACCACCACGTAGCTGGTGCCGGCCTGGGCGACGACAGGTTGTGCGGGGGTGACGATCACCGCTGGCGTTTGGGGGGCGGTGGCCACACCGACGGTTGGCGTGACCACCGTGGTTGCGGAGGTCGTGGGCGGGGGAGGAGGCGGTGCGGTGACCAGATGAGATTGAGGTTCCGAAACGCAGCCTCCGAGGAGGAGGAGTGCACTTCCGAGCGCGATCAGCTTGGGATTGTGTTTTGTATTCATGGCTAGAGGCTACTGTGACGGACGGAGAAACTTTTTTACCGTCCTTACCGTAGCGTTTCGTCCGCTGTAGTTCCCACCATCCTCCGATAAACCCTCCGGACGGTCGCCGAAGCAGAGAATCTCCGTAGTGCGGATAGGGAAAATTGCCAGGCCAGCCCGGGACGGCCTCGTATCAATTCTGCGGGCGGCCTGGAACCAGCGACCGGCGGTGGCTGCTCGGTGCCACATTCCGCGTCCGACCGTCAAACCCCTGAAGGCCGACTAGGCGGGGAGTTCGAGGGTGGTTTGCCAGCCGCCCTCAACCGGTTCGCCGTGGAGGGACCAGCGACCAGGGAAACTCTCCTCAAGGCGTGCTTTGACGTAGCGCATGCCAGTGCCGCCTTCCGGACGGGTGGGGTCGACCTGGATCTCGCCGGGCGAAAAAAAGGTGTAGCGTGTGGTGCCGTGAGCTGAGGGTTGAGCGCGGAGGACGAAGGCCGCGGATGGCGTGACCACGCGTTGGTGGGCGAAGCCGTTTTCGATCAGGGTGAGAAACACCGCGGGCGGCACCAGAGCGGTTTCGTTCAGGTCGTGGGTTTCGAGGTTCCAGGCACGTCCCGTGCGCACGCTCATCACGCGAAGGTGGGTGCGGCACAGTTCGATTTCTCGGGCGATCGTGATCTGGTGTTCCGCCGAGGCCCGGGCCACGGTGCGAAACTCCGCCGCGAGGTCGTCAATCAGGCGACTCGCCGCCTTCGGGTCCTGTTCCACGACCTCGGTGAGGACGGCGAGTGTATTCATCAGAAAGTGCGGCTGAAAACTGCGCTTCAACAGCTCCAGCTCCATGCGTGCGGCTGTGATCTCGGTGGCGCGAGCTGCCCGGCGCGACGCCTGCACCTGGAGACCGACCGCGGCAAACAAGGCCACCACCAGCAGGGCGAAAGTCAGGAGAAACCAGCCGTTGAGCACCTGGCGCTGGGGCACGGCCATGTGCACACTGACCAGTCCAACCACCGTCGCACCGAGGACCAGCCAGGCACCGGGGCGTTTTCGCCAGACCGCCCACCCCGCAGCCGCTGCTGTCACTGCCAGCGCAGCCCGGCACTCCCACAGCGGGATCCAGTAGGTGGCCGAGATACCGTTGATGGGACCGCTATCCCAAAGCTCCCACCCGATTCCGGTGAGGCACGCGCCGAGGGCGGCAAACCAAGCCCACTTGCGCGGAGCCGCAAGCTGGTCGAGGAACATCGCCAGCATCAGGCAACCGATGACCGCCATCAGTACGGTAACGGCCTGGGCCAGCGGATGAATCAGGTCATAGGGTTCGGGGTGGAACAGCAGTTGGCTCAAGGTCCGCCAACTGGCGAGGGTGTAGTAGACGGCCACGGCCAGGCTGAACAGCCCGCACAGCAGCAAGGGACGGCGCCGGTCCAGGAGCCAGTAGAGCACGCCGCTGAGGAGTGTCACGACGACGGCGCAGCCAATGGCGATCAGGGGAAACATTGCGAGGCTGTGACGATAGACCCCGTCGGTTTCGTAATTGTGCAGGTAGAGAAACAGTGCCAGCCGTGGCGTCCCTGGAAAATTGTAGTGATGAGTCGAGATACGCAGGGCCACGGAGTGTTCGCCCGGGCCGAGCTGGTCCTCCGGAATCTGCCGGACCACGTCGATGGCGCCGACTTTTTCCGAATTCCGGTCCGGCCCGACGACCCCATTGACCCAGAGCAGCTTGCCATCCCAGTAAAGTTCCGATGATCCGGCCATGGCCACGGCGACGGCGTTCACGGGCCGGCCCTCCTGGTGCGGCGTCCAGCTGTCCTTGATGGTTGGAAAGACCTGCGTGGGAACTGCGGGTAGCGCGACCCGAAACCGCACCCAATAGACTCCCGCAGGAGCCGGCAAGTTGGCGGGATCCGCGACCGGCCAGTCGCGGTCGTCCCAATCCGGTGTCGCCCACCTCGGGTCGTCTCCCCGTATGATCCGCAGCACCGGCTGAGCAGGAAGCGCCGTGGCGGAAGCATCCGTCACCCCTGCGGCCGTCAACGGCGCGGCCAAAAGGACTCCCAGCAGGATGGCGCCGAAAAGAGCTCGCAACACGGCCCCACGGTGCAAAGTCCGCGATTTCGCGTCCACACGATTTTGGTGCCCTTGGATGGGCCGGAATGACCAATGACGAATGGGGTGGGCAGATGTCCGAGGTCAGGGACAAAAAAGTGGCTGCGGCATTAGCCGCATCCGAAGTCAGGGGTCTGGGTCAGCGTTCAGGGCTCAAACGCGATCTCAGGATCAAGCCCGATCTCCGTGAACTCCGTGCCTCCGTGCGAGAAAAGGATCGATGTTCGGAAGATCGGAAGGGCTCGCACGGAGGCGCGGGGGCACGGAGGTGGAGGCAGCATCCCGCGTGACAACCCATCGCCGCCCGCCGGTCATCCCTCTCCTCGGTTTTTATGGGACGCGGAGCCTCTTGTGTTCACCGTTCCCGAGGTGATCACGGTCCCGTTTGCCGGCGACTGGGCGCCCTACGGGATTCGGGTCGATTGCCAGAGGGCCATTTTCCAGTGGCCGGCTTGTTTGATGTAGGCAATGGAGAACCGCAGGGTGAGGCGGATGTCCTGGCCTTTGGAAATTGAATACACCTTCGATGTGCCGGTGAGCAGGGCGACGTCGCCGTGGATCCGCACGCGCTGGTCCGAGTGCTCCAGGGACTTGTACTTGAGCTGGCCGGAGCGGAGGGACGCGACGTACTGGGCCTTTGTCTCCACCAGGGCGCTGGAGTGGGTGTAGATCAAGTCATCGGAGAGAATACGGTCCAGGGCAGCATAGTCATCCTGGATCAGGGCGGTGACGCGGTCACGCTCCGCCTGCAGGACCTCGTCGGTTTCACTGGCGGCGAGGGGAGAAATGACGGCGAGGGTGGCGAGAAACAGGCTGGCGAGGATGGGCTTCATGGAAAGGAGGGCCAGCCCGGGACGGGCTGGTATGACGAATGTCGGTACCAGCCCCGTGGGGGCTGGAAGTGCGAAGGGGGAAGAGTGAAGGGCGAAAGCTGACGAGGGTAAGTGGAGGGGGAGCCCGAAAGGGCTATTTCGGACGCGAAGGCCTCCAGGGGCGAGTGGAAAATCAGGGTAGGACAGCCGCACCGGGAGCGGCGCCTTGCCTGAACTTTGCCCTGACGCGTGGCTTGCGGTCGGTGGGTCGTCGGTGCTGACTCGTGTCGGATACGATTCCTTGCCTCGCCTTCTGGTAGGACGAGGAAGTCTCCTCCGCCACCTCCCCCGCCACGCTGACCCCATGCATGCGCCTTCTTCCCTTCGAGTCCCATTTCTCCTGACGGGCTGCCTTCTGGCCTGGGTGGTAAATCTCGTTTCAGCCGCACCGGCTTCGATGGCGGTGACGCTTCAGCCCTTCCTCGACGAGTCGCACTTTGCGGGTGCGGTGATGCTGGTGGCGACTCCGGCGAAGATCGTTGCCTTGGAGGCAATCGGGTCGAGGGACGTGAAGGAAGGGAAACCCATGCGCACGGACACCGTCTTCTGGATTGCGTCGCAGACGAAGCCGATCACCGCGATGGCGGTCATGATGCTGGTGGACGAGGGGAAGATCAAATTGGATGACCCGGTGGCGAACTACCTGCCTGAATTCAAGGAGCAGTGGGTCGTTGCGGAGGCCGACGAAAATCGCCGGGTCCTGGTCAGACCGCGGCGGCCCATGCAGGTGCGCGATTTGCTGACTCACACCAGCGGATTGCCGGCAAAGGTCGAGATTGAGTCACCTACCTTGGATCGTTTTGGCCTGGAGACGCTGGTGAAGCGCTACGGCACCTATCCCTTGAGTTCGCATCCGGGGGAGGCCTACCTCTACTCCAATCCCGGAATCAACACGGCAGGCCGCATCGTGGAGGTGGTGAGCGGTGTTTCTTTCGAGCAGTTCCTCGGGGAGCGCATCTTCAAGCCGCTCAAGATGACGGATACCACCTTCTGGCCCGATCGCGCCCAGCAGGACCGGTTGGCCAAGTCGTATCGGCCCGGCCCGAGCGGGTTGGAGGAATCTCGGATCGAGTACCTGCAGTATCCCCTCGACGACCGGAGCCGCCACGCCTTTCCCGGCGGGGGACTTTTTTCGACTGCGAGCGACCTCCTCGCGTTTTATCGGCTCCTCGTCAACGAGGGGGTGGTCGAGGGCCGGCGACTGCTTTCGGCGCATGCGGTGCGTGAAATGACGCGGGACCAAAGCCAGGTGGAGCGACACCCGTATGGCTACGGGTTGGCGACCGACGGAAATTTCTTCGGACACGGCGGTGCCTACGGCACAAACTCGCGCTATGACCGGCGCAGTGGTTTGATCACGATTTTCCTAGTGCAACAGGCCGCCTGGAAAACGGGAGGGGAGAAGGCCTCCGGCGCATTTCAGAAAGCCGCCGCCGAAGCGTTCGGGGCGTCGCCATAGCTCGAAGGACGCGAGTCTGGGCCGAGGGGTGATCGACACGACCACCGGTGTCCCGGGTCCGCGGTCGTCTCCCGTCGGCATGGGCCTGAAGCAGGCCAAGTGAGGCCCAGTCGGGTGGCTGGACTGCAGGCAGGCTGCCTACCAGGAGAACCCGGCAATGAACAGGGTCGCGGCGGAGCGAACCGCTGGGCGCATGGATCGCTCTCCGCCGGGCTTCCGCCGTGGTGGGCGTGAGGTTCCGTGCCTTGGCTTCCGCCTCCCCGACCCCTTCAAATAATGGTGAAAATGCAGGTTTAAGGCAATGGATGAGTAGGTGGGGCTGGGAACTGGGCCGGCGCGCCTCCAGAAGGGGGCTCGGTGCGACGATAGCGGCGTCCGTCAGTCGTTGTTAGTCTCTGTCTTGCCGTTGTTTTGCGTACTCATTGCGATATATGTCGCCTGCCCGCAGCTTTCTCGAACCCATCAAGTCCCGTCACTTCCTCCTTCCCACCCTGATGGGAGCGGTGTTGGTGGTGCTGGCCTTTGTGGGCGCGCACATGATGCGCAAGGAGATCGACCGGGTGGACCGGGCGCGATTCGACCGACTGGAGGACCGGCTGCTCGAAAATGTCCAGGGTCGGTTCCGATCGGCGGAACAGGCCATGTTGGGACTGGAGTCGCTGGTCACCAATACCGAGTTCGTTCCCTCTGCGGAACAATGGGCGCGCCAGGTCAGCCTTGAGGAGCGTTATCTGGGCCAGGGGACCGTCGGGCTTGGTTACCTCCAACGGGTCCAGCGCAGCAAGTTCTCGAGCCTGGAGCGCCGCATGCGTTCGGCGGGTTATTCCGGGTTCAAGGTGGAGCCGGGTGGCGAGAACGGGATCGGCTATGTGGTGACGCACATCGCCCCGCTGGAGCGAAACGCGAGTGCGCTCGGACTCGATATCGCCCGCGGTGTCACGCGGCGCACCGCGGCGGAAGCAGCCATGCGCAACGGGAGCTTCGAACTTTCCAAGAAGATCCGGTTGATCCACGGCAGCGATACGGTGCCGGGATTCCTGCTTTTTCACCCCGTCTATCGCACGATCCGCATCCCCGACACCGCTGCTGCGCGGGAGCTGGAATTGGTGGGGTGGGTCTACGCCTCGCTGCGCATCGAGGGACTGCTGTCCGACGTCGGGGTGCTGTTGGGCGACCAGATTGACTTTGAAGTCTACCAGGGGGAGAGGGTCGATCCCGACAACCTGCTTTTCGACCATGATCGTCACACCCTGCTGCCGGCCGCGGAATCGACCGCGGGGGCGGGGGCGGAGCGTGCGGGCGGAACCCGGCGTTTCGCCGCGACGCGCACCCTCACGGTTCTCGGCCAGAAGTGGACGATCTGTCTCAGCACCCTGCCGGCTTTCGAGGAGGCCAGCCGCACCTTTCTGCCCAACCTCATCCTGATCGGGGGGCTGGTGGTGGCCGCGGGGACGACGGCGTTGTCCTGGGGACTGAGCCGTTCGCGGGCGCGCGCCGTGCGTCTCGCCGAGCAAATGGCCGAAAATTATCGACGTGCCGAGGCGGAAAGCCGGCGTCTCGCCCTGGTGGCCAGCCGCACCGCCAACGCCGTCATGCTGACCGACTCGCTCGGACGGATCGAGTGGGTCAACGACGGTTTCGTTCGGCTCAGTGGATACTCAATGAATGAGGCCCGGGGCCGGAAGCCCGACGAACTGATTGGCTCCAGCAAGGCGGCTCCCGCCACGCTCGCCGCGCTCGAGTCGGCCCGGGCTGCGGGACAGGCGTTCAAGGGCGAACTCATCAACACGTCCGCGGCCGGCCGGCTCTGGTGGGCGGATGTGGAAGTGCGCCCGCTTGACGAAAACGAGGGGACCGGGGCGGGGTTCATGTGGCTGATGCAGGACATCACCGAGCTGAAGCGCGCCCAGGAGTCCGCCATGCGGGAGCGCGCCCGGTTCCAGTTCATCTTCGAGTCCGTCCCGGTCGGCATTTCCTGGCAGGCGGTGGGCGATCCCTCCTCGGCGATTGTCAATCCCGAGCATGTACGCGTCTCGGGCGTCCTCCCGGAGGACGGCACGAAGCCGGGGATCTATCTCCAAGTGACGCATCCCGACGATCGCGAACGCCAGCTGCCGCTAAATGCGAAGCTGCTGCGCGGCGAGATCGACCGCTTCTCCATCGATAAACGTTATGTCCATCCTGACGGGCGCGAAGTCTGGGCTGCGTTTTCGACCCGGGTCTACGTCGATCCCGTCACCGGTCAGCGGCAGTCACTCACCACCTTGATCGACATCTCTGCGATGAAGCGCCAGGCCGCCGAACTGCAGGCGGCCAAGGAGGCGGCCGAATCGGCGAGTTTGGCGAAGAGCCAGTTCCTCGCGATGATGAGTCACGAGATCCGGACGCCGATGAACGGCGTCATCGGCATGACCTCGCTGCTCCTCGATTCGCCGCTCTCGCTCGAGCAGCGCGAGTTTGTGGAAACGGTGCGGGCCAGTGGTGACGCGCTGCTGACCATCATCAATGACATCCTCGACTTCTCCAAGATTGAGTCGGGCCGCATGGAACTGGAGAAGACCGATTTCAGCCTGCGCGAGTGTGTCGAGGGCGCGCTCGACCTCATGTCGCCCAAGGCGGCCGAGAAGCACCTCGATCTGCTGTGCGAAATCTCCGATGACACGCCGGGCCGCGTGCGTGGAGATCCGGCCCGGTTGCGCCAGATTGTCGTCAACCTCGTAGGCAATGCGCTCAAGTTCACCGAGCAGGGCGAAGTCGAGGTCCGAGTCACCGCGGAGTCCCTCAATGCGGGGGCTTACGACGGCGATTCGTGGTCGCTGTTCAAGGCGGGCGAGCGGTTGCGGCTGGTCTTCGCCGTGCGGGACACCGGCATTGGCATTTCCCCGGAGGGCCAGACGCGACTCTTCCAGTCGTTCTCCCAGGTGGACGCTTCGACCACGCGTCGTTTCGGCGGATCCGGCCTTGGACTCGCCATCAGCAAGCGGCTTGCCGAGATGATGGAGGGTCGCATGTGGGTGGAGAGCACCGAGGGCAAGGGCTC
Organism: Opitutaceae bacterium; assembly: GCA_046346755.1. Classification (GTDB taxonomy): domain Bacteria; phylum Verrucomicrobiota; class Verrucomicrobiia; order Opitutales; family Opitutaceae; genus UBA6669. The sequence continues at coordinate 37,596 of JAXMHM010000005.1, read as the reverse complement.
CACGTTCTTTTTCAGCGTCGTGGTGGAGTCGGTCACACGCCAATACGGTGGCGCCGGTGTGGATTCGCTCAAGGGGAAGCGTCTCCTCGTCGTGGACGACAATGCGACCAACCGCCGCATCCTCCTGCGCTACTCCGAAGGGTGGGGGATGAACGCGTACACCGTGGGCAGCGGTCGAGAAGCGCTCGCGGAGCTGCGCAAGGGAACGACATTTGACGCCGCAATCCTCGACATGCAGATGCCGGAGATGGACGGAGTCGCCCTTGCCATGGAGATCCGTGCCCTGCCGGAGGGTGCTTCGCTGCCGCTCGTGATGCTGTCATCCCTCGGCCAGCGCGAAGCGTCGTTGCACGCCCATCTCTTCGCAGCAGGACTGACCAAACCGGCGAAACCCGCTCTGCTCTTCGACACCCTCGTGGGCGTGCTCAGCGCCAAGTCAGGTCGTGCCGGCAGTGCGGTGACCCTCTCGCGGCCCCTGTCCGGCGCCGCAGCGGCCGCTCCGCTGCGGACCGAGCGCATCCTGGTGGCCGAGGACAACCGCGTGAACCAGAAAGTGGCCCTTTCCATTCTGGCAAAGCTCGGCTTCCGCGCGGACGTGGCCGCCAACGGACTTGAGGTATTGGAAGCGGTGCGACGCCAGCGGTATGACATCATTCTCATGGATGTGCAGATGCCGGAGATGGACGGCCTGGAGGCCGCACGGCGGCTGCAGGTGCTGCTCCCGGCGCGTTCCGAACGTCCGTGGATCATCGCCTTGACGGCGAATGCCATGCAGGGTGACCGCGAGGTGTGCCTGGCGGCAGGCATGGACGACTACATGAGCAAGCCGATCAAGAGCGACGAGCTCGCGGCCGCACTCGACCGGGTCGCGTCGGCCTTGAGCGTCGTGCCGGTCAGCTGATACCGTGCCGGTGGTTCGCTCACCGTCGGCCCGCGATGCCCGGGCGCGAGGGCGGGGGAGCCTGACCTGACGGTGGGGCGTTTGAATCAGGGGCGGATTATTGTGTTTCAGTCACGGATACGCGGAGTGGTTTTCGGCGGAGGGTGCGGCTTCTGAGGCGTCGGGGGGCGCGGACCTAGTAATGAGACGCGCGGGCGGTTTTCTTGGGGGGGCGCGGCGCGAAGGCGGCGTCGACAGAGTGACGCCCCCCAAGAACTGAAGGTCGTGGGGGGGGGTGGCGAGGTGGAGAGCGAGGTGGTCGGGGGAGGGCGCTGCCTCGGAGGCCCGGAGTTTGCGCTAATGTTAGCATGACCCCCCCGTTGTCTCACCCGTCCCGGAGATACGACCGTAGGAAACCTCCTCCACTCCCTCACGGATGTCCGTGGGGTGGGTGAGCTTGACCCCTGTTTCTTTCCTCTCCCCTTTCGTCCCATGGCGGCCCCTTATCCGTTTCGTGATCCTGATATGCCTGTTGAGCAACGGGTTGAGGACCTTCTGGCGCGCCTTGCGCTGCCTGAGAAGATCAATCAGCTCCTGCATGAAAATGCGGCGGTGGCCCGCCTGGACGTGCCGGCCTACAATTGGTGGAACGAGGCGTGCCACGGGGTGGGGCGCAATGGACGTGCGACGGTCTTCCCTCAGGTCATCGGTTTGGGCGCGACCTGGAATCGGCGCCTGGTGGAGCAGGTGGCGGGTGTCATCGCCGATGAGGCGAGGGCCAAGCACCATGCGGCGTTGGCGGCGGGCCGGCATGGACAGTATCAAGGGCTGACCTTCTGGACGCCCAATGTGAATATTTTCCGTGATCCCCGCTGGGGGCGTGGTCAGGAGACGTTTGGTGAGGATCCGTTTCTGACCGGTGAACTGGGTTGTGCGATGGTGCGCGGCCTGCAGGGAGATCACCCGCACTACCTCAAGACGGCGGCCTGCGCGAAACACTACGCCGTACACAGTGGCCCGGAGCAGGATCGTCACGTCTTTGACGCGCAGCCCTCGTCCAAGGACCTGAACGAAACCTACCTGCCGGCATTCGAAAAACTGGTGCGTTCCGGCGTGGAGGCGGTGATGGGTGCCTACAATCGCGTGCGGGGCGAGCCGTGTTGTGCGAGCACGCTTCTCCTCCAGGACATTTTGCGCGGACGGTGGGGATTCAAGGGTCACGTGGTCAGCGACTGCGGCGCGATCGATGATTTTCATCGCTACCATCAGGTCACTCCGGACGCCGCCGCCTCGGCCGCGCTCGCGGTCAGGACGGGCTGCGATCTCAACTGCGGCTGCACCTACAATGACCTCGTGGTCGCCGTGCAGCGGGGCTTGATCTCCGAAGAGGAGATCAATGTTTCCCTCCGTCGATTGCTTTTCACCAAGTTCCGGCTGGGTCTGTTCGATCCGGCGGACCGGGTGCCGTGGTCGACCCATTCCCCGGCGATCATCGATTGCGACACCCACCGTTCGCTGGCGCGTCACGCCGCGGTGGAATCGATCGTCCTGCTGAAGAACAACGGGGTCCTGCCGCTGCGTCCCGATCAGGAGAGCATGCTGGTGACCGGTCCCACCGCCGCCAATACGACGGCACTGCTGGGAAACTACTATGGCTTCTCCCCGCGCCTGGTCACCCTCGCCGAGGGCCTGATCGAGCGAGCGCCCGAGAGCTGCCGGGTCGTCTACCGCATGGGCTGCCCCCTTTCCAGCCCGCTGGCTCCAGGCGTCAACTACACCTATGGCACCGCGGCGGAGAACGAAATCACCGTGGCGGTGCTGGGACTCGACCCGACGCTGGAGGGCGAGGAGGGCGACACGGTGGCGTCACCGTCCGGCGGCGACCGCGATGCGATCGAACTTCCGGCCGTGCAGATCGAATTTCTCGTCGAGCTGCGCCGCCATGCGCGAAAGCTGGTGGTGGTGCTGACCGGCGGCAGTGCCATTGCCGCGCCCGAAGTGCATGAGCTGGCCGACGCCGTGCTGCACGTGTGGTATCCGGGCTGCGAGGGCGGCCGGGCAGTGGCCGCCGTGCTCTTCGGCGACTCCGCCCCGTCCGGCAAGCTGCCGGTCACCGTGCCACGACGCACTGCCGACCTGCCGCCCTTTGCCGACTACGCGATGCGCGGCCGGACCTACCGGTTTGCCACGGTTCCCCCGCTTTATCCGTTTGGCTTCGGACTGGGCTATACCACGCTCCGCTATGGCTCGCTGGCGGTGAGCGCGGGCACTCTTGGTGCCGGCGACACGCTGGTGGCGGAGACGACCGTGACCAATTCCGGTGACCGCGCCGTGTCTGAGGCGGTGCAGTGCTATGTCATCCCCCCGGCCGGCTGGCCCGAGGCGCCGCTGGCCAGCCTGGTCGACTTCCAGAAGATCAACCTGCCGGCGCGACAGACCGTCTTGGTCCGTTTCCTTCTGCCCGCGGCGGCGTTTGAGCAGGTCGATGCGGATGGCCGGCGCGTGCGAGTGCCCGGTGACTACGGCCTGGTGGTGGGATCCTCGTCCCCGGGACCTCGCTCGCTGGAACTCGGCGCTCCGGTCCCGGCGACCGGCCGCGTGCACCTGATTTAGCACGGCGCCGCAGCCCGGCTTGCCCTTCCTGTCGAGGTTGTCACCCCTTTTCCCTGCCCCTGCCATGACCCCTTCCGACCAGAAACTCACCCTCGGCGAGAAACTCGGCTACAGCTGCGGCGACGCGGCTGCGAACTTTGTGTTCATGTCGATGATCCTGTTTCAGGCCAGTTTCTACACGGACGTGTTTGGCATCAGTGCGGGGGCCGCCGCGAGCATCCTAATGATTGCACGGCTGTGGGACGCCTTCTTCGACCCGATCATGGGTGTGCTGGCGGACCGGACGCAGACCCGCTGGGGACGGTTTCGTCCCTGGATTCTCTGGACGGCGGGGCCCTGGGCCGCCGTCATGATCCTCGCCTACACCACGCCGAAGGGCTGGAGCATGGGAGCGCTCATCGCCTATGCGGCGATCACGAACATCCTGCTGATGACGCTCTACTCGATGAACAACATGCCCTACTCGGCCCTTGGCGGGGTCATGACGGGGGATGTCAACGAGCGCGCCCGGCTGAATTCGTACCGCTTTGTCTCAGTGAACATTGCGCAGTTCATCGTGGGTGGATTGACCCTTCCGCTCGTGGCGCGGTTCGCCGTCGGCAGCGACCGGCAGCATGGATGGCAGATGACCATGTCGGTCTGGGCGGTGTTGTGCCTCATCCTGTTTCTCATCACTTTCTTCACCACGCGGGAACGTATCCAGCCGGTGACAGAGAAGCGGACCTCACCGCGCCAGGATTTCGCCGATCTGCTGAAGAACAGCCCATGGCTGGTCATGGTGTTCATGACGCTGATCCACTTTGCCATCCTCTCGTTCCGCGGCAGTGCGCTCTATAACTACTACCACTCCTATGCCGACAAGGCCGCGCTCTACGACTTCGTGCACGCCCTCGGCCTGACCGCACCCACGCTGGCGCCGGGCGCCGCCATCGGCTCGGGAGGCTTCCTCGACTGGCTGGGCTACATCGTGCATGGCAGCCGGGCCGATGCCGCGACCTCGAATGTGGCGGACGTGGCCAACAGCCTCATCAACATGCTGGGCACGGGCGTGACGATTGTCGTCATCCTGCTCTCGCCCGCCCTTTCCCGCCGCTTCGGCAAAAAGGCGGTGGCGATCGGCGGGTTTGCGCTCACCACCTGTTTCTCGGCAGCCTTCAGCCTGCTCGCGCCTGACAATGTCGCCGGCATGCTCACGCTCACCGTGCTGGGGGCGATCTGCTACGCGCCGACGATTCCGTTGGTCTGGGCGATGTACGCGGACGTGGCTGACTATTCCGAGTGGAAGACCGGCCGCCGCTTCACCGGCATCGTTTTTGCCACGATCGGATTTGCCCTGAAGTCAGGGCTGGCGCTGGGCTCGTCCTCGTTCCTCTGGATCATGTCATGGTTCTATGATTACGATCCGAAGCATGCGGGTGCGGCCCGGGCCCTCGAGGGTTTCCGGACCACCAGCGGCTTCATGGTGGGCGGACTTTTTGGGCTGTGCACGATCCTGCTGATGCTCTATCGTATCAACAAGCGGATGACCCACCAGATCGCCGATGAGCTGGCGGAACGCCGTCTGCGCGCCGCCCCTGCCTCCCCATGAGACGTTTCCTCCTCGTCCTGGCCTGCGCCCTGGCTGTTCCCCTGGCCATGCGAGGCGAGGACGGCTACCGCCTCTGGCTACGCTATGAGCCCGTCGCCAGCCCGGACCTGCGCCGCCACTACGTCGAGGGGTTGACCCGCATTGTTCTGGCGACCCCGACGGGAGCGGAGTCACCGGTGCTCTCCGCGGCGCGCATGGAGTTGCGCGAGGGGCTGGACCGCATGCTGGGCGCCAACCCGACGCTGCGGGTCGAGGCACGGGCGGACGTCGATCCGGCGGCCGGAACCGACGGTTATCAAGTGACGGTGACGAAGGGTGAGGGCGGCTCGGTGGTCACCATCGCGGCCGCGCGTGACATCGGCGTGCTCTACGGTGCCTTCGCACTGCTCCGTCACCTGCAGATGAATTTGCCTCTGGGCGGTTTGGCGACGGTCAGCGCACCGCGGATTTCCCAGCGGATCATGAATCACTGGGACAACCTCAACCGCTTCGTGGAGCGGGGCTATGCGGGCTTCTCCCTCTGGGATTGGTATCAGTTGCCCGAGGTGCGGGACCGCCGTTACCGCGACTACGCCCGCGCCCTGGCATCGCTGGGTCTGAACGGCACGGTGCTGAACAATGTCAATGCCAACGCCCTGATCCTGACACCGGACTACCTGAAGAAGGTCGCCGCGCTGGCGGACGAGTTTCGTCCCTACGGCATCCGCGTCTATCTCTCCGCCCGGTTCAGTGCTCCGATCGAAATCGGCGGCCTCAAAACGGCGGATCCCCAGGATCCAACCGTGATTGCCTGGTGGCGGGCCAAGGTGGAAGAGATCTACACCCTGATCCCCGATTTCGGCGGATTCCTGGTCAAGGCCAACTCGGAAGGACAACCGGGCCCGCACGAGTACGGTCGCACCCATGCCGACGGGGCCAATCTCTTTGCCGACGTGCTCGCGCCGCGCGGTGGCCTCGTGCTTTGGCGGGCGTTTGTCTACGCCGCGGACAATTCCCTCGATCGCGTGCGTCAGGCGTACCGGCAGTTCACGGCGCTGGACGGACAGTTTCGCGACAACGTCGTCCTGCAGATCAAGAACGGCCCGCTGGACTTCATGCCGCGCGAGCCCTTCCACCCGTTGTTTGGCGCCATGCCGCGCACCCGGCTCGCGATCGAGCTGCAGATCACCCAGGAGTACCTGGGTGGTGCGACCCACCTCGCTTACCTGGCGCCGATGTGGAAGGAGGTGCTGGACAGCGATACCTTTGCCACGGGGCCGAATTCCACCGTGGCGCGTGTGGTGGATGGCAGCCTGCGTCCTCCGGGCCCGAGTGTGATATCCGGCGTGGCCAACACCGGCAACGAGCGCAACTGGACCGGGCACCCACTCGCCGCTGCCAACTGGTACGCCTTTGGACGGCTGGCTTGGGACCACCAGCTGACCTCGCAGCAGATCGCCGAGGAGTGGGCGCGCATGACGTTTGGCGCGAACCCGCGCGTCAGTGTTCCAATCACCCGCATGCTCCTGGGTTCGCGGGAAATCGTGGTGAACTACTCCATGCCACTCGGCCTGCACCACATCATGGCGGAGGGACATCATTTTGGCCCGGGACCCTGGGTGGTGGCGGGCCGCCCGGACTGGTCGTCCAACTACTACCATCAGGCCAATGAACGGGGGCTTGGGGCGGCGCGCGGTCCCACCGGCTCGAACGCCCTAGCCGACTATGCGCCGGAATTGGCGGCACGCTGGGGGAACCCGGCCACCTGCCCCGACGAACTGCTGTTGTGGTTTCATCACCTGCCTTGGGATCATCGCATGCGCTCGGGACGCATCCTCTGGGATGAGCTGGCCGTCCGCTATCAGCAGGGCGTCGAGGGGGTCCGAGGGCTGCAACAGGACTGGGAGACGCTCTTGGGACTCGTGGATGACGAACGGTTCCAGCGGGTGAAGAGCCTGCTGCGTCGTCAGGAGAGCGACGCTCGTGACTGGCGGGATGCCTGCCTGCTCTACTTTCAGCAATACTCACACCGTCCCTTGCCCGAAGGCGTCGAACCACCTGCACACGACCTCGCCACCTACCAGGCGAGGAAATTGCGGTACGCGCCTGGGCATCCTGGCGATTACTAGGCCGGTTTGGCGACGGGCAGGCCGCCAGCGCCAGAGGCGCGTTACACCCGTTCCTTCATAGCCGAAGGTCACACCCCTGGAGGGCGCTGCTCCGTCAGCGCCGGTTGCGCGTCGCGGCCGAACCGCTGCGCGACGGCGTTGGGGGGACGTGAGCCTCACCGGCGTGACTGTCTCAAGCGCGGCGCCGCGTCACTCGCGGGTCAGCACGGCGACGGCGTCCTCGTTGAAGTCGGGCACGGCCAGCCGCAGGCGATCGCCTTCGGGTGTGACCGTGCCTGACGTTAGCGTCTGGCCCGTCCGGGGGTCGTACCAGACGACGCGGCGGACGCCGGCGAAGGGATGCCGGAGGACCACCGTGGCGCCGTGGACGGTGGGTGGGCGGTAACGCAGCGCGCCGGCCGGCCAGGCGACCTGCGGGGAGCGGACGTAGACGACGGCCGCCCCGTCGCGTTGCAGGCCCACGGCCTCGGTGACGAAGTCCCAGCCCCCCGCGAAGGAGGAGGGCCGCAGCCGCTCCAGGCGGAGCGACTTCAAGTTGAGCCAATCGCTGCCCGTGTGGGCGATCTCGATCCGGTGTTTCCCCGCTGGCACGTCGACCGTGAACTCACGGTCGATTTCATCGTTCAGGGTCGCCAGCCCGTCCTTGTTCACCAAGAGGACCCGCAGTGACTCCGCTCCGTCGATACGCACCAGCAGATCGGCGTCGGAGGCGACGGAGTTGACCCGCACCAACAGCCGCGCTCCCGGGGCGAACCATGCGGTGATGCGGGCGTGCTGCTGCAGCTGGGGATTGCGAGTGCCGTGCAGGTAGGAGGAAAGCCGTTCCGCGGCCCGCTCGACCGCGAGCGCGTGGGCGAACGCCGCCTCACCCGGGACGCGGTTGAGGCGCAGCTGATTCAGCGGCACCCCCGCCGAGAACGGCTCGCCGCTGGCCACCGCCTCGCCCAGGTCGGCCGGAGCCGGGCCGGTTTCATCGAAGGTGGCCGGGGACCAGCCGCCTTGGTCCCATCCGGCCGAAGCCATGAGGTCACGGATGACGGTGTAGAAGGGATACGCCTGATCCTGGTGAATCGACTCCCACCACCACGACATCGAGGTGCCGACCGAACCGCCCAGCACCCCGCCCCACAGACCCTGGCGGAATCCCCGCAGGTAGGGGTCGTTGGCGATTGTCCAACTCAGGTGGTTGGTGCCGATCTCGCCGATCATGACCGGCTTGCGGTAGCGTCGGACAAAATCGGCGGAGAGGGCGGCGACGGATCTGAGCGGATCGGCCTCGCCGTAGGAGTGGTAGACGGTGAAATCCATCTCGGGCAACGTCCAGTACTCCGGCCGGTCGCTCGCACCGGTCAGGCTGGTCGAGACGAGGTGCCGGTAGGGATCGTGGGCCTTGAGCCAGCGACCCATGTCCCGGTGCCAGGCGACGACGTCTGCACCGACCAGGGTGCTGCGCGGCACGTAGGAGTTGTCGATCTCATTGAAGAACTGCCACGACAGCAGGTGCGGGCTGCTGCCGTAACGGGCGATCAGATACCTCAGGCGCTTTTGATAGAGTCGCCGGGCGTCGTCCCGGGTGAAAAACTCGTTGGGATGCGCGCAGGGGCCCCCGTTCTCCGCGGCGTACGGCGAATTGCGCCGCCAGTGGTTGTTGGATCCGCCCCAGGCCGGGTCGTTGGCCATGAACATGCCATGGTGGTCCAGGGAAATGAGCACGTAGATTCCGGACCTCTCGGCGAGGTCGAGGACGTAGTCCGCGTGCCACGCGTCCGCCAGGTCGTAGCGGTTGAGCGTGCCCGGCTTGTGCTCCAATCCCATCGCCCACGGGGCGAACCAGAGCCGGGCGAAGTTGCCACCGGCGGCGTGCAGCGCGGCGAACCACGCGTCGAAGTCGTAGGTGCCGCGCGGACCGTTCCAGCAGACATTCGATCCGATCAGGCGCAGGGCACGGCCCGGGCCGGTTTCCAGGGACTGCTGATCCGGGGCGACGCGGACCCAGCCGGCAGAACCCGTGGCGACGGAGGCCGGTGGGACCGTGAAGCTCAGGGACTCGGAGGAATGGGGGGCCACGTCCGCTCCGGTCGCGGCGAGTGCGAGCGCATAAGTCCCCGGTTCATCCGGGGTGTAGCGGAGTCGCCACTCCGGACTACCAGACGGGGTTAGGATCTGGACCCCCTCGACCAGCGCGCGGTGATAGTCCTGGAACCAGAAGGCCGGGACTGACAGGACCCGGCCCGAGGGGGTCGTGATCGTGGCGTCCACCCGCAGCACGTCCGGGTCGAAGGGATTGGCGGTAGCGGGCACGCCGTCCACCCGCCACTCGCTGCGCTGCCAGAGCCGAGGCTGGGCCAGAACTTCAACGCGGAGGGATTGTGCCTCGCAGGAGGCGACGGCGGCGCAAAGGGCAAAGCCTCCGACCAGGGAACGACGGAAGAGAGGGGCCATGACGGGAAAGCAAATGCGATCATACCCGGACACTCCGCAGCGGACAGCCTTTTCCCACCGTGGCGGCCCGCCGGCCCGCATCGGGTGCAACCGGAGCGTAGAACGATCACACCGGCTGGGCCCGGCCGGCGGGCTCGGTTTCCCCGGCGCCGCGCAGCGTGCGGCCCTCGTTCCAGGTTCCCAGCACCAATTCGACCTTGGGATGGAGCGGCTGGCCAAAGTCGCGCAGAAGCACCCGCCCGATGAGCATTTCGATCGCGGTGGCGCCCATCAGCCTGGGGTCCTGGCAGATGCCCGAGTAGGTGGTCACGTCCGGGTTGAGGTCGAGCAGGGCGATGCCAATGTCACCCGGCACCCGCAGTCCGCGCTGTCGCAGGTGGCGGCGCACCTGTTCGAGGTAGTGAGGAAGCTGATGCAGAACGACCACATCCGGGCGGTGTTCCGTCAGCCAGCGGTCAAAGGCGGCCTCGTCCCAGACGTCGGTTCGCAGGACGGGAATCGGCGGCGGTTCCAGCCGCCGGTCCCAGATTCCCAGGTAGGTCGACGAGTAGGCGTAGTCGGTCCGGCGGTCGCCATGCAGCGCGATGACCAGGCCCGGTCGGCGGTAGCTCCGCCGACGCACCTCTTCGAACAGCGTGCGCGCATCCCGGGCGAAGTGACTGGCCACGCGGTGCAGCGGGGAGGGGATGCTGGTGGCGTAGGTGACAATGGCAAACTCGCCCAATTCCGGCGGCATTTCCTCCTCCGGATCGAGACTGCCCAGACAGAACAGTCCCTCGATGGCGCGGGCCTTCAGGACCGTGCGCAGCCGGGCGGCGGAGAAGCCCGGTTGTTTCAGCCAAAAGTAGTCCAGCCGGTAGCCGTGTGTCTGGGCCCGCAGGGTGGCACCCGCCAGCGCCTCGCCGAGAAAGGCCCAGTTTTTTTCCTTCCAGGGCTCCGCGTAAGGGTAGAGCGAAAAGGCTCCCAGGGTGGCGCGGTAGCCCGGGGTGGCCGAGGCGCGCACCTCGCGCATCAACTCGGACAGCCGCGCGTTGGGCACGTAGCCGTGGGCGGCCGCCAGGTCCTGGACCCGCCGGCGCACCTCCGCCGAAATCCGAGTGCTGTCCTTGAGGGCGAGGGAGACCGCAGTGGCGGACAGTCCCAGGTGCCGCGCCATCGCCCGCAGCGTCATGACGTGGGGAGCCCGGCCTGCAGACGGAGGGCGGGAAAATGGAAACGGGACGGGACGTGCATCGGAGGAAACGAGGCGGTGGTTGACGTAAACAAAGTGACCAATTGCCGAAGAGGCAATCGCGATGGAAGGTGTAAGCAGCCGGTCCACCCCTTCGTTTTGCCCCAAGGTTCGGCCTGACCTTCAACCCTCTTGGTTAGTTATTGGTTTACATATACTTATGAAACTACCCTTCCTGACTTTGGTGTGCCTGGCCGCACCCATGATTTCCGTTGTCGGTGTCCGGGCCCAGCGCGTGCCTGAACCCTCGACGCCGGTGACGGCGGCGGAGAAAGCAAAGCAGCTCAGCGAACTCGAGAAGGAGCGGGAGAAGGGAGTGGTGGTGATGAATGTGTTCGAAGTCGCCGCGGAGAATGACGACGAGTACCGTGCGGCCAACACCACCACCGGCACCCGCTACAACACGCCGATCAAGGACCTGCCGATGAACATCGAGGTGCTGACCCCGGCGTTCATGCGGGACATCGGCGCACTCGACGTGCGCGACGCGCTCGAGTACATCAGTGGTATCCAGTTGGATACCACCACAGCGGCGAACTCTTCGCGTGACAACCCGGAGAACACCACGCTGCTGATCCGCGGCATTTCCGCGGGCATGAAGAAGGACGGCTTTGCCCGCTTTGTCCCCATGGACCCGATCACCATCAGCCGGGTCGACATCATCAAGGGTCCAGGCGGCGCTCTCTACGGCCAGAACGGAACCGGCGGCGTGGTCAACTCGAGCAGCGTCCTTGCCGGCAACCGGCCGGTCTTCCGGCTGGGCTCGACGGTGGGCTCCTATGACTTCCGCCGGATCGAGTTCCTTGGCTCCATGTCCTTTGGCGACGCGCACCGCGTGGGCATCGCCCTGCCCATGTCCTACCAGGAGAACAAGACCTCAACGATGTATTTTCAGACCAATACGTTCGTGATGAATCCCGCGATCACGATCAAGGTGGGTCCGAAAACCCAGGTCATGGCCAGCATCGAGTCGCGCTTCAACACCCGGGACAACATCCGGGGCTTTTTCCTCACGGACAACACCCTCGCTCCCAACGGCACCCCGTACGGCAGTCTCATCGCCGGCCGGCCCGGCACGGCGCGGGTGTTGACGACGCCGAGCCAACGCGACTTCCGGTTCGAGGGTCCGGACACCTTTCGCAAGGAGCGGACCTATGTCCGCACCTATCGCATCGACCACAGCTTCACCGACAACCTCCAATGGTGGGGCGGTTTCAGCGAGGAGGACATCAATGTCCGTGAGCGCAGCTTCAACATCTCGCTGCGCAATGCCAACGACGCGTCGATCCCGCTGAAGATCCGCAACGATCCGCGCTTCCTCGCGCTGCTTCGTCCCTCCTCGGGCACCGCCCAGCCGCAGGTGCTCGACATCCGCCCGAACAATGTGACCAATTCCGCGCGCACCGTCCGTCCGACGTGGAAGTCGGAGCTCTACCTGGCCTTTGACACCGGTCCGGTGAAGCACCGCCTCATCACCGGCATCAGCTATGGCCCCCTGCGGTCCGGCAACAACGCGCCGAATTCGAATTTCTTCTACGGCAACACCGGACAGGCGACGAACCCGGCGACGATTGCCTGGGAGAACGTGCCGGCGGACGCCATCCTCTCCCGCTTCCGCAGTCCGACGGACTACACCTCGGTGCGGCGCTGGGACTATGCCAGTTTCAACCAGTACCCGCAGGGACCCGAGGCCGCACCCGGCACCACCGCGTCGTACCTCACCTCGCACTTCTGGGACCGCAACCTCTACGCGAACCTGCAGAGCAGCTTTTTCAAGGAGCGTCTCCAGACGATTGTCGGCTTCTTCGACACGCGCAACGATCGCGGCGGCAATGTCTACGACATCAACGGAAAGTTCCTCTGGAACGGTCCGGCCCCCGCCGGAAGCCCGGCCGGCACGCCGAACGGCGTGCGCCGCCCCGAGCCCGTGCGCAATTCCTCGCCGAGCGTGACGCTGATCTGGCTGGCGAATGACTGGCTGCGGCTCTACGCGAACTCCATGAGCGCGCTTGACCCGGGTCCGGCCTACTCCGGGTATGACGGCAATGGCACGGCGCTGACGGCCGCCGCGGTCAAGAACGCCGAGGTCGGGGTCCGCTTCGATCTGCTCAAGAGCAAGCTCCTGCTCAATGTCGTGGCCTTCACCATGCAGGACCGCGACCGGCCCGTGAACTACGGCGCCGCGATCCAGAATCTGCTGGTCGCTCCCACCGGCACGGCCAACGGGTCGGGCTTCGGTGCGTTTGTCAATACGGGCACGGACTCCAAGGGCTTCGATCTCAAGGTCGACTACATCCCGCTCCGCAATCTGCGCATCAACCTCGGCTTTTCCGAAAACGACGTGAAGATCGTCGAGATCGATCCCTTCGTGACTCCGGCGAATCCGGATCCGGTGCGACTGGCCGCCCAGCAGCGGTTTGTCGCCGCCGGCGGGAGCTCCAGCCGGTACCTCGGCAAGCCTTCCACCGACATCGCGAAGTACACCGGCACCGGCTTTGTCCGCTACCAGATCGCTTCCGGACCGCTCAAGGACGCCTGGGCGATGATCGGGGCCAAGTACCTCGGAGCGCGCGAGGCTGAGATCATCTCCGTCAGCACGGCAACCGGCGACGCCACGATCACTCGCTTCGACGTGCCGTCCCACTACCTGTTCGACTTCAACCTCGGCTACCGCCGGAAGATTGGGCGCTACCAGACCAGCTTCCAGCTCAATACCTCGAACCTGGCCGACGACGAGGATTTCTATGGCGCCACCTGGCAGGTGGGTCGCACCTACAAGTTCTCGGCCACGGTGAACTTCTGATCCGTGCGGCGCTGGCTCGAGAAGGAGGTGGAGCCCACGGTGCCATCGCGGATCGGTTGGAGTGGCTCGGGTGGAGGGCGCTCCCGCGGTCGCGCATGAGCCTCAACGTTTGCGCGATCAAAGGTGAGTGTCTGGTGGAGGTGGGGTCGCCGACCCCGCGCGAATGGGCGTCGCTTGAAGAAATCGGACCTCCGAGGCGGGACCTGGCGGCCTCGCCGAGGCCACCTCCACCGAAACCGTTGCGATTTACCACATCCGGACCTTACGTTGACGCCACATGCGCGGTCGCGGAATCGACGCCTCAAGGCGAACCCTCGCCCACCGCCGCCGGCCCGCTTGTTTCGGATGTACTGATGCTCTCCCGACCATGACCTCCACCGTCCTCCTCCGCCTGTTGGCCCTTGTTCTGCTTGCACCGGTGCTCCACGCGGCCTGGTCCCCTCCGTCCGCCTCCGAGCGGGCCCGGCTGCAGCGGGCGCTGAAGTCGTGGGACAACAACTACGATCCGGCCGAATCGATGGTGCGGCGCCCGTTTTCGTCGCCGGGGTACCACACCAAGCTCTCCGGCGGGCTGGTGCATCCGACCCGTGATTCACTCAACTACGCCGTCGGCCTGCTCGACCTGGGAGGCGCCGACGAACTCGGGCGGGCCGTGGCCATTCTCCGGAAAATCTGCGCGCTCCAGGATCGGGACCCGGCGAGCCGCACCTATGGCATCTGGTCCTGGTACCTGGAGGAGCCACTCGATCAGATGAGCCCGCCGGACTGGAACTGGGCGGATTTCAACGGCGTATCCCTGCTGCAGGTGACGCGCGATCACCGCGACCGACTGCCGGCGGAGGTCGCGCGCGCGGTGGACGAGGCGATTGTGCATGCCTGCCGGGCGATCAAGAAACGCAATGTGGGTCCCGGCTATACCAACATCGCGATCATGGGCGCCTATGTGACCCTGGTGGCCGGCGAGACCCTCGAGCTGCCGGAGTTCCGTGACTACGGCCTCGACCGGCTGGCACGCATCGATGCCTTCACCACCGAAAACGGCACCTTCGAGGAGTACAACAGTCCGGCCTACACCCCGATCGCCCTGTACGAACTCTCCCGCCTGCGGGCGCATGCCCGCGACGAGCGGGCCCGCGTGATGGCCGACCGCCTGTTGCTCCGGGCCTGGACCGACCTGGCGACGCATTTCCACGCACCGAGCCGGCAGTGGGCCGGTCCTCACAGCCGCGCCTACAGTTCCCTGCTCAATGCCAGCGTGCTCGCCATGATCCAGCGAGCGACTGCCGGACGCGTGTCGTTTGGCGTCGACGCGCCCGACCGCGAGGAACTCCGCCTACCCGTGCAGTGCCCTCCCGGACTGGAGGCGAATTTCACCTCGCTGACCGCACCGCGCACCGTGGTCCAGACCTTCATCCGGCGGAGCGAGACCGTCGGCACCACCTACCTCCATCCCGAGTATGCGCTGGGCAGCCTCAACCTCGGCGACCTGTGGAACCAGCGCCGGTCACTGATTCTCCACTACGCCCAGTCCGGCAAGCCGGGCTACCTGGCGCTCCGTTTTCTCAAGAACGACTATGACTTTTCCTCCGCGCAGCTGACCACGGCGCAGAAGGAAGGCCGCGTCGTCGGGGTCGTCAATCTGGTGACGGACGGCGGGGACACCCACATCTCCCTCGACAAGGTCAAGCAGGCCCGGATCCGGGCACGCGACCTGCGGCTGCGATTCGAGCTGGGCGGTGCCCCGGCCCGGCAGGCGGTGGTGACGGTGAAACCGGGTGATACGTCGGCAAATCTGAGGCTGGGCACGCTGCCCGTGAACGTGACCGTCCCTTACGCCCGGTTCGAGGGCCGCGAGCCGCAGTGGGTCCAGGGAGCCGACGCCGAGCGCCAGTGGCTCGACCTGGTGCTCTATCAGGGCGCTGACCGCGAGGTCGACCTCGCCGCGCTGGCCGACGCCGTCGTGGGATTCGTCTTTGCGGTTGGAGATCCGGCGCCGGCTGCGGCGACCGTGCGCGAGGGTGTGCTGACGGTGACATCAGGCGACCTCACGGTTTCCGGCACGGTCAAGCCCGGCCTCCGCCGGTTTTTCAATGTCCATGCCCCGCGTGAAACGCCGGCGCCGGAGGCACCGGGCAAGCGGTAGGGATGGCCAGGCCGGCGGGCGGAGTAGGACGTATCCGATGTTGCGAGACAAGTGGGTTCAAGCTCGGCGCGGGTTGGCCGCGGCGTCGGTTTGTTTGCGACGCGCAACCGGCGCGGACGGAGCAGCGCCCTCCAGGGGTGTGACCTTCGGTCGTTGAAGATGGGCGAATACGGCGACCGCGGGTCGCCAAACCCGTTGGCCACCCGCAGGGATGTGACCTTCGGGCGTGGGGAAGGACTGGAAATCCGCGGCCGTGGGGTTGTTTCCAACGGAGCGGCAGGCGCCCGTCCTCTCAGGCGAAGAGGGAACGGACAGCTTTGCCCTTGCCGTCGGCGGTCACGTAGAACGGGCGCTTTTCGATTTCGAAGGCGCGATCCGCCGGGATGCCGAGGGCGCGGAAAATCGTGGCGTGCAGGTCAGGAATGATCACCGGGTCCTTGAGCGTCCGGCAGGGACGCTCGTCCGCAGTGATGCCGTGCACATGGCCCCGTTTCATGCCACCACCGAACAGCAGCACACTGCCGGCGGCGGTGAAGTGACGGTGCATGCCGTAGTGCTTGGGGTCGTTGATCACGTCGGGAACCTCGACCTGGTTTTTCACCCCGTTCTCCGGCTTGCCCTCGACCATCATGTCACGACTGAACTCGCTCGCCAAAACGATGAGCGTGCGATCGAGCAAACCGCGCTCCTCGAGGTCGCGCACGAGCTGGGCAATCGGGGCGTCGATCATTTGCTTCATGCCGATGAGACGCGCATGTCCGTTTTCATGCGTGTCCCAGTTGAGGAAGGGAATGTACTCCGTCGTGACCTCGATGAAGCGGGCGCCGGCTTCGCAGAGTCGGCGCGCGAGCAGGCAGCCGAGACCGAAACGCCCCACCATGCCCTCCTCGTACTTGCCGCCAAAACGGTCGCGCGGAGCGTCGAAGCGCATGCCCGGCTGATAACCGGCGAAGTAGCGACGCACCCGCTCGACCGGCTCGAGCGAAAGGTCGAAGGCCTTGGCCGCGGGGGAGCTCAGCAGCCGATGGGCATTGTCCATCGCCCGCAGCAGTGAGTCCTTCTGGTAGCCGCTGCCCTCCTGTCCGACCGGACTGGCTTCGAGCAGTTTTCGGTAGAAGCGATCCCGGTCCGCAAACCGGTCGGGTCCCATGCCCGCCGGGGGACGGACCGCGTCGGCCGCCTGTTCGGGAAAGGGCACGTTGAAGGGACCATATTCGCTGCCGAGAAAACCGGCGGTGGTGAAGGCCTTGAGCTCTTCGCCCTCGCCGAGGTCGAAGCGCTGGCCGATGTTGATGAAGGCCGGCATGGCCGGGTCGGCCGGTCCGAGGATGCGGGAGATCCAGGCGCCGAGGTGCGGCGCGGCCACGGTCTGCGGCGGCACATAGCCGGTGTGCCAGTTGAACTGGTGACGCGAGTGCAGGATGAACCCCAGGTCGGAGGCCTGCATCGTGCGGATGAGCGTGCCGCGGTCCATGACCGAGGCCAACTGCTCGAGTCCCTCGGAAAACCGCACCCCGTCCACCGCGGTGGGAATCGACGGAAAGGTGCTCAGCACCGCGTTGGCGTCCAATCCCGTGGAGTAGGGGGTGAACCGCTTGGGATCGAAGGTCTCGGTGTGGGCCATGCCGCCGCCCATCCACAGGACAATGACCCGGTCGGCGGTGGGCGTGATGGTCTCCCCGGTGGCGGAGGCAAAGAGGGCGCGCGGCGCCCCGGCGGCGAGCGCGGCGAGGGTGGCGGAGGAGGCGGTCCGGAGGAAGTCGCGACGCGACCAGAGGTCGGGACGGTGACGTCGGAATGTGGCTTGGGCGGCGAAGGCGGGGAGGTTCATGGCCGTTCAGCGGATGAGTTGAAATTCGGGCAGCATGGTGAGCGCCCAGAGCAGGTCCTCGACCCCCTCGACTCGCGCCGGGGCGCCGACGAGGCTGGAGGCGAGCTGGGTTTCGGCCGCCGTGGGCGGCCGGCCGAGTGCCTGCCGGTAGAGCGAAGTGATGAGAGCGGGGGTGGAGGCGGGCGCGCTGGCGACGAGGGAGGAGGCGCCTTTGCCCAGCACGGCGGCCAGCGTGCCGCCATTGGTCAGTTCCAGGGCCTGCAGGGTGGTGGCACTGGCCTGGCGCACGGTGACCACCTGCTCGCGATTGGGCCGGCCGAGCGCCACCATGAGCGGATCGGCCGCGACCAGGGCGGCCCGCGTCACCGGCAGCGGTTCGCGCGGAGCCGCGGCCACGTCGAGGAAGTGCGAACCCAGCCGCCACGGCGCCAGATCGACGCCCCCGAGGACCGCCACCGGCCGCACCGTGCCGTCCTTCAGGGGCAGGCAGGTCCAGGCCGCGTCGGAAACCACGTCCATGACGGTGTTGTTCTCGCGGATACGCAGGTAGACGATCAGCCCGGCGGGATTGGCGACCGCGTTGGGGTCGACCGTGGCGCTGCGACTGTCGTCGGGGCCGAGATTTTCGGCGGTGATCTCGATGGTGTTTTCCCCGTGGCAGAGGTGGCCGGTGAGGTCGTAGAAGTCCGTCATGGTGCTGGCGCGCCGGCCGGAGGATCCGAACACGGCTCCGTTGACGCGCAGCACGTAGTTGTCATCGGCGGCGAGCGCGATGCTCGCCTCGGTGGGTCCGACCGGCAGGGTGAAGGTGCGCCGGAAGACCGTGGACCCGGGCGCGGTGGCGGTGGCGGCGTCGGGTGCGCTCCAGATCCAGTTGGGACGCAGCGGCAGGGCGTCGCCCCGGCGCACGAGTCCCGCCTGGCGGTTGAAGCGTGTATCCGCCTTCCCATAGCTGGTTCGCGTGAGCTGGCGCAGGGAGTCGGTGAACTGCTCCGCGGTGAGGCGGCGGACGGCCGGACCCCGGAACACGTAGTGCTCCTCGGTTTCCCCGACATCGACCGAAGGCAGCTGGTAGGCGCGCGAGGTGAGGATGCGGGTGAGCGTGTGCTTCAGGTTGTAGCCGTGGGAGGCGAGATCCTCGGCCAGCCAGTCGAGCAACTCGGGGGACCAGGCGGGTTTGTCCATTTCATCGACCGGCTCCACCAGCCCGTACCCGAGCAGGCGTTGCCACAGGCGGTTGACCACCGTGCGGGTGAGCCGGCCGTTGCCCCGGCCGGTGAGCAGTTCGGCCAGCTGCCGTTTGCGTTCACCGGGGGCGGCGTCGGGTTTGAGTGCGCCCAACTCCGAGTAGAGGAACTTCACCGAGGCAAACTGGCCGGTGGGCTTGTCGCACTCGGCAATCTCCAGCGGGCCGTTGGCGTAGATGCTGGCCAACCCGTAGGCGTCGGCCAGCGTGTACTCGTTGATGAAGCTGTCGTGGCAGGAGGCGCACTTCAGGTTTACCCCGAGGAACACCTGGGAAATGTTCTGCGAAGCCTGCATCGGGGGGACCATGCTGGCGTTGACTGCTCCGCGCCACAGGATGCCCCGGGTGAAACCTTCGGCCTCCGAGCCCGGATCCACGAGTTCCGCCACGAACTGATCGTAGGGTTGGTTGCGGGCGAGGGCACGATAGAGCCAGCCAGTGATCTGTTTGCGTCCGCCGTCGATGTAACCGGTGCCCTTGTAGTCGTTTCGCAGCAGATCGTTCCAGAACGTCAGCCAATGCTCGGCGTAGGCCTGGGTGTCACCGAGCAACCGCGCGACCAGAAGAGCGCGTTTATCCGGGCGGCGGTCGGCAACAAATGCCTCCAGTTCCTCCGGAGGTGGCGGCAGGCCAATCGTGTCGAACCAGACACGCCGGGCGTAGGTGCGGTCGTCCACGGGAGCGCTCCAGGCCTGACCCCGGGCCTGGAAACCCCGATCGATCCACTGGTCCACGGGATTGTCGAACGACGTCGCCGCTGGCAAGGGGGCCTCGCGCGCCCGCAAGTTGGCGGGTTCGTGTTTGAAGAAGGTGAGGGAGTCGGGCCAGACCATGCCCTGGTCAATCCAGGCACGGACCAGCGACACCTGCTCCGGGGTGAGCCGTTTGCCCTTCTTGGGCATGAGGTTGTCGGGGTCGAGCCCTGAGACCATGGCGACGACCAGACTCTCCGCGCTTTTGCCCGCGACGGCGGGAGCTCCGGTGTCGCCGCCGAGGAGGAAATCGTCGCGCGTCTCGAGGCTGAAGCTCCCCTTGGCCTTGCCGCGCGCGTGGCATTGGACGCAGCTTGCCTCGAAGATGGGCTGGATGTCCCGGGCAAAGTCCACCGTCCGGCCGGCGGCCGCCGGCAGCGTGGCGCGTTGCTCCACAGTCAGTTCGGCCTGGAGCGAGGCCCCCGCTCCCAGAAGCAGTGCGACAACAAGAAGCGGGGGGCAGACGGGGTGGCGTGGGGGCTTTGGCATCACGAAAGGCAGAGTCGATGTCGTCCTTGCCCCAACTCACCGGGCTTGGCAACGAGCGAGTTCGTGCCCAAACCCACTGTCATCCGGCGGATGACACTCCGCAACTCCGGCCGAGGGAAAAAGTGAGGGAGACGGTGTCATCCGTGGGATGACACTGGACGGTGGGCACGGGGGTGGGGAGGCGATTTCGGACCCGTGTTCAAAAAGATAGCGGTGGGTAAACCTTGGCAGGTGGTGAAGTTGCATACTACTGTGTCGTGTCACCCCGGCCCCGTTTGTTGATCTCACCTGTTGTTCGCATCGCCTTCGTTGTTGTTGCCCTGTTGGGTCTCGCCGCGTGCGGTCCAAAGCCCAAGACCGCCGATGAGTTTCCCCGTCAGGAAACGGTGTTGATTGGCGTGGCGTGGGGCGACCCGACTTCGTTCAACCCGCTGCTGCAGAACCCGAGCTGGCCGGCGCTGCAGAACACGACCGCGCTGTATCAGACGTTTTTCTTTTTCAATCAGCTGACGGGTGAGCTCGAGCCGCAGGTGGCGTCGTCCTACCACGAGTTTCCCGATCGCATCGAAGTGGAGCTGAATCCGGCGGCGGCCTGGAACGATGGCAAGCCGCTGACCGCCCGGGACGTGGTGTTCACCTACAACCGGCTGTACCGGATCGTGCCGGGGTTTCCCGCCTGGCAGTACCTCGAGTCGGTGGAGATGCTCGATCCGGAGTCGCCGCGACCCCGGCGGTTGTCGTTCAAGCTGCGCGCCGAAAACCGGAACCCGCTGATGGTGCTGCATTGGCTCACCCTCAATTACATCCTGCCCGAGCACGCTTGGGAGCCGCTGTTAAGAGCGGCCGGGAATGACTACAACAATTTGTCCAAAAACAAGATGGACATCAACCCAGTCGGCTCCGGGCCCTATCGCATGCACTCCTATTCCGCGGAGAAGATCGTGCTGGAGCGGGATGATGGCTACTGGGGCAACGCCGCCTTTTACGGCGGGCAGCGGCCGGCGCCCCGGTTCTTGGTGGCCCCCCTCTACAAGAGCAATGACCATTACAGCATGGCCCTGCAGCAGGGCAGGATAGATGCCTCGAACACCTTCATCCCCCGCATCTGGCTGAAGGCGCGCAAGGGGGTGCGGGCCTGGTTTGACGAACCACCGTACTTTCCGCCGGGTTGCATCCCGACCGCATTCATCAATGCGCTCCATCCGCCGCTGGACGATGTGCACCTGCGGCGCGCGATGGCGTTTGCCATCAATTACGATGACATCCGTGAACTGGCGGTCTCCGGCTACAGCCTGCCGCACGAGCCGGGTTTCATCCTGCCGTTCGGACCGGAGGGGAAGTACTTCTCCAAGGAGGACGCGTTGAAGTACGGCACCTATTTTGACCCGTCGCGGGCCCGGGAGGAACTCAAGGCGGGCGGATACACGTCCGTGTTCAAGGACGATGAGCTGGTGGAGTTGCGCGACCGGACCGGCAAACGCGTGCCCACGCTCTTCATTCAGTGCCCCACGGGCTGGAGCGACTGGGAGTCCATCATCCGCATCATGGTCCGCGGCATGCGGGCGGCGGGCATCGACGCGCGCGAGCAGTTTGTCGACAGCAACACCTACTACAAGGCGCTGGCGGTCGGCGATTTTGACCTCATCCTGACCACCCCGTCGGGCATGCCCTCGCCGGCCGAGCCGTGGTCCCGGTTAAATGGAGTTTTGGATACCAAGGACTGGGCGCCGCTGGGTGAACGCATGTACGCCAACATGGGACGCTTCAACCGGCCCGGCTCCCCCGGGTATGTGCCGCGGATCGACGAGTTGCTGACCCGGATCCCGGTCACCACCCAGCCCGAGGAACGCGCCGCGCTCTACCGGGAGCTCAACCGCCTTTGCCTGCAGCTGCAGCCGGCCCTGCCGCTCGTCTACCGCCCGAAGTCGTTCTACGAGTTCTCCTCCCGGGTGTGGACCGGATTCCCGACGGCCGCCTCTCCCACGGTCTCCCCCAACATCCCGGGTGAAGGTCCCGGCATCCAGATCCTCTGGAAACTCCGCCCGGCCGACGCGAAGTGAGCCCTGCCATGTTTGCCAATCATCCGACCCTCCGCTACATCGCCGGCCGCGCGGGCTGGTACGTGCTGACCTTCTTTGTCGCGGTGGCGATCAACTTCTGGCTGCCGCGACTGGGTGATGCCAACCCGGTCGACACACTGATGTCACGGGTGTCCGGGAGCATGGACGCCAAGTCGGCGCGGGACAAGGAGGAGTCGTACCTGAAGGAGTTCGGCCTGGTCGACCTGGATGCCAACGGACAGATCGTGCGGGACGCGGCCGGCGTGCCGGTTCGCACGTCCATTCTGTCACAGTTCGTGCGGTACGTGGGCATGAGCCTTCGGGGCGACTTCGGCTCCTCGATTGTGCAGCATCCGCGACCGGTGGCTGACATCATCACGACGGCGTTGCCCTGGACGCTCGCGCTGCAGATTCCGGCGCTCATCCTCGGCTGGTTCATTGGCAACTCGCTCGGGGCGCTCGCGGCGTACCGCCGGGGTGTGTTCGACCGCGTGCTCTATCCCATGGCCCTGCTGGTCAGCGCCATTCCGTCATTTTGTTTTGGCATCCTGCTGGTCTACCTCTTTGGCATCCAGCTGGAGTGGCTGCCGACCCTTGGGGGTTACGATGACGGCATGAACCCGGGGCTGACGTGGGCGTTCATCCAGAGCGCCTCGCAGTACTACATCCTGCCCTTCTTCTCGATTTTTCTCCTCGTCGTCGGCGGCCAGGCGATCGGCATGCGCTCCATGTGTATCTACGAACTGGGCACTGACTATGTGCGATATGCCAAGCTCCTCGGGGTGCGAGAGTCGCTGATCGTGCGCTACATGTTCCGCAACGCGATGCTGCCGCAGCTGACCGGGCTGGCCCTGACGCTCGGAGGCATGGTCGGCGGCGCCCTGATCGCGGAGATGATCTTCAGTTATCCGGGACTGGGGCTGTCCATGCTCACGGCCATCCAGAGCCTCGACTACCCGGTGATCACCGGGTGCACGCTGCTGGTGACGACGTGTGTGCTGATCGCGAATTTCACGGTCGATATTCTCATCGGTTTCCTCGATCCCCGCATCCGCGCCGCCCGGGAGGGGGGACACTGACATGAAGCTCGTCCGACACCTCCTCCGTACGCCTGGGTTTCTCGTCGGGGCGGGCCTGCTCGTGGTCACCTTGGCGCTCGCTTTTCTGCCTCCCCTGGTGATGTCGCTCGATGCCTACCGCCGGGTCGGCCTGGCCTACCTGCCGCCCACGTCGGAGCACTGGCTGGGCACCGATCACCTCGGCATCGACATGGTGGCGCTGCTGGTGGCCGGCCTGCGGTCGTCGCTCTACGTCGGTTTTCTCGCCGGGATCATCGCCACGACGCTGGGCACGCTCATCGGTGTCTACGGAGGGTACAAGGGTGGGCTGATTGACGACCTGCTCACGGCCTGTACCAACCTCTTCCTCGTCATTCCGAGTCTGATCGTGCTCATCCTCCTGTCGGGCAGTCTGCAGGAGGGGCGCAGCCTGACGCTGATCGGCGTCTTCATCGGATGCACCACCTGGACCTGGACCGCGCGGGCGGTGCGGGCGCAGGCCTCGAGCCTGCGTTCCCGCGACCATGTGGCGCTGGCGCGAATCAATGGATACGGGACCCTGGGCATCGTCTTCCTGCACATTCTGCCCTACCTGCTCTCGTACCTGTTCATGGTGTTCATTCTCCAGACCGCGTCGGGCATTCTCAGCGAGTCGGTCATCAGCATGCTCGGCCTCGGACCCTACGACTCGATCTCGCTCGGCAACCTGCTCAACCAGGCGATCCGCAATGAGGCGCTTTCGGATGGAGCCTGGTGGGCGTTCTTTCCCCCGATGGTGCTCATCACGGTCATCGCCTTCGCCCTCTACGTGATCAACACGTCGATGGAGGGTATCTTCAACCCGCGTCTGCGGAAATAGCCCATGACGCCCATCCTTGAGGTCGAAGGTCTCAGCCTGCATTACCGCACCCGCTTTGGTGGACGGATTCACGCGGTGGACGATGTGTCCTTCACGCTGGAGAAAGGGGAGATCCTGGGCATCGCCGGCGAGTCGGGCTGCGGAAAAACCACGCTGGTGAGCGGACTGATGGGGTTGTTGATTCCCCCGTTGCATCGCTCGACCGGTGAGGTGCGGGTCGCCGGACGCAACATCCTCGGCCTGACCCCGGAAGAAGCGCGGCGCACGGTGC
Organism: Opitutaceae bacterium; assembly: GCA_046346755.1. Classification (GTDB taxonomy): domain Bacteria; phylum Verrucomicrobiota; class Verrucomicrobiia; order Opitutales; family Opitutaceae; genus UBA6669. The sequence goes on along the minus strand of JAXMHM010000005.1, from coordinate 13,222 downwards.
TGGGACGCGAGGTGTCGATGATTCCGCAGGGGGCGCTGAACTCCCTCAACCCGACGCGAAAGGTCAAGGACCTGGCGGCCGACGTGATCCGGTCCCACGACGAGTCGGTCGACCGCAAGGCCATCCACGAACGCCTGCGTGAGCGGTTCACCCGCATTGGCCTCGATGCCGAGGCGGTGCTCAATGCGTATCCGGTGCAGCTTCCCGCCGGCACCAAACAGCGGGTGGTGATTGGCATCTCGACCCTGCTCAATCCCAAGATCGTCATCGCCGACGAGCCGAGTTCCGCGCTCGATGTCTCGACGCAGAAGGCGGTCATCCGCCTGCTCTTCGACCTGCTCGACGAGGGCATTGTCTCGAGCATGATTTTCATCACCCACGAGCTCTCGCTGCTGCGTCACGTATCCAGCCGCATCGCCGTCATGTACGCCGGGCAGATTGTCGAGATGGGCACGACCGAGCAGGTGATTTTCGACGGACGCCAGCCGTACACCCGGGCGCTGATGGGTTCCATGCTCAGCGCCGAGCCGGGGCAGAAGGCGCGCAAGCCCGTCGCGATTGAAGGCGCTCCGCCCTACCTCGGGCAGGAACTGCACGGCTGCCGCTTCGCCCCCCGGTGTCCCGTCGCGAAACCCGATTGTGCGGAGCGTGACCAGGTGTTGCGCACGGTGAAGAACCGACTTGTGAGGTGCCATCATGCCGAGTGACTCCCCCTGCTTTGAGGCGACCCACCTCTCGCGTGCCTTCGGGCATGGACGCAAGCGCCGGCTCGCGGTGAATGACGCCACGTTCACCATCCGCGAGCGCGAGATTGTGTCGCTCGTGGGCCAGTCGGGCTGTGGCAAGACCGTGCTGGCGAAGATGCTCCTGCGCCTGGAGAAGCCGACCTCGGGCACGCTGCTCTTCCGGGGGCAGCCGATTGATGTGGCGTCCGATCCGCGCGAGCACTGGCGCAAGGTGCAGGCGGTGTTTCAGGATCCCTATGCCGCGTTCAACCAGTTCTTTTCCATCCGCTCCCAACTGAAGGCGGCGTTCCGGCTCTTTCCCGAACGCCCCTCGGAGAAGGAGATGGAGGATCGTGTCGACCAGGCGCTGCTCGCGGTCAATATCCGTCCCCCGGATATCGAGGGCAAGTTCCCCTTCGAGTTGTCCGGCGGACAGATGCAGCGCATGCTGCTGGCTCGCATCTTCATCCTGCGTCCCCAGGTGCTGATCGCGGACGAACCGACGTCGATGGTCGATGCCTGCAGCCGCGCCGGCATTCTCGAGTACCTGATGAAGCTGAAGGAGGAGCTGAAGATGACGATCGTGTTTGTGACACACGATATCGGCCTGGCGTACTACGTGTCCGACCGGATTTTCATCCTGCATGAAGGCCAGATCGTCGAGCAGGGCAGCCCCGATGCGGTCACGCAGAACCCGAGCAGCCCGGTGACCCGCCAGTTGCTGGATGACATCCCGTCGCTGCACCGCGAGTGGATCAAACGGAGCCAGCCCCGGGGGGCTGGAATGACGAATGTCGAATGACCAATGACGAATGCGGTCAGAGGTCAACAAAGTGGCTGCGGCTTTAGCCGCATCCGAAGTCAGGGGTTGCGGGCATTGCGTTCCGGGAAGTGCCTGAGCCCTGGGGGGCGTGGTTTCTGTGAATTCTCTCCCGGTTCTCCGCTCTCGGTGGCCACGCCGCTGAGCTCTGCCCGCTGTGTGATCGCTCACTGCTGATCTGTGACGGAGATTGCGGCTAAAGCCGCAGCCACTTTGGTCGGCTTTGCTTATGGCAGGCGGATGCCGGTGTCCTCGATGACGATGCGTCGCGCCTTGAAGAGGATTCCGATGGCCTGTTTGAAGGCCTTCTTGCTGACCTCGAAGGTGGCGCGGATTTCTTCGGGGGAGCTGCCATCGTGAAGGGCGAGCCGGCCGCCCGGGCTGGCCTTGATGGCGTCGAGGATCTTGTCGGTCAGCGGGACGATCCGCTGGTAGCCGACCCGGGCGCCGTGCGGGGTGAGGTCGATTTTTCCGTCGGCACGGACGGTGCGGATAAAACCGTCCAGCGACTGGCCAGTGGAGAGCGGCCCGGGCAGATCGTTGAAGTAGAGCAGTCCGCGATGGGTGTGATTGACCACGGCATTGTAGCCGAGCGGAGTCGAGTCCAGCACGAGGAGCTTCACGGGTTGGCCGGGGGTGAAGGTCGGCGGCGTGAGATTGAGGTACCGGTGCAGGCGCGAACTGGCGATGATCCGGTCCGTGCGTGTATCCAGTGCGACATGCACCACCAGCCAGGCGCCCACCTGCAGCGGGCCGGACTGTTCGCGCAGGGGCAGGAGCAGGTCCTTTTCCAGGCCCCAGTCGAGGAAGACCCCGATGCGGGGATTGATGCTGACCACCCGCAGGTAGGCGAACTGGCCCACCTCGGCGTAGGGCGCCTCGGTGGTGGCGACCAGCCGGTCCTCGGAGTCGCGGTAGACAAAGACATCGATCGGCGTGCCAACCGTTGGCCGTTGTTTCAGGTAGCGCCCGGGCAGCAGAATTTCCCCGTGGGAGCCACCGTCGAGGTAGTACCCCGGAGTCGCTTCGCGTACGAAGGGGAGCAGGTTGCGTTTGCCAATGAGTGCCATGGATCCGTCCACCCTGCCCGAATCCGCGCGCAAGAGGAGGTTATTCCGTGAGGGGGGAAGAGTTGAGGGGGGCGGAGCTCCGTACGACCGTCGTCACGTCCAAAGCCGGCCAGACTTTCCTTCAATTCCCCGGCGAGATCAGCCAAACTTCTGGAAACGAAGTTCGATTCTGGAAGACATCCCGAGTTGCCCGGTTGTCACCGGGGCGCGCCTGGGCGGTCGCCGAGGAAGTGGACGAAGAACTCGACCAGGGTCGCGTTGCTTTCCTCCGTGGGCTCGTGGGAGGGGCGATTGGTCATGCCGACCCGCTGGTCGGCGCCGAGCAGACGGTTGACCGCGATGGCGTGGCGCAAGGTGGCCCACCGGGTGGGCGGATCCTCGGAGCCACCGGCGACCAGGAAAGGGCGCGGGGCCATGAGGGCGTGCAGTTCGTGCAGGTCGTGACCTTGGGCGACGAGCTCGCGGTAGGCGCCCGTGCGAGGACTTTCAGGGGTGATCAGGCCCCGGGTGCGGGTCACCTTCGGGTCGAGGCCGAGGTACCAGGGCTCCCAGTAGTTGATGCTGATCCTTGTCTCGTCGAAAACGATTCCGGGGTCGGACCAGGCGGCGCAGGCGAAGCGTTCGTCGAAGCACGAGGCGAACATCGCCCACTTTCCGCCGTAGGAGTGGCCCACCACGCCGATCCGGGCGGGATCCACGCGGGGGTGCTGGCCCAGCGCCGTGCAGGCGGTGCTCGCAAGGTAGGCGAGGTACGAAAGCGGCTGGCAGGAGGCGCCGGCGAGATCGGGCTTGAAGGCATCGCCACCGGGAGAACCAAGACAGAGGGCGACGAACCCACGGCGCACGAGCTGGAGCCCGAAGTCGCGACGCGGACGCCCGCGACCCACGCTCGACTCCGGTTCATAAAAGGGCACCAGCACTGCGGGCCGCGGCCCGGGGCGATCCGGCAGCAGGAGGATTCCCGGCAGCATGCGTCCGGGTGCGCCCTCGAGCAGGATGCGTTGCTCGATGAACCCCTCGCGCGGCTCCGATCCCAGGACCTCCAGGCGGGGACGGACGACCGGCTCCGGCCATGGCCCAAGGAGGTCGAACCACGCCTGCCGGATCTCCTCACGCCGGCGGGCCCACTCCGCGCGGGTGGCGGCGGCATGTCCGTCCCTGAAACGCAGCGGCGAGGCCCGTCCGTCGTCACTCCGCGCGAACTCCTCAGGCAGCGTGAAACTCGACACCAGGGAGGGTGGCAGGGGTGCCGGGGTGGTGGGCGTATCCACCGCGGCGGGCAGCGCGGCGAGGAAAAGCTGGGCGCAGGCGAAGACGGTCATGCCGGGCTTGAGTCGACGCGTGAGGGCGACCAGGGAGGAAGACAGGTTCATCCGATGAAGGGAGGTGGGCTCACGGATGGACCCGGTTGAGGGACGAGACAATCCCCGTGTGCGCCATGAGATCCTCAACCCCGGGTGGGCTGCGCTTCGGGATCCGGTACGATTGTGGCCCCCGGGTGTCGGTCTGTGGGTGGTTGACGCATGGACTGATTGCGACCAAGGGATATAGGTTCGACCCTCACACGTTCACTGCGTTTTCCTTTTCCCCATGCATCGCCTCTTTGCCACACCCGCCGGACTCATTGCTGAGACCGACGGCACGTATGTCACCCTGCCGACGGGATTCACGCTCGACGGACTCTTTACCTCGACGGATCCGTTCGCGCGCCTGAGCGCCGGGCTCGCGTTGGCCCGCCCGACGCTGGCGCCGGCCTCAGCGGCCCTGTTGGCTCCGATTGGCTCGCAGGAAGTCTGGGCGGCGGGGGTGACCTATTATCGCAGCCGCACCGCGCGCATGGCCGAGTCGAAGGAGGCGGGCGGCGGTACGTTCTACGACAAGGTCTACGAGGCGGATCGTCCTGAGCTGTTTTTCAAGGCCACCCCACACCGCGTGGCCGCGCCCTACACCGGGGTGCGCATCCGCAGCGATTCGCATTGGAATGTGCCGGAGCCGGAGCTGACGCTGGCCATCACTTCGTCCGGAACGATTTTCGGGTATACGATCGGCAACGACATGAGCTCGCGGGACATCGAGGGCGAGAATCCCCTCTACCTGCCGCAGGCCAAGGTGTACGATCGCAGTGCGGCCCTGGGGCCGTGTCTGGTGGTGACCCCGACGCTGCCGGCGGCGGATGCGGTCATCTCGATCGAAATCCGACGGGCCGGGGATGTGGTCTTCGAGGGACAGACGACGATTGGGCAGATCAAGCGCCCGCTGCCCTCGCTGGCCGAGTGGCTCTTTCGCGACAATGCCTTTCCCCAAGGCGCCTACCTGATGACGGGCACCGGCGTGGTTCCTCCCGACAGTTTCACGCTCCGGCCCTGTGACGAGATCCGCATCTCGCTCGCGCCGGTCGGCACGCTCAGCAACTTCATTCTCTGACCCATGTCCCTGCACGGTCTCAGCCTCCTCGCCGGTCAGCCCGGTCAACCCGGTGGAAAACGCTTTCGCGCCGCGAATCCCGCCACTGGCCAGTCGATCGAGCCCGACTTTCATGAAGCCTCGCTCGCCGAGGCATCGGCCGCGCTGGAGGCGGCCGCAAGCGCCTTTGCCGATACCCGGGTGCGGTCCGGGGCGGATCGGGCGCGGCTGCTGGAGACGATGGCGACCGAGATTGAGGCGTTGGGAGACGAGCTGCTCCAGCGTGCGCAGGCCGAGACCGGACTGCCGCTGGCCCGACTGACGGGCGAGCGTGGTCGCACCTGCGGACAACTGCGACTCTTCGCGCAGGTCGTGCGCGAGGGCTCGTGGGTCGACGCCCGGATTGATCCCGCCCAGCCCGCGCGGCAGCCGCTTCCCCGGGCGGACCTCCGTCGCATGCTCGTGGCCCTGGGTCCCGTGGTGGTGTTTGGCTCCTCCAATTTTCCCCTGGCGTTCTCCGCGGCGGGCGGCGACACGGCTTCGGCGCTGGCGGCCGGGTGTCCGGTCGTGGTCAAGGCTCATCGTGCCCATCCCGGGACCGCCGAGTTGGTGGCCACGGCGTTGCAGCGGGCCATCGCGGCCTGCGGATTTCCTCCGGCCACCTATTCGTTGATTCACGGGGGCGGTTCGACCCTGGGCATCGCCCTGGTCAAACACCCGGCCACCGCGGCGGTCGGTTTCACCGGCTCGCATGCCGCCGGACGCGCCCTCTTCGATGCGGCCGCGGCGCGCCCGCATCCGATACCGGTCTTTGCCGAGATGAGCAGCCTCAACCCGCTCTTTGTCCTGCCTGGTGCGCAGGCCGAACGTGCGGCGGCGATCGCCCAGGGACTGCTGGGGTCGTTCACGCTGGGAGTGGGGCAGTTCTGCACCAAGCCCGGGCTGGTCTTTGTCACCCGTGGCGCAGATACCGATACCTTCCTGCACAAACTCGCCGAGGTGGTGCGGGCGGCTCCGTGCGGCACGATGCTGACGAGCGGGATTCGGGAGGCGTTTTTGGAGAATCGCAACCGTGTCACTGCGGTGGCGGACGTGCGCGTGCTTGCCACGGGCTCAGCTCCGGGTCGGCCCGAACGAACGGAGGCCGAGCCGAGCGTGGCCACGACCAGCGCCCGGACGTTTCTGGCGAATCCGGTGCTGGCGACCGAGGCGTTTGGCCCCTTCACCCTGGTGGTGGTGGCGGACGATGCGGCGGAGCTGGTCGCGTGCGCCCAGGCGCTGGAAGGTCAGTTGACGGCCACCGTTCATGGTGATGCCGATGACCTGGAGGCCTCGGGCGCGTTGCTCGATGCGCTCGAACGCGTGGCCGGCCGGGTGGTCATCAATGGGTTTCCCACCGGCGTGGAGGTGTGCCCGGCGATGAATCATGGCGGACCGTATCCGGCAACCACCGACGTCCGCTTCACCTCGGTCGGCACGGCGGCGATCCTTCGTTTTGCCCGGCCGGTCTGTTATCAGAGTTATCCGGACTCCCTGCTGCCTTCGGCCCTTCAGGATGCCAATCCGCTGGGGCTGCTGCGGTTGGTGGACGGCAAGCCGTCGCGCGATCCGGTCACCCGGGGCTGAGCGGACGGCCCGACGGGCGGCGTCACGACGGCGCCGTGCCCGCGGGCCAGACAAACGGCAGGGGCCGTTGGAACACCTCGGGCACGCCGGCTTTCACCAGGAAGTCGTAGACGGGTTTGGCATGATCGCCGCCGCGTTTGGCGCAGTGCAGCAGGGTGAAGCCATGGGGACCGGGCACGGCGGCCAGACCGACCGGATCGTCGCCAAGCCAGGCTTTGACCCGGTCAAGTTCACCCAGCATGGCCGCGGCATAAACATCGAAGCGGGCCTGTTTTGAGAGGAGGTAGAGGGCGATTTCGCGTCGACCGGTGTGAGCCGCGGCTTGCAGCGGCGTCTCGAAGTCACCGCCACCCCAGTCCCAGCAGGCATTGGCCAGCAGGGGCGTGGCTTCGACGAGTGCGCGCACGGCCTCCAGGTTGCGGTGCGACTCGCCGACGACGGACTGGACCTTGTCCGAGGGCAGTGCGGGCGGTTTGGGGGGTGGAGGAGCCTTGGGCGCGCCAGGGGACGCGGAAGGGAGCTCCGGTTTTGACTGCGCCAGCAAAAGCGTGGATCCGGACAGGGCCAGAGCCCCGAGGGCCGTGGTGCCGAGGAAATGACGTCGTGGGGTGGGGTTCATCGATGGAGCTGAGGCGTGGCGCCGGTTCAGGTGGAGGTGTCGTCGCGGAGCTGCGCGTAGAGGGTCGAGAGGCTGCGCTGTGACTCCGGGGTGTCATCACAGTAAATACCGATGCGATCCGCCAGGTCGGCGCAGGCGGCGAGGGTGTCGAGCATGGTGCGCGTGGCGGTTTCGTTGGCGCCGGTGGAGACGGCCACCTCGATCCGGATGGAGGGATTGACCGCGCGCGCTTCTTTGACCAGCCGTTCCACGTATTTCCGGTAGGCTTGGGGACCACCGCGGAGTTTTTGGTTGTCGTAGATCGTGAGCGTGGAGCCCCGGGCGGCGACATCGCGGACCTTGATGTAGGTGCGAGCGTCACCGGGCTCGAGTCCCACCACCAGCGGGCACTGTAGGATCTCGGTGGAGCGGGCCACGCCACCCACCTCGATGAAAACCAGATCACTCGATCCCTGCGGTGTCGGGGAGGAGGGCACGTAGAGAATGGCGGAGGCGCCTTCGACGTGACGGCGGCCTCTCTGTGTCAGGTCCCGGTCGCCCGTGACGTGGACCCAGACCTGTCCCCGCGTGATCCCGAGTTGGGAGATCCGGGCGGAGCCCTTGAAGGCATCGAGGTGCGACAGCACCACGGCGTCGTCCGGCCGGGCGTGCCGGTTCATGAAGGCGGGGTAGGTCGAGTCGGGCAGGCTGACCTCCGGGTACAGCGTGATCGGCAGACTCCGCAGGCGGGCGAGGCGCTGCATCTCGTTCAAGGGAGCCTCGGCTTGCACCACCAGCGCCGACAGTGCCAGCGCGCACCCAACGAAAAGGAGAGATTTCATGGAAGAAGGGATCCTGGGCGAAACGAGGTTGATCCGGTGCGGGAGCCTCCGCGGGGAAGCACCGTGAAAGCATGACCTTTGCGATGGAAATCACAAGGCGCGAGTGGCCGGCGGCGGCTCCTGGGAGTGTGCTGCACGGACGAGCCGGATCGACTTGCGTCCGGTCGCGTTGCGGTGTCGACAAATGGGCGCCGAGCCCAATGCTCGGATCTCCTTTCTTCCCGTTCGCACAACCCTGTCACCACCCTAACTCCGATGAGATTTGGACTTAATTCATTCCTCTACACCTCACCCTTCACCACCGAGAGCGTCAGCCTCTTCAAGAAATTCAAGAAGTGGGGCTACGACACGGTTGAGATTCCGATCGAGGATCCGAGTCATATCGACCCGGTGAAAGTGAAGGCCGCGGCCGACAAGGCGGGCATTGTCATCGGCAGCGTGTGTGCGGCGATGGGTCCGGGCCGCGATTTTCGCGGCACGCCGGAAGAGCAGAAGACGGCGATGGATTACTGCATGGCCCTGATCGACCAGGCTGCGATCATGGGCTGCCCGTCCCTCATTGGCCCGGTCTATTCCGTCGTCGGCAAGGCCGACGCCGTGGCGCCCGAGCAGCAAAAGGTGGAATGGGCGCTGGTGGTGCAGAACCTGAAGGTCCTCGCCCAACACGCCGAAGCGAAGGGCGTGACCATTTGCATTGAGCCGCTCAACCGCTTCGAAACGGATTTTCTCAACACCTGCGATCAGGGGCTCAAGCTCGTCAAGGCGGTCAAGTCACCGGCCGTGAAGCTCCACCTCGATACGTTCCACATGAACATCGAGGAGAAGGACCAGGCCGCGGCCATCCGCAAGGCGGGCAAACTCCTCGGTCACTTCCACGCCTGCGGCAGCGACCGGGGCACGCCGGGCGGCGACCACATTGACTGGCCCAACATCGTCAAGGCCCTCAAGGCCATTGGCTACGATGGCGATGTCGTGGTCGAATCCTTCACCACCGACGTCAAGGTCATTGCCCGCGCCGCCGCCATCTGGCGCAAGATCGAGCCGAAGCGCGACAACATCTCGGTCGGTGGCATCCAGTTCCTGCGCAAAGCGTTCAAACGCTGAGCGCGAGGAATCCGGAGGATGGATTAAACGCGAAGACGCGAAGGCGCGAAGGTCGATCCAGCGACCGCGATTCAGCTGCGGATCCCGCGGTTGAGCGGTCTCCATGCGTGGTGACGAACGCATGGAATCGCTTCAACGCCAGGTTTTTCAGTTTAGCCACAGAGACCACAGAGAGCAAAGAGTGAAATCCCTGAAAGATCAGAGTCGCCACCGCCAGTTGATTCGAACGCCAGAAGGCTAAGTGGTTCAGGCCAGCTCAACGGAGGGACAGCCGATTTCCTCACCTTCCCTCCGACCTTCGCGTCTTCGCGCTTAATCCGATTTCCGGGCCGTGATCACGCTGCGGTCGGCGGCGGTGGGGGTGTAGGTCATGTCGCGGAAGCCGGCTTCGGTCAGGAGCGTATCCATTTCGCCGAGGGAGTAGCATTTTCCCTCGGTCACGCTCATGAGCAGGGCCGAGTAGGCCGCAACCGGCAGGGGACCGGTTTTGTCGGCGTTGATGTGGGCGTCGTGCACGAGCAGCAGTCCGCCGGGAGGGAGCGCCTGATGCGAGGCCTTGAGCAGGGCGAGCACCTTGTCGGTGTCCCAATCGTGCAGCACATTGGAGAACAAATGGACATCGTGGCCCGTCGGCAGCGGGTCCTTGAACATGTCACCAGCCACGACGTCGACCCGGGGAGTGTAGCCCCGTTTCGCGATCAGCGTGCGTGCGATCCGGTCGACCGGCGGGCGCTCGAACACGGTGGCGGAGAGGTGCGGATGGTTGGCCGTCAGCACGCAGGCGTAGATGCCGGAGCCGCCGGCGATGTCGAGCAGGCGGGTGCGACCGTGCAAGTCCACCGAGCGGGCCAGCGAGAGACCGAGAAAGGCGCCGCGGCAGTCCATCGCCGCCGTGAACGACGTGGCAAAGGCCTCGGTCAGCATGGCCTCGCTCCATTCCTTCTCGTGCTTGTAGCTGCCCCAGTTGGCGGGATGGCCGGTCTTGAGCAGCGTGACGAAGTCGCGGGCCACCGGCCGGTCCTTGAGGGACGCGTAGTAGGGGCCGAGAAACCACGGAGAGCGACTGTCGAGGTGCTCACGAGCCGTGGCGGTGACTTCAAAGCGTCCGCCGACGGACTTCACCCAGCCGTTGGCGGCAAACAGCGTCAGCATGACGTCCGCCGGACGCTCCACGATTTCAAGCGAGCGACAGATCGTGGGCAGGTCGGAGGGGTGGTCCGCCAGCCAGGTAAAAAAGTCGAAGGTGCAAACCGCGGCCGTGATCAGATCCGCAGCATAAAGTCCATCGCGGTAGCGATAGACATCCACAGGGTCGGTCAGCGGTTCCCGGGTAAAATCCGTAGGTTGCACGCGGGGATTGAGAGCGGTGGCCGGTCCAGTTGCACCCCAATTCGATGGGCGCCGGTGGGCGGGAAAAACGCGGAGGTGCGGAGAGGCGGAGGGGGGAGGCGGTGATCCATAGGTGTTAACTTTAGAAGCAGGGGGAGCCCTCAGTTCGACTGATGATACGCAGGATCGGTTCGGTGGAGGGCGTCGCTCCGTCGACGCTGGGGGACGAATCCTGCAACACTACGTCCGTACGCTCTGGGCGAAGGCAACGCGCAACCGGCGTCGATCCCGCGACTGCGCATGCGCGTCAACCTAAGGACCGGACGTGGGAAATCGCAGCGGTTCTGATGGAGGTGGTCCCGCAGTCGCGGGAAGGCCGCGACGGGACCGACCGGTCCCGCCTCCGTTGTCCGATTTCTTCACGCGCCGCCAATGTCCGCGGGGTCGGCGACCCCACCTCCAACAAACGCAGACCTTGGATCAAGCTTAAGTTGACGCGCATGCACAGTCGCGGGCGAGGCCGCCTCCAACAAGCCTGACGGGAGACGGTGGGTGGCGGGTTGGCGGTTTCTCGTCCTCGGGTCGGGGCTCGCCACGGTGGCTGCCTCGGTTGCAGGCTGGGCGCATGAAGTGCATCTGGCTGCTGCTCATCGTGATCATGGGGGTACTGCGTCCCGCGTTGGGCGCTCCGCTCTACTCGCCGCCGGTGTTCACCGATCCGGAGCGACTCACCAAGATCCGCGCCGTGCTGCCGCGGCTCGACCAGCTCTATCGCGACTATGCGGCGGAGAAGCACCTGCCGGGCTTGATCTACGGGGTGATGGTGGATGGCCAGCTCGTGCATGTGATGGCCGAAGGCAAAGCCCACCTCGGGGCCGGGCGCGTGGTGGAGCGGGACACCCGATTCCGGATCGCCTCGATGACCAAGAGTTTCACCGCCCTGGCCGTGCTCCTCCTGCGCGATGAGGGAAAGCTGTCGCTGGATGATCCCCTGACCCGCCATCTCCCGGCGTTTGCCCACGTCCGGCCGCTGACGGCGGACGCTCCTCCTGTTACGCTGCGTCACCTCCTGCGCATGAGCGCCGGTTTTCCCCAGGATGATCCCTGGGGCGACCGCCGCCTGGCCGACACGGTGGCGGAATTGGAGTCGCTGGTGACGCAAGGGCTGAATTACTCGCGGGTGCCCGGGGTGCGCTGGGAGTACAGCAATCTTGGATACGCACTCCTCGGCCAGGTGATCACGGTCGTGGCCGGGATGCCGTACCAGGAGTTCATCACCGCCCGTTTGCTCAAGCCCCTCGGCATGACCTCGACCGTGTGGGAGGCGGCGACCGTGCCCGCGGATCATTTTGCCCAGGGCTATCGCTGGGAGCACGGGGCCTGGCGGGAGGAGCCGGTGCTGGGCGACGGAACCTTTGGCGCGATGGGAGGGCTGATCACCACGCTCGACGATTTCGGACGGTATGTGGCCTTTCATCTCGATGCCTGGCCTCCGCGCGACGATGCGGAGCGTGGGCCGGTGCGCCGGGCCACCCTGCGCGAAATGCACCGTCCCTCCGAGGTCGTGGGTGTGGTGCCGGAGAATCTCACCTGGGAGGGCAAACCGAACCCGCGCCTGGCGGCCTACGGTTATGGCCTCAGTTTCAACCAGGATGAGCGTGGAATTATTTGGATACGCCACGCCGGCGGGCTTCCCGGCTACGGAAGCGAGTACCGCTTTCTCCCCGATCATGGGGTGGCCCTGATAGCCTTTGCCAACCTTACGTATGCCCCGATGACGGCGATCAATGGACGGGCGATGGAACTCCTGGTGTCGGGCGCCGGCCTGGCCCCGCGCCAGCTCGTCGCCTCGCCCGTGCTGCAGCAGCGCGCCCGCGAGTTGACCCTGCTGCTCCAGACCTGGGATCCGGCGACGGTGGCGGCGGCCCTCGCCCCGAACGTGTTTCAGGATCGGGACGAGGCGGATTGGAAACGCGACGCCGCCGACCTGCTGGCGCGCATCGGGGCGATTCGCTCGGCGACCCCGGTCGTGCCGGAGAACCAGCTCCGCGGCCGATTCCGTCTCCTGGGTGAAACGGGGAACCTCGAGGTCTACTTTACCCTCATGCCCGAAGCGGAGCCGAAGGTGCAGGAATTGAAGGTCACGTTTGAGGCCTTGTCCGGAGCTGGAGGAAAAGGCGGAAAGTGAGCGCGAACGGACGCGGATGAAACGAGAATCCGTGGTCGAAGAGAATCGATCCGTTCATAAACCACGGATGGACACAGATAAACGCGGATTCGGAACGTGCAGAGTTTTTCAACCACAAGGTGAAAGCCAGCTTGGGCGTAACTCGTTTGTATCCGTGTCGATCAGTGTCCATCCGTGGTTCAATCGCGGGTTTTGGGTTCAATCGCAGGTTTTAGGATGAACCGGGTACGCCGTGGTTGAAGCACGGATGGTCGGGTTGGAGTTGGGGTCGCGGCGACAAGGCGGAGGTCAGAGGCGCGACCGGCGAGTCCCGTCGCGGCTTCGCTGAGGCCACCTCCAACCAGGGGAGATAGACGTCCGTTGGAGGTGGGATCGCGGACCCCGCAGGGATCGGCGTCGCAGGAAGAAATCAGACAACGGAGCCGGCGAAACGGCGCCCTCCAGGGATCACTCTGCGGGTGGCCAAGGGGGTTGGCGACCCGCGGTCGCCGTTTTTATCTCTCTCCCACGACCGAAG
>JAXMHM010000049.1:0-54312 GCA_046346755.1 Opitutaceae bacterium | reverse complement strand
GACCGCCTCCGTGGTCCGATTTCTTCACGCGACACCTATCCCCGCGGGGTCGGCGACCCCACCTCCATCGGACTCCCTTCGCAGCACTGGGGCAGAGCAGGCATAAAACGCAATCTAATTACAAAAAGCATCCTTGACCCCGCACCTCTGACGCCTGCAACTCTTTCCTTGGATGTCCTCTGACGCGCGCAAGCTTCCGCCCACCCACGATTGGCGGACCACGGACCAGGATGAGATTGAGCGTCGCCGTCAGCGAGCGCGGGAAGAGGCGCCCCGGATTGAAAATCGCTCGGCCGAGCATCTGGTCTTCAGCAACTTCCGGGTCCACTCACCCAGTGGCTTTTCCTATGAAGTCGAGGTCCGGGACATCGCGCAGCGCCATTTCTCCTGCACCTGCGTCGACTTCCGCATCAATGGCCTGGGGACCTGCAAGCATGTGGAAGCGGTGCTCCAGCATCTGGAAGCCAAGCATCCCGTCGCCTTTGCCACCGGCACCGCCCAGGGTTCACCCCGGATCGAGCTGGTTCCGGATCCGGGTGCACAAACCCTGCGGGTGGAGTCCGGTCTGGACCGGCTACCCCCGCGACTGCGCACGGCGTTTGATCCCCAGGGACACTTGCGCGATCCGGCCGCGGCCGCTCGGCTGGTCGCCGATCTGGCGCTCAATCCAATTCCGGGCCTGCGGCTCTCGCAGGACATCGCCCCGTGGCTCGACAGCCGGCGCCGCGCGTCCGAGCGACTGCGGTTGCGCCGCGACTACGAACAAAAGGTCCAGGGCGGGCTGCACCCCCTGAGCGAAACGACGGTCCCGCTTTTCCCCTATCAGCGCGAAGGCATGCTGCACCTGGCGTTCACCGAACGCGCGTTGCTGGCCGACGAGATGGGACTAGGAAAAACCATCCAGGCGATCGCCGCCTGCGCCCTCCTGCATCGCCTCGGCCAGGCGCGTCGGGTGCTCGTGGTGGCACCCGCATCGGTCAAAACCGAATGGGAGGAGCAAATCGGCCGCTTCACCTCCCTGCCCTGCCAGATTGTCATCGGCGCCCGGGCCACGCGGCTCGCCCTCTACGAACGACCGTCCTTCTTCACGGTGGTCAACTACGAACAGGCCCGGGCCGACGTGACCGAACTGAACTCCCGGCTGCGCCCGGACATCGTCGTGCTCGACGAGGCCCAGCGCATCAAGACCTGGAACTCGCTGACTGCCCAGTCGATCAAGCGGCTGCGCAGCCGCTACGCCTTTGTGCTCACGGGCACGCCGATCGAGAACCGCATCGAGGAGCTCTACTCGATCGTCGACTTTCTCGACCCGACCGTCCTGGGGCCGCTGTTCCGGTTCAACCGGGACTACTTCACCTTCGACGAACGGGGGCGTCCCAACGGCTACCGCAACCTCGACAAGCTCCGCGCCGCCGTGCGGCCGAGCATGCTGCGGCGGCGCAAGGCCGACGTCGAAAACGAGCTGCCGAGCCGGAACGACCGGCAGCTGTACGTCACGCTCTCGGAGTCACAGCGACGCCACTACGCCCACCACGAGCAGCAGGCCGCGGGACTGCTCGCGCTGGCGCAGCGGCGCGCCCTCCTCCCGCGGGAACAGGAGCGGCTGTTCCGCGAGCTGGCGATGATGCGGATGGTCTGCGACACGCCCTACATCCTGACCGGCGATCCGGAGGACCGCGACGATTGCCCGAAGCTGCGCGAGCTCGACGCGGTGCTGGCGTCCGCCCTGGCCGAGGACGGCGTCAAGGTGATCGTATTTTCAGAGTGGATCCGGATGCTGGAGCTGGTGCGCGCCCTGCTCGACCGCCGCCGGATCGGCCATGGCTGGCACACGGGCGGCCTCTCCCAGTCGCAGCGCCGGACCGAGATCCTGAAATTCAAGAACGATCCCGCCTGCCGCATTTTCCTCTGCTCGGAGTCGGGCGGCGTGGGACTCAACCTGCAGAACGCCAGCATCGTCATCAACTGCGACCTGCCCTGGAATCCGGCCAAGTACGAGCAGCGCGTCGCCCGCGCCTGGCGCAAGCACCAGACCCGTCCGGTCACGGTCATCAATCTCATCGCCGAGGGCACGATCGAGCACCGCATGCTCGCCACCCTGGCGGTGAAACAGGGACTGGCCGACGGCGTGCTCGATGGACGCGGCGACCTGTCGCAGCTCCAGCTCCGGCGCGGCGGCGCCGCCCTGCTGGAACGGGTGCGTCAGGTGCTGACCCCGCCGCCGTCCCGGCCGGCCGCCCCGGCCGACCGCGCCGCGGCGTTCGCCGAACGGGCGCGCGGCGCCCTGGAATCGCGGCTGATTTCCTGCGAGGAGCGCCATGCCCCCTCCGGTCCGCCCACGTTGTGGGTGGTGGTGGCGGGTGATGCCGACGCCGCCCGCGCCCGCCTGGCCGGCTCGCTGGCCGAGGCGTATCGGGAAAGCGGTGACCCGATGCCCCGCCTGGAGGTCATCGACCAGGCCTCGGCCGAGCTGCTGCGCCGCCTGGAGGCGGAGGGACTCGTGCAGCGCACCGCGCGCGCCTCGCGCGTGCTGCATCCGCCTCCGGCACCGGCCCCCACGCTCGATGCCGCCGCCCTGGCGAGGATCGCCGCCTGCGTCGATCTGGTCGGGCGACAACTGCGGCTGACCCGGTTGCTCACGGCCGACCCCTCGGATTTTGCGGCCGAGGCCGCCGCCGCCCTGCGCGGCGCCATCGCTGCCGCCAGCCAGGCCCTCGCCCTCCGCAACGGCCAGGCCCCGCCGCAGGAGCCGGACGGCCCCGTGCCGGCCTGGATCGCGCCCCACTGGGGTGACGCCCGCGCCGTGGTGGAAGCCTTCCTCGCTCAGCCCCAGCGTTCCCTGCCCCCCGTCATCGAAGCCGTGGAGCGCCTCCGCGCCAGCCTCGCGTCAGCGACGTCCGGTTGAACGGCAACCCTCCGGTGGAAGCGGGGCCGCCCACCCATGGGCGTCATCGTTAGAAGCAGGAGGAGCACTCAGTTCGACTGAAGAGACGCAGGATTGGCTCGAGTGGAGGGCGTTCCCGCGACTGCGCATGTGCGTCAATTTTGGGACCGGGCGTGGAAAATCGCAGCGGTTCTGGTGGAGGTTCTGGTGGAGGTGGCCTCGGCGAGGCCGCGACGGGACCAACCGGTCCCGCCTCGGTGGTCCGGTTTCTTCACGCGACATCCATCTCCGCGGGGTCGGCGACCCCACCTCCACCAGACGGCGTCTTCGATTCGCGCTTAAGCTGACGCGCCTGCCCGCCTGCGGTTGCTCCTCGGCCCCGACAAAAACGAGACAGGGTCGCGTGCGGACGCGACCCTGCCGGCTAAACGCCACCGCGTGTCGACGCCGACTATTCGCCGTCGATGACGCGGAAGAGGAGCGGAACCCGCATGCGTGTATTGACTTTTTTGCCACCTTTCATGCCAGGCCGGAACTGCCACCGGGAGACACCGGACACGGCTGCGCTTTCAAAACCGGAATGGGTGGAGCTGATGACGCGCACCTCGACCACCTCGCCTTTGGCGGTGACGACAAACTCGACTTCCACCCGGGCGTTGCTGACTTCCTTCTTGAGCGACACCGGGAAGACCGGCGGCGGCTGGAAGATGGCCTCGGGGATGCGGTCGAGCTGGGCAAGGTTGAACACATCCTTCAGCCCGGTGCCGGATCCGGTTCCACCGCGGCGGATGGCGGTTGGGATGCTCACCACCTTGGCCTGCGAGAGGTCCGCCTTGGGCTGCAGGCTGGAAAAATCAATCTGCTGCACGAACGCCGTGCTGATGTCGACGACCTGCGGCACGTCCGCCTGCATCGGCACAAACGACCCCTCCAACGGGGCCGACTCCGCCGGATCCACCACATCGGATATCTCCGGCTCCTCCAGTTTGCTCAGGTCAGGCATCACCATCAACTCGATGGTGCCTTCATCTTCCGCGCTGCGCTTCACCACCTTGTCCTTGCCGTTGAAGGCAAAGAGCACGAGCGCGTGCACGGAGCCAGCGACTCCAAGCGCCAGTAACAACCGCCGCCAGCGGGGGCGCCGTGAAGCGCGATAGCGCCAGGCATGGGGCAAAAGCGCCGTGCTGGCGATTGGGAGTGGAATCCGACGACGAGGCACCAAATCCTCTTCGTAGTCGGACCATAGGTCGGCGTGTTCGAAGACATTCATGACGGGGTGGGGGCTGTTTTGGAATAACGATACCCCCATCCCCTCAGGCTCGCTCTGCACGCGTTGTCGAGAAACGCGCATTCTTTGCCGCCTCGGGCTGTCGCAAAAGTTCCTGTCTATGCTGCTCTTAACTCAATAATCACACTTTTTTTACCTAAGGTAAAACTGACCCTGGTCGCGTTCCGATTTCCTTGGCCGGCCGCCCTCACACCACGCGGTCGACCATCGGTTCGCCGCGCGTGAAAGCCGCGAGGTTTTTCAGGAAGTGCCGCACGATCGCTTCATCCTGATCCAGGCGTCCTCCCGCCGTGTGGGGTGTGATGTAGCAATTCGGCGTCGACCACAGGGGATGCTCCGGAGGCAGCGGTTCCGGATCGGTCACATCCAGATAGGCTCCGCCCAGGTGTCCCGACTTCAACGCCTCCTCCAGCGCGCGTTGGTCGACCGTGGTGCCTCGCCCGACGTTGTAGAAGCAGGCGCCCCGCTTGAAGGCGCCCAGCCGGCGGGCGTTGACGTAGTTGAGCGTCGAGGCGTTGTCGGGCAGGATGTTCACCACGTGATCGGCCGACGGCAGAATGGCGGTCAGTTGCTCCTCGGGCAGAATGGTCACACCGCGTTCGCTCCGGACTTGGCGCCGAATGGCGTACAGCTTCACGCCGAAGGGCGCGAGCAAGTCGGCCAGCCGGCGACCAATCGCACCGAAGCCAAGGAGCAACACGGTCTGCCCGCTCAGAAGGCAGGAGCTGTAGCGGCGCTCGGTGTAGTGCCAGGAGTGATCACGCACCTGATCGCCATGGGATGGGAGCAGTTGCCGGTTCAATGCGAGGATCATCGCCAGCGCATGTTGCGCACAGGGATCGGCAAACACTCCGGACATGTTGGTGAACGCGGCCCGCCGGGCCTGAAACGCCTCGCGAAACTCGGGGGTGTCGTACCGCGTGTAACCGGCGCTGGTGACTTCCACCCAGCGGAGCCGCTTGTGCTCCAGGCAATCGACGACGTCCGGTTGTCCAAAAGCAACGTCGGCCTGGCCGATGTCGGTATCGCGCCGCCCAGCCACCAGCACCGAAGCTGATGCTTCCTTGGCGATGATCAGGCGATGCTCGCGCGTGCCTTCATGCAGTTCACGGGTGGCCGCCTCGGTAAAGACGCCGTTGCACCAGAGGGTGAGTTTCATCTTGAAAGCTGGGTTTAAACCAAGGGTGGACACCGACCCCGCAGGCGCATGGGCGTCAATTGAAGGTTCAGTCCAGTAAAATCGCCGCCTTGCTGTTGGAGGTGGCCTCGCCGAGGCCGCGACGGGACCGACCGGTCCCGCCTCCGTTGACCGATTTCTTCACGCGACGCCCATCCTCGCGGGGTCGGCGACGCCACCTCCATCAGACGCCTCCTATGGATCGCGCCAAGGTTGACACCCCTGCTCGAACCCGGGTCGGAACGCCCAATCCAGCGAATCGCCGGAAGTTCAGACGCCCAGGCAACCCTGGAATCCAGTCTGTATCCGTGTCTATCCGTGTCCATCCGTGGTTGATGGGTTCGCAACAACGCAGGCTCACTCCGACTCGTTGAACTCGCACAGCGCATGCACCCGCAATCCCGCTTCGCGCAGGCGCCGGGATCCGCCGAGTTCGGGCAGGTCGATGATCGCGGCGACACCGACGATCTCTCCATGCAGGACCTGGAACAGTTTCGCGGCCGCGAGCAAGGTACCGCCCGTCGCAATGAGATCGTCGACGATCAGGATGCGATCGCCTGGCTTGCAGGCATCCGCATGGACCTCGACCGAGGCCACACCATACTCGAGCGCATAGTCCGCCGACACGGTCTTGTAAGGGAGTTTGCCCTTCTTGCGCACCAGCACGAAGGGCTTGTGCAGTTGGTACGCGAGTGCGCCCCCCACAATGAACCCGCGCGCGTCAATGGCGGCAATGAGGTCGACTCCAAGGGTGGTGCAATCCAAGGCGAAGGCCTCGACCATGACCCGAAAGGCATCGGGATCGTGAAACAGCGTGGTCACGTCGCGGAAATTCACTCCCACTTTGGGCCAGTCCCGCACGGTTCGGATGCGCGGTTTCAGATAGCCGTTGAGGTCGAGTGAATTCATGGGGACGACCATGACGCGGTCGGGCCCGGCGTAGCGCAAGCCCGGAGTGGAAGCGGCCGGGCCGGGCTTGCATGTCGATCCGCTTCCGGATCAGGCTGTGCGTGAAGCCTCAACGTCGATCGGCGTCCGCTTGAAACGAATCCATGGAGCTCGTCTTCACCCTCCTCGTTCTGCTCCTGATCGGCGTCTGGGTCGTGCTGCCAATCTGGACGCTGGTCGCGATTTCGAATTTGCGGCGCGACCAACGCGAATTGAACCGGCGGCTGGCTGCGCTGGAGGCCGGCGGTGCTCGCCCGGGAACCGTCGTCGTGCCGGCGGCCACCGCTTCACCCACTCCTCAGCCACCGGTCGTTGTTTCAAGCCCGACACCCACGGTCGCGCCCAGCCGGCCCCCGCTCGAGGGGGTGGCGCCACCACCGCTTCCCCCCGGGGCGCCGTCGCTCAACGCGAGCACGGCAGCGGCGGCGGTGACCTCGACGCCCGTCTCTGCTGCTCAGCCGCCCGGCAGCGGAGCGGAGCAGTCGACCCCGGCTGCGCCGTCCGGCCTCGGCGAGGCCAGCTCCACCGGGCCGGCGGAAACGTCGGCCAAGCCGGCGAATGCGGTCGCACCGAGCGCTCCAGTCCGGCCCGCGACTAAACCCGCTCCTCCGCCTGCACCCCGCATCAATTGGGAGGTGTTCATGGGGGTGAAACTCTTCGCCTGGATCGGTGGGTTGGCGTTGTTCCTCGGCGTCGGTTTCTTCGTCAAATACTCGTTCGAGCATGATCTGATTCCGCCGGAAGTGCGGGTCGCCCTCGGGTTCCTGACCGGCGCCGCCCTCGTGGTCGGCGGGGTGCTGCTCTCCCCAAAGCGCTACACAGTCACCTCGCACACCCTCTGCGCCACCGGGGTGGTGAGTCTCTATGCCGTCACCTTTGCGTGTCATGCGGTGTACAAGTTCGAGTTCTTTGGCGCCCTGCCGACGTTCGGGCTGATGGCGTTGATCACGGGAGCCGCCTTCCTCCTCGCCATCCGCATGGAGGCCAAAGTGGTGGCCATCCTCGGCCTGCTCGGCGGCTTTCTCACCCCGGTGCTGCTGTCGACTGGACAGGACAATCCAGTGGGGCTCTTCAGTTACCTGGCCCTGCTCAACGTCGGTCTGATCGCCGTCGCGCTGCACCGACGCTGGCACTTCCTCCTGCCGCTCGGTGCGGCGGGCACGGTCGTGATGCAGCTGGGCTGGGCCGCGAAGTTTTTCGCCCCGGGCAAGGAACACACCGCCGAAATCGTCGTGCTCGGGTTTAGCGTCCTCTACGTGCTCGCGTTCCTCGCCGGGCGGAGGCTGCGGCAGGCTTCGTCGGCGCTCATGCTGACGGCGGCGACGGTCCCGTTTGTGGCCTTCGTGTTTGCCTGGTCCTTCCTCGGTCACAGCGAAATCACCGGGCAGCCTGGGGCCTTTTTCAGTTTCCTGCTGGTGGCGGACGCCCTGGTGTTCGCCGTGGCGTGGTTTGACCCGCGGGCCTCCCGCTTGCACGCCCTGGCGGGTGTCGCCGCCTTTGTCGTGCTCGCCGCCTGGACCTCCCGGTTTCTCGGTCCGAACCAACTCTACCCCGCGCTGGCGGCCTACCTCGGCTTTGCCGCCCTGCACGCGATTGCGCCGCTGTTGCTGGTGCGACGCCATGGCAGCGACCTGGCCCCGGCCGGATGGCAACAACTCTGGCCGGCGTTCATGCTGCTGCTGGTGCTCCTCGGCGTCGGCCGCTTGCCCGACGTGCCCACCGTCCTGTGGGTGGCGGTCCTGCTGCTCGATGCCCTCGCCATCGGCGTGGCGGTGGTGTGCGCGTCCGTACTCGGGGTGATCGCGGTTCTCGTG
Source organism: Opitutaceae bacterium (assembly GCA_046346755.1). Taxonomy (GTDB): domain Bacteria; phylum Verrucomicrobiota; class Verrucomicrobiia; order Opitutales; family Opitutaceae; genus UBA6669. Next base: position 46,201 of record JAXMHM010000049.1, on the reverse strand, counting down.
CTGACGCTGGCCTCGGCGGGACACTGGCTCCTACGCATGCCGACCGAAGACACCCACCTTCTCGGGTTCCTGCTCGTGGTCGGAGGGTTTGCCCTGCTCTTTGTCGGGGCCGGGATCTGGCTGATGCGACACCTTCAGGTGGGTCAGGAGCCCGGCGCCGCGCGCGGTGCCGCCGACTCAGTCGCTGCCCGCCTGCAGGCACAGTTGCCAACCCTGGCCGTGCTGCTGCCGTTCCTGCTTTTGATGATGGCGGTGGCGCGTCTGAAACCGGCCGATCCCTCCGCGGTGTTTGGGCTGGGATTTGCACTGACCGTGCTGGCGTTGGGGGTGACTCAGCTGCTGCGTTTCGGGTGGCTGCCGCTGGCGACGCTGGCGGGGGTCACGGGCATGCTCTTCGCCTGGCATCAGGCCGCCTTCGTCCCCGGCCTCGGTCTAGCGGCGGTAGCCTGGTACGTGGGCTTCCATGTCGTGTTCGCCGTTTTCCCCTTTGTCTTTCGCCAACGGCTCGCCGACCTCGCCGGGCCCTGGATCGCGGCCGCGCTCAGCGGCGTCGCGGTGTTTCCCCTGGTCCTGCGGGCGGTCAAGCTGACCTGGCCCAACGAGTTCATGGGGGCGGTGCCGGTCGCCTTTGCGATCCCGGGATTTCTCAGTTTGGCCGTGGTCCTCCGCTGGCTGCCGGTGGGCCATCCGCGGCGACTGTCGACCTTGGCCTGGTTCGGCGGCGTGGCGCTGTTCTTTGTCACCCTCGTTTTTCCCATCCAGTTCAGTCGTCAATGGATCACGCTCGGCTGGGCGCTCGAGGGCGTGGCGCTGCTGTGGTGGTTCCACCGCGTGCCCCATCCGGGCCTGCGGTTGACGGGCCTGGGGTTGCTGGTGGCTGGGTTTGTCCGCCTCGCCCTCAACCCTGACAGCCTGGCGGCATGGACCCGCTCGGGTCCGCCGTTCTTGAATTGGGTGCTCTATACCTTTCTGACGGTGGCGCTGTGTCAGTTTGCAGGCGCCCGACTGCTGGCGCCGCCGCGGGATCGGCTCGGACGGTTCTCGCTGCCCGGACTCCTCCAGGCTCTGGGTGTCGTCCTCCTTTTCATCCTCATGAACCTGCAGGTGGCGGACTTCTTCACTGAGCCCGGAGAGTACGTGCGCCTGCGGTTCTCGGGGAACTTCGCGCGCGACATGACCACCACCATCTCCTGGTCCGTGTTTGCGCTGGCCCTGCTCGTGGTCGGGCTCGCGTTGAAGAAACGCCCGGCGCGGTGGGCGGCGCTGGCGCTGCTCAGCGTCGCATTGTTGAAGCTGTTCTTCCATGACCTGTCGCAGCTCGGCCAGCTCTACCGCATCGGCGCTTTCATCGCGGTAGCGGTCATCGCGATTCTCGCTTCCTTCATCTATCAACGCTTTCTCCCGGCCGCCGCGCCGGCCGACGATGCTGCGCCCCCTGCCCCTCCTTCCGCCTGAACCAGCCCTCCCGTCAGAACGCTCCGACCCGAGCCTGCGTTCCAATCGGTCAGGCACGCTCACTTCCCTTTCCGGTGTGATTGGCATCTGGGTGGTGCTGGCCACTGCGGGCCTGGGGAGCAGCGTGGCGCACGGAGCGGACTTCACCGCCTGGTCGCATCGTCAAACCCTGACGCTCGACGCCTCGGGTTGGGTCAAGCTGGCCCTACCCGACGCCACCCTCGACCGGGCCCGCGCCGACCTGGCTGACCTGCGGGTGCTGGATGCACAGGACCAGGAACTGCCCTACGCGTTGGTGCGCCCCGGTGCCTTGGCGCCGGTTTCCGTGACGCCCAAGGCCTTTCAGGCCGAACTCAAGGAAGGCTCCACCGTCCTGACCCTGGAGACCGGAACCGATCAGCCGTTGTTGACGGTCACGCTGGCGACGTCCGCCCGGGCGTTCGTCAAACCCGTCTCCGTGGCCGTGTCCCAAGACGGCGCTCGCTGGGACGTGCTGGCCCAGGCCGTCCCGGTTTACCGCCAAGGACCCGATGTACAGCTCGCCCTCGGCCTGGCGGGTCAAACCGCAAGATGGATCCGGTTGACGATCGATGACCGACGCAGCCCGCCGGTGGCCTTCACCGGGGGTGTCCTCAGCCTCGGCCACGCTCGCGCCGCGCCCGTTTCGGCGGTGCCGGTGCGCGTGCGCGAACGCGTGGAAGTCGGACAGCAGACCGTCCTCACGCTCGACCTCGGCGCCGCCCACCTGCCGCTCACCGCCCTGCGGCTGACGGCGCCGGACCGCGCGTTCCGACGCTCGGTGCGCCTGTCATTTCGAGCCTGGCAGGAAGGAGCCGTCGTGGAACGCACCCTCGCCACGGGAGAACTCACCCGCACCCCCCTCGACGAGTCTCTGGCCGGAGAACGCCTGACCCTGCTCCTGCCCGGCACACCCAGTCCGAGCCGGGAGTTGCTCCTGCACCTTGAAAACGGAGACAGTCCGCCGCTGGGCGCGATCGAAATTCAGGCGGAGCGGCGTCCCGTGTGGTTGATCCTCTCCGGGCCCGCCACCGCCCTCGTCGTCGGCAACCCCCGCGCCACCGCGCCGCGTTACGACTTGGCCACCTTGTCCTCGTCGTTTGCCGATTTGCCGGTGCTCAACCCCGCCCCGGCCGGAACCCCGGGCGTGGAAGCCAGCACCGTGCCTTTCGGCCCACTCGTCGCCAACCCTCGTCACCAACCCATCGATCCGCTCGCTTCGGTCCTCGTGGACGGCGCTCCCCTGGAACCCCGCGCCTGGTCGGGAAAGAAGTCGGTAATTATTGAGACACCGGGACTTCAGCGGCTCGACCTCGATCGGGACGTGCTCGCCGGCGCCCGCCGCGACCTCGGTGACCTGCGGTTGGAACGTCAGGGACATCAGGTTCCGTATGTCATCGAGCGCACCTCGCGCGAGTGGGAGCTCCCGCTCACCGCTGAACTCGACAACGACCCGGAACGTCCGCGGGTGGGACGCTGGCGCATCGCCGTGCCAAAGAACCTTCCGATCACCCGCCTGACCCTCACCAGCCGCCAACCGCTTTTTCAGCGATTCCTGCAGTTGATGGACACCCCCGCCGATCCCCGCGTCACCTCGCGCAACCGCCTGCTCACCGCCGAGTCCTGGACGCGCACGCCGGAAACGGTCGACCGCCCGTTTACGCTCAAGCTCGGCAGCGCGCCCGAGGGCGACACGCTCCTGCTCGAGGTCGACAATGGCGACAACGCCCCGCTGGTGCTTGATCGCGTGACGGCCTGGTACCCCGTGGTGCGCATCCTCTTTCGTGCCCCGGATACCCAGCCTGTGACGCTCCTGTTCGGAGACAAAGCGGTCTTGCCACCGTCCTACGACGTCAGCTTGGTCGCGACGGAGCTGATCAACGCCGATGCGGCCGACGCCCGTTTTTCCGAGCATCCGGCTGACCTCCCCCCAACTTCCAAGACCAAGTCCAAACGGTCGTCCCGCTACGCCTTCTGGATCGCGCTCGGAGCGGTGGTCATCTCGCTGCTCACCGTCATCCGGCGCCTCGTACCCAAACCGCCCACACCGGCGCCCTAAGGGAATTCAGCCGCAAATCGCACCTGGAACTGAGGGTTAAGCGCAAAGACGCGACGGGGCGAAGATCGATCGGGAAGGTCAGACCGGTGGAGGAACGGGGGACCCGATTCTGGTTTGAAGATCACCCGCCATTCTGACCCGACGCCAAGCGCAATGCCGTGCCGCCAACCAGCGAATGGCGCGACAGCCAAGCGCTTCACGTTCGACCGTTCAGGATTGCCCTGCGTACTCCGAGCGCCCCGGCAATCTGCCTTGAGCGCGACTCCTACCTGAAATTTCGTCCGTAGGATCGGTCTGTCCGCCATGGTCAAGAAACGGGGCCCCTTCTATTCGAACTCTCGGCGTCGGCCGTGGCGCGTTCCGCAGGTTGACAGCCAAAATCAGTCAGACAATCTGATTGTGATGGAAACGACCCTCACCGACTTTCAGCGAAATTTCAGCGCTGCCCGGGCCGCCGCCGACCGGGGTGAAACGATCAAGGTAAAGTCGGCCGGGGCGGTGTACCTATTCGCCAAGGCAAACGACCACCCCTCCCGCCCGTTTGCCGACCTGGAGCATCTATTCGGCGTCGTGCGCCGGCCTCAGCCGGCGGGCAGCCCCCATGAAACCATCCGGAATCGTCTTAAGACGCGTCGTGCTGGTTGACACCGGTCCGCTCGTAGCGGCGATTGACGCGGGCGATCCGCACCACCGCTGGGCGAAAGCGACGCTGCCCAAGTTGACCGGGAAACTGCTCACCTGCGAAGCAGTGGCCGCGGAAGCGGCGCACCTGCTCGACAACGACCCCGTGGCGATGAACTCCCTCCACGGGCTCCTGCAACGCATGGAAATCGTTCCGGTCCTCCGGGACGAACTCGACGGCGTGTTCGCCCGCCTCAAGCAGTTCGCTCCCCGAATGGATTTGGCCGATGGCTGTCTCGTGGCACTCGCGGCCCGCGATGAGGACGCGGTGGTGCTCACGACCGATACGCGGGATTTTTCAGCCTACCGTATCCCCTTCGCCTCGCCGGAAGGATTATTCGCGACCTCATGAGAAGCGACTAACCCGCCCGTCCCTTCGCCGACCTGGAGCACCTGTTCGGCGTCGTGCGCCGGCCTCGGCCGGTGGGCGAGCTCGGCTTTATTGACCGACCCCTGACATCCGTCTCAATATGCAAAGAAAGTCGGTTTTTCTTATCACGTTAAACACCATCTGACAAAGATTCGGCGTTTTCTTCGCATCTACTCCCGTCACTGACGCAGACGGCGGGCGAGGCAGGCAGGACCCATGACCCGCCTTTGCGATCGGCGCTCGGCTCCTTCGCCGGTGAAACGGCCTTCATCGGAAGTTAAATGCCGAAACGGGGTCGAACCATGGGTCGATTCCTTCCAGATCGGAGGTGGTTATCCCATTTCGAGCCCTTTCCGATCGACCTTCGCGTCGTCGCGTCTTTGCGCTTTCCCAGCTTCTGCCCCTCAGACGGGCCGACCTGGTCGGTCCTACTCGCGGCGGGAGACGGTGGTGCGCCAGGCGGCGGTGTGTTGATTGATCCAGGTGAGGGCTTCCGTGTGTTCGATGGCGTCACTGCCGTCGGCTCGGATGAGGGCCGGGCCAAAGGGGCCGTCGCCTCCCCAGGCGTCACCCCACCGGGGCCAGGACCAGCCGACCACCGCCGGGTCGGTAGCGAGGCGCCGGAGCAACAGCCGCCCCCGGCCGAGCATACGTTCCAGCCGGGTCCATTCGTCGGGTTCGGGGCCGTGGGGGGGCGGATCGTAAAGTTCAGGATCCGCCCAAGTGAATCCCTCGACCCAACTTGGACGCTCGCCCATCAGTCCGGCTTCTCCTTCGGTTTCCAGGACGAGTCCGGGTCGGACACCCACGTCCATCACCGTGCTGGAAAGGTCTCTCCATCCGGGCGGGGTTGAGGCCCGGGCCAGTCCGGGCGCGAAGATGAGGTGGCTGGGATCCGCCGCCCGCACAGCTGCCGCCGCCCCGGCACAGTAGCGGCGCGCAAACTCCTCGCTCCAGAGCCGGTGGTCCGCCTGATAGCCGAGAGTCCGCACCCCGCGCTCCTCGCGGGTCCAGGCGCGGAGTAACTCTTTGTTGGTCAACGGCACCTCCCAGGCTTCAGCCAGGCTGTCGAGGCTGCCGCCGTGCAGGGCGAGCGCGAATTCCCAGGCCGCATGGTAGGCGGCGTGACGCGGTTCGAGGCTGAGGCAGAGCTGCAGCAGGGTCGGACGGCCTTCGGGCGCCTCCCAGGCCCAGTCCAATCCGTCATCGGTCTTCCAGCCGAGGAGGCTGCGGTCGTCGCTCATCGGCCCGCAGACGCGTTTCGCCTGATCCGCCGCGATCTCCGACCACGCGGGGTCAAAGACATCGGGGAGCCGCGCGCCCCCCATCCGGAGAAAGGGCCCGGGCCGGCTCACCCCGGCCACCGAAAGCCAGGCCATGCCGGCCGGCCCACCCGCGCCGGCCCCCGTGGTCGTCACCGCGGTGAAACCCCAACCGCGCAGGCGCGAGGCCGGCAAAGGCGACGTCGCTCCGCCCGCCACGGCCGCCACAAAACAGGGTCGGTCCGCCGGATCGATCAACCACCAGCGTCCACCGGTGGATTGCGCCACGCGGTAAAACCCGGCGGCACCGCGGAGCGTAGTGAGCTTAAAATCCGAGAGACCAAGGGGATGCGCCATACCAAATAAAAGTGGCCGCCAGCCGCTCAGCGATCCGGACGTTTCAAATCAAACGTCTCACGCGTGCGGGTATAGGACTCACCTCCCATGCGCCCGATGGCGTCGAGCCGAACCGGGTCAATCCGGCCCTCCGCCGTCAGCAGGTCGTCGCGGATGTGGGCGCGCAGGATGCGACCGAACACCACATTGGCCGCCAGCGGCCCTTCGCCGATGGGAAGGATCGTATAAAGGGAGCATTCGAAGGCCACCCCGGCCTCCGCCACGCGCGGGGGACGCACCTGCTGGCTCGGGGCCGAGGCGATACCAAACGCCTCAAATTCGCTCTCCCCGTAGGGTAACAGCGCCGCGGTGGCGTTCATCTTCTCTGCCAGGGCGAACGAGGTCAGGTTGACCACAAATTCCGGCACCGCCTCGATGTTGCGCACTGTGTCCTTCTTCCTGCCGTCGCGGGTGTTAACCGGGACAAACATCAAGGTGGGCGGATTGGCCGTCACCCCTTGAAAAAAGGAAAACGGCGCCAGATTGGTCCGTCCGTCAGCCGAGATGGTCGACACCCAGGCGATGGGACGCGGGACAATCGTCGAAACCATCCAGTTGTACGCGTACTTGGGCTCCAGGGCGGTGAAATCCAGGATCATTCCCTCCATCCAATCCGAAAGCGGGGACCACGGAAAGGCAGAAGCCCCTGGGCACGCCTTCGTAGCCCGATTTCTTCACGCGACGCCCATCCCCGCGGGGTCGACGACCCCACCTCCACCCGACGCCCTTGGACCGCAGCCGAGCTTGACACCCAGCGCCCCCCCAAAAATCCCTCCGTCATTCGTCATTCGTCATTCGTCATTCGTCATTCGTCACCGACCTCTGTCCTCTTCCCCCATTGCTGCTAGAGCCGCAGCCACTCTTGCTGATCTCCGACCGCTGCCCGCGGTTTCATTCATTCGTCATTCGTCATTCGGAATTCGTCATTCCAGCCCCCCAGGGGCTGGTTCGCTCTTCACTCTTCCAGCCCCCCCGGCATCATTCGCCGCACGCCACTCGCATGAACGCCAAAGCCCTGATCCGCACCTTCATCTTCCTGATGATCCTCTTCGTGGTCATCTATGTCGGCACGGAAAACACGCAGCGGGTCGATTTCCGCTTTCCGCTGCTGCTCGACAAGCCTGTGCGCGCCTCGGCCGCCTGGATCTTCTTCGCGGTCTTCGCCGTCGGCGTCTTCGGCGGCACCCTGCTGCATGCCGGTGGGGGACGTGAAAGTGGCGGCAAGGGCAAGAAATAGCGGCGGCGCGGGCTCCGAACCGCAGCACGGCCAAACCGACGCCAAACGCCAAAATTTGGCGTTTCCCGACTTTCTCTGGGGTATAGCTCCGGGCACTACAAATCCCGTTGCCCATCCCCGCCGCCCCGGCAAGGATGGGGGCCTTGTTCATCCCGCCTGTCCCCATGCCGCGCCCTTGTTTCGCCCGCTTCGTCCCGCTCATCGCCCTGTTCGCCGCCTTCGCGTCGGCCCCGTCGTCACCAGCGGCACAATACAATGACCGTCTGATCAACCTGTCGTCGCGCGCCCGCGCCGGCACCGGTGACAACGCGCTGATCGCCGGCTTTGTCATCGGCGAGGGATCTGAAAAAAAGGTCCTGATCCGTGCCGCCGGTCCGAGTCTGGCCCAGTTTGGGCTGACCGGCGTGCTCGCCAATCCCAGGCTGGAGGTGTTCGACAGCCGGGGACTCAAGGTCGCCGAGAACGATGACTGGGGCACCTTTTCCGGCGGTCCCGTCGCCACAGCCACCGACTTCATCGCCGCCGGCGCCTTCGCCTTCTCCAGTCCGGCCAGCGGCGACTCCGCCGTCATGGCGACGCTCGCGCCGGGTGGATACACCGTGAAGGTCTCCGGCGAGGGCACCAACACCGGCGTCGCCCTCGTCGAGGTCTACGACGTCTCCGGCGCCGCCCAGCTGATGAACCTCTCGACGCGCGCCCAAGTCCAGACGGGCTCGCAGATCGTCATCTCCGGCCTTGTCATCGCCCCCGGCACCGCGGTCCGCAAAGTCCTGGTGCGCGCGGCCGGCCCCGCCCTAGGAGAGTTCGGCGTGCAGGGCACACTGGCCGACCCGGTCGTGACGCTGCTCAATTCCAACAACACGGTCATCGCCACCAATGACAATTGGGGCGACGCCGGCCGCGCACCCGCCGTCGCGGCGGCCGCCACCGCCGCCGGAGCCTTCACCTTCACCAATTTCTCCAGCCGCGACGCCGGCCTGCTCGTGGACCTCGTGCCCGGCAGCTACACGCTCCAGATCAGCGGGGCGAGCAGCAGCAGCGGTGTCGCCCTCGTCGAGGTCTATGACCTGACCCCAAAGTCCCTTGCGCTCGTCAGCGTCGCCGCTACCCAGCCGTCCACCGACTCCTCCGGCGGAGGCCCAGGCGTCTTCACCCTCACCCGTGACGGCCCGACCTCCGCGCCGCTCACCGTGACCTATGACATCCAGGGCACGGCCAAGAACGGCCTCGACTATGTCGCTCTCCCCGGCTCCGTCACCTTCCCCGCCGGCGCCAGCTCCGTCACCGTCACCGTCAATCCGTACGGCAACCTCCAGACCTTCTCCTCCACCAAGTCCGTCTTCCTCACCCTCACCTCGTCGCTGGCCTACGGTGTCAGTCCTACCAATACCGCCGCCGTCACCATCGCCTACAATCCCGGCACCCTCTACATCAGCAACCTGCGGGTGCCTGCGTCGGCCTCCACCTCCGCGGCCTACGGCACCGCGAGCCTGCAGCTCAGCTCGGATGAGAAGTTCGCCCTCGTCGCCCTTTCGTTCTCCAACCTGAGCGCCCCGCAAACCCTGGCCTACCTGCGTCTGGGAAATCCGGGGGACAGCGGCGCCGCCTATCTTTTCCAGATCCCCAACGGCCAGGCCTCGGGCCTGCAGTGGGACATCCGGGACACCGGCACGTTCACGGCCAGCCAGATTGTCGCCGCCATGAAGGAAGGCCGCGTCTTCATCAGCATCGAAACCACCGCCTATCCCGCCGGCGAGCTGCAGGGCTCGCTGGTGCAGAGCACGGGCTCGATGACCTTTGTCGCCCCGGTCGCGCCTCCCGCCTACACCCTGGGCACACCGACTCAGCTGGAGGCGGCGCGCTTCCTCACCCAGGCCACCTTCGGGCCGGTCAGCTCGGATATCAACCAAGTCGTCGCGCTCGGTTTCGACGGCTGGATCACCGACCAGATCGCCAAGCCGGCGTCGCTGCACCGCCCGCTGGTGATGTCGGACTTCGCCGCCTTCAATCGCGGCGGTCAGGACCTCGACAGCGCCACCAACCTCAACCGCCGCCCCGGCCAGACCCACCGGCTCAATGCCTGGTGGACGCATGCGCTGGGCGCGCAGGACCAGCTCCGCCAGCGGGTCGCCTTCGCGCTTTCCCAGATCCTCGTGATCTCGGACCAGAATGGCACGGTCAACGCCTGGCAGGAGGGCGCCGCCAACTACTACGACCTGCTGGTCAAGGGCGCGTTCGGCAACTATCGCAAGGTGCTCGAGGACGTGTCGACGAGTCCGATGATGGGCATCTACCTTTCCCACCTGCGCAACAACAAGGCCGCCGGCTCGGCGCTGCCGGACGAGAACTACGCGCGCGAGGTGATGCAGCTCTTCTCCATCGGCCTGAACGAGCTCAACCCCGACGGCACGCTCCGGCTCGATGCGCAGGGGCTGCCCATCCCGACCTACAACCAGACCACCATCTCCGAGACGGCGAAGGTCTTCACCGGCTGGGGCTACGCGCAGAACTACGCCACCAACCCGTCCTTCACCGGCGGCGGCGGCCGGCGGCCGGATGGAACGTATCCAGATTACATTGACGCCATGCGTCTCTTCCCCAACAACCACGAGAACGGCGCCAAGACCATCGTCGGCGGCCGCGTCCTTCCCGCCGGCCAGGGCGGCGCCAAGGACCTCGCGGACACGCTCGACACGCTCTTCAACCACCCGAACACCGGCCCGCTCGTCGCCCGCCAGCTCATCCAGCGGCTCGTCACCAGCAACCCCAGCCCGGGCTACGTCTACCGCGTGGCGCAAATCTTCGCCAACAACGGCGCCGGCGTCCGGGGTGATCTCGGGTCGGTCGTCCGGGCAATCCTGCTCGACTATGAGGCGCGCACCCCCCAGGCGGCGGGGAATCTTACCTACGGTAAATTGAAGGAGCCGCTTATCCGGACAACTGCGCTCTTCCGCACCTTCAAGGCGACGTCGAACACCAAGCGCCTGCCCATCAACAACTCCAACGGGCAGATCTCGCAGATGGCGCTGAGCGCCCCGACGGTCTTCAACTTCTACGAGCCGGGCTATGTGCAGCCGGGCTCGCTCGCCGCCGCCGGGCTCTTCGCACCCGAGTTTCAGATCTTTACGGATACAACGGCCATCACGGTGCCGAACTATTTTAACACGTACCTTACCACTGCGAAGCCGACTAGTCTTGATAGCGACACGGTCTTTCTGGATTTTACGGACGCACTTCCCTTGGCGACCAATCCGGCCGCCCTGGTCGATCAAATGAACCTGACTCTCGCCGGCGGCACTCTCTCGACAGCGGCCAAGACGCGTATCGCCTCGGCCATTACTTCGATGCCCGCCGCCACGAGCGCCACGGACAAGGTGAGGGGTGCCGCCTACCTCGTGCTGACCAGCCCCGAGGCTGCCATCCAACAATAATCCTCGTTCCCGCCGGACCATGAATCGCCCCGACACCGCGCCCGCTTACGATCCGTCACGCCGCAAGTTCCTCGGCTCCTGTTGCGCCGCCGTCGGCGCCACCGGCATGCTCTCCGCCCTCGCGCAACTGCGCCTGGTCGGCGCCCTGGCCCAGCCGGGCAACGGTCCGCAGATCCCCGGCACCTCGCAGGCGGAGGACTACAAGGCGCTCGTGTGCCTGTTCCTCGCCGGCGGCAACGATGCCAACAACCTGATCGTGCCCAATGACGCGACGGGCTACGCCGCCTACGCCGCCGCCCGCACCGCCCTCGCTCTGCCGAACGGGGCCGCACTGCCGCTGGTCACTCCGACCAGCGACGGACGCGCATGGGGCCTGCATCCGTCGATGACAGCCTTTCACCAGCTGTTCAGCGCGGGCAAGGGCGCCATCCTCGCCAATGTGGGCACGCTGCTCTATCCCACCACCAAGGCACAGTACACCGCTCGCTCGGTCCCGCTGCCGCCGCAGCTTTTCTCCCACAACGACCAGCAGGTGGAGTGGCAGAGCAGTCTCGCCGACAAGCCGTTCCAGACCGGCTGGGGCGGCCGGCTCGCCGACCTGACCAACGCCTTCAATACGAATGCGTCGATTTCAATGTCGATCAGCCTGAACGGACAGAATTCCTTCCAGGTCGGTCGCAATATCGCCCAGTATTCCGTTTCCACCAGCGGCGCCATCGGCCTGAGCGGCTCCGCCGCGCCGACCGGCACGTCCGCCGCCGCCGTTCGCACCAAGGCGATGAATGACCTGCTCGCCTCGCCGCAGGGAAATCTCTTCGAGACGGCCTTCGGCGGCATGACGACGAACGCCATCGCCGACAGCGCCCTGCTCTCCACCATCCTCGGTTCAAACACGACCGGCGCCAACTCCGCGTTTCCCAACACCTACGGCGCCTTCTCGAACACCAATCTCGCCCAGCAATTGCGCACGATTGCACGGCTGATCTCGGCCCGCTCCACACTGGGACTGAAGCGCCAGGTCTTCTTCGCCCGCATCGGTGGCTGGGACTTGCATGACAATCAGGTGGACAACGCCAACACCGCCATCGGCGCCCACGCCAATCTGCTGGCCGACGTCGCCAACTCGATGAAGGCTTTCTACGACGCCACCGTCGAAATGGGCATCGCCGACTCCGTCACCACGTTCACCGCCTCGGACTTCGGCCGCACCTACAACACCAATGGCGACGGTTCCGACCACGGCTGGGGCAGTCACCACCTCATCGCCGGCGGCGCCGTGCAGGGTGGAAACATCTACGGGCGCATGCCCGACCTGAGTCTGCGCGGCGTACAGGACACGGGAAGCCGGGGACAATGGATTCCGACCACAAGCGTGGACGAATACAGTGCCACCCTCGCCACCTGGTTCGGCGTCAGCGCCACCGACCTGCCGATCGTACTGCCCAACATCGGCCGTTTCGCGCGTCAGAACGTAGCGTTCCTGTAACGGCTCGGAAGGGGCGGAGGTCATCCGACGGATCAGCCGGATCCAACCGATCCGTCAGGTCTTGCCCGCGCCCGTGCCCCAGCCCACGCTGGAACCATGCGCGCGCTCCCTTCGCTGCTGCTCCTCCTGCTGCTCTCCTCCGCCCTTGCGGGCGCCGAGAACACGCGGTTCACCTTCACCGCCATCGGCTGCATGCCGTACGGCGAAGCCAACTGGCCCGGGTTCGAACGGGTCATCGCCGAAATCAACCGGCACCACCCTGCCTTCACGGTGCACTGCGGTGACACCAAGTCCGGCAGCCAGCCTCCGTCCGACGCGTTCATGCAACGCATCCTCGACGCGTTCAACTCCTTCGAGGGACCGTTGATCTACACGCCGGGCGACAACGAGTGGACCGACGTGCACCGGGAGAACAACGGCAGTCAGGTTCCCGCGGTCTGGCTCGCCAAGATCCGGGCCCTCTACTTTGCCGAGGAGCGCAGTCTGGGCAAAACACCCATCGCCCTCGTCACCCAGCGCACGCAGCCCGGTTTCGCCAAATTCGTCGAAAACGCCCGCTGGACGGTTGGCGGGGTTGTATTCACCACGGTGCACATGGTGGGCAGCAACAACAACTATCAGCCCAAGGTGCCCGGCGCCGTCGAGGAGTTCATCGAACGCCAGGCAGCCAACATCGCCTGGATGAAGGCCGCCTTTGCCGAGGCGAAAAAAACGCAGGCCCCGGGAATCGCGTTCTTCTTCCAGGCCGACGCATTCTACCAGGACTACGGCAAGAACGGCCGGGACCCCGGATTCAAGGATTTCCTCGACGCACTGGAGGAGCAGTGCCTCTTCTTCCAAAAGCCCGTGCTCCTGGTGCACGCCGATGAACACCGCTTCCGGCTCGACGTCGCCCACCGCTTCGAACGCGGCTCGGCACCCGTCCCGAACGTCACCCGCGTCGAAACCTTCGGCGACGGCGACCTGCACGGCACCCTGGTCCTGGTCGACACCGCCTCGCCCCAGGTCTTCCTGCCGGCACCCCTGATCATTCCCGGCAACCCGCTGCCTCCCCTCCCCACCTCGCCCTATTCGCATTGAGCCGCGTTGGGGGCCGGTCGTTGCCAAAGGCTTCGAGCGAGCTCCCGTCTCCGGTGGAGGTGGGGTGCCGACCCCGCGAGGATTGGCGTCGCGTGAAGAATTCAGACCACGGAGGCGGGACTGATCGGTCCCGTCGCAGTCTCACCGAGACCCCCTCCACCAGAACCACTGCGATTTCCCCATGCGCGGCTGCGGGATTCGTGGTTCCTCTCCTTGCCGGATCCATTCAGGGAGCGACCCTCGCGAACTTTTCCATCGCCGCGCGCTCCGCTTGTTCCGCCGCCTTGAAGCGCTCGCCGGCGTTTTCCTGAATCGCCGCCGACATCTCGAGGACCGCGGCCTGGAGTTCGCGCACGTAGGTCTCCGCCGCAGCCCGTTTCTTTTCCGTCCGGAACCCCGCGTCGTACGAGAGGGACCCGATCCGTGCCGCCCACTCCGCGTAAAAGGGCGCGAGTCCACCCTTTAGCCAGAGCGCGTAGTCCATCAGGGACGCCGGCGTGCGCGCTGCCTTCGCGCGACGCGTCTCCCTCTCCTCGAGCTTGCTTCGCTGGGCGGTGAAAAAGGCGGTGCGCACCTCGCCCCAGGCCACTTCCTCGCGCACATGGTAGTCGAAACGCGGCGCGGCCATCACACCCGCCACGCCCATCAGCCCCACCGCCGCCAAACCCAGGGCCAGCACCCGCGCGGTCTGACGGCGGCGCACCTCGAGATCGAGGGGACGCATGACAAGCCACCCAAGGATCACCCCCGACAGAAGACCGCCGACATGGGCCGCGTTATCAATGCCACGGTTCGCCAGGCCGAAGGCGACATTGTATCCAACAAACCACAGCGTGCTGGAAACCACCGGTTTGAACACCCGACGGGGCACCGCTCCCCGGGCGCGCAACATCGCGCCCAGCAGCGCCCCGTAGAGCCCGAACACCGCACCCGAGGCCCCGGCGCTCCACACCCGGTCGCCATTCCATGCCAGGCTGGCCCAGCCCCCTCCGAGTCCCGACCCGAGGTAAACGATCAGGAACGGCAGGCGCCCCAGCAGACGCTCAAGCACGAGTCCAATGTTGAGCAGGGCCCAGAGGTTGAGCACGAGGTGGAGCAGTCCATAGTGCAGGAACTGGCTGGTCAGCAGGCGCCACCACTCGCCGTCGGTCGTCGCCGCCGCATTGCTTGCCCCGAGCCGCATGTAGGGCGTGAGGTTCGCGCTGAACCAGCCGGTGCCAAAGAACGTCGCCAGCACCAAAAACACCGCAACGTTGATCGCAGTGATCACCACCGTCGGTGACGTCCATGGGCGGCCGGCCGCGGGTAGACGGTGGAATACCTCGCCGAATCCCTCCTCGTCATCGTACTCCGCGTCCACCGCCGCCGGAAGCAACTGCGCCACCAGTTGCGCCTCGTCTTCGGTTTCAAGGCTGAACAGGCAAAGCTGGCTCTTTTTTCCCGAACCGCCGGTAAACGCCCAAAACTGCACCACGCGCCCGCGGCAGCGCACATTCAGGATGTCCACCGTGCGAAGCACGAGGTCCCGGTCCCGCCGCCACCACCCCCGCCGCCGGCCCTGCAGGATGATCTCGCTGCCGATCAGGTCGATCTGGAGCGACCCGCGACCCCGAAACCAGGGATTGCGCCACGACCGGTCCTCCGCCTCATAGGCCACCGCAAAGGTGCGGGCTCCAGGCGAAAACGGGTGCGCTGCAGGATCGTCCATGCCCCATCCACGACGACGCCGCGGCCCCGGCATCGCAAGGAGGAAACAGCCGAACCCTCCCCACCTACTCGCGCGCCCCGAACGGCGTTCCCCGCACTCCATTCCGTCCGCGGCCGGACCGCATGTCGCCACGCAACGGCAACGTGGTGCGAATCACCGGTCTCGGTGAGTACACCCGGTTCGCGGCCGGCCCGGTGGCACCGCGCAGACGCTGGCGCACAATGTCCACCGCACCGAGGATCAGCTCTTTCCACGGGATGGCCACGGTCGTGAGGTGCAGGTCCTCCGCCACCGGGGCATCGTCGAATCCGACCACGGCCGGGCGCGCCACCCCCGCGCCGTCATACGCCGCCAGAAGGGCCTCCGCGAGCCGGTCATTGCAGCAAAACAGGCCCGCGTATCCACGCCGCACCAGACGCGGCGCCACGCGGCAGGCGTCCTCGGTGAACCAGCCGCCCGCCCACACCACCTCCGCCTTCCGCACCTGGCTCTGAAAGCCCTCCACCCGCCGCCGGCACCGGGGATCGTCACGGGGTCCTGCCAGGATCGCAAGGCTCCGGGCCGGGGCCACGGGCCGCAACAGTTCGCCCGCCACCACTCCGCCGGAAAAATCATCGGTCGACACGCTGTCAATATAGCTGGCCGCAATGCCCGGCGGGGGCTGGTCGTTGAGCATGACCGAGAAGCGCCGCTCCCGCGCCGCCTCGGCCGCCTGCTCCGGCACCTCCCACACCACCGGCAGCCAGTCCGGCTGCGGCGAGGTCTCCCCCGCCCACACCACACGCACCGGCACGGAGGCCGCCTCCAGTTCCGCCTGCAGACCCTGGAGGAGTCGCGCCCCAAAACTGCCTTCGCGACGGGCCCGGGCATGAAACACCAGCTCCACGCCCTGCAGGGGACGCCAGGTCCCGGCCACGTACGTGCCGGATGCCTGACGGCGCTCCAGCCAGCCTTCCCGCTCCAGCTCGGCATTGAGACGGTGGGCCGTCTGGTAGCTCAGTCCAAAGTGTTCCGCCAACGCGCGGTTGGAAAAGAACCGCTGCCCGGGGGGATGGCCGCCCTGCCTCAGCCGCGCAATCAGCTTCTCCTTCACGAGGGCGACGGCGGCGCTGCGCGGGCGGGGCATGGTGGTCGCGTTATCATATCAGTTTCGCTGAAAGTCGATCTCGTAATGGTTGGCAGCGCGCCCCCGTGCTGGCGTGATGTCACCATGACCACCCCGTCTCTTGCCGGAAAAGTCATCGCCGTCATCGGCGGCACGACCGGTCTCGGCTTCTCCGCCGCCCGTGCCTTCGTCCATGCCGGCGCCCGGGTCGTGGTCGTGGGGCGCTCCGCCGACAGCGCCGCGGCCGCCGGGGCCGAACTCGGAGCGGCGGCACAGGTGGTGGTGGGCGATGCCGCCCAGTCGGAGACTTCGCAACGCGCCGTGGCCTGCGCCGTCGAGGTGTTCGGCCGGCTCGACGGACTCTACCACGTGGCCGGAGGCAGCGGGCGGCGGATGGGCGACGGTCCGCTGCACGAACTGACCGACGAAGGCTGGCACGCCACGGTCGAGCTCAACCTGACCTCACTCGTCTACTCCAATCGCGCCGCGGTGCGCCAGTTCCTTGCCCAAGGGGGCGGGGGTGTCCTGCTCAACATGGGCTCCGTGCTGGGCCGCTCCCCCTCACCCCACTTCTTCGCCACCCACGGCTACGCCGCCAC
Source organism: Opitutaceae bacterium (assembly GCA_046346755.1). Classification (GTDB taxonomy): domain Bacteria; phylum Verrucomicrobiota; class Verrucomicrobiia; order Opitutales; family Opitutaceae; genus UBA6669. The sequence continues at coordinate 29,314 of JAXMHM010000049.1, read as the reverse complement.
CAAGTCGGCGGTGATCGGCTTCACCCGCTCAATCGCCTCCTACTACGCAGGCTCCAATATCCGCGCCAATGTCATCGCCCCCGCGCTGGTCGAGACACCGATGGCCCGGCGGGCGGCCGGCGACGAGACCATCCGCGCCTTCATCCGCACGAAACAGCCGCTCGACGGTGGCCGCATCGGGCACCCGACCGACTGCGACGGTGCGGCCGTCTACTTTCTCTCCGACGCGTCGGCCTTTGTCACCGGGCAGGTGCTCGCCGTCGACGGGGGCTGGTCTGTATCCGAGGGACAAATTCCATGACGACGGCGGCGGCACCCTACCTCATCGGTGTCGACCTCGGCGGCACCCGCATCAAGGTCCTCGCCTTGTCGGAAGACGGCACCGAGCGGGAACGTCTGGTCGTCGGTTCCGACGGCCCGGACTGGGCCGCCCGCGTCCGCTCGCTGGTGGACGACCTGCACGCACGGCTCGGCCCCTCGCTCGGGATCGGGATCGCCGCCCCGGGTCTCGCCGCCCCGGGCGGTCGGTGCATCGCCCACATGCCGGGTCGCCTGCCTGGTCTGGAGGGGCTCGACTGGACCACGCACCTCGCCTCCCCGCGTCCCGTGCCCGTGCTCAACGACGCCCAGGCGGCCCTGCTGGGCGAAGTCTGGTGCGGGGCTGCGGTCGGCCGACGCAATGTCCTGCTGGTCACCCTTGGCACCGGCGTCGGCGGCGCGGTGATGTGTGACGGACACTTGCTGCGGGGACACCTCGGCCGCGCCGGTCATGTCGGGCACATCACCGTCGACGCGTCGGGCCCGCCCGACATCGTGCGCACGCCGGGCAGCCTGGAGGACGCCGTGGGAAATCACACGCTGGGTGCACGCTCGGCGGGACGTTACCACGACACTGCGGCCCTTGCGGCCGATGTCATCCGCGGCCTGCCGCTCGCCGTCGACCTGTGGACGCGACTGGCGCGCGACTTGGCGGCCGGACTCGTCTCGTTGATCAACGTCGTCGACCCCGAGATCATTCTCCTCGGAGGCGGCATCTCCCAGGCGGGAGACACCCTGCTCCGCCCGCTCAGCCTGGCGATGGATCCGTGGGAGTGGCGCCCGGCCGGGCGGCGTGTCCAGCTGGCCACCACGCACCTGGGCGACCTCGCAGGCGCCTACGGTGCCGCGCGTCAGGCCCAACTTCACATCGCATCCCCTTCTTCATGAGCTCTCCCACGGACGACTACCTCTCCCGCTGCCGCGAACTGATCGATCTCGTCGCCGCCCAATCCAACGACCTCCGCACCGCCGCAGACTGGTTCTCCCAGACCATCCTCTCCGGACGCATGGTGCATGTCTTTGGATCGGGACACTCACGCATCATGGTCGAGGAGATGTGGCCGCGCTACGGCTCCTTTCCCGGGTTCAACCCCATCGTCGAGCTCTCGCTCTCCTTTCACAACCTCGTCGTCGGCGCCAACGGCCAGCGGCAGGCCATGTTCCTCGAAAATGTGTCCGGACTGGCGGCGCGCATCCTGCGCAATTTCGAGCTGTCGGCTACGGACACGGCCCTCGTCATCTCCTCCAGTGGATGCAATGTCGTGCCGATCGAAATGGCGGAGGGTTTCCGCGCCCAGAAGATCAAGGTGGTGGCCATTGTCAGCCGCCGTCACCTGGAAGCCTCCACCTCGCGTCACGCCCGCGGCATTAAACTCACGGACGTGGCCGACCTGGTGCTCGACACCGGGGCTCCGGTGGGCGACGCCATGGTGCATATTCCAGGGCTGGATACACCCGTGGCGCCCGGTTCGACGGTGGGAGGTTGCCTGCTGGTCAATTCCCTCAAGGCCGAGATCGCCGCCCGCCTCACCGCCGCCGGTCACCCGCCGAAGGTCCTGAGCAGCGCCGCGGTTGTCGGCGCCGAACGCGCCGTCTCCCTCTTCGAATCCGCCTACGACGAACACGCCCACCGGCTCGCCCGTCTCTACGCCACCGTGGGAACCAACCGCTAACGCCCAGGACGATCCGGTGGGACCACGAATGGACACGAATGGACACAAATTCGGAAAGGGGATGGATGGGAACATCACCCGAATGGCAGTGCTTTGGTCCGATGCATCCCTCCCCATAGATCTTCATTCGTGTCCATTCGTGTCCATTCGTGGTCCAACCTCTGCATCGGTCCGGCCTAGGGAGTAGTCATCCCACTGAGCATCCGCATCTGGTCCCGCTCCACCATGTCGCCCCTCGTCCACACCCGCATTCCCTCGCTCCCGGCCGTCGATGTGCTGGTGGTCGGGGGCGGAACGGCGGGCTGCTGCGCCGCCCTCGCGGCGCGCGAGTCGGGTCGGACGTCGGTGCTGCTCGTCGAGCGGCAGGGTTTTCTCGGGGGAACCAGCACCGGCGTTCTGGATACGTTCTACGGCTTCTTCACCCCGGGTGACTCGCCCCGGAAAGTCGCGGGCGGCATTCCGGATCGGATCGTCAACGCGCTCGACCAAGCCGGCGCCGTTTTTCTCCGTCCCAACACCTATGGCGCCGGCACGGGTGTGAACTACAACCCGGAGCGGCTCAAACTGGTCTGGGACGAGCTTCTTGCCCGCGCCGGCGTCTGCGTGCTGCTCCACGCCGTGGTCGTCGACGCGCTGACAGACTCCTCGGGACGGGTGACGGGCGTCGTGCTGCACACGCGGCAGGGGTTTGTGCAGGTGGCGGCGCAGCGCTGCGTCGATGCGTCCGGGGACGCCGTGCTCTGCCACCACGCCGGGGTGCCCTACGAGCGCGCAGGCGACCTCGAACCCGCCCAAACGCTGACGACGACCTTCCGCCTCGCGGCCGTTGACCTTGATGCCTACGAGCGCGCCGGCGGCAAACGGCTGCTGATGGAGCGCATGTCCGAGGCCGTCGACCGGGGCACACACGCGCTCCCGCGCAAGGCGGGCAGCCTGCACCGCATGAATGTCCACGGCTGTGTCGCCACGGTGGCATCCCGCGTGGCGGGCCTCGATCCGAATGATGCCCTGCAGGTGACCGCGGCCGAGCAGGAGGGACGTCGCCAGGCCTTCGCCTACGAGGGTTTCTTGCGCGACTGCGTACCAGGATTCGCGCACGCAGGGATCATCGGGTTGTCCCACCAGATCGGAATCCGGGAAACCCGCCGGGTGTACGGCGAATACCGGCTCACCCGGACCGACTGCCTCAGCGTGGCGCGATTCGACGACTGCATCGCCCTCTGTGGTGCTCCCATCGAGGACCACCGGGCCGGCCCGGATGGCACTGACGAAACAGCCTGGGCCTACGTCCCCGGTGGACAGGCCTACGATGTGCCTTATCGGACGCTCGTGCCCAAGGGTCGCGACGAGCTCTGGGTGGCCGGCCGTTGCTTCAGCGCCACCCACGACGCCCACGCGTCCTGCCGCTCCATGGCCCAGACGATGAGCCTCGGAGCCGCCGCAGGATTCGCCGCGGCGCTCTCGCTCGAAAGCGATCGTGGCGCCCGCTCAATTTCCATCGCCGATCTGCAGGAACGGTTGCGGCACAGCGGAACGCCCCTGACGTTGCCGGGCGCCGTCGCCTTCACCGCCAGCGACGACTGGTGTCGCAATGTCACGTCCTGATTGTCGGCTCAATCCCTCCCCGCAGCGCCTCGTCACCTCTTGTTTCCCATCATGAATGACTCACCCGTCTCCGACCTCTCGCGCCGCCGCTTCCTCACCCAGACCGGACTCGGACTGGCCGCCGTCTCCACGCTCAGTCGCTCCATTGCCCAAGGAACCGCCGCGAATTCCCGGCTTCGTCTCGGTCTCATCGGCTGCGGCGGTCGCGGGGCCTGGATCGCCGCGCTCTTTGCGGAACATGGTGGCTACGAGATCGCCGCGGCCGCCGACTACTTCCAGGACAGAGTCAATAAACTGGCTGAGACCTATCACCTGCCTCCCGCGCGCCTCTTCACGGGGTTGAAGTGCGCGGAGAAGATGATCGCGCAGGGTGGACTCGATGCCGTGGCCATCATCAGCCCCCCCTACTTCCATCCCACCCAGGCTCAGGCGGCAGTCGATGCCGGCCTGCACGTTTACCTCGCAAAACCGGTCGCGGTGGATGTGCCCGGCTGTCTCTCGATCCGCCACACCGGTGCCGAAGCCCGGCGCAGAGGCCAGGTGTTTCTCGTGGACTTCCAGACCCGCACCAATGAGTTCTTCAAGGAAGCGGTCCGTCGGGTGCATGCGGGCGCGATCGGGGAGCTGGTCTTCGGTTCGGCGTACTACCACGCCGGCCGTCTGGTCCGCAAGGCCGACCCCGGCACCCCGGGAGCGCTCGTGCACAACTGGGTGTTCGATCGCGCGCTGTCCGGGGACATTATCGTCGAACAGAACATCCACACCCTCGATGTCATGAGCTGGCTCTTACGTGAAACCCCGCCCCTGCACTGCACCGGGACGGGCGGTCGCAGCGTGCGGGTGGACGTGGGTGACGCCTGGGATCACTTCACCCTGACCTACGAGTATGCCAACCACGTGGGGGTCAACTTCAGTTCCCGACAATTCGACGCCCAGGGTGAACCGGGAGGGATCATCAACCAGATGTTCGGCACCAAGGGCGTATTCAATAGCAAATACGGTGGGCTCGTCATGCTGCGGGGCGGAGCTGAGAATTACTACCGGGGCGGCGAGACCGGTGCCATCTACAAGGAAGGAGCCGTGGCCAACATCCAGGCGTTCCACCAGCAGGTCACACACCGCGACGTCGCCAACGCCACCGTCGAGCCGAGCGTGACCAGCAACCTCGTCGCCCTGCTCGGCCGGACTGCGGCCTATGAGGGACGCCGGGTAACCTGGAGCGAACTCATGGCGTCCCGCACCGTGCTCCAGCCCGACCTTACCGGGCTCGCGGAGTAGGTCGCTTCTCCCTCAACGCCGCCCCGCCCCATGTCTCCCCTCTCTCGACGCTCCTTCCTCAAAACCTCCGCCGGTTCGGTGGCCGCCTGGACGCTGGCGCGTCCGGGACGGGCCGCTGCTCCGGCTTCCGCCCGCGACGCCGGATTCTCGCTGTTTGCCTGTGACTGGACCCTGCGGAAAACCTCGGATCCGGGTTCCTTCGCCCTGGCGCGTTCGCTCGGCTTCGACGGCGTGCAGGTGGATTTTGGCCGACTCGCTCCGGGCGAAACACGTCCCCCCCTGCTCTCTCCGGCCCACCAGGAACGCATCCTGGAGGCCTCCAAGGAACAGGGGGTGGCGATCTCGTCGCTGGCGTTCGGCGTGCTGAATTCGATCCCGTACAAGTCCGCGCCAGAGACCGAATCATGGGTCGTCGAGGGACTGCCCGTGGTCCGCAAGCTGGGGGTGAGGGTGGTACTTCTGGCCTTCTTCTCCAAGAACGACCTGGTGGGCGACGCCGCGGGCGTGCAGGAGACGATCCGCCGGCTCCGCGCCGTGGCGCCGCGCGCGGCGGACCTTGGAGTGACGCTTGGCATCGAGTCGTGGCTAAAGGCCGACGAACTCGAACGCATCCTTGAGGCGGTGAATTCACCCGCCGTGCAGGTTTACTATGACGTCGGCAATCTGCACAAGGTGGGCGAGGACTATGGCGCCGCAATCCGTCGTCTCGGCCGCGAGCGGATCTGCGAGATCCACCTGAAGGACTACGACAATCTCTACGGCAAAGGCACGATCGACTTTCCCGCGGTTCGCGCCGCCTGCGATGCCATCGGCTATCGGGGCTGGCTCGGCATTGAGGGCACACAGATCCCCCTCGGCCTGGAGGCGAGTCTGAAGTACGACGTCGACTACCTGCGCCCCTTGTTTCCCGCCAAAGCCTGAAGTCCCATTCTGGCTGCCCCCGGTTTCACTCGCTCCGTCATGACCGCGTTCATCCGCACTGTTCTGGGTGACATCCCCGCTTCGGCACTCGGGGTCACCTATGCGCATGAACACCTCATCATCGATCCAAGCTTCACCACGCACGTCACGCCGGAGTTCGAACTCTCCGACGTGGACCGCGCCGTGGAGGAACTGCTCCGTTTCCGCGCGGCCGGTGGACAGGCGATGGTGGACTCCATGCCCTGCGACTCTGGCCGCAATGTCCTCAAGCTGGCCGAGTTGTCGCGTCGCGCCGGGGTCCATCTGGTCGCTCCGACCGGACTGCACCTTGCCAAGTACTATCCTCCGGGACACTGGGGCGGCGTCCTCTCGACCGAAACGCTCGTCGATCTGTTCGTGGCCGACATCGAGCAGGGTATCGACCAGCACGACTACAGTGGCCCGTGCGTGCAGCGCACCACGCATCGCGCCGGCGTGATCAAGATCGCGACCGGCCCCCAGTTCACCGACCGCGAACGCCGCATCTTCTCCGCGGCGGCGAAAGCCCATCACCGCACCGGTGCGCCCATTCTGACTCACACCGAACAGGGGGAACTCGGACTGGAACAAGTCGAGACGCTGCGCGCCGCGGGCGTCCCTCCGCGTCACGTCGTGCTGTCCCATCTCGATCGGCGGCCGGACCGGGACTACCACCGCGCCATTCTCGCCACGGGCGTGCGGGTCGAGTACGACAGCGCGTTTCGTTGGAAACCCGAGGCCGGCAATCCGACGCTTGATCTGGTGGTGGACCTGCTGCGGGACTATCCCGACCAGATCATGCTCGGGATGGATGCCGCCCGGCGCGGTTACTGGACCAGCTACGACGGCCAGCCCGGCCTTTCCTACCTCTTGACCGCGTTCTCGTCTCTGCTCCGCTCCGCCGGCCTGACCGATCTCGACCTGCAGCGCATCTTTGTCACCACCCCGGCCGACGCCTATGCGTTCGGCGTCCCGGGATTGGAAAATCTCCCCTCACCCACCGCCTCCCGTACCGAATGAATCTGCAACCAGCTATTGCACTATGGATTCCGCGGCCGCGCATGGGCGTCGACTTAAGTGCAATCCCAGGGCGGTGTCCGTTGGAGGTGGGGTCGCCGACCCCGCGGGGATGGGCGTCGCGTGAAGAAATCGAACAACGGAGGCGGGACCGGTCGGTCCCGTCGCGGCCTTGTATGTCCATTTCCGTGCACAAGGAACGAGTACCAAAGGCTGCCGCCGAGAATGGGCCAATTGGCTCGTCGGAGGCGGCAGTCTTTGGTACGGAAGAATTGGCCTTGGGTGAGCGAACCTCATCCAAGGTCGCCAGGGCGCGCGTCCGGCCGGCCGCCGGGCGTGCGGCAGGGCAGGTAGATCGATCTGCGGCCTTGAGGCTTTCGACCTCGTCGGTGAGCAAGGATCCCTGCCCTGTGCCTGGTTCAACTCGAACCGCTGGGAGAGCCTTGAGCTCGCATCGCAAGAAGGAGCAAACCATGCCTGCCAAACCGCCACCGACATACGTTGGACTGGATATCTCCAAGGACCAACTCGACTATTGCCTAAGCGAGACCGCGGAAGGTCGCTGTGCCTACGACCCTGCTGGTCGCGCGGAACTGATTCAAAAAGTTCGTTCTGTCCCTAGAGCGCGCGTGGTTTGCGAGGCGAGCGGAGGATACGAAAAACTGATCGTCGCGGAACTCCTGCAAGCCGGTATCGAGGTGTGTGTTGTACAACCCGGACGAGTGCGTGCCTTTGCCCACGCGGAGGGATTGCTGGTCAAGACCGACCGCATCGATGCCCGCTTACTTCGTCGTTTCGGGGAAAAGATCGATCCCCGGCTGACTGCGCCGACTGATCCTGCGGCCGCAACGCTACGCGAGTTGCTCGAGCATCGCCGGCAACTCACCACTCAGCTGGCGGAAGTGGCAGGTCGCCTCTCCCTGGCCGGACCTACGCTGGGCCCGCTTCTGACCACCCAGCGAACGTTCTTGATCGAGCAGATTGCCCATGTCGAAAAACTGATCGACCAACACATCGATCACGACCCGAACCTAAAGGGAAAATCCGAGCGACTGCAGCAGGTCAAAGGCATCGGACCTGTGCTCGCCGCCACCGTTCTGGCCTACGTGCCAGAGCTAGGCCAGATCGACTCGGCCCAGCTCTCGGCCTTAATCGGAGTCGCGCCCTTTGCGGACGAATCCGGCCACACCAGTTCGCCACGCCACGTCCGTGGTGGACGCGCAACCGTCCGCCACGTCCTGTACATGGCTGCCGTCTCAGCCTCGCACTCCAATCCCATCCTCACAGCCTTCTACCAACGTCTTCGCGCCAACGGAAAGCCTGCCAAGGTCTGCTTGGTTGCCGTCATGCGCAAGATGGCCTGTCTGATGAACAGGATGCTCCAAGAACCTGATTTTGTCCTTGCCTAAAACCACCGCTGCTCACCGAGGCCACCTCCACCGGAAACGCAGGAGGTTCCCACGTTCGATCCTTAGCTTGATGCCTACGCGCGGCCGCGGGATCCGTGATTTATGAACTCCTGGGTGCAGTCAAACTGAAGAATCCATCATGAAACGCTGGAAAATCGCCGGGATTAACTTTGACCATATGCACATGGGGGACCTCCTGCGGCAGGCGCATGAGCATCCCGCGGTCGACATCGTCGGCATCTGTGATGAAACGCCGGGCCGCATGGCTCGCGCGCGTCAAGAGTTGTCCATTCCCGACGACCGCGTCTTCACCGACTACCGCGCCTGTCTCGAGAAAACCCGTCCCGATCTTGTGCTGCTCTGCCCGGCGACCGCCGGCCACGCGCTCTGGACGCAGCGCGTGGCGCCGTACCGCACGCACATCCTCGTCGAGAAGCCGTTTGCCGCCACCCTGGCCCAGGCCGACGCCATGATCGCCGCGGTGGCGGCCACCCGGCGCCAGCTGATCATCAACTGGCCCCTGCGCTGGTATCCATCCCACGTGACCGCCAAACGCCTGGTCGACGAAGGCACCATCGGCAAGGTGCTTCAGGTTCACTACTACGACGGCAACCGCGGGCCACTCCGGCACGGGGCCGGCAAGGTTGAAACCAAACCGGGCCGCAAGTCGGCCAGCTGGTTCTACCAAAAGCGCGCCGGTGGAGGATCCCTGCTCGACTACCTCGGGTACGGCACAACCCTCGGCACTTGGTTCATGAACGGACGCAAACCCATCGATGTCACCACCGTGGTCGATCAGCCGGCCGGGCTCGAGGTGGACGAGCACAGCATCACGGTCGCCCGCTACGCCACCGGCCTCTCCAAGTTCGAGACCCGCTGGGGCACGTTCTCCGATCCCTGGCACCTGCAGCCGCAGCCGAAGTGCGGCTTTGTCGTCGTCGGCGATCGAGGGACGGTATCCAGCTACGACTTCGAACCCTCCATCCGGCTTCAGACCGAAGCCAAGCCGGAGGGGGAAACCGTGCCGGTCGACACCCTGGTTTCTCCTCACCACAACCCGATCGCGTACGTGCTCGACTCTTTGGATACAGGCCGGAAGATCGACGGACCCCTTTCGCCCCGGATCGCACGCATCGGGCAGCAAATTGTCGACAGTGCCGTCCGCAGCGCGCGCCTGGGCCGCACGGTGCCGCTGATTGACTGAGTTTCCACCGCCCTTCGCCCATGTCCTCCAACTACGAATTGAAGTCCGAAGGCACCCGCCGTGTCGCTGCCCCAGAACTCGACTACCGCCCCCCCGTGCCGCGCGGCCGGCGTCCGCGGATGGGGCTGATCGGTTGCGGCGGCATCACCGAGCATCACCTCAAGGCGGCCCGTTCGCTCGGCGTCGAGGTGGTCGCCTTCGCCGATCTCAACCGGCAGGCTGCGGAAAAACGTCGGGGCGAATTCTATCCCGGCGCGGAGGTCTACACCGACTATCGCCGACTGCTCGATCGCACCGACCTCGACGTCGTCGACATCGCCACCCACCCGGCGGTGCGCGTGCCGATCATCGAGGACGCGCTGCGGGCGGGAAAACACGTGCTGTCGCAGAAACCCTTTGTCCTCCATCTGGCCGATGGTGTCCGGCTCGCCGACCTCGCCGACTCGGTCGGCCGGAGGCTGGCGGTGAATCAGAACGGCCGGTGGGCTCCCTACTTTTCCTACCTGCTCCAGGCGGTGCGCACCGGGCTGCTCGGGCCGCTGCACAGCCTGGACCTGACCCTGAACTGGGACCACACGTGGTGCCGGGGCACACCGTTCGAGCAGATCCACCACCTCGTACTCTACGACTTCGGTATTCACTGGTTCGATATCGTGGCCAGCGCCTTCGCCGGTCGATCGGTGCGGCGGGTGTTCGCCGAAGTGGCGCCGGCGCCGGGACAGGAGATGAAGCCGCCCATGCTCGCCCACGCCACGGTGGGTTTCGGAGACGGCCTCGCCACGCTCAGTTTCAGCGCTCACTCACGGCACGGCCCCCGGGAGCAGATCACCGCCGTGGGCAGCGCCGGCACCCTGCAGGGCTCGGGCCCGATCTGCGGGCTGGACCGGCTGCAATTGCACACCGCCGCGGGCGAGAGCGAGGCCGTGCTGGAGGGCAGCTGGTTTCCCGACGGCTTCCGGGGCACGCTGGGCGAATTGCTCTGCGCCATCGAGGAGGACCGCGAACCGCGCCACTCCGCCCGCAACAACCTGCCCAGCCTCGCCCTGTGCTTCGCCGCATTGAAAAGCGCCGACACCGGGCTGCCCGTGGTCCCGGAGACAACGCAAGCCGGGAAGTCGTAGCTCACCGTTTGGGCCGGCAATGCAGACGCGGTCGCGGGATCCGTGGTTTGACGCCAAAACTAGGTGGGATGGCTCCGGTGGAGGGCGCTGCTCCGGAGGCTGTCTCACAACATAGAGGTCGGTCAAAATGGCACGGAAAATGCATGAAGTAGTACATGAGGCAAGTTCTTGATGTACAATATGATCAGTTGCTTTTATCACCTTCAGTCGAGGAGTGGATAGGGCGGGCATCCTGCGAGGTTCATTCGGGAGGTGGTCGAAAAGATGGATCTGAAGGCCATGAAGTTCGACACGTTGGTCAGGGAAGAGGGAGGGGTGGCCTATGCGCCAAGGCTACTGTTGAGCGCGGGGTGGATACTTTCGGAAGGTGCGAAGCACCGGGCGCTGGAGAGGGCGTGCCGGGAGGAGATGGGGTTTATCTGGCTGACGGGCAACCACCGGCCCGATCACAACTCATTGTGGAGATTTTGGTCTGAGCATAAGCAGGGGTGAAGGAGGTGTTCGTCACGAGCAAGGTGGCGATTGAGATGGGGCTGGTGGGAATGGTGCTCCAGGCGGTGGATGGAACAGGTGATGGCAGCGTGCAGTGGAAGGGGATACGATCAGAAGCAGTTGACCACGTTGCTCGGAGCTGGAGATCGAAGTGAAGCAAGCCGAAGAGCAGATTGCGCAAGCCGGAGCACACAGCTCGAAAGTCCCGGAACAACTGCATCAAAAACAACAATTGCGGGATCCGGAAGAAGGCGCTCGACCAGGTCCAGGCGGGGAAAAGCACGCATCCCTGAACCAGAGGCGACGCGGATGGAGTGCGACGGCAGATCGATTCGCCTACAATGCGCAAGCGGTGGTCGATCAGAAGGCGCAGATAATCCTCGCCAGTGAGGTGACCTCGCAGGCCAACGACTCCCAACAACTCGTGGGCATGGTGGCACAAGCGCGCAAACAGCGAACCGACTACGACCCACGCCTTGGTGCTCGCGGATGGGCTATGCCAATGCCGCGCAGGCACAAGCAGCACAGCAGTGTGGATACCAAGTGGTGATGCCGCCTCGAACAGCTGGCGCGACACCTCCAACCCGTACCACGCCGCGCACTTCCAGCACGATGCCCAGCGCCAGGTGGTTATTTGCCCGCAGAAACGAGAACTGCCCTTGCAACGCATCCGGATCAAAGAGGGCAAGCAAGTGGAAGTCTATCAGCGCGCAGGTCTGCAAGGACTGTCCAGTCCGCTCCCAATGCACCAAAGACCGACACGGACGAAGCATCGACATCCAGCCCGGACATGCCGCGCTTGTGGAAACACACCGACGATGGAATGAACCGGCGACGACGAGTTGTACGATTGAGGGCATCGACGATCGAACCGGTGTTTGCGCAGATTAAGCAAAACCACGGCTTCCGACTTCACCCACCGAGGATTGCAAAGGTAAAAGCCCAGTGGGCCATGCTCTGCGCCACTTGGAACTTACGAGTCGCCTTCTCGCATTGGAAGAAGCCGGGACAGGGCGGCCAAGGCCTCTCTGCTCGCCCGCACTCTCCTCTCCAGGGCCTTCCGGCAGCGCGGCCGGCTCTCCCGCTGTTTACCTCGGCGATGCCAGCTGATCTGAGGTCTCTTCCGTTGCTGCCGAGGTTGTGAGACGGCCTCTCCGTCACCGCCGCGGGCTCGCGCCACGCGCCACGTCGCCGGGACCTTCGCCTCACGCGGCGTCGTCGACCGGCACCGTCACTTCTTCGCGTCGAGAGGCACAGGCACGGGCGCTGGGGTGCGCGCCTGCGTCCTCTGGGCCATCGGGCGCGGATGCGCGGTGATCGTTCCCCGGCGTCGTCGGAGCGACGCCCTCCAGGGGTGTGACCTTCGGTCGGTGCGCTTGGGCGATCGGCAGCGACCTCAGGTCGCTGCATCCCTGGTCACCCGCAGGGTGGATCCCTGGAGGGCGGTGCTCCGGAGGCTGTCTCGCAACCTCAGCCCTAACCTCGTATAGCTCATTATACCAAGCCGAGTCGTCGCAAGAATTCATATACGCGTCTCCAGAGGGCCTTCTTTTTACAATTTAGCAAGGGGCGGGAGGTTGTGAGACAGCCTCTCCGTCACCGCCGTGGGCTCGCGCCACGCGCCACGTCGCCGGGACCTTCGCCTCACGCGGCGTCGTCGACCGGCACCGTCACTTCTTCGCGTCGAGAGGCACAGGCACGGGCGCTGGGGTGCGCGCCTGCGTCCTCTGAGCCATCGGGCGCGGATGCGCGGTGATCGTTCCCCGGCGTCGTCGGAGCAACGCCCTCCAGGGGTGTGACCTTCGGTCGGTGCGCTTGGGTGATCGGCAGCGACCTCAGGTCGCTGCATCCCTGGTCACCCGCAGGGTGGATCCCTGGAGGGCGGTGCTCCGTCACCGCCGCGGGCTCGCGCCACGCGCCACGTCGCCGGGACCTTCGCCTCACGCGGCGTCGTCGACCGGCACCGTCACTTCTTCGCGTCGAGAGGCACAGGCACGGGCGCTGGGGTGCGCGCCTGCGTCCTCTGGGCCATCGGGCGCGGATGCGCGGTGATCGTTCCCCGGCGCCGACGGAGCCGCGCCCTCCAGGTGAGGCGTGTCGAGCTGAAGGTGGCGCTCGGTTCAGCGCGTCGTCATCCCCGAACCGGGCGCTTCGGTCGGGGGCGTCGTCGCGCCTCCGGGTGGTTTGCGCGAACCCAGGCCGAAGAAGAAGCCCCAGAACGCGCCGTTGAGGTGCGCGCTGTTGGCGACGGTCGACGCGTCGAAGAGCCCGAGCAGCTCTTTCGAACCCCAGAGCACGCCGAGGAGGATCGCGGTCAGCGGGATTTCCTTTCCCCTGCCATCAACCATCGCGTGCAGAAAAATCAGGGCGAACACCACCCCCGAAGCGCCAATCAGGCTCTTCTGCGTAAAGAAAAGCACCGCACTCGCACTCAAGCCCGTCGCTCCGATCAATGCGCACAGCAACACCGTGAATCCAAAGGTGCCAAAACGTCGCTCCAGACTAGGGGCCAACAACAGGAGCAGACTGGCATTGCCAATGAAGTGGGCGACGTTCTGGTGGGCGAACACATGCCCGACGACCCCGAGGTACCACCGGGGATTGAAGAACGCGACCGGACTCATCGGATCAAGTCGCAAGAGCGCCGCCGCACCCGGAATGAGCGTGGCCGCCGCCGCCGCCGCCACAAAAAGCAGGGTCACCGGAGCATCCAACGTCACCTTCCATCGATCCGCGGCGGGAGAAATCACCGCGCCACGCTAGCCGCGGGACCCGCGGCTGGGAAATCGGAAATGGATCGAAAACGCATCCTCCTTTCCACCACAGCCGCCCGCATTGCTACCCACTCATAATCAGATACTTCACTGCCCAGGCAGGTCCGGCGGGCGCACCCTGGGCTCTTTCAATTTGAGTTTTCAGTCAATCGGCTACAGACTGCGCCGTCTTCGGAATCCCCGCACCGAAGAATTCCCCAATGCCGTCCGCACCCACCCCAGGTCCGAGTCGAGCTCTGCTGAATGCGCGTTCGATGACGCCGCAAAGCCGGGCCGAAATGAAAATGGTGTTCGATCACGCCATCAAGGAAGCCTCGCGCGATCGACTCACGTTGCGGGTGCCGCGGGACTCCAAGCCGGTGCAGAATCGGCGGGACATGCACTACCACTATCGCCCCGAATTTTTCCTGCAGCTGCAGGGTTGGACGGATTTCGCATTTCCCAAGAGCACCTTTCGCCTCGCCCCCAACGAGGTCTGCATCATTCCCGCCGGTGTGCCCCACGGAGAGACTGTCTTTCCGGAGCCCAGCCGTCCGTTCCGCAATCTCGTCGCCGGGTTCTACAACAACACCCTCAGTCTGCATTTCGCCCACGAAGCGCGACCGAAACGTCCGGACATCGAGACGATCGAGTTCTTCGACGCTCCCAATCTCGACGTCTTCATCACCCTTGCCAACACCCTTTGCCAGACCCACGCCCACCCCAGCCCGGCGAAGGAAACGGTCGTAAAGGGTCTCCTGCTCACCCTGCTCGGCCTGTTCCGCAACATCGTCGAATTGGGCACGGGACAGCTCAACAGTGACATTGGCAAGGTCTTTCAGGCCAAGTGCCTGGTCCGGGAGGAGTTCTCCAATCCCGATCTCAGCGTGCAACACATCGCGGACGCGCTCGGTTGCTCGCCGGACTACCTGTCCCACCTTTTCCACGTGGAGACCAAGGAACGGCTGACCCACTACGTCCAGCGCATCCGGATCGAAGCCGCGGTGGTGGAGCTGGAATCCACGTCGCTGACCGTATCCGAAATCGCCTACGCGACGGGTTTTTCCGACCCGGCCTATTTTGCCCGCGTGTTCAAGCGCCACAAGGCGATGACTCCCCAGGATTTCCGGGCCCAGCTGGAGGCCCACCGGACGCAGCGTGAGCTGCAGCCGAAGACGGTCTACTTCGACCGTCTCGACTACACCCATGGCGCTCCGCCGGCGGTCGCTTCAGCCGCCACCACCACAGCAGCAGCCCCAGCCGTGCCCGCCTGAACACCGCGATGGGACCAACCGGTCCCGCCTCCGTGGCCCGGGTTCTTCACGCGACACCATTTCCCGCGGGGTCGGCGACCCCGCCTCCAACGGAAGAAGACCTTGGCTCGCGCACAAGTCGGCGCACTTGCGCGGTCGCAGGAAAATCGCCGACCGCGGCTCGGAATAATTCTCAGCTCAGGGGTTACCTGACGCCGCGGGCCGGGCCGTTCCCGCCTGGCCTTCAGGCACCCAGGTCAGGGCGGTTGCAGCGATGAGCATGCAGGCACCACCGCAGAGCACGGCCGGCATGGCGCGTCCGTTGAAAACGTGCGACACCACCGTACCGAGCACGGTGGCCGCCAGGATCTGCGGGAGAACGATGAAGAAATTGAATACACCCATGTAGAAACCCATGCGCGCCGGCGGCAGGGCATTGGCGAGCAGGGCATACGGCATGGAGAGAATGGTAGCCCAACCCACGCCCACTGCGGCCATCGACAGCAGTAGCCCTTCCTGCGACTTCCAGAATCCGACGGAGAGGAGGCCCAGACCCGCGGAAACAAGGCCTATCCGATAGATCATCCGCGATGGCAGTCCCATCCGGGCCAGCGCCACCAAGGCAAAGGCCACGGCAAAGGCGACGCCGTTGTAGACCGCAAAGCACACGCCGCCCCACTCCACGCCCCGCTGATAGGCCGGAGTCCCGGGCTCACCGCCAAACACGCCGTGCGCAATCGCCGGCGTGAAGTAGATCCAGAGGCAGAACAGTCCGAGCCAGGTGAAAAACTGCACCACCGCCAGGCGTCGCATGGTGAGTGGCATGTTTTTCAGGCCACCGATGATCGCCGTCACCACCGACTCCTTGGCCTCCACCTTCTGCGCCGCTGTCATCCCTTCCACCGGTGGATACTCCTTGGTCGTGAGGATGGTGTAGAGCACGCAACTGATGAACACCGCCGCCCCGAGATAGAACGCGAGGTGCACTGACTGTGGAATCGCCCCGGTCGACGCGCCCGACGCAAGGCCGGTCTTGGTCAGGATCCAAGGAAGTGCCGACGACGACACCGCACCCAGTCCGATCAGCAGACTCTGCATCGCAAATCCCACCTGACGCTGCGGGGGCGGCAGCAGGTCACCGACAAACGCGCGGAAGGGCTCCATGCTGATGTTCACCGAGGCGTCCAGCACCCAGAGAAGCCCCGCCGCCATCCACAGGCTGGTCGAGTTGGGCATCGCCACCAGGGCGAGGCTGGCCAGGATCGCCCCGACGAGAAAGTAGGGACGCCGGCGACCCAGCCGCGTCCAGGTGCGATCACTGGCATGGCCGATGATCGGCTGCACGATCAGGCCCGTCACCGGCGCCGCCAGCCAGAGCAGCGGAATGTCGCTCTCGCTTGCCCCGAGGTACTGGTAGATGGCACTCATGTTCGCCATCTGCAGGCCCCAGCCAAACTGGATGCCGAGGAAACCAAAACTCATGTTCCAGATGGCCAGCAGGGTCATCGGCCGGGAGGGAAGCGGAGGATTCATAGTCGCTGAAGACCGGACAGGTCAGGGGTTGGAAACCACGCCTCGCGGCGCAGGAAGAGGGAAGGCGGGTGGACCCGCGTGAGCGTGAGATCGGCGACGGGGGCGCGGCCGTGCTGAGTCGATTTTCCCGGTACGCATGGACATTCAGCCGCGAAGCAGGAACTCCAGCGGGATCTCAACGCGACGACTCCACGCACGCTCGCTGTGATCGGCCCCGGGGAACTTGCGCGTCACCCAGTCACTGCCCGCTCGATACCCGGCCGCCCGCAAGACGGCATCCACCCGGACCTGGAACACCTCGTACCCGGCATCCAGCGCCTCGGTCCCAAAGTCAAAGTACCAGCGGTTCCGGCCCGGTGCCGGCAGCCGCCGGGCAAGGTAGTCAACCATCGCGCCGTCCGCCGCGGGCCAGTGGGTCGAAACGCAGGCGGCTGCGCCAAACACCTCGGGGTATTCGAGGAGAGCATACGCCGAAATCAATCCACCCATGCTCGAGCCCATGATCGACGTGTCGGTCCGGCCCGGCAGGGTGCGAAAGGTGCGGTCGATCAGGGGCTTCACGTCCCGCACAAGGTAGGCCAGGTAGGCGTCGGAGCGCACCCCGGACACAGGTTGGCCCAACAACGTGAACCCGCTGGCCCCTCCGGATGGCGCCAGCGCCTTTTGCGGCATGTACTCCGCGGCGCGGGATTCCCCGGTGTTCCAGATGCCGACAAGAATGGCGGGACGCGTGCGGCCCTCGCCGATGAGGCGCGCGAGGGTGCGATCGGCTGCCCAGACAGCACCTCCGTAACTCACATCGGAGTCGAAGAGGTTCTGTCCGTCATGCAGGTAGATGACGGGATAGCGCGTCGTCGGCGAAGTGTCATAACCTGGTGGCAACCAAACATCGATCGGACGTTCCGGGACCCGGGTCGTCGCCACGGGGGGGAGGCGGAGCAGTGTGCCCTGGGTGGCGAGTCTCACCGTCGTTTCGGAACTGACGGTTGCACCCGCGACATTACTCGCCAGCACGGTGTAGCGGGCGCCGTCGTCGGAGTCGCGACCCGGCAAACGCAGGATGGACTCCGTCGCGCCAGGGAGCTCCACCCCGTTGCGGTACCATTGGAAGCGGGGTGCGGGTACGGCGGTCGCCGCGGCCGTCAGCACAACCTCCTCGCCGGAACGGATGGTCACGCTTGTTCCCGGGGTTTGGGTGAAGACCGGTATCGTCGCTCCGGTGATACCCGATCGTGCCAGCGGCAGCTCCACCTTGACCGAGGGCAGGACTGCCGTGGCCCGCGCGCCCCGCAGGTTGTCGACGGTGGCGGAGAAGGTTACGGTCTCACCCGGCGCCATGTCGGCCGGCGGACGCCAAAAAATCCGGTAGGGCGGCGCGTCATCGGTGCCGAGGTAGTCCCAAGAGCCGGGACGCGAGCTGCGCGAGGCAAGAAAGGTGACTTCCGCCAGACCGTCGGAGTGCAGCAGCGACACGCCGACCTCCTGCCGCTCGGCCAGCACCTGCCCGTCGATTTCCCGGGCCCCAAAGACCAGGGTGGAGGCGCCGGCGGGCGAGGTGAAGACGATGCCGGGGGCGCCCCGGGGCTCAGTCAGTGCCCGGTCCGCCCGCCACACCTGAGCTCCCAGCGCCGGTACCCGCACCGTCAGCCGTCCGTCCGTGCCCGCCTTCAGCGAACTGCCCGGCTCCGGGGTGTCATCACCCAGTCCATACACCAAGGTGAACCCGGCTCCGGCCGGCTGGCTGGTCTCGACCACCGCCTCGCGCGTGCCTTCACGCTGATTTCCCACCACCACCACATACTCGACGCGCTCCTGGCGCGCGATCCGCGAGAAGGCGAAGACATGGGGATCAGCGGTGGGACGCAGAATCATGGCGCCCCGGTTCAGCGCGGGATGGGCGGCGCGCAGGGCGGCCAGTCCGGCGAAGTGACGATACAGCGGATGCCCGGTGTCGTATTTGTCGTCCGCACCGGTGCGAGTCGTGCCGAGCAGGGTGGCCGAGCGAAAGTCCTTCGCCTGCGAAGCGAACAGGCTTTCCCGAGCCTGCATGTCATTGCCGAGCCGGCCCACCATGCCCTGCTCGTCACCATAGTAAACAACGGGCTGACCGCGTACGAGGTAGAGGAGGGCGTGACCGAGTTTGGTCAGGGCCAGCAGGCGCGTCGCATCCGCGGACGGGTCGAGTTGCTGCAGGAAGTAGCCGAACCGTCCCTGATCGTGATTGCCGAGGAAGGTCGGCAGACTGAGCGCGGTGCTGTCGTGATCGGTGTAGCGGTCATCCTGCTCGAAGAGCGCGGCCAGCGCCTGAGATGGACCGGCGCGCCCAATAAAATCGCGCGCCGCGATGGCAAATCCGAAGTCGAGCGAGGCATCAAGCGCACCCAGCGTGCTGAACTCGCTGAGCAGCCGCGTATCGGTGTCCCCGGTCGCCACTTCACCGAAGGAAAAAAACGCCGGCCGGCCGGCGCGTCGGGCCGCTTCCTGCATTGCCGGACCAAACGCCTGCCAGATCTCAAGGTTGGTGTGTTTCGCGGTGTCGATCCTGAAACCGTCCACCTGGGCGCGCTCGATCCACTGGCGGTAGATGTCGATCATGCCGCGCACCACCTCGGGATGCTCGGTGAACAGGTCGTCGAGTCCGACGAAGTCGCCGTGGAGGGATTTCTCGCCCTTGAAGTCCGTGTTGCCGCGGTTGTGGTAGTAGCGGACGTCGTTGAGCCACGTCGGATTCTTGGCATGCTTTTCGGCCTCCGAAACCGTGGGTCGGTGCGCAAAGCTGGTCTCGGCGGAGAGCGCCGGAAAGGGTTTCGGTTCACCTACGCCGTTGTAGGCCAGCGGGGTTTCGTCGAACGGCTTGCCGGCGGTGTCGCGGTAAGGAAAATCCGCCCGGCTGCGGTAGGAGACGTCCCCACCCTCCGGCACGATGACATCCGCGGTGTGATTCAGGATCACATCCATGAAGACCTGGATCCCGCGCTGATGCGCCTGTCGGACAAACTCGGCGAACTCCTCATTGGTGCCGAGGTGCGGATCGATCTGGAGAAAATCGAGGATCCAGTAGCCGTGGTAGCCGGCCGACCCGCTCTGGACCGGCTTGTTGCGAAAGGGAGGAGTGACCCAGATCGCGGTCGTGCCAAGACCCTTCAGGTAATCGAGACGGGCGGTGAGACCGACAAAGTCGCCGCCATGAAAGTGGGAAATCGCCGTCGGATCGAATCCGTGGTCATCGCGCCCTCCGGCGATGCCCCCGGTGTCATTGTCGGTCCGGCCATTGGCAAAGCGGTCGGTCAGCACAAAGTAGAAGACCTGACCACCGCCGGGTTGAGACGGCCGGGCGAGACTGACGCGGGGTGCCACCCCTGCATCGGCCGCCATCGCGGACGCAGCCAACAAGAAGGGCGCGCAGACCACGCCAAGGAGCCGGGTGAACATAGGGGTCGGGACAAGGTGGGGGCGCGCGCCACCCCGCGTCAAAGGAGCCGGCTCGGAGAATGCTTCCATCCATGGGAAAAATCTTAGGTCGGGCACCGCTTCGATTCGTGCCCCGCGCCCCCGCATCGCCGTTGGAGCTGGCCTCGCCGAGGCCGGGACGGGACCCTCGGTCCCGCCTCCGTCGTCTGTTCTCTTCACGCGACGCCCATCCCCGCGGGGTCGTCGACCCCACCTCCAACGGGCGTTGGTGGCGAAGGAGGCTGGCGGGGAAACCCCCTGGGCGACGGCGAAGCGGGTGCTCATCCTCAGCCCGGATCACCTAAGACTTTTTCGGTCGATCTCGGTTTTGTGCAGGCTTTCCCCATGGCGGTGGCTGGCGGGCAGGCGGATCTTCCATCCTGTGCGGCCCCCAACGCATCATTTGCCCCGCATTCCACGGCTGAAACGGCACCGCCCGTGCAATTAAGCCACGGATGAACACCCCGCGACCACGTATGGGCTCAGACTGGAGAAAACCAAAACGACCCAAGTCTGGTTCTTTTGGGGGTGGCCTCGTTGAGGCCGCGACGGGACCGACCGGTCCCGCCTCCGCCCCCCGCATACCCACCGCGACGCCAATCCCCGCGGGCCCGGTGAGCCCACCCCCACCCGTCCGAGCAACAAAGCGGGGGGATTCCGGTGCCCCGGCTCCGGCCACCCGGCCCACCTGGCTCCGGACGCGGTCCTCCGGAGTGCTCGCTCCGCTCTCCACGCTGCCGGGCCCCCACGGCATCGGCAATGTGGGGCCGCCCGCCCGCGCCTTCGTCGACTTTCTGGCCGCGGCCGGCTTTCAGCACTGGCAAATCTGCCCGGTCGGCCCGACCGGGTTTGGCGACTCTCCGTACCAGGCGTTCTCCAGCTTTGCCGGCAATCCCTACTTCCTCGATCTCGAGGAGCTGCGTCAGGCGGATTTGTTGACGCGGGCCGAGCTCGCACCCCTGCGATCGCTCTCCCGTCGCTCCGTCGACTACGGCAACCTCTACGAACGGTTCTGGCCCATCCTGGCCAAGGCCCAGGAGCGCTTTGTGCGACTCGGAACGTCCGGACCCTGGGGAGGCACCGACGCCCTCGCCGCCTTTGTTGCCGCCGAGGCCGACTGGCTGCCGTCGTACGCCGCATTCATGGCGCTGAAGGACTACTTTGGCGGCCATCCCTGGCGCCTGTGGCCCCTCGGTTGGCGAACCTGGCGCCCTGGGATTGAGGCAGAACTGCCGCCCGCGGCGGCCAAGGAGGCAGCGCGCCATCACTTCTACCAGTTCCTGTTCTTCCGCCAGTGGTCCGCGCTGCGTCGCTACGCCTGCGAGCGCGGGGTCTCTTTGATTGGCGACGTGCCGATCTTTGTCGCACTGGACAGCGCCGACACCTGGAGGTGGCGCCCGGTTTTTCGTCTCGACCGTGACGGCCTTCCTCCCGTCGTGGCCGGGGTGCCGCCCGACTACTTTTCCGACCGGGGACAACTCTGGGGCAATCCGCTCTATGCTTGGAACGCTTTGGCCCAGAGCGGCTATGCTTGGTGGATCGCCCGTCTTCGCAAAGCCTTTGAGCTCTGCGACATTCTTCGCATCGATCACTTTCGGGGCTTTGACACCTTTTGGGAAATCCCGGTCGATCACTCCGACGCCCGCAACGGCCGTTGGCAGCAGGGACCGGGACTGGAGTTCCTCAAAGCCGTTCAAGCCGCGCTGCCTCACGCCCGCCTCATTGCGGAGGACCTGGGATATGTCACCGCCGAGGTAGCCGCCCTGCGTCGCGCCGCCGGACTGCCGGGAATGAAAATCCTCCAATTCGGCTACGGCCACGACGACAACAACGTCAATCTGCCCCACTTCTTTCCGCCAGACAGTGTGGTTTACACGGGCACCCATGACAACGACACGACCCGGGGATGGCTAATGTCGCTGTCGAAACAGGAGCGCGCACCGGTCGCCGCATACTTTGGGCTGCACGGCGCACCCTCGGCCTGGCCTCTGATTCGTGCCGCCTTCGCTTCCGTCTCGCGCCTCGCCATCGTGCCCATGCAGGACCTGCTCAACCTTCCTTCGCGGGCCCGCCTGAACCGTCCCGGCACGACGGAGGGCAATTGGCAGTGGCGCTTCTCGCTCGCCGACCTCGAGAAGCTCAAACGGGACCACCTCAAGACCCTGCAGCACTGGCATCAGCTCTACGATCGCCAAGGCGACGACCGCCAACGCGAGTACAGCGCCCCGCCCCAGTCGCGCTAGATTCTCCACGGCAGCTGGTCGCGGCGCGTGGCTGCGCGTGCGCCGTCGCGGAAGGGTCGCCAACGACCCTTAACGTATTAATGCAAATTTATGTATTAAATCCTTGTGGTTTCGCTCGAGTGTTATCGATATTTATTGGCGACAACTCCTCCCGCCCATGTACAAAGTCCCCGGACGCGAAAACCCCAAGCACCCGATGCATTTCACGGTCGAGGCGGAGGTGATCTGGGCGGCGGTGCCGAAATCACTTCGCGAGGACATCACCCTCAAGACCTGGTGTCGTCACTGTCAGCTTGAGGCGCCCCTGTGCGAATACGGCGGGGTGATGAAAGGTCGGGCGCTGGTGCTCAAAGGACGGTGCGCCTTCTGCACTCGTCGCATCAACCAGGTCGTCGACACCTTCCTGCTGCCGCTGCCAGACAACTAGGCTAATATCAAGCAGTTGAACCACAGATTAACGTGGACCCCACAGTCGCGGGATGGATTCCAACCGCGAAAAGAACCCGTGTGTCCACAGAGGCTGTCGACCCGATTGATGACCGGCCAGGTGGCCCCACCTTCGTTGAATTTCTCACTAGGAGTGAACTGATGTCTTAACTGGCTGCGCACCCACGCTGGCGCACCGGATTCGCAGGATCTCAGCAGCTCAACTTAGCTATTTATTTGCGTAACAGCCAGAGGTTTACGCATTTGATATGCTATTGCCTTGATTTTGTGGAAGCCGAGGCCCGTCCTCGTCGGTCCCTATGCGTTCGGATTCCCGCAAACTATGGGCGCCACATCCGACGTGGTCTGGCCATCGGACTCGGACAGCGTACGCAGCTTTCGTGGAATCGCCCCGGGCGGCAGCGCCACGCCCCTGCTTCTCGGTCAAGAGAGCGTTACGGATGCCCTCGATTGGTGCACTTGGCCGGGCCCTCGCCTGCTTCGCACCGTGGTTGACGCGACTCTTCCTCGTAATCGGCGCGACATCCGTGGCCGCGACGAGCGCCGTCGCGAATCCGACAACGTCCGCCCCCACTTCAGGATTCTTCCTCGAAATCGAGGCGGCCAACCCACAAGGCGGGACGGGACACCTCTTTTACGACGTCGGGCAGTGGTACAACGGCCGTCACAGTGTGCGCGTCGAGATGCCGCCGGGCACATCGCTGCAAACCTACCGCTTCGCGATCCCTCCGCGACCCATCAAGCACCTGCGTTTCGATCCGGCCGACGGTGCCGCGGTCGTATTCATCGGTCAAATGCGCCTGCTGACCGCCGAAGGTCGATTGCTCGCCACCGCCGGACCGGAGCGCCTGGTCAGCATGAACGCCATCGAACGCTTGAGCATCGAGAACGGGGTGGCCCGCGTGGAGACGTCGTCCAACGATCCCATGCTGCTCATTGCCGCGCCGATGCATGAGCAGACGGTCAGGGCTCTGGGACGGGCAACGGTCGGTCCCGCGACGCTCTTTCTGCTCGCGGGACTGGTCGCGGCGCTCGCGGCGGTTTCATTTTTTGCCGCCTTGCGCAGTGTCACCACACCGGTCGCGGCCGGGACGTTTCTCCGGCAACGGATTCATCTCCTGACGGTGTTTGCCGGCACCTTTCTGCTTATGCTCGGCGCCCGCTTGTCATGGCTCAAAAGTTACAGCCGGCCCATGCCCTTCTGGGATGAATGGAAAGCGGGAGCGATCGATCTCATCATTCCGCTGCGGGGCGGCTTTCTCGATTGGGAGGCGCTTTTCATCCCGCAATCCGAACATCGCATTCTGATCACGCGGCTGGTCACTCTCGTGGGCAGTCTCTGCAACGGCGAGTGGGATCCCCGCGTGGGCATGACGGTGAGCGCCTTCTTCTTCGCCGGGGCCCTTGCGCTGGTGTGCACCGGGGTGGCGAGGACGGGTACGCGAACCGCCTGCTTCCTGGCCATCGTCCTCGCCGGATGGAATTGTCTCCCGTTTGATCCCAACAACCTGCTGTGGGGCGATCAGTCGCAAATGTACGCGCTGAACTTCTTTGCGGTCTGTGTCCTGTGCATCGCCTCGACGGAACACCCTCGCTTCTCCACGGTGCTCGCCGCCGGAGCCGCCTCGGCCCTTTCCCTCGTCACCATGGGCGCGGGGTTCGTCGCGCCGGCGTGGGGGCGCTGCTCTGCCTGTGGCGCTACGCGAAAGGCCGTGGTCTGCCCGATCAGGCCGGGTCCGACTCGGGCCGCCTCGTGGTCATGGGGATGGTGTTCGCCGTCGCCGCTGGGGCCGGGCTCTTCCTCTACCGTCAGGCTCCGTTTCAATCCGACACCTACGCAAGAACGGCGACGGCGTTCCTGCACGCCCTCAACGGCCGCGCCGCATGGCCCTTTCCACCCCACGCATGGCTGGTCTGGGTGGTATGGGTTCCGTGGATCACAACGTGCGTGCTCGCGCTTCGAGACCGGCAACCGGCCCCGCACACCTTTTTCGCCCTGTCATTGGGAGCATGGACGCTGGTCGGCCTGGCTGGACTGGCCCATGGGCGTCCCACCGACCTGCCGCCGTTTGACTCCAAGTACTACACGCTGATGTCGTTCGCAGTCGTCGCCTCAACGCTGGCGGCCGCAACGCTTTCGTTGCAGCGGTCGCGACCTTGGGTCCTGACCTGGGTCTGCCTCGCGTGCGCCCTCGCAACCACGGTCGCCATGGTCCCCGTCGGCCGGCGCGGAATTCATGAGTCGTACGGCCAGTTCTTGAGCCGGTCCGCCCACGACAATGTGGTCAGACCGTTTCTCGCGTCGGGTGATCCCACCGCGCTGCGAGCCACCCCGTTTTATCAGCTGCCGTATTGGAACGGAGCGGAGTTGGCCGACCTCCTGGATACGCCCCTCCTCCAGCCTTGGCTGCCCGCCGTGCTTCGCAATGCGCTCGCCCAGCGTCCAGGCAGCACCCTGCAGGCAGGCCAAACGCCCGGACCAGTCACGCTCGCAGCCCGAACCCTGATGAAGTGCGGCCTCGGACTGGCCGTGGCCGGCGCCGGGGCGCTGCTCTGGGGCTTGCGCTTCAGTCTGGTTCCGGTGCGGCTTCTGCACCCAGGAGAATCGCCGGCGGCGGATCGAGACCCGGTCGATCACGGCTCCGCATCCCGCTCCTCCGTCCAGCGTGCACGCCGACGGGAAACCGATCTTGAAGGGGCATAGCCGGGCAACACCCGTGGTCCGCGTGGTGTTTGCTCCGCGCCTCACCCGAGCGCCATCGCTCCAGCCATCCGCGGAACCCAGATCAACCCTTCAGCTGATGAATCGCCACGCACCCGCCATCCGGGTCGAAGACCGTGGCCATTTTGCAGCGGGGACTCTCCCAGGGTTCGGTTTGAAATTTCGCACCTTTTTCCCTCAACCACCGCACGGCCGCCTCGAAGTCCGACACCTCCAGCGCCACCGCGGCCCCATGCGGACTGGGCTGCCAGGACTCGTCGATCATGCTCGTGATGCTCAGCGTGGTCGGCCCCAGTTCATACTCCACCCAGGTTCCGCTCTTGGAGGTAAAGGTCGTGCCGGGTCTCAAACCCAGGACGCCCTCATAGAAGGCCCGCGAAACCTCGATGTTGCGGACCGGAATTACGGTGTAAGCGACTTCCTTGATGTGGATCATGCAGGTGAAGAGGCCAGCGTGACTCGCGCCGGCCTCAAGGCGAGGCGTTCGTGCCAATGGGCAGAAACCACTTGGGCTTCATTCTTCCGAAATCCGTGCGGCGGTGGTGGCGCAGCGCCCGTTTCGGGTCGAGCACGCAGGGGACGCCGTCATCGCGCACGAACACCACCCAGTGCCACGCCGGTCCGGTTTTTTCCCGGTGCCACTTGATCGCGAGCAGTGCCCGCGCCGGAAGCGACTCCCACGCCACGAAATCCCGCTGGCGCCCCACGCCCACCCCCGCGCGGGCCAGGAGTTTTCGGACGTGACGGGTTTCGCCCCAAAGCGCGGGATCTGAAACGTGAATACCCAAGCTAGCCGCCTCGCGCTTGACCGCGGTGTAGGTTCGCCCGGTGAGCACGGCCACGCTGGCAAGGCCGCACCCCGTCCGGTCCAGCTGGATCACCGATTGAAGGGAGTTCGTCACGGAACCTCGACTACGCTTCATAGCGCGTTGCAAAGACCGGAACAAATTGCGCCAGGCCGAGCAGGGACAGCAGGAGGTACTCATTCCGTGACTCCGGCACGAGGAATAAGCCCAGCAGGCCCGAACCTTCCGCCAGGGCCACGCCCACCACAAACAGCGGGAACGCCCGGGCCCGCCGGGTGAAACGCGGCAGCACCAGCCAGCGCACGAGCGTGGCCGCCATCAGGGGAGCAAGCGGAAGGTACTTCAACGCGTCGTTGCCCGGCGGTGCCGGACGCACCTCGATCGTGACGGAGATCGCGACCAGACCGGCGGAGATGGCGAACCAGATGATCCACCAGACCAGCAGCGGTGAAGCTTGGGACGAAGATGACGGCATGCGGAACGGAAAGGGACTCAACCGTTGCTGGTCGCAGCTAGGAGACCAGCAGTTTCCTGAGGTGCGCAGACTGCGCGATTTCCACGTCCGCGATCCCGGTTACAAGTGACGCGGCCGCACCTTCCTCCGTTGGCAGCACCACGGCCGCACTCGCGGTCGCAAGGTCTGTCTTGAGGGACGCCAGACGGGCGGCCAAGGTGGGATGGGAATCAATCGGATGGGGCAGCTCCTGCTCGCCCACCTTCGCCAAGTCTTCGGGGAGCACGGTCTTGGCCTTTGCCGTAAAGGGCTCCACCAGGTTCGTGACTTCACGAAACTCTTCATTCCGATAATGAACCCCCTCGATGATCTCCCGCCAGGCTGAACCATACGCGTGAACCTTGACCAAGGCGGTCGCCAACGCGGACGCTCCTGCGACACTGGCACCCACCGCATCGGCCTCGGTCTCGCGAGCCCGGGAAAGATTCTTCTCCGAGGTCGCAAACGACTGCAAAAAAAAGCCGAGGAACGAGAGGGCTGGAAGACGCGCAATCGCAACGCTGATGTGTCCGGCATCGCTGCTGAGTTTCGCCAGCGCAGAGAAGGTCGCGCGATAAACCGGGAAAAACCGTTGGGAGAACTGGGTGTCCGCGCCGATGAAATGCGCCATTTCATGCCCGAGGATGGCTCTGAGCTCGGGAATCGTCAGGAGGCGGCTGTAGCTCAGTGAAACAAACAGCGTGCGTCCCGTGTGGACGGTGTCACCGATTGTGACTTCACTCTCGGTGACATAAAAGGTGGGCTCCAGCCCCAGGACGATCGTATCGGGCGGAGGCGTGTTCAGTTGCTGGCAGACTGCGTTCACTTCCTTCCACAACGCCGGTTGCTGCTCAGGCGTCACGCGGTCGCCGAGGATGCGAAACTCCGCCTTCTTCAGCACCGAGAACATGGCGGTGATGATCGCAAAGAACGCCAGCGCTCCGCCGATGACCACGCCGATCATGAAGATGAAGTGGACGCGGCCAACGAAGATCGTCTCGAAAAAGTAGAGTGCAAAGGCCGCACTCACCGCCTGTGCCAGCGTCAGCACCGCAATCAGGCTGAGCGTGAGGTAGAGCCCCGGGCGGAAGAGGGCCAGGAGCAGATCGCGGCGGTTGCGCGTGGCGTGTCCCGCCCAGAGAATGCCGGCCCCCAGGGCAAACCCGACGACACCGGTGAGCAGTGCGCCATTTCGCAGCAGGCGGAGACTGAAATAAAGCTCGGGAACCTCCCGCGAACCAAAGGCCCCCGCCTTGTCGAGGTCGGCCACACTGGCTCTCGCAATCTGTTCGGCGGTGGCCTTGGGGTATTGGCGGCGCAACCCGTCTCGAAGGGATGAATCCATTTTGTAGATGCACGCCTGTGCCAGCACGAAGGCGACAACCGGCATGGCCAGGGTGAGCAGGGCGGCGCGCAGGACGGGAGGCATGGTGTCGAAAAGGTCTCAGGCCGGAGAGCGGGAGCGCCGGAGCGCACGCCTTAATTCAGGAAGGTGCCCGCCCGCAGGGCAACGATGGAAAGGGTCCGACGGGTGCGGTCGGAACCGGAGGCCGAGAGGCCGGACCGTCGGCGCAGCGGTCAGTTCGGCACGCTGCTGGAGGGATCAGCCGGCCCGACGTCGTAGGCCTCCACCAGGGCAACCCCAGTGCCGCCCTCCGCGCCGCTCACGTGTACGGTCATCGGAGTGTGGTCGACGGTCACCAGCACCACCGCCTCGCGGGACCCCTCCGCAATCGGGAACGCTCCTGCGCTCGCCGTGGCGGCGCGAATCTCCTCGGCCGAACCCCTCCAGGACACCCCAAGGACCGGCCTTGGGGTGTTGGTCGCGGTGTCGAACGACATGGTAAGAGGCTGCTGGTCATTCCAATCGTCATTCGTCAGCACCACGACCGCCGGCAGGGTGGAGACCCCGCCATGGAGCAGGGTTGCAATGGCCGGCCGGACGACCTCCAGCTTGGGGTTGGCGAGCACGCCGTTGACCCCGAATGCCGCCAGGCCCGGCCCGATGGCCCGAATCAGCACCTTGCGTCCCATCGGCAGAGTGAGGCCGGCGATCGCGACCGACTCGCCTGCTCCGACCGTGCAGCGGCTGGAAACATTGATGAGATGCGGTGAGGATTGC
Organism: Opitutaceae bacterium; assembly: GCA_046346755.1. Taxonomy (GTDB): domain Bacteria; phylum Verrucomicrobiota; class Verrucomicrobiia; order Opitutales; family Opitutaceae; genus UBA6669. The sequence continues at coordinate 436 of JAXMHM010000049.1, read as the reverse complement.
GGGACCGCTCCGAAGCCGTTGCCCTGGTACAGCTCGATCAATCCAATGCCGCTCGATCCGTTCTGGCCGGACAACTGCACGGTGTAGAGACCCGGCGCGAGGGAAAGCAGCAATCCGCAATCGTCGCCCGTCTCGTCAAAGGAGAACCCCGCGCCAAGGCGCCGAATGACCGACCATTCGTCCTGGGGACGCGTCCGCCAGCCGCTGTTCTCCGCCACCTTCTCCCCACGACTGTCGTACACCGTGAGGAGGGGCCGGGAGAGCGCCGCAGTCACGCCATAAGCCCTCAGCGCCGGTCCCGCCCCCCGAATCAGCAGGGTGGTGCTGGCGTTGCCCTGGAGCACAAAGCCGCTGATGAACGGCGTGGTGGGACCCGCTTGTCCCCGAATCGAGAGGTTCCCAATCGTCTGATTCGCCGTGCCCTGACCCTGCGCAG
>JAXMHM010000048.1:0-56596 GCA_046346755.1 Opitutaceae bacterium | reverse complement strand
CGTTCCAGGTGATTCCGGGCCCGATCGTGCGAGGCAGGCAGGGGAGGTGTTAGGCGCAACCGAACGGGCCATTCAACCACGAAAGCGGCGCCAGCCCCGGGGCGGGCTGGAATGACGAATGACGAATGACGAATGACGAATGACGAATGACGAATGACGAATGACGAATGACGAATGACGAATGACGAATGACGAATGACGAATGACGGAGGGAGGCCCCTCTAGCGACAAGTCGGCGGAGAGGAAACGCCTAACGCCGAACGCTTCATTTTTGGCGCTGAGTAGTCAGGGCTGTTTCCTTCACTCTTCACTCTTCGCCCTTCACGCTTCGCCGCTCACGGCGTAATTGCCTCGCCTCGGCCGGGGGGGCGCGTAACTCAGTCCGGATGCGCGCCGCGCTGAGGCACCGCTGGAGCTTGTCCCATAACTACCTGGCCGGCATCACTGCGGGCGCTTGGTGGCGGCTGTTGCGTGAGAACGACTTCGCGATTTCCCCGGCCTACTGGCATCGGGCGGCATTCATCTCCATCACCAGCCTGTTCAATGCCTGGTACGCCCGCCGCGAGCGCCGCCAGTTCGGGGCGCTCGTCGCCGCGGCGCGAGTCCACCCGGAGCCGCTCTTCATCCTCGGGCACTGGCGCAGCGGCACGACCCACCTGCACAACCTGCTCGCCCTGGATGAGCGGTTTGCCTTCGCCAACACCTACCAGGTGGTCAACCCGGCCACTTTCCTGACCACCGAAGGGGTCAACGCAAAGCGGTTTGCCTGGATGGTGCCGGCCAAACGGTTGATGGACAACATGGCGCTGAGTTTCCAGTCGCCTCAGGAAGAGGAGTTTGCGCCAGCCCTGCTCTCGCTGCGCTCGCTCTATGTCGGCATGTCCTTTCCCCGCCGGATGGCCCACTATGAGCGTTTTCTGACCTTCGATCAGGCCCCTGCGGCCGATGCGCAGGCTTGGAAGGCGGCGCACCTTGAGTTCGCGCAAAAACTCTCCTTCAAGTACGGCGGCCGTCCGCTGCTGCTGAAGTCGCCACCCAACACCGCCCGGGTGCGCCTGCTGCGGGAGTTGTTTCCCCGGGCACGGTTCGTGCACATTCACCGCGATCCCTACACGGTCTACCAAAGTCAGCTGAAGTTCTACGACACCGTGCTCTGGCACACCTACCTGCAACGTCCCGACCGCTCGCGGCTGGGCGACGAGATTCTTGCCCGGTATCGCACGGTTTTCGATGCGCTTTTCCGGGACATCCCGTCGATCCCGGAGGGACACTTTTGCGAGGTGTCGTTTGCCGACCTTGAGCGTGATCCGGTCGGAACGGTGGAGCGCATCTACGGCAGCCTCAAGATGGAGGGCTTTGCCGGGCTGCGTCCAAAGCTGGAATCCTACGTCGGATCGCTGCGGAATTATGAAAAGAACACCTTTGCGCCGCTCGACGAGGCGACACGTGCGAAGATCCGGGAGGCGGCTGGGCCCTGTTTTGACCGCTGGAGCTATCCTCGATGAAGCGCGGAAGCCAGGCTGACGACTCCCACCCCACGGCGAGCCCGGTCCGCCGCGCGCCGAGTCCTCCGGCCTCCCGGGTGGTGGGACATGCCCGCGCCTTTCAGCGCGATCCCTTAGGCTTTCTCCAAGCCGCGGCGCAGTCCTGCGGGCCGGTGGTTCGGTTGAAACTGGGGCCTTTGACCTATCACCTCGTGTCGGATCCAGCCTTGATCGCCGAGGTGCTGCAGGTGCGGGCCTCCAATTACCTGCGTGACACCCGCAGTTCCCGCCGCGTTCGGATGGTCACCGGGGAAAGCCTGCTCACGTCCGAAGGCACGGCCTGGCGACACCAGCGTCAGGCCGTGCAGCCGATTTTTCACCACCGCAACCTGATGGATCTGGGCCGGACCATGCTGAACGTCGTCGACGAGGCGTGTGCCGGTTGGGAACGGGCGGCGGCGTCCGGTGCAACCCTCGACTTGGTGACCGAGATGAGCCGGTTGTCCTTTGCCGTGGCCGGGCGCTGCCTGTTTGGCGCCGACCTCCGCGACCGGGCGGACGCGGTGGAAGGGGCCCTGCCGGTGTTGCTCGAGGAACTGTTTCGCCGCACGAGTCACGTGGCCAACCTGCCGCTGTGGCTTCCCCTGCCGCGCCACCTCGCCTTCCGACGGTCGCTGGCGGCGATTCACCGGGTGGTGGCGGAAGTCATCGACGAGCATCGCCGTCCCGGCAACGGATCGGGCGAACGAAGGGTGGACCTGCTGGGATTGCTCATGAAGGCGCGAACCGATTCGGGCGCCCCCCTGAGTGACGAGGACCTGCGCAACCACGTGGTGACGTTCCTCCTCGCGGGCCACGAGACGACGGCGAATGCGCTGACCTGGGCGCTGGCCCTGCTGGCGACGACGCCGCGGGAACTGGAGCACGTGCAAACCGAACTGGATCGCGTGGCATTTGATGGCCGGGAAAACGGAGCCATCGAGACCCTGCCGCAGCTGGAACACGTGGGTGCCGTGCTGCAGGAAACCCTCCGTTTGTACCCGTCGATCTGGATTGCGGAGCGCCGTGTGGTGGAGGCGGACGACCTCGGGGGCTGGCGCCTGCCCGCGGGCAGCGCCGTGGTGGTGTCGCCCTATGTCGTGCACCGACAATTCGGGCGGTGGGACCAGCCGGAGGTCTTTCGCCCGGCCCGATTCCGCAACGGTGAGCCGCCCCTGCTGCTGCGCGATGGTTATTTTCCCTTTGGCGCGGGGCCGCACACCTGCATCGGTCAGCACTTCGCGCTGATGGAGGCCAAGATCATCCTGGCAACCCTGCTGTCGCGCTTTCGCGTGACCCTCCTCGACGGAGCGCTGCCAGCGCCGCTGGGGGGCATCACCCTGCGACCGGCGACCGCGGTGCCCATTCGTGTGGAAAGGCGCAAGCCATGAGTGAGCCTCCAATCCGTTCCGACCCGGGCGATCCTCGCCGGCGGCTGGCCCGCTGGGTGCTGGTCACCTCCATCCTCGCCTCCAGCATGGCGTTCATTGATGGCACGGCCCTGAGCGTGGCGTTGCCTGCGCTGCAGGCCGACTTCGGGGCCACCGGGGCAAACCTCCTTTGGGTCACGAATGGATTTTCTCTCCCCTTGGCGGCGCTGCTGCTTTTCGGCGGTGCGCTGGGTGATCACTATGGGCGACGCCGCACCTTTATGGCGGGCATTGCGGTTTTTATCGTTGCCTCGATGGCCTGCGGGCTGGCCCCCACCGTGCCAGCCCTGATTGCGGCGCGGGTCGTGCAGGGGGTGGGGGCGGCCATCATGATCCCCGGGTCCCTGGCGATGATCTCGAGCTACTTCGGGCCGGCGGAGCGGGGCCGGGCGATTGGCACCTGGTCGGCCTTCAGCGTGCTCGCGACGACCCTCGGGCCGGTGGTCGGAGGCCTCCTCGCCGGGGCGGGCCTGTGGCGTGGCGTCTTCTTCATCAACCTGCCCCTGGCGCTGGGCGCGCTGGCCATCCTCGCCTACCGACTTCCCTCCGACGAAGCGACCCCGCAAGGCCATCGGCTCGACCTGCGCGGAGCGGTGACGGTGACCACCGGGCTGGCGGCGCTCAACTTTGGGCTGATCCGCTGGTCGGAGCACCGCCTCGGCGAGGTTTGGGTGTGGGGGCCGCTGCTGGTGGGCGTCATCGGACTGGGACTTTTTATCGCCTCCCAGCTCACGACCGAGCGGCCCCTGTTGCCGCTCGGCCTCTTTCGCCACCGCACCCTGGCCGGCGCGAGTGCGGTGAGCTTTTTGTACTACACCGCGTTTCACGGCACCCTCTTCTTTCTGCCGCTGAACCTGATTCAGGTGCAGGGCTACAAACCGGCGATGGCGGGCATGACGCAGGTGCCGCTCATGGTCCTCCTGATTGCGCTCTCCGCCTGGGCGGGACGCTGGGTTGACCGCAAGGGCCCGCGTTGGCCGCTGGCGGTGGGCAGTGGGATCACCGGGGTGGGGCTGCTGCTGCTGGCCCTTCCAGGTGTGACCTCGGGACCGGGCGAGTTTGGGTCCAGCTTCCTCCCGGGGCTGCTGGTGGTGGGCGTGGGCCTTGGCCTCACGGCGACTCCGGTCAGCACCACCCTGATGACGTCGGTGACTTCCGACCAGCTCGGACTCGCGTCGGGCATCAACAGCAGCCTGACACGACTCGCCGGGGTGTTTGCGATCGCCGCGCTCGGGCCGCTCATGCTGGCCCTTTTTGGCCAGGTCCTGTCTGCCCGGGTGGGCGAGCTGGGACTTCCCGCCGGGACTGTTGCGCAGCTGACTCGGGACGCGGCGAAATTGGGTGCCACTCCTCTGCCGGCGGGCCTCGATGCTCCGATGGCGGCGTCGGTGCAGGGCGCCATTCGGTGGGCCTTTGTTGATGCCTTTCGCTGGATCGTCGGTGTCGCCGGCGGACTGTGCTGGATCGCGGCCGGGGTGGCGGCAGTGGTGCTGCGGCCGACCACCCCCGTCACGGGGCAGAGTGGAATCCGGAAATGATCAACCACGGATGGACGCGGATGGACACGGATGAAGACCAGAACGGGAATCGAACAAAGCTGCGGTCCTGCTCCCTCCGAGTTCGTGTTCGTTCGTGTCCATTGGTGGTTCAACTGATTCCATCCGGTTTTGGGGTCTTCACGGCTTCGCGTGAACCCATTCCGTCGGCGCGCGAGGAAGCTGGGCCAAACCCTTGCCATGGAGCGCTCCGCCTGATTACCCCTTTCGTCACCACCCACCCACTATGAAACGTCTGTCCCTTCTGACCGCCACGTGCACTTTGTTTCTCGCTGCTCTTCCCCTCGTTCAGGCCGCGCCGGAGGATCCGGCGCACAACGAACTGCGCGCCCTGCGGACGCAGGTCATCGACGCGATCGTCAAGGGCGACATCGATGCGGTGGTCGCCCATGTGCACCCCAATGTGGTGGTGACCTGGCAGAACGCCGAAGTCTGTCGCGGGGCGAAGGGGCTGCGTGAGTTTTTCGAACGGATGGGAAAGAAGACCTTCAAGGGCTACAAGGTGCCTCCGACGCCCGATGACCTGACGCAGCTGTACGGGGGGGACACCGGGGTCTCGTTTGGTTCAGTCGTCGGTCAGTATACCCTGTTGGGCAAGGAGCTCGAATTCAAAAGTCGCTGGACCGCCACCCTCGTGAAGGAAAACGGCAAGTGGCTCCTCGCGAGCTACCACGTTTCATTCAACGCGCTGGACAACCCGCTGCTCAACGCCGCGGAAAAATCGCTCATCTGGGTGGCCGCGGGCACGGGCGTGCTCGGCCTGCTGATCGGCTTGTTCTTCGGTCGACGGAAGCAGGCGGCCTGAGGCGGCCACGCTACTCGCCGCTTGAAGGGGCCGGGTGAAGCTCCCTAAGGTCGCGCGCCATGCGCTCACCTGTGGTTGCTCTGCGTTGCGCCCTATTGTTGTTGCTGCTGCTGCCGGTTGTCCGGCCGGCACTCGTGGCCGCCGATACGGCGCGTCGAGGCCGGACGGAGACCGCGCTCGACCGCTACGTCGCGCAACCGGATCCCAGTTTCCGCTGGACCAAGACCGCCGAGCTGAATGATGGCACGGGCACGGCCTATGTCCTCGACCTCGTTTCCCAAAACTGGCTGACCCCGGCCGAGGTGAACCGGACGGAGTGGCGTCACACGCTCATCGTCATCCGTCCCAACCAGGTCGACTCGTCGACCGCCCTGCTCTACCTCGGCGGCGGATCCAACCTGCCCGGCCAGCCCCCGAGGCCGTCCCGCAACCTGGTCGAGCTCGCGCGGGCCACCCGTTCTGTGGTCGTCGAAATGCGCCAGGTGCCCAACCAGCCGCTCATGTTCCACGCTGACGGCAAGGAGCGGGTCGAGGACGACCTGATTGCCTACACCTGGGTCCAGTATTTGAAAACCGGTGACGAACGCTGGCCCGCGCGCCTGCCCATGACCAAGGCGGCGGTCCGGGCGATGGATGCGGCGACGGCGTTTCTCGCCAGCGCCGAGGGGGGAGGGCTGACCGTCGACCGCTTCGTGGTCTCCGGCGGATCGAAGCGCGGCTGGACTGCATGGACCACCGCCGCGGTCGACGCGCGCGTGGTCGGCCTCGCCCCACTCGTCATCGACGTCCTCAACATCGAGGACTCGATCAAGCACCACTACCGCGCCTATGGATTCTATGCGCCGGCGGTGGGCGACTATGTGAGGCACGGCGTGCTCGACTGGCACGACACCCCGGAGGCTGCGGCGCTGTACACGATTGAAGATCCCTTCTTCTATCGGGACCGGTTCACCCTGCCAAAACTGATGATCAACGCCGCGGGCGACCAGTTCTTCCTGCCCGACTCGTCGCGCTTCTACTTCGCCGAGCTGCCGGCACCGAAGTTCCTGCGCTACATTCCCAATGCCGATCACAGCCTGCGGAACTCCGATGCCTATGCGACGCTCACCGCCTGGCACCACGCGCTCATCACCCGGACTCCGCTGCCAGAGTTTTCCTGGAACCACCGGCCCGACGGCACCCTCGCGGTCACGACCCGCACCAAGCCGGTGGCCGTCGCTTTCTGGCAGGCGCACAACCCCAAGGCGCGGGACTTCCGGCTCGAGTCGCTCGGACCGGTTTGGACATCGACTCCGGTCGAGGCCGAGGGCGACACCTATGCCGCGCGTGTGCCCACACCGGCCGAGGGCTGGTCCGCGTGTTTTCTCGAGATGACCTTCGATCTGGGCGGCCCGGCACCGCTCAAGCTGACCACCGACGTCGTGGTCAGCCCTGACACCCTGCCTTTTCCGACACCCCCCGCGCCACAGCCCAAGGGGTTCATCCGAAAAGACAGGTGACGACCCCGTCGTTCGGTTTTCCTGGCATTTCACCCTGTGCACTCGGTGTTCTCTGTGGTTAAACGGCTCGAGTGAGGATGAAGTCCCTTTTTCTGATCAGTGCCGCCGTCTGGGTGGCCAGCGTGCACGCCTTCGCGGCCGGCAAGGCGCCCAATATCATCCTCATCATCACCGACGACCAGGGGTACGGCGACCTCTCCGCCCACGGCAATCCGATCCTTCAGACGCCCCAGCTCGACCGGCTCCATGCCGCCAGCGTGCGGTTTACGGACTTTCAGGTGAGCCCCACCTGCGCACCCACGCGTTCGGCGTTGCTCACGGGTCGTCACGAATTCAAGAACGGCATCACCCACACCATCCTTGAGCGCGAACGCCTCGCCCCCGGTGCGGTCACGCTGGCCGAGGTGTTGCGCACGGCGGGGTATGCGACGGGGATTTTTGGCAAGTGGCATTTGGGGGACGAGGCCGCCTATCGTCCCGAGCGCCGTGGGTTTGATGAGGTGTTCATTCACGGTGGAGGTGGCATCGGTCAGACCTACCCCGGTTCGTGCGGCGACGCCCCCGGCAACACCTACTTCGATCCGGCCCTCTACCACAACGGGTCGTTTGTGAAGACGAAGGGCTACTGCACCGATGTGTTCTTCCGCGAAGCCCTTCGCTGGATCGACGCGCAGGCAGCGGCCGGGAGACCCTTTTATGCGCACCTCGCCACCAATGCTCCCCACACTCCGTTGCAGGTGAAGCCGGAAGACGAGGCGCGGTATGCGGGCAAAGTCCCCGATGCCGCGACGGCCAAGTTCTTCGGCATGATTGCCAATATCGACGACAACGTCGGCCGATTGCTGGATCACTTAAAGGCCCGCGAATTGGAACGCGATACCCTGGTGGTGTTCATCACCGACAACGGAGGCACGGTCGGCACCCGCGTCTGGAATGCCGGCCTGCGCGGACAGAAGGGCACGCCCTGGCGCGGCGGTGTACGCGCGGCGTCGTTCTGGTCGTGGCCCGGACGGTTCACCCCCGGCGAGGTGAGTGCGGCCACGGCGCACATCGATGTGTTTCCCACCCTCGCCGCCCTGGCCGGGGCCCGCCTCGATGCCCGCACCCGAGGGCAGGTCGAGGGGCGGAGTTTGCTCCCGTTGCTGGAAGATCCCCGCGCCCCGTGGCCCGACCGCACCCTCGTGACCCATGTCGGCCGATGGCCGCGCGGCACCTCCCCGGAAGCGTGGAAGTACAAGAACTGCGCGATCCGGGATGCGCGCTGGCGCCTCGTCTCGATCGCGGGTGACGAGAAACCCGCCTGGCAGCTCTTTGACCTGCAAACTGATCCCGGCGAACAGACGAATGTTGCCGTCCACCATCCCCCGGTGGTCGAGCGCCTCGCCGCGGCCTACGACGCCTGGTGGACGGAAACCCGGCCGCTGCTCGTGAACGAGGACGCACCGCTCGCGGCCATGAACCCGCTCAAGGAGTTGTATTGGCGCCAGTATGGCGGCGGCCCGAGCGCCGCGGACCTGGAGAAGATGGACTACGAGCGCTTTCGCACCGCGAAGTGAGCAGCTCAGGGCACCCGTTTCGTGCCCGAGGTCGGATAAACGCGGAGGCGCGAGGGTGCGGAGTTCGATCCGGTCCGGAGAGGAAGCGCAACGACGCGATGACACAAGGTTCGATCGTGAGGGCTTCTGTCGGGACGTAGCGGAACGGGGAACCCGTTTCGTGCTTGTGATCGGAAAAACGCAAAGGCGCGGGGATGCGGAGCTGTAGGCGGGCTCACCGAGCCCGTGACGATGCGCCCCGCATCGCCTGTAGGGCTGGCCCTTGCGGCCGCGCCGGCACCGCGATGCGGTGCAGGGGGAAGGGCAAAGCGTGAAGTGCGAGAGCTCAAACTTCCGAACCCCCCTCGGTAAGATCCACACAGTAAGGTAACCGTCTATCCGGACTGATGGGTGACACTTTTTGCAAGCTATGCCCTATGCGTCGTCGCGCTTCACGCCTGCACCGGATCGAACTCCGCACCCCTGCGCCTCCGCGCTTCTCCGACGCGGGCGCTGACGCAGGCGGCGCGGAAAGATTGAATTCATCTCGCGACCGATGGAGACTGACCGACTCCTGCATGAAACCTGAACCGGATCCCAACACAGGCGCAGACGATGCCTCCCGCACCGTTTTCGCGGTGCTGTTCGCGATCAGTTTCTCGCATCTGCTCAATGACGCGATCCAGGCGCTGCTCCCCTCGATCTACCCGATGCTGAAGGAAAATTACCAGCTGAGTTTCAGCCAGCTGGGCCTGATCACGTTTGCCTTCCAGGGGACCGCTTCCTTGCTCCAGCCGGCCGTGGGCTGGATGACGGACCGGCGCTCGCTGCCCTATTCACTGCCGGTCGGCATGGGGCTCACGCTGGCCGGACTGGTCGCTGTCGCCTACGCCGGTGACTTTGCCCACATTCTGACCGCGGCCATGCTCGTGGGGGCGGGGTCCGCCATTTTCCATCCCGAAGCGTCCCGCATCGCCTTCATGGCGGCTGGCCGCCGGCGCGGCTTGGCGCAGTCCCTCTTTCAGGTGGGCGGAAACACCGGCAGCGCTCTCGGTCCCCTGCTGGCGGCACTGGTGGTGATGCCGCGGGGACAACAGGCGGTGCTGACGTTCTCCGTGCTCGCCCTGATCGGGGTGGTCGTGCTCTGGCGGGTGGGACGCTGGCACAGCCAAAACCCGCACCGACTCCGCCCGCGAAGCCGGGGAACCGCCGCTGCGGGGGCGCCGGTGCGCCCTGGGGTGACCCGACGCCGCGTGGTGCTGGCCGTCGGGGTCCTGATTGCGCTCGTCTTCTCCAAGTACGTCTACCTGGCGTCACTGACAAGCTACTACACGTTCTACCTGATCGACCGGTTCGGCGTGAGTGTGCAGCACGCCCAGTACCTGCTCTTCCTCCTGCTGGCGGCGGTGGCGGCCGGAACCATCGCCGGAGGGCCGGTGGGCGACCGGGTGGGACGCAAGCGCGTCATCTGGTTCTCGATCCTGGGGGTCGCGCCGTTCTCGCTCGCGCTGCCCCACGCCGGGCTCGTGCTCACCGCCGTTCTCAGCGTGGTGATCGGACTCGTCCTCGCCTCGGCCTTTTCGGCCATCCTCGTGTATGCCCAGGAACTCATGCCCGGCAACGTGGGCATGGTCGCCGGACTCTTCTTCGGCCTCGCGTTCGGCATCGCCGGACTGGGGTCTGCGGTGCTCGGGAAGATTGCGGACCACACAGGCATCGCCTATGTCTTTCAGCTCTGCGGATGGCTGCCGCTGCTCGGGCTGCTCACCGTGCTCCTGCCTGACATTGAGTCGCGGGATGGAGACGCCTAACAGGATCCGCAAGGCGCGATAACAGACTGGCTCGCTGAACGCCCAATGCTGAACTCTGAACGCCCAACGCTGAACGCTTAACTTTTAACGTTGAAGTACGGACCGGTGCTACGGATTTCCGACCTTCGCACCTCGCGCTACGGGTGTTTTGTCAGTTCCCAACGCACCTGCCGAAGCTGGGCGTGACGGTCGTCGGCCGGGGCCTCGTACCAGATCGTCACGAGTTGGCCATCCGCTCGTTCCACGGTGCTCGGATATCCGAGATCCCAATTGGGGGCGTCTGTGGTGAGAAAAAACTCCTCGGACCATGAGTTCCCGTGGTCGCGGCTGGCCTTGGCGCGAATGCCCAGCGGTGGTGTGCGTGAGCCGTAGGTGGCAAGTAGCGTTCCATCGCGAAGGCGAAGCAGGTGCGATGGGTAGCCGGCCGCGACCCATCGGGCCTTCGACCACGTGCGGCCGCCGTCGGTGGAACGGGTTTGGAGCGTGTCCTGAACCACGCCCTGGGGTGTCTCCCGCTTGTCTCGCACGTGCACGAGCAGGGTTCCGTCGGCGGCTTCGACGGAGTGGAGTTCTCCGGCGCGCACGGGAAGATCGGCGAGATGGGTCCAAGTGAGGCCGTCGTCCGAGGAACTCCAAGCGGCCGATTTCTTGCCGTCGCCTGCCGCATAGAATACCCGGCCGTCCTGGAGCGCGATCGGTCCATGGGGGCAGTACCCCGGAGCGACGTAGCGGGTGGACCAGGTGCGCCCACCGTCCGTGGAGCGCACCAGCCAGCGGCCGACGTCGCTCTGGCGTTCCTGCTGGGTGGTGCCCGTCTCGGCCAGCCGCCAGCGGTCCAGTTGCGCGTCCAGTTCGGTGCCGTACACCTTGGCCAGCAAACGCGCGGGATTGTTCAAGTGCTGCTGGTAGGCGATCGAGGTATAGAAGGAGGCCAGCAGCACGCCGCTCTTCGTCTCCACGATCCCGGAATCACGATCGTCGCTGAGACTGTCCACGAGAGTGCGGGGCCAGCTCCAGGATTCTCCGCCGTCGTCGGACACCATCAGGTCGAGACGACCGAAGGGACAGACGTGATAGTCGCGACCACCCGAGTAAACGAGAAACAACCTCCCGGTGCGCGAGGCGGTCACGGTGGCCCATCCGTGGTAGTAGCCGCGCTGGTGGCTGATGACCTTCACATCGTGGAGGCGCGGGGTGATTCGTTCCCCCGAGGAAGGCAACGGATCCGGCGCGGCGGCGAGCCGGGCGCCGGTGGCCGAATTGATCGCACTTTCGTTGTGCGGGGCGGCACCGCGGAGGGTGAATCCGGCGCAGGCGGCGGTGAACAGAAGCGCGGGCCGGATGAGCCTCATGGCCTGGCCGGTGCCTCCCAAATGGCCACTCCCATGTGGTATCGTTCGTGATTCTCGGCCCGTTTGGAATAGAAAGCGGTGACGATGCGTCCGTCACCGCGCTGGATGCTGCTCGGGTAGCCGCAGTCCCAGTCGAGTGAGCGCGCCAGGCGGATCGGGGTGCCCCACGTCTGTCCGTCATCGTTGCTCAGGCGGGCCAGCACGCCGTGCTGATCCTTCACCCGGCTGCCGTAGGTCATGAGAAGGCGCCCGTCGGCGAGGCGAAGCAGGTGGCCGGGAATTTGGTTGCGTTCCGTGACCCGCTGCGGGCCCTGCCAGGTCCGACCGTCGTCGTCACTGCGAAACAACTCCAGCGCATCGATACGCGCGGCGGCGAGCCACCGGGTTCCGCCGAGATGGACGAGGGCCGTCTCGTTGTGTCGGGAACTGATCAGGGACGTGGGCGCCCAGGTGCGGCCGTCGTCGTCGCTCCGGAAGTGCCACACGCTGTAGTGCGGTTTGGTCTTGGTGCTCTTCGTTGGGTCCCGGTATTCGCCGGCGTACGCAGTGGTGTGCAGCGCGCCATCTTCCCCGCGCAGAATCGGGCCGAAAGGGATGTAGTCCGTCCACCCTGGCTGCGCGCGCGGCACGCCGTCGGACTGCGTCCAGGTACGGCCGCCGTCCCGGGAGCGGGCCACCCGCATCGGTACGGTGCTGTCCCGGAAGATGTTCTGCTTCGGCCGCTCGGGCTGTTTCTCATCCGTCCAACCGGAGCAGAGCACGATGGGTTCGCCGTTGCCGGCCACGCCGGCGGCGACATTCATGCGCACGGTTCTGGGATCATTCGTCACCGGGTAGCCACGCTTCTCCCACCGCTCACCATCGACGCTGGTCCATGCCTCGATCATTCCCTCCATCTGTCCGTGGCTGGGGCGGTTGTGGATGACCGCCAGCAGCGTGCCGTCCGGCATCCGGCTGAGATTTGGCCAGGCGCAGACATTGTCGACCGCGACATAGCGGACGACCGAAGGAGGGGCCGTTTCGGAGGGGGTGTCCGCCGCGGCCGCAAGCTGCGGCAGGAGGGCTAACGCAAGAGCGACGCCGAAATGGCGTAGGAGGAAGTTGGTTGGAAGGTGCATGGATTCGGTGATGGAGAAAGAGCGTTTAGAAGCGTCCGCGCACACCCACCGTGAAGAGCGTGCCGGCGAACTGCAGGACGTCGAATTTTGCGTGCGCCGGGGTGTCGGGCGACCAGGTGCCTCGGCGCAACGGGGCGCCGGTCAGGTTGCGCACATCACCATAGAATGAATACCGACGCGAGAGCATGACGTCGAAGGCGAGGTCGATCCGGGTCTGGGGGGCGTAGAAACTGTAGCTGTCGGGGCGAATCGTCGCGCTTGAGGCGACCGAGGCCAGGCGGCGGGTGCCGGTGTAGTTGACGGAGATGCGGGCGTTGAAGCGCGGGCGTGAGAAACTGGCCCCCCAGTTGCCGTTGCGGGAGGTGAAACCGGAGAAGTCGTTCGCGTTCGGCCCGCTGAGGTCCATGGACGTGAGGTTCCCGAAGATCTGCGTGCCGCGGGCCCAGTGGGGTAGGAACGTGAGCGCGTGGCGGTACTCGACTTCGATCCCGCTGACCGTCGCCTTGCCGCCGTTGCGTTTGGTGATGATCTCGTAGTTGAGGTAGTCGTCGGGAAGCCCAGCGGCCTCCAGCGCCTCCGGGGACGCGGGCAGGCGGGTCGTGTTGAAGAAGCCGGTGATGTCCTTGCGAAAGCCGCTCACGGTGAAAAACACGTCGCGCACGCCGTAAAGTTCGAAGCTCACGTCGAAGTTGTCCGCTGTCCACGGCCGGAGCGCGGAGTTGATCACTGTAATGGTGCGGTTCCCATCCGTCGCCCCGGGATCGGTGATCGTCACTCCAGGGATGATCTCGTTGAAGTTGGGGCGCCCGATGGTGCGTGCGTAGGCGGCGCGGGCCATGATCCGGGAGGTTAGGGCGTAGCTGGTATTGAGGCTGGGGTAAAAACCATCGTAGCTATTGTCCGACTGCGCGCCCCGCTTGACGTACTGGAGACGGGCATTGTCGAGGGCCACGGTGGTGATGCGAATGGGTCGCCCGGCCGCGTCGAGGATGAGATTGCCGTTCGCATCCTGGCGATACGTGCGCCGGATGTCGTTCAGGCCGCCCTCACCCTGGTCGCGGGTGTGTTCGTAGCGCACGCCGGTGACGATCCACAGGCGGTTGTCGAACAGTTTGGCATCGAGACGGAGATAGCCGGCGGAGATGGTTTCCTCGATTTCCTTCGTCAGGTTGGACTCGCTGACGTGCGCGGCGGTCTGGTCGAGGACGAACCACGAGGGATTGGCGTCGGCCAGTTTCTTCAGCTTGTCGAGACTCAGGTAGCGCACGCGCACCGGCTGGCCGTTGATGTCCGTGTAGAAGTTGACGCGGGAGAACTCCTCCGGAACCAGATCGTAGTTGCCGGCGATCTGGGCGGCGGCGCCTCCGGGGGGAGTAAAGGCCCAGCTTTTGGCTCCCGCCTCGGTTTCGTTGTTCTTGTTGCTGACCGAGCCCCCAACTTTGAGCGTCAGCGACATGCGCCCGCGGAACTCGCGGCTCACGTTCACGTTGGCCCGCATCAGCCGGTCGCTGATCGTTTGCTCCGCGCTGCCGGCGCTGACGAGGCTGTGCTTCGTGCCGTCGTAGAGGTCGACAACGGCGCCGGCTCGGTTGAGCGCGGTCTGCGCGGGGGCGAGCCGCGATTCGGCATCCGAGAAATCGGAGCGCAGCACGAGCTGCTGGATGCGGGCGCTGAGACTGCCGAAGAAACCGTCGGAGACGTCGGTGAACTCGAACTTCGAGTTTGAATGACTGATGCTGGTGTCGGTGGTCCACTCCCGGCCCTGAAAGCGATGGCCGACGGTGAAGAGCGCGAGCGTCTTGTATTGATTGTTTCCGGACGCAGCCATTGTGGCGGTACCGGCCCCGGTGGCCGCGCCCTGGCTGAACGAGGCGTCACCGGTATAGCCGGTGCCGAAGGACGTGGTGATCGGGTTCTGGCGCGTGAAGATGTCCTGGTTCGAGTAAGAGGCACTGAAGGTCAGGGTGTGATCCGGAAAGGCCTTCCAGTCGGCCTTGAAGGCGGCGAGCGTTTTTTCTTCGCCGAAGGGAAGGTGGTTGAGGTTTTCGGAGGTCTTCAGGCCGCGGACCTTGTCCCAGCCGGGCCGGCGGAAATCCCAATCCGTGTAGCGTTGGGACTTGCTAAGGGAAAGGGAGAGTCCGAGGGAGCGATTGACAGGATAGAGGTAGGAGAGATTCACCGCGGGATTGACGCGGTTCATGTCGGATTTTGCGTCGGGTCCGTCGCTGCGACTGAAGATGCCGCCAGGGCCTCCGTCGCGAAAGCCGGAAGGCGTGGTGTAGGTGGCGAAGGCGTTGTAGGAGAAAAGCGGCTTCTTCCGGCTGAAGGCGCTCTTGGTGATCATGTTGATCGAGCCGCCCACGGCGTTGGCAGGGAGATCGGGCGTGGGCACCTTGGTGATTTCGATGCGGTCGATGTTGCCGGCGGCGGCCAGACCGAGATCGGCGGCGCGGCCTGACACGCCGGAGGAGGCCACCTCGGCGCCGTCGGTCATGACCAGGGTACCGCTGTTCGGCATGCCCCGGATGGAGGCGAAGGCGGGCGACTGGGGGTTAAGATCGAGAGCGATGCCTGGAACGAATTTCAGGTGCTCGCCCACGTTGCCTTCGCCCATGTCCTCCTCGAGCGCGATCACGTTCTTCAGATTGGGAGCGTTCTGCCTTTCCTGCAGGGCGACACTCTGGCTGGTAAGTTCGCGTTCCTCGACGGTGAAGGCCTCGAGTCGAATGGCGTCGCTGGCTGCGGTGCGCGAGGCGCGCAGCGAAAGTTCGAAGTCGGCCTGGGCCGTGGTGCCTCCGCGCAGGGCGACGGGGAGGGCTTGCGGATCAAGTCCGGCAAAGGAGGCGATGAGCTGAACGGTTCCCGCAGGAACGTTTGCAAGGCGGTAGAAGCCTTCTTCGTTGGTGAACGTTTGCAGATGGGTTCCCGCCACCGTGACGCGTGCATTGTTGAGGTAGTTTCCGCTGGTGACATTGAGCACCCGTCCCTCGATGATGCTGGTGGCCGAGGATGCGGCGGTGTCGGCGGCGAGGTGCGGGGAGGGAAGGGCGGCCGCGTGGCGCGCCGCCGGTGCTGAGGCCGGCGCAGGGGAGGTGGCGGTCTCGCGATTGACCACGAAGGCGCCGCTGCGTTCGTCCTGGGCGGCCGTGAGTCCAGTGCCGCGGAGCATGCGGCGGAGCGCGTCCGCCGGTGCAAACTCACCCTTGATTGCGTGGGTGCGAATGCCGGCCACGGCTTCGGCGTCCATGATCAGACCGCGTCCGGACTGCGAGGAGAACACCTTGAGCGTATTCTCAGCGACGCCCGCAGGCACGTTAAACGTGCGGCGCACGGCTGCTGCGACCGGGTCAGCGGCCTGTGCGGAGTGGGACTGCGAAGCCGCGAGCAATACGATCGCGAGCGCGACCGAGGGCACGAGACACCGGCGGAGGTCCGCCGGACGGAAGAGCTTGGTGGCAACGGTCATGGTCGCGAGTGAGACTCGTCGACGACCTAGAATCTTTACACGCCCGTGAAGATTCACGCCCACGCCCGCCCGCAAGGCTCAGCGTGAGCTCAGCAGAATGCCGTCGGGCGTGGGCTGGGCCTCCAGGTGGAAACCGGTCTGGAGCAGCCGGATAAACCCCTCGGCGTCATTCACCCAATAGATACCGCTCAGCCGGATGGCGGCGGCGGCGGGGTCCGACACGATCAGCCGGGCCCGGCCTTCGCGATTGAAGTAGTTGACGGCTTCGCCGAGCGGAATGTTGGTGAACTCCACCCGTTGGTCCCGCCAGGCAAGCAGGGACTGCCGATCACGGGCGTTGACCACGGCGACCGTGCCCGGGCCCGGATTGCCGGCGGTGTCGAGGGGAACGCGCACGCGGGAATTAGCGTCGAGCAGGAGCTGCTCGGGCGGCGTCGGTGCATCGACGATCGAAGGCGACTGTCCGCCAGGGCCGGATCCAGGCGGAGCGGATTCGGTGGGCTTCTGCACGGCGACACGGCCTTCGGTCACAAGCACGGCGATCTCGGAATCATCGTAGCGGACGGAGAAGACGGTTCCGACAGCCCGGACTGCGACATCGCCGGCAGTTACGACAAACGGGCGCTTCGAGTCGTGCGCTACCTGGAACAGTGCCTCGCCGCCAAGGAGCGTGACGGCGCGGGTGTCGGACGAAAAGGAGACGCGAATTTCGGCACCCGCATTGAGTTCCACCGTCGTGCCATCGGGAAGCGCCCGGAGATCCGGGCGCGTGGCGACCGCGAGGGAGCGCGCAATGGGGACGGGCAGGGTCACGGGACGGTTGAAAGAGATCCAAGCCACGCAGAGGAGCATGACGGCGAGCCCGGTGGCAGCGAGACCCTGCCGGCGACGATGGCGGCGGGTGGCACGGCGATTCAGGCGGTCCACCGCAGCCGCACCCAGACCGGTGTCGGCGGGAAAGGCCACGGCGCGGAGTGTTGATTCAAACTCGGCGTACGCGGCGGCGTGCCGGGGGTCGGCCGCGACCCAGGCCCGAAACTCGGCCTCCTCCGCGGGAGAAAGCGGGGCGCAGTGTCGCGCCGCCCACGAGGCAGCCTGGTCTTCGATGGAGGAGGAAGGCGTCACGGCTGGGCTCCTCGTTCTCTGAGATAGTCGCGGCACTTTTTCATTCCACGGGCGATCTGCACGTAAACGGTGTTCTCGGAAAGCCCCAGCCGGCAGGCGATCTCCGCGGGGGCGATGCGCTGGATAAGGGCGAGCTGGAGGATTTCCCGACACCGTCCGGGCAGCTGATCGACGGCTTCGACGGCGAGTTCGAAGCGCTGTCGCAGATCCGCCAGCTCCGCCGCATTGCGTTCACTGGCGAGCAGGTTCCATTCGGGCAGATCGCTGAGAGGGACGTCCGAGTAGAGTTTGCGCCGCCGGAAGAGCGTGAGCGCGGTGTTGCGTGCGATGGTGAAGAAGTAGGAACGGGCCGACTCCACGCGCCCGGCGGCGCCCGCGCGAAGCAGTTTCAGGTAGGATTCCTGAACGACGTCGTCGGCTTCGACCGAGGGAAAGTGAGCCTGCAGGTAGTGGCGCAGCGCCGGTTCATGCGGGCGCACCTCCTCCGAGAGCCAGCGGCTCTGCTCAGGTGCGGGAACCGGTTCAGAAGAGGAGAAGATCGAGCCCACGGCGGTCGAAGCTCCTCCATCGGAAAGGCGAAAGGCCGTCCACTGACAAGGGATTTCTTCGGATGAGATCACCCAACACCGGTTCGCGCCCTGCCGTGTGCCGAGTGAGTGAGGACGTAAGGACCCTGTGGATCGAAGCTCCCGCAGTGCCCGGCTCTGCAGCCGCATCGAAGTGTCGCCCCGGCACAGTGTCATCCGATGGATGACACTTCGCCGGACCGCTGGCGGCATTCATAGGCCGGGCGCGAACGCTTCGGCGCGGATGGTGCGGCCGGGGTTCCAGCGGCCGAGCATGGTGTGCGTGATCGGGTGGGGTGGGACCCCGGTCTCGTTGCGCTCGATCTGGCCGACGAGTTGGTCAACGGCAGTTGCGCCGATGATCTCGCCGTCCTGCAGGATGCCCGCGAGCCGGTCGCCGGGGCGTGGCACGAGTAGGCCGACGAGCCCGATGTCGTCCGGCACGCGCCGGCCGGCGGCTGCAATCAGTTCATCGAGCCTCCCCAGCACGGGCCCGACGACCACGTCCGGCCGCGCCAGCTGGAGCCAGCGGCCGACGTTGTCGGCGGACCACTCCTCGGCGATGAGTGGCGCCGGCGCCTGCGTGAAGCCGAACTTCTCGCGTGCCACGTGATAGGCCGCCTCCCAGCGGTGCTCAAGGCGCGCGACCGTGCCTAGCCTCGCGGCGAAGCCCGGGCGGCGGTAGCCATGGCGCCGGCACATCTCCATGACGAGCAGCATCGACTGATAGTAGTCGGTCGTCACGCGGTGGAATTGCCGCGTCGATGGAGTCAGGCCCAGCACGACGACGGAAAACGCCGGCCAGTTCAGCTCGATTGACGCCTGGGCGTCGGGCACGGGTGCGAGGAGGACGCCCTGGATGCCGCGTGCCTCGAGCATGCGCGAGAAGCGCTGGTTGCTCATGCCGTCGCGGTAGAGCCAGTGGTGTTCGAGACGGTAGTTGCGCTCGCGGGCCCGCGCCTCCGCGCCGGCGAACATCTGGCTGAAGATCGGTGCGGGGTGGCGGCGCCAGCCGTCGGCGGTAGGGAAGGCCGTAACGTAGGCGAGCGTCACGCCCGCGGCGGGTGCGGCGTGCCGCCGCCGGCTGCGCATGAGCGCGGCGACGAGCGGATTGGTCCGGTAGCCGAGCTTCGTGCAGAGCGCCAGGATGCGCGCGCGGGTGGCCGGCGCGATGTCGGTCTTGTTCGCGAGGCTTTTGGAGACGGTGGCGATGGAGACCCGGGCGGCCCGGGCGACGTCGCGCATGTTGGGGGAGCGGGGCATCGGAGGCGGCGTGCAACGCGAGCATGGTCTGGTCACGGGCATCTTGAAAAGCGCCAAAAAACTTAACGATTTACGTAACGGCCGGCTTTAGTCCCGCGGCCCGTGGCATAGTCCTCGCCCCATCCGCGCCGTGGCTTGCCATGGGTCGCATTAACCACCCCTATCCCTCCCGCTTATACCCCATGAAAACCCTCGCAGGTTTCACCGCCCGCTTGTGCCTGGCCGCCGCCGGCTTCGGCCAGATGGCCGCCCAGACCACCAGTCCCGCGCCGGCCTCCGACTCCGGCGCCGACAAGGATCGTGTCATTACCCTCGACGCCTTCAAGGTCGCCGCCGGCGGCGAGTCCGGTTACGGCGTCTCGACCGCCACGTCTGCCACGCGCCTGAACACGCCGCTCAAGGACATCCCGCAGACGCTGAACGTCGTGACGGGTCAGTTTCTCAAGGACACCTTTTCCTACACGCTGACCGACGCCGTGCGCTATGTGCCGAACGTCAAGAAGCGCAGCTCGACCCACCAGCCGAACAATCTGATTGTGCGCGGCTTCATCGTCGACGCGTCGTTTGTCGACGGCTTCCGCATTTCCGAGACGAGCCGTGACCTCGCCAATGTCGAGCGTATCGAGATCATCAAGGGACCGGCCTCCGCCACCATCGGTCGTGGTGAGGTTGGCGGTGCGGTTAACTTCATCACCAAGCGTCCGCAGAAGCAGCGGTCGAGCGTGGTCGAGACCGTCCTGGGCAGCGACAATTTCCGGCGGGTCGTCGCCGACACCACCGGTCCGCTCAATACTGACGGCTCGCTGCGATATCGCGCGATTGCCTCATATCAGGAGGATGACGGTTACCGGCTGTTCGAGCAGACCCGCTCGCTGGCGTTCTTCCCCAGTTTTGAATGGGATGTTTCCGCGAAAACGCAGCTCGCGCTGTCAGCCGACCTCGGGAAGTTCCGTATCCCGGGCCGCGCCGCGAACGCCTACCTCACAAGTCGAACGCCGGGCAACCCGCCTGGTCTGCCCGAGGGGCCGACCCGCCGTGAGTTCGACATGGGGGAGCACTGGGATCGTCGATACGATGATCTGGGCAATGTCCTGCTCGCACTCACGCACCAATTCAACGAGCACCTCGTCTTCCGCCAGGGCGCGCTCTTCGGCTCCCGCAAGCGCGAGGTCTATTGGGCCGATCCGAGTCCGCGGGCGACGTTCGCCGCCAACGGCGACATTCTGATCAACCGCCAGTACCTGAACTACAACGATACCCGCCATCAGTGGGCACTGCAGGGCGAGCTCGTGGCGCAATATGATTTCTTGGGCGGTCATCACATGACCCTCGTGGGCTACGAGCTGAACGGCTATCACTACAACGCGCTCAACCTCATCGGTGCACTCACGCCGATCAACTACACGAACCCGGTCTACGGCGCGCTGCCGACCAATGTCCGCGACAACAGCTCCGACTACTTCGAAGCGGAGAACGCGGGCTTCCCCTTCCAGCACCAGGCGAGCTTCTTCAGCGGTGCACTGAAGGTCATGGCCGGCGTCCGCCTTGACGAGGGCCGTTCCTACCGGCACTACAAGGTCGTCGTCCGCCCCGACGAGAAGAACGACTGGGGCGCCTACACCGCCTCGCCGCGTTATGGCATCACGGTCTCCCCGAAAGACTGGATCTCGTTCTACGGCGTCATCTCGAAGGACACACAGGAGACCACCGTGAGCAACCGCTACGATCTGCTCCCGCTCACCGACCCGCGCATGCAGGAGAAACTTGTTGGCGCGCGCAATGGCGAGCTCAAGGAGGCCGGAGTCAAGGCCGAAGTCCTCGGCGGTCGGCTCAGCGTGACCGCATCGTGGTACGAGATCAGCCGCATCAACCAGCGTGTGAACATCATCCGGGTCGGTCCGGACGGCTCTGCCTACAACGAGTTCTTCCTTACTGACGGTGAGCAGGTGAAAGGTGTCGAGGTGCAGGTCTTCGGCCGCATCGCCGACCGACTAAACCTGGTGGCCTCCTTCGCCGACACACAGACCGCCAACAAGCTCGCAAGCGGCACGTTCTTCATCCCGTCGGTTCCGACCAACGAATACAGCGCCTTCCTCAGCTACGATTTCCACGCGCCCGATCAGGACGGCTTCAGCATCCGCGGCGGTTACATCCGCGTGGGAGAAATGTGGGGTACTTCCGACAACCTCTTCCGTTTCGGTTCGCAAAGCAAAGCCGATTTCGGTGTAAGCTACACCTGGGGCCCGCGCCGCTTCGACTTCCAGGTCAACAACGCCTTCAACGACCGCTTCATCCAGGCCGCGCCGGTCTCCCAGGTGCTCTCGGAGACGCCGCCGCGGCAGATCTACGCCTCGTTCCGATGGTCCTTCTGACTCCCTTCACGGTCTCCACGCCTCACGGGCTCCCCGCGATGGCGAGCCCGTATCCATCGTTTCAGTCGATCCTGTTTTCATGATGATCATCCGCTCCCGCCGCGCGCTGTCCTCGTTTGCCCTCCTCGCCGTCTTGGCGGCTGAACCGGCGGCAGCTGCACCCGAGCTCAGGGATGCTACCCTGCCTCCCGACCTCCACACCGCCCCCGTCCCTGAGCGTTATCTCGATGAGAACCGGATGTTCCTCTGCGGTCCCGGCATCGCCGTCTCGCGCGGCGGCCGGTTGTGGGTGACGTTCAAGACCGGCGATATCAACGAGGACGAGGACAACTGCACGGTCTTGATCACCAGCGGCGACCATGGCGACACCTGGAGCAAGCCCGTGCTGGTCGTGGATATCGACGGACCGGTTCGCACGAACGATCCCGGCATCTGGACCGACCCGAACGGCAAGGTTACCCTGATGTGGGGTCAGGTCTACGGCTTCTGGGACGGCCGTGGCGGATACTGGACCATGACCGCCGACGACGGCGACAACGAGCACACGACCTGGAGCAAGCCCGTGCGTCTCTCTGACGGCTATACCAAGAACAAGCCGTTCGTCACCCGTGATGGCAAGTGGCTCTACCTGATCGAACATTTCGGCCCCGATATGAAACGCGGCCGCTCCGCCGGCGGTGGGGCGATTGAACCGGAGTACGCGCATTCATTGCCGCAACTGCATCATGCGAATGTCTTCATCTCCGAAGACGGTGGCCGCACGCTGCGCTACTATTCCCAGGCAAGGATCCCGCCGCAGGACCGCACCTTTCAGGAACACATGATCGTGGAGAAAAAGGACGGCACGTTCTGGATGCTCGGCCGCGCGAAGTATGGCATCGGCGAATCGTACTCACACGACCAAGGCCGCACCTGGACCGATCTGGCGCCTGCCAAAGGCATCCAGGGTCCGTCGTCGCGCACGTTTTTCCAACGACTCCCTTCGGGAAACATTCTGCTGATCAAGAACGGCTACCACATCAATCGTCCTTCCGGCCGGACGCACATGACCGCTTTCCTCTCCGAGGACGATGGCAGCTCCTGGGCGCACTCGCTGCTGCTCGACGAGCGCGCGACGTCCTACCCTGACGCCGCGGTCGAGCCCGACGGGACGATCCACATCGTGCACGATTTTCAGCGCACGGGTGGGACCGACGGCACCGGGTCCAAGACCGTTGTTTATCACCGGATCAAGGAGACCGACATCAAGGCGGGCCGGCTCGTTGATCCTCGGTCGGTGCTGCTTCGTGTCGCGAATCAAGCGACGCATCGCACGCTCAAGCCAGCAGAGTTCGACGCCCTGAAAGCGGCTGCCAGGGCGAAGTGACCGCGCGCTGAGACCCGCTGCCATGATCAAACGCTTCACCAGCCTCTACCCACTCTGGATCATTGCCTCCTCCGTGCTAGGATTGGTGAAGCCGGAGGCGCTGGCGTGGTTCACGGGGCCGATGGTGGTATGGGCGCTCACGGTCGTCATGCTCGGCATGGGCTTCACCCTCACGCTGGCGGACTTCCGACAACTCTTCCGCGCTCCCGGGACCCTCGCGCTGGGGTTTGTCGCGCATTACACGATCATGCCGCTGCTGGGCTGGGGCATCGGGCGGATCCTCGGACTTGAAGCGGGGCTGGCGGTCGGGCTCATTTTGGTGGCGAGCTGCCCGTCGGGCACCGCGTCGAACGTGATCGCGTTTCTCGCGGGCGCCCATGTCGCCCTCGCCGTCATGGTCACGCTGACATCCACGCTGCTCGCCTTCATCCTGACCCCGCTCTGGTGCCAGGTGCTCGCGGGCCGCTATGTGCCGGTCGATGGCTGGGCGCTGTGCCTGACGACACTGCAGGTCGTCGTCCTGCCGGTGCTGGCCGGCGTGCTCTGCAATTGGAAATTCCCTCGTGCGGTCGCGAAGATCTCTCCCTACGGTCCGCTGGTGTCGGTCGTGGCCCTGATCTTCGTCGCCGGCAGTATTGTGGCCCAGAACGCCGACTCTGTCATTGCCAACGCCGGCAAGCTCTTCCTCGCGGCGGCGCTGCTGCACGTGGGCGGATTCTTCTTCGGATACGTCGTCACGCGCCTGTTGCGTTACCCGCGCCACATCGCCCGCACGATCGCGATCGAGGTTGGCATGCAGAACGGCGGCATGGCGGCCGTTCTGGCAAAGAAGCATTTCCCCGTCGAGCCGCTGGCCGCCGTGCCTGCCGTATTCAGCAGTGTCGTCCAAACCCTCGTCGGCAGCGTTGTTGCCGGCTGGTGGCGCCGTCGGCCGGTGCCGGCGGAAGAAGTGACCGGTGCGGCTGTTTCGGATTCTGCCACGACAGCCGTTGGGCAGTCGCCTTCCCGATGACCCGCCCTTCCACCCGCGCCGGCATCTACTATTGGAAATGCGACCGCCCGGCCGCGTTTCACGGCACGGCGGCAACCGAGTCCCGCCGTTCCGGACCCGAACTGGAGGCGCTCGTCCGCGGGGTCGTGACGCGGTACCTCGGCCGCGAGCCGGTTTCACTTCGGCCCGGACCCGGGCAGGGCAATCACCTGACCTTTGTCGCAACCGACGTGGGTCGCGAGTACTTCGTGCGAATCGAGGACGGTCCCGAGAGGGACGACTACCTAGCGGTCGAATCGCTCGTGATGCAGCGCCTTGCCGCCGTCGGCGTGCCGACGCCGCAGCTGTTCGACGCCGACGTGTCGCGCTGCGAGGTGCCGTTTGCCTGGCAGATCCTGGCGTGGGTGCCGCAGTTCGATCTGAACCGCCACTTCAAGTCCGGCACGCTCGACGCCGCTGCCGTGGCGGAGCAGACCGGTCGGTTGATCGCGGCCTGGCAGGACGTCGTCGTCGAGGGCTTTGGGCCCTTCGACGCGGGGATCGCCCAGACGGCCGGCCGACTGGCCGGATTGCATGGGACCTACGCGAACTATTTCCACACACGGCTTGATGCGCATCTGGAGTTTCTGGCCGTGCGCGGGTTTCTCGGCCTCGACGAGGTTCGGGCGATCCGCCAGGAGATTGATGCGCATCGCGGCCTGCTTGAGTTCGGGCACGGCGTGCTCGTACACAAGGATCTCGCGCTCTGGAATCTCCTCGGCGAGCCGGACCGGATCACGGCGGTGATCGACTGGGACGACTGTGTTGGTGGTGACCCACTGGACGATCTGTCGTTGCTCGCATGTTTCCACGACGGCGCCTTCCTTGCGCGCGCGCTGACCGGCTACCGATCACGGCGTGCACTGCCGACCGACCACCGTCGCCGATTCTGGCTGCACCTCCTGCGAAACCTGCTCTTCAAGTCCGTCATCCGCGTCGGCGCCGGGTATTTCGAGCGGTCGGCCAACTTCTTCCTGATCGGTGCGGGAGGTTCCGGTGCTGATCTCAAGACCTTCACCCTGCGGCGACTCGCCGTGGCCCGCGCCGGGCTGCGTGCGGCTGCCGATCCCGCTTCCCTATGAATCCCCAACGTCTGGACGCGCTGCGTGCGCGGCGCCCGCTCCTCGGCACCTGGCTTTCCCTTGGTTCTCCCGTCGTCGCCGAACTCGCAGCGGAAAGCGGCTTCGACTGGCTGCTGTTCGATCTTGAGCACGGCTGCGGCACCGAAGCCACCCTGCTCGCCAACCTGCAGGCGGTCAAAGGCACAGGCGCGGCCGCGGTTGTGCGCGTCGGCGCTCCGCATCCCGATCTCATCCAGCGCGCGCTCGATTGGGGCGCCGATAGCATCATGGTGCCGCATGTCGCCTCCGCCGCCGAAGCCGAGGCCTGTGTTCGGGCCATGCGCTACGCCCCACACGGCTGCCGTGGGATGTCGCGCACCGTGCGCGCCTACCGCTACGGCTTGACCGCGCCGGCCGCAAAGTCCGCGGCGCCCGTGCTGTTCGTGCAGATCGAGACGATTGCCGCCGTCGAATGCGTACGCGAGATCGCAGCGGTTGACGGGGTGGACGTGCTCTTCGTCGGACCCGGCGATCTGGGCCACGACATTGGCGTACGCCCGGGCGGGTCCGTCGGTTCGCTCGACGAGGGTCTGCGCCGCGTGCTGGCGGCGACCAAGGCCGCGCGCAAGCCGGCAGGTATCCTGCTGCGCGACCTCGCCGAAGCATCTCGACACCGAAAAATGGGCTTCACCCACATCGCGATCGATTCCGACTTGGCGATCCTGCGTGAGGGCTACCAGCGGATCCTGGGCCAGGCCAAGGTGCCGTTCGCCGGACCGGGCTCCTGACCGCCGATCCGACGGGCGCTGGCCCACCCCGGAGGCGCACTCCACGGAGTCAGCCCCAAATGTCAGGATTGACCCGGTCACCTGGGGGGCTGACTCGCTGGCTTGTACCCTCGTGCGCGTACTTGCGGTCCGAACCCATGAACTTCGGACGAAAGTTTGTGCGGAATCGGGGGCAGCGGTCATATCCTAGGTAGACACGATGCCAACCGATGCCGAACTGCTGCAGCGCTATGTGGACCAGCGGGACGAGAGCGCCTTCGAGGCGATCGTCAGCCGCTACCTGGGCCTCGTCCACGGTTCGGCCTGCCGGCGCCTGGGCGCGCGTTCCCACCTCGCCGAAGACGTGTGCCAGCGGGTCTTCACGGCCCTGGCGCGTCGCGCTCCCGGACTCATTCACCACCCGGCGCTGGCGGCGTGGCTGCATCGCTGCACGCGCAACCTCAGCCTGGAGACCCTGCGCAAGGAACACCGGGTGGAGAAACTCGCGCAGTCCGTCACCTCGATGAGCGATCCTTCCACCCCGCCCGAACCGAGCATCGACTGGGAACGCGTTCGCCCCCTGCTCGACGAGGCCATTGATCGCTTGCCGGAGAGCGACCGCGAGATCGTCCTGCTGCGTTACTTTGGCGGTCTCTCCTTTGCCGAAGTGGGTGAGCGGTTGCGTCTCAAGGAGAACACCGCGCGCATGCGGGCCACGCGCGCCCTCGACCGGCTGCGGGACAACCTCGCGACGCGCGGGGTGGACTCGTCCGCCGCCGCGCTGGCCACCCTCCTGGCCAGTCCCGTCCTCACCGCCGCGCCTAGCGGGCTGGCCGTGAGCGTGGCCGCCGGTGCGATCGCCCAGGTGCCGAGCGGCTTTGCGGCCGGCGCCGCCACCTTCTTTATGACCAGCAAAATCGTTGGACCCCTCGTGAGCGCGGGCCTGGCCGCGGCCCTCACCGCCGTGGTTTGGCAGGCGGTGCCCCAGACCGTCAGCTCGGCCGAACTGTCCATGCTCCGCACCGAAAACGAACGGATCAACCGAATCGTCCGCGTGGAAACGCTGCCCGAGCGCGCGCGGGTGGTCGCTCAGGCGGCCGCCGCCCACAGCGCCGCCCGCAGCGCCTCCGCGCCCGAGCGGAGTCTCCCGGCAGCCGCGGCGGAGCCGGCGGCGGGTGCGAAGTCTCCCTCCGGTGCCGCCCGTAGTATCCGTGGCCATACGTTTCACGGTCAGGACACCGCGGCGAACGCCGGCATGAGTTTTGCCTATGCGAGTGACGCCACCGACGTCGACCTGCTCGCGAAACTGATCTGGTTCGATCCGGAACTGCGCCAGCGTGCGGCCGCGATGCTCGCCACGTATCCGGAGTCGATCCGCGCCGCCTATCCCACACCGGAGCAGTTCTATGCGCTGGTCATCGCCGCCGACGCCCTGATCTACCCGCCTCCGGGTCCAGACACGTTCGCGAACTTCACCGCCGTGGAGCTCAGCCCGGGGCGCGTGGCGATGCGCCGCAAGGGATCGGACCGCAACTTTCACGAGTACCAACTGACACCCGAGGGCTGGAAATTCGTCATGCCCGCCGTCGGCGTCGAACGCTGGCCGAACAACCTGAACAACGAACTGCTGGTCAGGCTCAGCCGCCAGCCCTGATCGCCATGCGCTCTCCGCTGAAACTCTCCTTCACCGCCGGCATTCTCGCGGCCCTGATCACCGCGACCTGCCTGTACCTCCACCACCGCCGCACCGGAGCCGAAGCCGCCTACCTGCGTTCGCAGAACCAACGTTTGCTCGCCGCGTTGGGCCCGCGGGGGGCAAAGGTCCCGCCGGTCGCCGGAGAGTCCGTATCAACCGTTCCCCTTCGTTCCTTGGCCCAGCCGGAGACGCGCCGGCCGGCGGCGATGCCGGGACCCTATCGCGACGAGGGACAAGCCACGCCGCAGGCCACGCTGCAGACCATCGCCTGGGCGCTCGACAACGCGGACCTCGAGAGGGTCAAGACCCTGGTGGTCTTTGAATCCGAGACGGCGCGGGCCAAGGCGTCCGCGGTGCTGCAGGCACTGCCGCCCGAGTCCCGGGCCGCGTGGCCCACCCCGGAGGACCTTGCCGCCTCGGTGATGATCTCGGACGCGATCAACCGGCCGTATCCGGCGGCCTCCATCCTCCAGCTGGCCGAGGTCGAGACCCTCGCCCCGGACCGCGCCCGTCTGCGACTGCCGGGCTCGAGGCTCGATGGGGGCATCTACCAGAGGGCGGGCAATGGATGGCGGTTTGTCATCCTCGAGACCGCGATCGACGCCTACATCGCCCAGCAGGCGCGGGCGAAGGCCGCCCCCCGGTAATCCGCGCCACCGGGCCGGTTCTCCTCCGGTCCGTCCTTCACCCCGGAGGCCGACGGAGCGGGATCGCCACGTTGAAGCTCCGGGCACGACCCTTCGCGTAGGCGCCGGCACAGAGCAGGGCGACGGGCACGCCGTGCGCGTCGAACACCAGTTGGGGGCGTTCCAGAGCATCGAGTTTCTTCAGTCGCCCGTCGGTCCAAAGGATCTCGGGGGTGCTCACGAAAACGTGTCGGGCCGGGCGCCAGTCGAACCCATCGCGCGACTCCCAATGGGCGAGCGAGTAGCCGCGGCCGGTGAAGATCCCGTTGTTGTCCTTGACGATGCCGCGGTAGCGGTCGCCGTCGTGCCAGATGAACGGGTCCTCGGCCGCGAAGTGTTCGCCGGGTTTGGTGAAGATCGGCGTGAGGTTCTTCGTGAACGGCCCTTCCGGCCGGGGTGCGGTGGCAACGAGGTGCACCACCGGGCCGCCGAAGGGCGCAGGGCCCTGGGTCGCCACCGCCTTGTAGACCATGAGCACGCCGCCCTCGGGACGGACGGCTACGGCGGGATTCGAGGTCATGAGTGCGTCGGGCGCGGACGGGTCGGCGCTGATGTCGACCACGGGCCGGTCAAGCCGCCTCCAGGGACCGGCGGGCGAGTCGGCGGTGGCCACGCCGATCCGCTGGTGATTGCGGTGCGTCCAATTGAGCGGTTCCTGCACGACGCCGTCGCCGTAGTTACCCATGTAGTACAGGCAGTACTTTTTTCCCACGCGCAGGATGGTGGGATTGTGCGTGCAGGAACCATCCCAGAACCCGCCCCCGCGCGCGGGCAGCACCACGTCGACCGGACGATAGGGACCGGTGGGCGAGTCGGAGACGGCGCGAGCCACCTCGGAGTGCGTCACCCAGGCCTTGTGTCCGAGCTTGCTCGGCCAGCGGGAGTAGAAGAGGTGGTACTTGCCGTCGTCACCCCGGATGGCGGAGCCGCACCAGATGCACCAGTCGGGACTCTCGAAGACGGCGCCGGTCGGCACCGGCTGGATCCAGCGGCTGAAGTCAACGTCGTCGCCCAGCCCGGCTGCGGCCGGGGTCGCGGAGACAGTCTGTGGGGCGGCCCGGCCCGCGGCGGTGGCGAACGCGGCACAGGCGGAGAGGCGAAGGAAGTCGCGGCGGGGGAGGGTCATGGCAGTCACGGTTAGGGGGTGAGGGTGGCGTGATGGGCAAAGGCGCCGAAACCGTAGGACGCCTCGATCGTGCGGGGAGCGCGTCCGGCGAGGGGGATTCTGGCGCTGAACGTGCGGGCGTTGGCGGAATCTTCGGTCAGGACAACGACCGAGGCGGGAGCGGTCCCCATGGACAGCATGACTTCGGCGGTCTCCGCCTTCGCTTCATCGAAGTTGAGCGGGGCGGCGAGCCGTACGACGACCGATTCGCCCTCCCGCTGCAGGGTGATCGCGGTTTCGGCGTAGGCGAGGGAGGCGAGGGAACGATTGTAGGCCGTGTTGAAGGTGACCCAGCCCTCGGTCCAGCCGATGTTGCCCACCTCGGGGTGGTAGGGAAAGTGCTGGTTCTTCGGACTGCCATCGATGACGAAACGCGCTCCGGCGAGCTGTCCGATCCCGCCTTTGTGGAAACTGTACCAGCCGTGCTCCACCCCTTCGACCTCGCGGGGCGCGTCATAGGAGAAGTGGCGTCCCGCGGGGTTCCGCCCGAAGCAGGCATCGAAGTGCGCGTAGGCCAGTTCCTCAAGCCGCGCGCGCGTCGCGGCGTCGCGAACGAAAGGCCGGGCGGCGAGCAGCGCGGCGGGAAGACCGACGACATTGCCGGGCTCGTTCCACATCGTCGGTTTGTCACCCATCGGCGTCCATCCGTCGCCATCCGTGAGTTTGCGGAAATCCCAGAGGTTGGCCGAACGCCGGACCACGACCTCCGCCCAGGCCTCGATCTTGGCCGCGAGGCCGGCGGGAGCCCGGTCGGGGTACACCTGAAGGAAATGAGCGAGGCCAGTGAGGGTAAGCCACTCGCTCATGCGCTGTCCCTTGGTCACGAGCGGATCGTTCCAATCGAGATGGGCGATCAACCACTCCGCCTGCCGGTGGGCGGACTCAAAGTAACGCTCGGCGTCGGATCGCTGCTCGCGGAGCGCCACAGCGTAGAGCAGGAGATTGGGCTCGATCGAGAAGCCGGGCGGGTAGGCCCCCTTGGTGGTGCCGACCTTGACCTTCAGCGCGAGCAGATCGTGTTCGGGACTCTCATCGTAGGGATAGGTGCGGTCGGCCTGGGCGGTGGTCCAGGTGGCGAAGGTGTAGTCGCGCACGGCCGCGTAGTTCTGCTCGTCGAGGTAGGGCTTTAGCCACGGCCAGGCGTAGAGAAAGTAGGCGAGCTGCGCCTTGAGGTGTTCGTGACCGAGACGCTGGGTGACGATGATATCGGCGCCCCAGTGGATCAGCTTCACGAGGTCCGGAGCGTCCGCCCGGCAGGGCACCAGTGCGCCCCAGAGCTTGGGGTCGGTGGGTCGCTCGTCCACGATCTGGCGTGGCATGCGGGTGTAGGCGGACGGGTTGGAAAGAAACTGCGGGACGAGCGTATGCAGCTCCCAGCCGAAGTGATGGTCGTCGCGCCAGCCGAAGGAACCCCGACAGACGGCGCGGTGGTTGCCGACGTAGTGACGGCTGTCGATCATGAAGTCGACCGCGCCCTGGTAGGAGACACGCTCGAGCCACCACCATCCGATGCGAAATGGAACGGAGCTAAAGGGACCGGCCACGACGACGTACTCGCGCCTCCCCGCCGGATCGTCCGGATTGAAGGCGGAAAAGTCGCCGATCTGGCCGGTGATGACTCCCCGGAAGAGCGCGGCGGCCTCCCCGGCGCCACGGATCTCGAAGAGCGTGCCGTCCGGAAGCGTGGGGGCGGTGAAACGTTTGGGTTTACCGAGGTTGAAACCACTCTGATTCAGGTAGATTTTCGGGATGCCCGCATCGATCGCCGGGACCAGCGACGGCATGCCGCCGGACGCGGCCGGCCAGAGGCGGACCTCCCGGATCGCCGCGGGACCTCCGTGCGTGGCTGTGATCGAGATTCGGATACGAGTTGTCCGGACCACGACGGCCTCATCGAACCCGAGCGCGAGGTCGCGCGCAGCATTGCCGGTGACCCGTGCGGAAGGAATGTCCTGCCATGCCCCCGCCCGCCAGAATTGCACGGAGAAGTCGCGTGGCGTGGTGGCGAGATCGGCGCCGCTGAACAGATGAAGGCCGGAAAGCACGGCCTCGGCGCCGAGGTCGAGTTCGAGCCAGGCCGGTGCGTCCGCGCTGGCGGCGGACCAGCGGGAGTCGGCGGCCGTGTCCCCATCGACGGCGCGCGTGGCGGCGAAGGGCGCGAGGGTGGAGCTGGCCCCGGCCGCCCGCGCCGGGAGAGATACGGCCTGACTGGGTGCGGTCTCGGCGAACACGGACGCGACTGCCACGAGCCAGACGGGGATGGCATTAAACGGACGCATAGACGTGGAGGGCAAAGACGCGCGCGCCGGCGGCGCCTTGAGTGGAGCGGACGTGCAGGCGGAGGCGTTGCGCGGTGACGGGTGCGGGCAGACGGTGCACGCGTTTGCGGAGGTGGTTGTCGGTGACGGAGACGACAACGCGGCCGTCCAGAAGCAGGTCGTAGTCGCGCACGAGTTCGGGCTGCGGTCCCCTCCGGGTCTTCCGGGTGACGGCGTCGCTCGCGCTGAGAATCAGCTCCCGTTCGAAACCGGAATCAAATGTCAGGTGGACCTCTGCGACCGATTGCGGCGCGGTCCAGGCGAGTTCGAGCCAGGCGGGCAGAGCAGGCGATTCCCAGCGGTGCGTGCCACCGTCCGCCCACGGACCGAGGGTGCCGGGCAGCTCGCGGGCGTGGCCATCGAGGACGTGGTCCGGCTCGCAGCCGGGAAGGAAGGCGGACGCGGTGACAACGGGGCGAGGCCCCTCGGGCTCGAGCCGGAGTCCGGGAAGGAAGGCGTCGTCCCGGAGCAGGCGCTGCTGGAGCCCGGCGACGGCCGCGGAGTCGAAGAGGTCGGGGATCCCGCGACCCGGCTGACCGCGAACCAGGGCGGCGGCGGTGCCGATGGCCTGGCCCATGACGGAGCAGGTGCCCATGACCCGGGTGCTGGCGAAGGCCACGTGGGTCGCGCTGATGTTGCGACCGGCCAGGAAGAGGTTGGCGACATTGCGCGAGTAAAGGCAGCGCAGCGGAATCGTGTAGAGGTGGGGAAAGGGATGCTGCACGCAGGGCTCCTCGTCCGGGGCGTCGACTCCACTCGGTGGATGCAGGTCGAGCCACCACCCGCCGTACGCCACGGCGTCGGGAAAGAGCCGTCCGCCCTGCACATCGTGCTGGGTGAGCACGTGCGGACCGAGAAAGCGGCGGGTCTCGCGTTTTCCCGGAATCGCGCCGACCCAGTCGAGCGCCCAGTTCGCGGAGTCGGGGTACTCGCCGGAGTTCTTGATGTAGCTCCAGATGCCCAGGGCGATGCGGAGCAGCTCATGCCGGATGACTGCGTTGTCCTTGAGCGTGTCGAGCTGCCCGCCCCATTCGCTCCACCAGTAGCCGTATTCGTAGCTCCGGATCGGGCGGTGCTTGAATTCGTGCTTCCGAAAGGGACGCACCCACGCGGGCGCCAGAAACGGCTGGGGCGTGTCGTATCTCCGCGCGGTGAAGAGGATCGAACTGCCCAGCGTGTGGGAGTCGGCGACGTCGCGGGCGAGGCTCTCGCCGTAGTCCGCCTTGGCTTCCCGGCCGACCGTGAAGTCGGCACCGGCCTCCTGCGCAAGCCGGCCGTCGCCCGAGCAGTCGGCGAAGAACGGCGCGGAGATGGTGAAACTATCCTCGGTGGACTGGCGCACGGCCTTGACGGCGGTGATACGGCGGCCCCCCGCGGTGCGGTCGAGTTCGCAACCCACGCAGTCGGTGTCGAGCAGCAGCGTCACGTTGGGTTCAAGGATGACCTTCTCGTAGAGCAGCAGGTCCCACTGCGAGTAGGAGCGATGCGGATTGCGAGCCGCGTCCTCGAGTTTCAGCTCCTCGATGAGGCCCGATTCCCGCGCACCCGGCCGGGTGCCGTGGCAGTCGGCGCCGACGATGTGCATCTTCACTTCGCTGGAGGCGTTGCCCCCGAGCACCGAGCGGTCCTGAATGAGCACGACGCGACTGCCGTTGCGGGCCGCAGCGAGCGCGGCGCACACGCCGGCGAGTCCGCCGCCGACGACCACAAAGTCTGCGCTGAGGGAGTGGTGAAGCATGAAAGCGGCAGTGGGTTCAGGGAGCGGAATCGAGCCTGGGGCGCTGCGGATTGGAACGCGGCGGCAAGGTGCTGCTCCATTCGCGCCACGACTGGTGCAGGCGCTGAACGACCGCAGGCTCGAGATGGGCCCGGTCGTGGGCCTCTCCGATGTCACTGGCGAGATGGTAGAGTTGCGGTGATGCCGAAGCCGAGTCGATGAGGAGTTTCCAGTCACCCTCTCGGATGGCCCCTTGTTCGCCATTCTTCCAGTAGAGAACGGGATGAGGCGCACCGGAGTGGTGACTGAGAAGATAGGGCAGCAAATCGACCCCGTTGAGTCGGGTGCTGTCCGGAAGCGAGGCCCCGGCTGCGGCGGAGAGGGTCGGAAAAATGTCCATGGTGCTGACCGGCGCATGGAAGAGTCTCCCAGCTGGCAGTCGCGCGGGCCAGCGGACCAGGAAGGGTTCCCGCACCCCTCCTTCCAGGAATTGCCCTTTGTGACCGCGGAGTGGTCCGGCGGAACCCACGATCAACTCCTTCGGCCAATGGTCCTTCCATCCGACGCGCAAGGCGCCCGTGGGGCCGTTGTCGCTGGTGAAGACCACCACGGTGTTCTCGGCGATCCCCGCCGACTCCAGTTTCGCGAGAACGCGACCGATGTTCTCGTCGAGTGAAGCCACCATCGCGGCGTAGTAGTTCAGCGGTTCCGGCCGGATGTCACCCATTTTGGCCATGTCCGTGCTCTTCGCATGGTAGGGGCTGTGGGGTGCATTGAAGCTGAGAAAGAGGAAGAACGGTTTTTCGCCGCGCTGGTGTCGTTCGATGAACTCAACCGCATGGCGACCGAGGCGATCCGTGAGGTATTCGTCCCCCGGGCGTTCCGGCCCGGAGACTCCCATGACCTTCTTCGAGTTCTTCCGCACCGGTTCGTCCATACCTTGATAGTGACCGGCGGCATCGGGAAAATAGTCGGCTTCGAAGCCGATCACATCCGCCACCTCATCAAAGCACTGGCGCGGATCGCGCGTGATGTTCCACTTGCCGAGATGGCCGGTCACATATCCGGCCGCCCGGAGTGCCTCCGGCAGGGTGAGGTGACCGGCTGGGATCTTGTACGCCATCCCTTGTTGCGGCCACTCATCCTCGTTCCACTGGCACCCGAAGCGTTGATTGTAGGCGCCGGTGAGCAACCCACAGCGGCTCGGCCCGCACACCGGAGCGGTGGCGTAGGCGTTGGTGAAACGGATTCCGCCTGCGGCGAGGGAATCGATGGCGGGCGTGGGCACGAGCTTTCCGCCATAACAACCCGGGTCCCCGTAGCCCAGGTCGTCGGTCAAGATGACGATCAGATTGGGTCGTTGCGACGGAGCGGCGACAGCCGGCAGCGCGGACAACAGCGCCAGAAGTAGGGTGGCGAGGAAGCGCCCGTGGCGCTGCATGACGGAGAGGCGGACGTTCACTGGGGAAAGGACACGGGTTGAAGAGCGACTTGTCGCATCAGTGTCTCGGAAAATGGAATACCCGTGCGCAGGCCAGCGGTAGGTTGGGGGGATCGTTAAAGCAGACATCCTCAAGGAAGGACCGGAACCAGATCCGGAGTGCGCGGGTGCTATTTCTGGGAGTGGGATGCGACTTCGGCGGGGCCGAGGGCGCGGTTGTAGACGCGGACTTCACCCAGCGCACCCACGTAGTTTTGGGACTGGCGGGCCGCGGGTGGCGGGGCGTCCGCCGTCAAGGTCACGTCTCCCACCGCATCATACCGCCCGCTGTTGGCGCCGAGGCGGCCGGGGGCGGTGGTATCCTGGGTGGAGAACGCGATTCCTTCCACCCGCTGGCGCAGCGCCCCATCCAGGTAGATCAGCGCGGTGCCGCGGTCGAAGACACAGGTGACCCGGGTCGTGACTCCCGCGCGGTAGGCCTTCGGTACGTGCACATCGTGGTGCGTCTCCTGGCTGCCGAGTCGGAAGAACACCCCGCCCTCCGGGGTGAGTCCGACGCCCCAGCCGGCCTGGCCGGTTTTGGGGAGACGCGTGATCGGGAACGCGCCCGCCAGCCGGGCGGGGGTCATCACGAAGGAGACCGTAATGGCCTCCCCGAGACCGCAGTTGCGACCGAAAAAGTAGAATTTCTCGTCACCCGCAAAGACGATGGGCTGGCGCGTCCCGATCTCCCAGATCGGATCACCGGCCCGGTAGGCGAAGGAGCGCGAGGGGCGGGGAGTCTGGCCGGGGGCGGGCGGCAGCAGGAACTGAACTTCGTCGAACTCGACCCAGGCACCGGCGCTCCCCTCGGAGGCGAGGGAGACGGTGACACCCTGGCGGGTGACCGGGATTCGCGGGATCCGCACATCGGTCCACTCCGCGGCGACAGGGATCTCCGTGGCGATTTCGGTTCCGCCGAAGTCTGACACCCGGATCCGGGCGGTGCCCGCAGGCCCCCCGCGGCGCACGCGGGCGCGCAGCTCGTAGGTGCCATTGCGGATGAACTGCAGCGACTGCGTCGTGGTCACGGTGAAGGCGCGGTCGGAACTGTGACGGAGCCGAAAGTCGCCGGACGCGGCGCCCTCGCGCACGACCTGGCTCGCCCCAGTATCACCGGACTCGAGCCAGGCCACCGGACGCTGAAGGTCGACCTTGTCCTGATTGTATTCAAATCCTCCATTCGGAAGCAGGTTTGCGCCCGGATAGTCCCTGGCGTAGAAGCGAAAGTAGTCGAAACGGGTGTCGCCCGGCAGTCGGTCCGCATCGACCTTTCCGACTCCATTGAGTGCGGTGAGCCACACGTTCTGGGCGGCGACCAAATCGGGAAAGTCGGCCCGGGCGACCTCGCGGCCTTGATCGTAGAAGATCACACCGTCGGGCGAGTAGTCATAGGCGTCGATCCACCACCCGTCGGGCGGCAGCGTCAGCGGAACCTGGGCCCGGTGGGGCCAGGCCAGCTCAAGGTACCCTTTGGTCGAGACATCGACGTAAAGGTTGTTGCAGGCGATCTTCTGGGTGGAATCGATCTCGTGGGAGTCGATTTCGAAGATCGAATTGTTCTCCGGTCCCGACATCCCGCGCTGCCAGAAGGCCACGTGCACGCCCCGTCCGGCCATGAACGGCTGCGACCGGCATTCATAGTAGCCGTAACCGAATCGATGCCGACTGATGAGACCCCCGCCGGTGTTCGCGGCCTTGCCGTCGATGATCTCCTGGCGTGCGGTCACGATCAGGTGGCCGTCGGCGATCCGGACATTGCGCGCGAGGTTCAGTCCGTCGATGCCGAGTCCGGTGCGGGGCCCAAGACGGAAGTTCCAGTCGCGTTCGTTCACCCGGTCACCGTCGAACTCCTCGGCGAAGAGCAGTTGATAGTCTGGCGTGGGCGGTGCGCCGCGGAGCGCGACCAGCGCCGAGCTCAGGGCCAGTCCGAGGGACGCGATCGCGGCAACCGACCGCCGACAGGAAGAGAGGGATGCGGGGTGTGGCATGGGCCAGCTATGGAACGAGGTTGCTGCCAAAGGAGGCGGTAGCAAAGCCGCCGCGCCAAATTTCCAGACGGTAGGCGCTGGCGCCCGCGGTCGCGGGGATCTTCAGCGGCGAACCGGACACAAGGGGAACCGTTGTGGTGCCGAGCAGCCGGTTCTGGCCGTCGAAAAAGTGGGCGCGCACCTCGCAGGTGGCCGCGGGAAAGACCGGAAACTCCGTCTGCGCCTCGAACCGGGCCGTGAGCACTCCGGCCTGCAGGTTGGCCTGCCGCAGGACGAAACCCGAGTGCTCGCGGCGAAGCGCGTGGTAGGCCCCGCGTGGTGTCCGGTCGCCGGCGACCAGGCCCCACTCCCGCCAGCCATTGGGGTTGGTTCCGACGTAGCGGCTGCGGTAGTCGTTGAAACTCCAGACCGACGCGCCCGAAACGAAGGGCCGCTCCCGGATGATGGCGAGCATGGCGCGAAACCAGTCCACCCGCTCGGTCTCGTCACCGACAAAGTCGTGACGCAGTCCATACTCGGTGATCAACAGCGGCTTGTTCGGATGAAGCGCATGGACCCGATCGATGTTGGCGGCATTGGCCTGCGGGGTGCGCCCATAGGTGTTGAGGCAGACGAAATCGGCGTAGTGGGATCCCTCTTCGGCGGGCTTGAGCCCGGGTTTTGCCACCGTGTTGCTGACAAAGGTGACCGGACGGGTGGCATCGAGCTGGTGGGTGAACGCGCGCTGTTCCTGCACCCAGCGGACGCCGGCGGGCGTGTCGGCGGCGAACTCATTGCCCACGCTCCAGGCGACGACCGACGGGTGATTCCAGTCGCGCTCGATCATGGCGCGGTGCTGGGCGCGGAAAGTGTCCTGATGGACAGGGGAGGAAAGCTGCTCGGCCGTCCAGCCGGTGGCTCCGGCTTCGGCGATGATTAACATCCCGTGACGATCCGCCCAATCGAGGATTACCGGCGACACCGGGTAGTGAGTGAGACGCTGGAAGACGAGCCCGGCCTCCTTCATCAGCTGCAGGTCGCGGGTTACGCCCGCCGCCGGCTGGTCCTGTCCCCAGTCCGGATGACTGGCATGCCAGTTGGCCCCGGCGAGACGGATGACCTGGCCGTTGAGAAGGAACTGGTCTCCCCGGATCTCGAACCGACGAAACCCAAAATGGACGGGTTCCAGCGTGTGGGATCCCAATCGTACCCGCGCCTGGTACAGCACCGGTGTATCCAAACTCCAGAGCTGGAGGAGGTCGGTCGGCAGTATGAAGTCGAGCACCGCCACCGACTCGCCGCCGGCCGAGACCTCGATCTCCCTTTCCACCGGAGGGAGCGGCAGCGCCTTGGACTCCCGGTCCAAGGCCACCACTACGCGTCCCCGGTGGGGCTGGCGCGTCGTGTTCTTCACCCAGGCGCGGACCTGCACCGTGGCAGTGCGGAGCGAGAGGTCGGGAGTGGCCTCGACCTTCAGGCGGGTGACGTAGACGGACGGGGTGACGAGCAGATCGACGTCGCGGATGATGCCACCGTCATCCCACCACGCGTACACCTGTTCCTGCGGCTGCGCACCTCCGCGCGCACCGGGAATCGTGGAGCGGTCCCAGCGATTCTCCGCGCAGACCACCAGGAGGTGGCTGGCTCCGGGCTTTAGCCGGGAGGTCACGTCGAACTCAAAGGGTGTGTAACCCCCCTCGTGGCTGCCGAGCAGCTCCCCGTCGAGCCACACTCGGGCGCGGGCGAAGACCGCGCCGAACTTCAACCGCACCACCTCGCCTTCGGCGACGGCGGGGGAGGTGAAACGGTGCCGATACCATCCCGCGCCGATGAAACCGACGAAACGCGGGTCATGCGACCAGGTGTGCGGCACGCCGACGCGGTCCCAGACGGCGTCATTCGCGTCGGTTGCGAACCATCGCGAGGCGTCGCCAAGGTTCTGGTAGTCGGCCGCGAACTTCCAGGGACCGTTGAGTGAAACCCGCTGCGACGTCCCGACTCCGGTTTCGGCTTGCAGGCGGTCTGCCGCCGGCGGCAGCAGCTGCAACAGACCGAGTCCCAGCACCAAGAACCACCGCAGGACGCCCGGGGACGGCAGAAGGGGGGACATGCGCTAGAACCGATATTCCACGGACAACCGATACGACGTGGGATCCGCCTGGGAGATCGAGCTGGGGAAGTAGCGTTCGTCCAGGAGATTCGTGATGTTGAAGTTGTACGTGGCGGGCTTGCCGAAGACTTTCGTGGCATATCCCACCCGGGCGTTCACGACAACTCGGGGGTCGAGCAGGAACGGATACGCGTCGTTGGTTTCGAAGGCCTTCGCCTCGCCGCGGTAGCTGACATTGGCGCCGGTGGAGAACCCTTTGAGCCGGCCCTGGGTGAACCGGTAGGATGTGGTCACCGTCAACGAATGCGTGGGTGAGCGAATGGCGGCGCGGCCGACGATCGAGGGGTTCGAGGGATTCTTCGAGATGTAGGAGTGAGTCTGGGTGTAACCGCCGACGAGCTGGAAGTTCTTAGTGACGTTGGCGGACAGGCGCAGCTCGAAGCCCTTGGCGCGATTTTCGCCGACCTGGGTTTCGTAGGTGTAGGCACCGATTGCGTCGGTGGCGCTGAAGGACTGACGACCATTGATGTTCTTGGTGTCGAACACGGTCGCCTGGCCGCTGTAGCGACCGTCGCCAAAGTCGAACTTCACACCGTAGTCCAGGCCCTTGGCAATGAGTGGATCGAAGGGAGTGAGCGAGCGGTCGGCATTGGTCCGCAGCGTGGTGATCTGGCGGAAGGACTCGGAGTAGTTGGCGTAGAGTCCCAGCGTCTTGGTCACCCGGAACACTGCGCCGCCCTGCGGGGTGGTGCGGTCGCGTTCGATGCGAAGCCGGGTGTTCGCAAGGTAGTTCGCGGAGACGTTCTCGATCTTCGAGTAGTTGAGCCCGGCCAGTACCATCAGGCGTTCATCGAAGAGGGCGAGGGCGTCGACAAGGTAGAACTTGTCCTCCCAAAAACGTGTGCCGGAATAGGCGCTGATCCGGGCGTCGGCCAGCCGCGGCACGGTGCGGTCCCACGTCGCCGGGTTGGCGAGGTCCCAGTTGGCGGGGGTGGCGACACCGACGCCGTTGGCGATGCCGGAGACGCGGCTGTCGGAGTCATTGCGCGAAGCGACATACTCCCAGCCGGCGACCACACGCGTGTAGTGGCGTTTGGAGAAGTCGAAACGGGCGGCGATGTTGAGGGTGTTGGCGAAAGACCGGCCGTTGGCGTAGTTGCCGCTCAGGCTGCGGGAATAGGGCAGCTGTCCGGCGGGCGTGGTGGCGAGGATGTTGATGGCGGTGGCGCCGGCCTCCCAGGAATTGCGGTGGAAGGAGGTCACACCGGCGACGTTCCGGATCAGGATCGAGTCGGTCAGGGCATGTTCGAAGGTGCCGGTGTAGATCTGGTTCCCGGTGTGGGTGCCCAGGCCGGGTCCCTGGCCGTTCCAGGTCCGCGGAATCATGTCGGCAAACTTCACGTCGAACGGAGCCGTGATCCGGCGGTTGTACCGGGGCCAGTTGGCCAGGCCGGTGAGGTCCATGTCGACATACTCCATGTCCAGCGTGAGCGAGGTGCCCTTGCGCGGCTGCCAGCGGATGACCGGGGCGATGAAGCGCTTGGTCTGGTCGTCGAAGTCGCGGTATCCACTGCGGTCGAGGTAGGAGGCGTCGACGCGGTAGGTCAGTGTGCCGGAGCGGTTCAGCGGGCCGGTTGTGCCGATTTCCGCGCGGTAGTACTCCCAGGAGCCGAGGTCGAGTTTGAGGTTGCTCGACCGTTTGGCCGAAGGCTGCTTGGTCACGGTGTTGGCGACACCGCCGGGGTCGAGCTGGCCGTAGAGCACGCTCGCCGGTCCGTTGACCACCTCGACGCGCGAAACGTTGGCCGAGTCGAAGCTGCGGAAGTTCGTATTGCCGTTGCGCGCGCTGAAGAACGTGGTGAACCCGCGGATGGTGTAGCTCTCCAGGTTGCCGGTCGCCGCCCGCTGGGTGGAACTGACACCGGCCGAGAGTCCGACAATGTCGTAGACTTCGGTGAGGCCGTAGTCCTTGAACAGCTGCTCGGTCAGGACATCGATCGATACCGGCATGTTCTTCAGCTCGGTCGCGACCTTGGTGGCGCTGATCGAGTTGGTTGCGGCGTACCCCGTCTCATCCTCCGACACGATGGTGAACGCCGGCAGCCGGACTGCGTCGTCCTCGGGACGTCCGGCCGGCGGCGTGGACTGGGAGAAGGCGGAGGCGGCGGAAAAAGTGAGGAGGAGTCCGAGAGCGGGACAAAGTCGCGATGAAGCCGAATCGGAGAGAAGGAAGTTCATGAGGGGTGCGGACAGGGTGAACGGCACCAAGACGGGCCGAACTTGGGGTGAGGGATCCCGGGAGTAGACCGGGGAACACGCTCCACCTCAATCACGCCGCCGGTGAAACCGTTCACCGATCCGCGCCCCGGCTCCCGCTCCGAACACCCGCCACGGTACCGGGCGGGCGGGTCGGGTGGAGCTGCAGGCGGCCCGTGTGGGACATTTTTCTCGTTGCGCTCGCTGCCTGCGCGGGTGGATTCGTTCACCGTGCCCCTGGATTCCAAGCGCGTAGTGACCCTGAAAGTCGTGGCGGCGCGGGCCCGACTTTCACTCGCCACGGTTTCTTATGCCTTGCGCCAGCATCCCAAGATACCGGTGGCGACGCGCGACCGAGTGGCGGAGATTGCCCGCGCGCTGGGTTACCGTCCGAATCCCCGCGTGGCCAGCCTCATGGCCCACATCCGGGGCGCCCAGGCGCGACCGCATCAGGAGCGGATTGCGTTCGTCTGGGTGCACACGGGTCGGGCGGCGGCGCGGCGTGATCCATTCCTGAACCAGGTGTTTGCCGGCGCCCGCGAGCGCGCGGGGCAGATGGGTTTTGCCCTCGAGGAGTTCTGGACCAACGACCCGGGCATGAGCGATCAGCGGCTCGAACAGATCCTGCGCGCGCGGGGCATTGTCGGCGTCGTGCTCTCGCCCGTGACGACGGCCGAGGCGGCGATCACGCTGGGCTGGGACTGGCGGCATTTCTCCGCGGCGGTGATCGGAAATGTCACCTGGACACCCGAACTGCACCACGCCGGGCACCACCACTTCCTCGCGATGCGCCTTGCCCTGCTCGAATTAGAGAAGCTTGGCCGCCGGCGGATCGGGGCCCTCATCGAGCCGACCAGCAATGGTCGCGCCAAACGCGCCTGGGAGGCGGCATTCCTCACCCATCATCCCGATCTCGCGGCCGCGCCTTCGCTGGTGCGCGTCATCGATGAGGCCGGCCTGCAGGAAGCGGCGGCCTGGCTGCGCCGCTCGAATCCCGATGCCCTGATCGTGAGTGAAACCAGCCTGCTGGCCGCGCCGGGGCTCCGCGCGGCGATCCGCGAACTCGCCTTGCCGGTGATCACGCTCTACTGGAGCACCGACACCCCCCGCGGCATCGGCGGCATTGACCAGTGTTACGATCGGGTCGCAGCCCACGCGGTCGACCTGGTGGCGGCCCAGCTCAATGCCAACGAGACCGGCGTTCCCGACTTGCCTCGCATCATGCTCTTCCCCGGCAAGTGGGTTGCCCCGGCCCTTCCGGGACTTCCCTACCGCGCCAGGAACAAGCGTGGCACGGGCGTAACCTTGCCGGCAACGGCGGACTGAGGCCAGGTCCCGGCGGATTGGGAATTGCCGAGCTTCGTCGCAGGGCTCATGGTGCGACGGTCAGCCTAATCGCGTCACCCGATCCCCACGATGCCTGCCCAGGCGCCCACCCCATGAAAGCGGGAACTCAGCTGCAGCGATCGCTGGCGTGGTCAGTCGCGATTCTGGGCGCGTTCATTATGTATCTGACTTTCACCTACGCACCGTCCGGCGATTTTGACCGGATGCCGGTGGAGAGCCGCGAGGAGCCGGACCGCCTGGCACGCGTGGAGATTCTCCGGCAAGACGGTCTCACCCTGCAGCGGGACTGGGTGGCGGGCTCGCCCGGTAGGATCCAGATCGTCGACGACCAGCCGGTGCTGGGCGGACAACCGGTGGCGCTCGACTTGCTCCGCGATACGCTGGATGGGATGGTGCGGCGCCGGTTGCTCACCGCGGCGATCGTCGTCGCGACTTCGG
The DNA here is from genome assembly GCA_046346755.1 of Opitutaceae bacterium. GTDB lineage: Bacteria > Verrucomicrobiota > Verrucomicrobiia > Opitutales > Opitutaceae > UBA6669. Next base: position 13,768 of record JAXMHM010000048.1, on the reverse strand, counting down.
AAACCCCGACGCACCAGGTGCACGCGATCGTCGAGGAGTGCCGGAAGAGCCGGGTTCGCGTGGTCTACATTGCGTATTTGGAGTCCTGAACGCGACGGTGCAATCGGCGCGTCAGCCCTTCAACGAGGTGAGGGCGGCAGCTCGTAGACCTCCACCAGCGTCGTGCCGGCGCTGGCACCGACGCCGGTGACGTGGACGGTGTAGCTGCCGGGGGCGAGGCCGACGACACAGGCCGCGTCCTTGGAGGTCGGGGCGGCAAAGGGGAAGGCGCCCACGCGGGAGAAGGCGGAGGTCAGGGCCGCGGTGCCGGCCCAAGTGTCGTTGGCGGCGATCAGGGTGGAGCTGGCGTTGAAGAGCTCGAGCTTCGGATCGGTGACCACGTCCGACAGACCGAGCGAGGCGAGCGACGGGCCGGCGGCGCGGAGCAGAATGGGCTTGAGCGCTCCCGGCTGGCCCTCGACGACGAAACCGGCGATGAGGCGGCCTCCGGCCCCCAGTCGGGCGCGCGCCGAGAGGTTGGTGAGACGCCCCGACCCATTGCCGGCGTCATAGAGCTCGGCGAGGGCTTCGCCGGCTGTCGCCGGGGAGACCGGTGTGATTACCCCGGTGTGGCCGCCCGGGGTCAGAGGGGCGGTGAGCACGGCATCGCGGCTGCCGGGGGCGAGCGGGAAGGCGCCGACGGCGCGGCCATCGACGATTGTCCAGTTGTCGTTGGCGGCGATCGAGGTTGAACCGCGGAAGAGCGTGAGCATGGGATCGACGAGGGCGTTGGCCACGCCGAAGGGTGTCAGGGCAGGTCCGATACCGCGCACGAGGATCATCCGGTCGCCGCCCCCGAGGGTGAAGCCGGCGATGAGGGAGGCGTCGCCGAGTCCGGCCGTGCTGCGGACCGAGAGGTTGGCGAGGCGCGCGGCGGTGTCCTCGGTGGAAGGGACCGCAGCGTCGACGATCGCGCGGAGCGCCGCCTGCATGCGGTTGGCGTAGGGACGGACGATGGGACCCTGGTCGAGGACCAGAAACACGGCCGAGAGGCGGCGCGCGTGGTCGATCCACGAGGTGAATCCAAAGGCGCCGGCGGCGCTGGCCTCCGCGGTCTGTCCGTTGGCGTCGATGACATCGACCCACGTGCCCAACCCGTAGCGGGTTGGACCGAAGGCCGGGCTGTTGATGACCGGGAGGCCGGCGACGTGGTCGCGCTGCATCTCGCGCACCGACGCTTCACTGAGCACGCGCCGGCCGTTGTGGATTCCCCGGTTGACCAGCATCTGGGCGAAGGTGGAATAGTCGCCCAGGTTGCAGCGGGCTCCGCCGGCGATCCGGGGATTGGTGTTCGGGCGGTAGGGCGGCAGCAGCGCCACCGTGGTGTAGTCCACGCGCGTCAGGCCGAGCGGGCCCGTGATCTTCTCCTGGAACAACTGGTCCCAGGACTTGCCGGTGGCGACCTCCGCGCACCGCCCGGCCACCTGCATCGAAAGACCACCGTAGGCGAACTGCCCGCCCGGGGGGCCGATCAGGGGAATCTGGGCGATGAGGTCGGCGGACTGGGCCAGTGTGATCGAGCTGTCGGAAAGGGCCTCGTTCTCCTCCGATCCGGGCAGGCCGGAGGTATGGGAAAAACACTGACGCAAGGTGATGTCGGCGTAGACCGGCTTGTTGAAGCTCGGGATGTACTTGGACACCTTGTCGTCGAGGGACAGACTGCCATCGTCCACCAGGGCCATGAGCACGGCGGCGGAGAGCGTCTTGGAGGCAGAGGCGATCGGCACCAAGGTATTGGCCGTGTAGGTGCCGAAGAACCGCTCGTACACCGGCTGACCATCAATGAGAACACGCAGGGACGCTCCCCGGAGATCGAGGTCGGCGCTGGCCTCCTGAACGACGGCCGTGAGCGGGGCGAAGTCGTAGGTGGGCGTTGCGGTGAGCAACCCGGCTCGGCTGATTCCCCAGACCAGGAGTACGAGGACGAAAAGTCGCGGAGAGCGCATGCGGTATGACAGCGGTGATTCGGATGAAGGGTTCGTGGGGGTTCAACGCACGAGTCCCGGATTGGTTTCCGCCTTTCTTCCGATCCCTGACGCGTGCCTCCTGCTGGGAGGCGGGTTCAGCCCCGCTGGGCACTGTCCGGCGCCAGCACGGTATGGACCAAACGCCGATGAATCAGCGCGTTCAGCACCAGTGCCGGCAGAAGCAAGAGATAGACATAAGCGGGCAGGCTGGACGAGAAGTTGAGCTGCGCCAGGATCACGGACGAAGCCGAGATCACGCTGTTGATCGCAAAGGAGACGATTTGCTCCCGCGTCTTCAGCACCTCCGCTTGGTTCAACTGCAGGCGGTGACGCTGCCGCATCGCGTGCACATGGAGCAGCAGGTAGAGCAGCCAGATGCCGAGAAAGCCGAGACCGTAGACGGTGTAGACGAACCGCAGCTCGCTCCAAGTCGTGATGTGGGGTACCTGCGTGCTGCCAAAGGTCAGGATGGCGCCGAAAAGAAACTTCAACGGGTAGACGGAGAACATCACCAGCAGCAGCACGCCCGTATTGAGGAACCGGGTCAGCCGGTCCTCGAGACCGTACCGCCGAAAGAACCGGTAGTGTGCATTCCAGAAGATCATCAGCAGTGCGAAACACACGGTGAACGCCGGAAATCCGCGGATCACCTCCACCAGTCCGTCGACCGTTCGGGGCACTTCCAGCGCCACCACCAGCAGTGTGACGGCAAAGGCGAAAACCCCGTCGGCAAAGCCCTCCAGCCGCGAAACTTCCTTTCCGCGCCATTGGAAGTCAGCCTCGGGCCGCCGCCCGGGCAGGCGCTCGAGCCACGGACGCCTGGTTCGATTTCGAGCCATGACGCCAGCTAGGGCGAAACAGGGCGGCAGGGCTAGCGTTTTCCGTTTCGCTTCCAGTCACAACCGCGTCGGCGCCCTGTGCTTCCCGGACCGGGTCGTGCGAGGGTCAGGTCCCGGCGGCACGGACGTCCGGCCGATCAGGCGGTCACGTCCGTTGAACACGCCCCCGGGCGATCCTCACTCGACTCCGGATGGGAACGCCCCGGTCGCGAGCGCGCGTACACGAACGTGATCCCGAGCGCCGTGGCGGTACACGCCGCCACGAGGAACTTCTGTCCAACCTGTGACAGTGAAGCAGAGAGAGGCAGCGCCAGCATGCACACGCTCCAGATCCAGGGCTGTGAAACCGCAGAACGTCCGACGGAGCCAAGGGGAAGCGCGCCCAGGCGCGGGAGGAGGTCGTCGGGCGCGAGGACCAGGAACGACAGGATGCTGACATAGAGGAAGACGCCAAAATCCAGCCCGCACACCAGAAATGCGCTGACATGGAACACGAGCGCGGTGGCGAAACTCAGCGTCCACAGGGACCGACGGAGCAGGGAAACGCAGATCACCCCCTCCATCACCATGGTCGTCACGCCCATGAACGTTGAAAGCGTCAGGGGTGGCAGTGCATCGGCGAGGTGTGCGTACCAGGTGATACCGAGCTTTTCCCGCAGCCAGAACTCAAAGTACTGCCCGTTCCACCAGTCAGGTTCGAAGAGCTTGCTCAGCGTCGCACCGAGGTAGAGCAGAAACACCTGGGCACGGAGAGCGAGGCGGGCCGGGGCGCTTCCGTCCTGCAGAGCGGTGAGCAGGAGCAGACAGCCGGGAAACAGGCGGCTGTTGGCATACCCGGCGGAATCGATCAGCGTGCCGGTCACCAGGGAGGCGCCGACCAGCAGGCAACCGAGGCGCGGACGGAGATTGAAGAACACCAGGAACGCGCCGGCCAGAAACAACGCGGACAAGCCCCGTTTCCAGTCAAACTCGGAACCGACCGACTCAAATACAGCCAGGAACGGGACCCCGCGGCGGGGCATGTAGGCGATCGCGTAGCCCTGCACGAGCAGGATAAGAGTCACCAGCCGGGCCATCAGCAGCAGCGGGGCCGGCAGGCTGCTGGCCGGCAGGGCGAAGGGATTGCGGGCCCGGAGGTATGACTGAATTATGGATACGTCCATGTCTTCCACGCGTTGCCGTTGACGCGGTAGGTCAGGGTGACCGAGGCCCGCTGACCCGGGGACAGCCGGGTCTCCCGGGTGGTGATGGACCACTGCAGATCCTCGGCAGCGTGACTGAGCCAGCCCGTGGCCGCCAGCCCGTAGCGGGAGGAGATCTGTGTGGGCGAGAGCGGTGAGCCGCCGACGGAGCCTTCAATGCGATACTCAATCTGGCGATCATGCGGAGCCCATGAGAGGAACCGGTCGGTCGAGAAGCGCGATCGCACCACGAATCCAGCCTGCACCAGGACGAAGCCGAGCGCCAGCATCGCCCGCCAGGTGAGGGGGAAGGATCGCGGTGTGCTGTTCATCGGGGGGTGCCGGGGGCGAGAATGCGCCACTGGGCGGTCTGGTAGACGGAAAGCGGGTACGTAGCATCGATGTAGGCATCGATGAGCGGATTGCGGCCCTTGAAGTCTAGTTTCCTGAGGTAGGGCGCCGCATCAGCGGCGCGAAAATAGTCGGCGTGGATCACGAGGGCCGCTGGATTCGCCCGCAGCGCGGCGATCTGGCGTTCCTGCCAGCGCTCCGGTAGTCGGAACGACCAGTGGGGAAATAGGCCCGCAAACGGTCGTCCGATCAGGACGAAGAGCCGGGTGTCGATGCTGGGGACGAGGAGGGCATCGTTGTCACGCGTCCGGGACTTCGCAGCAGCGGCCAGTTGCAGGTCCGGCGCGGCGGGGTCGAGGGCATCGAGGCCGGCGGCCAGACCCTGGAGGCGTGTGATCGCCGTCATCACCGGCGGGGCGGTGTTCCGATGTATCCGCCCGGCGACGGCGACGAGCAGCGCCAGTGCGGCCAGTGCACCCACCTGAAGCAGCGGCCGGAGGCGAGGCCGACGGGTGACGGCCTCGTCACACCCCGCGGCCAATGCGAGGGTGATGGCGACCAGACCCGGGGCGACTACCTGCAGGATGTGGATGAGGTCGATGCGGTGGAGCGCCTGGGGGGAGAGGCAGAGCAGCAGGCAGGCCGCGCACCACGCCCGGCGACCGATCGGGGTGTGGCCCGGGCTGCGCGCGCCGCGTGGGAAACAGAGAGCGATCGAGGCGAGGGAGACGACGACCACAAGGATGCCCAGGTAGGTAATGAGCGAATCGGTGCTGAAGTACCCGACGATCGTGGGATTGGCCGGAAGGGCGCGAAAGTCGACCGCCTTGGCCCGCGTGCTGACCAGGAAAAAATCGATCAGATCTGCCGGTCCCCCCGGCTGCCCGCGCACGCACCACGCCGTGGCATAGTAGGCAACCCAGGGGGCCAGAGCGCCGGCCACCGCCGCCAGGGCCGGACCGACAGGCAACCGGCGATCGGTCCCGGCTCTCCACCGCAGCAGCCACGCACCTGCGAGCGCGGCGCCGAGCGCGAGTCCGATCTCTGGTCGGAACCACCCTCCCAGGCCGACAAGAATTCCGAGCCACAGCCAGTGACGCAACGCGCCGCCGGGCGGACGGGGAGCGGCGGGATCACCGACTGCCAGCAGGAACAGGCCCGGCCAGAACACATAATAGTACTTGGCCCAACTCGGGGTCAGCAGGGCGAGGGTGATCAGGAGGCAGATCGAATGAAACGGCCGGCCCTGAGTGGATCCAGACTTCCAATACGCAAAGAGGCCGGCGGTCATCAGGAATACTCCGGTGAGCACCTCGACCAGGATTGGGTGACTCCACTGCCAGCTCACTGCGGAGAGTGCCGACACCCCGGGGCCGTAGTTGGTGAAGAAGTCCAGCCCCGGCCAGGCGCCCTGCGAGGCCTTCAGGCCCAGGGCGAGTTGGAAGAGATCATCGTATCCCTCGAGCGCGAGGGTGGCCAGGTCGGGAACCCGGACAAGCTGGACGGCCAAAAGGAGCAGGAACGCTCCGATGCTGGCCGCCGCGTGAGGATTCCCCAGGGATTTCATCGGGCTGTTCCGGTGAAGACCGCGAAGGGCCGGAAACGCCGGGGCACCAGCGGTTCCAGGGAGCGCTCCTGACCGTGCCGCGCGAGGCGGTCGTAGAGACCGCGGGGCAGCGCACCGTAGTAGTCGGCGCGGATGTCGTGGAAACCGGCGCGAAGCGCGGTGTCGCTGATTCGCGCGTGGCGCATCTGGAAGATCCCACGCTCACTCTTCCAGCTCATGCCTGGTGTCAGCGTGATCTGGAGGTAGTAAAGCGGATTGAGCGGGTTGGGCTCGACAAAGACAAATCGTCCACCCGGCCGAAGGCAGCGCCGGGCGCCGGCGAAGCAGGCGTCGAGGGACGGCAGATGATGAAGAAAGAAGAATCCCGCCACAACGTCGAAGCGGCCGGTCAGGTCGTCGGCCGGAGTCAGGGCATCGGCCACGCGCACCTCCGCATTGGGCGTGTGCGCGAGGGCGTCGCGGCAGACCTCTGCCAGGTCCGGAGAAAGTTCGATCACGGTCAGCGGGCATCCGTGTTGGGCAAACTGGATCGAGAATCGGCCCATGCCGGCGCCCAGCTCGATGACCCGGTCGGAGGACTTGAGTGCGACCGCGCGGGCCGCCTCCCCAAAATGACGGGTGGCGTAGGGCGTCGGCACCGGCAGCATGGTCGCCGGACGGCGCGCCTGGTAGTAGGCGCGTTGATGCGCATTGTGGGCGGCCGTCGGGGTGGAAGTGACGTGACCGTTCGGAGGAAGGCTCATAGTTTTACCCCGAGGCGTCGGGACTTCAGCGTTTGGACGGTGGACATCACTCCCTTGCGCAGACGCCTCCACGACGTATAAGAGGAAACTCCGTCGGATCGGGCGGCGCGCTGGACCTGCACACTGACGAACCGGCCGCGCGTGGCGGCGAGGGCGGCGAGAAGATAGATGGGGGTCGTGGTGGTGCCCGCGACGGCTGCGGCGGTGCGCGCAGTCATTAGCACGTAGAGTCCGGCGCCGCGTGGCAGACCGCCGACGCACTCGATCACCCGACGGTAGGCGCGGGACGTTGCCAGTCGGAACGAAGGTTCGTAGCGTCCGTGACGATCGGCGAACACGGCGTCATACCCCTCGGTCAGCCGGGGCCAGAGCACGTTTAGCGCCTCGGGTGGATCCTGGAGATCGCCGTCGAGCACGACGACCGCGCCCTGGGCGATGCGGAGCCCCTCGCGAATGGCACCATCCTGCCCCTGGTTGCGGGGGAGTCGGAGAAGGCGGACGGGAAACCCTGGCGGGAGTGCCTCGACCCGCCGATAGCCCAGCTCCGGGCAGCAGTCGTCGACAAAGAGCACCTCATGCCGCAAACCGAGCCCCCGTGCCACGGCGTCGCAACGCCGGGTGAGCGCCTCGGCCTGCCGGCCGGTACGGTACAAGGGCACGACCCAGGTCAAATCGATGGCAGTGGGTCCGGTCATGGTTCAGGCGAGCAGGTGTTTCCGGCCGGCCGGGGTGTTCGCCCAGCGCCACGTGGTTTCCAGACCCGCGGGGAGTCCGATGGTAGGCGACCAGCCGATGAGCGCCTGGCCGGCGGCGGGATCGAGCGTGAGCTGGTCATCGCCATAGCGATCCGTCACGGGAAGTGTGGTGTCGCGCACGAGCGGGCGGCCGACAATGGTCTCCAGGTGGCGGGCGACCTCGTGGGTGGTGGCCACGGCGCGGTCTGAGCCAACGATGACACGTGAGGCTCCGCTCGGAGCCCGCCGGGCCGCAGCGAGGCAGGCCGCGGCGACATCGTCGACATGCACCCAGTTGCGCAGGTGGCCGACGGGAGTGAGACGCACCGTGCCGCCGTCGAGCCCGGCACGGAGGAATTCGGGAATGAGGCGTCCCCGCTGCTCCCAGGGACCGTAGACGCTGTAGATGAAGAGCTCGACCAGGCGAAACCCCGCCGTCTGCGAGGCCTGTTCGTACACAAGTGCGCAGGTGGCCTTGACGACGCCCCGGGGCGTCGAAGGTGCCAGCCGGTCGTCCGCCCGGTGCGGACTGCCCGTGGCGCCGAACGACATAGCCGATCCGGCGTGAACGAGCGTGCCCTGATAGGCGGTGGCCTCGAGGGCGAGGGCGAGGGCGAGGGCGGGAGCGACTCCCCGCTGGAAGTAGTCGAGTCGCCCCGTGACGTCCTGGGTGCCGTGTCCCGCGTTGAACGCGGCTTGCACGATGGCCTCGGGACGCCAGTCGCGCACCAGGCGGATGATCTGCGCTGCGTCCGAGAGCTCGGCCGACAGCAGATCGACCTTGCCTTCGAGCCCAGCCAACCGGTCGCCCGGCGTCGATGGACGGCTGACGGCACCGACTGTGTATCTGCTTGCCATGGCCAGACGGACTACGGCCGAACCGACAAAGCCCTTGGCTCCGAGCACTAGCAGGCGCATGCGGGCCTCCAGGCGTGGGTGATCAGGTTCCGAACCAAGGATACAAATGCCTGTTGGTCCACCTCGCGCTGACCGTCGCTGCGGTGCTGGAGTTTCCGCCATTCCTCGTGGATGGCAAAGACCCCTGGGCGCAGGGCCTCGAGCGGTATGTCCCGGCGGAAACTCCGTCGGCCGACACCGAAGTTGCAGCCGAGCCGGGCGAGTTCCGCCATGAGCAGACGGCACGGAATCGGGTGGCCGCTTCCGGGCAGCGTGACTCCGGCGACCGAGAGCTGCCCATGGTAGCTGGCGCGGAACTGCTCGATCGTGCCGTCGATGAGCGGGCTGAAGAGATGCCCCCGGCCGCGTTGAATGAGCAGGTCATTCAAACCCAGGTACACCCGGGCCAGCGGCAGTGCGTCCCAGTCCCTGGCCAGCGCCAATGACTCCTCGGTTTCGACCAGGATGCTCAGTTCGCGGCCGGAGGGGAGCGCGTCGAGGCAGTCGTGCACCTCCGCCGTTGTCCGGACCATGGGCAGGAGCACCTCGTCGGCGCCGAGTTCGCAGGCGAGACGCAGTTCCTCGCGCCGCGTCGCCGGATCGTTGTTGATCCGGCAGATGATCCGCCCCGGGGTGGCGGCGCGGATCGCCCTGAGGTCCGAGGCGGTTCCCTCGTTGATCTCCGTATTGAATCCAGCCTGACGCCGCTCCTTCGAACGAAATTCCCAGTCGACAATAATGGCGTTCACTCCGGCGGCGACAGCCGCCCCGGCGTAGACCGGGTCGTGGGAGAAGAGCAGCAGGTTCATGCGAGGCGGGAGACGGCGATCAGGCTGGAGCCAATCGGGGGAGCCCAGAGCGTTCGGGCCAGCGCTACTTCCCAGTGATTGAGACGACGCAGCACGGAATTCATCACCGGGGAAACCACGTCCTCCCGCTCCACGCAGTTGTTGCCCCGCCGCGAACCGGAGCGACTCCACCAGACGAGCGGAAGGAGAAAGAACTGGTACCCCGAGAGCTCCCGGAGGTCAAAGCCGCCGGACTGGAGGAGCCTCCGCAACATGGGGCGATCGTAACGTCGCTTGTGTCCGGCGACAGCATCCCGCTGGCTCCAGAGCGACGCATAGGCGGGTACGCTCAGGAAGAGCAGACCCCCGGGGCGAAGGACGCGGCGGCATTCGCGGAGCGCCGCGACGTCATCGACGTGCTCCAATACGTCGAAGAGGCAGATCGCAGCAAAGCTCGCGTCGGGAAACGGCAACCGGTCGGTGGTGCCCGTGCGATACCAGGCCGGGTCGAGTCCCATCTCGGCCGCGTGCGGATCGACCCCCATGACTTCGTGGCCGCGCTGGCGCAACGCCTCGCAGAACCCGCCTGTGCCGCACCCAACGTCGAGCACGCGGGTCGGGCCGGTCAGGACACGGGCGACCACATCGAGCAGCCGACGCCGGCGCGGCACGAACCAGAAATGGTTCGTCTCCAAGGCTGCGATAACCCGCAGTCGATCGGATTGGTAGTCCATGGCGGAGCCGGCGCGTGTGGGAGTGGCGATGCGCGTGCAGGCGTGGCACCAGCCACAGACAATTTGCGAATTCGCAGGGGCGGGGTCAAGGGCTTGTCCTTGAGTAGCACTACGTACGGAGATTCCCGCCCTCTTCGATTGCCGCACGTGAAGTCCGGGCACGGCGCTACATTTTTCCATCTCTGAGTGCCTATTTCCCGTCAGGGGGACCCGCGCCCGGGGATTTGATGGAAGGCACGCCATGGTTGCGACCCTTCCACCGTCCCGTTCTCCCGCTTCCGCCGCTCTGGCGCCCGACCTGGTAGTGGTGGGAGGTGGCATGGCGGGGGTCATGGCGGCATTGGCGGCCAAGACGGACCGCAATCGCGTGCTTCTGCTCGAACCGAGCAATGTGCTCGGTGGACAGGGGACCATGGGGGGCGTCGCAGGATTCTGCGGAGACACCGCCCGGGTGAACCGTCCGTTTGCCGACTTGGTCGATCGGCTCTCCCGTCACCACCTGATCGAACCCTATCGTCCCAACGACGACCGCCGAGCCTACGACTTGGAGTGGTGTGCATTCTTTCTGCAGGAGATGGTGATCGAGCGCGGCATCGAACTTCTCCTTCATGCCCGGGTCGTGGCGGCGGCGGCTGAGGGAGGGGCAGTGCGGCGTCTGTCCGTGTCCACGGCAGGGGGACTTGTCGAACTGTCACCCTCCTTCGTGGTGGATGCGTCAGGTTCCTGTGTGGTGCCGGTGCTGACCGGGTTTCCGGTGATGCATGAAGGAGCAAACCGCCAGCTACCCATGAGCCTGTATTTCACACTCTGGGACACCGGGCAGCCGGTGCAGCCGATCCTGCCAGACGGATGTCCGCGGTGGAGGCACGACGACGAGATCCCGATGACGAGCCTCCATCGTTTTCCCAGCGGCAAAGTGGAAGTGAAGATGAAAGTGGTGGGTTTCGATGCCGCTGATGGTTTCAGCCGATCGGCCGCTGAGGTGTTTGCGCGGAGGCTGATGCATGCGCTGATCTATTACCTGCAGACGGTCGGCTACCGCGGACGGAAGCTGGATCGACACGTACTCGCGAGCGTATCCCGCAGCATTGGGATCCGGGAGGAGCGCCGGATCCTCGGTGAGCACGTGCTGACCGAGGCGGAGGCGCGGCGGGCCGTGATCTTTCCCGACGCGGTCGCAGTCAATACCTACCACATCGACTTTCACTGGCCGGATCGCATGCAGCGCGCCGGCACTGGCATCACCGACATGCTCGATCCGCACCACCTGCCCCTGCGCATGATGATTCCCCGGGGGGCGAGAAATCTCCTGGTGGCGGGTCGGGGTGCCTCGGGGGACCAAACCGCCATGAGCGCCTTCCGGGTCATGGCGGTGGTGGCGCAGTTGGGATTTGCGGCCGGGCATGCGGCGCGCCAGTGCCTGGAGACCGCAACCGACCTGACCACGATCGATGTGGCGCGGCTGCAGGCGACCTTGGCGGCGGAAGGTCAGTCTGTCAATTTGTCGGACTACGGTGAATACCTGCGATGCGATCACCATGCCCACGAGACCATCGTGTGCGAAGCGGACGCAGGGCCAAACCCGGACCGGCTCTGGCTGCAGGTGACAGACAATGCCGGGTTTACCGCGGGGTGGGCTTTGGCCGACAAACGACCGGGTTGGCAGGCGCACCGCCGTGAGAGACGGTGGGGCGGCCCGGAACCTTCGGTCCGCGCCGAGCGGTGCGGCTCTGGGGCCGAGGGCATTGCGCGGATGGACGATGGGGCCTGCGTTGAGGCGATCACTGACGGCGGCCACGTGGTGTGCCGACTCTCACGGGACGAAGGGCGCACCTGGACCGTTCATCCACTGGCCGGCACCGAAGCGCGACCAACGGTGAGACCTGCAATTGCCGCCACCCGAACCGGACTTGCGGTGGTGTATGTGGCCCGCTCCGGTTCGCTCCGGTTCTGGCATGGATCCATTGAGCGCATCGTGAACGGCGCTCCCGCTTCCCACTCACAGCGGCTCGATCTGCCCCCGGAGCACGTGGACGATCCGCACTCCCTCCGGGCCTGAGACCGCACTTGCAGGCGACCTTGGGTTGATGCAGTCCCTTCCCCGCATATGGGCGCCAAAGATGACCGTTCCAAAATCCTCGCGGCACTGAACACCTGGGCTGCGAATCGCAGCGATCATCCAGTGGTGCGTGTGCTCGAGGGGAAGAAACCCGAGAATGAACACCCCTCCTTCTTCATGGAGGTGCCCCGCCTGATCATCGGAGCGCAGGGGCGCGGCACGTTCCTGACGATCGAAAACGACCAGGAGGTCGTCTTTGATCTCGCGGAAGGACAGGTGTTGTTTCTCGCGCCCTACACCTGGATATGCCCGGTGCCGCGAACTCCCTACCGGTCCATCGGCGTGGTCTTTCGACCTGAGTCCACGCGGGTGACGCTGCACGCGCGCCGGGCGCTCTCTTCCGACGGGACCATACCGGGCCGCTATCTGGCCGAATGGCGCACGGTGGAAACGCTGGGAAATAAGGGAGACCATCTCCTCCAGCTCCTGCGGGAGCCGCCGGCTCCTCGGCTTGGCGGCAGGACCTTCACGCTCCTGGTCGAGCTGCTTCTGGCGGAGATCACCTCGCTGGTGGAACGCGCACCGACCCACGACCGCGGCGAGCAAACCGTGGTCTGGCAGTCGGTGTGCGACTACCTGTCCGAGCACTGGTCCGATCCGCAACTCAGCCGGAAGGGAACGGCGTTGTTCTTCAACCGGCATCCGAATCACTTCTCCCGGTTCTTCCACGCCCACACCAAGCAGAACTTCCGCACCTACGTGAATGACATCCGTCTCGAACGCAGTCTGCACTTTCTCCGCGATCTGCGCTATAATGTGACCGACGTGGCGAGCCTGTGTGGGTTCACGGAGGTGCAGTATTTCATCCGCTGCTTTCGGGAACGGTTTGGTTTCACACCGGGAAACTACCGGAAGCGCCACGAGCTGTAGATCCCGGTGCTACCTTTTTCCCACTCTTGCTAGCTTATTCGTGTGCTACTCCGCGGGAGAAATCCCGCACGGTGCTGCGTCGTCATGAAACCCCAGCCCACGTTCCTCGCTCTCGCCCTTATCTTCGCCCAACCCGGCGCCGCCGGGGCCGCTGAAACACCCGGTGCCGGCGGGCTCGGTGCGGCGGCATCGCTGTCCCTCGCGCTCCCGGACCCGGTGCGCAACCCGGGATCCTCGCGCATGCTGGCGGGAGCCTGGGTTCCCAGCGATCCTGGAGCGATCGATTTTTCCAGGCTGCCGCGGATACCGGTCGAGCATGCGGTGGTGAGCGACGTCAGCGCCCGCAAAGGGGTAAACCAGCACAACTACCTCGCGCACTTTGCTGGACGCTTCTGGGCGATGTGGAGCGATGGACCACGAATCGAGGACTTTGCCGGCCAGGTCGTCAAGTACTCGACCAGCCTGGACGGCCTGGCGTGGACGGAACCAAAGATGTTGACCGGATATCCTCCCCAGTCGGGACCGGATTCGCCGCACTACAACACGCGAGACAAGGAGGGATTTCGCTACTTTGCCCGGGGGTTCTGGGTTCGCGAGGGACAGCTGCTGGCCTTGGTGGCGATGGACGACACCGGCGGCTTCTTTGGAGAGAAGCTCGAGCTGCGCGCACTCCGCTGGAACGAGAGCGAGAAAACGTGGGACGAGGCCGGGATCGTGCAGTCGAACGCCATCAACAACTTTCCCCCGCAGCGCCTGCCAAACGGAGCGTGGGCGATGACTCGGCGCAAGCACGACTACCAGACCTCCGGGGTGGAGCTTCTGATTGGCGGCGTCGAACGCATGGACCGGTGGATCTCGCACCCCGTGGTGAGAGGAGGCGTCTCCGACTCCGCCTTGAAGGCGGAGGAGCCGATCTGGTATGCGCTTCCCAGCGGTCAT
>JAXMHM010000047.1:0-57684 GCA_046346755.1 Opitutaceae bacterium | reverse complement strand
GGAGGCGAGAAACGTGCCGCGGGTGGCATCGAAGAAACGGGAGCAGGCGCGTTGCACCAATTGGTTCGCCAACGCGTTCGAGTCGCCTGTTTCGCTGACACGCAAGGCGTGTGCCACGGCCAGGTAGTCGGTCGCGGTTCCTTCAATCGCCGAATGGGGTTGGTGAGAGAGCCAGCCATCGGGAGCGCGGACCTGGGCGAGGAGCAAGGTTCGTAGTTCGGAGATTGCGGCGCGTGAGCGGGCGGGAGAGCTGCGACCGGCCTCCACGAGAGCGGCGAGCAGCCAGGCATGCGCGGCCAGGGTGGCGCTTCCAGACTTTGTCCAGGAGGCAGGGGCCGCGGTGTCGGGCAAATCCGTGCCATCGAGTGCCGCCGCGAGTGCTCCCGACGGCAGACGAAGCTCGCGCCAGGCGAAATCAAGGGCGCCGCAGGCCGCGTCGCGCAGCACCGGGTCCGGACCGAGTCGGTGCGCCTCGAGCAGGGCCCGCGCGATGCGCGCCTGGTCCAGGAGGGTTTTTTGCCGGTAGGGCTCTTTCCATTCGGCGTCCAGTGTTCTCCGGAAAAAGCCGCCGTGCACCGCGTCGTGGGCGGCACCGGTGACGAGGGCGTGGGCGGCATGGCGTCCGGCATCGCGGGCTTCGGAACTGCCGCGCACCAGGAACTGAATGACTTCAGGTTCGGGCAGCTTGGGAGCGTCGCCAAAGCCGCCGTGGATCGGATCGGCGGCGGCAATCCAGCCTGCGGCCGCGCGTTCGAGGAGCTGCGTGAGTTTCGCGGAAGCGGAAGGAAGCGGCGGGGACTGCAGCATGGCCTGTGCTTCCGTGGCGAGGGTGCGCGCGCGCTCCGGGTTTTGTGCCCACGTGTCCAGGGCGTTGCGTGCGGTCTTGAGGAACCCGGGTTTCCCCCATTCCTCAGACGGCGGCAGGTAGTTGGCACCTTCGTAGGGCTGGAAATCCGGGGTGAGCCACAGGTGCACGGGCAATCCGCGAAGCTGACGGACCGACTGGATGAACTGCTGCGCGTAGGCGGCGATCTCCGGTTGGGCATCGGCGTCCACGATTACACAGACGAAGTGGGTGTTCATCCACTCGGCGGTTGAAGCGCGCGAAAAGGTCTCCCGGAGGGTGGCTCGACTGAATTCACTGAGCTCCGAAGCGACCAACACGTAAACCGGCCGCTGACCGGCTTTGGCGTGGTCCAGGGTGGCGTCGGTCCATGGAAGCCACTGCACGGGCGAGGAAGCCAGCGACTGAAGCCAGGCCGACGGCGCGTGTTCCAGAGCCCGGCGCGGGGCCTGGCTTTGGGCGGGAGCCGAAAGCAGGGTCAGCACCGAAACGAGGCACAGGAGGGGGCGGAACATAGCACGTGGCGGGACATTGCAGGGTGACGCGACGGTGCGCGACTGGAATGTCGCCTCGCCTTGGGACTCGAACCGTCACTTCATCTGCGAAAAGAGCAGGAGAGGTCCCTCGCAGCGAGCGATCGCCACCGCGGGTTTTGCCCCTCCCACCCAGACGGCGGCTCTCGCATCACCGGTGACGAGCAATCCCGACTCCGCGGCCGCCAGGGCGGTAAATCCTCCCCGGCCGTCACCGCGCAACACGACGCCCACACCGCCATCAAAACGACCGGTTGCGGGTTCGGGTCCAAAGTGATTTCCCACGCAGAGCAGATCGAGGTGGCCGTCTCGATCCAGGTCCCCGGCAACGATGGCGTTGATCGGTGCGAGTTGGGCTGCAGCCGGCAGAGCCTCGAAGTGGAAGGAGCCATCCGTCCTCTGGACGAAGATACCGCTTGCGAGTTCGGTCGCAGCGAGACGGTGGCAGCTCTCCACTCGCTCAACGCCGAAGATCTCGGTGAGCGTGGCTTGGGCGTAGGTCCGGTAGGTCGGAAACTTTCGGGGCAGCCAGGGAAAGGCATAGGCGAGTTTGCTCCGACCGCGAACTGGCAGCAGGCGGCCCTCTTCATAGTGGGCCTCGACCAATTGGTACCGACCCGATCCGTCGAGATCTCCCGCAAAGAGCACGGCGGGAGCGTCACGGCTGGCTCGATACTTGGTGTTCAGTCCATTGTTGCCGGCGACGATGTCCAGTCGCCCGTCGCCATTGATGTCGACCACCGTCAGTGCGCTCCACCAGCCGGTCAGATCGGAGATCGGCCGTTTCTCCAGGTGTTGTCCGGTGTTGTGGAAGATCACCACGGGACCCCATTCCACCGCCACCACCAGGTCCGGACGCGCGTCGCCGTCCAGGTCGGCCCAGGTGGCCGCCGCGACCATGCCGAGCTCGCGCAAGCCGGGAGCCACGGTGTCGGTCACATCCACCAGGCGGCTGTTCTCGGATCGGTAGAGAAAGCTCCGGGGAGCCTTGGGGTAGGCGCCGGGCACGACCCGTCCGCCGACGAACAGATCCACCCGGCCATCGCGGTCGAAATCGGCTGCGGCCACGGCGGCGGTGCTCTCGCCGTCAGCGGGCACGCTCCCGTCGTCCGCTGCTTTGAATTCTCCTTTGCCGTCATTCAGGTAGAGCCGGTCATGGAGACGGCGGTCTCCCTTGGGAAACTGGACGCCCCCCGCCGCCAGAAAGAGGTCCGGGGCCTTGTCTCCGTTGACGTCGAGAAAGACCGCCCCGACGTCATCCGCTTCGGCGGCCGCGGTCCACGGTTGAGAGGTCGCCGCGATGAACTGGCCGTCGGGCCGGGCCAGGAAAAGTCGTCCGGCCTGACTGGCAGTGCCCGAAACGAAAAGGTCGGCCAGGCCGTCTCCATTGACATCGGCGACGGCGAGAGCGGGGCCCAGACCATTCAGGCGCCGGGGCAGGAGCCGTTGACTGAGAAACTCATCGTAGGGCGTTTGGACAACCCGGTGATTCAGTCCGCGATCGAAGGCCGACTCGACCAGCCAGGCATCCTTGGCCGGCGGTGTTCGAAACCGCGCGGGTGCGGGTCCACGTCCGGAAGCGGCGGGTGGTTCGTGGAGCGTGAGCAGGTGGTCGGCGGGCAGATCCTGCAGTTCTTGGACCACCCCGCTCGGCCAGCGGACAGTGATGGAGCGGATCCGGTTGTCATTCCCCAGTCCAAAGTGGAGCAAAGCCGGTTCGCTCGAGGCGATCCCGCGTTCCGTGAAGAGTTGACGGACCTGTTGGCCGGAGGCGGTTTGGATCCGCACCTCGGCTCCAATTCCGGCGCGATTGGACGAGTGGCCCGTCAGACGAATGACGCTGCAATGGCCGCTGGTGGTGTCGTTCCGCACCAGCGAAGGCGGGGCGTTGAAGTTGGCATAGACGAGGTCGAGGTCACCATCGCCATCCAGGTCCGCGACGGCGCAGCCAAAACTGACCGTCTGCTCATCCAAACCCCAGTCCTTGGATACGTCGGAGAAGCGAAGGTCGCCCACATTGCGGTAGGCCAAGGTGCTTTCGGTGCGGGGAGGGGCGTTCTTCCAGACGGCGGCGCGGGCCGCGAGGGAGGGGGCGACGTTTTGGCGGTCCACGACATCCGCATCGATGAAGTTCCGGATCATACCGGCGGTGACAAATGCGTCGATGCGTCCGTCGTTGTCGAGGTCGCCCAGACGGGCGGACCAGGTCCAGCCGGTCGCCTGCAACCCGGCGAAATGGGCGGCCTCTGCGAACCGGTCGGTGCCGGTGTTCACGTAGACCGCGTTCCACATGTACTGGGGTATCAAGTCACTCACTCGCTCCAGCTCCCACAGACCGCGGCCGATTTCCTCCATTCCCGTCATGAACTCCCGGTGATTCCGGTCGCGCATGTCGGTGATGATGAAGTCGACCCGGCCGTCGTTGTTGAGATCGCCGGAATCGGCGCCCATCGAGAAGTAGGTGACATGCGGAAGACGCTCATCCACGACGTCGGCAAACGTGCCGTCACCCTTGTTCAGGTAGAAGCGGTCGGGAGTTTCAAAGTCGTTGGCGACATAAAGGTCGGGCCAACCGTCGTCGTTGCTGTCAAACCAGAGCGCCGTGTGGCCCTGCGTCAGGCCCCAAATGCCGGCCTGCGTCGTGACGTCGACAAAGGTGCCGTTGCCGCGGTTGCGAAGCAGGAAGTCCCGCCGACCCTGGGGCGACTTGGAGAAGTCGAGGATGTTGGTGACGAGGTAGCAGTCGAGGTGCCCATCGCGGTCGTAGTCGGCAAACACCGCGTGGACGGAGGCGTCCTTGATGTCGAGTCCGTAGCTCTTTGCGCTTTCGGTGAAGGTGTTGTCGCGATTGTTGATGAAGAGCCGGTTGGGTGCGTCGTAGTAGCACACATACAAGTCCGGCCAGCCGTCCTGGTTGATGTCCACGACCGTGGCGCCGGTCTTGCTTGACCCCGGCTCATCGCAGGCGACGCCGGCGGCAGACCCGATGTCGTAGAATTTCCAGGGTGCGACCTGGCGATAGAGCGAGCAGGGACCGTTTTTCGAGACAGCGAAGAGGTCCGGCCGGCCGTCGAGATCGAAGTCGGCCACGGCGACGCCGGTTTCGACCGCACCGAGGGTGAGCTCACGGAAGCGTTCGCCCCACATCCGGGGATCATTGAAGACATTCGGGGCCGTCACCCCGGTCTCGGACGACGGAAGGCGTGTGAACGCCTTGGCCCCCCGGGCGGCCGGCGAGCGCGGTGTGAGCGGAGTGACGGTGACGCCTTCGGCGGCCGTCATGGTCGCGGTCCCGAGCAGGCCCATGACCACGATCACGACCGAGGTGCGAGCGAAGCAGGCGGAGTGCATGGCTTCAGGGTGCCGAGGTCGCCGGCATGAGCGAGTGGTCAAACACCCAGTCGGCCAGTTTCATTCCAGCCTTCTGTCCCTCAAGATTGGCGGACATGGTGTGAATGCCGCCGTAGATCCGGCTCATGCCGACCTCGCGGCGTGCGTCGGAGAGTTTCTGGAAGGTGCGGACGGCGCCGGGCAGTCCGTCGGAGGTGGTGGTGAACTCGATGTCATCGGTTCCGAACCAGCGTTCGAGGAGGCGCGTGGCGGCGGCGGTGAAGGTGCTGTGTCCCGAGGTATAGTCCGGGTGGGCCGGGGCCGCCATGTTGGGAATGAAGTCCGGATTGACCACGATCAGCGGATTGGCCTTGCGATCGGACTCGCGGATCGCGGTTTCAGGGCGCCAGGTCCGGTAATGAAATTTTGAATCCCAGCAGGAGATGCCGGCGTCCGCGCAGGCAATGTTCAGCAGGGCGAACAACCGGGCGCACGCGGCGACGGACAGGTGGTGCCGTTGTGCAAGATCCTGGGCGATGACATTCCAGTGTCCCGAAGGGGTGGCGGTGCCGAGATCGTCCGCCCAAAACGGGGTGGACAGCGTCTGGTACTCGGTGCGCTCGGCACCGTCGCGGGGACCCACTTTGGCGACAAAGGCGATTTCCTCGGCGTACTCCTTCGAATCGATGCGCTGGGGTGGGGGGGCGCGAAACTGGTCGGGTGATTTCATCGCGAAGGGAGTCGTGGTGGCGACCTGGGGGGTGACCGGCGGCCGGAATCCCGGAGGCGTTTCGCGCCATTTGCCGGGCTCGTTGCTGGTGAAGGATCCTTCGGCCGGCTTGTTCCAGCCACTCTTGGCCCGTTCATCGAGGATCCGTGCGGCGACCTTCTTTCCCCAGGCGAGACCCTCGGATTTGCCTGGCCCATCGGGAATCAGTGCGAGTGCCGCATCCAGAGCGGTCTGGAAGTTCCGCGGGTTGGTCGACTGACCCCAGAGGGCGGTGAGCACGGTGGAGGCGGCGCCGGCGATGGCGGCGTCGAGGTGTGCGCCGGCCGGCGCGGCCTCATCCACGAGCCAAGGACGGTGGGTGCGTGTGATTCCATTCACAGCATCGAAAATGGCCACGTGGTAGGTCGCCATGTGCAGCGCCGCGACCGGGGGCGGATTGCGGGACAACCGGGTGGCATTCAGCACCTGATCGTTCCAGTAGAGCAGGGCATTCTTGGAGGGCGCCGCCAGGGTCGCGACCGTGGCGAGGGCGAAAACATGACACAGCAACACGAGGGTGCGGAAGGGCATACGGGGCTGGGGATGGGCATTCCCGGTGAAGTGACTGGGATAGCTTCACGTTACGGCGACCGTCGGCGACACGGAAATTGAGGAGGGGCGAAGTGCCGCCACGGAGGGGCGAAGCGCGGGAGCTCCGCATTTCGCCCATAATTCGCGGCAATCGGCCCCTTCCGGCTTCACCCGGCAGGATGCGTCTGCCAATCGCGAGGGGCACGGCCACGCCGGGGAACCTCGCGGAACGTCCGCGTCCGGCCTGCCGTCTACCCCATGCACCCCACGGATTCCCGGTTTCCTTCGCGCACCCTCGGCTGGCTGATCGGTGCGCTTTCGGTCCTGTCGTTTGCACTCCCGGAAGGGCGGACACAGGGCTGTGTCATCGCCCGTGGTGGCGGCCAATCCGCCGTCACCGACGGCAGCGGTCTGCTCGAACCCGGCCAGTGGCAGGTCAATGTGGCGTTACGGTGGTTTCGTTCCGATCGTCACTTCGCGGGTGATGTCGAGCAGACCGAACGCAAGGCGAACAGCACCGAGGTGGTGAACCAATCGTATTTTTCGGATGTCACGCTGACCCGGGCCTGGACGAAGCGGCTCGGGGTGAGTCTCACGTTGCCCTTTGTTCATCATGATCGTTCCTCCCTCTACGAGCACCTGGGGAACGCATCGGGAAAGCGCTTTCACACGCAGGCGTCGGGTCTGGGTGATGTGCGCCTGGGGGCGAACTACTGGGTGTTCAACCCGGAGAACCACCGTCGCGGCAACGTGTCGGTGGGCGTGGGCGTGAAAGCCCCGACCGGGGACTATGAGGCGCGGGACACCTTCATTCGCACCTCCGGGCCGACCGATCGCTATGTCGACACCTCGATCCAGCCGGGCGATGGCGGGTGGGGTGCGACCGTGGAGTTGCAGGGCTACTACCACCTGACCGGGGGGCTCTACACCTATGGGAACGCGTTCTACCTCTTCAATCCCAAGGAGCGCGTGCTCTCAACCGGGTTTTCCGTGCCCGACGCCTACATGGCGCGGGGAGGATTTGATTTTCATGTCGCGGGTGTACGCGGACTGGCTCTCAGCCTCGGAAGCCGCATCGAAGGCGTGCCAGGCAACGACGCCTTTGGCGGCAGTCGGGGCAGCCGCCGTCCGGGATTTGCCGTGGCGGTGGAGCCCGGCGTGACCTACCAATGGGGGGCCTACAGTGGCACCCTGACGGTTCCCGTGGCCGTGCATCGCAATCGGACGACGACCTACGGATCGGTACGGGCCGGCGATGCGGCGTTTGCGGACTACACGATCAACGCAAGCTTCTCGATCCGGCTGTAACGGTCCGGTGGACACCCGCGGTCGGGTGGCTACGTCAGGAAACGGTCGAGCTGCCCGCGCAGCGCGCGACTGAGCGGCAGCCTCGTTCCGTCTCGCAGCACCACCGTGTAGTCACCGTGCAGGGCGGGCTGGATTTCGCGGATCTGATCCCGGTGCACGAGCGCAGAGCGGTTGACGCGGGCAAAGTTCGTCCCCCCCAGCCGCACCTCGAGTGCCGCGAGGGTTTCGCGCACCATGAGCCGGCTCCCGGTCAGGTGCAGGATGGCGTAATTGTCCGCCGCCTCCACGCGGACGATCTCATCGGACCGGAGGAAAACGAGACGTCCGTCCGCTTTGACGGTGATCCGCTCGATGCGTGGAGTCGCGTCCGGTCCCACCCGGGGCGCGTCGGCCGGCAGACCGCGGGAACGCTGGAGAAAGTCGGCGGCCCGACGCAGGGCCTGACGAAAGCGATCCCGGTCAAAGGGCTTGAGCAGGTAGTCAACCGCGGAGAGGTCGAAGGCATCGATGGCAAACCGCTCATGCGCGGTGGCGAAAATGATCGCTGGACGCTGGTCTTCGGGCAGCTCCATCAGCACTTGGAGTCCACTGCGGCCTGGCATCTGAACGTCGAGGAAGATGAGATCGGGCGTCAGGCGCCGGATCGAATCGACCGCCTCGTTCCCGTTGGCACATTCCGCCACGATCTCCACGCCCGGCTCGGCCTCGAGGAAGCCGCGGAGGCGTTCGCGCGCGAGGGATTCGTCGTCGACAATGAGAGTGCGCAGTTTCATGTGGGCAGCGAAAGACGTACCTCTAGTCCCCCGGCCGGATGTTGGGTGAGAGTGAAACGATGGCGGGCCCCGTAAAGTTCAGCCAGCCGGGCGCGGGTATTGGTGAGTCCGATGCCTTCGCGCGCGAGGCCCGCGGGTGGCAGCCCGGGTCCATTGTCGCGCACCGTCAGGACCAGTTCGTCTGCCGTGCGGTGGGCGCGAATCAGGAGCTGTCCGGCGTGTGCGAGGGGTTCAATGCCGTGACGGATCGCATTCTCCACCAGGGGTTGCAGGATCAGGCTGGGCACTTCGCAGTCCAGCGTCTCCGGCGCCACCTCGATCGTCACGGTCAGGCGGTCCCGAAATCGGATACGCTCGATCTCAAGGTACTTCTCGATGAAGGCGAGTTCATCGCGCAGGGACGTGAGGGGACGTCCGGGATGGTGCATGGTGATCCGGAGCAGCTCACTCAGGCGCACGAGCATGCGGTCGGCCGCGTCCACGTCGCGATGCATCAGGGATGCAATGCCATTGAGGGTGTTGAAAAGAAAGTGGGGCTTGAGCTGGCGGAGCAGTGACTGCAGGCGCGCCTCGGTCAGGTGCTTTTCGAGTTCGAGGGCGTGCACGGTGCGCTCATGGTACTTTCGATAGTAGCCGACCGCATGGCTGGCGCTGAGGATGACGCCGTAAACGAGGAGGTTGAAAGGGTAGGTCTTGACCAGGAGGGGTTGGAAGACTTCGGAAAAGGTCACGGGTTCATCGAGCATCTGGGCATGCAGCACGCCGACCAGCGACCGAAGCACCACGTAAAGCCAGGAACAGAGCAGCGCGGCTCCCAGGTGAAGCGCGGCGGTGCGCACCCGCCGGGGACTCTCCGGTGGAAATCTGCGGGCAAGCCAGAGGATGGGCGCGGAGAGGACGGCCCACACATACCAGTCACCCAGGGAGTACCCGATGGCCTGGTCCCAACTGACCGTTCGTCCCAGCAAGGAGCTGGAAAGGTAGAACTGACTGGCGAACGCCAGGCCCACGAGTGTCCAGAAGGCTCCGATACCCGCCAGGCGGAGCCAAAGGGAGCGTGGATTGAGGGGGACAGACACGGCGGGATTCGGGTTGCCGTGGATCTAGGACACGGCGGAATGGCTGTCGACGTCCATTCGGAATGCTCGTGCCGACTTTCCCCTCCAGCCCAACGACTCCCCGGGAACAAGCCCGTCCGATCCCGTCTCTCGTCTCGCCGCTCCTGCCGATCGTGCTTCCGCTGGTGATCGTCGCGATCGGACTGAGTGCAGTGCTCGCGAAGTGGGCCCCGGGCCGGGGGCACGGCCCGAGCCCGCGCCTGCGGTGGTCGGAAGGCGCCGCCGCCGCCGGGCTGCGCTTCGACCATCGGCAAGGGGGCGCCCAGGGCCCCAGTGCCCTGGGCGGGGCGGTCGTGGTGTTCGACTTTGATCAGGATGAGCGGCCCGACCTCTATTTCGTGAACGGAGCCCCGTGGCCGTGGGAAGAGAATCTGGAGAAGCGGGTCGGGCGCACCGGAGCCCTCTTTCGCAATCTGGGACAAGGGCGTTTCACCGAGTGCACTGCCCAGGCGGGTCTGAGGGTGGAGTTTCAGGGCATGGCCGCGGCGGCGGGCGATTTCGACAACGATGGTCGTCCCGACTTGATGGTGACGGGCCTGGGCTCCCATCACCTGTTTCGCAACCTCGGCCAGGGGCATTTCGAGGACGTCTCGGAAGCCATGGGACTCCGCACGGATGATGCTGCCTGGGGTGCCGGGGTCGTCTGGATTGATTGCGACGGTGATGGCTGGCTGGATCTGGTCGTGGTCAACCACGTACGGTGGTCGAGTGAAATCGGCCTGGAGGCGGCCCTGGCGACGACTCGCAACGGCCCTTCCTACGGCGCACCGGTGGGATTCGTCAGCGCTTTTCCCACGGTGTACCGCAATCTGGGCGGCGTTCGTTTCGCCGTGCTCGCGGACGGTGCGGGCTTGCGCGATATCGATCCGGAGACGCGCCGGCCGGTGCCGTTTCCGCTCGGCGTGACTCCGGTGGATGCGAATGGAGATGCCCGCCTCGACCTGTTGATCACCTACCAGGATCGTGGCCCCTCGCTGTTTCTCAATCGCGGTGGACGCTTCGAGCGTCAGACCGCGGGGCGCGAGCGACTCCAGGAAGGGACCTCGGCGGGACTGGCCTCGGCAAGCGGTTTGGCCTTTGCGACAAGCCCCTCGGACTCCCGGTCGCGCCGCATTCTGGCCCTGGCCGCCCAGGCCCTGCCGGTCCGGGCCGAGGAAGGCATCGAGCTGACGTCCCGCCTGGCCGGGGCGGTGGCGGATTTTGATTTTGATGGTCGGGAAGAGTGGATCAGCGCCGGCTCGGTGGCCGCGAACCAACTGAAATCGAGCGAGACGCGAGGAGGGGAGCGCGCTCCACCTCGTCTGCTCTGGTGGGAGGGCGCGAGATCGGGCACGATGCCCCTGATCGACAGTCAGGGAGCGCGTTGGACGTCATCGCTGACCGCGCGCGGCGTGGCGGCGGCGGATGTCGATGGCGATGGCGACGTCGACCTGGTGCTGGCCCAGAACGAGGGATCCCCTGTGCTCCTGATCAATGAATTGCGCGGGGATGCCCCTTGGTTGAGGATCCGGTTGGTGGCGACGCGTAGTCATCCCGATGCCGGGGGGGCGAGGGTCGAAGTTCACACTCCCCGGCGCATTCTCTCGCGAACGGTGGCGCCCGCCATGTCCTTCCTCGCGCAATCCGAGTCCACGCTCACCTTTGGACTCGGTGAGGATGCGCGCGTGCGCAAACTCGTCATTCACTGGCCGTCGGGACGCCGCCAGGAGGTGACGTCGGTGACGTTGAACCGCAGCCTCGTGATCACGGAACCGTAAACGCCTGCACCTCGCTCGCGGTGGGAATGGAGGCGGCTGCTCCGGGCCGTGTCGTGCTGAGTGCGGCGGCCCGACAGGCGTGGTTCAGGGACGGACCGATGGCTTCGCCCCGCAGCAAAGCGGCCAGCAGATAGCCGATGAACGTGTCCCCCGCCGCAGTCGTATCGACCACCTGAACACGCGGAGGCGTGGCGCGGGCCATGCCCTGAGGGCCGGCTGACCAGGCCCCGGCCGCACCCAGCGTGATGACCACCTGGGTGCGGGGACACCGAAGGCAGAGTTCGGCCAGGGCCGCCTCGGGATCGTCCACGCCGGCGAGGGCGGCAGCCTCGGTTTCATTGACCACCAGCAGCGAGACGGCTTCGAGCGGAAGACTTTTCACCGCTGCCGTCATCGGAGCGGGATTGAAGGCGATGCGCAGCCCGCGTTGCTGCGCGAGCCGGAGCGCCGCCTCCACCGCCGAGGTTTCGTTCTGGGTGAGAAACCAGTCGCCGGGCCCGAATCCGGCAAACAGGGGTTCCAGCCCGGCCGGGTCAATCTGGTGATTGGCGCCACCGTGCAGAACGATCGCATTCTCCCCTGAGTCGGCGACGAGAATGATGGCATGGCCCGTGGCGGCCGTGTCACTGCGGGCGACGCGGGACACATCCACCCGATCCGCGGCCAGCAGGGAGCGCAGCCCGTCGCCTTCCGGGCCCACGCAGCCCGCGTGGCAGACATCGATGCCGGCGCGGGCCGCGGCCAGGGATTGGTTCAGTCCCTTGCCCCCGGCCCCGCGGGTGAACGACCGGCTGGCCACCGTCTCCCCCGGTCGCAACGGATGAGGTATCCGATAAACCAGGTCGAGATTGAGCGACCCAAGATTGAGCAGACGTGGCATGACCGGCCGTAGAACTGGGCCCCGGAAAGAACCGCGCAGCCGATCAGGCGATCAGCTCGTGCACGACCTGGCCGTGGACATCGGTCAAGCGGTAGTCGCGACCCTGGAACCGGAAGGTCAGCTTGGTGTGATCAAAGCCGAGCAGGTGAAGCACGGTGGCGTGCAAGTCGTGCACGTGCACCGGGTCGCGGACCACGTTGAAGCCCAGTTCGTCGGTTGCACCATGGACGTAGCCACGTTTCACGCCGCCGCCGGCGAGGAGCATGGTGAAGCCGCGGTTGTGGTGATCCCGCCCGTCGTTGCTTCCCTGGACCATGGGTGTACGACCAAATTCTCCGCCCCAGATGACCAGCGTGTCCTCGAGCAGACCGCGCTGCTTCAGATCCATGATCAGAGCGGCGGTGGCCTGATCGGTGTCGCGGCAGTTGCGCGGCAGCGCGGTGGCGAGTCCACCATGTTGATCCCATGCCTCGTGAAACAGTTGGACAAAGCGCACCCCGCGCTCCACCAAACGGCGAGCGAGCAGGCAATTC
The DNA here is from genome assembly GCA_046346755.1 of Opitutaceae bacterium. GTDB lineage: Bacteria > Verrucomicrobiota > Verrucomicrobiia > Opitutales > Opitutaceae > UBA6669. The sequence continues at coordinate 45,308 of JAXMHM010000047.1, read as the reverse complement.
CGGGCATAACCGGCTTTCTTGGGGTCACAGCCGTAGAGTTCGAGCGTGGCGGGTGATTCCTGCGAAAGGTCCATCAGATCGGGAGCGCTTTGCTGGAGCTTGTAGGCCATCTCGTAGGCCTGGATCCGGGCGGTGATCTCCGGATCGCCGTTCGCGACAAAGTGCTTCTGGTTGAGTCGCTCCAGCGCGTCGAGCGAGGCCCGCTGAGTCTCCGTATCGAGTCCCTTGGGATTCGACAGGTAAAGGATCGGATCGCCGCTCGAACGGAACGGTGTGCCGCCGTAGATGGTTGGCAGGAACCCGCAGCCCCAGTTGCTCGCGCCGCCGCTGGTGCCCTTGGCGCTGCTCAGCACCACGTAGCCGGGGAGGTTCTCCGCTTCGCTTCCCAACCCGTAGAGCGACCAGGCTCCGAGACTGGGCCGGCCGAACTGCTGCGAGCCGGTGTTCATGAAGATCTGGGCGGGGGCGTGGTTCACCGCGTCGGTCTGCATCGACTTGATGACGCAGAGGTCGTCCGCGACTTTACCGAGATGCGGCAACAGTTCCGACAGTTCGAGTCCCGTCTGCCCATGCCGCTGAAACTTGAACTTGGGTGCGAGCAGGGCGGAGTTCGGATTGATGAAGGCGGCGCGATAGTTTTTGAGCATCTCCGCGGGCGGGAGCTGTCCGTCCCGTTTGGTCAGCTCGGGTTTGTTGTCAAACAGCTCGAGATGACTGGGACCACCGGCCTGGAAGAGGAAGATGACCCGCTTGGCCTTGACCGGCAGCGGGGCGGCGCGGGCAGCGAGGGGATTGCGGACGGCTGCCTGGGCTTCGCGCGTGAGCAGCTGGGAGAGGGCGATGGAGGCGAGACCGACGCCACAATCGCGGAGGAACCAGCGACGGGAGACATGACGCGCGGCGGCGGCCTGCAGTTCGGACGAGAGATTCATGGTCAGTTCTTGGAAAGGGTTTCGTCGAGGTTGAGCAGCACCCGGGACGCGATGGTCCAGGCGGCGGCGTCGTTGGGAGTGGTTCCGGCGGGGAGGGCTGGCAGTTTGTCGGCGTCGCCAAAGGCCACCACCCGCGCGGGCACCCAGCCATCGGCCATGCGCAGCCGGCTGGCGCGAATCAGCGTGAGCAGATCGTCGACCTCGCCCCGCTTCGCCTTGCGGCCGGTGCACAGCCGGAAACCAAAAGCGGCCCGGTCGGCGTCGGTGCGGCCGCCTTCGCGCAGGATCCGCAGGGCCAGCGCCTGGGCGGATTCAACAAAGACAGTTTCGTTCAGACCGGTCAGGGCGGCCAGGGGAGTATTGGAACGGACACGACCCGCACAGGCAGAGTCGCCGTTGGGGGCATCGAAACTGGCCAGCACGGGGTCCGGCATGGAGCGGCGACGAAACACGTAGAGCGACCTCCGATAACGATCCTTGCCCGTGGCCGTCTTCCAGAAGTCCACGTCGAGGTAGCTCTCGGAGAAGAGGCTCTCGGGCACCGGGGGAAACACGCTGGGTCCGCCGAGCTCCTCATGGAGCAAGCCAGCGGTCTGGAGCGCGATGTCCCGGACCAGTTCCGCCTCGGCGCGGAAGCGCGGCCCACGGGCGAGGAGACGGTTGCGCGGATCTTTTTCGAGCGCCGCCGGGGCGACCCGGGAGGTCTGGCGGTAAGTGGCGGACGTGACAATCAGCCGGATCAATTCCTTCTGACTCCAGCCCCGTTCCATGAATTCGACGGCGAGACCATCGAGGACGTCCGGCTGGGCGGGCGCGGAGGCGCGGACGCCGAAGTCCTCGGGCGTATCGACGAGGCCCGCACCAAAGAGGGCCTGCCAGACCCGGTTGACGGCCACGCGCGCGGCGGTGGGCGAACGGCGATCGACCAGCCAGCGGGCAAAGACCAGGCGCGGCGGTTCGGTCGGTTGTTTGAGTTCAGGGAGAAAGGCAGGGGTGGCAAACGTCACCGGTTTGGCCGGTTTGTCCCAGGCACCGCGATCGAGCGTATGGGTGTGGCGTACATCCTCGCTCCGACGTTCCGCGAGGTGCAGCACCGTGGTGTCCTCGCTGGGAAAGGTCCGCCAGAGCGCCTCGACCCGATCCTTGATCTCAACCAATCCGGGGTGTTGCTCGCGCCAGGCGGTGAAGAGGAGCTGCTGCTGATCTGCGCTGCGGGAGGCCGGGGGCATGAGGGCGGCGGCGCGGACGTCGGGGCGGACGGGTGCGGGCGGGGTCGAGGTCGAGGCGACCGAGACGCGGTAGCGGCCCAGGTGGTGACTGTTGCGGCCGTGAATGTCCTTACCGCCGTGTTTGAAATGCAGGGTCACCCGCATTTGGGTGCCGGCGGCAAGCTGGAGCGGTTCCTTGAATACGGCCGTCACTTCGACCGGCGCATTGCGGCGGCCGGGTCCACGATCCGGGGACCAGGCGGTTTCGTCCTTCCCGTCGAAAGCGAAGGCGGCGGGACCCAGCTTGCGTTTGTCGTCGTCGCCCTTGGAATAGAACGGTCCCATGGGCCGCGCCGGCGATTCGAAGTCAGCCTTGGCGTCGGTCAGCACCTGCTTGGTCCAGTCTTTGGCGCCGGGTGCCTGGGTTTCGACCACCACGTCCGTGACGGCGAAGAGGCCGTCAACGCTCCGACCAGGACCGCCAAAAATGAGGTCCCCATGCGTCAGGGCCTCCAGACGCAGGCTGCCGACCTGCTGAAGCGGAGCGGCGGCGGTGAAGACCAGATAACCGGTGGTGGGACGGAAGCCGAGGGTGAGGACGGAGTGATCCGGAAGAATGTCCGGGTGACACAGACCGCCTTCCCACTCGGGCGTCGTGGCTTCGAGGACCCGCCAGGGGGCGTTCGCCGCCGCCACGTCCGAGCTCCAGCTCTCCAGCTGGCGTTGCCAGTCCGGGAGGGTGCGTCGCGCCTGATCGTCCGCGGCCGCGACCGACTTCAGGAGCATCTCGATCTGACCGAGTTTCTCCGGTGAATAGACCCGTGAGGTGGCCTCGTACGTGTTGTCGATGGCGGCGAACAGCTGGTAGTATTCGTCGTGGGTGATCGGATCGAATTTGTGTGTATGGCACTGGGCGCACTGGAGCGTGAGGCCCACGACCGCCTTCCCCAGGCAGTCCATGCGGTCAAACATCGCCTCCTTGCGGTACTGTTCGGCGATGATCGCACCTTCCTCCGACACCATCGAGTTGCGCAGAAACCCGGTGGCCACGAGGAGGTCCTGGCGTTCGCGAAGCGTTTTCGCCTGGTCCATCAGGAGGTCGCCGGCCACCTGTTCGATGACGAACTGATCGTAGGGCTTGTCGGCGTTGAGCGACCGGATCACCCAATCCCGCCAGGCCCACTGCTGGCGTGGCACGTCCTTCTCGTATCCATCGGAGTCGGCGTAGCGGGCGACGTCCAGCCAGTGACGCGCCCATTTCTCGCCATAGCGCGGTGACGCGAGGAGTCGGTCGACGAGTGCACGGTAGGCACCGTCGCGATCGGTCTTTGCCGCGGCGACGAACGCGTCGATCTCGGCCAGGGACGGTGGCAGCCCGACCAGATCCAGCCAGACCCGTCGAACGAGGACCTCGGGTTCGGCCTCGGGGGAGGCGGCAAGCCCCGCGGCGTTGCGTCGCTCGGCGACCCAGGCGTCGACCGGTGTGACCATGCCCTTGCCCATCGTCTTGGGCAGGGCCTGTTTTTCGGGAGGAGTGAAGGCCCAGTGCGGCTGGTAGGGGGCGCCGTCCTTGATCCAGCGTTCCAATTTGGCAATGTCGGCGGGCTTGAGGCGTTCCTTCTTGTCGGCGGGTGGCATGACTTCGTCGTCATGCGGCGAGCGCACGCGGAGCAGGAGCTCACTTTGGGCGGGGTCGCCGGGAACGAAGGCGGATGAGCCGGATTTGCCGCCTTTCAGCGCTTCGGTCCGTTCATCGAGTCGCAGTCCGCCCTTGCGTGCACCGGCATCCTGCCCGTGGCAGTTGAAGCAGTTGTCCGCCAGAATCGGCCGGATGTCGCGGTTGAAGCCAAGGGGGGCATCAGACGCGTAAGCCGGCCCAGTCACGAGCAGTGCGAGAAGCGCGAGGCCGTTGCGGATGCGGGGAAAACTCCGGAACATGCCACCACCCTAGCCGGGTCGGGGGAGGAATGTCTAGGATGCGGACGGCAAAGCGTGGGATAAAAGCGCGCTCGTCGAGGCCGCGGGTCGGTGCAGGCGGGCGCGGGAATCGACCGGCCCGGAGGGGGCGGTCAGTCGATGCGGAGGGCCTGGGTCGGATCGACAATCGAGGCCCGGCGGGCGGGGATCCAGCAGGCGAGGAGGCCAATGACCAGCAACAGTCCGGAAACCGATGCAAAAACGAGGGGATCGGTGGAGGACACCAAGTTGAGAAAGCCCACGGTCTTGAGGAGCCGCACGGTGGCCAAGGCACCCCCCAGTCCCAGGCCGAGGCCCAGGAGCAACTGCCAGAGCCCCCGGGAGACCACCAACCAGGCGATGCCCGCCGTGGTGGAGCCCAACGCCATGCGAATGCCGATTTCGCGGGTGCGGCGGGAGGTTGACTGCGCCACCACCGCATAGATTCCGACCGATGACATCAGCAACGCCATGGCCGCGAATACCAGGAACAAGGTGCCGAACACGGCGAGGAACCAATGCTGGCGCTCCATGGCGGCGGACAGGGAATGGGCGTCCAGGAGCGGCAGGTCCTGATCCAGCGCCTGGACGGCGGCGCGGACCGATCCCGCCATGACCGAGGCGTCGGTCTGGCTTCTCACGAGGAAAGAGAGCCAGCCCCAGGGTTCCTGTCGGTGGGAGAGGATCACCAGGGGAGGAGCCTCCTGCTCGCGGGTGTCCTGAATCAGGTCCCCGCACACACCCACGACTGTGATCCAGGGACCGGGCTTCCCCGCCTCAAGAAACCGAAAGCGGCGGCCGATCGCGTCGATCACGGACCCGTGTCGGGCCGCGAAGGCGCGGGTGACGACCGCCACTTCCTTGCCCTCCTCTCCATCGTTCCCCGCAAAGCCCCTTCCGGCCAGCAAGGGCAGGCCAATGGCCGAAAAGTAGTCGGGCGATTGAAAATTGGCACTGGCCCGAAGCGCGGGCTGGCCGGATTCCGTGGGGTGACCTTCGATTTCGATGTCGCGGACGGCCGCGCCGAGGCCGGGCAGGTGTGAACCGATCGCGGCGTGGGTGACCCCCGGCAAGGCCGAAATCCGGGCGAGGAGCTGATCGTGGAACAGCCGTCGCGCCTGCACGCTTTCGTAGCGTTCGCCTTTGCCATCGGGCAGACTGAGGTGGGCGGTGAACAGCTTTCCCGCGGGCACGAATGCGTTCATCGACTGGATCGCGAAGAAGTTACGCATCATCAGTCCGGCGCCGGTCATCAGCACCATCGTCAGGGCGAATTGACCGACGATCAGCGCGGCCGTGAGTCGGCTGCTGCGTCCGCTGCCTCCGGACGGCGCCCCGTCCTTGAGTGCAGTGGTGAGGTCCACCCGGGAGGCGCGCACTGCGGGTGCAAGGCCAAACACTAGACCACTGCCGATGGAGAGCGCGGCGAAATAGCCGAAGGCCACCCAGTCCATTTCAAACTGAATCCAGTAAGGCCGGCCCACATCGGTGGTGGAGACATCGAAGAGTTGAACGCCTAGGACCGAGAGACCCAGGCCGAGGAGCCCTCCGAGACAACTGAGCAGCACGCTTTCGAGCAGCAGCTGACGGATGAGCCGGCGACGCGATGCACCCAGGGCGGCCCGGATCGAAATCTCCCGCGACCGTCCCACGGCCCGGCTGAGGAGGAGATTGGCGACATTGGCGCAGGCGATCAGCAGGACAAATCCAACGGCGCCCAGCATCATGAGAAAGACCAGGCGGATTTGATCTCCATTGTAGGTTTCGTGAAAGGTTCGGATCAGCGGCTGGTAGTCCTTGTTGGTCTCCGGATAGGCGCTAGCGAGTCGAGCCGCGATGACCTCGAGGTCGGCCCGCGCGGCATCGAGGGACACCCCCGGCTTGAGCAGACCGAAGAGTTGAAGCCCCCGGTGCTTGCGATCGAGGCGTTGCTCGGTGGGAACCAACGGCATCCAGAGTTCCTCCAGATTGGGAAATTTGCAGCCTTGGGGCATGACCCCGATGATGGTTGTAGGGGTGCCACTGAGCCGTACCACCCGGCCAATCACATCGGTGCTCCCTCCGTAGCGCTTTTGCCAGACGCTGTGACTGAGCAGCACCACCGGCGGAGCTCCGGCCTGGCCATCGGCCTCGGTGAAACCGCGACCGAGCACCACGGGGGTGCGGATCAGGTCAAACAAGCCGGTGGACACGTGCGCGGCCTGGTAGCGTTCGGGCGGAATTCCCGGTTCGCCGATCACGGCCTCGGTGCCGGAGAAGGCTTCCAGGCCCGTAAACGTGCGATTCTGCTCCCGATAGTCACGGTAGTCGAGGAGCGCGATCCCGGTGCGTTGATTGGGGCGCGTGGGAATCCGCTGCGACACGGAAACCAGACGTTCGCCTCCGGGAATCGGGACGGGTTTGAACAACACCGCGTTGACCAAGGTGAAGACGGTGGTGTTGATCCCAATCCCCAAGGCGAGGGTCAGTACCACGGCGAAGGAAAACCAACGGTGAGAGCCGATCATGCGCGCGGCAAAGCGGAGGTCGTGAACCATGGTTGGCAAAACCCCGCAGGCAGGCCCGCAGTTGCAGAAAAGTTCTTCGACTGGCGCAACCCCCGCCGTCCCTAGTCGCAACGCAGTGTCACGTTGGGGTCGACGCGCAGCGCTTTCCGGGTCGGAAGCAGGCAGGCAACGTAGGCCACGGACGCCAACAACAGGGCAATCGCCGCAAAGGTGAGGGGATCCGTTGGGCTGACTCCGTAGAGGTGACTGCGCAACAGCCGGGTGGCACCGAGGCTGACGACTAGGCCCAAACCTATCCCCAGGCCGACGAGCCGCATGCCCTGTCCGGTGATCAAGGTGAGCACATCGCGGGGGGTGGCGCCGAGGGCCACGCGAATGCCGATTTCCTGGGTGCGACGGCTGACGTGGTAGGTGATGACTCCGAAGAGTCCGATCACCGTGAGCAGGAGGGCGAGGGCCGCGAAGCAACCAAAGAGAAACGCAGAAAACCGATGCGGCGCCAGGGTTGTCTCGCGGTAGGCATCCAGGGTCTTGATCGCGGTGACCGGGAGCTCGGGGTCGATCTCACTCAGGACGCCGCGCAACGCGGGCGCCAGGCCGGCGGCCGAACCCTGGACTCGGAGCAGCAGGGTCACACCGGCGTTCGCAAACTGCGATTGCGGTACGTACACTTCGGGGCGAGGGACGTCGCTCAACGACCGGTGCCGGACGTCGGCCACCACACCGACGATCTCCTTTGCACCGGAGCCACCCCAGCCCAGTTTCAAGTGAAGTCCAATCGGACTACGATCGGCGAGGAACGATCGCACAAAGGCCTCATTCACGAGGGCGACGGCCGGCGACGAAGGCAGGTCGGTCTCGGCCAGCAATCGTCCCTTGCGCAGCGGAATGCGGAGCAGATCAAAGTAACCCGCGCCGACGAACCGGAGCTGCGCGGAAACCGACTGGCCGGGCGGTGATGGATTTTCCACCACGGAGAATCGGGTGTTGTTCTCCTCAGGAGTGAGCGGCACGCACTGGGCATGACTGACCGCGGTGACGCCGGGAAGCGCACGCAGGCGTTCCTCCGCCCGGGAGAGAAACCCGTTGATCTTGGAAGGGTCGAAATCGTCCGTGGCGTAGCGGTGTCCCGAAAACGAGAGCTGCGCGGTCAGGATTTCTCCGGTGTCGAACCCCGGACGGACCCGCTGCAACGCGTTCAAGCTCCGCGCCAGCAGGCCGGCGGAGAGGAGCAGCACCAAGGCCAGCGCCACCTGCCCGGTGACCAGCGCGGCACGCACGCGATCGGGCCATCCGGACGCTGTTCCTGCGCGTCCCCCGCTCTTCAATACATCCGATGGAGCGGAGCGATGCGCCACAAAGGCGGGCGCGACGCCACAGAGCAGGCCGGTCAGGCCTGCGGTCACGACCGCAAAGAGCAGCACCGGGGCGTTCAGCCCCAAGGCGGCCAGGACGGGGATGGATGCGGGTTGCAGCGCCTGGAGCGCACTGAGAAACCACGCCGCCAGCAGGAGACCCAACGCAGATCCCGCGCCCGCGAGGACAAGGCTCTCGACCAGGGATTGCCGCACCAGCGCCCACGCTCCGGCCCCGAGTGCAGCTCGAACCGCGAGTTCGCGTTGTCGCGTCGTCGCGCGGGCGAGCAGGAGATTGGCAACATTGACACAGGCAATGATCAGCACCGTCGCGACCATGCCAAAGACCAGCCACAGGCGCGGGCGCAGGTCCGCAACGAGGAGTTCGCGGAGCGGGGTCACTTCCGTGGCAAGGTCCTTTCCGAGACTGGAGTGAGCAGCCACGAGGCCGGCGTGCAACGTGCCCAGCTCGGCCCGGGCAGTTTCGAGACTGACCCCGTCCTTCAGCCGGCCGAGGGCGGCCAGGTAGCAGCGGTAGCCGCGGCTGGCATTGGCGGTGCCGGATACGCCGGGGTCTCCGTAGGAGGCCGTGGTCACCCAATAGTGAACGGGTTCAGCCTCGACCGGGAAAAGTCCGGCTGGGGTCACGCCGACGATTTCGTGAGGCAGCTCGTCAATCAGGAGGGTCTGCCCGAGCACGGCGGAGGAACCGCCGAATCGGGATTGCCAGGTCGAGTAGGACAACAAGACGGCCTTCCGACCCTCCGCTCCACCAACGCGGTCGTCCTCCGGGCGGAAGGCGCGGCCGAGCGCGGGGGTGACGCCCAGCACGTCGAACAGGGAAGGGGACACCACGGCGGCGGGAGCCTGGGTCGCGTCGCCCTGACCGGCCACCGACACGGTCGTGACGGAGACGAGGGCCAGTCCGGTGTAGCTGCGCGCCTGGGTGCTCCAGTCACGATAGTTCAGATACGAAACGCCGTATCCGGCCTGGGCATCCTGACGCTGGAACTCACGCAGCACCACGAGCCGCGCCTCGTCGGTCACCGCCAGCGGGCGAAAGAGCACGGCGTGGAGAATCGAGAAGAGCGCGGTGTTCGCACCAATCCCGAGCGCCAGGGTCAGCACCACCGCCACAACGAAACCCGGGGTTCGGCGGAGGGACCGGACCGACGTACGGAAGTCGCGCCGCGCGTCATCAAGCCAGCCCCAGGACCAGCCGTCGCGCGCCCGCTCCTTGATGCCCTCCACGTGTCCAAACTCCCGTAGCGCGGCGGCCCTGGCCTCCTCCGGCGACAGGCCCGCTTTGCGGTGGGACTCGGTCAGCAGGTCGAGGTGCAGTTGCAGTTCGGCGGCCATTTCGCGCTCGCGTCGACGGCGCTGCACCGCAGTGAGCAGGGGGCGAACCAGCGCGCGCAGGGAGGGCATGGCGCAGACCTAACCGTGACTGAGCAGCAGGTTGATCGCCGTGCAGAGGCGGTTCCATTGCTCCTCTTCAACTTGCAGCTGCTTCCGGCCCGTGGGGGTCAGGGCATAGAACTTTGCTTTGCGGTTGTTCTCCGACACCCCCCATTCCGCCTTGATCCAGCCCTGTTCTTCGAGGCGGTAGAGCGCGGGATAAAGAGACCCCTGTTCAACCGTGAGCATCTCGTCCGACAATTGCCGGATGCGCACGGAAATGCCAAATCCATGCATGGGCTCCAGGCGGAGCGACTTCAGAATCAGCAGGTCGAGCGTGCCCTGCAAGAGATCGGCTTTTTCTTTGGACATGTCGTTCCCCTTGTTTGTCTAGGAGAGGCTCCCCGGCTCTCCTAGAATGTCAAGGGAAAGGCGCCAAATGCCTCAGGAGCGGAATCGCAACGGAGACCGGATCCAGTGCTGCCGCGGCAGGCTCATGATCTCCGCTGGCGCCCGTCCGCTCTGCAGCAGGGCGGCCATGGTGCGCAGGGGGGAATCGATGTGGGCGAAGAACCGTTTGTAGCCGGCGCAGAGGTAGTTCAGCCCGGGCTCGCCGGCGGGCGTCCGGAGGAAACGGTGTTTCGGACATTCCCCGTGGCAGGCGAATCGAACGGGACATTCGAGGCAGGCACGCGGCAAACTCGCTGACTTGGCGCGCCCGAATGCGGCCTGCTGGGGCGAATCGATCATCGTAGTCAGATCCTGCTGCATCAGGTTGCCGAGTTTGTAGCGCGGATAGACATAGTGGTCACAGCTGTAGACGTCGCCATTGTGCTCGACCGCCAGCGCCCGACCGCACTCGGGCGAAAAGACACAGACGCCGGCGGGTGCGCCCACCCAGCTGGCCAGGGCGGAGTCGAAGTGCTGGACAAACACCCGTCCCACGTCGGTCTTGATCCACTCTTCGAATACTTCGATCAGGAAATTGCCGTAGTCCACCGGCCGCACGCTCCAGGGGGTAACCTCGGAATCGAGGGGATCGGCGGGATCGGTCGAGGGTGGGGGCGCAAGGCGCAGGCCGTCGGGCAGATCGGGTGCTGCCGATCGCTCCACGATGGGAATGAACTGGAGGAAACCCGATCCCAGGTCTCGCAGGAAGCGGTACACCTCACGGGCCTGGCGCGAGTTCTTGCGGTGCACCGTGGTCAGGGTGTTGAACTCGACGTGGTGACGCTTCAGCACCTCGATGCCCTGAACCACCCGATCGAACGTCGGTCGCTGGCCTTTGTCGACGCGGTAGGCGTCATGCAGGTGGCGGGGTCCGTCGATGCTGATGCCGACGAGAAAATGGTGCTTTCGAAGAAACTGGCCCCAGCGGTCGTCGAGCAGCACGCCGTTGGTTTGCAGGGCATTCGTGATCCGTTTGCCGCGGGCGTAGGTGGATTGGAGCGCGACTGCGGTTTCGTAGAACCCGACCCCGAGCAGAGTCGGCTCGCCACCTTGCCAGGCGAAACCCACCTCGTCACCCGGCTGGGCGGCGAGGGTGTCCCGGATGTAGGCTTCGAGGACCTGCGGCGTCATGCGCAGGCTGCCCGCGTCCCGATAGAGCGCCTCCTTCTCGAGGTAGAAGCAGTAGGTGCAGTCGAGATTGCAGGCCGACCCGGCCGGTTTGGTCATGAGGTGAAACGGTGCCTGGGCAGGTGCAGTCATGACGACGATCCCACCAGCCTGTCCGCGCGAACCGATTGGGGGAATCACAATCCCGTGCGACGAAGCCAGTCCGTCCAGTCAGCCTCCACCCCACTCGGAAGCGGCAACAAGCCCGCTTCCACGGCCCCGACGTCAGGACCGCTCCCGCGATAGCGATCATTGAAATTGTTGAGTCGAAGCGCGGCGTCCCGGCCGGGAATGGCAGGGGCGAGGGGGGGCTCGGCTTGCGATGCGCGGGCCTCGAACTGGGGTGTGGAGTGGAAACCATTCGCTTCCGCACCGGGTGCTGCCGCCACGGTGCCGGTGTAGAGGTCGAAGTCGAAGGAGTTCTCTGCGGCGGCCAACGGGTCGCGCACGGCCTCGTCACTGGGGCCCCGGGTCTGGAGGACATTGTTGCGCGACGTGAGGTTCCAGACGCCATAAGTCCGGTCCGTGACGTAAGCCCCGCGACGAAGTCCGGCCGGCCGGCCCTCGAAGAGGGGCTGAAGCATGGTGTTGTGGTAGAGGAAGACCGCACCGCGTGCCAGGGTGTCGGCCCGGGGACGTTTCGTTCCGAGCTTGAAGAGGTAGCCGCCGGCGGGGTAGGGCGCGGGCCCGAACCCGGGCGGGTCCTTGCGCGAGAATCCGGCCACATTGCGGAAGACGTACTGCGGGCCAAGCGAAGTCGTGGCCAAACCGAGGGCGACAAACACGCGCTCGATCTGATTGCCCCAGATGCGGACGTTGAGATTGGCTCCTTCCGCCTCGATGCCGTCGTCCCAGCAGTGGCTGATGCGATTGCAGTAAATGTCGGCGTCACGATTGGGAAACCCACCGTATCCGAAGTTCTCCACCTCCCCCATGGCATCATTGAACCCGTGATCCTCGTCGGAGAAGATCTCGTTGTAGCGGATGACCAGATGGCCGCGGCTACCCCGAAAGGTGATGGCCTGGGGCCCCTCCGGGTGACCGTTCTCGGCCCAGCTGTTCGCGTCGCTGCGGGGATGGTGGAGACGGCAGCGTTGGATCACGATGCGGGTGAGGGTGGGAGACTCGGAATAGATCGCGCTGTCGAGGTTCTCGCCCCAGGCGGATCCGGGCTTGTTGCGGCCCCAGCCGGAGACATCGCAGCGTTCGATGATGACGTCTGCCACGTCGCCGAGCGTGATGCCATGGCGTCTCGCTCCGCGGACGGTCACGCCTCGCAGGATGACAAACGACGCCTCGATCCGGATCGCCGCCTCGTGAAGTTCGCCGACATCGATGACCGTCGGGTTCCCTGGCGGGCTTTCGTAGAGGAGGTAGCCCTCGGACCGGGAGCCCCCCTCGGCGAGACGAAGGGGTTCGGTGCTGCGGCCGCCCGGCAGGAGCCTGCGTTCCTTGATGGGGAAAGTCTCGGACCAGGTGGTGACCTGGAGGTGATGGTCCGGGTGGCCACGTCGGATCAGGCGCACGTCATAGCGCGTACCGGGTAGGAGATCGACGATGCTGCCCCGGTACTCGCGCGAGTGGCCCGCGCCGGCGCCGGTGTGATCATTCGAGTCAAACCACAGGGGCTGCGCCTCCCGCCAATCCGCGGAGGTTCCGGCGATCCGATAGGCGACCTGGCAGACTGGCGGTGTCTCCTGGGTCTCCGGTTTCCAGCGTAGTCCGATACAGTGGAAGGTGGGCGTGGCCTGCGGTTCACCGGCCAGCATCACGGTGGCGAGGCCGGCAAAAAGCACGATGAGGCCAAGGCATGAGCGGGTCATGGGGCGCTGGATTTCACCGCGGGTGTTGCAGACTCCGCGGGGACCGGTGGGCGGACGACCGTGGTGGAGTAGCGCACGGTTCCGGAAGCGTCGATGAATCGAAAATGCGCCTGGTCGCGTCCGAGTGACACCGCCAGGAAGCCGGGTGTTTCGCCCAGACTGTACTGGGTGCGATCGTCCCGTCGGGTCGCGCGGGTTTGCGAGCCCGCGCCGGAGCAAAAGAAATCGATGCCGTGGACGCGCAGGTGCTGCAGGTCGTGCTCATGGCCGTTGAGGTAGACCTGCACGCCGTAGCGTCGCAACAAAGGAAGGATCGCGGCCGAGAGCTCCGGGGTGTCGCCGTGGATGGCGCTCGCGGAAAAGATGGGATGGTGCGCGCAGACGATTTTCCAGGCGGCAGTCGATCGGGACAGCGCGGTCTCGAGCCACGCCGTCTGCCGCTCCGGACTTTCGTCGCCGATGCCCTGGTACTTTTCGGGGTTGTTCCGGTAGCCGGTGAGGTAGGGATTGGTGTCGAGGAAGAAAAACTCTACGGTGGTGTCCACGTCGATACGGCGCACCACGCGGTACCACCGCGCCGGCATCTTCCAGCGTGGGCTGACCAGGGTGTAGTCAACCTGGGCCTGGGCGTTGAGGTGATAGTCGTGGTTGCCGAGGACGACGTACCAGGGGACCTGGAGGGCCGGCCCGGTATAGACGCCCTCGAAAGAGGTGCGCCACTGGGCGGATTCCGTGCTGGCCACGCCGTCGGGATAGAAATTGTCGCCGAGGGACACCACAAACTGGGCACCGACGTCGGATGCGGTGCGATTCATTTGATCCGCCACCGCCTGCTGGTCGAAAAGACCATCCCGGCCCCAGTCACCCACCGCGAGGAACTTCAGTTCGGGCCCGTTGGGTGCGGCAAACCCGGAGAGACAGAGGAAGAAAAGCACGAAGGCCAGTGCGGCCGGGAGAAATCGGTTCGGGCTGGGGTGGAGAGGGCCATTCATGGCGGGAGCGTGACTCCATCGCCCGCGCCTGCGAATCACCGAACCTGCGCAAGGCCTTGCACGCGGGGTGTGCCGGCCCCGGGCGCGGTCGGCCGCACCGTGGCACCGTCCACCCAGGTTCCCTGGACCTGCATGCCGCGGGGGTGCAGGGGCACGCCCTGTTCGTTGTGATAGAGTAGCGACACGAGCAGTTCGACCGCCCCAGCTCCGACGCCGACATTGTCCTGCCGGACTCCGGCAATCTGCCCGGCGGAGGCGCCGCTGATGCCCTCGGCATCCTCGACGTTGAGGTGGGCAAGCGCGACGTCCTCGGGCAGCCGCAATCCGCCTTCGCGCAGCCGGGGGTAGAGATTGCGGTTGGCGGATACCAGGGCGTCGGCTCGCATCCGTCGCACCCATCCGCAGGCCTCGGATTCGTGGTGGGTCAGCAAGGGCGGCAGGGGAGCGGTCCCCAGCTCGATGTGGAGGGTGGCGTGGTAGCCCGCGTAAAAACGTCCGTTCACAATCCGTTCGATGCGCGGGTCTCCTACGTATCCGATCCGGCGGTAGCCCCGTTCCCAGAGTTTCTGCACCGCCAGCCGACCGCTTTCGAACTGGTCGTCGCTCGAGTAGTGCAGGAAGGGGGATTCATACCGGGTGCCGACCCCGACGGTGGTGAATTTCCCGAGGTCGAGCGGCAGCCGCGAAGCCACTCCTTCGCTCGCATCAAAGTTGGGAAAGAGGACGCCGTGTATACCTCGGTTGCGAAGCAGCGTACCGAGGCGTTCCGTGGAACGCTTGCCGACCAGTATCCGTGTCAGCGCGTAGCCGTGCGCCTGGGCGCGCTGGCGGGCGCCCTCGAAAAAGGCCCGCTGCACGGGATCGCGGCGCCAGTCCTCGGGATCGTCGAAGAAATCGAGCCAGGCGAGGTTGCACTTGGCGATCGGAGGCTGGCCCTCTCGCAATTGGGTCATGAGGGCCGACACCAGAGGATTGGGGCGGTAACCGAGCTCCTTGACACAGCTCTGGACGCGATTTCGCGTCGCGGCACTGATGCGCGGATCGTCGCGCAGGGCGCGCGAGACGGTGCTGGTGGCGACACCGGCGGCACGGGCGACCTTCTCCATGGAAAGGGTGGAGGGCAGGGGCATGATCCTTCACCCTGTGCGGCCCGTGCGGGCTGGCAAGTCCGGGCGGCGTGGGTGCGAGCGGCACCCCGGGGCGCGCCTGCCCTGTCGGGTCGGGTCTGCGGGCTGTTTGCGCAAGGCGTTGCATAAGACCGAGGTTTGCGATGGCCGGGAAGCCGAGGCATGGCTCAGGGGTCGCCCCTCGTTCCCCCCCCAATGCCGTGAACGGACTCCATTTTCTCGATCTGCTGGTCATCTCCGCCTACCTCGGGGCCGTTTTCCTGGTGGGCTGGCGCAGCTTGCGTCGCCACGCGGCGGATCAGGAAGGCTTTTTTCTGGCGGGCCGCAAACTGGGCAAGGTGACGCAGTTTTTTTTGAACTTCGGCAATTCTACCGATGCCAACGGGGCGGTTTCGACTGCGAGTCTCGTCTATCAGCAGGGCGTGGCCGGGGTCTGGCTGGGGTTCCAGATGATCTTCCTCAACCCCTACTACTGGTTCATGAACCTCTGGTTTCGACGGGCTCGGCTGGTGACCACGGCCGACCTCTTTGTCGACCGCCTTGGCAGTCGAGGACTCGCGCGATTCTACGCGTGTTTTCAGGCGCTTTCGACCATTGTCATCACCATCGGGTTTGGAAATCTCGTCACCTACAAGATCTGCTCCGCGCTGCTTGAAAAACCCGAGTCCGCCTGGACGGTGGTGGAGCGCCGGGCGGTCGAAGGTCACCGGGAGTGGCAGCAGCTGGAGCAGGTCAACCGGACCACCCCGGCAACGGTGTCCGGCGCGCAGCGGGAGCGTCTGACCGCGCTCCGGGAACTCCAGGCCGCCGGCGAGCTGAAGAGCAGCATTCCGCCTTTTTCGCCCTGGGCCTTTTACCTCGTCTACACCCTGGTGGTGGGCGCCTACATCGTCCTCGGAGGGATGGCCGCCACGGCGCTCAATGAAATCGTACAGAGTTGTCTCATTGTGGTCTTTTCCGCGATGCTGATTCCGCTCGGTCTGGCGGCCATCGGAGGGGCCGGCGCGCTGGCCGAACGCGTGCCGGCAGCGATGTTCCAGCTGTTGCACGACGGGAACGGTGCCCAGCAGATCACCGGCTGGGTGCTGGCGGCGATCCTGGCCAACAGCCTCGTTCAGATCAACGGCGTGCCTGGCAACATGCCGATCAGCGGCTCCGCCCGCGATGAGTATGCCGCCCGGTTCGGGGCTGTCAGCGGAACCTACGCCAAGCGTCTCATGATCATTCTTTGGGCGTTCTGCGGCTTGATCGCCTGCGCCTTGTTTCAAGGTTCCACCGCCCTGGGCGATCCGGACGCCGCCTGGGGCGCGTTGTCCCGCCGGTTGCTGGGGCCGGGCTTGCTGGGGCTGATGGTGACGGGCGTGCTCGCCGCCAACATGTCGACCGTCGCGGCCCAGTCGATGGCAGTCTCCGGGCTGATCGTGCGCAACGTCTACCTGCCCATGCATCCCGCGGCGGACGAGCGGCGCTGTGTGGCGGTCGGACGATGGATCATCGCGGGTGTCCTCGCCCTCGGCGTCGTCGCGGCCACGAGCATGAGCGATGTGTTTTCCATGCTGACCTTCATGCTGACCGTGAATGTACCGTTTGGCGCGGCGATCATGCTGATGTTCTTTTGGCGGAAACTGACCCCTGCGGCCGTGTGGATCGGAGTATCGGTCTCGTTTCTATTCAATACACTTGCCCCCGTGGTGCTGCCCCAGATTCCGGCCGTGCGCAGTCACGCCGCGTTGACCCAGCGGGTTGAGGACCCGAATGGGCGTCTGATTCCGGTCTATTTTGAGAGCGTGATCCGTATCCGACCCGAAGATCCATCCAGTCCGATGGAAGGCCGGGGACGGCTCCACACGGAACTGGTGCTGCTGCGGGCCGCGGGGGTGGAGGTGAGCGGGTTCAGTGCTTCGACCCGGCTGGCGACGCGGCTGTTCCTGGCGGTCCTGATCCCGTTTGCCCTGCTGCTCGGGTTCAGCCTGGTGACGCGCGGGACGGAAGTGGCCCGGGTCGCGCACTTCTACGGAAAAATGAAGACGCCGGCAGGACCCGATCCCGAACGCGACCGGGCGGAAATGGACGCGACCCGCGCCGATCCGGTGCGATTCGATCACCTCAAGCTCTTCCCAGGATCGAGTTGGGAGTTCACGACCTGGAGCCGCGTCGACGCGATCGGTTTCGCGACCTGCTGTGCCGTCTCCGGCGCCATCATCGCCCTGTTCTGGGGTCTGCTCCGGTGGGCCTCATCCGGTTCGCCCACCGGCGGTTGACTCCGGTGTGTGCAAGGCGTTGCGCAGTCCGGGAGATTGTTCCTCGCGCCGCCTTTTGCCTGAGTTCATTTGCCGCGGACGTTCCCACCTGCGGCCCCCGAATCACCAACCCCCCTGAATCATGTCCTGCCGATCCTTCCCTCGTCATCGACTCTGGCTGTCACTGTCCCTGTTTCCTCTGGCCTGCACCCGTCTTCTCAGCCAGGCGGCGCCGGTGGTGCCGTCGGCGGAGAACTCCGATCCCGTCCTGGTCCTGACACCGTTCACCGTCACCGCGGAGCAGGAACGTGGATACCTGGCTGGCAACGCCATTTCCGGCACCAAGACGAACACGGCGCTGCGCGACCTTCCGATCAGCCTCTCGGTGATCACCTCGGAGGTGCTGAACGACCTGAATGGGACGTTGCCCACGGATGCGCTCAACTACTCGCCGAGCGTGGCAATGACCAATGCCCAAACGGTCGGCAACATCCAGGGATCCCCGTTCAACACCGGCAACACCACCGTAAGGGGCAGCGGCACCTTCTTCACGATGCGTGACGGCTTTCGGACCTACAGCGAGCCGGCGTCCGTCGGGGTCCAGCGGATTGAGGTCGTCAAGGGTCCGGCGGCGGTGCTCTACGGCATCACCAAACCCGGGGGGATTGTGAATTACATCACAAAGACGCCGGAACACGACAAGACGGCCGGCCGAGCCACGTTCACCTACGGATCCTACCAGTCGACCCGGTCGACGATCGATCTGAACTACGGCAAACTGCTTAATGGGCGCCTCGCCTTCCGGCTGAACGCGTCCTACAACGACCTGGCGACCTGGTTCCGGTTCTCAAAATCCAGTGAGAAGGTGATCATGCCGTCGGTTTCGTACAAGCCGTTCCCGACGACCGACATTCTCCTGCAGTACGACTTTTCCGAGCGGATCTTTCCGGCCAACAGCACCGACTATTTCACCCGGCCAGTGACCGGGTTTCGCGGGAGTTCCGTGCCGTTCTTCGTCTACCCGACGGGAGCCAGCGATCCGGTTGCCACGCTCAGCCCGCAGTTGCCCGCAGGTTTGACGCCTGACTTCACCTTCCGTGGCTACGCGTCGGGCACGCGGGTTCCCTACAAGACAGGCATTGTCGCGATCACCCAGCGCCTGGGAGACCTGACACTCCATGCGCAGCTCAGTCGCAGCCGGCGCAACAACCTGCGCGTGGCGTTCGCACCGACGGCCCAATTCACCGGCTCGCTCACTGACACCGCCGCCGCCAATACTGTCCTCGCGGCTCCCCGCGTGCGCAAACAGTACGAATCGAGGGATGGATACAATGAACTCGACAATGTGAACGTCACGGCGATCTACCAGCGCAGCCTGCGACTGCCACTCCTGGGCGATTCCCAGATGAAACTGATCGCCGGCGCGAGCCGCCTCGAGGAAAATTTCGAGGCCTGGCGTTTCCGCGAGTTTCGTGCGGGCACGACGACCCGGATCAACTGGTACTTCCCGCTGGCGCCGACGTCAGGCACCGGCCTGCCGGAGGCGTTTCCGTTTGGTGTGGTGCAGCGTGATCCCAGTCAGAACGAGGCCGAAAACAACGACTTCAGTCTGGGCTACCTGGCCTGGTCGAGCGAGCTGCTGAATCGCCGGCTGATCATCAATGCCGGCGTGGTGCGTGCGCTCTTCACCCAAGAGCGTCAGCAGGGAACCGCCGCCGGCGGCTACACCGGTTTCTCCAATCCAGCCGATCAGAACAGCCCGCTGCTCGGTGCAATCGTGCGTCCGTTCTCCTGGGCGGGGGTGTACGTGCAGCACTCAAAGTCCTTCAACCCCAACACCAGCGCCCGCGACGGATTCGGCAATCCGCTGGCCCCGGAGCAGGGGGACGGCTATGAGATCGGCCTCAAACTGGATCCCTGGGGCGGCAAGCTCACGGCCAATTTCGCAGTCTATGAGACGGTCGAAAAGAGCCGGCTCATTTCGGATCCGAATGCGCCGAACAGCAACTCGTTCTATCTCGACGCCAACGGAAATCCTCAGCCGTTGTCGGGTCCCGACGATTCGCGCTACAATCCCAACCTCGCGGGACAGCAGAAGGGCGCCAACAAGACCGTGGGCGAGGCGACGAGCGAAGGCTTCGAGGTCGAGGTGATCTGGAGTCCGGTCAAGCAAGTCCAGGTCCTGGCTGCCTACACCTACCTCGATGGCTATGTCTCTAAAGATCTGAATACATCGCCCGCCACCTGGGAGGGCCGTCCGCTGCCCAACAACTACTACCACCGCGCGGCGGCGCTGGCGAAATACCGTTTCACCGACGGCCGCCTCAAGGGGCTGGATGTGGTGGTCGGAGCGAACTGGCGCAGCGAGATTTTCCGGGATGCGATCAACGCCACAAGCGACTCCACCACCACGTTGGTCAGCCCGGTGGCGCGTTTTGGAAAGCCCGCCTGGGACGGGGACTTCAAGCTGGGTTACCAGACCCGGATTTTCGGACGCCGGACGACGCTTCAATTCAACATCAAGAACCTGTTTGGGCGCGAGTTGGGCGTGGGGTGGAAGCCCGCCGCCGATCGAACCTACGCGTATGAGCAATTCTATTATACCGTTCCGAAGAGCTACTCCTTTACCGTAGGATTCGAACTCTAGCCCCGGTCGGACCCTGCCCGTACCGGTTGGCCCGGGCGCTGGACTGGTGGCTCCACTGATACGATCATGACTCCTGACCGCCACATACGCCCGCCGATGGGCTGGAACAGTTGGAACTGCTTTGGCGTCGACGTGGGTGAGGCCGACGTGCGGGCGACCGCCGACTATGTGGCCCGCCACCTGCTCTGCCATGGTTGGGAGTACGTGGTGGTCGATGCGGGCTGGTACCTGGCGCCGGGCGTCACTACGGCGAATTTCAAGCAGCCCCGACCGCCCCAGCGGATCGACGCGTTCGGGCGGCTTGAGCCGGCGCCGCACAAATTCCCCAGTGCCGCCGGTGGATTGGGATTTCGTCCGCTCGCCGACTATGCCCACCACCTGGGTCTGAAATTCGGCCTGCACATCATGCGCGGCATTCCCTGGCAGGCGGTCGAGGCGGATACGCCAGTGTTCAACTCGGCGTTGACGGCGCGGACAGTGGCGAAACCGGATGATACCTGTCCCTGGTACCACGGCATGGCCGGGCTCCAGGCGGGTCCTGGGGCACTGGCCTACTACCGTTCTCTCGTTGATCTCTATGCGCGGTGGGGGGTCGATTTCATCAAGGCCGATGACATCGGTTTTCCCTATCACCGGGAGGAACTCGAGGCGCTTTCGCAAGCCGTGCGGGAGAGCCCCCGTCCGATGTTGCTCAGCCTTTCACCCGGTCCCGCACCGGTCGGTGAGGCTGCCCAACTGACGCGGTCGGCGAATCTCTGGCGGATTTCGCCGGACTTCTGGGATGACTGGAAGCTGCTCCACCGCCAGTTCTCCCTTTGTCGTGCATGGCAGGGCCGCGGCGCACCCGGGCATTGGCCGGATTGTGACATGCTGCCTCTGGGAAAGCTGCGTCTGACGGGTCCGGATGACTATTCCGTCGGCGAATTCGGTGTCAGTGCCGAAGAACTGACGAACGAATTCTCCCGATTCACCCGCGACGAATCCCACACCTTGTTCACCCTCTGGGCCATGTTCCGCTCGCCCCTCTTTCTCGGAGGTTACCTGCCCGAAAACGATCCGCTGACCCAGTCGCTCATCACCAAGACGGAAGTCATCGCCATCAATCAGTCGAGCGAGCACAACCGGGAGATCTACTTTGATGACTGCACCTCGGTCTGGACCGCGGAAAGCGTCGTTCAGCCGGAGCGATACTTGGCAGTGTTCAATCTGCTCGACGCTGGAAAGAGCCGGACGCACCAAGTCCGTTGGCGCGATTTGGGAGTGACTGTGGTGACTGCGGCGCGGGAAGTGTGGACGGGGGAGCGCTTCATCCTTGAGCCGGCGGCGCTCGCCACCGACGGAGTGCCGTGCCATGGCGTGAAGCTGTACTGTCTCTCCGCCTCCCGATCCTAAACGGACCGCGGCACCGGGCCTTTCGAAACCGGACTTCGCGGGGAGGTTGTGGAAGACGGAGCGTCGAATGCGGCACGCTGTCTGGGAATGCTGTATCGCGTTCGCAGTCCGGTAGAAGGACGACGATCGGGGCATGGGGACTTCAGCCCGGTGGGGAACCCGCGCAGTGAACATTCCGGGTGGGTCAACACCCCATGGGAACCGATTCCGTTCGCGCCTAGTCTGCCCGTCTCCCTCCGGGGTCTTTCCGCCCTTTCTTTATCCCTCCAACGACACTATGAACGTTTTTCCTTCGACCCCCTCGACACGTGTGCTTGAGCCCAGCGAGGACGAAATCCGTGACTATGCCTTTCATCTCTATGAACAGGGTCAATGTGTCCCCGGACACGATCTGGACCACTGGTTCGAGGCCACGGCATGCCTCAAGGCGAACATTCCGCCTCAGGAGTCGCACCACCGGTTGCATCGTCACCTGAATGGACCGGTGCAGAGCAGGGTTTTTGCCGAGTCTGCGGTGACGCAGACATTCAAGCCGAGTCCCGAAGCGCCCAGCAACGCGCTCCGGGGCCGGTCAACCTAAATGGCAATCGGGCGCCGAATCGAGCGATCGACGCCCCGGGCAGTGGCAGAGTCAGGCCGAGCCGAATTGAACCCTCGGTGACGGTCGGTTTCCGGAACGTAAACACAGGAGTTTCCACATGCATGTTGAATCAACGGATCGATCAAATGACTGGGCTGTTTCCTTCGGTGACACTGGCACTCGGGTGCCCGACTGGGTGTGTCACTGTGCGCGCGAACTCGCATTCATCGCCGGACAATTTGTCCATGGCTCCACCGCTTCGGGTTCGCCGGCCGGCCCTGGATCCGAACCTGATGAGCGCGAGGCGGCTTTGGAGGCGCTCCCGGAGCAGAAGCGCTGGGATCCGGTGCCCGGATCGGAGGGCAGCCAGGCGCCCGTTTCACCGAGCGAGGATGAAGACGAAGAGGGACGGAGCCTGACCGACCAGCTGGTGCTCAGCGGTGTCGAGGCGGCGAGTCGCGAGCAGGCACGCACAGCGGACGAATCGGCGACAGCACCGGAATCGGAGATAGCCGAGGAAGACTCGGGGCAGAAATCGTTCCCGCCGCATCCGGAAGTATCCAGAGAAACGATGCCAGGATCAGAAACGGGCGCGCGCCCCAGGGCTCGTCACGGAGCTGGGAATCCGGACACCTGGGAGCAACTGGAGTGACGAAATGCCCGGGAAACCTCCAGGGATCGCATTGGCATGAATCTTACCTCTAGTCGGGAAGTTCACCTCATCACACGACCGCGGGGCATGCCTCGGGCCAGCGACTTCATTGTCGCCACGTCGCCCGTTGCTCCCTTGCAGGCGGGTGAAGTCCGCGTGCGCAACTGCTTCCTGTCCGTTGATCCCTACATGCGAGGACGGATGAACGAGGGACCTTCCTACACCCCTCCGTTTGAATTGGGAAAGCCGATGGACGGTGGCGCAGTCGGCGAAGTGGTTGAATCCAAGGCGCCCGAATTCAAGCCCGGGGATGCAGTGCTCTCCCGATTTGGATGGCGCGAGGTGTTCAACGCCGTCCCGGCCGACCTGCATCGGGTGTCCCGGGATGTGGCGCCGCTCTCACTGTTCCTGGGGGCATTGGGAATGACGGGGCTGACGGCCTGGGTTGGCCTGCGACTCAGCGAAGCCAAAGCCGGCGAAACCGTGTACGTCTCCGGCGCGGCGGGTGCGGTGGGCCATGTGGCCGGACAACTGGCGAAACTCCGCGGGTGCCGCGTCATGGGGTCGGCCGGGTCGAGCGAAAAGGTCCTCTTTCTGCGGGACACCTGCGGCTTCGACGTTGCCTTTGACTACACCGTGGGTCCGGTCGTGGAGCAGCTGCGGGTGGAGGCTCCGGACGGAATCGATGTGTACTTTGACAATGTGGGAGGAGCGACGCTGGCTGCCGCGCTCACTTCGCTCCGTATCCACGGGCGTATTGTCGCCTGTGGCAGCATTTCCGGCTACAATGACGAGCAGCCGGCGCCCGGCCCGACCAATTTGTTCAACATCATCACCAAGCGACTGACGATGAAGGGACTGATCGTCAGCGACTGGCTTGATCTGGAAGACGAGTTTCGAACCGAGGTGGGGGGACTGCTGCGGTCTGGTGCCATGAAGAGCAAGGAGACTGTGGTGGACGGCATCGATCAGGCCGTAGACGCGTTCCTCGGGTTGTTCACCGGTCACAACGTCGGCAAGATGATTGTGAGGTTGAGTTGACCGGGAACGCGATGACGGACCTGCGCCTGTCGCTGATCCGTCATGGCGAGACCGACGGGTCGGTGTCCGGACAGCATACCGGCCGGACCGATCTGCCGCTGACCGAGAAAGGGGAGCGACAGGCCTTGCAGCTCAGGGCGACCCTGCGGCAAACGAAGTTCGACCGCGTTTACACCAGCGCCCTTGGGCGGGCCCGGCGCACCTGCGATCTGGCCGGACTGGCCGGGATTGCGCAGGTTGAGCCATCACTCCGCGAGTGGGACTACGGGGAGTATGAAGGAAAAACGACCCTTCAGATTCGGGAGACGCGGCCCGAGTGGAACCTCTTTCGCGATGGCTGCCCGCAAGGGGAATCGGCGGACGAGGTCGGTCGGCGCGCGGATCGGCTTTTGAGCCGCCTCCGGGCCGAACAAGGGGCGATCGCCCTGTTTTCTCATGCCCACTTTCTCCGCGTCCTCGCGGTCCGCTGGATCGGATTGCCGGTGGAGGAAGGTCAACACTTTGCGCTGAACACCGGTTCGCTGAGCGGTCTGGGCTATGAGCACCCGGATCGGGACATTCCGTGCATCTTCCTCTGGAACGCGGGATGACCCCGTCGGATCGCTCTGCGACTGAAAGTCCCGCCTGGGCCAATGGGCTGCGGGCGGCCGCTAGTCCGGGGCCTAGGGTGACGGCGGGTGCTGACGCCAACGAGCGACCAACTCCTCCACGGCAGCAGGAAACGTCGGATACGAGAATTCGAATCCGTGACGCAACAACCGCTCCGGTGTCACGCGACGGCTTTTGAGGAGAAGTTCAGTCTCCGTGCGCAGCACCAAGGCACCGAGTTCGAGAATGGGGCGGGGCACAGGGATGGCGATCCGGGCCCCCAGAGCCGCATGCAGGCAGGCCATGAAGTCGCGATTGGGAAGCGGGTGGGGCGCGCTGAGATTGAAGGGGCCTTCGAGGTCACTGCGCGAGAGAAGAAAGACCAGGGCGGAGACAAAGTCGTACTCATGAATCCATGACACATACTGCCGGCCACTTCCCTGGCGTCCCAGGCCGAGCCGGGCCAGGCGGGCGAGCACGTCGAACACCCCGCCCCGGTCGGGACTCAGGGTCAGGGCCGAGCGGAGGATCACCTTGCGCGTGGCCGGAGTCGGGGCGGCCAGGAGTTCCGCCTCCCAGGCCCGGGCGATGTCGACACTTCGCCGCCAAAGGGCAGGTACCCCCGGCTCGGAACCACCGATGTCGCCGGAGAACTCGTCATTCGGAGCATCGAAGCGATGGGAATAGATCGTCGCGGTGCCGGCCTGAAGCCACACCGGGGGCGGACACGTGCACGCAGCGATCGCCTGGCCGATCACACGGGTCGAGCGTACGCGCGATTCTTGCATCGCGGCCAGATTCCGTTCCGTGTAGCGGCAGTCGACCGAGCGTCCCGCCAGGTTGATGACGGCATCCACTCCTTCGAAGTCCCTGCACCAGGGACCAAGCGTGCGTCCGTCCCACTGGACTTCCCGGAGGAGGGGAGTGGGCGATTCGGTTGGCGCCTTGCGGGTCAGCACCACGCAGGCGTGACCCCGGGAGGTGAGCGCTCGAACCAGCAGGCGTCCCACCTGACCGCTGCCGCCGGCGAGGATGATTTCCATGGTTTGAGTTCCTTTCAAAACGTGACCGTCCTGCCAGGGGCCGGGGTAGCTTCACCTCCGAGGGGTCGCAGCCCTTTGCGGCGCATTTTGTCAAAGTTGAACACGTTGAAGAAATGCATGCCGCCGAGAACCAAGAGCACGACCCCGAGTTTGGTGCTGACGAACTCGAAGGCTTCCTGGGCATTGGTCGGTTTTGTTCCGTAACGCAGGGCAAACGCGATGAAGCCGACATTGATCAGGTAAAATCCCACCACGAGGAGGTGGTTGACCGAGTCGGCGAGGGCTTCGTTACCTCGAAAGGCCTGAACCAGGAAAATGCGGCCATTCTGGTGCAGGGTGCGCGCGACCCAAATGGTCAGGGCGAGGCTGACCAGGCTGTAAATGACATAGCAGAAGAACGTAATGTTCATGGCTAGTATAATTGTTATTTCAGTATAAACAGAAATTAGACGTGACAAAAAACTCACTCCACCAAGCGGAAGATGGAGTCGCCGAGCTTGCTGAGACGGCGCAGGTTCTGCGGCGAGAGTTTGGCCGCGCGTTCACCCCAGCCATCCGCGAGTTCGAGGAACTCGAGCATGGACGCCAGGCGCTCTCCCGCTTCCTGGGCTCCCGGTGTGGCGGAGGATTTGGAATCCGCGGCGCATTCCCGGAGCACGTGGAGGGTGGGCTCGAGTTCGCGACGTTTGCGTTCCCGCAAGATCACGCGGAAGGTCTCCCAGACGTCACTGAGGGTTTCAAAGTGATCCCGGCGATCGCCGAGCTGATGGGAAATACGCACCAGTCCCCAGCTCTGGAGCTCCTTCAGGCCGGTGCTGACATTGGAACGGGCGATGTCGAGCGTCTCGGCGATTTCGTCGGCGGCGAGGGGATGTCCGCTGATGTAAAGGAGGGCGTGGATCTGCGCGACCGACCGGTTGATGCCCCAACGGGCTCCCATTTCCCCCCAATGGACGATGAACTTCTGCACCGGTGTCGTCAGTTTCATTATTTCTGTAAAGACTGAAATTATGTGAGGAGTCAAGCCTGCGAAGCACCGCCACGCTTTGCCGTCACCGGTGGCAGTCCGCCGGGGTTGGGCCGCGTCCGGCAAGGGAGGCCTCGGAGGTTGGTATACGCTACAATTCAAGTCGGCTCGTCTTTGCCGGCGCGGCGGATCATTGGCTTCGGTGTTCTTGGAAACCCCCAGGATGGATGTGGCCGCTGGCTGCTCCATTCAGTGCTCAACCCTCCCCACCGATGAACTGCAAAGCGCATTTCTCTCGCTTGCCCGTGTGTCTGGTCGCGCTCCTCGCGCTCGTGCCCGGTCTCGCTTCTGGCCAGACGTCGACCGCCCCTTCTACGTCGTCGGCCACCCCTGCACGGGTCTCGGCGATCGCCGGCACCGCCAAGGATGAGGTGGCGGTGGAGCTGTCGCCGTTCACGGTCAACGCCGACCGGGATGTGGGCTTCGTGGCGGTGAGCGCGCTGGCCGGCGGCCGTCTCGCGACGGACCTGAAGGACACGCCGATCGCCTATTCGGTGCTGACGAAGGAGTTCATTGACGCCCTGGGGCTGACGGATGTCACCAACGCCTCCACCTGGGTGCCCAACTCCAGTTTTGCCAAGGACGACGGGCGTTCCACGTCCTTTGGGCGCGTCGGCTCGAACGATCTCGTCAACTTCCGCGGCGTGCCGAGCAATCGCGCCCAAATCAATTTCTTCCCGGTGCACTTCGATTATGACAGCTACAATCTGGAGCGCTTCGATTTCGCCCGCGGTCCGAATTCGATCCTCTTCGGCACCGGCTCGATGGGGGGCTCCGCCAACGGGCTCTACAAGCAGGCTCGGACGGACAAGTCCATCCGCGACGTGACCATGCGGGTGGGGTTCTGGGACACCTACCGTCTCTCCCTCGACGTCAATCAACCGATCAATGACAAACTCGCCATACGGGCGAACGTGCTCTGGCAGGATGGCAACACCTGGCGCGAACGGGAGTTCTCCAAGCGCGAATCCGGATCCTTGCACCTCGTCTTCCGTCCCTGGACGAAGACCACGATCACGGCGGTGGGTGAACTGGGAAAGGTCCGCACCAACTACGGCACCACCACGGTGGGTGACCGCCTGTCCACCTGGGACGGTGTCACCACCTACACGGGCCGCGTCACGGCCACGCCGGCCGCCGCCACCGGCACGATGGTGGTCGGCAATGCGACCGCCACCAGCTACGTCTATATCCCGGGCGGAGGTCCCCTTGCCAACAGCGTCGTCAACTGGTCGCTTTCCGCCCAGACGGCCAACGCCCACGTCGCCGGCTCCCTCTACAATGGCGTGCAGGCGGTCGGCACGAATCCGGGCATTGTGAGCGAAGCGCTGCACAACCGGATCAACGTCCCGGCCGCGTTGCTGGCCAAGGCCAACGCCGCGGGTTTCGTTCTGCCGGGCCGGGAGTTCTCCCCGACCTTTGATGACACGGGGTATCTCAACGACTACGACAATCTCATCGCCACCGTCGACCAGCAGGTGGGCAACCACCTCTTCCTGCAGGGCTCGGTCAATACCTCCGCCGGGCTGCGCGGGACGAACTACTCCACGGCACGTGGGTTGAAGGACGGCATCCAGATCGACATCAACCGGAATCTCCCGACGGGAGCGAACAACCCGCACTTCCTCGAACCCTACCTGCAGTCCACGAACGACTTTGATCAGGTGAACACCGAGTCCGAGCAGTTGCGCGGCAGCGCGGCGCTGGTCTTTGACAACACCCGGTTTGGCGACTTCCGGATCAACGCCGAGTTCGGCAGCGAGGAGCTCGTCAATTCGCGGGAAAAGTACCGTTACGCCGTCAAGGACCCGCTGGTTGACTCTCGCACCTGGGCGTCGAACACGCTCGTGTCATGGAGGTACTACTACAACACGGTTCGGGAGCGTCCGATCGGTGCGATTGGTGACATCAGCGTGGTCAATCCGATCACCGGCACCACCCGCACGCTTGCCACCGGCAACGTGATCGACAGTGCGCGACCGACGGAGACCATCTACACGGTGCAGGAGTTTGACTACAGTCAGGTTTCGCTGAGCGCGAAGCTGTTCAAGGGACGGGTCAATCTCATGGCCGCGGCGCGCAAGGACGATTTCTCCACGGACAGCAAGGTGCTCGACTACCGCATGGATCTTCCGGCGAACTGGGATGGCAACGCCGTCATCTACCGCCCGGCCGCACCGGCCAACTACGACGGGCTCACCTACAGCCCAAAGGCGACGAACGGCACGGTCAACGGTCCGGTGCAGGCGGCCGCCACCCGTCCGCGCGATGGCGCCGGTGTGCCGCTGGCCCAGTACGCCAGCGACGTGTTTCAGGACGACTTCTCGCCCCCCGTCGTGTCCGGCAGCAACACGACCTACTCGTACGGGGGTGTCGTGCACGTGTTGCCGTGGGTGAGTGCGTTTGCGAACTATGCCGAGACCTGGTCGCCGCCGGGCGTTAACCTGACGATTGATGGATCGGCCTTCGGCGCGGTTGTGTCGGATGGCTGGGATGCCGGGCTGCGCTTCTCGCTCCTCGATGGACGCCTCAACCTGACCGCCATCCGCTACGAAGGCACGCAAAGCAACCTCACCGTCTCGACCGGAAGCAATGGACAGAACATCAATGACATCATCGGCGCCAATGTGATTGGCGACCTCTCCCTCAGCGGCAAGAACGCCCGTGGTCTGCAGGACGTGCCGCGGACATACTCCGACACGGTGGCGCGGAAAACCGATGGCTACGAGTTCGAGTTCGTGGCCAATCTCAGTCGCGGGTGGCGTCTGCTGGGCAATGCCGCGTTCGCCAACGCCAGCCAGGGCGATGCTCTCGCCGGCACGCTGGCCTACCTCGCCAAGAACAACACCACGCTGAAACAGATCCTCACCGATGCGGGCGTCAGCGTATCCAGCACCAATGTTGCCACGGTCAACGCCGGGGTCACCCCCGCGACCTCTCCGGATGCGGTCCTCGCCGCCAACTCGTGGAATACGCTGCAGAGCACGCTGCAGAACACCACGGTGGGCTACCAGAAGATCGCTCGTCTCAATGAATTCACCGGCAATGTCTTCACGGACTACACGTTCCAATCCGGCGGGCTCAAGGATTTCCGGGTGGGGGCGGGACTGAACTATCGGGGGCGCGAAGTCATCGGGTTCCGTGGATCGGATACAATTCAGAACCCAGCGAATCCGGCGACGGCGATTGACGATCCGAATGTCGACGCCTACACGCCCGTCTACAATCCGAGCTACTACACGACGACGCTCATGCTGGGCTATTCGCGCCGCCTGTTCGACTATCCCGTGCGGTTCGATCTGAGGATCGACAATGCTCTGGATGAGGACGTGCCGCTCTACTACAACACGGTCCTGCGTCCGCCCGGGGGCGACGTCACCAATCCCGCCCGCGTCGCGACTCCGAATCTCTTTTCGTACATCACACCCCGCAATGTCACGTTTACGGTGACGGTGCAGTTCTGAGGCAGGATCTGTCAATGGGCCCAAGAGACGCGCAGTCGCTGCGCGTCACTTAACGATCGGACGATGGAGATGTCTCCGTTCGGGCCGTAGGGGGTCCCGCCTCAGTGGGTCGTTCGACGGTCGCGACCTCAATCTCCGCGGGGGTCGGCGACCCCACCTCCACCGGACACCGACCTTGGATTGCGGACGGTGTGCTGAAACAGGATTTCATTTCCGGTGGAGGTGGCCTCGATGAGGCCGCGACGGGACCATTCGGTCCCGCTTGCGTCGTCCAAGTTCTTCGCACGGCACCCATCCCCGCTGGGTCGGCGACCCCGAGGGACACCGCAGCCTCGGTGAGGCACCTGCGCTGGGCTGCGGGGGGGCTCTCGCTTGCAGTTGCCAAAGGACCGGCCCGTCGGCTTCACTGGCGGCCCAGCATGTCCTCCCTCTTGCCCGCCTCTGTCCGTTCCGTGAGCTTGGTCCGCTCGACCGACGAGTTGATGCCGGTCGGCGCGTACTACTACCCCGAACACTGGCCCCGCGAACAGTGGAGCCGCGACCTGCGGCGCATGGCGGAGCTCGGCTTTGCCTTCACCCACATGGCGGAGTTTGCCTGGGCAAATCTGGAGCCGGAGGAGGGACGATTTGACTTTGAGTGGCTCGACACCTGCGTGGCGGAGGCCGCAACGCGGGGCCTGAAGGTGATCCTGTGCACGCCGTCACCCTGCCCCCCGGCCTGGTTGACGGCGAAACACCCCGAGATCCTCACGGTCAACGACCAGGGCGTGCGTTCCGCCCCTGGGGGCAACCGCCTCCACGCCAATCAGGCCAATCCGATCTACCGCCAGTACATCGGCCGCATCGTGGGGGAGATGGCGGCCCGCTATGGTCAGGATCCGCGGATCTGGGGCTGGCAGATCGACAACGAGCCGCACCTGGCGACGATGTACGACTACTCCGAATTCGCCCAAGAGGACTTCCGCGCGTGGGTGCGGCGCACCTACCGGGACGATCTGGCCGCACTCAATCGCTCCTGGGGAAATGCGTTCTGGAGCAGCACCTACACGGACTTTGCCCAGATCCGGATTCCCAACGAACGGGAAACGCCGGGCAATCCGCACGCGCTGCTCGACTTCCGCCGGTACACCGCCGACGCCCTGGCCGAGACGGTTCGTTTTCAGGCTCGGCTCCTGCGTCAGGGAGTCTCGAGCCGCCAGTGGATCACGACCAACTTTGCCTACTACAAGTTGATGCCGGCCGTCGATGTGTTCCGCAACCGCGGTGACCTCGACTTTGCTTCGCACACCATGTATCTGCTCAGCACCTTCCTGAATTACCCGGAGGGCGATCTGGGTTTTCGGCTGGGCAGCGGCCTGGAACTGGCCTTTTCCTGCGAATTCGCGCGTTCCGTCGAAGGCGAAACCGGCATCATGGAATTGCAGCCGGGACAGATCAACTGGGGCTCCTACAACGCCCAACCGCTGCCGGGCGCGGTGCGCATGTGGATCTGGCACAGTTTTGGACTGGGTGAACTCTTCACCTGCACCTACCGCTTCCGGCAACCACGGTTTGGCAGTGAGCAAACGCACAAGGGCATCCTCGAGACCGACGGCGTGACCGTGGCCCGGGGTGGTCGTGAGTACGTCCAGACCATCGCGGAACTGAAGGCGCTCCGCGCGCACCGACGCCTGGACGCCACGCTCCCGCGCGACGTCGCGTCTCGTCGCACGGGGTTTCTCTGGAAGCAGGACAACCTGTGGGAGCAGCAGGCCAGTCCCCACACCAAGTCATGGGATTTCTGGCAGCATGCCTATTCCTACTATGCCGGCGTAAAGTGCCTGGGGGCGCGGGTGCAGTTTGTAACGGAAGAGGAGCCGTTCGATCCCCGGTGCTGTCCCTTCCTCATCGCCCCCGCGCACAGCATGGTGGACGACGCCCTTGTGGCCAAGTGGCGGGCCTACGCGATGGAAGGCGGGCACCTCGTGCTCACTTGCCGCACTGGACAGAAGGACAACTGCGGTCACTTTCACGAGACGCGTCTCCAGCAGCCCATCTGGGACCTCATCGGGGCCTCGATCGAGGACAATGACCATCTGCCTCCGCACGTTCAGGGCAAAGTGCGGGCGGCGGACAAGGTCTACTCCTGGAATGTCTGGGCCGAACTCCTTACCCCCGCGGCGGGCACGGAGGTCCTGGCCGTGTACGAGGACCAGTTTTACGCGGGCACTCCGGCCGTGGTGACGCGACGGCTGGGGCGGGGCTCAGTGACCTACCTCGGCGTGTGGACCAGCGGTGGCGAATTGGAGAAACGCGTCCTGCGCTGGGTCTATGAACGCGCCGGAGCCGAGATTTTCGATCTTCCGGACTACGTTTTTGTCGAGTGGCGGGACGGGTTCTTTGTCGGTGTGAACTACACATCGCGGCCCGTCGAGCTGCCGGTGCCCGAGAGCGCCACGGTGCTGGTCGGAGGAGCCACCCTCGCGCCGGGCGGGGTGGCCGTCTGGACCCGCTGAACGGGCGGGGGAGCCGGCGCGGAATGCAATTGCCAGCGATCCGGCCGCCGCTGTGCTCGGTGCCGCCCGTGCCGGCTGGGAAGACTCAACTGGTCCGGCGCGTTTCCTCCCATGTCCAACGCCTTGCCTGACTCCTGGGTTTCGGTTCAAAATGAAGCCGTCGCGCTCTCGATCGACCGCCGCGGCGGAGCCCTGGTTTCGTTCACCTTCCGCGACCAGCGGCTGAATCCCTTCGACTGGCGCATGACCAAAGAGGAAATGCCGGCGAATAACCAGGCGGGTGCCGCTTATCAGGGGCATTTCCTCTGTGTGGGACGCTGGGGTCCGCCGACCGAAGGTGAGCGCCAGGCGGGCATCCCGGACAATGGCGAGCCTGCCAACCGCGAGTGGACCGTCGCCGCTCAGTCCCGGCCGGAGGTGCTGGAGATGGAAGTCGAGGCTCCCCTGGAACGCTGGCGCATCCGACGGGTGGTGACTCTACCGCGGGGCACCGCGTCCCACGTGGTCGTGGAGGAAACCCTGACCAATCTCCTGCCGACCGGACGATTCACCGCTTGGGTCCAGCACGGAACGCTCGGAGGCGAGTTTTTGGACGAGTCCACCGTGATGGATACCAATGCCACCGCCGGGTTCAGCCAGGCCCTGCTGGCGGCGGCCGCGCCCGACGCGGAGTGTTGCTGGCCCACGGCACGGATTGACACCTCCGGCCGGACCGTGGATCTGCGGCGCCCGCTGGCCAGCGTCGACTTCGTGACCACGCACGTGGTCGACGGTGCGTGGGGATGGGCGACGGCCGCCACACCGGCGCGCGGACTCCTGATCGGTTACCTTTGGAAAACGGCCGAGTACCCGTGGCTGCACGTCTGGAACGGGGTCAAGGACGGACGCCTCTGGGCCCGGGGCATGGAGTTCGGCACCACCGGGCTGAGCGGACGCTTCGATGCGGAGACCCGTGCCACCCGCTTGTTCCACGGCCGACACCACCTGCTCTTTGTGGATGCCCAGGCGAGCCTTACCCGGCGCTATGTGTGTTTTCTGCGAAGGATTCCCGGGAATCTTCGGGCGGTGCGCACGGCCGCGTTTTCAGAGGAGAGCGTTGTCCTGGGTTGGGACTAGAGCGGGGTGGGGGGAGGGACTCATGGGAGTCGCGGATACGGTCCAGACCGCTTGGACGATCCGCAGCGCCGGGTTGAGCCAGGCCGGAAGGACCTATCCGCTTGACACCGGGGCGGCGCTGGAAGCTGCTCCTCCCGGGTCGCAGCGATCGGTGCGAAGTCGATTCCAGCGATTGCATGACCTCTGTGACCTTATGAATTCGGATACAGAAACAAACCGAGAATCGAACTTCTCCCTGGTTCTTGATTCCGGTCGCGTCTTCCGGTCGCTCCTCGCCGTTATCGGCTGCCTGGTGCTCGCGAGTACAGCGGGGCAGGTATCGAACTACGCTTTCGGTCACGGACGCCTCTTTGGCCTGGTTCGGCTTTTTTACCTCGATGGTGAGCAGACGATTCCCGCCTCCTTCTCGTCCCTCCAGCTTCTCGCGGCCGCCGGTTTGATCGCCTGGATTGCGCGCGCCAAACGCGATCACCGGGATCCCTACGCCCTGCACTGGGCGGCACTGGCGCTGGGCTTTGTCGCTCTCGCGATTGACGAGAATTGCGCTATGCACGAGAAACTGGCCCTGGGTGACCGGGTTTCGATCGCGCACACCGGTGTGTTTTATTTCGGCTGGGTGCTTCCGGCGCTGGTCGGTGTGGCCGTGATTGGGGCGATGTTTGTGCGTTTCGTGTTTCATCTCCCGTCCCCGATCCGCAACGGATTCATCGTCTCGGCCCTGCTCTTCGTCGGTGGCGCTGTCGGAGTGGAGATGCTGGAGGCGAAGTATGCCGAAAAGCACGGAGTCTTCACCCCGGGGTTCGTGATCTATGTGACGATCGAAGAGACTCTGGAGCTGGTCGGAATCGCCAACTTCATCCGCGTCCTCCTTGTCTACCTCGAATCCCTGAAGTGGAAAGGCCGCATCGCGTTCGGCGGTTAAGTCGCCCATTTGCCGCGGGATTGCTAAGAGTCCCGCGGCCCGGGCACTCAATCGCGGTTTTGGGCATTTACCGGGCGTTTCTCGAACGGCTGTCGAAAAGGGGGCTTGCCGTTCGTTGAGGAATAAAGGCAGGACAATCTTTCTGCCTAATCAACCTGACTGGAGGCCTTATGACGAAGTACCTGGTGACCATCTACCATCCCGACAACTACGACCCCTCGCTGGAGGACGAAGCGATGGATCGTGACATCGACGCACTCAACCAGGAGATGGTCGCGGCCGGGATCCGGGTGTTCGTGGGAGGCCTGCACGCGGCCAGCCGGGCGAAGGCGCTGCGGTCTCAGCCCGGGGGCAAGGTGCTCGTCACCGACGGCCCTTACCTGGAGACGAAGGAACACATTGGCGGCCTGTGGGTGCTGGAAGCCGCCAGCCTCGACGAGGCTCTGGAATGGGGTCGCAAGGCCACCGTCGCCTGCCGCACACCCGTTGAGGTGCGTGCGTTTCATTGACGGACGAGACCGGGGGAGGCGCGTTCAGGGGAACTCCGCGACGAACGCCGCCTCGACGAGAAGTCCCGCCTGCAGGTCGACGCCGTAGGCCCGGCGGCAGGGAGCGTGACTGCCGAAGTAGTCGCGGTAGACGCGGTTCACCTCGGGAATGTCGCGATTGACGTGCTGCAGGTAGAGTCGGACCGAGGCGATGTTCACGCGGGACAGCCCCTGCGACCCGAGAAGCTCGTCAAGCTGGCGCAAAATCTCGGTCATCTCCGCGGCGGCCCCACCTTCGACCGGCTTGGATTCGTCCGGACGGATGCCCACCACCACGGCCTCGAGCACGCGGCCCTGGGTGATGACGGCAGAACTGATGGGAAAGGCGGGATCGGTATCGATGAGTTGCATGAGGAAGGAGGACAGGGAGCGCGCATCGGGGGGGCCTGGTCAATCTAACTCGAAACGAGCGGCGAAAGCGGTGCTCCGGGAGGCCTTGCGCCCCCGGCCCGCCGCGAATTGCAGGACCGAATCAGCGTGACGGCCGCGCGCTGATCCGCTGGCGTGGTCCCATGGAGGGCGATGATGCGGATCCGTGGGAAGCGCGGGTGCAGACCATTCGCGGAGTGATGGGGGTGTGCCACCTCCTGATCGAGCCGGATCGACGCGGCGCCGTGTTGCTCGACACCGGCTTCGTGGGCGAGCCTTGGTTCATCCGGAGGGCGGTGCGAAAGCTCGGTCTGGAGCCGGGCCAGGTGAGGGCGATTCTGCTGACCCATGGACATCTCGACCACGCGGGAAATCTCGCTTGGGCGAAGGGATGGAGCCGGGCGCCGATTTACGCCCACCCCGCGGAGCAGGCGCACATCGATGGCACGTATCCCTATGCTGGCGTCAATCGCTGGTGCGGCCGGCTGGAGCGCGCGGGGCGCACCTTGCTGGGCGTGGGGGCGGCGGCGAAGATTGATGTCCCGCTTGCGGATGGGGATGAACTGCCGTGGTGGGGTGGGCTGCGGGTGGTCCACCTGCCCGGACATACGCTTGGGCATTGCGGCTTCTACAGTGCCCGCCACGGGGTGCTTTTCAGCGGTGATTTGTTCGCGAGCTACTTTTTCAACGTACACCTGCCGCCGCCGATTCTGAACAGCGCCCCCGAGTTGATTCCAGCGAGCCTGCAAAAGGCCCGGGCGATCGGGGCGCGGTACATTGTGCCGCAACACTACGATGTGCTCGACGGCGCCTTGCACCGGCGTCGCTTCGAGGCGCTGCTCGCGCGGAGGGAGCGAGCCCGGTCAGCCGGCTGAAAGCTGCATCGCGGGCCCCTCGGTAAAACGGTGACCACGCGCGCGGCACAGCCGGTGCGGCCGCGCGGCCGTGCTGTTCACGGCTCTTCCTCGTCACCCCACCGCCATCGGGGTGGTTCACCTCGCTTCAGGCAGATCACGTACAGTCCACCGGACAGCACAAAGGCGAATCCGACGAAGGCGAGGGGATGGACCGGCCCAATCAGGACAATCGCGCCGAGCGCGAGCAGGGCCACGTACCCTCCCATCACCACCCAGCCCTGCCATCGACAGGGCAAACCCCAGCCGTAGCCGTAGCGTTTGGCCGGGAACCAGATCCTGGGGTCGTCGGTGACGGGCGGTTTCATGGTTTCAACGGGTGAGCACGCCTTGGTAGGTCCCGGTGGAGGGTCCGAACAGGCTCTGCAGATGCGCCACGAGGGCGGGTTGATGCTCCTGCAGCGCGGTCCGCTTGAACGGCTCCTGCGCGGTGACGCCGAACAGGTAGGTCGTGCCGGAGCATGCGAAGAACTCGGATACATTCTTCATCATGTGCGAGGAGGTTCCATACGCGTTGAGTGACTTGGCCGCTTCGTAGAAGGCGAGGATCTCCGGATTGGCGGTGCCCTTGGGCAGCCGCTGGTCGTGATAGGCGTGCAGGAGCTCATGCAGCAGCACCGGGCGCCGACCGATGACCAGGATCCGGGACGTCAATTTAACGTTGCGCGTGGCACGCAGGTAGAGCCCAGGCGAAGCCTTCGCGACCGACTCCGCAGGCACAAACACCAGGGGCACCTTCTGGAAGAACGTCATGATTTCGGGCGGCAGTCCAACCGCGCACACCATCTCGATCTGCTCGCGCAGCGCGGTGCGAATCTCCTCCACATTCGGAAGTCCCCGCACCGCCGACTCATCGACTGTGAACCCCCGGTAGCCGCTCGGTTGCCCCGGCAGTTGCTGCGCCAAGGACAGCAGGAGTAGGAACACCCACCCGATCCGAAATTTTAAGATCATGCCCATCGCGAACAAGGCCGGAACCCGGCTGGCAGTTAAAGCGATCCAACTCTCCGCAGGCAACCTTTGTTCTGCTGCCGCGCGTTTCGAGGAAGCACCCGGTCAAGCGGGAGAACCTTCGGTTCCGGTCGACGGAGGACAGACCCGCGGCGTCAATTTCTCTCCAGGGGAACGACTCGTTTGAAATCCGTGCGCGTGACCTCGACGGATCGCGAGACCTTGACCAGCAAAACACGCGCGCCGCCGCCCATTTTCAGGTACACCGGTTGGGGCGCGAGCGTGGGGTCAGGGGTTTGAAAGCGAGCCTCTAGTCCGGCGTCCGTCATGGATGCGATGCCGGCGATACGCATGGGTTCGCGGAGTTTGACCGAAAAATCCTCAAAGCCACGCAGGGCCTTGTTCACGCGGAATCTCGCCACAAACTTCTCGGCGGGAAACTCCGCGCCCAGTGACTTCACCGGTAGCTCAAACACGACCGACGTGGTTTCAACCGAATGGATACGCAGATCGTTGACGTCGACCACGCTCGACAGCGGCGGCAGGTCGCCCAGACCCGGGGCCGGCAGGCGCGGCGCCAGGCGCCACTGGTTGAGGAACGCCGCCTTGGGGGCCTTGCCATCCACCTTGAGCAACGTGCACCGCTCCTCGAGTGGTTTGGATGGATCGTAGCGCACGGTCGTCACCAGCGCATCGTCAAAGGACCGCGAAGTCTCGGTGAAGGCCCACTCATCGGCATCCAATCCGATCTTTCCCATCGCATCCTGGAAAAGCTCCCGTTGAGCCGCCGAGGCCGTGGGCAGTTTCAGAAACGCTGGGGCGCGCGCGGGTTCGTCGCCCGGCGGGCCAGAAGTGAAGTTCG
This sequence comes from Opitutaceae bacterium, assembly GCA_046346755.1. Taxonomy (GTDB): domain Bacteria; phylum Verrucomicrobiota; class Verrucomicrobiia; order Opitutales; family Opitutaceae; genus UBA6669. Next base: position 7,542 of record JAXMHM010000047.1, on the reverse strand, counting down.
CTTCCGCCTGGCCAGGCAAAAGCTCGAAGGGCCAGCGCCCGGTGACCCGGCCGACCTTGTTCAGCCAGAAGTCGATCTCGGCTTCAAACTGGGCGCGCACCTCGTCGGCGGAAAATTTCCGTCGCTTCCCCTTGATCCGGGGAGCCACGCAGTGGCCCTCCTCCATCATGCCGGAGGGTGAGGTGAGGAAGCGACTGGACTCCAGGTCGGGCGACGAGGAACGGCGCTCCAGCGTGATCTCGGTTTTGCCCCGACCCTGCGTCACCCAGATGCGACGTGAACCCGACGCCTGCACGAATCGCCACCCGTAGCCGAGATGATCCTGCCACCCAGACCAACTGCCGTTGTCCAAGACTTCCCGGCTCAGTGCCGCCAAGGGGCCGGATTCCTTGACCACGGACGCCGCCCGACCTTCCGGAGCGACCCATTTTTCACTTCCCCAATGGGGCGCGGGCGAGGGTAGGACCAGATTCACCGTGCGCACTTCCTTTGCATTCCAGGGGCGCACCTCCAAGCATAGGGTCACGCTCTTCTTGCCTGCCTCGAGCTCGGCCCATTTTCGTTCCTGGAGCTTGGCGGGTTTGAGGGCCATCGCCCACAGGGACACCGATTTTCCGTCAATCTTGGACACCACCTCGCCCGGCCTCAGCCCAGCCTTGGCCGCGGCCGTATTCGGGAGTACTTCGGTGATAACCAAGGACGACAGGTCGGGGCGAAAGAGGATGATGGTGACATTGAAGCGAAACCCAAAGTCCTCCATCTGCACTCCCTTCACGTGGAACGGAGGCAGCACCGTCACGTCCTCAGTCTCTTCCGGATTGTCGAGGGTAGTTGGAGCCGACGCCAATGCCAGGGTCAGGGGAGTGCTGAAGAAGGCCAGAACAACGCAAACGCGCAGCCTGATTGCTTTGTTGGAGAAGAGAAGAAGCATGCGATTGCTTGCGGTGGAGACGTCGGATGCCGCGGGTCAGGATCGTGGGTCGGGAAGCGCAGCGGTGACCGACCCATGACACCGAATCCCCCGGGAATGATCCACAGTTGACCCAAGCGAGGCCTGAACCCAGCCAAACCCCGCAGTCAAACCTCCATCGTTGCCTGTGGAGGTGGCCTCGCTGAGGCCGCGACGGGACCCCGATGTCCCCCCTCCGTAGCCCGATTTCCTCACGCGACGCCAATCCGCGCGGGGTCGGCGACTCCACCTCCACCGAACGGCGACCTTGGATCAAGCTCAAGTTGAAGCGCCTGCGCGACTGCTGGTTTCGGGGTTTCGTTTGCCGCCCGCCCAATCGAGGTCTCCTGGCTAAGGCGCGTGACGGCCGGTGCGCGGAGGACTCCCCCGGTAACCAGTCCGGGGTTCTTGCGATTCACGGTCAGGTCCGTGGAGTCGAACCGCAACGCCGTTGCCCGATGGCACGATCCCCTCGGCCCGTCCGCGCATCCCCAGCGCTTTTCGGCCCTGACGGATCGGTCTCGTCGGCCAGCGGGCTGAACCGGCCACGGTCGGCCCCCCACACATCCATGATCTCATCGCGAACCCTGCACCGCCTTCGCTCCCTCTTCGGGGGACTTCTCCTTTTCGCCTTCTCCGTTCTGTCCGCGAGTGCGCAACCGGCCGGGCCGGAGTTTTTTTCCATCTACGACGACCCCAAGGAAGACGGGGTGATGGGTTATCATCTGCCGCAGATTCTCTGCACCCGGCAGGGCACCTTGCTGGCCCTGGTCGAGGCCCGGTACCGGTGGGGGGATGGCGTTAAAGCCGATGTGGTGCTGAGGAGAAGCACCGACCGCGGCGCGACCTGGTCGAAAAGCCAGTTCGTCGCCCGGGGGAAGGGCGATGAAAACCACGTGCTGCCGGTGTTGGTTCAGGACAAGGTCTCGGGACGAATCTTCTTCTTCTGTCCGTTGCGCGATGAGGGGGCGCACGACCTCACGACCCAAAACTTCTACCGCACGAGCGATGACGATGGCGTGACCTGGTCGGATCCGGTCGACATCACCTCCCTGCTCGTGGCCGCCGAGGCAAGACTCAAGGAGGACTTGCAGGCGGGCCGTGCTCCCGCGGCGTTTGCCGGTGACACGACGGAATTGTTTGGCCGGAAGCTGTTCTTCTTTGGCCCGGGCCGTCCGATTCAGCTTTCCGCCACCCACCCGGTCGCCCCCCACCGGCTGGTCGTGCCCCTGTTTCTCATGAAGGATCGGGTGTCGCAACCCCGGGCCAAACGCGCGTATGGCAATGGCGCGTTGGTGAGCGACGATGGGGGGAGGACCTGGCGGGTGGGGGGCTTCGTGCCCTTGGGTGAGTTTGGCTCGAGCGAGGTGAGCGTGGTCGAACTGGATGACGGCCGTTTGCTTTTGAATGCGCGCGGCGCACCGCCGGAGTCCAAGGGATTCTCGGTCGCGGGCCGCACGCTCTCCTACAGCAGCGACGGCGGAACCACCTGGACCCGACCGGTGCTCGATACGTCCGGAATCCCGCAGTATCCGGAAACTCACTCGGGACTCTTGCGGGTGCCGCTGGGCGATATGAAGGATCCACGCCGTTCCGCCTTGCTGTTCAGTTTCCCGGCCGGCCTCCCTGAACCGGGAAAACCCGTGCGGGTGACCGCGCGTTCCGAGGGAACGGTCATGCTCAGCCTCGACGATCACCGCTCGTGGGTGGCGCGCAAGGTGGTGCGTCCCGGCACGTTCGGCTACAGCAACATGGACCGTCTACCCGACAACACCCTCGTGATGATTTTTACCGACGCGAACCTCAAGCAGGTCTGGCTCGCGCGGTTCACGCTCGATTGGCTGTCCGACGGCAAGGTCCGGTCGGTGGCATCCGAGTGATGCACTGCTCGGTGCCTGCACCTTCTTCGCGCACATTCCTCCCGCGGCCCCGGTTCGGTGTCGACCTACGGTTCAGTCGTAGAAGTCACCGACCCAGCCGTGGAAACCCCGGTGCGCTTCCGGTGGAGGGCGTCTCCCCGTCACGCCGATTGCGCGTCGCGTACTTCAAAACGTGCGAGTGCGGCGGTGCGTGGACCGACCCCCGTCGTCAATCCCGCGACTGCGCCTGCGCGTCCACTTAAGCTCGATCCAAGGTCGGGGTTTGGTGGAGGTGGGGTCGCCGACCCCGCGGAGATGCGCGTCGTGTGAAGAAAACGGACCACGGAGGCGGGACCTGACGGGAACGCCCTCGCTCGGAGACCACACGATCGGGTGCGGTCCACCGTTGTTCCACTTAGGTTGAACGGATGCGCCCTTGCACGACGGGCCACGAGAGCTGCACGGCCGAAGCCGCCGCCGGAGCATGAACCCCCATGGTGGTTTCCGCTGGAGACCTGACCAATCGATTTGAATCCCCGGCCGGTGTCACCAATCACTCACGACAGGACGCAGCTGGCCCCCCCTTGAAGACGTCTCCTGACGGCGCAGCTGCCGCCGTCTCCTGACACCCTAGACCCCATGATCCAAACGAAACGTCCGTACCTGCGCCACGCGCCTCGGTTCACTAGCCTGGCCCGGGCTTGGTGTAGTCTTGCCTTCCTGACACTGGCACTCGAGGTCCTCGGTCAGGGCCAGCAAATCGCTCCGGTTGCAACCGGAACCATTGAAGGTCGCGTCCTCAATGGGGCCACCGGCGCGGCGCTCAGCAATGCCCGAATCGTCGTTGATGGAACCGCGCTGGAGACGGCGTCCGACGACTATGGACGGTTCCGCCTCCGCGAGGTGATGTCCGGCCCTGCGACGATCACGGTTTCCTATGTCGGCTACGACCGAACGAGCGTAACCGTCGACGTGCCGTCGGGTGGCGTGGTTCAGAGGGAGGTTGACCTCACGTTGAGCGGCACCGCCCCCGGCGAGAAGGTGGTGGTGATGCAGGCCCTGGCCATCGTGGCGACCCGGGAACAGACGGCGCAGGCCCTCTCCATGAACGAGCAGCGCGCGTCCGCCAACATCAAGAGCGTGGTCGCCCTCGACGAGTACGGGGATCTCGGGCAGGAGAATGTCGGCGATTTTCTCCGGTTCCTCCCGGGGCTGACTGTGGGTTCCGCCGGACTCACCGCCAACGAGATTTCCGTGCGCGGTCTGCCCGGCAACACCACCCAGGTGATGATTGACGGCAACATGGTGACCAGCGCGGAGACCGACCGGGTCGTGCCACCCCACCTCGTTTCCCTCGGCAATGTTTCCCGCGTGGAGGTGACGAAGGTTCCGACTCCGGACATGTCAGCCGCCGGGCTGGGCGGCACGGTGAATCTGAAGCGCCGCAAGGCCTTTGGACGAAAGTCACCAGTCGGCAGCTTCGAGTTGTATGAACTGATCAACACCAACTCAGGCATCACCCTCAGCGGTGGACCGCGCGGTCCGCTGCCGGGTGTTTCGCCCAAGTACAATGAACCCTCCTGGAGTGTGAACTACCTGCTCCCGGTCGGTGACGATCTGGGTTTCTCGGCGAGCCTTGGCCAGACGTTTCGCAAAGGGCCCCGCACGGGCCGGGACGAGACGCCGACTTGGAATATCGTGAACGGCTTCCAACGGGCGAGCGCCTACCAACACATCACGTCGATTGTGAAGACGGATACCGGTCAGGCCGGAGTCGACTGGCGCCTGAACGACAAGCACACGCTGTCGGCCAACTTCAGCCACAAGGGTCGGTGGGTCATGGTCCCGCGCGACAGCCTCTCGGTCAATTTCGGCACCGGTGCGACCGGCGACTCTTCCTTCACGCAAGGGGCGGCGACCGGCGTAGGGACCGCGACCATGGGAAGTGGCGGAAACGCCAAGACCGAAAACGTCAACCGGATGGTAAGCCTGGGGTACACCTTTGAAAGTGGCGGCTGGGAATTGAGTATCCGCGGCACCGTGTCGGATGTGAGCCTGACGACCTCGGACATGAGCAACGGCCACTTCAACACCATCTCGGCCACCATTCCGAACCTGATCATCCGGGGAGAGGGAATCGGGGTGGACGGATCCAAGATCCCCACCCGGTTCCTGGCGACCACGCGGACGGGGCAGCAGGTTAACATCTATGATGGCGCCAACTACACCCTCGCTTCGGCAGCGTCCAGCCAAAGCACCTCGAAGACGGATGCCAGCGAGGCGCGCATCGACCTGACGCGGAGCTTCAAGCACGTCACGCTCAAGGTTGGAACCGTCTTCAACAAGCAGGAGCGCGATCGCGTGGCGGAGGCGGTGACCTATTCCTTCAATCCCAATGGCAGCACCGCCGCAGCGGACCGCTTGGCGGGAAAGTACGACATCTTTGATACGGCGTACAACGCCACGAATGAGACGGTCAATGGCGTCCGGGCCAACTGGATCAATGTGGGCAAGCTCTACGATCTCTATCGTCAGCATCCGGACTGGTTCGTGGAGAACGCGGCCACCTCGCACACGAACCGGGCCAACAACTCGCGCAAGATGAATGAAGAGATCACCGCCACGTACCTCCGGGCTGATTTCAAGCTGATGTCGAACCGGCTCTGGCTGGTCCTGGGTGCGCGTCACGAGAACACCATGACCGAGGGCTACGGTGTCTTGAACGATCCGAATGCGCGTTATATGCGGGATGCGGCCGGGAAGATTGTGCGCAACAACGGCCAGCCCGTCTTCATCTCGACCGACCCGCTGGTTCAGGCCCAGCAGCAGTACAAGGAGCGCGGAGCCTACAAGAAGCGAAGCTACGACGGGATCTACCCGAGCCTGAACGGCACCTACACCTTCACCGACTCGCTGCTGCTGCGGGCGGGCTACGCCAAGACCATTGGCCGGCCGAATCTCAGCTTTGTCATCCCGGGGGTGACGGTGCCCAACGCCGACGCGACCGCGCCCCGGACGTTTTCGGTGGTGAACACCGGACTGCTGCCCTGGACGGCCGACAACTACGATCTCTCGCTGGAGTCCTATCAGATCAAGGGCGGCTTCGGCACGATCGGGGTTTTCCAGAAGGACATTGAGAACTTCTTCAACGTCGTCACCACCCCGGCCACCCCGGAACTGGCCGATTTGTACGGCATTCCTCAGGCTGAACTGCAGGCGGGCGATCAGATTTCGACCCGGACGAATGGTGGCAATGCCCGGATTCAGGGGATCGAGTTCATGTACCGTCAGCGTCTCCTCTTCCTCCCGACGAACTGGGCGAAGAGCCTGCAGGTGTTCGTCAATGTGACCAAACTCAGCCTGAGCGGCGACCGGGAGTCGGACTTCGGCTCATTCACACCCTTGAACTACGCCTGGGGCGTGAGCCTCAAGCGTCCGAGGTTCTCGATCAACTTCACGGCCAGCTATCAGGGCGAAATCCGCCGGGACCTGGTCGCCGCGAGCGTGGCCAACGGCATCCCGGCGGACACCTACGACTACGACAGCGCCCGCCGACGGCTCACCCTGGGCGCGGAGTACAGCCTCTACAAAGGCGTTTCGATCTATGGCTCACTGGCCAACATCGGCGAGTTGAATGTATCGGGATTACGATACGCTCCCACCACGCCGGAGTTCGCGCGGATCACGCGCTACCAGGAGCTCGGATCGACTCTCACGGTCGGCCTCAAAGGCACGTTCTGAGTCCAGACCGGAGCTCACGCGAAGCCGTAAAGCGGCAGAGCTACAAACCAACCACCTGAGTCTTTCCCGGTGGAGGTGGGCTCGCCGAGCCCGCGTCGATGCGTGCGCATCGCCCAGTGGGGTCGCCCCTTTTCGCCCCCCCGTCTGAAACTCCATCGCCGGACGTTGCGGAACGGGGAACCCGTATCGTGCTCGAAGATGGGTGAAGCGCGAAGATGCGATGACGCAGAGATCGATCGCGAAGGGTTCGGACTGACTTTCTGGTTCAGTCATCGACGCTTTGCCGACCGACGAGACTCAGAGGGCGATGCGGAAGCGCAGCGATTCCTGGCCGCCGTAGGCGGCGGGCTTCACGAAGTGCTCCACCAACATGCCGCCGTTGGCCTCAATCACCCGGATCGAGGCCGCATTGGTCGTGTCGGTCGTGAGGTCGACCCACGCAAGCCCTTCCGCCTTGGCCAGCGGAAGCGTTGCCCGAAGGGCCTGGGTGGCATAGCCACGGTTGCGTTTCCATGGGACCACCGCGTAGCCGATGTGCCCGAGCACGTAGGACGGCAGCTCACTCGTCCCCGGTTGCCAACGGAACCCAATCGAACCGCAGAATTCGCCGTCCCACATCCAGCGAACAAAACCGGGCAGGCGCGGAAACGTAGTGCCATCCGGACGTCGGATCGGCGGTTGCTTTGCTTCTCGGTCCACCATGCCGGCGACAAAACCGTTCGGGTCCTTCGCAATCGCCTCCAACTGCTCCCGGGAGGCTGCTTCGCCCCGAATGTTGTCCGGTGACCAGCCCCGCTCCAGGGCCGCGACATAGCTCGGTAGATACGCCACGGCGGGCCACAGGAGTTCAATGGGGTGGAGGAGGGACATGGTGTCGTTATTCCAAAGGACTACGGCACTTCGTATTCCGTGTTCAAGGCCCGGTTGAAAGATGAGGTGAAGCGCGGAGACGCGAAGGCACTAAGGTCGATCGCGAAGGTCCGGCGGGAGAGA